>CAWISP010000001.1:0-321562 GCA_963838775.1 uncultured Acidimicrobiales bacterium
GTGCCAGGTTGACCGTGACCCGGCGCGACGGCCATGACAGGTGGCTCGACAGCAATGCGGCTCTGACCCGGTCCCGTGACTCACGCACCGCCGCGTCGGGCAATCCGACAATGGTGAAGCCGGGCAGCCCGGCCGAGACGTGGACCTCGACCGAGACGGGACGACCGTCGACCCCGTACAGGGTGGCGGAAGGAACGCAAGCGAGCATGGCGGAGACTCCGGGGTACAGCGACACGGTGTCCGTGCCGTTCCACAGGAGCGGGCCGCCCGAGGGCACCGGCCACGCGAGGTGCTCCTGGAGCGTAGGGGTCGGGTGTATCGGAAGGCGCCAGAGGCCGCCGACCCCGGACTTCCCCCGTGGAGCTACGCCGACGGCGCTCCGACCGGTACGGCGGGGCTCCGGGTCAGCTCGCAGTCGAGCTCGGCACCGAGCATGACCACCAACGCCGTCAGGTACAGCCACAGGAGCAGAGCGGCCACGCCCGCCAAGGCACCGTAGGTGCGCGACTCGTGGCCGAAGTGATCCAGATAGAACGAGAACACCGCCGACGTCCCGAGCCAGCCCAGGGCCGCCACCACCGCTCCGGGTCTCACCCAGCGCAGCCGGCTCCTCGTCCGGTTGGGCCCGAAGGAGTAGTACACCGAGAGGAGGAGCACCACGAGCGCCATGGCACCGGCCCAGCGGACGACCGTCCACGCCGCGTCGAAGGTCGATCGGGCCAGCGCGAACGACGTCGGGAGCAAGGCGCGGATCGGGTCGCCCAGGACCAGGAGCCCCGAGGCCGCACCCCCCAGGACGATGGTGAGGACGACGAGCGGCACCGCCACCAACCGCCGACGGACGAAGCCGCGGTCCGAGCGCACTTCGAAAGCCACGTCCAGTCCGACTTGGAGCGCGGCCATCGCCTCGACCGCACTCCACAGCGCCAAGGTGAGACCGAGGCCGATCTCGAGCCCGGAGCCGGCACCCTTGACGGGGTTACGCAGGGCGTCGTCGATCGTCTGTGACATCTGCACCGGGAGCACCACGTCCACGCCGTGGACAAGGCTGCGCAACTGCGAGGCCGACAAGCCGACGAGCCCCACCACACCGACCGACGCGATGATGGCGGGGAAGATGGCCAGGAACCCGTGGAAGGCCAAGCTGGCCGCGCTGGTGGTGACGCGGTCCTCGACGGCCTCGGTGAAGACCTTTCGGACGATGCCGGGCCACGCGCGCGGGACGAGGAGCCTCGAAGGCAGGCTGCGACCGGTGGCGCTGTTCCCGCCGGCGTCGGCGCGCCCCACGACGGCGCTCAGTGGACGGGTTGACCGGCGGCGTCGATGGCGTACCAAAGACCCCCCGAATTCGTGATGCCCTGGCCGGTCGCCTCCCCGGCGGAGGTGTCACCGATCCACCGGTACAACGGCCAGCCGTTGTAGGTGACCTGCAGCGTGTCGCCCCGACGGGTGGTGCCGATGAGGGCCCGGTCCACTCGACCGCCGATGACTGGGATGGTCACGCCGGCCGGCAGGGTGGCGGGCGGCCACTGGGTGGCGCAGTAGCTCGCACAAGTCGAGTGGCCCGAGCCGTGGTCGGGGACGAAGAGATACAGCGTGAGCCCGTACCCGTCGACGAGCACAGTGCCGAGGCCTTTGACCTCGGCCGTCAGCACCATGTACCCCGGCCCGCCCGGCCCCGTGGTCGGAGCGCCGTTGGTGGGTACGCCGATCACGTGTCCGCCCGATTGCCCGCACGCGCTCATGAGGGCACCCAGGACGACGACCAGGACCAGTCGCGCCTTCAACGACCCTTGAACCTCGGCTCCCGTTTCTCGGCGAACGCCCGCATGGCCTCGGCGGTGTCCTCGCTGTAGAAGTTGATCGTCTGACAACGGGCCTCGGCCTCGAGGGCCTGGGCCATGGTCAACGACATGGAGTTGTCGAGCAGGTCCTTCGTCATGGCCAGCGCCAGCGGCGGACCTTGGGCCAGTCGCCGGGCCCACCCGTCGACAAAACCATCGAGCTCGTCATCGGGGACCACTCGGTTGAGCAGCCCGTAGGAGGCCGCCTCCTCGGCGGAGAGGATGTCGGCGAAGTAGGCCAGCTCCTTCGCCTTGTGCAGACCGACGAGCCGGGGCAACAGGAACGAGGAGCCGCCGTCCACCGACAGACCCCGCCGGGCGAAGATCTCCGAGAACCGGGCGTTGTCCGAGGCGACGGTGAGGTCGCACCCCAGCGCCAGGCTCATGCCCGCCCCCGCCGCGATGCCCCTGATCTTGGCGATCGTGGGCTTGGGCAACTCATGCAGGGCCAGCATCACCTGACCGAAGAACTGCATGCGGACGATGTGGGGATCTTCGGGATCACCACTCACACCGCGCGGGTCGGCGATGTCGGCGCCGGAACAGAACGCGCCCCCGGCACCGGTGACAACCACGACGCGGTCGTCGCGCCGTCGTGCCACCTCGGTGAACGTGTCGTTCAGCTCCTGCCACATGAGGCCGTTCCCGGCGTTCTTGCGTTCAGGTCGGTTCAGCGTCACGGTGACGACCCCGTCGTCACGCTCCACGATGATCGTCTCGGTGCTCACGGCGACACCATACCCACCGACACCGGTGCGCCCCAGGCCGCGGGACTGCGCCCGCCCGACATGTCGGGTCGCCCCTGTCAGAAGGCGTCCTGAAGCACCTCGACCTCGAGGGTCCCACCGGGCCCCTTCGTCACGGCGGCCACGTCGAACCGGATGCGCTCGTAGTGGCCCGACCCGCCGCGCTCGCTGCGCAGCCACATGCTCGCCAACCTGCGCACGCGGTGTTGCTTGGCCGGCCCGACGGCCTCGAAAGGAGAGCCGAACATCGCCGAGCTCCGGGTCTTGACCTCGCAGAACACAAGCACGCCACCGTCAGCACTCTGCGCCACCACGTCGAGCTCGCCGTCGCGGCAACGCCAGTTGCGATCGAGGACGACGTACGAGGCACTCTGGTACCACGCCACGGTCGCATCCTCGCCGCGCCCGCCCAGGGCGGCGCGACGAGAAACGGCCATCAGGTGTCGCGGTCGGGCAGCCGCTCGACGTTCACGTCCCGGAACGTGAGGACGCGCACGTGCGGCACGAAGCGGGCGGGTCGGTACATGTCCCACACCCAGGCATCGTCCAACTCGATCTCGACACAGGTGGGTGACGACGCGTCGCGCACCGTCACCTTCACCTCGTTGGCCAAGTAGAATCGGCGCTCACTTTCGACCACGTAATTGAACAGGGGCAGCACCGTCCGGTACTCCTGGACGAGCGCCAACTCGATCTCGGCCTCGTATCGTTCGAGGTCTTCTTCGCTCATCGTCCCTGGGCTACTTCGGCGTCGACCCGCGTGCCACGAACGGCGCGCTAGGTGCGCGCCGCCCGCTTCTCTTTGATCTTGGCGGCTTTCCCTACGCGGCCACGCAGGTAATAGAGCTTGGCCCGCCGAACGTCGCCACGCGTCACGACCTCGATCTTGGCCAGGACGGGCGAATGCACGGGGAAGGTGCGCTCGACCCCGACCCCGAAGCTGAGCTTGCGAACGGTGAAGGTCTCTCGGGCCCCGGTGCCCTGGCGGCGGATCACGGCCCCCTGGAACACCTGGGTGCGCTCGCGGGTGCCCTCGACCACCCGGACGTGCACCTTCAAGGTGTCACCCGGTCGGAAATCGGGGACGTCGTCTCTCAGGTTCTCGCGATCGACGATGTCGGTGGGGTTCATGACGCGCGTCCCTTCACAGGTCCAGCTCCGAGCGGCTGGGCAGCGCCTACGGGGCCACAGCGGCAACTGGCGGCCGAGCCGGGCAGAGCCTGCCGAGCACGCCACGATAGCCGCCCCCCGGACACCCCCGCCTACCGGGAGCTCGCACCCGGGTTCGGAGTCGGCTCGTCGGACAGCTCGTCGAGGAGGCGGGCGTCGGCCTCGGCCAGCCCGCCCACGCCCTCGACGAGGTCGGGACGCAGGCTCAGGGTGCGGCGCAGGGCCGTGGCCCGGCGCCACCGGGCGATCCGCCCGTGGTCACCGCTGAGCAGCACCTCGGGCACCTCCCAACCGCGGAACACCGCAGGACGGGTGTACTGCGGGTACTCGAGCAGACCCGCACTGAAGCTCTCGTCGAACGCCGAGGCCTCGTTCCCCATCACGCCCGGGACGAGGCGGGCGACGGCTTCGATGACCACGAGCGCCGGCACCTCTCCCCCGCCGAGCACGTAGTCCCCGATCGACAGCTCCCCATCGACCAGGTGGTCGGTGACCCGTTGGTCGACCCCCTCGTACCGCCCGCACAACAACGAGAACCCCCCCGTCGGCGAGGCACCCGTCGCCGCCAGTTCCTCCACCACGCGCTGGTCGAGCCGGCGGCCGCCGGGGGCGAGCAGGTAGAGGGGCCGGGGCGGCGCCACCGCCTCGACGGCGGCGAAGATCGGGCCCGGGGCGAGAACCATGCCGGCCCCGCCGCCGAAGGGCGCGTCGTCGACCGATCGTCTCGGATCGTCCGCGCCGGCGCGTAGGTCGTGAACGCGCACGTCGAGCAGTCCCTGGTGGCGCGCCTTGCCGAGGAGCGACCCGTCGCAGTAGTGCTCGACGAGTTCGGGGAAGATCGTGAAGACGTCGATGCGCACCGGGGACCGTCTCAGTGCTCGGGGAGATCGAGAAGGCCCGCCGGCACGTCGACCACGACCCGCCCCGCCGATCGCTCCACCACGAAGCGCAACGGCACGAGTGCTCCCCCGTCGAGCTCGAGGAGGTCACTGGCCGGGTTAGCGAGGACGCCGGCGACCGTCCCGAGGTGCGCTCCCTCGGTGTCGCACACCTCCGAGCCGATGAGCTCGTGGACCCACCAGGCGTCGTCGTCGTGGAGAGGGTGCCCCCGCAGTACCGTCCCCCGCAACGATTCGGCCCGCTCCCGGCTGTCGACCCCGGCGAACATCATGAGCCATTTGTCGGCGAACGGGCGCGACGCCTCGATGCGCAACGCGCCGTCGTCGGTGAGGAAGGTCGATCCGACCGCGACGCGCTCGGGGCGGTTGCTGATCAAGGAGACAACCACCTCGCCGTTCAGCCCGTGCGGCTTGCCGACACGACCGACCTCGAGCAACCCCTCGGCGCCCGCAGGGCGACGAGCGTCGCGTCCGGGACCGTCAGTCGTCGACGAAGTCGACGTTGGTGTCAACCCCTTCGCGTGATCCCGCCACCCGTACGACGGTCCGGATCGCCTGCGCCACGCGGCCGCGGCGTCCGATCATGCGGCCCATGTCGCCGGGGGCCACGTGGATGCGGAAGCGCACCCCGCGACTCGACTCCTCGGTCTCGACCACGACGGCATCGGGCTCGCCGGCGAGGGACCGGGCGATGTAGTCGAGCACAGCTCGGGCGCTGCCACCCTCGACGCGGTTGCCGGCCATGTCGTCGACCCTGTTCCCCGCCATGTCATCGACGTCGTCGTCCTCGGCGTGCACGTTGCCCATGTCGTCGAGCCCGGTCTCGCTCACTTCGATCCTGGCTTGAACTCGTCCCAGGCGCCTGAGGTGCGCAGGAGCTTCTCGACCCGCTCGGTGGCCTGCGCTCCTTGGCGCAACCACTTGAGGGCCTTGTCGTTGTCGATGTTCACTATGGCGTCGGGCTCAGCCGTGGAACGCCCACGGGGCGCGTAGGTCCCCACGATCTCGATGAACCGTCCATCACGGGGCGACCGGCTGTCGGCCGCCACGACGCGGTAGGTCGGCTGCTTCTTCTTGCCCATCCGCATGAGGCGGAGCTTCACTGCCACCGTCTGCTTCCCTGCCTTCCTGGTCGTGCCGGCCTCGGAATCGCGGGGCGCGGACCTCCTATTGTGACCCGCCACCGGCATGGGGGTCGAAACCCGGCCTGCCGTGACGCCCCGGCGAGGTGCCCCGGGCACGGGCCAGACCTCTTTAGTGCCCGCCCCCGCCCTTCGGGGTCACCCGGCCGCCCTTCTTCTTCTTCGAGCCTGGGCGCCCCTTGGCCCCACCACCCAGAGACCCGAGGCCCGCCCCCGGCTGCCCGGCGCCCAGGGATCGGGCGCCCAGGGAGTCGAGGCCCGGGGCTCCGGGGCCGCCGTCGTCACCCACACGGTCGGCCAGAGCCTGGGCGAGCTTGCCCTTGGCACCTCCGCCGAGCATCCCTCCGAGCATGCCCGGGGACCGCATGAGCTGCTGTGCCTCTTTGAACTGGCGTAGCAACTGGTTCACGTCCTGGGTGGTGGTCCCGCTGCCCCGAGCGATCCGGGAGCGCCGCGAACCGTCGATGACGCCGGGCTCACCGCGCTCGCGCGGTGTCATGGACCGGATGATCGCCTCGACCTGCGCCACCTGTCCGTCGTCGATGTTGGCGTTCTGCTTGACCTCTTTGGGCACACCGGGCATGAGCGCGAGGAGGCCACCGAGCGATCCGAGCTTCTTCACCTGTTGGAGCTGGGACAAGAAGTCTTCGAGGGTGAACGTGCCCTCGAGCATTCTGGTGGCGCCTTCGGTGGCCACGTCGTGGTCGAACTCGCGCTCGGCCTGTTCGATGAGGGTGAGCACGTCACCCATGCCCAGGATGCGGCTCGCCATGCGGTCGGGATGAAACAGGTCGAAGTCGGCGAGCCGCTCACCGGTGGAGGCGAACGCGATGGGGCGACCCACCACGTCCTTGACACTCAGCGCGGCGCCGCCGCGCGCGTCACCGTCGAGCTTGGTGAGGATGACGCCGTCGAGCTCGAGCGAATCGTGGAAGGCGCGCGCCGTGGCCACGGCGTCCTGCCCGGTCATGGCGTCGATCACGAGGAACGTGTAGTGCGGCAACACTGCCCCCGAGACACGCCGAACCTCGTCCATGAGCGCTTCGTCGATCGCCAGGCGACCGGCGGTGTCCACGATGAGCACGTCGCGTCCGAGGCGCTGGGCCTCGCGCAGGCTGGCCGCGGCGACAGCCACGGGATCGGTGGGCTCGCTGAAGACGGGGACGCCGGCCTGCTCCCCGAGGATCCGCAACTGGTCGACCGCCGCTGGCCGCTGGAGGTCGGCACCGACGAGCAGCGGGTTGCGCCCCTGCTGGCGGAACCACCGCGCCAGCTTGGCCGCGGTGGTCGTCTTGCCCGATCCCTGCAGGCCGGCGAGGAGGACGATCGTCGGTGGTGCCGAGGCGTAGGCGAGACGCAGGGTCTCACCCCCGAGCACCTCGACGAGCTGATCGTGGACCGCCTTCACCACCTGCTGGCCGGGGCTCAGGCTCTTGGACAGCTCCTCGCCCACGACCCGGGCGCGGATCCCTGCCACCAGGGAGCGGGCCACGGCGACATCGACGTCGGCCTCGAGGAGCGCGGTACGGATCTCGCGCAGAGCCTCGTCGACGTCGGCGTCACTCAGGCGTCCTCGGCTGCGGAGGCGGCCGAGGATCCCCTCGAGACGGTCGGAGAGTGCGTCGAACATGCGGAGGTTCAGGCTACCGGGCGCCGGGGCGGGCCCGGTGCTCGAGGAGTCAGTCGAACAGGGCCGCCACGAACTCGTCTGCGTCGAACGGGACGAGGTCGTCGGGGCCCTCACCCAGGCCCACGAGCTTCACCGGCAGACCGAGCTCACGTTGGATGGCGATGACGATTCCGCCCTTGGCCGACCCGTCCAGCTTGGTGAGCACGACCCCGGTGACCCCGACGGCGTCGAGGAACTGTCTCGCCTGGGTGAGCCCGTTCTGGCCCGTGGTGGCGTCGAGCACGAGCAGGACCTCGGTCACGTGTCCGGGGGGCCGGTCCGCCACGCGCCGGATCTTCTTCAGCTCCTCGACCAGGTTGACCTTGGTGTGGAGTCGCCCGGCGGTATCGGCCAGGACAAGATCGTTGCCGCGCGCCTGGGCCCGCTGCACGGCGTCGAAAACCACGGCACTGGGGTCGCCGCCCTCGGCGCCACGCACGATCTCGACCCCGGTGCGCTGCGCCCACTGGTCGAGCTGCTCGGCGGCGGCGGCTCGGAAGGTGTCCCCCGCGGCGAGGAGCACCGAACGGCCTGCCGCCTTCTCGCGGCGCGCCACCTTGCCGATAGTGGTGGTCTTGCCGACCCCGTTCACCCCGACGAAGAGCCACACGCAGGTGCCCTCGGTGTCGAAGGACAGTCCGGTCCCGGTGGCGGTGTCGAGCGACCGGCGCAGATCCTCCCGGAGCGCGGCCACGACGGCGTCGGCGCCGCGAAGCTCACCGGCACGCACACGGGCCCGGAGGTCCTCGAGGAGGGCGGTCGTGGTGACCACTCCCACATCGGCGCGCAGCAACGCCTCCTCGAGGTCGTCCCAGGCCTCGTCATCGACCGACGAACGGCTCCGCAGTGCCCGGACGTATCCCGAGAACAGGCCGCGCGTCTTGCCCATCCGCTCCCGGAGCTCGGGGGCGGCGGCGACTTCGACTTCAACTTCAGCTTCGGGCGGTGCGGTGGCCGGTGGTGCTGAAGGCGCCACCGGGGGCGCCTTCGGTGCGGTCGGAGGCTTCGTGATGGTCGCCGTCGCCGCGCCCGCGGACCCCGAGCCACCACTCCTCCGCCGCCGAGCCGGGACGACCACGACCAGGCCGACGACGAGCGTCGCCACGACCACGGCCAAGACGATCCAGAGGGCGAGCATGGCGTCGCAGCCTAACGGGGTCGATGCCGGGCGACGGCGCCGGCGTCCCCGCTGCGCCGGTGGCGCCGCTCAGGCAGGGGTTGGGGCGGGCTCCACGTCCGAGGGCTCGCGGCGCACCTTCTGGCTGATCACCTTGGACGAGCCGCCCGGCGTCATGGTCACGCCGTACAGCGCGTCGGCAGCCTCCATCGTCCGCTTCTGGTGGCTCACGATGATGAGCTGCGCCTCGCCCCGGAATTCGTGGAGGAGGTCGAGGAAGCGGTGCAGGTTCACGTCGTCGAGCGCGGCCTCGACCTCGTCGAGCAGGTAGAAGGGCGACGGCCGACTCCGGAACACGGCGAAGAGGAATGCCAACGCCACGAGTGACCGCTCGCCACCCGACAGCAGTGAAAGCTTGCGCACGTTCTTGCCCGCCGGACGCGCCTCGACCTCAACGCCCGTGTCGAGAAGGTCCGTGGCGTCGGTCAGGGTCAACCTCCCCGTGCCACCGGGGAACAGCGTGCCCACGAGCACCTGGAAGTGCTCGTTCACGTCGGCGAAGGCCTGGGCGAACACGCGCATGATCTCGTCGTCGACGGCTCGGATCACCTGGTGCAGCTCGCGTCGGGCCCGGCGCACGTCTTCGACCTGTTCCTCGAGGAAACGGTGCCGTTCCTCGAGCGCGCCGAGCTCTTCGAGGGCGAGCGGGTTGACAGGACCGAGCGACGCCAGCTCCCGCTCGACCACCGCGGCGCGGCGGGCGGGGTCCTCGCCCTCGGGAAGCTCGGGACAAGGCGCGCCCATGGCCTCCTCGGGCTCACACCCGAGCTCGCGCCGCAGCGCCTCGACGGCGGTGTCGCGTCGGACCGTGGCCTCGGCCATCTGGAGCTCGAGCTGCTGCGCCCGCTGGCGGATCTCGGCGAGACGGGTGTCGGCCTCGGCGCGCTCTTTGCGCAGCGATTCGAGCCGGGCCCCACCGGCCCGCACGTCGTCGAGCTGGCGACTGCGCCGGGCCCGCAGTCCCTCGAGCATCTCCGCCAGACGCTCGGCGTGGTGTTGCACCGTCGCACCCAGTCGATCGGTGGCGAGGGCTCCCGCCTCGAGCCGCCGCCTGCGCTCCCCGGCGCGCTCGCGCGCTTCGACGTTGCCCGCCAGCCGGCGCTCGGTGTCCTCGAGACGCGACGTCAACACGGCGCGCCGTTCGACCAGCCCCGCCACCTTGACCTCGAGATCCCGGCGGAGCACCG
The DNA here is from genome assembly GCA_963838775.1 of uncultured Acidimicrobiales bacterium. GTDB lineage: Bacteria > Actinomycetota > Acidimicrobiia > Acidimicrobiales > UBA8190 > Chersky-840. The sequence goes on from CAWISP010000001.1 coordinate 9,835, forward strand.
CTACGTGCGAGCGGCGCTCCTCGAGGCGACGACGCGCCTCGTCGGCCGTGGCCAGACGACCGGCGGCGGCGGCCGCGGTCGCTTCGAGCTCAGGCAGGCTGCCGCGCAACGACACCAGCTCCGCACCGTCGCGCTCGAGACGCTCGGCCATGGCAGCCCGTTGGCGGTCGGCTTCGACCCGCTCCTGGTCCACGAGCTCGGCCTCGGACTGCATACGGTTCCGGGCCAATTCCAACCCCTGGTGCTGGTCCTCAAGTCGTTCCGCCTGGCGGGTGGTGTCACTGGCCTCGGCCCGGGATCCAGCGGCACGCGCCCGCGCCTGGTCGGCGAAGCTCGATGCACGTTCGGCCGCCTCGGCCGCCATCTCGGCCTCGACGGCGGCTTGACTGGCCAGGGTGGCCAGCGCGTGGGCACCGGCGCGCACCACCCATCCCGACGAGGAGAAGCGGTCCCCGTCCGTGCTGACCACCGTGACGTCGGGGCGCTCGAGAGCCACGTCGACCGCCTCGGCCCAGTCGCCGCGCACCACGACCACGCCCTGCAAGAGGCGGTCGAGCACACCCGTCACCGCCGCCACCCGCGGTCGCACGTGGCGCCGCAGCAGGTCGGCAGCGTCGGACCCCGTCGTCTCCGACGACGGCGCATTCACCGCCGTGGCGGCGAGGACGGTCCCGACCACCTCCCGTTCGTGCAGTTCGGCGAGGACGGCACGCGCTGGACCGGAGCCCTCGACGACGATGGCGCCCAGAGCGGCCCCCACGGCGGCTTCAAAGGCGGCCGCCCATCCGTCGTCGATATCGACGAGGTCTCTGAGGATCCCCACCACGCCGGCCACCTCGCCCAGCGTCTCGGTGTCGGGCCCGGCGTTCTCCTCGGCCACCTGGCGCGCCAGCGCCTCGGCGCGCGCCTCGAGCCGGTGACGCTGACGGTCGGCACCGCGCAGCGCGTCCTCGGCGTCGCGCAGACCCCGCTCCGCCTCGTCGGCGACGAGGCGGAGCTGCTCGGCCCGTCGGGCCAGGCGCGGGTGCTCGGCCGCCATGGCCCGGAGCCGGTGGGTCAGATCAGCGGCCTCGGCCTCGAGTGCCTCGCGCCGGACGTCGATGGCTCGCAACCGCTCGTCGGCGCGCGCCAGGGCACCCTGCTCGCGCTCGAGGGCGCCCTGGAGAGGCTCGATGCGACCGCGCGCCATGGCGTAGGCCTCTTCGGCGGCGTGCTGGCCGGCCAGATCGGCGAACGAAGCCTCGTGGGCGGCGACATCACTGGCCAGGGCGTGCTCGGCCCGGCGGACCTCTTCGGCGTGGGGCGCGAGAGCGTCGTCCTCGTGCGTGGTGGCCTCGAGCTCGGCTGTCAAGCGGGCCGCATCGGCTTCGAGCGTCGACACCACGTCGGTGTCCGCCGACGCCTCCAGGGCGCGTGCGATGGAACGACGACGCTCGGCCACGACACCGAGCAGCCCACGACAGCGTTCGGCCAGTCCCTGGACCCGGGTGAGGGCCACCACCAGATCCTCTTCGCGCTGGGTGGCGAGCTCGGCGGCGGTGGCCTCGGCGGCTGCGTCGAGCTCGGTGATCGAGCCCACGAGCACCGCTTCGCTCTGGCTCAGTCGAGCCCGTTCGTCGGTGGCCGTCTCGCGACGCTTGTCGAGGGCGGCAATGTCCCGACCTACCAGGTGGAGGCGAAGGGCACGCAGCTCTTCGGCCAATGATGCGTGCGACCGGGCCGAGGCGGCTTGGCGCTCGAGCGGTCGGATCTGGCGCTTCACTTCCCGTAGCAGGTCGCCGAGCCGGTCGAGGTTCTCCTCGGTGGCGGCCAGGCGGCGTTCGGCACGCTCCCGGCGGCGGCGGTGCTTCAAGACCCCGGCCGCCTCCTCGATGACGGCGCGCCGGTCCTCGGGGCGCGAGTCGAGGATCGCACCGAGCTGCCCCTGGCTCACGATCACGTGCTGCTGACGCCCCACCCCCGAGTCCGACAGCAACTCCTGGATGTCGAGCAATCGGCACGGCTGGCCGTTGATGGCGTACTCGCTCTCACCGGAACGGAACAGCGTCCGGGTGATGGTGATCTCGGCCAACCCGCCCGGCAGCTTCCCGGTGCGGTTGTCGATGGTCAGCGACACCTCGGCCCGACCCAGCTGCGGACGGTCGGCGGAGCCGGCGAAGATGACGTCTTCCATCTTCGACGAGCGCACGGTGCGCGGTCCCTGGGCGCCGAGCACCCACGCCACGGCGTCGACCACATTGGACTTCCCGCTGCCGTTGGGGCCCACCACGACCGTGACGCCGGGCTCCAAGAGCAGCGTGGACGGATCCGCGAAGGACTTGAAGCCCTTGAGGGTGAGCGACTTCAGGAACACCGCTCGCCACCCTACCCGTCGGCCTCCTCGAAACGGTGATACCCGCGCCCAGACCCCACCTCCCGCGCGCGCCCGATGAACGGGCTGGTCAACGAGGGCGCCACGCGCCCGTGGGCGCGGCCCGTGCGGTCAGATCCGCGGTCGGATCACGGGTCAGATCTGGCAGTGCTCGCAGAGGAACGCGGAGCGGCCGTTGACCTTCACTTTGACGATGGAGTTGCGGCACCGCCGGCACGCCTGGCCGTCGCGGTCGTAGACCTGGTGCTGGCCCTGGTAATCGCCGATGGCGCCGTAGAGGTCCCGGTACTGCTCGTCGGCGAGCGACGAACCCCGATGTTTGACGGCCTCGGACAAGGTCTCCACCATGGCCCGGTACAGGCGGCGGATCTCCTGGGCACTCAACGAATTCGACTGGCGGTCGTATCGGAGCCCGGCTGCGAACAGGATCTCGTCGGAGTAGATGTTGCCGATTCCGGCCACGAACTTCTGGTCCATGAGCAGCGTCTTGAGCGCCGTGGGCCGATCCGCGAGCAGTTGCCCGAAGTGCGACCAGCTCATGACGTCCTCGAGGGGGTCGAAGCCGAGGTGCGCGAGCTCGGGCACCTGGGCGGTGAGCTCGTCGGTGCTGGTGACAAACATCTCGCCGAAGGTCCTGGGGTCGACGAAGCGGAGCTGGCCGCCCTGGGTGAAGGTGATGATCACGTGCGTGTGCTTGTCGATCGGGTCCTTGGGCCCTTTGGCCCGCAACAGCTGGCCGCTCATGCCGAGGTGGACCACGAGCACGTCGTCGCCGTCGAGGCCCAGCAGGAGGTATTTGCCGGCGCGGCGGATCGACGCCACGCGCTTTCCCTCGAGCCGCGCCTTGAATTCGGAGCTGTTCTTGTGTCGGCGGATCGAGCGCTTGCCCTTCACCTCGACCGTCTTGATCCGCCGCGTCACGACCTCCTTGTCGAGGTCGCGGCGGATGGTCTCGACCTCCGGGAGCTCAGGCACTGCCCCGCACCTTGCGCTCGACCTGCGCCAAGTCGGCGGGGTCCTCGGTACTCTCGTCGGGCCCAGGGTCGCCGTCGACGAGCACCCCCCACGCCACGCGGGCCGCGGCCTGCTCGGCGTCTTTCTTGGACCGCCCCTCGCCCACGCCACGCTCGGCTCCGGCCACGAGCACCCGGGCCCGGTAACGGCGGGCGTGATCGGGGCCGGTGCCCTCCACCTCGTAGCGGGGCAGCTCACCGATGCGGCGCAGGACGACCTCCTGCAGGCGCGTCTTGAAGTCCTCGGCCCCCGGGCCCGCCGCGGCCAGCGCGATCCGGTCGTCGAGGATGTCGAGGACCACGCGCGACGCCACCTCCCACCCCGCGTCGAGGTACACGGCCCCGATGACCGCCTCGACGGCGTTGGCGAGGATCGACGCCTTGCTCCGCCCCCCCGACACGTCCTCGCCCCGTCCGAGGAGGAGGGCGGCGCCGAGGTCCAGTCCGGCCGCCACCTCGGCGAGCACGGTGGTGTTCACGACCGCGGCCCGCACCTTGGCGAGGGCTCCCTCGGGCATCTCTGGATAGGCCCGGTAGCAGTGCTCGGCCACGACCAGTCCGAGCACGGCGTCGCCCAGGAACTCGAGGCGCTCGTTCGACGGGATGCCCCCGGCCTCGGCACACCACGAGCGATGCGATAGAGCCTGGACGAGCAGCGCGTCGTCGTCGAACTCCCAGTCGAGACGACGTGCCAACGCCTTCAGGGCTTGCCCACCCGAGGACGGCGGCTCGTGGCGGGCACCGGCGTCGATTCGCCTCGGCGCCGCGCCCGAAGGCTCAGAACCGCGAGGGGCGCGGCTGGCGCCCGGCGCGCCACCATCGGCGCCGCCCTGACCGGCGGGTTCGTCTCCCGTCTCAGGCCGTTCCCAATTTGGCGACCACGTAGTCGACGGCGTCGCGAACGGTACGCAGATCCTCGAGATCCTCGTCTTCGATGCGAAAGCCGACGGTGCGCTCGCTCAGCTCCTCCTCGAGGCCCTCCACGAGCTCGATGAGGGCAAGTGAGTCGGCATCGAGGTCCTCGGCGAACGACGAGGACTCACTGATCGAACCGGGCTCGATCTCCAAGATGTCGGCGAGTTGGTCCCGGACCAGCTCGAACACCTCGTGGCGTCCGAGGGGACCCTTCTCCACGTGGGTTTCTGCAGGCACGGCGTCTCCAGGGGTCGGAATTCCGCCTGCATCCTACCTGGTCGAGCCCACAGGAACGATAAACTCCCTGTTCAGAGGGTGGTTTCTCCCACTCAGGCGGGAGCGACGGCGCGAGCCAGACGGTCCACCAGGCCGGCGACGGCCACGTCGTGGGCCACTGCCACCGCCGAGACGATCGCCGTGGCGGTGGACGAGCCGTGGCTGATGACACAGACCCCGTCCACACCGAGCAACATCGCCCCGCCGATTCCGTCAGGGTCGAACTCGGCGGCCAGGGGGGCCAGCCGGGGCAACATCACCTCGGCGGCGCGTTTCGCCTCCTCGTCGGCGGCGAACACCTCGAGCAGTGTGTCCATGAAGAACCGGAGCGCCCCCTCCAGGGTCTTGAGCGCGACGTTGCCCGTGAATCCGTCGGTCACGAACACATCGGCGGGGGCGTGCAGCAGATCACGCCCCTCGGCATTGCCGACGAACCGGATGTCGGGGGCCTGGTCCAACAGCTCGTGGACCTCCTTCACGAGCGGGGTGCCCTTCGACTTCTCCTCCCCAATGGACAGCAGCGCCACCGTCGGGGACGCAACCCCATAACGCGCCGATGCATAGGCCGCGCCCATCTGGGCGAACTGCACCAGCATGGCCGCGGTGCACTCGGCGTTGGCCCCGGCGTCGAGCAGCACGGCGGGATGCGACCCCAGCTGCGGGATGGGCGTCACGATGGCGGGTCGGACCACGCCCTTGAGCCGGCCCATGCGCAACAAGGCGCTCGCCATGGCCGCTCCGGTGTTGCCCGCGCTCACCATGGCCAGGGCCTTGCCATCGCGCACGGCCTCGGCCGCCCGGACCAGCGACGAGTCCTTCTTGCGACGCACCGCCGTCGCGGGGTCGTCGTCCATGGCGATGATCTCCGAGGCGGGGATGACTTCGAGCCCACCCGTGTCACCGATCTCGTCGGGTGGCCCGACCAGGACCACCGGGATGCCGAGCTCGTCAGCAGCACGTCGGGCGCCGGCCACGATCTCGCCGGGCGCGTTGTCGCCGCCCATGGCGTCGACGGCGACAGGGAGCCCGCCCGCGGACGGTGCCTCGGGCCGGGGCCGAGGCGGAACCACTAGTCGATCTCGATGGCCTGCCGGCCCTTGTACCACCCGCAGGTCGGGCACACCCGGTGAGGCACCTTGGCGTGGCGGCACTGAGGACACTCGCTGCGCGCCGGGGGGCTCAGGACCCAGTTCGAGGCCCGCCGGCTACGGCTCTTCGCCTTGGAGGTCTTCTTCTTGGGGACGGCCATCGATGCTCACCTCGGGTCAGGGACGAACCAGGCTACCCCGCTGAGCCCAACCCTAGGTCCAGGCGGGGCGGGGCGCCGTGTTTCGGCTGCTATCCCGACGCCGGCGAGCTCGAGGACTCACTCTCCACCCTGCCCTCGGGTATCCGCAACGCGTCGAGCGCGTCCCAACGCGGATCGCGCATGGCCTCGCATCCACAGGTCTCCTCGTTCCGGTTGGCCCCACAGCTCGGGCACAGGCCCCGGCACTCCGGTCGACACAGCGGCGCCTGGGGCAGCTCGAGCAGCACGGCGTCACGCACGAGCGGCTCGAGGTCCACTTCGTCACCGACGAGGGGATAGGTCTCCTCGCCGTCGCCCTCGTCGGTGTAGAGCTCACGCACGGCCAGCCGTAGCGCCCCCGACGCCGGCGCCAGGCAGCGGCGGCACGTCCCGGACCATGGCGCCGTCACCGTCCCGGTCACCGATACACCGCCCAGGACGGCCTCGAGCACGATGTCGGCCACGGGCATCTGCTCTTCGGGCACGAAGCTCCCCGAGCAGTCGAGATGTTCGATGGGGCCCTGGCGCCGCTCGTGCCAGCGCGTCCCCACGGCGCGCCGGAGCTGGGCCACGTGAACGACGAAAGGATGAGCCGTGGTCATGATCAGCTCCCGTCCTGGTCGAAGAATCCTGCCGGGGCGATGTCGGACCCACCGTCGGCACTAACCCGCAGCGACTCGCCGTCGTGGGCCGGGGGCGGCACGGCCTGGAGCTTCTCGCGTCCGGCCTGCACGGTCTTCAGGGTGCGCTCGAGCACGATCTCGAACGATGCCAAGCGCTGGTCGCAGTAGTCCTCGGCTTCGTGGCGCAGCCGTCGCGACTCTTCGCGCGCGTCGTCGAGGATGCGCTGAGCGACCTGATTGGCCTGACGCACGATCTCGGTGCGTTGCACCATGCGCTCGGCCTGCGCCCGCACGTCATCGAGCAGCATGTCCGCCTCGCGCTGGCGCGTGGCCATGAACTCGTCGCGCTCACGCAACAACCACCGGGCCCGTCGCAACTCGTCGGGGAGCCGGTCGAGGGCCCCTTGGAGGAGGTCCAGCACATCCTGGCGATCGACGAGCACCGACGCCGACAGCGGCATGGTGCGCGCCGTCGACACGAGATCGATGGCGCGCTGCAGGCAACCCTCGGCGTCGTCGCCGGGCGCGGGCGCCTCGTCCTCGAGCGGGTCGTCGTCGAAAGACTGGTCGTTCATGTGCCGAATTTCTTCTCGAGCCGGACCGCCACCGCCTTGGGCACGAAGGCCGAGACATCGCCGCCGTAACGGGCGACCTCGCGCAACAGCCGGGACGCCACGAAGGACGTGGTGGAACTGGTCGGGATGAACAGGGTGTCGATCCCCGACAGCTGCCGGTTCATCTGGGCCATCTGCAGCTCGTTCTCGAAATCCGACACCGCTCGCAGGCCTCGGATGATGGCCGTGGCCCCGATGTCGCGCGCCACGTTCACGACCAGGGTGGCCACCGAGACCATCTCCACGTTGTCGAGATGGCCGAGAGAGTCGCGCAGCATTTCCTCGCGCTCGTCCAGGTCGAACAGCGGCTCGGCCTTCTGAGGATTGCGCAGGACGGCCACGACCACCTTGTCGAAGAGCTGCCCGGCCCGTTCCACCACCTCGAGGTGGCCGTTGTGGAACGGGTCGAACGAGCCTGGGAAGAGGGCGACGGTCACCAGGTGCCTTTCTCATGGGCTCCGAGGGCTCGGACCACGGTCACGAGCGTACCGCCGTACCGCTTGTTCCTGATGACCTCCCAACCCGGGGGCACCTCGAGGGGACGGCGGGACTCGAGGACGGCCAACGCGGCGTGGAGGCGGGTGAGCAGGCCGTCCCAGGAGGCGAACGTATAGGGCGGGTCGCACAGGGCGAGGTCGAAGGCATGGGGCCGGTCGACGAAGCGCAGCACGTCCTCACGCATCACCTTGGCCTGGTCCTCGATCCCCAAGGCGCTGAGGTTGGCACGGATGGCACCGATGGCGGTCGTGGAGTCCTCGACGAACACCACCGGTCCCGCCCCCCGCGAGATGGCCTCGATCCCCATGGCCCCGCTCCCCGCGAACAGGTCGACGACCCTCATGTCCTCGAGGTCGACCAGGCTCCCGAGCACGTCGAAGATCGCCTCCCGTACCCGGTCCGACGTGGGGCGAGTGACCGTGCCGGCCGGGGCCCGCAGGAGCCGGCCTCGGCAGCTGCCGGCGATCACACGCACAGCCGCAGGTTACCGGCGCGACCCGCAACGCCCCCCGGCTTCGTCGGGACCCGCGACCACGCCGGGCTCGTAGAAGCACGGCGAGACGGGACGGTCAGCTCTTGAGGAGGAAGGCGGCCTCGGCCTCACCGACGAAGAGTCGTACCTCTTCGGCAAGGTGGGGGGCGCCCTCGAGCGAGGGGTCGTCGGCGAGGATCGACTCCGCCACGCGCCGGGCCGCCTCGACGAGAGGGCGGTCACCACGTCGCAGCGATGCCAACTTCAGGTCGCTGCGCCCCTTCTGGCGCGTGCCCAGGATGGCGCCTTCGCCCCGCAGCTCGAGATCGACTTCGGCGAGCTCGAAACCGTCGTTGCTGCGCTCGAGGGCCTCGAGTCGCATAGCGGCGTCGGGCGCCGAGGCAGCGGAGAAGAGGTAGCACCACGACGGCCGGTCCGAGCGCCCCACCCGACCCCGCAGCTGATGGAGCTGGGCGATCCCGAACCGATCGGCATCCTCCACCACCATGACGGTGGCCTCGGGCACGTCGACGCCGACCTCGATGACCGTCGTCGCCACGAGGACCTGGATGTCGCCACGCCGGAAGCTCTCCATGACACCCTCTTTGTCGGCCGCCTTGAGCTGGCCGTGCAGGAGCCCGATGCGCAGACCCGACAGGACCGTCGACTCGAGCCGGGTGCGCTCCTCGGTGGCGGATTTGGCCTGGATGCGCTCGGACCCGTCGACGAGGGGGCACACGACGTAGACGCGGTGCCCGGCCGCCACCTCGTCGCGGACACGTGCCCACGCCGTCTTTTCGTCGGCCTCGGTGCGCGCCCACTGCGTGCGCACCGGCGAGCGCCCGGCAGGAAGCTCGTCGAGCTCGGTCACATCGAGGTCGCCGAAGAAGACCATGGCGGCGGTACGGGGGATCGGGGTCGCCGTCATCACGAGCAGGTCGGGGTCGGCCCCCTCGCCGTCGTCGGCGTCTCTTCCCTTAGCTCGCAGCGTGTTGCGTTGTTCCACACCGAACCGGTGCTGTTCGTCGATCACCACGACGCCGAGGCTCGCGAACCGGACCTCCTCGGTGAGCAGCGCGTGCGTGCCCACCACGATGTCGACCGAGCCGCCCCTGAGTCCCTCGTGGAGCTTGGCGCGCTCGGCCGCCGGGGTGCGGTTGGTGAGCAGTGCCACCGCCAGGGGCCGCGATCCCCCCAGCCGCTCAGGGTCGGGCACCACGAGCTCGGCCAGGAGCTCGCGCACACCGAGGTAGTGCTGCTCCGCCAAGACCTCGGTGGGAGCCATCAACGCACCCTGGTGACTCCCTTGGACCGCCACCAGCAACGCGCTCAGGGCGACGACGGTCTTCCCCGATCCGACGTCACCTTGCAGCAGGCGATGCATGGGCAGACCCTTGGCCAGGTCGGCGCTGATCTCGTCGACGGCGCGCCGTTGCGCCGCGGTCAACGGGAACGGCAGCTGCCCGATGAACCCGTCGACGAGGCTCGGCGCGCCTGGCCCAGCCACGACATCGTGGCGGATCCCACGCGAGTCGCGTTCGAGCACGTGCCGGCGCATGACCACTTCGAGCTGCAGTCGGAGAAGCTCGTCGAACGCCAGGCGGCGGCGGGCCCGTTCTTGGTCGGGGAAGGACTGCGGTGCGTGGATGGCACCGAAGGCCGCGGTCCGGTCCATGAGCTCGAGCTCGGCCCGCCACGACGCGGACAACGGGTCGTAGAGCGGGCCCGCCCTCCGCAGCGCCTCCCCCACCCACTCACCGAACTCCCAGCCGGCGATGCCCGTCTTCTCCGATGTCGGATAGATGGGGACGATCCGCCCCGTCCTGTTCCCCACCAGGTCGACGACGGGATTCGTAAACTGGCGCTTGCCGCGGTACGAGTCGAGCTTGCCGAAGAACAGGGCCTCGGTACCCACCGGCAGCTGCCGCGCTCGCCACGCCTGGTTGAAGAACGTCACCCGCAGAGCGCCAGTCCCGTCGTCGACGTCGAGCTCCACGAGCGCCCGACCCTGGCGCGTACGGCGTGTCCGCACGGCGTCGACGCGCGCCAGCACCAGGGATTCCTCACCCATGCGCATGCCCGCCACGTCGGCTTGGCGCGTCCGGTCGATGTAGCGGCGCGGGTAGTGCGTGATGAGATCGAGGACGGTGGTGATGTCGAGCGCCGACAGGGCCTCGGCGCGTTTGTCGCCGACCTTGTGCACCTCGCGTACCGGGATCTCGGCCAGGCGGGTGAGCATCCGGCCTTCGGTCTCGGAAGCGGCCGACCTGTGCTGGGAACGGCTCACTCGATGCTGATGAGGAACGGGTACAGCGGCTGCCCGCCGTGGTGAACCTCCACGGCAACGTCGGGGCGGTGCTCGGCCAGCCATTCCGTCACACGACGGGTCTCGCCCGGTCCCGACCCCTCCCCCTCGATCAAGGTGACGAGCTCGTGCTCGTCGTGCAGGAGCTTTCCGAGCAGCCCGCAGGTGGCCTCGGCCACCGACTCGCCCACGACCTCGACGCCGTCGCGTGACAAGCCCATCCAGTCACCCCGGTGGATGGGGCCGGCCGGCCCCGTGGCGTCGCGCACCGCACGCGTGACCTCTCCGGCGATTATGCGGCGAGCCGACTCCGCCATCGACGCCGCGTTGTCCACCGCGCCCGCCTCGGGGTCGTACTCGAGTAGCGCCGCGAACCCCTCGACGATCCCGCTCGTCGGTACGACGCGCACAGTCTTGGTGGACAGCTCACCCACCTGCATAGCTACAGGATGGATGTTGTCGTTGTTCGGGAGCAGGACGACCTCATCGGAGGGGACGGACTCGACGACCTCGAGGATCTGCGCCGTCGACGGGTTCATCGACTGACCACCGGCCACGAAGTAGTGCACGCCGAGCGATCGGAAGATCCGGCTTATGCCCTCGCCGTTGGCCACCGCCACCACGGCCGTGCGCGGCGGTGGCTCGGTGTCCAGGTTGGCACCGGGTGGCGCTCCCGCCCCTTCTCGCACCCAGCGCTCCTCCTCGACCTGGTCGGCGAGGTCGGTGACCCTGATGTCGCGGGGCCGACCCGCGTCGAGCGCCGCCTCGATCGAGGCACCGACATCGTTGGTGTGGATGTGGCAATTCCACAGACCTTCACCACCCACCACGACGATGGAATCCCCGATGCCCGCCCATACCTCTTTGAACGCCCGCATGGTGTGGTCGGGAGCCTCGAGGAAGTACATGACCTCGTAGCGCAACCCGCTGTCGGCCTCGGGCTCCTCGACTTCGGAGCCCACCTCGGGCAGGGCGTCGGTGACACCCGAGTACGCCCGGACGATGACCTCGGGCGCAGGTGGCAGGGGGCGCCCGTCGACGACGGCCAGGAACGAGTCGAGCAACAGGAGATAACCCGACCCGCCCGCGTCGACCACCCCGGCCTGGGCGAGGACGGGAAGCTGTTCGGGGGTCCGGGCCAACGCTTCGGCGGCGGCCCGGTGCGACGCCTCGAGCACGTCGACCAGAGAGGCCCCGCCGATCGCACGTTGGCCGGCCCCCTCGGCGGCGGCGCGGGCCACGGTGAGGATGGTCCCTTCGACCGGACGCAGCACAGCCTGGCGCGCCGCCTCGCTGGCGGCCGCCAGGCCCCGGGCCAGGTCCGATCCGTCGCACGCCCCGGTCCCCTCGGCAAGCACCCCGGTGAGCCCCCGGAGCAGCTGGCACAGGATCACCCCCGAGTTCCCCCGTGCGCCCATGAGCGATCCGTGGGCAACGGCCCGACACACCGCCGTCATCTGCTCGGGGCCGCCACTCGCTCCATCCCCGGTCATCGTCGCCGGCGGTAGTGACGGTTCGAGGTGCTCGAAACCCGGGACGGTGGCGACCTCGGCCACCACCGACTCGAGGGTCAGTGCCATGTTGGTGCCCGTGTCGCCGTCGGGGACGGGGTACACGTTCAGGGCGTTGAGGGCATCCTGGTGGAGTCGAAGCACATGTGCGTAGGTCGCCATGGTCGCGCCGAGGTGGGCCGCCCCGAGCCTGCTTACTGACTCCATGGCCGTGGATGCTAACCTTTGCGACCGTCCGAATTACCTCTTCGAGGAGTGTCCGCGCCGTGGCTGCCGTCTGCGAAGTATGTGGCAAGCACCCCTCGTTTGGGATGAACCTGAGCCACTCCCACCGTCGCACCAAGCGTCGCTGGGACCCCAACATCCAGCGGGTCCGTGCCATGGTGAACGGCTCCCCCCGCCGCCTGCACGTCTGCACCTCGTGCATCCGCGCCGGCAAGATCACCAAGCCCCCCCGCCGGACCGCCGCCCAGTCCTCCTGAGGGCACTTCCTTTCTTGGGCACCCTTTCCTGCCCCTTCGGCCTGAACCTGACCCGGGAGCCCCTGGCGGCCCCGGCCCGAGCGCCGGGCACGGCGGGGCAGCGACGGGCCGGCGTACTTCTCGCATTAGGGGCTTTCGCCCCTGGAGCGGTGCGGAGCGGCAAATGATGCTGGCGCGGTGAACATCGCGCCCGGCGACCCCGCCTCGGCAGAGACAACGCGCTCGACACCCGCAGTCGAAATACGATTGCCATTGTGGGGTGCTGCTGCCCCTGAGACGAGCGACAGCGGGCGCCCTCTCGAGAAAGAGCCTCGACCATGATCCCCGGTTCACTCCTAGCGGCCTTGGGCAATCTCGACAGCCCCGGTCGATACCTTCACTGGTCCATCTTCACGATCTCCGAGGCCAATCTGGTCCTCATTGCCGTGATGGTCGTGATCTTCGGCGCCGCTCTCACCATCCGATTCCCCCATGGTCGAGACTCCTCGTCCCCACCCCCCGAGGACTCCACCGACGCCGATACCGACGCCGCGTCACCGACGCCGCGTCATGCCCGGACCTCTGCATACGATCTCGGCGACGACGCCGACACCGCCATGTGGACCTCGAGGCTCCGGCGCCGTGCCCTGCGAGCCCTGCCACCGGGGAAACTGCTCCCCGACCGCCAGCCCGCCTATGTCGCCTCGTGGGTCTACGTCTTCGGCGTCGCCACCCTGGCCGCTCTGGGTCTGGCAATCGTCTCGGGCTTCGCCATCGCCCTCGGCGGCACCGACTGGTGGCACACCAACCCGGTCGGGCATTTCTTCAACAGCCTCCACCTGTGGAGCGTCGAAGCGTTCATGGCCTTCATGGTCATCCACCTGTGGGGCAAATTCTGGATGGCCGCCTGGCGCGGCCGGAGGGCGCTCACCTGGGTCACCGGTGTCGTCGCCTTCGTGGCATCAGTGGTCGAGTGCTTCACCGGCTACCTGTCCCAGCAGAACTTCGACTCCCAGTGGATCTCCACCAGCGGGAAGGACGCGTTCAACGCGGTCGGCGTGGGCGCCTTCTTCAACCTCATGAACGTCGGACAGATGCTCCTCTGGCACGTGGTGCTGATCCCGGTCGTGCTCGTGGCCCTCGTTGGCGCGCACGTCCTGGCGGTGCGGGTCCGGGGCGTCGTCCACCCCCTCCCTGTCCACCCTGTCCGGGGACGGGCCGCCCGGCGGGCCGCGGCGGTGGCCGACGCGGCCGAGTGGCGAGGCCCGACACGGCGCTATGACATCGTCAAGGAAGCCACGGTCGCAACCCTCGTCGCCCTGATCCTGGTCGTCGCCCTGGCCGGGCTGCTCTCCTCCCCCGACGTCCCCCCTGTCACCGTCGCCTCCTGGGCCCAGGTCGCGCCGGCGGATTTCATCGCCACCGCCGCCAGCGAGCTGGCGGGCACGAGCAAGACGGCCACCTATGGACCGCCGTACAACAACGGCACCGGCAGCGTCCAGCGCATCCTGTTCTCTCCGCAGACCATCGTCGGGGTGCGTCAGCCGTTGGACGCGGCCCAGACCTTCGTGCTGGGACCCCTCTCGAGAGTGGCCCCCACCGATCCCACCCTGGCGGCGGCTCTCGACCGCTATCAGCGTGCCTCCCCGTCGACCCGTACGGCCTGGAACACCGCCTACTCGAAAGCCGTCACCCACGTCACCTTCCGGGACGGCACTCCCGTGGTTCCCGTGGCGGCCGACGGACCCGTGCCGATCATGCTGGGCACCGAGACCACCCTGGCCCGCAGCGGCGCCATCGACGCCGATCTCCTCGCCAACCACGCCTTCTACGGCACGGACTTCACCAAACCACTGTTGTTCCTCGAAGACGGCCAGTACTTCTCCGACGCCGGCGCCGCCCAACACCTCTCGGGCACGCAGTGGGGCGTGATGAACGAGACCGGCAGCTACCCCGGCCAACCCTGGCTCTGGCTCTACACCCTGTGGTACCAGGTGCACCCTTTCGATACGTCTGCCAATGTCGACCTCATCGCCATCTACCTCACGGGCGTGGCGACGATCCTCCTCCTGGCCGTACCCTTCCTGCCGGGACTCCGTGACATCCCCCGCCTCGTCCCTGTCCACCGGCTCATCTGGCGCAGCTGGAACCGCAGGCCCCAGTCCACTGGCGAGCCACCGTCGAAAGATCCCGCGGCAACCGATCCCTCGGCCACCGAGGGTGTCGCTGTCGAAGTAGCGACAGCCCCGGACCCCAACGGACGCCGTGACGTCGCCCCCACCTCGACGGGCTGAGGGCATGGGGTCGTGCCCGGGCCTTCATGGGTGAGATCGATGGTGCATCGCCGTCGCGCCGACGGGCTTCGGAACGGCGACGGGGTCTGGTGACCGAACTCCTCGTCGACGGGGGTGCCACCGTCGCGGTGCGGGCGATCCGCCCCGACGACGACGAGGCCCTGCGCGCCTTTCACGCTGGACTGTCAGCAGAGAGCATCATGCTGCGCTTCTTCGGCGCGCATCCGAAACTGTCGGATGCCGAGGTGGAACGGTTCACCCACGTGGACGGGGTGGACCGTGTCGCCCTCGTGGCCGAGGACGCGAGCGGCATCGTGGCGGTGGCTCGCTTCGACCGGACTCCGGGCCGTGACGAAGCCGAGGTGGCCTTCGTGGTCGGGGACGCGTTCCAGGGACATGGACTGGGGTCGTTGCTCTTGCAACGCCTCGCCGACGAGGCTCGGGCCCGCGGCATCCGGTGGTTGGTGGCCGACACGCTCGCGGAGAACTTCCGGATGCTCCACGTCTTTCGCGACGCGGGGTTCCCCCGGACTTCCACACGGGACTCAGAGGTCACGCGCGTCGTCATGGACATCGGGCATCGACCCGGGCAACCCGTGCCGGGCGCAGGCACCGGGCCGACATGACGATCGCGCCAAGCACGCCCTGCGCTGTTTCCGCTCGGTGACGTCGGCTTCTGTGAGGTGACGTCGGGCGGCGCGGGCTGTCAGGACTTGTGTTTGCGCTCGGCCAGGACGGCCGCGTACACGGCCGCCTCGGTGCGACGGGCAAAGCCCATCTTCGACAGCAGGTTGGACACGTAGTTCTTGACGGTCTTCTCCGCCAGGTACAGGTCGTCGGCGATCTGGCGATTAGTCTTGCCATCGGCGATGAGCTCGAGAATGTTGCGCTCCTGGGCGGTGAGCCGGGCCAGGCGCTCGTCCTCGACGTTCTCGCCCCGCAGTCGCTCCATGACCTGCCGGGTCAACGAGGGGTCGAGCAGTGACTCACCCGCCGCCACACGCCTCACCGCCGAGACGAGGTCGCTGCCCTTGATCTGCTTCAGCACGTACCCGCTGGCACCGGCCAGGATGGCGGAGAACAGCGCCTCGTCGTCGGCGTACGACGTCAACATGAGGCACTTCAGCTCGGGCATCGCCGAGCGCAGGTCCCGACACACCTCGACACCGTCACCATCGGGAAGCCGGACGTCGAGCACCGCCACGTCGGGCTGGCACGCAGGGACGCGGGCCAGGGCTTCGTGGGCGGAGGCGCCCTCCCCCACCACGGTGAGGTCCTCCTCGGACTCGAACAGCTCACGCAGGCCTCGACGGACCACCTCATGATCATCGAGAAGGAACACCCGGGTCGTCACCCTGCCGACACCCGTCCCGACGGTCCAGCGCGGCTCAGGAGGGCCTTCCCGGGGTCGTGCCCGCGAGTCCGCTCGGAAACGGGGGTAAAGACCACGTCGCCGAGCCTATGCCTGCGACACCGACCGCCAGTGCCTGTTCATCCCCACCGGTGCTGCCACCCCAGTGTCGGCACCGGCTCCCCGTCCAGGGTGCGCTCGGACGCGTCGGCGCTGCACGAGCCGATGCGGATGGCGCGCCGCAGCCCAGCCTGGGCGAAGGCGGCCTCCAGTTGGTCGGGATCGGCGACCACCATCACGAGCTCGTAGTCCTCCCCCCCGCCCAAGGCGTCGTCGATCGTGGCGCCCGGCGCCACCGGCACCCTGTCCAGGCGGAAGCCCACCCCCGAGGCGTCGGCCACGTGACCCAGGTCGGCCAGGAGACCGTCGGAGATGTCGATCATGGCCCTGGCGCCCGACCGTCGCGCCGTCTCCCCCTCGGCTAGCCGCGCCCGTGGTCGCCTGTGGGCCGTCTCCAGGCCCACGGCTTCGGCGGACGCCGGACCGGCGCTCTGCGCTCCCCGTCGGGCGCGCAACGACCGGAGCCCGGCCGAGGCCGCCCCGAGCGGGCCCGTCACGAAGACGTGGTGACCGGGCCGAGCACCGCTGCGCAGCACGGGCCCGGGCTCCCCCTCCACGTCCCCGGTCACCGCCACCGCCACCACCAGCTCGCCCGAGTTGGAGAGATCCCCGCCCACCACGGGGCAACGGTGAGCCTCGGACGACGCTGCGATGCCGTCATACAGCAGGTCCAGGTCGGTCGTCGGGGGTCCGGCCACGGCGACCACGGCACCGAGGGGCCGGGCTCCCATGGCGGCCAGGTCGCTGACCGCCGCGGTGAACGCACGCCAGCCCAGATCGTCGAGGCCGATCACGTCCAAGTCGCCATGGACCCCGGCCACGGCGAGGTCGGTGGTGAGCACGACGCGGCCCTCGGTCGTCCCCAGGACCGCCGCGTCGTCACCGATCCACACCTGCCCGGGCGGAGGGCCCGGCAACCGGCGGCGTATCCGGTCGATGGCCACGAACTCCCCCCCGTTTCCGCCCCTCGTCTCCGGCCCACCACGAGGCGTGGCATGAGACTTGGGAGAGCGCATCGCCAATGCCTACCATTAGAGGTACTCGAATGAACGCGGGGCTCCTGCTCGCCGCGTCCGGAGGCCGACTGGGCCCCGGGCCGGCCGGGGGGGCGCCCGGCGCCCCAGGCAGAGAGGACACCTCCCGACCATGCCGCCCACCGCCAATCGCAAGCTCCTCGCTTGGGTCGAGGAAGTGGCCGCGCTCACCGCGGCCGACGAGGTGCACTGGTGCGACGGCAGTGAAGAGGAGTACGACCGGCTGTGTCAGATGCTCGTCGACAAGGGCACCTTCACGCGGCTCTCGCAAGCCAAGAGGCCCAACAGCTACTGGGCACGCTCCGACGCCGGCGACGTGGCGCGCGTAGAGGACCGCACCTTCATCTGCTCGAAGAGCGAGGACGACGCCGGACCGACCAACAACTGGCGCGACCCCGACGAGATGCGCGCCACGCTCACCGACCTGTTCAAAGGCTCGATGCGGGGCCGCACCATGTATGTCGTGCCGTTCTCGATGGGACCGCTGGGCTCGCCCATCGCCCACATCGGCGTGGAGATCACCGACTCGCCCTACGTCGCGGTCTCCATGCGGACGATGACGCACATGGGGACCGGGGCGCTCGAGGTGCTCGGCGACGACGGCGAGTTCGTGCCCTGCCTGCATTCGGTGGGTTATCCGCTCGATCCCGGCCAGGCGGACGTGCCGTGGCCGTGTGACGCCGAGAGCAAGTACATCGTCCACTTCCCCGAGACACGCGAGATCTGGTCTTACGGCTCGGGCTACGGGGGCAACGCCCTCCTGGGGAAGAAATGCTTCGCCCTTCGCATCGCGTCGGCCATGGCGCGTGACGACCACTGGCTCGCCGAGCACATGCTCATCCTCAAGCTCACCTCGCCCGAAGGTGATGTCCGGTACGTGACCGGCGCCTTCCCCTCGGCGTGCGGCAAGACGAACCTGGCCATGCTGGTCCCCACCATCGCCGGCTGGAAGGTCGAGACCATCGGCGACGACATCTGCTGGATGAAGTTCGGCGAGGACGGTCGCCTCTACGCCATCAACCCGGAAGCAGGCTTCTTCGGTGTCGCCCCGGGTACGGGCATGAAGACCAACCCCAATGCCATGGAGATGATGGGTCGCAACGGCATCTTCACCAACACCGCCCTCACCGACGACGGGGACGTGTGGTGGGAGGGAATGACCGACACGCCGCCCTCGCACCTCATCGACTGGCGCGGCCAGGACTGGACGCCCGAGTCGAAGACCCCCGCCGCCCATCCCAATGCTCGGTTCACGGTGCCGGCCCAACAGAATCCGGTGTGTGCTCCGGAGTGGGAGGACCCCCGGGGTGTGCCCATCTCCGCCATTCTCTTCGGAGGTCGTCGAGGATCAGTGGTGCCCCTGGTCACCGAGTCCTTCGACTGGGCCCACGGGGTATTCATGGGATCGATCCTCTCGTCGGAGACGACCGCCGCCGCCGCCGGCGCCGTCGGCAACCTGCGGCGGGATCCCTTCGCCATGCTGCCGTTCTGCGGGTACAACATGGCCGACTACTTCGCGCACTGGCTCCGTATCGGCAAGTCGACCGACGCCGCCAACCTGCCCCGTATCTACTACGTGAACTGGTTCCGCAAGGACGCCGACGGGCGCTTCCTGTGGCCGGGATTCGGCGAGAACTCACGCGTGCTCGCCTGGATCGCGCAACGGACGGCCGGAACGGCCCAGGCCGAGGCGACACCCATCGGCAACGTCCCCGCTGCGGGTGCGCTCGACACCGACGGGCTCGGAGTGTCAGACGGTGACGTGGCCGAGCTCTTGCGAGTGGACGCCGACGAGTGGCGCCGCGAGGTTCCTCTCATCGCGGAGTACTACGCGAGATTCGGCGACCGCCTCCCCGTGGAGCTCGTCGAGCAGCTCGACGCCTTGGAGCGCCGGCTGTCCTGACGGCCTGTCCCGACGGCCTGTCCCGACGGCCTGTCCTCACGGCCTGTCTAAAACCGACCACGCCGCCGTCTTTCCCCGACCG
The DNA here is from genome assembly GCA_963838775.1 of uncultured Acidimicrobiales bacterium. Classification (GTDB taxonomy): domain Bacteria; phylum Actinomycetota; class Acidimicrobiia; order Acidimicrobiales; family UBA8190; genus Chersky-840. Next base: position 28,966 of record CAWISP010000001.1, read on the forward strand.
TCACGGCGCCACCCAACGGTGGCGCAGGGCGCGTCGGCTCGTCAGGTACGACAAACCCGTGACGGCCGCCACCGCGGCGATGACCGTGTCGCCGGCCACGAGCGGCAGGTTGATCACCACCGGCAGGAACGCCCCGATCACCCACACGAGTTGCAGCCGTGTCTCGAACCGAGCGAAGGCACGACCCTGTGCCGCCGTCGGGACATAGCGCTGCACCAGGGCGTCGAAGGCCGGCTTGCTCGCCGCACTGGCGACACCGATGATGAAGGCCAGAAGAGCCTGGATGGCGATACCGCCCACCACCCCCACCAGGGCACCGGCGAGCGCCACCGACCAGATCGACACGGCCAGCATCGAGGGCTCGCTCAGGACCTTGCGCACCCGGGGGACGAGCACCACCCCGAGGAGCGCACCTGCCACCGACGACGCCAGCATGAACCCGTACCACCCGGCGTTGTTGCCGTTGCGGTGCAGCGAGAAGGCGAGCAGGAACGTCAGGAACCCCACCAGGCCTCGCAGGATCGACATGGCCGACAACGCCAGGATGACCTCGGGATGCGTGTTGGCACGGTGGCCGAGCGCTCCCATCGGGGTCTCCTCGTTCCAGGCGTCCTGGGTGTCGGCGACGACCGGGGCCTGGCCGGGCGCCAGGTCCTGTCCCCGCCCGGCGCGGAGGGAGCGACCCACAGGGAGGCGCATGGCGACCACCGTCCCGATGACGAACACGACCATGTCCAGGCGCAGGACCCAGGCCCCGCCCAGGAGCTCGAGCACGCCGATGGCAGGGATCGAGGCGGCCAGGCTGGTCAGCGACGACAACAGGCCCAGGCGCGCATTGGCCGTCGCCAATTCGTCGCCACCGGGTCGCTCCGAGGCGGCCACTACCAAGGGCACGAGTGAGCCCTTGGTGACCAGGTACACCTTGGACAGCACGAGCATGATGAACGCCAGCGGGTACAGCAGGGCGCTTTGGAGATCGTTCGCCAACACCAGGCTCACCGCCGCCCGACAGGCGCTCGACACCACTACCGTGGCCCGCCGGGCACCGCGACTGCGGTCGATGATCGGCCCCAGCAACGGCGCCACCACCGCGTAGGGCGCCATGGTGAGCAACAGGTACAGGATCACCTTGCTCCGGGCCTCGTTGGTCGAGACCTTGAAGAACAACGAGCTCGCCAGCGACACGGTGAGCAGGGCGTCCCCGGCGGTCAGCACCACATGGGTCAGGGCCAGGCGGCCGAACGGGGTCTTCTGGTCGAGGAGGGCTGCCAGGGCATCGCGCGCCTGACGCACGATGCGGGTCGATGCCTCACGCCCTCGACCTGGCACAGGGCCAGACTACGGCCAGGTGACGACGTCCATGGCACCACTACCATGACGAAAGACCCGGAGCTCGCATCGGGTCGACTCGAGGGAGGGGACGACGATGGCGGTAACCGCATACGTGCTGATCCAGACCGAGGTCGGCAAAGCAGCACACGTCGCGCAGCAGGTACGCGGCATCGACGGCGTGGTCTCGGCCGAGGACGTCACCGGCCCCTACGACGTGATCGTCCGGACCCAGGCGGCCTCGGTTGACGACCTCGGCCGGATGGTGGTGAGCCACATCCAGCTCATCGAGGGCATCACCCGCACCGTGACCTGCCCCGTGGTCAACCTCTGAGGCGGCGGTCGGGCGCGTTCGGCCGCCCGGCTCAGTCGACGGCGCCGGACTGGCGCAAGGCGGTGATCCGACTCTCGTCGATCCCCCACGACCGGAGGGCTTCCTCGGCGTCCGCCCCGGCGACCGAGGGGGGCCTGTGCACAGCAGCCGGTGTCCGGCTGAACCGTGGCACGGGACCGGGCTGCACCACACCGTCGACCTCGACGAAGGTGTGGCGGTGCATGTTGTGCGGGTCCGTGTGCGCCTCCCAAGGCGACAGCACCGGAGCACCACAGGCGTCCTTCCCAGCGAAGGCCTCTGTCCATTGGTCGCGTGTCCGGGTTCGGAAGATCGCCGCGAATCGCTCTTTCATGGCGGGCCACTGTTCCCGATCGTTCTGTGCGGGGAGCTGCTCGGCTTCGAGTCCGAGCACCTTCAGCAACGCGGCGTAGAACTGCGGTTCGATGGCACCCACCGAGAACCACTTGCCGTCACTGGTGCTATACACCTCGTAGAAGGGCGCGCCCGTGTCGAGGACGTTGACGCCCCGGCCCTCGGTCCACAGCCCGAGCTGGCGGAACGCGAACGTCATCGTCATGAGTGAGGCGGCCCCGTCGACCATGGCCGCGTCGACGACCTGGCCCTCGCCCGAACGCTGCGCTTCGAGCATCGCCGCGCACATCCCGAACGCGAGCAGCATCCCCCCGCCACCGAAGTCCCCCACCAGGTTGAGCGGTGGTACAGGTCGTTCCCCGAGGCGACCGATGGGCCACAGAGCCCCGGCCAGGGCGATGTAGTTGATGTCGTGGCCCGCCGCCGACGCCAGCGGGCCGTCCTGGCCCCACCCGGTCATACGCCCGTACACGAGCCGGGGGTTGCGTTGCATGCACTCGTCGGGGCCGATGCCCAGTCGTTCGGCCACGCCCGGGCGCCACCCCTCCACCAGGCCGTCGGCCTGGGCGACGAGATCGAGCACCAGGTGCACTCCGTCGGCATGCTTGAGGTCGACCGCCACCGACGGCCGGCTGCGGTTGAGCAGGTCCCAGTGCGGTCCTGTCGCCGGGGACGGGGGGCTTCCCGTCCCCCGGTCGATGCGAAGCACGTTCGCTCCCGCATCGGCCAGGAGCATGCAGGTGTAGGGGCCCGGCCCGATCCCCGCCAGCTCGACGACGCTGATGCCCTCCAGCGGGCCGCTCACCGGTGCGAGCCCTGGGCAGCGCTCGCCGAGCCCTGCGGTGCCTTCCGGGCATTGGCGACGATGGCGGCGACCACGTCGCGCTGTACCGCGGGCGGGATCTCGTGGCCCATGTCGGGAATCACGAGGAGTTTCGCTCCGGGGATGGCGCGCGCCGTAGCCTCACCGCCGTCGAGTGGGACCAACGTGTCGACGTCACCGTGGATCACGACGGTGGGCGCGGTCACCCCCCCGAGCGCGCCGGTGCGATCCCCCGATGCCACCATGGCCATGATCTGACGCGCTACCCCGGTCGGGTCGATGCCCCGGTCGTAGAACCGTTCGAAGCGCGACCGGCGCCACGCCTCGTCGACAAGAGCCCGGCGCGACCCGATCACCTCGCTGTTGGCGAGCTCGGTGGCGACGTAGGTGTCGCGGTCTGTCGGCGGGCGCCGCGTCACGACGGCCATGGCCTCGGGCGAGGGCCGGCCGACGTCATCGGCACCGGTGCTCGACATGATGGAGCAGAGGCTGCGAACACGCGACGGGTGCCGGATGGCGAGTGTCTGGGCGATCATGCCTCCCATCGAGGTTCCCACGACGTGGCCGTTCTCGATGTGCAGCGCATCGAGGAGACCGGCGGTGTCGTCCGCCATGTCCTCGAGGGTGTAGGCCACGGCATCGCGTCCTCCGGTACGCGCCGCCGCGAGGTCGAAAGGAGGACCGTCACTGATGTGGGTGGACAGTCCCGCGTCGCGATTGTCGAAGCGCAGAACCCGGAAGCCTTCGTCGACCAGCAGCGCACAGAAGGCGTCGTCCCACCCGATGAGCTGGCGACCGAGGCCGGCGATGAGGACGACGACCGCGTCGTCGGATGACCCGAGCAACTCGTAACAGAGTTCGACGCCCGTCTCGACCTTGGCTCGCTCCATGCCCGGATGCTGGCCCCGGCGGCCCATGGGGGTCAAACCGGTCGTGTCATGCTGTGTCGACGATGGCCGATCCCACCGACTTCCGGCGCGCCGGCGCGGTGCGGGCCCACAGCCCGGGGCGGGTGAACCTCATCGGCGACCACACCGACTACAACGAAGGCCTGGCCCTGCCCATGGCCGTCGACCTCGGGACCACCGTGACGTTCGTCGCCGATGGCGGAGAACACCTCGTACTGCGCTCCTCCCATGACCCCGACCCCGCCGACGTCGACGTCCATCTCCCGCTCGACATCGGAGTACTCGGGGCCCTCGAGCCGCGCTGGGCCCGTTACGTCGCCGCCGTCTCGTCGGCGGTGCGGCCCCCCTCGGGGGGGACCGGCACCGTGCTCACCACGCTTCCGGTCGGGGCGGGACTGGCCTCGAGCGCGGCCCTCGAAGTGGCTCTGGCCCTCGCCCTCGGATGCGGGGAGGATCCCTTGAGCCTGGCCCGGACCTGTCAGCACGCCGAGCAGGCCGCCACGGGAGTCCCGACGGGGATCATGGACCAGTTGGTGGTGAGCGCGGCGACCGAGGGCTGTGCCCTGTTGATCGACTTCGCCGACCTGTCCATGGAGCCCGTGGAGATTCCTGGTGACGCCGACATCGTGGTCGTGCACTCCGGTGAGACGCGCTCGCTCGACCGTTCTGCCTACGCGCAACGGCGATCCGAATGCGACATGGCCGCCCGGGGTCTCGGGCCACTCGGTCAGGTCGACGCGCAGGTGGCCGGAGCGATCCCCGATCCGCTCCTGCGACGCCGGGCGCGCCACGTCGCCAGCGAGTGCGAGCGGGTTCGATGGTTCACGGCCGCCCTGCACGCCGGAGCGCTGGCCGAAGCGGGGAGCGTCATGTCGGCGAGCCATGCCAGCCTGGCACGCGATTTCGAGGTGTCGACCCCCGCGCTCGACTCGTTGGTGCAGATGCTGACGACCCGGCCGGGCGTCTTCGGCGCACGGCTGACCGGGGCCGGATTCGGCGGGTGCGTGGTCGCGCTCACCGAGCCGGGAGCCCTCGACGTGGATGCGTTCCCAACCCCGGCGTGGCGAGTGCGTGCCGCGCCCGGGGCCCACCTCGTCACCGACGCGTGACCGTCACCGAGCCTTGACCCTCGACGAACGGGGTGGCCGTCACAACCGGTCGAGCAACTCCGCTTTCTTGAGGGCGAACTCGGCCTCGGTGACGATGCCCCGGCGCCGGAGCTCGTCGAGCTGCATCAGGCGGTCGGCCACGGAGTCGTCGCCGGCCGGGGTGCGCGGCATCCGTGGGATTCCCGAGGGCGGAGTGTCGTCGGTGTGAGCCGCCCGCATCCCCCGGGGAACCGTGGGCACCGCGCCGTCGAACAGGTCGCGAACGGGCCCGGCCGGGATCGGCACGCCGGCGCGGTGGCGCAGGGCGTCGATCTGCTCGGTGATGATGCTCTGCACCGCCGAGGGCCGAGGCACCCGGTCGAAGACCACGACGCCGGTCTCGCCGCCCATCTCGACGTGGAGCTCGCCCGTCCGCAGGATGCGATCGAGGATGCCCTGGTGGTACGAGAGCTGGTTGACCCGCTCGAGTCGGAGCTCCAGCCCGGTGCGACCGAAGACGCCCGACCGCTGCACGATCCGGGTCGTGGTCACCACCAGACTGGTGGCGAACCAGCGAATCAGTCTTCCCACCAACCACAACGCCGAGCACGCCACCAGGACGAGGAGCACGTACAGGACGGCGGGAGGAGCATCGGAGAAGGCCACCATCACGGCGATGGAGAGCGCCACCACCGCCACCGCCGTCACGAGCGGCTTGCCCAGGAACGCCCAGTGGGGCCGGATCTCGACGACGACCTCTTCGTCCTCGGTGAGCAACCGGCGGGGAAAAGGCATGCCCGACCAGGATATCCCCGCCTCCGCGGGCCCATGGGCATACGCGCCCCGACCGGCGGGCGCCCCCGGGTCAGGCCAGCTTGCTGGCGATCCCGCCGGCGCCGCGCAACACCGTGCCGTCGGCCCCCGCCGTGCTGTAGTGCGCAGGGGGACGATCGAGCGCCTCGCCGATGAGCCCGTCGAGCAGGTCGATGAACGGGAGCACGGGGTCGACCCACAGGTAGCGGGCCAGCGACCCCGGGACGGTGTTGACCTCGTTCAGGAACAACGACTCCCCGTCGGAGAGGAAGTCGATGCGCGCCACGCCCCTGACGCCGACCAGTCCGAGCACGGCGCGCGCCGCGTCACGCACCGCTTCGACGACGGTCGGTGCGAGCTCGGCCGGGAGCTGGCGAGGCGCACTCGCCATTCCTTCTCCCCCCACGTACTTGTCGGCGTATCCCAGGATCTCCGCCGCCGCCGTCGAACGCAGCGGCCGTTCGATGGCCGACAGCTGGGCCTCCGGCCATGTCCGGGCCGCCACGTTGAGGTCGAAGAGATCCTCGCGGTACGGCTCGACGACGGCGCCGGCTCGCAGATGGGCGTTGGCGTCGAGCCGAGCTCGCGCCGTGCCGAGGTCGGCGACAACCTCGACACCGATCGACGAACCCCCGAAACGGGGCTTCACGATGTAGGGGCCCGCGAACCCCAACCCTCCGCGCCCGTCGGCCCCCGGCCCACCTCCGTCCTTGTGCAGCAACACCCTGGGCAGCACCGGCAGTCCGGCCACCTGGGCCACCCCCGCGAACGCCAGCTTGTCCATCCCCAACGCGGCGCCCGCCACGCCGGGACCCGTATAGGCGACGCCGACGAGATCGAAGGCACCCTGCAGGGTGCCGTCCTCTCCCGGGCCGCCATGACAGCAATTAACCACCACGTCCACCGGCAGGGGTCGCGTGCGCCCGAGACGCCTCGCGCCCGCCACGAAGCCGGCCCCCTCTGCTCCGGTGACGAGCTGCAACGACTGCGCCCCGCGCGGAACTCCGTCGAGGAAGTCGGCGGCTTCGAGCGACGCGTCGACGCGGAACCACTCCCCTGTCTTGGTCCAGTACAGCCCGATCACGTCGCGCCGTGCGTCAGCCAGCTCCCGTGCCGCCTGCAGGCCGGTCAGGATGCTCACATCGTGTTCCGGAGACGGTCCCCCGAAGGCGACGGCGACCTTGGCGGTGGTGACGTTCAACAGTCGTACTCCCGAGCTCGGCGGAATCGGCCCGGCGCCGTGGGGAAGCGGTCCGGAGCCGCTCAAGGGTAGTGGTCGGGAAGGTCGTTCTCGTACAGCACGACATCGCCGCGCTCGAGGTGGTCACGTACCCAAACGGTTGCCTCGGGACGAGTGCGCACGACCACGATCCGGGGAGGACCGGCGCCCGACGAGGGCTGCCGGGCGCCGCGCAGCAGGGTCCGCCGGTTCGTCCGCCCCACCACCACGAGGTCGGTGGCCACCTCGGCCACCTGGGCGGCGAACCCGCTGTTCTCCTCGGCCTGGAGGGGGCCGAGCTCGACCATCCCCGGCGTGACCACGACGCGCCGCGTGGCGTCTGTGCCCAAGCGTCTGAGCATCGCCAGGGCGGCGCGCGCTCCGGCCGGGTTGGCGTTGTAGGTGTCGTCGAGCACGACGACACCGCTGGCTCCGAGGGTCTGCTCCAGGCGATGGGGGGCCCCGGGCAGTGTCGCCAGTCGTCGCCCGACCTCGTCGGCGGGGACCCCGAGCTCCAGGGCCACGGCGATTGCAGCGGCGACGTTGCCCGGTCGGGCGTCGACCGAGACGTCGCGCGCCATCTCGACCCCTCGGACGTGCACGGTGAGCGCGCCCCGTTCTTCGACCACGCACACGTCCGCGCTCACGTCGTGCGCCGACACCCGCCACACCCGCGTCCCCAGTTCGGCACGTGTGTCGGCCAGCGCGGCCAGGCGGTCGTCGTCGATCACGAGCACTGCGCAGGGCGCATCCTGGAGAATCTCCGCCTTGGCCTCGAGCACACGGTCCTCGGAGCGGAACCGCTCCAGGTGCACGGGTCCGACCGCGGTGATCACCGCCACGTCAGGAGGAATCCACGAGCAGAGTTCGGCGATCTCCCCCCGACCGTAGGTGCCCATCTCGGCCACGAAGACCTCGGTGCCATCGGCCAGCTGCTCGTTCACGGCGCGGGCCAACCCGGCCCGGTTGTTGAAGCTGGCCGGGCTGGCCACCACGGACCGGGCGCCCCCGACGAGGTGAGCGACATATCCCTTGGTACTCGTCTTTCCGAACGAGCCGGTGATGGCCACCACCGTGGGAGCCACGCGCTGCAGACGCGCCGCGGCGCGCGACACGTGGGAGCGGGCCAGCCACCGTTCGATGGGGGCCGTGACCCCACACGCCAGGTCGACCAGGGCCGGCACGGCCAGGGCGGCGGCGGCGGCGGCCACCGGCCCCTGGCCGGCGACGGTCCCACCCACCACCACCGCCGCTATCTCGATGCCCGACCAGACCAGCGCCAAGGTGCGCAAGCGCCGTGTCCACGCCAACGGCGCGGTGCGTCCCCGCCACGACAGGCCGATCGGCCCCATGGCGACCACGGCCGCGGTGGCGAACGCGCACGCCGGCCACCGCGACGAGAGCAGGAGCCCGGCGACGGCGGCGGCGAGTCCGGCCACATTCACGGGGCTCGAGGTCCACCACCGGAGGGCGAAGCGCGACGTGGCGTCGACGAGATAGTGCTCGCGTTGTGCCACCCGGAGCCACCGCGGCCCAGCAATCGCCATGGACACCACGCACCCGGCCACGACGGCGCCACGAAGGATCATGCGCTTCGGGCCACAGCTCGTTCGACAGCGGCACGGAGCTCGGCGGGAGCGCTCACGGGCACGAGATGACCGGCCCCGGGACACAGCGTGAGACGGGCCTGCGGGACGGCGCGCACCAGGGCGCGGGCGGTGTCCACCGGCACGTCGGGGTCGTCGTCACCCCATACGAGCTCGACGGGACAGGCCAGTGCGGACAGGGCGTCGTCGTAGCGCTCGTTGACGAGGCGCACGAGCACGTCGCGCATGACGCCCTCGGCGGCGCGGTAGTCGGCCGAGCCGTAGCGACGGCGGGCCCGTTCCATCCGGGCCTCGTTCACCAGGCGCGCCCGGTGCAGGGCCCGCACCGCCCGATAGGCCGCGGGCGGGCGGCGAGACCCGCCGGGCCGGGGGACGAGCGGCGCTCCGCTCAGCACGAGGGCGCTCACGAGGTCGGGGCGGGCGACCGCCAGGCGCACGGCGATCCGGCCCCCCAACGAGTGGCCGAGGACGACGAGCCCCCGCCCCGGGCCGGGGCCCACCGCCTCCTCGAGCAGGGGGGCCACCGCCTCGGCGTACGCCGCCGATCCCCACGGGCCTGGTGGTGCCGGGGTCGCTCCGAAACCGGGAAGGTCGGGGGCCACAGTTGACAGGGGCCCCGGTGGCGCCGAGGGGCCGAGGGAGGCGGCGAAGTCGGCGTGGGTACGGCGCCAACCGTGGAGTGCGACCACCACCGGGGGCCCCTCTCCCCAGGTCTCGCCGTACAATGTCCCCCCGGCGAGCGACCGCAGCACCTCGGGGAGGCTACCTCCGAGGCTCCGGGCCTCGGCCCATCCCGGCCATCCCTGGCGGCGACACACCCCCCGGGTACGGTCGCCTCGGTGCCCAGTTCCGCGTCCAGCGTCGCGCGCTCTTCGGATCTGGTGCGGGGGCTGACCGGTGCCCAACAACAGGCGGTGATGGCCACGGACGCCCCGCTGTGCGTGCTGGCGGCGGCGGGGTCCGGCAAGACCACAGTCCTGGCCCGACGGGTGGCCCGACGCATTCTCGACGGGTCGGCCCGACCCGAACACACCCTGGTCGTGACCTTCACCCGGAAGGCCTCACTGGAACTGCGCGAACGCCTCGGCAGGCTCGAGGTGCCGCGTGGGGTATCGGCCGGGACCTTCCATGCGCTGGCTTTCGCCCAGCTGCGTCGCCACTGGGCGGACCGGGCGTTGCGGCCTCCGGTGGTGATCGACGACCCGGCGCGCCTGGTGCGCGCCGTCGTCGGCGCTCGTCACTCGAGCCAGCCGGCGCACATCGCCGCCGTGCTGGCGGAGCTGCATTGGGCCCAGGTGAGCATGCTCCGCCCCGAGGACTACGCCGCGGCTGCCGTCGCCGCCGGTCGCGACACGCCCGCCATCTCCCATGAGGACGTCGGTGCGATCTTTGCCGCCTATGTCGACGAGAAGCGGCGTCGGAACGTGCTCGACCTCGACGATCTCGTGACGAGCTGCGCAACGCTTCTCGAAGATGACGAGGTCGCCGCCGCGGCCCAACGATGGCGCATCCGTCACGTCTTCGTCGACGAGTTCCAAGACGTCAACCCGGCCCAGTGGCGCCTGCTCAAGGCGTGGCTCGGAGAGGGGGTCGACCTCTTCGTGGTGGGTGACCCCCGACAGGCCATCTACGCGTGGAACGGCGCCGACCCCACACTCCTGGACCGTCTCCCCGAGCTCATGCCGGGGACCACGGTCCTGCATCTCGACGACAACCATCGGTCCACGCCCCAGGTGATCGAAGCGGCCAGGGCGGTGCTCGGTGCCGATCCCGGTCAGGCGTCGCGCCCCGACGGGCCCAGCCCCGTGGTCGAAGGGTTCGACGACGACGACCTCGAAGCCGCGGCCGTGACCCGGTGGCTCCGGCGTGCACATCGACCCGGACGGCCCTGGTCCCATCTGGCCGTGCTGGCCCGCACCAATGCACGCCTGGATCCCATCGCCAGGGCGCTCGAGCGCGCCGGCATCCCCCACCGCATCGGCGGAGGAGCCAAGGAGGCGGCAGACGCCCGTCGCGCCCTGGCCGAGCTCCGTCGCGCGCCGAAGACCCGGCACCTGCGCAGCGCCCTGGCCGAGCTCGTCATGACGAGGCAGGCGCAACGGGAAAAAGAGGCCCCGGCGCCGGAGTCCTCGGAGAACGGAGCCGCCGCCGCCGCCGAAGGGGGCCTTCCCCGAGCCCTGACCCAGCTCGCCGACGAGCATGCCCTCGAATTCCCCGACGCCACCGTGGGCGAATTCCTCGACTGGGTGGTGGCGGGCGGGGACGGCGCCATGGAGCTCGACCCGCCCGACGGTGTCGAGCTGTCCACATTCCATCGCGCCAAGGGACTGCAGTGGCCGGCGGTCGCCGTCGTCGGGCTCGAGGACGGCATGGTGCCCATCGCCTACGCGACGACACCACCGGCGGTCGCCGAGGAGCGGCGACTCCTGTACGTCGCGCTCACCCGGGCCGAGGACGAGCTGTGGTGCTCGTGGGCCCGCACCCGCCGGGCGGGGGAACGAACGTGGCGTTGTGACCCCTCGCCCCTCCTGGCCGCAGTCGAAGAAGCGAGCCGGGACCGTTCACCGGTCCCCGACGCCCTCCAGCTCTCGTCGCGGATCGCGTCCCTACGGACGATGCTGCCCGAGCCGACCGACCGCGCCAGCTGACCGGTCACGACTCCACGTCGATGTCGACGACGACCGGTGCATGGTCAGAGGGCAGCTTGCCCTTGCGGGCGTTGCGGTCGACGAGGGCATAGGTCACCGAGTCGGCGAGGGGGCGGCTCACCATGACGAGGTCGATCCGCAGGCCCATGTGCTTGTGGAAATTGCCGGCCCGGTAGTCCCACCACGTGAACAACTGATCCTGGGGGTAACACAGGCGGAACGCGTCGACGAGGCCCCAGGCCTCCAAGGCCTGTAGACGCTGTCGCTCGGGAGGAGTGACGTGCGTCGCCCCCACCAGGGCGGCCGGGTCCCAGACATCTCGATCCTCGGGCGCCACGTTGAAGTCCCCGCACACCGCCACCTTGTCGGTGGGCTTGGTGGTGCGCTCGAGGTAGGCGAGGAGCTCGTCGTACCAGGCCAGCTTGGCCTCGTAGTGCTCGCTGCCCACTTCCCGGCCGTTGGGCACGTAGACGCTGTGCATGCGGACACCGCCGCACGTGGCCGCCAACAGGCGCGCTCCCTGGTCATCGGCCGGGCCTCCGAATCCCCTTACCACGTCGTCGAGGCCCACGCGGCTCGCCACCGCCACCCCGTTCCACCGCCCGTCCCCGTGCGAAACCGACTCGTAGCCGAGGGCCGAGAACGCCATGGTGGGGAACGCGGCGTCGGCGACCTTGGTCTCCTGCATGCACAACACATCGGGCCGGGCGTAGTCGATCCACTCCTCGACTCGTGCCAGGCGGGCGTTGAGGGAGTTGACATTCCAGGTGGCGATGCGCACGTGGGGACCTTCAGGCTCAGCTGTCCACGATGACGAAGAGGAGGTCGGCCTCACAGGCCAGCTCGCCCTCCACCGAGGCGCGTCCCTTGCCCGTGCCGGCTCGCGCCGAGAGCCGTCCCAGGGTCACTTCCAGGTCGAGCACGTCGCCGGGGACCACCTGGCGGCGGAACCGGGCTTTGTCGATGCCGCCGAACAAGGGAAGCCGTCCCGCGAACCGGTCGTCGGAGAGCACCGCGATTCCCCCCAACTGGGCGAGGGACTCGACCATCAACACCCCCGGGAGGGTGGGCCGACCTGGGAAGTGCCCGGCGAAAAAGGCCTCGTCACCCCGCAGGTGCCAGCGGCCCCGGGCGCGTTGACCCGGATCGAGCTCGGTGACCTCGTCCACGAACAAGAACGGTGGCCGGTGCGGCAGGACGTCCTCGGGTCGCACGGGGGGCGGCACGGGCGCCGAGGTTACCGGCCCCGGCCGGCGTCGAGGAAGGAGCGGCTTAGGGGTAGCCGGTGCAGGCGGCGGTGTTGGGCGACCCCGTCGCGAGGAGGCAGGCTCCGGCCGACACGGTGAACGCCGCGAAACCCCACTGCGAGGTACCGGGGTTCAGGTAGTACGGCGGCGACAGGTACACCAGGCGCTTGTCGTACTGGTAGTTCTTGGCGTAGCCGGTCGCGACGCCACTGCCGTTGAAGGTCCCCACCGGGCCCCGCCAGTCCTGGTCGATGGTGCCGTTCAGGTTTATGGTGCCCAGGCCGTTCCCGGTGTTGTAGTTGTTGACCAGGAAGGAGTGGTTGAGGGCCAGGATCACGGCGTCGATGTAGGGATTCGACAGGTCGCACGTTGGCGTGCCCGCGCCCAGGGTCTGCGAACACGTGGACACGTTGTTGCCGTTGTTGTCGACAGGGTGGTTGATCTCCACGTAGTTGTCGGCGACCAGCCCGAGGACGTCGGTGGATGGCGCCGCCGGAGCCGCCGTGCACGTGCCGCCGGAAACGGCGTCCGCGTAGCAGATGTTGCCGTCGATGACGATGTTGTTGGCCGACCCGACGGTCATCGGCGAGTTCACGGTTCCCTGCACGATGGCGTCACCGGCGGTGACTCCCCCCACGCCGGTCTCCCCTGCGGCCGACAGCGGGTTGTAGGTCTGGCCGTTGCACTTGGTTACCCCGCCCGTGTTCGTGATCGATTGGCACGTCTCCACGTAGATCACTCCGTTGGCCGGGACGGGAACCGTGGTGGCCGGCGACACCGGCAAACAGACGTTGGCCGTGTTGGCGGCGTCGTTGAGGGCGTCGTTGGAGACGTCGACGACGGGCGGGCCCCGGCGCACGCCGGTGGGCTTCCCGGTGGGGGTGTCGGGACTCGTCACCGTCATGTTGGATCCGTTGATGACGATGGTGGTGGGCCCCTCGTAGAGACAGCCGTTGGCCGATGCCTGGGTCGAGAGCGACCCGTTGTCGGTCGGGATGGGCTGGATCCCGACGTTGTCCTGCTGGGTCCCGGAGATCGACGGGGTCCCCGAGCACCCGTTGTCCTCCACGTACATCTCGGTCGGGTCCGCCGTCTCCACGTTCTGGAACGACGGGCTGCCGCACACGAAGATCGTGTCATTGACGAACAGGTTCCCGGTCAGCGCGTCGGCGCTGATGAAGTCCAGGATCTCGCAGTTGTTGCCCAGGGCGTTGGGGTTCGGCGTCCAGAAGTAGTCGCACGTCGGAGTGCCGTTGTTGCCGTACTGGTTGACGACGGCCGGGTCGATCTGGTCGTAGTTGATCCAGAGCACGTTGAGCAAGAACCCGTTGAGCGGCTCCAGCGTGACCACGGCGGATTGGTAGTTGTAATCATTGGCGTAGCCGGCCGCACCGACGATGTTGATGCTGAGATTCCCGGTCGAGACGTTGATGATCGGATTGTCGACCATGAACCACGCCGGAGGGCCGTTGGCGGCACCGCTCCCCGGCACCGGTATCCATGTCCCGAAGCCGAGAGCGCTGCAGACGCTCGCCGCGCCGGTGAGCGTCGAGGTGCCCACCGAGGTGCCCGACGCGTTGACGAACCGGGCGCTGCAGGCGGCGAAGTCGGCGTTGGCGTTCACGGCGTACTGATACTCGTCGAGCCCCGACACCATGGCCCGGTAGGCCTGGTGCTGGATCACGTCCTTGGTGACGATGGGGAACTGCTGGAAGGTGTTCTGGACGAGCACCACCGTCCCCAGGGAGAGGACGAGGATGATGCCGAGCACGAGGGGCATCGTCTGTCCACCCTCACCACGACGCGACCTCAGACGCAGCTTGCGAGCTGACTTCACCATTGCCCCCCGGGACTCGACTTGCGGCCGCTTCATCATCATCCGACCGTGGCGCTGTAGTCGGGCGAGAAGAGGTACGCCAGCGATTGGTATCCGGTGGGCTGACCACCGGGGTTCTTGGTGGCCTGCAGATTCAGGGCAACGGCCACGATCTGACCCAATTGGGTGAGCGAACACGTGCTGTCGTACACCGACGCCCCCGTCGTCACACTGCCGGTCAGGCGAGCTCACCGTGAGGGTGGTGGCGTTGACGGCGAAGTTGCCGTTGGCGGTCACGGTCTGCGCGGTCGAACCGGTCCCGACGACGATGGTGTCACCATTTGCTATCGCGCTCGTCAACGACGGCACGTTGACGTGCAGCGTCGTGCCTGAACTGGTCGACGACACGGTGGTGGGAGGCGAGTTCGGCACCGTGGTCAGCGCGCTGTCGTATACGGCCGTTCCCGAGCTGGCGCTGGCCGTGAGGGCACTCACGCTGATGGTCGAGGCCCCCTTCGCCGCCGCCGCGGTGGCGGTCACGGTCTGTGCCAGGGGGCCGGAGCCGAGAAACAGGGTGTCGCCGATCGACACCGCCGCGGCAACGAGCCCGTGTGGAGCGTGGTCGCGCCGCTGGCGGCGGTGGACGAAAGTGATGTCGTCGACGATCCCGGGCGGAGGCCCGGCGCACACCTCACCGCCCTGCAGGGTGTACGTGAAGACGGGACTCCCCGGTGTGCCGTTGGTCAGGTTGTTGATGAGGAGGAAGGACTGGGTGTTGCTTCCGTACGTGCACACCGTCCCGCTCGTCCCGCGATGGGACAGGAGTTCGCGTTGGCGACGTAGAGGTTGACCCCGAAGGTCCGGGCCGCACCCGCCGTGGACACCTGCATGACCAGTTTCTCGGGCCCGGTGGCCTTGCCGGTGTTGGCATAGAACGTGGTGCTGTTGGCGTTGGCGGCCAGGAAGGGGTTCGTCGTCGACGAGGGCGATACCGCCTCGTGGGCGTACCGGGTCACGACCTCGGAGGCGAGCACCAACTGGTCGACCGACTGGTAGGTGTTCTGGACGATGTTGTTCTCCCGGAAGAACACCGGGAGCACCGGGAACGCCGCGACCAGGACGATCGACACCACCAGGACGGTAATGAGCGTCTCGATCAGCGTGAACCCGGCTTCACCCGGTGCGGCTCGCCGCTTCATAAGACGCCGCTTCATGACACCACCACCGGCACCGCCGTGCCCGTGGGGTAGAGCGTGCTGTTGTAGGTGACCCCTGTTGCCCCTACCACCATGGCGAACGGGGTGTTGGAGTTGTTGGAGGGATCGTGGACGGTGACGGTGTAGGTCTGGTTCATGATGGCGGTCTGGGTGGTGTAGCTCGTCGTCGACCCCGTCGTCGTCGGGGTGGCACCCGCCAGCGTGTAGACCTCCCCCCCTGTCTTGTCGGCCCCGGGACAGCCATCGCCGGGTGCCGCCGCGTCGTTGACGGTGGCGGTGGCGGTGGGCGCGGCAGAGAATGCCGCGTTGCCCGTCCGGGTGACGGTGATGGGCAACGTGCTCAGTCCCGTGATCGTTGCGGTAGCGGTACCCCGCGGCGAGAGCGAGAATGGGGTGGGTGCCGACGGCTGTTCCTTGGTGACCGAGAGCACGGTGGTGCAGTCGCCGTACCACACGGTGTAGGGCGCGGTGTAGGGGAAGAGGGAGACCACGCTCGTGCTACTGCCGTAGGGCACGATGGTGTTGGTCCCCGACGGCAGCAGGGAGCCGCCATTGGCCACCGTGATGGGCATGCCCGCCGCCAACGGAGCACCGGCGGACGGGGTCAGGGTGACGGTGCCCGACTCGTCGTAGGTGAATGAGGTGCCGAAGGGGAGCCCCGCCGTGGTGACCGGCACCACCACGGGGTTCTGGCCCGTGACTCCCGGTGTCGGGTACTCCTGGTAGTCGATGAACGAGGGTCCACCCGCGGGGCTGGCGAGGCTCACGCTGTATTTCCCGAGGGGCTCTTGCAGGTAGACACACCCGTTCTGGTCGGGGTTGTAGATCGAGGTCCCGCCCCAGGCTGCGTCGGCGACAGCGGTGCCCGCCACGAAAGTAGAGGTGGGGGTGAACGAGCTGACCGAGATGGTCTGGGTGCCAGAGCCCACCGTTCCGTTGCCAGTCGCGGTCACGACCTGCGCCAATGAGCCCGACCCGATGGTCAGAGAGTCTCCGTTGGTCACGGGCAACGTCAGACCCGCCACCGAGATCGAGGTCTGGGCGCCGGTCCCGGTGGTGAGAGCGGTGTTCAACTTCGTGACCGGCGTCACCGACACGGGGACGTTGATCAGGTTCGTCGTGTCCGCCGGCGGCTTGTTGGCGGTGGCGCCGTAGATGCGGATGGACAAGAAGCCGTCACCGGGGATCACGGTGCCGTAGGGCGGGTCGATGACCGAG
The DNA here is from genome assembly GCA_963838775.1 of uncultured Acidimicrobiales bacterium. GTDB lineage: Bacteria > Actinomycetota > Acidimicrobiia > Acidimicrobiales > UBA8190 > Chersky-840. The sequence goes on from CAWISP010000001.1 coordinate 45,605, forward strand.
GTCTCTCCCATGGACTGCCCGTTCCCCCACTTGACCGTCATCGTGGCCCTGATGACCTGGGGCGGGTTCCCCGACGCGCACAGGCTCGGTGAGGACCCGGTCCCGGCCCACTCGAGGTGCGACCACACGGAGTAGTTGATGCCTCCGACGTTCACCGGCGTGGCGGTCAGCAGGGTGTCCTTGGAGATGTCCGCCTGCAACGACGACAACGTCGCGTTCGACGTCGTCTCGAGGTACTGCTCGGCGAGCTCGGCCGCCGACACCCGCTGGCGGTTGAAGGCCGCCTGTTGGACGACGCTGTCGACAAGGTACGAGCTCGCGATGAGGACCAGGAGCAAGACCGTGAGCGACAAGATGACCTCGAGGAGCCCGAACCCATGCTCTCCACGTCCGGGCCGTCGCCCCACGGTTGCCATCCTTCGTCCTCTCTGACCCCTCGTCTTGACTCAGGGATGCCGCGCCCCCGCCGACGAGGGTCGCGGCAGCGTCGGTCGCGACCGTCGATCTCGGGGTGATCCCCGCCACGGCGGTGTCGAACCAGGCACCACCGGCGCCTGGTCCTGGACTCCCGGGATCTCGTGTCGTGGCCTTGTCGCCACCGTCAAAAGATCGACACAACCGACGCCGATCTTGATGACCCGTTGCGAAAAAATGCCCCGATCCCCGGCGCCCAGGACCCTCGGCGCCGCCGCCTCTCAGGCCCTGCTGGGCCAGGGGTCGTCGTAGCCGGCGTTGCTGTATCGAGCCTGGGAGCTCTTCCAGGACTCGCCGTTTCCGGTCCGTGGCGCATCCATGATCAAGACGCCCTTGGCACTGTGGCGGGGCAGGTGAAGGCCGATGCGGCCCAACGTTTGCTTCAGTTGCATGGCGGGTTCCTCGTATCCTCTGTCGAACCCTCCGAGCTGGAAGACGGTCCAGTCGACCGTTCCGGTTGGAGGCTCCTCGTCCGCTGCTTTTCCCGCCCCGAATTTCGGCACTATGCGTGACATCTTGAGTTGACCGGCCACTTATTGTGGCAATAGAGGGTGACCGTCGAATTCGAAGGTCACGCAGAGACCCGAACGACCGGAGGACCGAACTCCGCGGCAGGGTGACTCAGCCGGCGGCACTCAGCCGGCCGGGTGACTCAGTCGGCAGGTGTTGGGGGCGACGGCGCGACTCACCGGGCGAGACGCTGGGGTGCGATCTCGGGCAGGGCGAGCTCGGCACCTCGGCGCGCCGGGTCGAGGGCGACGAGGACGAACTGCCGCTGTTCGCCCCGGTCGACGACTTCGCGGGCCCGACGGGGCGGTGGCGAGGCGAAGCCGGCGAGCGGCACGTAGCACTGCATACCCCCCACGTCGACCATCGCACCGTGCGACACGAACGAGGACACGGTCCCCTCGACGGTGGAGCCGATCGGGTGGTCGGAGACGAACGTGAGGAACGTCAGTGGGTCGTTCACCGCCGCCGGCGACCCACCACCCCGACGCCGACGGCTCGGTTCGGGGACTTCCACGTCGGCATCAGGATCGACAGCCTCGACGGTCGCCACGACGATGGCAGCGCGCACGTCGGGCGTGGTGGCACGTCGCCCACGAACCCTCCGACCGCCGGAAGGTGCCGGGGTCTCAGGCGCGGTATCTCGAGTAGCAGGAGCCCTCTGTGCCTTCTGTGCCTTGCCGGCTTTGGACTTCTCCGGTGCGGCCGGCGCCGCCTTCTTCGTCTTGCTGACAGCCTTGTCGGTCTCCGAGGGCTTGGCAGCCTTGGCAGTTTTCCCCGCTTTGGCGGTCTTCTCACTCTTGGCGGTTTTCTCCGCTTTGGCGGTCTTGTCGCTCTTCGTGGTCTTCGTGGCCTTCTCGGCCTTGGCGGATTTGTCGACTTTGAGGGCCTTCTCGGCCTTGGAGGATTTGTCGGCTTTGACAGCCTTGACAGCCTTGACGGCCTTGGCAGCCTTTTCGGTCTTCGTGGCCCCAGCTCGGCTCGGGCTTGCGCCAGCCACGTCGTCGGCGGCGGCGGCGGCCACCGCGGCTCCGATCACGAGCTGGTCGGGCGCGGGCCGGGAGTCTCCGATGCGGGGACCGTCGGTTCCCTTTCCCCTGGTGGTCGCCTTGGTGGCCTTGCCCGCCTTTGTGGCCTTGCCCGCCTTGCCCGCGCCCGCCGCCATGACCGCCCGGCTCCGCACCCCGCGGACCGGACTCCGAGGCGTGAAGATCCAACCCACCCCTGGGACGGGCTTGCCGCCGATCAGCCGACCCTCGTCGAAGAGCCAAGGGTGCTCGGCGTGGAACTCCTGGAAGGAATCATTCGAGAGCACCTGGGCGTCGACCCGCTCGGCCACTCGCAAGAGGAAGGCGTCCCCGCGACCCACCGCCCCGGCCGGGGGGGACACGAGCTCGGCGTGGGCGACGGCGTCGTCGAAGGCCTTGCGCTCGGAGGGATCGATCCGGTGGCCGAACGTGGCGTCGACCACGACGATGACCTCGGTCCCGGGGAATTCCGCTTGGAACTGCCTGACGGCGTCGTCGAGCTGGGCCAGGCTCGGAACAGAGCGACCCTCGGTCGCGATGTTCGATCCGTCGACGACGGCGTAGGTGGGGGCCATGGGTGGGTCCAGTCAACCATCCCTCCGCCAGGATCTGTCCGACCCTCGCCTCGCCGGCACTCCGCCCGGGCCGGTCCTCGCCGTAGGATGCCGCCATGGCCGGGGATCTGGGTGGAGAGGTTGCCGAACTCCTCCAGGCGATGATCCGCAATGCCTGCGTCAACGACGGCACACCCGAGTCGGGGCACGAGCAGCGCAACGCCGACCTCCTGCGCGACCTTCTCGAGGGGCGAGGGCTCGACATGGAGCTGTACGAGCCTCTCCCCGGTCGCACGTCCCTGGTGGCCAAATTCGAAGGACGCGACCCAGACGCGCCCGCTCTGGCACTGCTCGGACACACCGATGTCGTCCCCGCCAACGGCGAGGACTGGCGTCGCGATCCCTTCGGGGGGGAGATCGTCGACGGCGAAGTGTGGGGCCGGGGCGCGGTGGACATGCTCAACCTCACGGCGTCGATGGCGGTATCCGTGCGCCACCTGGCCGACGAAGGATTCCGCCCCGAGGGCGACCTCCTGTTCATCGGCGTGGCCGACGAGGAGGCCCTCGGCAGCCACGGCGCCAAGTGGCTGACCGAGCACCTCGCCGACGAGGTCCGCTGTGACTACCTCATCACCGAGGCCGGTGGATTCCCGATGGGGGGGGCCGACGGGGTACGCCTTCCCGTCCTCACGGGCGAAAAGGGGGCGTTCTGGTGCACGATGACGGTGCGCGGTACTCCCGGCCACGCGTCGCAACCGCTGCGGACCGACAATGCCTTGGTCAAGGCCGCCGAGGTGGTGCGCCGGCTCGCCGAACACGAGACCCCCGCCGACATCCACGGCGCGTGGCGGCGCTTCGTCGAGGGCATCGGCCTCCCCGCCGAGTTCACCGCGCCGCTGCTCGACCCCGACCGCATCGGCGAATTCTGCGAGACCCTCCCCGCGCTCGGCCTCGCCCGCCAGGCTCATGCCTGTACCCACACGACGATGGCTCCCACGGTGCTGCAGGCGGGAAGCAAGGTCAATGTCATCCCCGACCGGGTGCACCTCCAGGTCGACATCCGCACCTTGCCCGGGTGGGGTCAGGCCGAGGTCGAGGCCATGATCGACGACGCCCTGGGCGACCTGGCCGGCGACGTCGAGCTGTCGTGGAACAGCGTCGACGTGGCCACCACCTCCCCTGCCGACACCCCGTTGTGGGACGCGCTCGAACGCGTGGCCCGGATGTCGTACCCCGACGCCCGGTGCGTGCCCTTCCTGACCGTCGGCGCCACCGACGCCCGCTTCTTCCGGCGACTGGGCACCGTCGCCTACGGCTTCGGCCTCTTCAGCAAACAGCTGTCGTTCGAGCAGTACGCGGCGATGTTCCACGGCATCGACGAGCGCGTCGACATCGCCTCGCTCGGTCTCTCCGCCGAACTCTGGGACGGCCTCGCCCGACAGTCGTTGCGGTGAGCGCGCCGGCGGCGCCCGCGCTCCGGCCTATCGCGGCGGTGCTCTTCGACTTCGGAGGGGTCATCACCGACAGCCCGTTCGACGCCTTCGAGCGATACGAACGCGAGCACGGGCTCCCCGAGGGGTTCATCCGCGGCGTGAACGCGACCAACCATCTCGACAACGCCTGGGCTCGCCTCGAGCGCAACGAGCTCGGGTTCGACGCGTTCTGCGACGCCTTCGAGACCGAGGCGCGCCGCGCCGGAGGAAACGTCGACGCGCGTGAGCTGTTCGCCCTGTTCTCGGGCCAGCTCCGTCCCGACATGGTCGAGGCCGTGCGGCGCTGCGGGCGGCAGTTCAAGACCGGGCTACTGACGAACAACTTCGTCACGCCGATCTCGGCGTCGGGGTACTCGGTGCTGTCCGAGGTCCTGGCCCTGTTCGACGCCGTCATCGAGTCCTCGGTCGTCGGTGTGCGCAAGCCCGACGAGCGCTTCTACCGCTTGGCGTGCGAGACCCTGGACATCGCTCCGGCCGAGGCGGTGTTCCTCGACGACCTCGGCATCAACCTGAAACCGGCCCGGGCACTCGGCATGGTCACCATCAAGGTCGCCGACACCGCCAGTGCGTTGACCGAGCTCGAAGACGTCGTCGGCATCGGGCTGCGCTGAGCGTCACCGCCCTGCCAGGCCAGGCGCGGCGCAGCGCAGGTCAGGCGCGGGTCAGGAAAACGCCCGCCGGAGGAGGTCCTCCTGCTCGAGTGCATGCAGGGCGGCGCTACCTGTTGCCGGGCTCGCCGACTCGGCCCGGCTCACGTGGGTGAGCGTGAAGCGGTCCCGCAACAGCCGGTGCAGACGCCCGTGCGCGAACGACCAGGCCCCCATGTTCTCGGGCTCCTCTTGGACCCACACCACCTGCTCTGCGCCCAGGTAGCGGCCGAGCACCGCGGCCAGGGCCTCCTCCGGCCAGGGATAGAGCTGTTCGACACGGACCACCGCCACCGAGGCGGGGTCGAGCCCGGCATCGGGAAGATCCTCGTTGGCCCCGAGCAGAGCATCACGCCGGGCCATGGCATCGAAGGCCACCTTCCCCGAGCACAGCAGCACGCGGCGCACGGCGGCGACGTCGATGGGCCGGGGACCCTCCCCCGCCGCCGACGGATCGTCGACGACCTCGGCGAAGGAGCCCACCGTGAGCTCGTCGAGACGCGAGCGCGAACTGGCGCGCCCGCAGCAGGGACTTGGGGGTGAACACCACCAGAGGCTGTCGACCCATGCCATGCACCTGGGAGCGCAGGAGGTGGAAGTACTGCGCGGCCGTCGTAGGCTGGGCCAGACGCATGTTGTCGCGCGCACAGAGCGTCAGGAAGCGCTCGATGCGGGCCGAGGAGTGCTCCGGACCTTGACCCTCGTAGCCGTGGGGAAGCAACAGCACGAGGCCCGAGCGCTGTCCCCACTTGTCGTCGGCGGACACGAAGAAGTTGTCGATGATGATCTGGGCGCCGTTGGCGAAGTCGCCGAACTGGGCCTCCCATGCCACCAGGGCGTCGGGGGCCTCCACCGAGTAACCGTATTCAAAGCCCACCGCGGCGTACTCCGACAACAACGAGTCGTGCACGCCGAAGCGCCCGACGTCATCCCCCCGGAGATGCGCCAAGGGGACCCACTCCTCCCCCGTGCGGTAGTCGACGAGCACGGAGTGGCGCTGGCTGAAGGTTCCCCGTCGGGTGTCCTGGCCCGAAAGACGGACGTCGGTGCCCTCGAGCACGATCGAGGCGAGGGCGAGGGCCTCGCCGAGGGCCCAGTCGATTTCGCCGCCCGCCACCATCTGGGCCCGCTGCTCGAATTGGCGCAGCAGCTTCGGGTGCACGGTGAAGCCCTCGGGCACCGCCGTGGCCGCCACGGCCAGGTGCTCGAGCTCGTCGCGCCCCACGCCCGTGCCCGGCGACGGCCGTGCCGGGGGGGTCACGGGGGGAGCCGGGAGGACGGTGGGCCGTGGGGGGGCACTCTGCCGGGTTTCGTCCAGGGCCACCTGCAGCCTGGCCTGGAAGTCCTCGAGGGCCCGTTCGGCGTCGTCGACGGTGATGTCGCCCCGTCGCACCAGTGACTCGGTGTAGAGCTTTCGCACCGAGCGCTTGCCTTCGATGATGGCGTACATCCGGGGCTGGGTGTAACTGGGGTCGTCGCCCTCGTTGTGTCCATGACGCCGGTAGCACACCAGGTCGATGACGACGTCTTTGTGGAAGGCCTGGCGGAAGCCGAAGGCCAGGCGCGCGGCGCGCAGGCACGCCTCGGGATCGTCACCATTCACGTGGAAGATGGGGGCCTGGACCATCTTGGCCACATCGGTCGGGTATAGCGACGAGCGTGCCGACTCGGGGGCGGTCGTGAACCCCAGTTGGTTGTTCACCACCACGTGGATGGTGCCGCCCGTGCGGTAGCCGGTCAGCTGCGACAGCTCGAGCGTCTCGGCGACCACGCCCTGGCCGGCGAAGGCGGCATCGCCGTGCACGAGCACCGACAGCACGTCGAAGCTGCGGTCGCCGCCGAGGATGTCCTGCTTGGCCCGGACCATGCCCTCGACAACGGGATCGACGGCCTCGAGATGCGAGGGGTTCGACGCCAATGTGACGGCGAGCTCGGATCCGGTGCGGGCCACGAACTTGCCGGTGGCCCCCTTGTGGTACTTGACGTCGCCCGATCCCTGCACCGAATCGGGGTCGAGGTCGCCCTCGAACTCACGGAAGATCTCGCCATAGGACTTGCCCACGATGTTGGCCAGGACGTTGAGCCGGCCGCGGTGGGCCATGCCGAGCACCGCCTCGGTGGTCCCCGCCTGGGCGCTCTCCTCCAGCACGGTGTCGAGGATCACGATGGTGGACTCGGCGCCTTCGAGGCCGAAGCGCTTCTGTCCCACGTAGCGCGTATGGAGGAACCGTTCGAAAGCCTCCGCGGCGTTGAGGCGGTCGAGGATGTGGCGTTGCTCGACCGAGTCGACCGTGGTGGGCATGCCCTCGGTGTGCTGCTGGATCCAGCGCTTCTGCTCGGGGTCCTGGATGTGCATGTACTCGATGCCGAGCGTGCGGCAATAGGCGTCGCGCAGGATGTCGAGCGCCTCGCCCAGCGTGAGGGTGTGCCGGCCGGCCAGCCCGTCGACGACGAACTCACGGTCGAGGTCCCACAACGTGAGGCCGTAGGTGGTCGGGTCGAGCTCGGCGTGCAGGGGTCGGGGCTCGGCCGACAGCGGGTCGAGATCGGCGATCAGGTGGCCCCGCACCCGGTACATGTTGATGAGGCTCTGCACATGGACCTGCTTCACGAGCCGCATGTGCTCGCTGTCCACGGCGTTGACGTCGGCCTGCCAACGCACCGGTTGGTAGGGCACGTCCATCGCCGCGAACACCGACTCGTAGAAGCCGTGCTGCCCGGTGAGGCACTCGCTCAAATGGGTGAGGAAGAGCCCCGACTCCGCACCCTGGATGATGCGGTGGTCGTAGGTCGAGGTCAACGTGACCACGGGCCCGACCCCGATCTCGGCCAGGCTGCGCCGGTCGGCGGCCTGGAACTCGGCGGGGTACCCGAGGGCCCCCACGCCGATGATGGCGCCCTGGCCCGGCATGAGCCTCGGCACCGACTGCATGGTGCCGAGCGTGCCGGGGTTCGTGAGCGTGACCGTGGCGCCGGCGAAGTCGTCGGGCGTGGCCTTGGCGATGTGGACCTTGCGCACGACGTCCTCGTAGGCGATCACGAAGGCCCGGAAGTCGAGGGACTGCGCCGCCTTGATCACCGGCACCAGGAGGGTGCGGGTGCCGTCGGACTTCTCGAGGTCCACCGCCAGGCCCAGCCCCACGCTGTCGTGGTGGATCACCCCAGGCTTGCCGGGACCGTCGGCATCGGGGACGAAGCTCGAGTTGAGCGCGGGCACGGCCTCGAGCGCCCGCACCACGGCGAAGCCGATGAGATGGGTGAAGCTGACCTTCCCCCCCGAGGTGCGCGCCAGGTGCTGGTTCAGGATCGACCGGTTGACCTCGAGCAGCTTGGCCGGGACCGAGCGCATACTCGTCGCCGTCGGCACCCCCAGCGAGGCCGTCATGTTCTGGGCGATGCGCGCCGCGGCACCTCGAAGCGGTGACGCCACCGGGGCCGGAGGCGGCGACGCCTCGGAAACCTCGGGACCCGACGCCCCGGCCGGCGCCCGCGCCGGAGCACCGTTGGGGGTGGCCGGCCCCGGGGCAACCGTGGTCGTCGCGCCGGTGGGCGCGGCCGGGACCGGAGCCGGTGCCGACGGGGGCGCCACCGGAGCCGGCGACGGGGCGGGCGGCACCGCGGCGGTGGCCACGCCGCCGGGGACGTAGTCCGCGAAGAACTCGCGCCAGCTCTCGCTCACCGACGACGGGTCGTTGCGGTACTCATCGAACATGTCGTCGACCAGCCAGGCATTGGGGCCGAACGCACCACCCGACGGCGGACTCGTGGCTCTGGCCTGGTCTGGTGACATCACTTCGATCCTACCGGGGCACCTCGGCGCCCAACCCATGCGGAGCGGGCATTAGCCTTCGGCACCATGTTCGTCGCCGTCATGGGTTCGTGGCCGTCATGGGTTCGTGGCCGTCATGGGTTCGTGGCCGGCGGTGGTGAGCAGGGCGGGCCGGGCACCGGCTCTGCGAGGGTGAGCGCGCGTCCCGGCGGCCTGCACGTCGTCGATCACGGGGGGGACCGCGGTGAGCGCCACGTCCGCGCCGGCCGCGGCACCGATGCGACCACCCCGACCGTGGTGTTGGTCCACGGCTCACTCGACCGGGGCGCGTCGTTCGCGCGTACCGTGCGCCGCCTCGGTGACCTCCACGTCGTGACCTACGACCGCCGGGGCTACCACCACTCCCGGGCCATGACCCTCGCCCGCTGCCTCGACGACCACATCGCCGACCTCGTCGCCGTGGTGGGCGACGGTCCCGCCGTCGTGGTGGGCCACTCCTACGGGGGGGACGTCGCCCTGGGAGCGGCGATCGCCGCGCCCGACGTCATCGGCGCCGTCGGTGCCTACGAACCGCCGCTTCCCTGGTTCGATTGGTGGCCGCACCGCAGCGCGTCGAGCATCAGCGACGAAGACCCCGCCACCTTCGCCGAGGGGTTCTTCCGCCGGGTGGTCGGCGACGCCGGCTGGGACCGACTGAGCGACCAGGCGCGCGCCGACCGCCACGCCGACGGTCCCGCCCTCGTGGCCGAGCTCGCCGACCTGCGTCGGCACGGGGCGCCCTTCGACGTGACGACGCTGCGCGTGCCCCTGGTGCTCGGACGGGGCGGCCAGTCGGTCCCCCACCACCGGCGCGCCGTCGACGCGCTGTCCGAGCTCGTCCCCGACGCCGAGGTGATCGAGATCCCCGGCTCCGCCCACGGCGCGCCGCTCAGCCATCCCGACGCCTTCGCTGCGTTCGTGCGGCGCGTGGTGGAACGGGCCATGGGGGCGGCTCGGCGCGGCTCAGCGACGCCGGCTCAGGCCTGAACGGCTCGACGCGACTGGGCCCACGGCGCGCCCACCTCCACGTCGATGTCGTGGGGAAGCCCGAGCACGCGCTCGGCGATGATGTTGCGTTGCACCTCGGAGGTGCCCCCGCCGATGGTGAGCGCCCTCGAGAAGAGAAAGCCCTTGGCCCACACCGAGGCCGGCCACGCCGCCGCGGCCGAGCCGGCGCGGGCCGAGGTATGGGCCAGGCCCTCGGCGGGCCCGGCGTCGGCCAACAACCCGAAGGTACCGGCGATGTCGTGGGCGAGCTCCATGACGCGCTGCCCGTGGTCGTCGGCGAGCGCCTTGCGGACCGACGCCTCGGGGCCCGGCGCCCGACCGGCCACCACCGCGCTCACGGTGCGGAGCCGGATGAGCCGTAGCACCTCGCCCTCGATCCACAGGCGCGCCAGGCGTTGGCGCAGGCCCGCGTCCGACATCCCGCCGCCGCGCCGCACGATCTCGAGCAGATCGCCCGCGGTGGGGCCCTGTCCCCACAACGCCCCCTCCCCCGACAGCGACACCCGCTCATTGCCGAGCGTGACCTTGGCCAGAGCCCATCCCGCGTTGACCTCGCCTACGAGGTTCTGCGCCGGAAGGCGCACCTCGTCGAGGAACACCTCGTTGAAGGCGTGGTCCCCGGTCATGTCGACGATGGGGCGGATGGTGACCCCGGGCGCGTCCATGGGGCACACGAAGTACGAGATGCCCTGGTGCTTGGGAACGTCGGGATCGGTGCGGGCCAGCAGGATGCCCAGCGCAGCGACATGGGCGAAGCTCGTCCACACCTTCTGTCCCGTGACGACCCATTCGTCGCCGTCCGGCACGGCGCGCGTCGAGAGCCCGGCCAGATCCGAGCCTGCGCCCGGGCTCGGAGAACAACTGGCACCAGATCTCCTCGCCGGCCAGGAGAGGAAGCAGGTAGCGCTCCTTTTGGGCCTCGGTGCCGGCGTGCACAAGCGTGGGGCCGGCCCACCCGATGCCGATCTGGTTGAACGGTCGGCGCACGCCCGCCCGGCGCATCTCGTCGTCGATGACGAGCTGGGCAATGGGATCGGCGTCGAGGCCCCACGGACGCGGCCAGTGGGGAGCGACATAGCCCGCCGCGGCGAGCCGGCGGGGCGAGGGATCGGGGTTCGCGCCCAGCCACGATCGGAACTCGGCGCGCGCCGGATGATCGTCTCCGGGCAGGGCGAGGTCCACAGCGAACCAGCGTAGGCTGCCCGCCGTGACCGATTGGAACTTTGCCGATGTCTGGGAAGCCGTCGCCGAAACCGTGCCCCACGGGCTCAGCGCCATCCACGGCGAGCGCCACCTCACGTGGTCCGACACCGAGCGCCGGGCCAACGGCGTGGCCCAGTTCCTCCTCGACCTCGGGGTCGTCCACCAGGACAAGGTGGCCCACTACCTCTACAACGGCCCCGAGTACATGGAGTCGACCTTCGCCATCTTGAAGGCGGGCCTCGTGCCCGTGAACACCAACTACCGCTACACCGACGACGAGCTCGTCTACCTGTGGGACAACGCCGACGCCGTGACCGTCATCTTCCACGGAGCATTCTCCGAGCGCATCGCCGGGCTGCGGTCGCGGGTGCCGCGGGTCCGGGCCTGGCTGTGGGTCGACGACGGCACCGACGAGTGCCCGTCATGGGCGACTCCCTACGAGCGCGCCGCCGAGAGCGGGGCGCCGCGCCCCGCCCCGGCGTGGGCCCGCACCGGTGACGACTTGTACTTCCTCTACACCGGCGGCACGACGGGGATGCCCAAGGGCGTCATGTGGCGCCAGGACGACCTGTTCGCCAAGCTCAACGCCGGGAACCTCCTGCGCGTGCCCGAGGACGGCGGCATCGCCGGCGTCCGCAAGACCATCGTGGGGACCGGGCCCCTGCACCTCCCGGCCTGTCCCCTCATGCACGGCACAGGCGGGTTCACGGCCATGGCGGCCATGACCGTGGGCGGGTGTGTCGTGACCCTGACGAGCCGCCACTTCGACCCCGTGGAGCTCCTCGACACCATCGACCGCGACAACGTGAATACCGTCGCCATCGTGGGCGACGCCTTCGCCAAACCCATCCTCCGCACCCTCGACGACCATCCCGGCCGGTGGCGGCTGTCGACGTTGCTCGCCTTCGTGTCGTCGGGGGTCATGTGGAGCGAGGAGACCAAACGGGGGCTGCTGCACCATCACCCCAACCTGATGCTCATCGACGCCTTCTCGTCGTCCGAAGCGATCGGGATGGGGACGTCGGTGTCGAGCGGGACCTCGGCGGAGCACACGGCACGCTTCACCTTGAGCCCCGAGGTGCGCGTGCTCGACCCCGAGTCGGACAAGGACGTGACCCCGGGGTCCGACGAGGTCGGGGTGCTCGCCTTGGGGGGTCGCAACCCCGTCGGCTACTACAAGGACCCTGACAAGTCCTCGGCCACGTTCAAGGAGATCGACGGCGTCCGCTACTCGGTGCCCGGCGACTTCGCCACCGTGGACGCCGACGGCGCCATCCACCTCCTGGGCCGGGGCTCGGTGGTCATCAACACCGGCGGCGAGAAGGTGTTCCCCGAGGAGGTGGAGGAAGTCATGAAGCTCCATCCCGCCGTGGCCGACGCCGTGGCCGTGGCCATCCCCGACGATCGCTTCGGCCAGGCCGTGGCGGCCTTGGTGGAGCTGCGCCCCGAGGACTCGGTGACCGAGGCCGAGCTCATCGCGCACGTGCGCGGTCACCTGGCCGCCTTCAAGGCTCCCAAGCGGGTGCATTTCGTCGAGACCATCGGGCGCTCCCCGGCCGGCAAGGTGGACTACGCCCGCCTCCGGGCCGAGACCACCGAGTGGGCCCAGAACCGGACCTGACCGACCCCGACCTGACCGACCCCGACCTGACCGACCCCGACCTGACCGGGACCGACGTCACCGAACAGGGTGCCCCGGGCCCATACGTCCTCGGCGCCGTGACACGGTGGCCGGTCGGCTCGGCCGCCGCCGGCGTGGTGCGGTGCACACCCGACGGCGGCGTGGTGGTGGCCGAACAGACCGGCGACGCGGACGAGCCCTTCGCGTGGGCGTCGGTCACCAAGCTCCTCGTGACCCTGGCCGTGCTCGTGGCCGTGGAAGAGGGGACGCTCGCACTCGACGACCCTGCCGGGCCCGCCGGGTCGACGGTGCGTCACCTCCTGGCCCACGCGTCGGGCCTCGGCCCCGACACCCTCCAGCCCCTCACCGCCCCCGGGCGGCGGCGCATCTACTCCAACATCGGCTACGAGGTCCTGGCGGAGCACGTGTCGCAATCCTCGGGCATGCCCTTCTCCGACTATGTGCGCACCGGCGTGGTCATCCCCCTTCACATGACCGGGACTGAGCTCCCTCCCGGGTCCTCCCCGGCGTCGGGAGCGCGGGGGCCGTTGCGAGACCTGCTCGTCCTCGCCGCCGAGCTCCTGGCGCCGCGCCTGGTGGCGCCGACCACGCTGGCGACCGCCACGTCGGTCGCCTTCCCGGGCCTGGCCGGCGTGCTGCCGGGCTTCGGCCGCTACGACCCGTGCGACTGGGGCCTCGGCTTCGAGATCCGTGACGCCAAGTCACCGCACTGGACCGGCCCGCGCAACGCACCGGGTACCTTCGGCCATTTCGGCCAGTCGGGGAGCTTCCTGTGGGTCGACCCCAGGGCCCAGGTGGCGTGCGCGGCGCTGTGCGACCGGAACTTCGGTCCGTGGGCGCGCTCGGCGTGGCCCGCCCTGGCCGACGCCGTCCTGGACCGGTGGGACCAGTCGCCGGGGTCGGGGACGACGACGGGGCCGGACGCCGGAGCGGCGGGGAACCTCCGGTAGGGTGGCGCCCCGTGAAGGGCGTGATCCTGGCCGGAGGCAGCGGCACCCGGCTACACCCGCTCACGCGCATCACGAACAAGCACCTCCTGCCCATCTACGACCGGCCCATGATCAGCTACGCCATCGAGGCCCTGGTCCTGGCTGGGATCAACGAGATGATGGTCGTGACCGGTGGCACCCACGCCGGGGAGTTCCTGCGCCTGCTCGGCAACGGCCATGAGCACGGCATCGACCGACTCAGCTACGCCTACCAGGACCGGCCCGGCGGCATCGCCGAGGCGCTGGGCCTGGCCGAGCGCTTCGTGGCCGGCGACTCGGTGCTCGTCATGCTCGGGGACAACATCGTCGAGCGCACCTTCCGACCCACGGTCGAGCACTTCGCCCGCCAGGAACGAGGGGCCCGCATCGTCCTCACCGAGGCGGACGACCCCGCCCATCTCCGTCATCTCGGCGTGCCTGAGTTCGACGCCGAGATGCGCATCACCCACATCGTCGAAAAGCCCGAGGACCCGCCCAGCAACTACGCCGTCACCGGCATCTACTGCTACGACGCCTCGGTGTTCGAGGTGATCGGCACGCTCGAGCCGTCGGGGCGAGGCGAGCTCGAGATCACCGACGTCAACAATTACTTCGTCGAGCAGCGCACCATGTCCTACGACATCCTCGACGGCTTCTGGGGTGATGCCGGCGAGTCGATCGACGCCTATTACGCCGTCAACGACTTCGTCCGGGAGAACGGCGCCAACAAGGGCTGACCGGCACCACGACCAAGACGGGCGGCGGCGTCGGGCTCAGGCGTCGAGGAAGCGGCGGATCCCGAGATAGGAGCCGAAGGACCCGATCACCACGCCGATCAGCACGACCACGAGGCTGGTGACGATCACCTCGCCGGTCGGCATCCGCATCTGGTACCAGATGTTCCCGGTCTTGGTGTTGGAAAAGCTGTCGAGCAGGAAGTGGAGCGAGAACACCGTCACCGAGGCGAACAGCGCGCCGAACAGGCCCTGGGCCACCCCCTCGAACATGAACGGCACCCGGATGAACCAGTTGGTGGCGCCCACGAGCTTCATCACCGACACCTCGCGCCGGCGCGCGAAGATGGCCAGGCGGATGGTGTTGATGATGAGCACCGAGGCGCTGAGCAACAGGATCACGGCCAGCACGAAGAACACCAATTGCAAGATGCGGCTCACCGTCTGGATGTTGTGGATGGTCTTGGTGGGCACCGCGACGCTCTTCACCCCCGGGTACTTGCCGAACTGCCGGGCGATGGCGATGGCCTCACTCGGGTTGTCGAGCTGGATCCGCAACGAGGCGGGCATGGTCCCCACCGTCAGCACCTGGTACTCCGGCGGCGTGAGGAGGCGCTTGGACTCGGCCAGGTCGTAGGCCTGGGAGCGGTAGGTGGTGGAGCGGACATAGGGCAGCTGGTGCACCTGCTGCTCCACCGAATCCCGTTGCGCCGTCGAGATGTTGGGGTTCAACCACACGATGGCGTCCACGCCGTGCGCCCACTGGGTGGTGGCATGGGCCACGCCCTGGCGCAGCAGCAGCGACGCCCCCACGAGCGACAACGACACCCCCACGGTGAGCACCGCCGCGATGGTCATGAGCCGGTTGCGCCACAGGTTCGACGCCGTCTCGCGCGCCACGTAGTCGAATGAGACGGGCATGTCAGCGCGCCCCCTTCTGGAGCTGGTCCTCGGGGGCCATGCCGGCGGGCGCCATGCCGTAGACACCCCGGGCCTGGTCGCGCACGAGCGTGCCGTGGTCGAGCTCGATGACGCGACGGCGCATCTGGTCGACGATGCCGGCGTCGTGGGTGGCGACCACCACCGTGGTGCCGGTGCGGTTGATCCGGTCCAGCAGCCGCATGATCCCCTGGCTGGTGGCGGGGTCGAGGTTCCCGGTGGGCTCGTCGGCGAGGACCACGAGGGGCCGGTTCACGAAGGCCCGGGCCACCGCCACGCGCTGCTGCTCGCCGCCGGAGAGCTCACCGGGGAGGCTGTCGTGCTTCTTCGACAGCCCCACCAGGTCGAGGACCTGGGGCACCTGCTGCGCGATCACGTGCTTGGGCCGTCCGATCACCTCGAGCGCGAACGCCACGTTCTCGAAGACCGATTTGTTGGGAAGCAGCCGGAAGTCCTGGAACACGCATCCGATGTTGCGCCGCAGGTAGGGGATCCGCCACTGGCTGAGATGGCAGATGTCGCGCCCCGCCACCCAGATGCGGCCGTCGCCGGGGTCCTCTTCGCGCAGCAGCAGGCGGATGAACGTCGTCTTACCCGAGCCCGACGGACCGACGAGGAAGACGAATTCCCCCTTGTCGATGTCGATCGACACGTCGCGCAGCGCGACCTGACCGCTCTTGTATGTCTTGGTGACGTTCTCGAAACGGATCATCGGAAACGGATCATCGAGTGAGTCCTCGGCGGCATGCCCCAACCGCCATCGGCCGTAGTGGCCCCTGAGGGCCAGACGACTCTACCAGCCGCGCCTCACCACACGCCGGACGGCACCGGTCTCCCCTACCACGAGCCACCGGTCCCCTCAGCCCCCCACGGGGCGTCGGCGGCGCAGCTCGGCCTCGATGAAGGCGTCGAGGTCGCCGTCGAGCACGGCGTCCACGTTGCCCGTTTCGTACCCGGTGCGCAGGTCCTTCACCATCTGGTACGGCGCCATCACGTAGGAGCGGATCTGGCTCCCCCAGGCGACATCCGCCTTGGGCCCCGACAGCGAGTCGAGCTCCGACCGCCGCTCGGCGCGCTGGAGGTCGACGAGCTTGGCGGCGAGGATCTGCATGGCGCGGGCCTTGTTCTGGTGCTGGCTGCGCTCGTTCTGGCACGACACCACGATGCTGGTGGGCAGGTGCGTGATGCGCACCGCCGAGTCGGTCTTGTTGACGTGCTGGCCTCCCGCCCCCGAAGACCGGTACGTGTCGATGCGGAGGTCCTTGTCGTCGATGGCGATCTCAGTGCTGGCCTCGTCGAGGAAGGGGATCACGTCGAGCGACGCGAAGCTCGTCTGGCGCCGGTGCTGGGAGTCGAAGGGCGACATGCGCACGAGCCGGTGCACACCCCGCTCGGCAGACAGCAGCCCGTAGGCGAATCGGCCCTTCACGATGAACGTCGCCGACAACAGCCCGGCTTCTTGGCCCTCGGTGGTCTCGTCGACCTCGAACGCGAAGCCGCGGCGTTCGGCCCAGCGCAGGTACATGCGCAGCATCATCTCGGTCCAGTCCTGGGCGTCGGTGCCCCCCGTGCCGGCGTGCAGCTCGGCGATGGCGTCGCGCTCGTCGTACTCACCCGAGAACAGCGACCGCAGCTCGAGGGCCGAGAGCCGCTTCGTGAGGTCGTCGACGGTCTCGGTGAGCTCGCCGGTGAACGAGTCGTCGGACTCCTCGATGATGAGCTCGTACAGCTCCTCGGCATCCGACAGCTTGGCGTCGAGCTCCTCGAGCATGGCGATGTCGTCATTGACAGAGCTGAACTCCGACGTCACCCGGCGCGCCTCGTCGGGGTCGTCCCACAGGTCGGGGCGCGACACCTCGGTCTCGAGCTCGGCCCGGCGCTCGCGCAGGTGCTCGACGCCCAGGTAGCCCTCCGCTTCCTCGAGCCGCTTGCGGAGCGACGCCAGCTCGCCCCGGAGGTCGCGCTGGTCGCCCGCCCCTGCGGGCTCAGGCCGCGCCATGACAGAGCTTGAACTTCTTGCCGCTCCCGCACCAGCACGGCTCGTTGCGCCCGAGCTTCTCGATCGGGGCCTTCACCAGCGGCGCCTGGGTCTCGTCGTCGGCCATGTGCCGTGGCGACACCTGGGCTCCGGGCACCAACGGGCCACCCTCGTTGAGCCCGGGGGGCACGCCGGCGCCCGCCGCGCTCACGTCGGCCGGGGGCACCGAGGCCCCCATGGCCTCGAGGAGGGTCGCCCCCTGGACGGGGTCGTCGGCGGCCTGGTAGCTGGCGTGGGACAGGTCGGGTTCGGGAGCGGCCTCGGCCACCACCTGCACGTGCATCACGTAACGCAGGTAGTCGTCGTCGATGGCGTCCATCATCTGGCCGAAGATCGAGAACCCCTCACGCTGCCAGGCCACGAGCGGGTCCTGTTGGCCCATGGCGCGCAGGTTGATCCCTTCGCGCAGGTAGTCCATCTCGGCCAGGTGGTCGCGCCAACGCTGGTCGATGATCTGCAGCATCACCTCGCGCTCGACGCCGCGCGCCTCGTCCTCGCCACCGGGGAACACCGCGTCACGGTCGTGGTAGGCGTCGAGCGCCTCGGCCAGGAGGCTCTCGGCGATCTGGCTGGCGGTGACAGCCTCGGCCAGGTCCTCGACCGTGAAGCCCGTCGGGTAGTACTGCGTCACCTCGGCCAGCAGGTGGTCGAGCTCCCACGCCTCGGGGAACTCCCCCGGGCACGAGGCGCGCACCATCTCGTCGATGGTCTGCTCGAGCAGCTCCTCGGTGTGCTCGCGCAGGTCTTCGCCGTCGATGACCTGCAACCGGCGCGCGTAGATGACCTTGCGCTGTTCGTTGAGCACCTCGTCGTACTTGAGGACGTCCTTGCGGATCTCGGCGTTGCGACCCTCGACGGTGTGCTGGGCGCGCTCGATGGCCTTGGTCACCATCTTGGCCTCGATGGGGACGTCGTCGGGGAGGGTCCGCCCCATGACCCACTGCATGGCGCCGGTGGCGAAGAGGCGCATGAGCTCGTCCTCGAGGGACAAGAAGAACCGGCTCTCGCCCGGGTCGCCCTGGCGGCCCGAGCGGCCCCGGAGCTGGTTGTCGATCCGGCGCGACTCGTGACGCTCGCTGCCAAGGACGTAGACGCCGCCCAGCTCGCGGATCTGGTCGCCTTCCTCGGCGCACACCTTCTCGAAACGGGCCAGGAGCTTCTCGTACTCGGCGGTGCCCTCGTCGGTTTCGAGGTCGAAGCCCCCGCCGGTCGCCTCCTGGCGGGCGAGGCCTTCGGGATTGCCCCCGAGCAGGATGTCGACGCCTCGACCGGCCATGTTGGTGGCCACCGTGACGGCGTGCAGCCGGCCCGCCTGGGTCACGATCTCGGCCTCCCGGGTGTGCTGCTTGGCGTTGAGGACCTGGTGCGGGATGCCACGCCGCTCGAGCAGCTTCGACAGCTGCTCGGACTTGGCCACCGAGGCCGTTCCGACCAGCACGGGCTGGCCCGTCTCGTAGCGCTCGACGATGTCGTCGACCACCGCCGCGAACTTGGCGTCCTCGGACTTGTAGATGAGATCGGGCTGGTCGGCGCGGACCATGGGCACGTTGGTCGGAATGGGCACCACGGGGATGTTGTAGGTCGAGGCGAACTCGGCCGCCTCGGTCTCGGCCGTGCCGGTCATCCCGGACAACTTCTCGTAGAGCCGGAAGTAGTTCTGGAGGGTGACCGTCGCCCAGGTGTGGTTCTCCTCTTTGATCTGGACCCGCTCCTTGGCCTCCACGGCCTGGTGCAGGCCGTCGGACCAGCGGCGACCTTCGAGGGTGCGGCCCGTGAACTCGTCGACGATCTTCACCTCGCCCCCCGAGACCAGGTAGTCCTTGTCCCGCTGGAAGAGCTCCTTGGCCCGCAACGCCTGGGTGAGGTGGTGCACGTAGTTGACCGACACCATCTCGTACATGTTGTCGACGCCGACCTGGGCCTCGACCTTGGCCACGCCCGCCTCGGTCGGGTACGCGATGCGCTTCTCCTCGTCGACCTCGTAGTCCTCGTCACGCCGCAGCGTCCGGACGAGGCCGGCGAACTGGTAGTAGAGCTTGGCCGACTCCGACGCCGGGCCCGAGATGATGAGCGGCGTGCGGGCTTCGTCGATGAGGATGGAGTCGACCTCGTCGACGATGGCGTACACGTGGCCGCGCTGGACCATGTGCTCGCGCGAGCGTGCCATGTTGTCGCGCAGGTAGTCGAAGCCAAACTCGGTGTTGGTGCCGTAGGTGACGTCGCAGGCGTAGGCGAGGCGCTTGTCCTCGAAGTCGGGGAGCTCTGGGCTCACCCTGCCGACGGTGAGCCCGAGGAAGCGGTGCACCTGGCCCATCCAGTCGGCGTCCCGGCCCGCCAGGTAGTCGTTGACCGTGATCACGTGCAGACCCCGGCCCGACAGGGCGTTGAGATAGACGGGGAGCGTCGACACGAGCGTCTTGCCCTCACCGGTCTTCATCTCGGCGATCCATCCGAAGTGCAGCGCCATGCCCCCCATGAGCTGGACGTCGAAGTGGCGCTGGCCGAGCACCCGCCACGCCGCCTCGCGCACGGTGGCGAAGGCGTCGATGAGCACGTCGTCGAGAGACTCTCCGTTGGCGATCCGCTCCTTGAAGAGGACCGTCCGATGGGCCAGGTCGTCGTCGGACAGGGCTTCCATCTCGGGCTCGAGCTCGTTGATGAGGGGAACGAGCTCTGCCAGCCGGCGAACCTTCTTCCCCTCGCCGGCCCGCAGGACGCGCGTAAAGACACTCATGACGCCGGAAGTCTACCGCCGGGCCACAGACGGCCAGTGGCGCTCGGGGTGCCCGTCAGGCCTTGGAGAGGGTGTGGGAACGGCGGGGGTGGGAGCGACCGACCAATTTCCCCTTCAACCGCTCGACCTGGTGCTCGAGCTTGTCGACGACCTTGTCCACGGCCACCGGCACATCGGTCGCGGCTGCCCTGGCCCGCAGGGTGTGGCCGTGGCCGGTGATCGTCACCTCGCACACCTTGCGTCCCGACCCCGGTGCGGTCGGGTCCTCGGACAGGCGCACCTCGGCTCGTTCGAGCACGGGGGTCAGTCTCCCCAGCTTCGCCACCTTCGATCGCGCGAGCGCCCGGACTTCCTCCGGTGCGGTCTGCTTGCGTCCCGAAACGGCAACGTCCACCGCTGCACCTCCTTCAGGCCGCGGGTCGGGTCGTCCCTCCCCCTACGGCTGACATGTTCGATGCGTGTGGATCGCGTCCGGCTGACCTGGTCTTTGTCCCCACACTCGCCTGCAGAGGAGGTGGCGGCCCGGTTGCCGGCGACGACGCGGAGATCCGTGACGCCCGACGACACCCATGACGGCCTGCTTCGCTCCTTCTCCGTCGGACACCGGGAGTCGGTGCCCCGACAGGCAGGGCTTACCTCTAAGTCGCACCATGCTCAGCAACCATGAGTTGCCTTACGTGGGTCGTTTCGCCTGCGACTGGCTTCGACTTGCAACCACAGACCCGGACACGATCCACCATGCCAGCGTACGCCCGGCGGCCCCGAATGTCTCGGGTGCGACGGACGTGCTGGTGAGATGCGGGATCCGGTGCCCGGGACGCAGGCGGTTCGGCGCAGGCGGTTCGGCGCAGGCGGTTCGGCGCAGGCGGGTCGGAGCAGGCGGGGTCAGGTGCCGGTCTGCCAGGAGCCGAGGTACTCCTCCTGCGCCGGGGTGAGGCGGTCGATGTCGACACCCATCGTCTCGAGCTTGAGACGGGCGATCTCGGCGTCGATGGTGCGCGGGACGTCGTAGACGCGATTCTCGAGGGTCGCCGCGTTGGCCATGACCCACTCCGCGGCGAGGGCCTGGTTGGCGAAGCTCATGTCCATCACCGCGGCGGGGTGGCCCTCGGCCGCACTCAGGTTGACGAGCCGTCCCTCGGCGATGACGAGGATGTGCTTGCCTCGCACCGAGAACTCCTCGACCATCGGGCGCACGTGGCGGCGCTGGCCCTCGGACAGCTCGCCCAGGCTGATGAGGTCGATCTCGATGTCGAAGTGGCCCGAGTTGGCGACGATGGCCCCGTCCTGCATCCGTTCGAAGTGCTCGGCGCGCAACACGTCGCGGTTCCCGGTCACGGTGATGAAGATCTCACCTTCGGCCGAGGCGACCTCCATGGGCTCGACGCGGAATCCGTCCATGACCGCCTCGAGGGCGCGCAGCGGATTGATCTCGGTCACGATGACCTGCGCGCCGAGGCCGCGCGCCCGGCTGGCCACACCCTTGCCGCAGTAGCCGTACCCGGCGACCACGATGCGCTTGCCCGCCAGCAGGACGTTGGTGGCCCGGATGACGCCGTCGAGGGTGGACTGCCCCGTGCCGTAGCGGTTGTCGAACATGTGCTTGGTGTCGGCGTCGTTGACCGCCACGATCGGGTACTTGAGCGCGCCCTCGGCCTCCATGGCGCGCAACCGGATGACCCCGGTCGTGGTCTCCTCGGTGCCGGCCAGGATCTCCGACACCTGCTGGGGCCGCGTCGAGTGGATCCGGGACACCGTGTCGCATCCGTCGTCCATGGTCATGGTGGGATGGCGGTCGAGCAACGCGTCGATGTGCGCGTAGTACAGCTCGGCGTTCTCACCCTTCACGGCGAAGGTCGGGATGCCTTCGTCCCGGACGAGGGAGGCGGCCACGTCGTCTTGTGTCGACAACGGGTTCGACGCGCAGATCAGCACCTCCGCACCCCCCGCCTTGAGCGTCCGCAGCAGGTTGGCGGTCTCGGTCGTCACGTGCAGACAGGCCGCCACCCTGGCCCCGGCCAGGGGGCGCTCCTTGGCGAAGCGCTCGCGGATCGAGGTCAACACGGGCATGTTGGCGTCGGCCCATGCGATGCGTTGGCGCCCGAGGTCGGCGAGGCCGAGATCGGCGACGTCGTAGTCATTGGCGGACGTGGACATGATGTGCTCCTCGTGTAATGGACAGCTGTTTGTCTGGGCCTCAGGGCAGTTGATCTGGGTGGTCTACGGCTCGAGCAGACGCCGCTTCAGGTCCTCGAGGACCGGCACCGGCCCCGGGTCGATGCCTTCGCGGGCAGCGAGATGGAGCGAGACGAAGTCCCCCACGAGCATCAGGTCGAGGAGCTGTGCCAGGTCCCCCTCACCCTGGGCGCGCACCTCGATGATGTCAGCTACGACCTCGCGAAGCACATCCGAGACGAAGGCGAAGCGTCGGGCCAGCTGGGGATGCTCGGCGTCGTGGCGCAGATTGATGAGGGTGATGATCTGGCGGGTGACGTCCCCGTGCTGCCCCCAGCCGGCGATCTCGTTGTGACAGAGCTCAGGGTAGACGGCCGCGAAGGCGGGAGCCTTGGCGTTCTCGTTGACCTGCGCCTTCCACCGCAGCGTGGCGGCGGCGCCGACGGCCTGGGCCCCGTGGACGAGGGGAATGGTGCGGCCGATACGGCGAGCCACCTCCTCGGCGGTGCTCCCGGGCTGGACCAACCGGTCCCGGCGGTACTTGAGCTGATCCACGGCCAGGGCGACCCAGGTGGCGGCGCCCGGGAATAGCCCGATGTCCTCGAGGACGACGAGGGGCGGGATGGCCATGGCCCCGATCCCGGCCCGCGGCTGAGGGATGGTGGTGGGCACGGGGACGACCGGTGCCCCCCACTCCTCGGCCAGGCGCCCGAGCTCACCGCCGCCGGTCACGGCCACGAGGCTGGCCCCGGCGTTGGCGGCCTCCCCCGCCGCCTCCACCGTCTCCTCGGTGTTGCCCGAGAACGAGATGGCGAAGACGAGCGAGCCCCGGCCCACGAAGTCGGGGAGGTCGTAGGACTTCACCACCGTGATGGGCACGGGGACGAACGGCCCCGCCACCGCCACCATGACGTCGCCGGCCAGCCCGCTCCCGCCCATGCCGAGCACGACGACGTTCTCCACGTACTCACGCTCGGGGAGCCCGTCGAGGCCGTGGGCTGCACCCACGGCCGCGGCCACCTGCTCGGGCAGGCCGGCGGTCACCTCGAACATGCCGAGCGTGTCGAGCACGCCGTCGGCCACCGGGACGTCGGTCATTTGTCGGTTGCCCCCTGCAGCGTGCTGGCGACGCCGCTCTCCTTCGCCTTGGCCATGAGCCGCTCGTGCTCGGCGTCGTCGACGGCGCTGGCTTCGTCGACGAGCATGACGGGGATCCCGTCGCGCACCTCGTAGCTGCGGTGCAGCCTGGGGTTGTAGAGCCGGTCCTCGTCCTCGAAGTACAGGAGCGGCCCCTTGTCCTCGGGACAGGCCAGCACTTCCAGTAGCAACGGGTCCAATGCCATCGGTCGTCGTGCTCCCAACTTCAATCGTGGATCGGTCGTGTAGGTCGGCGGCGTCGTGACGTGTCGGGGGTGTTCAGTGGCCACCCGACGCGCCTCCGCCGGGGACCTTGGACACGAGCTGCAAGAGCTCTGCGGCGTGGCGTTCGCACTCGGCGGGAGTGGCCGCTTCGACATTGAGGCGCAGCAGGGGTTCGGTGTTCGAGAGGCGGACGTTGAACCACCAGTCGTCGAAGTCGACGCTCAGCCCGTCGGTGCGGTCGGTGACGAGCCCCTGGGCCGCGAAATGCTCGGCCAGCGACTCGACGGCGGTGACGGGATCGTCCACCTGGGTGTTGATCTCGCCCGAGTCGGCGTACTTGCGATACGGGGCGAGGAGCTCCGACAGCGGGAGGCCCGACGCCGACAATTCCTCGAGGATGACCATCGCCGCGATGAGCCCCGAGTCGGCGCGGTAGTTGTCCATGAAGTAGTAGTGGCCCGAGTGCTCGCCCCCGAAGACCGCACCGGTGTCCACCATCACCTGCTTGATGAAGGAGTGCCCGACCCGGGTACGCACCGGTGTGCCGCCGTAGCGCTCGATCGTCTCGGGGACGATCTTCGAGCGAGATGAGGTTGTAGAGCACCGTGGCGCCCGGATGCTTCTCGAGCATGGCACGCGCCACCAGCGCCGTGGTGAGTGAGCCCGACACCGGGCGCGCCTGCTCGTCGATGAGGAAGACACGATCGGCGTCACCGTCGAAGGCGAGCCCGATGTCGGCCTTCGAGGCCAGCACCGCCTCTTTGAGGTCCCGGAGGTTCTCCTCCTGAATGGGGTCGGCGGGGTGATTGGGAAAGGTGCCGTCGAGCTCGCCAAAGAGGATCTCGAGGTCGACGGGCAGGCCCTCGAAGACCTTCGGGACCACGAGGCCACCCATGCCGTTGGCGGTGTCGGCCACCACCTTCAGACGGCGCAGGGCGGAGGGATCGATGAACGACCGCACGTGCTCGGCGAAGGCCTCGAGGAGGTCGCGCTGCTCGTAGCCCCCGATCTCGGGGCCCTCGTCGGCGCCCGAGGCGATCGCTTCCTCGGCCTCGTCACGGATGACGGCCAGTCCGGTGTCCTGTCCGACCGGCTTGGCCCCGGCGAGGCACATCTTTATCCCGTTGTAGCCGGCGGGGTTGTGCGAGGCCGTGAACATGGCGCCGGGGGCGTCGAGCCGGCCCGACGCGAAGTACATCATGTCGGTCGACGCCAGCCCGAGGTCCACCACCGTGGCCCCGGCGCGACGGGCGCCGCTGGCGAAGGCGGCCGACAGCTCCACACCCGACTCCCGCATGTCGCGCGCCACGACAGATGCGGCTGGTGCCCACGAAATGCGCGAAGGCCCAGCCGATGGCACGACAGCTACGGCCGTCGAGCTGCTCGGGTACCGTCCCGCGCACGTCGTAGGCCTTGAACACGGCATCGAGGGCGGTCATGGCGCATGCAGCCTATCCGCTCCCCTCCCCGCGGCCCGGGGCTCACGGTCGGCCGAGGGGCCGGCCGCGGCTCCGGGGCGGGGCTTGCATCGAGCCCGGGTGGCAGGCGATGCAGGGGGTGTGGATGTGCGCTTCGCCGGTAAGGCGCGGCCTGCTCCTTACTGCAGGTCGGTCCGGATGTGCTGGGCGTCGGCGTAGGCGGCCCGCAGGTCGGTACGCGCGTTGGAGGCATTGGTGCGCCCAGTCAGGAAGACCTGCCAGTTCCCGGGGAAGCCGGTCGGCACCTGCGCCAGGATCTTGGCGGCTTCACCGTTGGTCTCGCCCTGTGCCGTCGACACCTGGTTCTTGAGGTCGGTGAAGGCGGCCTGGGCTGCGGTCACATCCTTGCCCGCCGCCTGGGCGTTTTGGATGGCGGTGGCGATCTGCGGCTCGAGGTTGACGAACACGCCCTCGATGTAGGTCTCGTCGTCGACCACGATGGTCAGGTGAGTCTGCGGTGTCATGACGACGTAGACGCGGTAGTTGTAGACCATCGAGCGCGCCACGGTCCGAAGTCCCTGACACGTGGTGGCGGCCTGCGCCTGGGGCTGCAACGCCTGGATGCCCGGGAGCTCGACGGTGTTGATGTCGTTCTGCAGCGTCTGCCGGTCACCGGTGGACAGATGATTGGCGGTGTTGTTCGTCGCCGCCAGCAACGCGTTGAGCTGGGTGACGCGAGCCGACAGGTCCGCCTCGACCAGCTGTTGGGCCTGGCCGAACAGGGCGGGCGTGCATCTCGGGTCCGAGGCTGGGGTAGTCGTGGAGGAAGAGGTGGTGGTCGTGGTGGTCGAGCCGTTGGCCGACGATGCGGCGAAGGCGGAACCCGGCACCATCACGACGAGCCCGGCGACAACTCCGGCCGTCATCGCGCCGACGGCCATGCGACGTGCGAAGTAGTGCTTCATCTCAAGAGTCTCCTTGCGGGTTGTTCAGGTCGGAGTTCGCCGTGTTGAGGCTGTTGTCCAAAGCCCCGAGGTCGGCGGCGACCTGATCGAGCGTCTGCGGGTTGAGCGACTCGGAGGGTGCGGTGGTCGGTGGGCCGTTGACCGGAGCCGAGCCCGTTCCCGTTCCGGGCACGGTCACCGCCGTGGTGGACGTGGACGCCACCGCCGTCGGGGGTGTGAGCCTCGCCACGACATGTGACGAACTTCCCGCCCCGCAGGCTGCCAGGGTCACGGCGAAGCCGGTGAACAGCGTTGCCGTGGCGAGCTTCCGTGGCTTCATCTCATCCCTCCTCGTGCGCAAACGGTCCGTCGAGAGTTCTCCGTTCCATCGGTCCCGGCCAGGGATCTCTGAAGCGGCCTGTCTCGGTGGGCCTGAGAGCATGATCGGCCCTAGGCATGTGGGAGGCGTGTGCCAGAAGTTAGGGAATCGTGATCCTCGCCGGGCACGACGAACGACGATGACGGTGCCTCGTCAGCGACGCAGGCACGAACGATCCCATCGGGCGGGCCGGCCGGGGGTCGGCTCGTTCCGGCCGGGTCAGCTCGGGCCGGCCGGGATCGGCCTCAGGGGTAGGCGAAGCGTCGCCAGATGAGCACGCCCAGCGCCACGAGGCCGAACAGGGTGAGCACCATGCCGAGCTTGTCGGGGCCACTGGCCCCGTAGGTCAAGGTGACGTTGTGCGAGGTGGGCACGACCACCATGAGGTTCGGCTCCGAGCGCCACGGGCCCTGTGCCCCTGTGGCGTGCCAGTTCGGGAAGTACGAAATGCGAACCAACACGGGCACACCGGTGCGACTCACATGGAAGCTGACCTGGTCCGTCGTCGAGCGGATGGACGTCACGGTCACCGCCGGGAGCGTTTCGTGCTCGGCGGGCGCCACTCCCTTGGGGGCCCGCGCCCACGACGCGAGCCCGCCGGCCACCATCTGCTGGGACCACGCGGCGGGGTCCGCGTACCAACGTTGGGAGACCGGCAACCATGATGCCTGTGCCGCGCTCACCCCGGTGAGCACGTCCGGGGTCTCGGTGAGCGGGGTCACGAGCGGCGAGTTGTGGATCAGGTAGATCTTCCACGTGGAGATGATGGTCTGACCCTGGTACACGGTGTGCCACGCACGCGTGGTGGAGACGAGGGTCAGGGCCGGGTCGGCGTCGGCCTGGTCCTGGATCGGCGGTGAGACGGCCATGAAGTACTTCACCCCGAGCATCTGCAGGTGCTCGATCCCGAGCGGGACGTTGACCCCCCCGTAGACGATGCCGGTGGTGGCCGGCACCATGGCCTCGGACGGGGAGACCGAGAGCTCGGCCTGGTTGATGAAGTGGTACGGCGTCGAGGTCGCCGACTCGAAGAGGAGGCCCTCCATGGAGTCGACACACCCCCCGGTGTAATTGGGAAGCAGCATCAACGCCATGGGAGTGCCGAAACGGTTGAGGTCAGCGTTGTACTCCCACATGGCACGGCCGCACCCGTACTTCTTCGTCACCTGGTTCATATGCGTGACGATGTCCTCGAGCTCGGGGTAGCCGGACTTGCGCTCGACGCCGGAGTAGTTCCACTGGGCCCACGCCGGGACGTTGCTGGCCCGGACGTTCACCGGCCCAAGTTTGTAGACGGTCCCGGGCGTGACGAGCAGCGGGGGAACCACGACCAGCATCGAGATGGCCAGCGCCATGAGGGGCACGACCAGCGCGCCCGGCGCCCACGCCATGCGCCGGGGTGGTGGGGGCCACTGCGATGGCTGGGCGCCGGTCGGCGGGAGCCAGCTTCGACTCGCCCCCGACCCCCTCCCCCGGGTAGTCGGGCCTGGGCATGGTCCCGGTACCGGCTCCCGTCACGTCGGTGGTGGCCGATACCCCGGCCGGCGGCTCATCCCTCGGCACGACGTGCGGAGCGAAACTCGAGATCGGACCGCCCGTGGCGAACGCAGGGGTCGGTCCCCCGCCCGGGACCGCCATGGCGGGGAGCTCCGGCGGCGCCCACCGCAGGGCGTCGCGGAGATTGCGCCAGCCCCGCGCCGCGATGATCAACAACTCCGCCACCGCGTAGCCGGCGACCAGGTAGACGCACAGCCAGTAGATCGGCAGGACGCGCGTGTTGTAGAGAGCGCTCTGGGGTGCGAACCGTACGAACAGGGCGGCGGCGATCCCCGCCACGGTGAGGGCCAGGATCGCACGGCTGAACCGGATGCAGGCGATCACAACACCGACCACTCCGACGATGAGCGCCCAGCGGTCGGCCGCCGGTGCGAGCAGCGCGCTGTAGGTCGAGACGTTCTGCCATCCCATCGTGGTGCTATAGGCCTGCTCCATCACGAAGGGAACCGCCCACCACGCCACGAGGAGGAAGCTGGTGCCCACCACCGACACCAGCCACCACACGCGTCGGCGGGTGGGGCCGAAGAAGATGAGGGCGGCTCCTGCGCCGACGAAGCAGAACAGCGTGGGGACCAGGTGGCACAACACACACGCGGAGAGCAGCACCACGGCGGGGATCCTCGAGCGCCCGGTGCGCATCCCCCGCACGACGACCCCGAGGAACACGAGCGCCACCGACAACCCGAGCGAAAAGGCGTACTCGCCCGCCATTGTCGAGTAGAGGTTCCCGCCGTAGATGGTGAAGGTCTGGTCGAACAGGAAGGGCAGGGTGAACACGGCGAGCACAGCGGGACGGGGCCGCTCCATGCCCACGAGCCGGCCGAACGCCCAGGCCGCGATGGGAAGGGTGATCGAGCCGAGGATGGTGATGAATTTGAAGGCGATGTCGAAGGGGATGATGAAGCCGAGCAAGGCCGCCAGGGTGTCGGGAAGCGGGAAATAGAAGGTGTTGAGGGGCAAGCCGTCGTAGGCGCCGGGGAACCAACCCGTCACGTGCCCGTGCAGGAGCAGGTTGGTCTTCAGGAACTGGGCCAGGCCGAAGTGGGCCCCCGTATCGCCCCCCGTCGTCATCGTGTTGGCCAGCAGGAGGCTCGGATCGCACGCCCAGATGACGATCACGATCACCGCGGCGACGGCCACGAACGTGGCAACTGCGGGCGGGGACGGTCGTCGCATCAGATCCATGGTGCCCGAAAAGCGCACCCAAGCGGCAGCGCCGGCCCCGATTTGGTGCTCGACGGTGTCCCGTGGGCCGCCCCGGCCCCGATGCCGGCACCGAGGGGGCCGCCCGGTCAGGACCCAGGGTCAGGACCCAGGGTCAGGACCCAGGGTCAGTGCCAACGGTCAGTGCCAACGGTCAGTGCCAACGGTCAGTGCGAACGGTCAGTGCCAACGGTCAGTGCGAACGGTCAGTGCAGGATGCCGGCCACGGACAACACGGCCAACAGGTTGAACATCCCGTGGGCGAAGATGCCCGGGCCCAGACGACGGAACTTGTAGGCCATCAGCGCCAGGACGGCCCCGAACGCAGAAAGCCCGAGCAGTTCGAGCAACTCGAAGTGCGCCAGACCGAAGATGACCCCGTCGGCGATGGCGGCCAGGGCCACGCCCACCACGGGACCGGCACCCTTGAAGACGCGCAGCAGGGCGCGCAGGACGAGCCCCCTGAAGAACGTCTCCTCGATGACCGGTACCACTACCACGGTGAGCACGGCGATGACGGCGAGGTCCGAGCCGGGGAACCCGCCGGTCAGATGCTGCGCGGGCTCTTTCAGACGCTGGTCGAGGTGGGGCACGACAT
Source organism: uncultured Acidimicrobiales bacterium (assembly GCA_963838775.1). Classification (GTDB taxonomy): domain Bacteria; phylum Actinomycetota; class Acidimicrobiia; order Acidimicrobiales; family UBA8190; genus Chersky-840. The sequence continues at coordinate 75,018 of CAWISP010000001.1, forward strand.
GCTCCAAAGGGAGATAGAGCACGGGCAGCAGCAAGAGTTGGCCGCCGAGCCCGATGAGGGGTCCGACGAGCACGTCCCACGGCCGCACCTTGAGACCCATGTCGCGGATGATGCTCCCGGTCCCCCGCGCCCGGCTCGTGAGCACGATGGCACCGATGAAGCCGAGCCACAGGCCGACGAGGCCGGTCACCTCGACCCAGGCGGGCGGGACCGGCTGCGTCGACAAACGCGCGATCTGCGACCCGTGGCCGGTGAGGCCGGCGACGACCACCAGGAGGATGCTGCTCGCGATCTGGCCGGCGATGAACCCAAGCGCCGCGAACATGAGCCATGTCCCGGCGTCGCGCGTGGTTCGAGGAGGGGCGTCCTCGGTGTCACCGTCTCCCCCGGTAAAAGCCGGGCCCCCGGGGCGCTGCGCATACGCCGGCGGTGGGTAGACGGGTGGCGGGTACCCGTTCTCGGGGAAACTCCCCGGGTATGCGGGATACCCCGGAGGCGGCGCCGCCGGAGGTGGAGATCGGGGAGGTGGGGACCCCGGGAGCGCCGAACCGGGGGGCGAATTGGCCGGGGGCGGTCCGACCGGTGGCTGCGAAGCCGACGTCACGGGCGCCGCGATCGGCCCGGGCTCGCCGTCTTTCGAGCCGGGAGCGGTGCTCGACATCAGACGAAGGTTAGCGACCACCTGCATCCCAACCATCTCGCCCATGCGTGCATGGCCGGGGGTGCGGGCGCGTACCATGGAGAAATGAGTCCCCCCTCTCTTCCCGACCGCCGTTCGGGACGTCCCACCCCAGGTGGGACGGGCGGTCCCGCGTCCGGCGGGCCGGGCGGTCAGGCGCCGTCGGGGGGTGACCAGAGTTGGCGCTGGGTCTTCGCCCTGCTGATCGTGGCGGTCATCGCCGTGCTGATCGTGCCTGCGCTCATCAACCATCCCCAGGTCAAGCAGATCTCCTACAAGCCCTTCCTGCAGGACTACGTGGAAGCGCACCAGGTCCAGTCGGCCACCGTCGACAACACCACGGGGATCATCACCGGCAAGCTGAAGGACGGTCAGAGCTACTCGGTGAAGGGGCCTGACCCCTCGCTCCAGAACGATGTCACGGTCATGAAAAAGGACATCGCGACCGTCAATTTCAACACACCGCAGGAGAGCGCCCTCGGGCAGTGGCTGCCCACCATCCTCATCCTGGTGGCCTTCGTCGGCATCTTCTTGTGGATCAGTCGACGGGCCCAGGGGCAGATGTCGGGGATCATGTCGATCGGGCGCTCACGCGCCAAGCTGTATACGACCGAGCGTCCTCGCACGACCTTCTCAGACGTGGCCGGCTACCAGGGGGTGAAGGTCGAGATCAGCGAGGTAGTCGACTTCTTGAAGTCGCCGCACCGGTTCCGCGACATCGGCGCCAAGATCCCCAAGGGCATCTTGCTGGTGGGCCCGCCCGGCACCGGCAAGACACTCCTCGCCCGGGCCGTGGCCGGCGAGGCGGGGGTCCCGTTCCTGTCGGTGAGCGGGTCGGACTTCATGGAAATGTTCGTAGGAGTCGGAGCCAGTCGCGTCCGTGACCTGTTCCAGACCGCCCGCAAGCAGGCTCCCGCCATCATCTTCGTGGACGAGATCGACTCCATCGGCCGCAAGCGCGGCGCCGGGCTCGGGGGCGGTCACGACGAGCGGGAACAGACGCTCAACCAGATGCTCTCGGAGATGGACGGCTTCGACCCCGCCGAGGGTGTCGTCATCATGGCCGCCACGAACCGGCCCGACATCCTCGACCCCGCCCTGCTTCGACCGGGCCGCTTCGACCGCCAGATCGTCGTCCCGCTTCCGGACCTCGAGGAACGCCTGCCGATCCTGAAGGTCCACTGCAAGGACAAGCGGATCGGCGACAACGTCGACCTCGAGCTCGTGGCGCGCGGCACCCCGGGCATGAGTGGCGCTGATCTCGCCAACCTCGTCAACGAGGCCGCCCTCCACGCCGTGAGGCGCGGCTCGCACCAGGTCGACCAACAGGACTTCGAGGCGGCCCGCGACCGGGTGCTCATGGGACAGCGCCGTGAGAGCCTGGTCCTGTCCGAGCCCGAAAAGGAGCGCGTCGCTTTCCACGAAGGTGGTCACGCCGTGCTCGCCTACGTGCTCGAGCACGCCGACCCCGTGCACAAGGTCACCATCCTGCCGACGGGTCTGGCGTTGGGTGTGACCCAGCAGCTGCCGATCGAGGAACGCCACATCTACCCTCGCGACGTGATCGAGGACTCGCTCGCCGTGCGCATGGGTGGGCGCGCCGCGGAGCTCCTCGTCTACGGCGACCTCTCCACGGGCGCGAGCAACGACCTTGTCGGCAACACCGAGCTGGCACGGAAGATGGTGCGCGAGTGGGGAATGAGCGAAGAGCTCGGGCCCATGGCGTGGGGGTCGCAGGGCATGGTCTTCCTGGGCGAGGACCTGCTGCATTCCCGGGACTACTCCGAGGACACCGCCCGGGTGGTGGACGCGGAGATCGCCCGGATCCTGCGCCAGCAGGAGGAGCGGGCCATCGAATTGCTGAGCCGCCACCGCGGTGGCCTCGACGCCGTGGCGCGGGCCCTCCTCGAGCGCGAGACGCTCGACGGGAGCGAGGTCAGCAAGCTCGTCGACACGGCCTACGGTCGTCCCGTCCACGAAGCCGGCGTCATGGCATCGCACTTCACCACCACCAACGGTGCCGGTTCCGAAGCCGGTGCATCGGGAAACGGCGCCGAGTCCGACATCCCCGCCGTGACACCTGAGCCCACGGGCTCGACCGCCAAGCCCGACTGAGCTGTTCCCGCGTCGCGCGCCGTTCCGGCGTGACCGCCCCCTCGGGCATTGTGCCGGCACGCCTCTGGGCTCGGGCCGACTGAGGTAGTACCGACTGAGCTTTGTGGCGATGCACCCTTGGAGCCGCGCCTATAAAGACGCGCCTATAAACGCCTATAAAACTGACGCGCCTATGAAGACGCAAGACGCGTCTATGAAGGAGCGAACGAAGGCACCACCACGGCACCGGGCACCGCCACGGGCGCGGCGTCGAGCTCGACGGCGACCGGTCCGCTGGCGATGACCTCGAAGGGAACGGTCCCGAACGGCGCTCCGGGGAGAGGCCCGATGACGAGCGGCGACCCGGGCTCGACACGACGGGCGGGCTGGCCGGCGATAGGCCGGCCGCTCGGGGCGACGAGCTTCACGGTGGCCGCTTTGGTCCCGAGGTCGACGACCGCGAAGGCCCACGCCCCGGTCCCGGGCGCCACCACGGCGGGCAGAACCCAACGGGTGCTGCCCCCAGGAACTCCCGACACGTCCCCGACTTCGGGGACTCCGGCCGGCGAGCCCGCCGGGGCTGCCACCTCCCTGCTCACGACGATGCCGGCCCCGGTGCTCGAGAAGATGAGCGAGTACGGCACGCCGGTCGGGATGCGGGTCTGGCTCTGTGCGGTGAGGGTGACGAGGGATTGCGCCGGGACACGCATCGACAGCGGCTCGGCGCCCGCACCCTGGGACAGCCCGATGGCCACCGACACGACGGCGGGGCTCGTGGTCGGGTTCAGGACGTGGAAGGTGTCGCTTCCTTGCGGGATCCCGGTGCTCTGGGGAAAGACCCACTGAGAAGCGGCGGCCGGGCTCCCGAGCGTGAGGGAGATCCCGCCGTCGCCCGGTGTCCCCACCGACTGCAGCTCCGCCGCCACGATGGCCCCCGACAGCGTCGAAACCTCGGTGGCCACTGCCGGATCGTCAGCCACGTGGTCACCGATGTTCTCCGTGACGAGGGACCCGGGCGCGATGTCGATGCCCTGATAGGCGGCCGGAGCGAGATAGCCCGCCGTCGCCGACACCAGGGAGATGTTCACGACGGCGTCGGTGGCGGCCGGGTTGAACAGAGAAAGGATCAGCCCACCGCCCTGCACGGTGGCGCCGTGGGCGAAGTACCAATCGGTCCCGGTCGACGGCGCGCAGGGAGCCATGCTCCATCCGAGCGGGCTCTGGACCGACTCCGACACCGCCACACCGCCTCCGTCGAGTACCACCGCCGCGGCGACCAGGCCCGTGGATCCGAGCTTGTCCGCGCCCACAGCCACCTGGCTGTCGGTCGGGACGGTGAGCGACAAGCTGTGCGCACCTGCCCACGGGCCCGGCTGCGACGCGCCAGCCGCGAGGGCCGAGACCGCTGTCAACGTGCCGTGCACGGGGCGATGTCCGGCGTTGGTGAGCACGATGGTGGCGGGCGCGCCGCCCTGGGCACCGCTTCCCCCCGCGCAGAACCACGCGGAGGACTCGGTCTTGGCCGCGGGCGCCACCCGGAGCGTGGACAACGCCGTGACGGCCGGGGCGGCGACCGACACGGTGGTCCGGGCAATGAGCCGGTCCGAGATCCCGGTCAGGACCAAAATGGCCACCAGGACCACGATCATGAGCGCACGTCGCAGCGACCCGGTCACATCTTCACCCGGCTCACATCTTCACCCGGCTCACATCTTCACCCGGCTCACATCTTCACCCGGCTCACAGGACCACCCGGCTCACAGGACCACCCGGCTCACAGGACCACCCGGCTCACAGGACCACCCGGCTCGCACCGTCGGACGGCTCGTCGGCCGGTTCGAGGCGCGGCGCCATGACCGGTGCCGCCGCGACGCGCTCACGGCGGCGTCGTCTTGCGCCGCCACCACCGAGCGGTCCCCACCACCAGTCGAGCCACCAACCCCGGCCCGCCAGCGCGGCCGCCACCACGACCCAGGCCGCGATCTCTACCCCGATCTCGAAGCCGTGTGTCCACGACCCGACGAAGGCGACGGTGACCGTCCCCGGTCGCGACGCGGAGAATGTGGCCGCGTAGCCAAAGGCCCTCTTCGCGTGCACGACCACCGCGTTGTGCCCTGTCAGCTGCCAATCGGCAGCCGGCGCCACCGCGTCGAGGATCGTCCCGGCCCCCACTCGGCCCGTGACGCTGGTGGCGCCGGGCGAGCCGACCAGTGCCGGGCGCCATCCCGTGAGTGCGGGGTCGACACCGGTGACGGCCGACTGGGGCGTGGCCGGGGCACCGGCTCCTGACCGCGTGGCCCGCAACGGCAGCGCCGTCGGGTCCACGAAGACGTCGAAGCCACCCTGGGAGATGATCTGGCGGAGGTCGATCTGCGCCACCAACGCGCCGAGCAGGTCGCCGGGGACGGGGTGCGAGATCGGGGTCTGGAGCCCGGGGATCGACGGGGCAAGCGTGTCGACCACCACCACGTACCGGACCGCGTACGGCGCCAGCAGCCGACCCAGCCTCACCGTGGCGTGGCTCCGGGCCAGCCGGATGCCGTTGCCGATCTCGGCGGCCTGGCCCGGTGACGATCCCGGCCACACGCCCGTGATGTCGGGGAGCCCGTCCTCGCTCACGGTGTAGGCGAGACCCGGTGACAGCTCCCAGCCGTTGCCCGGCAACACTCGAGGATCACCGATCCACACCACGCGGAAGTCGCCCTGGGACTTGTTGGCCGACATCCACGACGTGGCCTCGGCGTAGCCCGAGGGAACCAGGTCCCAACGCCCCCCCAGGCTCCCGACCAGCACGGGCAACATGCCCACGATGGCGGCGACCGCGGCCGTCACCGCCGCCACCTGGCGCCACCCGAACCGGTAACCGGGGAGATCGAGCTGGAAGGCGGCCACCCCGAGCCCGACCGCCAGAGCGATGCCGACACCAGCCGGAACGAGCAGCACCTGGGGGGCGATGGCCAGCGGCCCGAGTCCACCCCGCCCCGCCAGCCATGCCACCGCCCAGGCCACCACGGTGATCGACCAGGCCCGACCGGCCCAGGCGAGGCGGGAGCGGGCACCGATGAGCAGCGGCAACGCCGCTGCCGCCAGGAAGGCCCAGCCCACGGCGGCGTCACCGATGGGACCGACCGCCAACCGCAGGAGCTCGCCCCATCCCGCGCCCGACGACGACGCCACCGGGACGCCGGCCAGGGTCTGCCACCGTCCCGGGCCACCGAGCACAGCGAAGGACCAAGGAGCCAAGAGCAGCACGGCGACGACGGTGGCTCCCAGCACCGTCACGGCGACCCTCGCGGCGGCTCGCACGCCGGCGGTGCCCTGCGACACGACATTGCCGAGGGCGAGGCCCAGACCGACCACGAGCGTCACGAGTGCCGTCGACGGCGCCATCGCCGTCACGAACGCGTCGAGCAACCCGAGCGCGAGGATCGAACCGACGAGCGAATGGCGCCAGGCCCGAGCAGAACGTGACACAGCTCGGTGAGCGGGACGCGACGGGACCGGTCCCGCTGCCGTGCCGATGACGCCGGTAGCGGTGACGCCGGAGCTGAGCACGGCCTCGTCGACGGTGCCCGACCCGTTCGCCTCGCTCACCGGCGCGGTGTGGCCGTGGGGGTCGACGCGCGACACCTTGCCTAGGAGATGGACGATCCACGGACACGCCGCGTACATGACGAGTGCGTCCCAGTGCGCGGTGGCCAAGGCGTCATAGGGAACCGGGATGGCGAGATAGATCACGGTCGAGGTCACCCTCGCCCAGGCCGTACCGAGCGGCCGGGTCAGCCGGGCCATCCCGATAGCGCCGACGGGGATGCACCCGAGCACGACGATCTTCTCGAGCACCCCCATGCTCCCGAACAGAAGCATGCCGGCCAGGCCCAGGATCCCCGTCGCCGGCGTGGCCGGGTCGGTCGTCCCCACGCCGGTGGGCTGCCATCCCGACAGGAAGCGGTGCAGGAGCGTCGCCCACGAGGGCATGGGCAGGAGCTGACCGACGACGGGAAGGCCTGATCCGAACAGCTGTCGCGTCCCGAACACCACGACCAGCGCGGCGGCCAGCCACACCAGCCACCGCGTCGACGTGGCCGGGCCCTGGGCGCTGCCCGCCGTCACCTCGGCCGGCGTGGGACCCGGTTCGGACGTCGAGGCAGCGTCGGCACCGTGATCAGATGGCAATGGCTCGCTCTCGCGATGGGCACCCCCGACGTTCGCGGCCTGCAGACCGTGGGTGACGGCGCGTCGGACGTAGGCATTGAGACGAGCGCTCCCGTGCAGCTGCAATCGACGAACCGTGGCGTCGTCGATCCGTCGATGGGCCCGCACCTCGGCACGCGTCGCGCGCGCAACGCACGACGGTTGCCGAGGTTCCATCGCCACGCCTGGGCGACCGCCGAGGCGCGGTCCCGATGACGCGTCACCACGGCGATGATGAATTCCGCCAGTGAGAGCAGCGCGATCTGCGGGACCACGCGGATGAGATGGAACGGTCCGTAGGCCTTGAGCGCGGCATGCAGCTCGTGGCGTCGTTGCAGGGACTGCAGTGTCACGTGGGCCTGCCGCCCGTGCCCACCGTGTCTCGCCCCGCTACGTCGGTGCCGACGCGCCGCGACGGCAGCTCCGGCTGCCGCCCCGACGACCGTTCCCGTGGTCGCCCCCGCTGCTCCGGACACCCCAGTAGTGGCCTCGCCTTGCCCCGCCGTCCCAGCCGCCACCGCCTCCCCGTCGACCTCACCGGCACCGCCTACCCCGTTGACACCCCGGTGCTCGTCGACACCGTCGTGCGGCAGGGCCTCCTGGCCCCCGTCGATGCCATCGGCGCCGGCCCACGCCTCGAGGAGCAAGTCGACCCGGTCGGCTCCGTCCGGAAGCGCCGACCCGATGTGCTCGGGAAGGGGGCGCCGGCCGCTCGCCAACATCTCGAGATGGCGGACCCGCGCCCCGGGTGCCACCACCACCCGTGCGCCCAGGATCTGGGCCCGCCAGCACAGGTCGAGGTCCTCCCCCATGGCGAAGATGTCGGGATCGAAGCCGCCGAGCTCGGCGAACAGGTCGAAGCGGACGAGGGTGCATCCCCCCGGGGCGAGAAAGACGTCGCGCACCGCGTCGTGCTGGCCGTGGTCGATCTCCCCGGGCTCCATCCGGTCGACGACGGCACCTCCTTTGTCCACCGCCATGCCGACGTGCAGCAGCTTCGTGGGGTCGTCCCAACTCACCAGTTTCGGCGCCACCACGCCGGCGTTAGAGCGGAACGACTCCTCCACGAGGATGTGGACCGCGTCAGGGTCGGGAGCGACGTCGTCGTGACAGAACAACAACAGCGACGCGCCCTCCACCATCGTCAACACGGCGTTGGCCGTGGCTCCGAAACCCTCGTTCGACGGCATGAGGCGAACAAAAGCCCCAGGAAGCACACGCGCCACGTGCGGTGTCGGGTCGACGATGCTGGCCGCGTCCAACACCAACACCGACAGCTCGGGATAATCCTGTGCGGCGAACGCCTCCAGGGTCTCTTCGAACCACTCCCCGGGGTTGCTCGTGACGATCACGGCCACGACCGGCGGAGCGATATGGGTCTCCATCAGGGCCAAGAGGCTACCCGTCGCTCCCCTCGGTTCCCCAGGCGTCGGGGGGCTGACGAGGCCCGACTAACGCTGAAAGAGTGCTTGCAACTGTTAGCGCCACCCTGTACAATAGTTAGCAAGAGTCCGCCCCCCGGATTCTCGACAGGAAGGACACAGATGCCCGAGTTCAAGGACGTGACAGAGGAGATCACCAAAACCGCCAGGGACGCCGCCTACGTGGTGGTCGGCCTGGGAGTGCTCGGGCTCCAGCGTGCGCAGGTCCGGCGCCAGGAGCTGCAGAAGCGCCTCACCGACCGCAACCTGGTCCCGGCTCACCTCGGCGATGTGCGCGGCGAGGTCACCAAGCGGGTAAAGGACGTCGACGAAGCGGTGGAGCAGGTCATCGGCCGCATCGAGGCCTCGCTGGCCCCGATCGAGGACCGCCTCCCTGTCCCCGCCCGCGACCTGGCCAAGCAGGCGCACAGCCAGGCCCGCGAAGTTCGCCAGCAGCTGCGGAAGTTGATTCTCCAGGCCGCCTGACCAACCGCAGCAATTACGACCCGTCAACGGGCGCCTCGCACGACGCGGGGCGCCCGTTGCGCGTCCAAACTGGGGGCCCTCACCCCGAGCAGTCCCGGCGGGGCGGCTATGCGGCGCGTTCGCTCCACTGCTCGAGGACGTCGAGCAACGTCTGTTCGAGGCTGAGGCTCGGCTCCCACCCCGTCGCCTCGTGCAGCTTGGTGAAATCGCCGCGTACCACGGGGACGTCGACGGGCCGGTTCAGCTCCGGGTCGACCTCGAAACGCAGCTCGACGCCGGCCAGGCTCTGCAACTGCAGGGCGACGTCGGCGATGGCGATGTCGCGGCCGCTGCACACGTTGTAGACCTCTCCGGCGACGCCCCGCTCGGCGAGGAGGCGGTACGCCCGCACCACGTCGCGTACATCGGTGAGATCACGCCGGGCCGCCAGGTTCCCCACCACGATGCTGTCGGCACCGTTGCGGCGCGCCTCGACGATGCGCTGCGCCAGCGCGGAGACGACGAAGGCCGAGGACTGCCCGGGGCCCACGTGATTGAAGGGGCGCATGCGGATCACCGCCAGCCCGTAGGCGAGGTGGGCCTGCACCCCGAGGTACTCGGCGGCCACCTTGGACGCGGCGTAGGGCGTCACCGGCGCGAGCGGCGCGTCCTCGGTGACGGGCAGGAGCTGCTGGGGAACAGCCCCGTACACCTCGGCCGAGCTCGTCATGAGCACCCGGGGGGGATGTGGGCAGGCCCGGGCCGCTTCGAGCACATACAACGTCCCGGTGGCGTTGACACGCAGGACCTCGTTGGGGTCGCTCCACGACCGCCCCACACTGGTGAGCGCGGCCAGGTGGTACACCACGTCGGGGGCAGCCGCCAACACCGCGGCGCGCACCGCGTCCCCGTCGGTGATCTCCACCTCGTGATCGATCCCCACCACCTCGTCCCCGCTCTCGACGAGATGGGCGGTCAGCCACGAACCGACGAAGCCTCTTGCTCCGGTCACCAGGGCACGCACGCGCCGAACCTTATCGGGGACCGCTCCGAGCGCCCGGCGGAGAAGACCCCGGTGAAGCTCCCCGAGGAGACCCCGGAGAAGACCCCGGTGATGCTCCCCGAGGAGATCCCGGAGGAGAGGTCGCCGTGCGCCGCGCCGCCCAGCAGTAGGCGAACATGTGGTCGGCGGCACTCGCCGCCCAGGTGTGACGAGCCGCCATCTCGAGACCCCGTCGCCGTCTCGCGTCGACGGCGGCACCCCCGTCGAGGACCTCGGCGAGGGCGTCGCTGAGCTCGGACACCGACCCCGGCGCCACCAGGACGGCCGCTCCCCCCGAGACCTCGGCCATGGCCGTTCCCGAGGTGGTGACGAGGGGTGTCCCACACGCCAGCGCTTCGAGGGCGGGAAGCCCGAAACCCTCCTCGTACGAGGGATACGCCGCCACCGCGGCCCGCCGCAGGAGCGCCGGCACAGCGTCGTCGGGAACATATCCCGTGCGGACGATGCGATGTGAGGCCCGGGCCTGCCGTACGGCCTGCTCGACCGCCTCCGCACCCCAGCCCGGTTGCCCGACCAGGACCAGGGAGAGCTCGAGCCGTTCGGCGGCGACCCGGTCGAAGGCACCCACCAGGTCGGGTACCGCCTTGCGGGGCTCGAGGGTGCCCACGAACAGGACATAGGGGGGACGAATGTTGAACCGCCCGAGGAACTCGTCGTCGGAGACGGGGTCAGCGCGCCCCGACCCCGGGCCCGCCTTCGGATCGGGCTCGGGCCGAAAGCGGTCGTGGTCGACACCATGGGGCACCACGAACACCCGTCCGGTCGGAGCGCACAGCTCGCCGAGGCGATCGGCGGTTCGACCGCTCACGCACACGATGGCGTCGGCGCGACGAGCCGCCACCCGGATCGCCCGACGGAATACGACGACCTTGCCCCGCTCATGCCACTCCGGATGGTCGAGGAACGTGAGGTCGTGAATCGTGACGACGCGTGGCGTCGAAGAGTGCTCGGGCATGGTGTAGTGCGGGCCGTGGTGCACGTCGACGGATGCGGTCGCGAGCAGACCAGGGAGCCGGATCTGCTCCCACACGAGGCGGGCGGGCCGACGCCCGGGTGCGCCGGCCCGTACCGTCCTCGGGCCGGAGGCGGCGCTCAGCTCGCGCCAGCGTTGGCCGTCACCGCGACGGCACCACAACGTCATTGCGACGTCGTCGCGCGCCAAGAGGGCGGTGGCGAGGTCGATCGTGTAGCGCCCGGCGCCGACCGGCCGGGTGGGGACCGCGCTCACGTCGAGCGACAGCGCCAGCACGTCGTCGTGCTCGCCACGTCGCGAGGCGGCGCGCCGTGGCGTCACGGCAGTGAGCTCCACAGCGCTACGTGGGCGCGGGCCGCCGACTCCCAGGTGAGACCGCTGGCACGCTCCGCCCCGGCTGCAACCAGTCGGGCCCGCAACGCGTCGTCGGTGGCGACCTCGACGAGCGCCCCGGCGATGTCTTCGACGCGGGTGGGGTCCACCTCGCGTGCGGCTCCGCCGGTGGTGGGCAGCGGGCTCGACACCACAGGCGTGCCGAAGCGCATGGCCTCGACAGGGGGCAGCCCGAACCCCTCTTCGAACGGGACGTAGGCGAGCAGTCGAGCTCGTGCGTACAACGACGCCAGCGTGCCATCGTCGACCCGGCCGGTGAACACGACGCCCTCCCGGCGCTCGAGCTCCGGACCCCATCCCGGTGGCCCGACGACCACCAAAGGCCACGGTTCGGGGAGCGAGTGGCGGGCGACGCCGTATGCGTCGATGAGACGAGGGAGGTTCTTGCGGGGCTCGAGCGTCCCCACCGACAAGAGAAATTGGTCACGTACTCCGAGGCGCTGGAGGAGTACCGTCGCACCGTCCTCGTCCCGGTCGCGCAGGATGTCCGAGCCGAGCGGGATCACCGAGATGGCCCGCTCTCGTGCGCCCGCCTCCACGAGGTCGCCGGCGACGGCTTCGGAGGGGACGACGAAGTGCGTGGCCCGGCGCAGGGCCCGCCCCAGCGCCGCCTCGTGCCACCGCCTTCCCCGGTTCGGATAGTCCTCGGGGCGATGTCGCCACGCCACGTCGTGGATGGCGACGACCTCGGCAACGGCGCGACCCGAGCTCGGTCGCGACACCGGTGGTACCGCCAACGACACCGAGTGCACGAGGTCGAAGCCCCCCGGCGCGTGCACGAAGGCCCGATCCCACATCCGGGTGAGCAACGGGCCGGGCAGCCGCGACGCGATGAGGGGACGGCCGAAGGCCTCGAGTGGGTCCGGACCCCCACGGCTGCGACTTGCGTACAGCGTCACGGGCGGCAACTCGACATGAGCCTCGTCCAGGGTCGTCAGGCCGCTCAGCAGGCCGCGCACGTACGTGCCGATCCCTCCCGGCACCTGGCGCCGCAGCTGCTCGGCGACGAGAAGGACCCCGCCCACGCATCCGCCCCCATCGTTCGTGCCCTCGGCACCGTTCATGCCGGCGTCGCCCGTGGCCCCGTTGCCCGTGCCCGCGTCCCCATGCCCGTCCTAGCGCGCGCCGGCGGCGTCAGAGTAGAGCCGTGCCAGGCCCGTCCCGCACGCCCCCCAGGTAAATTGGGTGGCCCGGAACCGACCCTTGTCCACGAGGGCAGTGCGGAGCACGGTGTCGTCGAGCACCGACACGAGCGCGTTGGCGAGAGCGTCGACATCGCGCGGCGGGACCAGTACGGCACCGTCGCCCACGACCTCGGGCACCGCCCCGGCGGCGCTCGCCACGACCGGCACACCGGCGGCCATCGCTTCGAGGGGCGGGAACCCGAATCCTTCGTAGACCGACGGGAAGGCGAGGACCGCTGCCCCCGCCAACCACTGCGCCAAGGCATCGTTGTCGACATACCCGAGTTGCAGGACACGATGGCGATGCGGTGACGCCTGCAGCGATTCGTGGAAGGCGTGCGCACCCCACCCGTCCACCCCGGCGATCACGAGGGCCACGTCGGGGTCGGAGCTGGCGACGTGGTCGAAGGCACGCACCAGCCCCGGATAGTCCTTGCGGGGCTCGATGGTCCCCACCGCCAAGACATAGCGCGATGTACTCGGCGGCAACGGTGGGCTTGCCCCCGACCGAGACGAACCGGCTGACGGAGACGAACCGGCCGAACCGGCCGACGCTGGCGACGCGGGCACCCCGTGGTACACGACGCGGACGCGCGCCGGGTCGACGCCGAGCTCGGCCACCACCTCGTCGGCGACGAAGCGTGAGGGCGTGTGCACCCAGGCGCCGTCGGCGACGGCTCGGCGGACCAAACGGGGAAACCCGAGGGTGGAGCGATCACAAAGCTCAGGAAAGCGCACTGTCGTGAGGTCGTGCACCGTGACGACCCGGGCGGCCCGTCGGGTCGGAGGGACCACGAAGTTGGTCCCGTGGACGACGTCGGCGGGCCCCACGAACCACTCCACCGCCGGCCCACCCAAATGCGCCCACGCCAGGTGCAGCGGGCGTGCGGGCATGGCCCGCTGGCGGACATCGACACCGGCGGGAACGACAGGAGGGAGGCGCCGGCGCCGGCGCCAGGTGACGGCGAAGGCATCCACGTCGAGCCCCGACTCCGTGGCGAGCGCACCCAGGGCGCCTTCGCAGAATCGGCCCACCCCGGTCCTCGTGCCGAGTAGTGGCGTCGCGTCGATGGCCACCCGGAGGCGCTCGTCGTCGGGTCGCGCTCGGGCCGGCACCGGTCGAGCCTTGCACACCGGGAGCCTGAGCCCGGCGCGCCGACCATTAGCCTTGCGCCGTGATCACTGCCCTTGCAGGAGGAGTGGGTGCCGCCCGCCTGTTGCGCGGCCTGGTCCGCGTCGCCGCCCCGGCGGAGGTGACGGCGGTGGTCAACACCGGTGACGACACCGAGCTCCACGGCTTGCACATCAGCCCCGACCTCGACACCGTGACCTACACCCTGGCGGGGCTCAACGACGACGAGCGCGGCTGGGGCCTCGCCGGGGAGACCTGGAGCGTCATGGACAGCCTGGACCGCCTGGGCGGCGAGACGTGGTTCCGCCTCGGTGACCAGGATCTCGCCACCCACCTCTACCGCACCCAACGACTGTCGAGCGGGGCCACGTTGTCGCAGGTGACGACCGAGATCACCCAGTCCCTCGGGGTGTCGGTCCGGCTCCTGCCCATGTCCGACGACCCCGTCCGCACCCGACTGACGCTCGTCGAGGGCCCCGAGGTGTCGTTCCAGGAGTACTTCGTGGGCCGCCGCCATGCCGTCGCCGTCGCGTCGCTGCGGTTCGCCGGGGCCGAGGCGGCGCGACCTGCTCCCGGCGTGCTGCGCGCGATCGCCGACGCCGACGTGGTGGTGGTGTGTCCGTCCAACCCCATCGTGTCGATCGGCCCCCTGCTGGCCGTGCCGGGCCTCGCCGACGCACTGGCGACACGTCGCCACGATGTGGTGGCGGTTTCCCCCATCGTCGCCGGCGCCGCCCTGAAAGGACCCGCCGACCGTCTCATGGCCGAGCTCGGGCACGAACCGACCGTGGTCGGCGTCGCCCGCCTGTACGCGGGCTTCGTCGGCACGCTCGTCGTCGACGACGCCGATGCCGACATGGCCGATGCCGTCGAATCCTGCGGTGTGCGCTGCGTCGTCACCCCGACCGTCATGCACACCCCCGAGCGCGCCGGCGCCCTGGCATCGGTTCTCCTCGACGCCGTCCGGCCGTCGGGCGCATCGCAGGGCGCCGGGCGGTGACGTCCATCGAGGAAGACGGGCCGATGGTCGACGCCGCAGGAAAACGGGTGCATGCCCCGCGTGCGCTGACCGTGCTCCCCGTGACCGGGCTCGGCGAGATCAGGAAGGGCGACGATCTCGCCACCCTCATCGCCGACGTCGTCGAGCTCCTCGACGGCGACGTGGTCGTCGTCACCCAGAAGATCGTCTCCAAGTCTGAAGGCCGCATGGTGCCGATCGATCCCGATGACCCTGCCGACCGGCTCCGGATCATCGAGTCGGAATCGGTGCGAGTCCTGCGTCGGCGCGGAGATCTCGTGATCTCCGAGACGCGCCACGGGTTCATCTGCGCCAACGCCGGGGTCGACTTGTCCAATGTCGAGCACGGCTGGGCCGCATTGCTGCCCGAGGACTCCGATCGCTCGGCGAGGCGCATTCGCGACGGACTGCGCGCCGCCACGGGTCGCGATGTGGCGGTGGTCGTCTCCGACACATTCGGGCGGGCGTGGCGCAAGGGTGTCATCGACGTGGCCATCGGCTGTGCCGGATTGGCGGCGGTGGTCGACCTCCGGGGCACCGAGGACGCCATGGGACGTGATCTCGTGGCGACCGAGGTGTGTGTGGCCGACGAGGTGGCGTCCGCCGCGGAGCTCGTCATGGGCAAAGCGAGCTCGGTGCCCGTGGCGGTCGTGCGCGGCATCGACCCCGCCTGGCTGCGGCGGGGGTCGGTGGCAGAGGAGATCCTGCGGCCACCGGACGAAGACCTCTTCCGCTGACCTGTCGTCCCGGTGAGTTCGTCCCGGTGAGTTCGTCCCGGTGAGTTCGTCCCGGTGAGTTAGTCCCGGTGAGTTCGTCCCGGCGAGGCCGCCCCGGCGAGTCCGCGCCTCGGTGGGTCCGTCCCTGGCGCGCCGGCGCGGTGCCGGCTCAGGAGCCTGCTCGGCGCCTCGCCCACGCCAGCACCCCGTCGACGCCAGCCTCGAGCTCGGTCCAGGCCTGCCAGCCGAGGTGGATGCCGGCGCGTTCGGGGTCGAGCGAGCTGCGTTGGATTTCGCCCACCCGGGCCGGGGCGTGCACGGGCGTCCTCGCGGCGCCGGACCGCTCCCCCATGACCCGGGCGAGCTCGTTGACCGACACCTCCTTCCCCGTCCCGACGTTGAGCACGAGACCACCGCCGCGTGTCCCGGCCCGGACAAAGGCGTCCACGACGTCGTCGACGTAGACGAAGTCGCGCGTCTGCTCACCGTCCCCGTAGATCGTGACCGCGTCGCCCCGGAGGAGCTTGTCGGAGAAGATGGCCACGACTCCCGCCTCACCGTGGGGGTCCTGGCGTGGCCCGTAGACGTTGGCGAGCGCCAGAGCGCAGAACTCGAGCGCATGCAGCTCCCGGTACGCCACCAGATAGTCGATGGCCGCCATCTTCGACACGCCGTAGGGCGAGAGGGGCCGGCGGGGATGCGACTCCTTCACCGGGAGCTCCGAGGGATCGCATTCCCCGTAGAGCGTGCCCCCGCTGGCGGCGAAGGCGACCCGGGCCGTGCCCGCCGCCCGGGCGCCCTCGAGCACGCGCAGCGTCCCCAGGACGTTCACATCGGCGTCGAACACGGGCCGCTCCACCGACACCCGGACGTCGGCCTGGGCGGCCAGGTGGTACACCACCTCGGGGCGCCGCCGCGCCATCACCTCTACGAGCTCGTCGGATCGGATGTCGAGCTGATGGAACGTAAGGGCGTGGGATGCCGACGCTCTCGCCTCGGCGAGGTTCCCGAGCGTACCGGTGGAGAGGTCGTCCACCACGTCGACGGCATGGCCCTCGGCGAGGAGGCGGTCCACGAGATTGGAGCCGATGAACCCGGCGCCACCGGTCACCATCACCTGCATGTCGGTCCTCCCCATCTCGGGTGCCTGGCCGCCCGGCTCGCCACGTTCGTCACGATGCCATCTCCGCCGGCACGCGGGCGTCGACGAGGCGCGCCCCGGCGGGCACTTCGAACCCGTCGCCCACGACCGTGGCCGAGAGTTCACAGCCCTCGGCGACCACACAACCGTGTCCCAGGATCGAGCCCGAGACCCGCGCCCCGGCGCCCACTCGGGCCCCGGGCAGGACTACCGATTCATCGACGCGCGCCCGCGCTCCACCACGGCGCGGGCACCGATGACGCTGTCGGTCACGATGGCGTCGTGGCCGACCTGCGCGCCGACACCGAGCAGGCTCGAGGCGTGTACCTCCCCTCGCACCACGGGCGCGCCGAGCGTCCACACGCCGAGCGCCACCTGACGCGCCCCCGGCGCCGGGGGGGCCGGCCTGGTCCCGTTGAGCAGGTCGGCGTTGGCACGCAGGTACGCGGCCGGCGTGCCGGTGTCGAGCCAGTACGCGTCACTGGCCATGGCGAACACCGATCCCTCCGCCGCCAGAGCGGGGAACGTCTCCCGTTCGACCGAGACAGGGCGGTCGGTGGGGATGCGCGTCAACACGTCGGGCTCGAGGACATAGGTCCCCGCGTTGATCAGGTTGCTGGGCACGCGATCGGCAGGGGGTTTCTCGACGAACTCGATGACGCAGCCTCCGTCGTCGGTGAGGACGACGCCGAAGCGGGTAGGGTCGTCTACCGCCTTGAGATGGATGGTGGCGGTCGCCCCGTGCGAGCGGTGGAAGGTCACGAGCGCGGTGGTGTCCACGTCGGTCAGCACGTCGCCGTTCACAACGATGAAGGTCTCGTCGATGCCGGCGTGGCTCGCCGCAAAGCCGATCGCACCGCCGGTGTCGAGCGGTTCGGGCTCGACCGCGTAGTCGAGGCGCACCCCGACCGCTTCGTGGTCGGGATAGGCGGCGAAGAACGCGTCGGGACGGTACCCGAGCGACAGCACTGCCTCATCGACCCCGTGCATCTTCAGATGGGCGAGCACCCGCTCGAGCATGGGCACCTCCACCACAGGCAGCAACTGCTTCGGCGTCGTGAAGGTGAGCGGGCGGAGTCTCGTCCCCTGGCCGCCCAGGAGGACAATGGCCTTCACTTCGTGGTCGTGGTGGCCGTCGACGGCTTGGTCGTTGCCGTGGTGCCCGTCGACACCGGCTTAGTCGTCGCCGTCGTCGCCGTAGTGGAAGGCTTGGTCGTCGCCGTCGTCGCCGTCGTCGCCGTCGATGGTGCCGTGGTGGCGGTCGGTGTCGTCGTCGCCGTCGATGGTGCCGTGGTGGCCGGGGTGCCTGTGGCCGATCCGGCACGGTCGGTCAGCATGGCGGTGATCGAGCTCGGCTTGGGTACCGACGCGCCCGACGGCACGAAGGCGACGGTGATGAGCTGGCCGTCGGCGAGCTTGATGCCGTTGGGGTCGTAGAAGACCGACGGATTGTTCGAGCCCGGCGGGGTGAAGCTCGGCCACACCTTGATCTGGAGCTGTCCGGTCTTACGCGCATCGGGGGAGCCGGCCGGGCACTTCTGCCCGTTCGTGTACGTCGTCTTGCCCGGGATCTGCAACGTGGCGGTGGTGAGCTTCAACTTGGGGTACGTGGCCACGAAGCGGCCCAGGGTGGCGTTGTTGCCCGAGTCCTTCTTGGTGGTGGGTGCCACCTGGATCACACCGTCACCGTCGGTGCGGATCCCCGGGATCGGTGCCGTCGAGGCGTTGGGATTGGCGGGGAGGTTCGGCTGGACCGTCCCACAGATGTCGAACCCCAGTGCCTGGTACCAGTGGGCGCCGACGGCGGGTTGGGCGGCGGGAGCGGGGTGCTGACGCTCGTAACGGCTGTAGACGATCAGGGCCACGCCGACCAGGCAGATCATGGCCAGGCTGGCGTACCACTTCATGGGCCTCTGCCCGCGGTAGCTCCGCCCTCCGCCGGTGGCACCGGCGCGCGCCACCCATTTTCCTGCATCTCCCCTGGCCATGGTCGGGCGCTAACCCTACTCGGCCCGGCTCGAGGCGCCGTGCCGCGCACTCAGGGCCTGCCTGGCACACATCACGGCCAGACGCACTCCCAGGAACAGCGCCATGGCCGGCAACGCCAGCCGGCGCCACCCCCGCTCGGTCCGGGCCGCGAAACGGAACACGGAGCGGTGATGGGCGACGAGCATGCGGTAGGGGCGGCGGGCGGTGGAGACGCCCTGGAGATGGGTGACCGCCGCGTCCGGCACGAACACGACCCCCCAACCGGCACGGCGCGCCCGCCAGCACAGGTCGGTGTCCTCGGCGTACATGAAGTACGACTCGTCGAAGCCTTGCAGTTCGTCGAGGGTGCGCCGCCGGGCGAGGAAGCACGCCCCTGACACCCAGTCGACGTCGGTCACGTCGTCCACGTCGAGGTACCCCAGGCGGTACCGGCGCGTGAAGCGGTTGGTGGGGACGAGGTCGCCGAGCACGGCGTGGCCGGCGGCGTCGAGCAGGGAGGGGAAGCGGCGCGCCGAAGGGTACCGGGTTCCGTCGGGCTCGAGGATCCGGGGCCCGGCAATGGCGAGGGTGGGGTCGGCGTCGAGCGCCTCCACGAGCGCCGACAGGGCCCCACCGTGCACCGACACGTCGGAGTTCAAGACGAGCACGAGCCCGCGGGCACTGACCTCGATGCCGCGGTTGGCGGCCGCCCCGTAGCCCAGGTTGGCCCCGGTCTGCACCAACCGGACGTTGCCGTCGAAAGACATGAGGGCTTCGGCGGAGCCGTCGGAGGAGGCGTTGTCCACCACGATGACCTCGCCGACGCCTTCGGCCCGCAGCGATGCCACGCACTCGAGCAGGGCGTCGCCGGCCTCGTGGTTCACCACGACCGCCGACACCCGATCGGCCGCCGACACCCGCTCGGCCACCGGCACCGTGGCGGGGAGCGACACCTCAGGTGGGGACGGGGCCCGGTCCGTGGTCCTCGGTCGCGCCACGTGCGGTCAGATTTGGCGGACGAACCGGTACCGGACGAGCGCAGTGAGGGCGCGCACCCCGTCGCGCCACTCGAACTTGGTCCCTTCCGACGCGTCGCGGCCGGTGTAGGAGATCGGGACCTCGTAGATCCGGTAGCCGCGTCGCAGGACCTTGGCGGTGATCTCGGGCTCGAAGTCGAACCCGTCGGACTCGATGGTGATGGCGTCGAGCACGGCGCGGTCGAAAAGCTTGTAGCAGGTCTCCATGTCCGACAACGTCGAGCGGTACAGCACGTTGGCGGTCAGGGTGAGGAGCCGGTTGCCCAACCACTGGGTGGGGCGCATGGCGCGTCCGGCCCCGGTGAAGCGGCTTCCGTAGACGACCTGTGCCTTGCCCTTCATCACCGGCTCGAGGAGCGTCGGCCAGTCATCGGGGTCGTACTCGAGGTCTCCGTCCTGGATGAGCACCAGTTGCCCACGCGCCGTCTCGATCCCTGTCCGGACCGCGGCGCCCTTGCCCCGGTTGGCAGGGTGGGTGACGACGCGCACCGTCGAGTCCTGCAACGCCGAGAGCACCTTGCCGGTCCCGTCGGTGGAGCCGTCGTCGACCACGACGACCTCGAGGTGCATCGGCAACTCCACGGCGCGGATGCGGCGCAGGATCTCGGCGATGGTGTTGCGCTCGTTGAACACCGGCACGATGACCGACAGTGTCCGGTACTTGTCCTCGGCGGCGGCACGGTGACTGGCAGCGGGGTCACCGACGGCATGGAGCTCCGGCTTGCTCGACTCGGCTCCGTGCACATCGTCCATCATGGCCGAACCCCACCCCCTGTCGGGGCGCCCGAGGCGAAGAAGGCCAGGGTGCGCCGCAAACCCTCCTCCAGGGGGACGACCGGCTCCCACCCGAGCTCGCGCCGCGCCACGGTGATGTCGGGCCGACGACGGGTGGGGTCGTCGGTGGGCAACGGCTCGTAGACGATCGTCGAGGTCGATCCGGTCAGCGCCAGCACGGCGTGGGCCAGGTCGAGCACGGTCAGCTCGTCGGGGTTCCCGATGTTCACGGGCCCGGTGAGCGCGGAGTCGAGCAGGGCGAGGATCCCGGCCACCTCGTCTTCGACGAAGCACAGGCTGCGGGTCTGTGAGCCGTCGCCGTACACCGTGAGGGGTCGTCCCTCCATGGCCTGCACCAAGAAGTTCGACACCACCCGCCCGTCGCCGGGCCGGAGCCGGGGACCGTAGGTGTTGAAGATCCGGACGATGCCGACGTCGAGACCCCGGGCTCGATGCGTCGCCATGGTGAGGGCCTCGGCGAAGCGCTTCGCCTCGTCGTAGACGCTGCGCGGCCCGACGGGATTGACGTTGCCCCAGTACGTCTCGGGCTGTGGGTGCACCACGGGATCGCCGTAGACCTCACTCGTCGACGCCAGGAGGAAACGGGCCTCGTGCGCGGCGGCGAGGGCCAGGGCGTGACGTGTCCCCTCGCTTCCCACTGCCAGCGTCTCGAGCGGGCGGGCCAGGTAGTCCGGTGGTGACGCCGGGCTGGCGAAGTGCATGACGGCATCGACGGGGCCCTCGACGGGAACCGTCTCACTCACGTCCGCCACGACGAGCTCGAAGGCGGGGTTGGCCACCAGCGCGCCCACGTTGTCGGCCACGCCCGTCGACAGGTCGTCGACGGCCACGACACGGTCGCCCCGGGCCACGAGGGCCTCGCACAGGTGCGAGCCGAGGAACCCTGCCCCTCCGGTGACCACCACCCGCCGTCCGGTCGCCGGCGAGGGCTCGTTCTTCGTCACGGGCGGCCCATGGCCACGTAGCGGAAGCCCATACGCCGCATGGCGGCGGGGTCGAGCAGATTGCGGGCGTCGACGACATTGGGCTCGGCCAGCAGATCGTGCACCTTGGTGAAGTCGAGCCAGCGCAGCTCTTCCCACTCGGTGAGCACCACCGCGCAAGCGGCGCCTTCGCACGCTGCGTAGGCATCGGGGTGGATCTCGACGCCGGTGGGGAATTCGGGGACGGGCCCGTCGACGGTGGGGTCGAAGGCGCGCACGGTGGCGCCCTCGGCCACGAGCCGGTGCACGATCTCCACCGCGGGCGAGTCGCGCCGGTCGTCGGTGAGCGCCTTGAAGGTGAGCCCCCACGCCGCGATGGACTTGCCCTCCAGCGTGCCACCCACCGCGTCGCGGATCTTGGTGGCGACCGATGCCAGCTGCGCCTCGTTGGTCTCGATGGCACCGCGCAGGAGCGAGAAGTCGTAGCCGGACTGCTCGCCGATGTAGATCAGGGCCCGGGTGTCCTTGGGAAGGCACGATCCCCCCCACCCCGGCCCAGGGTGCAGGTAGTCGAAGCCGATGCGGTGGTCGTAGGCCATGCCCAGCAGGACGTCGCGCACATCGGCGCCGACCGCTTCGCACAGGTTGGACACGGCGTTGACGAAGCTCAGCTTGGTGGCGAGGAAGGCATTGGACGCGTACTTGATGGTCTCCGCGGTGGCCGCGTCGGTGACGATCAACGGCGCCTGGGTCGACGCGAACAACGCGCCCACCCGGGCCGCGGCAGCCCGGTCGTCGGCACCGACCACGATCCGGTCGGGGTGCAGGGCATCGTGGATGGCGGTGCCCTCGCGCAGGAATTCGGGGTTCGACACCACGGCCACGTCGGGGCGATCGAGGAGCCGTTCCACCAAGAGGGTGGAGCCCACCGGGACCGTGGACTTGTTCACGACGATGGCGCCGTGCTCGAGGTGGGGCGCGATCTCGACGGCGACGGCCTCGAGGTAGCTCACATCGGCGGCCCCGTCGGCACCCTGGGGGGTGGGCACGCACAGGAACACGAAGTCGGCGCCGCGCACCGCCTCGGTGGCCCCGAGCACGAAGGTGAGCCGGCCCGAGTCGAGCCCGGCGATGAGGATGTCGCCGAGGCCCTCCTCCACGATGGTGGGCTCACCCCGCGACAGCTGCTGCACCTTGGCCGGGTTCGACTCCCCGCACACCACCTGATAGCCGAGGTGGGTGAGGACGACGGCGGTGGTGAGACCGACGTAGCCGGCCCCGATCACCGCCGTGGTCACCTCGTGCGGCTCCGTGCTCTGCAGGGTCACCGTGCCTCCTTGGCCGACGCCGAGACCGGCTCGATCGCGCCCACCAGGCGCTCCAACGCGTCGCGCCAGTGTGGCGTCGGCTCCATCCCCATGAGCCGCAAGGCGGCGTTGTCGAGCGCCGAGTTGGCGGGGCGCGGAGCGGGGCGGGGCGGGTCGAGCTCGGCGGTGGCGATGGGCTCGACGCGGGCCGTGTCGTGCCCGGCGACGGCGAGGACGGCTTGGGCGAAGCCGTGCCACGACGTCACCCCTGTGTTGGTCACGTGGAACGTGCCGGGAAGACGCTCGGTGCCGAGCACGGCCAGGACTCCGGCCAGGTCGGCAGTGAAGGTGGGACTCCCCCACTGGTCGTCGACGAACCGCAACGGGCCGGGCCGGGCCGCCAGGCGCAGCACGGTGTGCACCATGTTGGCGCCGTGCGCGCCGCACACCCACGACGTGCGCACCACCGTCGAGCCGGGATCGAGCTCCATCTCCCCACCCAGCTTGCTCCGCCCATAGACCGACATCGGGTTGGGCGCGTCCCACTCGACGTAGGGACGCGGCGAGGTGCCGTCGAAGACGTAGTCGGTCGACACGTAGACCACGTGCGCCCCGACGCGTCGAGCCGCCTCGGCGACGTGGCGGGTCCCCAACGCGTTGACGGCGTAGGCGCGGTCGGGATCGCCCTCACAGGCGTCCACCGCTGTCCACGCCCCGGCGTGGATCACGACGTGGGGACGCACCCCTTCGAAGATCGTCTGCACGGCGCTCCTGTCGGCCACGTCGAGCAGGGCGTGGTCGGCCGCGGTCACGTCGCACGGGGATCTCGTCCCGAGACGACCGGTGGCGCTGTCCCCGGCCCGTCCCCCCGTCGGGACCCGCCCGACCAGGGCGTCGACCAGGTCGGTGCCGAGCTGGCCGCCCGCGCCGGTGACGAGCACCCTCATGGCGTCGGCCCGCGTCTCGCGGCCATCACCTGCACCCGCGCTCGTCCTGTCACGCGCTCATGCCCGCCCGCACCCACCGGCGCCGGCGCTAGCGCGAGCCGGACGCGCCCGGGGACCCGTCGCCCGCCGGGTCGGACGCGGCGCCCTCGCCCCAAGACGACTCGACCACGGGGGCACGGTCCATGAGCGGTTCCCACCAGCTGCGGTGGTCCGCGTACCACCGCACCGTGTCGGCCATCCCGTCCTCGAATCCGATGGTGGGCGCCCAGCCGAGCTCTTTGGTGATCTTGGTGCAGTCGAGGAGGTAACGCCGGTCGTGGCCGGGACGGTCGGGGACGATCTTCTTGAGCGATTGCGGCTTCCCGAGCGTGCGCAGCACGGCGTCGGCGATCTCCTCGATACTCGCTTCGACCCCACTCCCGACGTGGTAGGTCTCGCCGATCTGGCCGCGCTCGAGGACGGCCTCGATGGCCCGGCAGTGGTCGAGCACGTGCAGCCACTCGCGCCTGTTCCCGGTCGATTCGTACAGGGGCAGGGGCCGGTCGTCGAGGGCGTGCACGGCGAACAGGGGGATCACCTTCTCGGGGAACTGGAAGGGCCCGTAGTTGTTCGAGCAGTTGGTGATTGTCGCCGGCAGCCCGTAGGTCTCGACGTAGGCGCGCACGGCGTGGTCGGCCCCCGCCTTCGACGCGTTATAGGGCGTGCGGGGTCGGTACGGGTGCTCCTCGGTGAAGGCATCGTCGGAGTCGAGGGCCAGGTCTCCGTAGACCTCGCACGTGGAGATGTGGTGGAACCGAGTCACCCCGGCGTGACGGGCGGCCTCGAGCATGGCCTGGGTCCCGAGCACATTGGTGCGGAAGAAGCGGCCGGGGTCGAGCACGGCCAGGCTGTTGTGGGACTCGGCCGCGAAATGGACGATCGTGTCGATGTCGTGGGCCCGCAGGGTCGCCAGGGCGACATCGCCGTCGCAGACATCGCCGTGAACGAAGCTGATCCTGTCCTCGACGTCGACGAGGTTGGGCCGGTTGCCGGCATAAGTGAGGGCGTCATAGGCCACCACGACGTCACCGGGGTGCTGTTCCACCCAGTAACGGACGAAATTGGACCCGATAAAGCCTGCACCGCCGGTGACGAGCACTTTCATGGTGGGTCAATCGTAGACCGGGCGCCCCGCCCCACCTGGTGAGGCGGGCACGTTTTCCTGGTGCGCACGGGGTTCCTGTGGCGGCCCAGGGGATCCGGGGTCGGCGGATCCTCGTCAGACGGGCCCGGAGCCGGGGACGCACCGCCAGGGCCTGGGAGGGTGGCCCGGGAGAAGGTGGACGGTCAGCCCGGATCCCGCAGGTGCACGACGTCGCCGGCTACCACCGTCCTCGAGCCCGACCCCACGTCCACGACCAGGTGGCCCTCGGGGGTGATGTCGGTCGCCGTCCCGGTGAACACCTCTCCGGGAAGAGAGACGCGCACGATCCTTCCCACCGTGTCGCAACGACGCCGGTACTCCGAGGTCAACCGTCGGCGTCCCTCCGGATCGGCGAGGTCCACGAGCCGGGGTTCGAGCGCCTGCAGGATCAATCCCAGAAGGGCCAACGGCTCGAGCGCGGTCGGCACCAGGCGCCGGATCGACGTAGCCGTCCGGAGCACTTCGGCGCGCGCCGACCCCGGTGACCCCTCATCTCCCGAACCCTGCGCTTGTCCCGAGCCCTGCGCTTGTCCCGAGTCCGGTGCGGCGTCAGGGGGTGGCCAACCGACGTTGAGCCCGAGCCCCACGACCACCGCGGAAGCCTTCCCGCTGCCTCTTCCATTCCCGTCATCGGCGTCCGCGGGGCCGGTCCCGGCCGGCAGGGCCTCGGCCAGGATGCCCCCGAGTTTGCGCCCCCCGACCATGAGGTCGTTCGGCCACTTGAGGTCCGGCACCACCCCTGCGCCGTCCTCGCACGCGGCGGCGGCGGCGAGCGCCACGGCCACGGTGCACAGGTGGAGCTCGTCGACGGCGAGGTGGGGGCGCAAGAGCACCGACATCAACAAGTTCGATCCCGGCGGCGCCTCCCAGCGCCGTCCCAGGCGGCCTCGGCCCGCGCTCTGATAGTCGGCGACCGCCACCGCACCCTCGGGAGCGCTGCCACGCGCCTCGTCGAGCAGGTAGCGGTTGGTGGAGTCGATCTCGGCGAAGCGCCGCACGGGCCCGAAGCGGGTGCCGGCGGGCGCGGGCACCGTGGTGAACGGCACGGCGACACCGGGCGCCGCCGGTTCTGCCCGGCGCAGACGCTCGGCGCACATGGCACCCACCCTACGGCCCGTGCCAGTGTGGTGGTCCCTCATCTGAATGGCTGAACGGCCCTCTGTCGTGGATGGCCCTCTCGTGAAAGGCGCTGCGTGTTCCAGAAGGTCCTGATCGCCAACCGCGCCGAGATCGCCGTCCGAGTCATCCGCACCTGCCGCGAGCTGGGCATCGCCACGGTGGCGGTGTACTCCGAGCTCGATCGCGACGCCATGCACGTCCGCATGGCCGACGAGGCCTATCCCCTCGGGGGCCAGAGCGCGGCCGAGAGCTACCTCAACACCGACGCCATCCTCGACGCCATCACCCGCAGCGGCGCCGACGCCGTGCACCCCGGGTACGGCTTCTTCTCCGAGAACACCGACTTCGCCCGGGCCATCACCGCCGCGGGCGTGACGTTCATCGGGCCTCCCCCCGAGGCCATCGAGATCATGGGCGACAAGATCAGCTCGCGCCGGGCCGCCGAAGCGGTCGGTGTGTCGGGGGTCCCGGGCCGCACCGAGCCCATCACCGACCCCGCCCAGGTGACCGAGTTCGGCGCCGCGGTCGGATGGCCCATCGCCATCAAGGCCGCCTATGGCGGCGGCGGGCGCGGCATGAAGGTGGTGTCGTCCCCCGACGAGGTCGCCGAGGCCGTCGAGTCGGCCCAGCGCGAGGCACAGTCATACTTCGGCCGGCCCGAGATCTACGTGGAGCGGTACCTCGAGTGGCCCCGCCACATCGAGATGCAGATCATCGCCGACACCCACGGCAACACCCTGTGGCTCGGCGAGCGTGACTGCTCCCCGCAGCGCCGGCACCAGAAGCTCATCGAGGAGAGCCCGGCCGCTGATTTCCCCGACGACGTGCGCCGAGCCATGGGCGAGGCGGCGGTCACCGTCGCCAAAGCGTGCGGCTACGTCAACGCCGGCACCGTGGAGTTCCTCTACGAGGGGGGCGAGTTCTACTTCTTGGAGATGAACACCCGCCTGCAGGTGGAGCACCCCGTGACCGAGATGGTCACGGGCCTCGACCTCGTCGAATGGCAGCTGCGCGTCGCCGCCGGGGAGGCACTCGGCTTCGCCCAGGACGAGGTGCAGCGCAACGG
This sequence comes from uncultured Acidimicrobiales bacterium, assembly GCA_963838775.1. GTDB lineage: Bacteria > Actinomycetota > Acidimicrobiia > Acidimicrobiales > UBA8190 > Chersky-840. The sequence continues at coordinate 101,836 of CAWISP010000001.1, forward strand.
GCATGCCATCGAGGTCCGGATCAACGCCGAGGACCCCGCCGGTGGGCGCTTCGTCCCCTCCCCCGGCACCATCGCCACCTTCCGGCCCCCGGGTGGCCCGGGAGTGCGGCTCGACGCCGGCTACGAATCGGGCGACACCGTGAGCCAGTTCTACGACAATCTCGTCGCCAAGCTGATCGTGTGGGGTGCCGAGCGCGAGTCGGCTCGTCACCGCATGCTGCGTGCGCTCGACGAAACGGTGATCACGGGTATCGCCACCACGATCCCGGCCGACGTCGTCATCCTGTCCCACCCCGACTTCGTGGCCGGGCGCCACTCGACACGGTGGGTGGAGGACCGCCTCGACCTCGCCTCGCTAGTCCCGGCGACCCCCAACCAGGCCGGGCCGGCCGGCGACGGCGACGACACCGCCGCCCGGGTCCTGCGCGAGGTCACCGCCGAGGTCGACGGTCGCCGCTACCTGGTGCGCCTGTGGGTGCCCGACGTGTCGAGCGGGGGCGGGGCGCGCATTGGCACCCGGCCCCACAAGCCGAGAGCGACGGTGGCGGGATCGGGGTCGGGGTCGGTCCTCGCCCCCATGCAGGGCACCATCGTCAAGGTCCTCGTGTCCCCGGGCGACACCGTCGAGGTCAACGAGACGGTGTGCCTGCTCGAGGCCATGAAGATGGAGAACGCCATCACCGCCGAGAAGGCAGGCACCGTCAAAGAGGTCAACGTGGCGGCGGGCGACTCGGTCGGGCCCGGCGACGTCATCGCCGTCATCGAATGACGTTCAGGTGTGCACAGAATGACCTTCCAATGAGCACCGAGTGAGCACCGCACTAATGAGCACCCGCGTGAGCACGGGATGAGCAACGGCACCGCCGGCGCGGCCAAGGGCGCCGCCCGTCAGGCGGCCGAGGGCCTCCGCCCCGCCCTGGTCGGGCTGAGCCGGACCATCCACGACGAGCCCGAGCTGTGCTTCGAGGAGGTCCGCGCCTCGCAACGCATCGCGGACATGCTCGACGAAGCGGGATTCGAGGTCGAGCGCGGTGCCTACGACCTGCCCACGGCGGTGGAGGCCCGGGTCGGTTCGGGGCCGTTGTCGATCGTCATCTGCGCCGAGTACGACGCGCTCCCGGCGGTGGGCCACGCCTGCGGCCACAACCTCATCGCAGCGGCGTCTCTGGGCGCGGGGATGGCGTTGGCGGGTGTCGCCGACGACCTGGGCCTCACCGTCACGGTGCTCGGCACGCCCGCCGAGGAGGGCGGCGGCGGCAAGGTCCTGCTGCTCGAACGGGGCGCCTTCGACGGCGCCCATGCGGCGATGATGGTCCACCCCTGGCCCGAAGACCGGCTCGTCGCCACCTGCCTGGCCGTCGACCACATCGAGGTGCGCTACACGGGCCGCGCCGCGCACGCCTCGGCCTCACCGGAGCAGGGGGTGAACGCGGCCGATGCCTTCGTCATCGCCCAGGTGGGCATCGGCCTCATCCGCCAGCACCTGCGGCGCGGCGACCAGGTCCACGGCATCGTGACCAAGGGTGGGGACGCTCCCAACGTCGTGCCCGAGGAGACCACGGGCCGCTTCATGGTGCGGGCGCCGTCGCTCGAGGCCCTGGCCGTGCTGCGGCCCCGCATCGAGCACTGCTTCGAGGCGGGCGCGCTCGCCACCGGATGCTCGCTCGAGATCCGCGACCTGGCCCCCACCTATTCGCACATGGTGACCGACGACCTCCTCCTCGATGCCTGGCGGCACAACGCCGAGGAGCTCGGCCGGCGCTACCCGGTCGACGAAGGCGGCGAGGCGCGTCCCACCCTCTCGACGGACATGGCGAACATCTCGCTGGCCGTGCCGTCGATCCACCCCATGATCGGCATCGACAGCCACGGTGCGGTCAACCACCAGGCCGAGTTCGCGGCGGCGTGCCTCGGGCCCTCGGCCGAACAGGCCGTGTTCGACGGCGCCGTCGGCCTGGCGTGGACGGCCATCGACGCCGCCACCGACGAGGCGTTGCGCAACCACCTGTTGGCACGCGCCGGCTGAGCTCGGCCCCAGGTCGGCGGGCTGAGTCGCCCGCCCACCGATCCGTCCACCGATGTGGGCACCTTCACCGACGGTCGACGGCGGGACGAGGCCCCCCGCTGTGCTCCGGTCGGTCAGCTGGGCTGGTAGACGCCGAACACCTCGCGCAGGACGTCGGAGACCTCGCCGAGCGTCGCCATGCGGTGCAGTGCTTCACGCATGGGGACGAGGAGGTTCTGCGTGCCCCGTGCCGCGGCGGCCACGTCCGCCAGCGCCGCGTCCACGGTGGGCTGGTCGCGCTCGGACCGGACGCGCCGGGTGCGCTCGATCTGGGCCTGCTGCTGGGCGGGGTCGATGGGGAACACCTCGGTGGGCTCGGCGCCGTCGTCGGTGAAGCGGTTCACGCCCACCACGATCTTCTCGCCGTCGTCGACCGCCTTGGCGAACTCGTAGGCGGCCATCTCGATCTCACCCTGCATGAAGCGGGCCTCGATGGCGGCCACGGCCCCACCCAGGTTGTCGATGCGCTCGAGGTAGTCCCACGCCGCGGTCTCCACCTCGTCGGTGAGCCGCTCCACGAAGTACGACCCCGCCAACGGGTCGACAGTGTCGGGGACCCCGGACTCGTACCCGATGACCTGCTGGGTGCGCAGCGCGATCTTGGCCGCGTTGGTGGTGGGCAGCCCGAGCGCCTCGTCGAAGCCGTTGGTGTGCAGGCTCTGGGTCCCGCCCATCACCGCGGCGAGCGCCTGGAGGGTGACGCGCACGATGTTGACCTCGGGCTGCTGGGCGGTGAGCGTCGACCCACCGGTCTGGGTGTGGAAGCGCAGCAGCTTGGAGCGCTCGTCTTTGGCGCCGAAGCGCTCGGTCATGATCTTGTCCCACATGCGCCGGGCGGCGCGGTACTTCGCCACCTCTTCGAAGAGGTTGTTGTGGGCGTTCCAGAAGAACGAAAGCCGCGGCGCGAAGGCGTCGACCCCGAGCCCCGCCGCCAAGGCGGCCTCGACGTAGGCGATGCCGTCGGCGAGCGTGAAGGCGATCTCCTGGACCGCCGTGGAACCCGCCTCGCGGATGTGGTAGCCCGAGATCGAGATGCTGTTCCAGTTGGGCATGCGCTCGGCGCAGTAGGCGAAGGTGTCGGTGATGAGGCGCATCGAGGCGCGCGGCGGGTAGATGTAGGTCCCGCGCGCCACGTACTCCTTCAGGATGTCGTTCTGGATGGTGCCGCCCAGCGCGTCCGGCGCCACACCCTGTTCCTCGGCCACCAGCTCGTAGAGCAACAGCAGGATCGCGGCGGTGGCGTTGATGGTCATCGACGTCGTGACCTTGTCGAGGGGAAGGCCTGCCAGCAGGAGCCGCATGTCGGCGAGGGAGTCGATGGCCACACCGACCTTGCCCACCTCGCCCTCGGCGCGGGGGTGGTCGGAGTCGAGGCCCATCTGCGTGGGGAGGTCGAAGGCGCACGACAGGCCCGTCTGGCCCGCTCCCAGGAGGAACTTGAACCGCTCGTTGGTGTCCTCGGCGGTGCCGAACCCGGCGTACTGGCGCATGGTCCACAGCCGACCCCGGTACATCGAGGGATAGATGCCCCGCGTGTACGGGGCCTTACCGGGCTCGCCCAGGCGGCTCTTCGGATCCCAGCCCTCGAGGTCGTCGGGGCCGTACACGGGCCTGATCTCGATGCCCGAATCGGTCCGTCGTACCTCGTCGCTCACGTGACCCAGGTTACGGAATGAAAGCTGCCAACGCCTAGTCCCGGGCGGTGCGTACGGTCAGGCTCCCGGCGGCGCCAGCGCGTGGGGCATGCACAGATCGTCGTACTCGGCGATCACGATGGGGGCGGCGTCGTCGCCGCACGCCGGGCACTGCGGGTCGCGCCGCACCTTGAAATTCCGGAACGATTCCTCGAGGGCGTCGTAGGCGAGCAGGCGCCCGACGAGCGGGTCGCCGATCCCGAGCAGCATCTTGATGGCCTCGACGGCCTGGATCGACCCGATGATGCCGGGTAGCACGCCGAGCACGCCGGCCTCGGCGCACGACGGCGCCAGCTCGGCGGGCGGCGGCTCGGGGATCATGCACCGGTAGCACGGCCCGTTGTACGGGTCGAACACCGTGACCTGGCCCTCGAAGCGGAAGATCGAGCCGTGCACGACGGGGATCCGCTTCAGCAGTGACGCGTCGTTCACCAGATAGCGCGTCGGGAAGTTGTCGGTGCCGTCGACGATCTGGTCGTAGCCGTCGATGATGTCGAGGATGTTGTCGGCGCCGAGCCGCACGTCGTAGGTGACGACGTCGACGTCGGGATTGAGCGCGGTGAGGGTCTTCTTGGCGGAGTCCACCTTGCGCTCGCCGATGCGGTCCATCGAGTGCAGGATCTGGCGCTGGAGGTTCGAGGCGTCGACCACGTCCATGTCGATGATCCCGATGGTGCCCACTCCGGCCGCGGCCAGGTAGAGCGCGGCGGGTGAGCCAAGGCCTCCCGCTCCGAGGAGCAGGACACGCGAGTCGAGCAGCTTGAGCTGGCCCTCCTCCCCCACCTCGTTGACGAGCAGGTGGCGCTGGTAGCGGTTGCGCTGCTCGGGGGTCAAGGTGCGCGGCGTCTTCCAGGGACGCCCTTCGTCCTTCCAGCGGTTGAACCCGCCCACGAGCGACACCACGTCGGTGTAGCCGAGGTCGGCCATGGTCTTCGCCGCGAAGGCCGATCGCACCCCGGCCGCGCAGTACACGACGACCGGAGCCGACTTGTCGGGGATCCTGCCCTCGACCTGGAACTCGAGCTGACCTCTCGGAAGGTGCAGCGCCCCGGGGATCGCACCCTGCTCGTACTCGTCGGGCTCGCGCACGTCGAGCCACACGACCCCGTCCTCGTCGAGACGCGGCTCGACCTCGTCGGCCCGGGCCTCGCGGATAACCGACTTGGCCTGGGTCAACAGCTCTCTGGCACTGGCCACGACAATCACGACCTTCCGGTTCACGCGTGCGACAGGCCCCTGCCGCCTCCTCTGTAAACCCTACCAGTGGGGTCAACATTCCCGTCCTGAGCTGGGCGTTGGCGATCCGCCTCGCCGCGTCCTGTCGGTGAATGGATGAGCGCCGGTGCACCGGGGCGATCGGTAGCTTTCTCGTCCATGGACCTGTCCGACGCCGTGCGCGGGCGGAGGATGGTGCGGAGCTTCTCGGGCGAGCCGGTCCCCGCCGAGGTGCTCGACAGGGTCCTCGACCTGGCGTGTCGCGCCCCTTCGGCGGGCAACACCGGTGGATGGGACGCCGTCGTCCTCACCGGCCCCGAGGAGACCTCGGTGTTCTGGGACGCCACCACGACCGCGGACTGGCGCGCCCGTTCCCGACGATGGCCGGGGCTGTCACTCGCTCCGGTGGTGGTGGCGCTGTTCGCCGACCCCGATGCCTACCGGGCCCGCTACCGCCTCCCCGACAAGGAATCGAGCGGGCTCGGGGCGGCGACCCGCGACGCGTCCGGTGGCGACGGCGACCCATGGCCGGTGCCGTACTGGTTCGTCGACGGCGGCTTCGCCGTGATGGTCATCCTCCTGGCCGCGACCGACGCCGGCCTCGGCGCCTGCTTCCTCGGGAACTTCCGGGGCGAGACGGCCCTGCGTGGCGCGCTCGGTGTCCCCGACGACCGTCGGTACCTGGGAGCGGTGCTGATGGGACAGCCGGGAGGCGTCGATCCCCCGTCCCGGTCCCTGGCGCGCGGGAGACGCCAGCCGTTCGACGTGGTGCATCGCGGGCGGTGGTGATCGGCCCGGTGGTGATCGGCCCGGTGGTAAACGGCCGGTCGTGAATTGCCCCGTCGTGAACGGCCCCGTCGTGAACAGGCCCGGGTCGTAGGCTGGGTCCATGGCCCGCATCGCAGTGCCCGCCGGTGAAGGGGGCGACGCCGTCCAGGTGTGTGGAACCTCCGCCCCGAGATGGGCCGGGCCCTGAACCGACTCGTCGACGCCGCCTACAACAAGAGCATCCTCCCCGTGCGGGTACGAGAAGCAGCCCGCATGCGTCTCGCCCAGCTCAACGACTGCCCGGTGTGCCTCGCCTTTCGCGCCGCGTCGGTGAAGGAGCAAGGGGTGACCGAGGACTTCTACCGGCACGTCGGCGACCACGACACCGTCGATGCGTTCAGCCGACAGGAGCATCTCGCCATCGAGTACGCCGAGCGCTTCGCGCTGGATCATCTCGGCATCGACGACGCCTTCTTCGCCCGCCTGGCCGAGTGCTTCACCGACGCCGAGATCCTCGACCTGACGATCTGCCTGGCCGCCTTTCTCGGGCTGGGCCGGATGCTGCGCTCCCTCGGGATCGACGAGACGTCACTCCTCGACGTCTGAGACTCGGAGCGCCTCGACCGACGTTTCGACCGTCTCCACCGTTTCGACCGTCTCCACCGTTTCGACCGGCCTCTCCTCCCCTCGCTTTCCCGCTGCCGGTGCGCGCCGCACCCGAGGGCCGAGGCGGCCGGCCACCAGCACAGTCTCGACGAAGGCGATCACGGCGATGTAGAGCGGGAACGTGACCACTGGCGCCGAGAGGTGCTTCACGGTGAGGAGGGTGATCACGGCGTTGAAGAACGACCCGATGTAGACGCTGGCGCTCTCGGATTCCGGGCGTTTCCACGACTTGACCAGCGTGGGCACACCTGCCAGCGCGTCGGCCACCACCGCCGCGCCCAGCGCCACCAGGCCTTGGCGCGTGACGATCCAACCGATGGTGCCCCCGACCGACAGGGCGCCGCAGATGTAGTCGAGCGGCCCCAGTTTCCACACCGCCTTCCGGTTCACGAAGGACGCGCAGAACACGACCAGCGGGCCGAACCCGACCGTGAACGTCAACAGCGCCTGGAGGCCGACGTGCTCGTTGATCTCGACCGCGAACGCCAGCAGCGGAGCGACGGCCCACAACAACCACGTGACGCGATTGGGTTGGTTGCGCCCCCGGATCGTGTCCACCACGTAGAACGCCTGGCCGAAGGTGCCGATGGTGGCGCCGAGAAAGACGAAGTGGACGTTCAGCACGACCCCTCACTCTGCCCCAGGGACCCGAGCGGCGGGAGAGTGGGCGAGATCGTTCGTACCTGAGGCCTCAGCGACGGACGGGCGTCCGGTGGACCGGGCTCTGAGGTTCAGGTGGCTAGGGTTCCCGGCGCCCACAGCGACTCGGCCGGCGGCGCATCGGCCCGGACTTCCGGCGAGGCCTCGGAGGCCTCAGGTCGTGGTTCTGACGCCGGGGCCGGCTCGGGGTGAGACAGGGCCTCCGGTCCGGGGTCCGACGAGGCGTCTGGAGCGAGATCGGAAAGGGCCTCGGGCGGGGGGTCGGACGGCGCCTCGGGTGTGACGAGAGGCGCAGCTTCGTTGGCGTCCCCGTTCACGTCGTCGGGTGTGGCGTCAGAGAGGTCTCGAGATGCGCTCTCAGGTGGGTCCGCTTCGGACGCGTCCTCTGGCGCGTCTTCCGACGCGTCTTCCGACGCGTTTTCCGACGCGTTTTCCGATACGTCTTCAGATACGGGGTCAGCGACCACGCCGAGCGTGGCGGCGCGGCCCACGAGGAAGGGCCCTTGCGCGTACTCGCAGCCGAGCGCGCGCAACGCCGTCAGCTGCGCCTCGGATTCGACACCCTGGGCGACGACTGTGAGCTCGAGGGCCCGGCCGAGTTGGATCAGCCCGCGCACGAGAGCGGCCGCTTCCTTGCGCAGGGTGAGCACGCGCAACGCAGCGTCGGCGCCGCGGTCGTCAATGTCCGCGGCGGCCGGACTCGCGGTGATGGCCGAAGTCGGGGTAACGGCGTCGACGGCGGCGGAGGGGTGGTGGTGGTGGGCGGGCGGCGTGTCGGCGTCGACGACGGTCATGTCGGGAGCGCCGGGGTCGTCGTCGAGCGCGGCCACGAGATCGGGGGCGAGCTTCAGGCCGGAGATGGGCAGCCGCTGGAGCAACGTCAGGTTCGAGTGGCCGGCCCCGAAGTCGTCGAACCCCACCACGACGTCACGCTCGTACAGGGCGCGCAGGTTCGTCTCGGTCGACGCCAGAGCGGCAGCGGACGGCTCACGGATGTCAAGCCCGAGGACCGACAGTGACACACCGTGCTTGGCGGTGAGCTCGTCGACGATGTCGAGGAGCGCCGGGTCGGCGACCAGTGTCGGGGCCACCTTCACCCAGACCCGAAAGTAGGAGGGCAACCTCGAGACGACGTGCCTGTTGGCAAGGTCAGCCAGCGCCCGGTCGAGCACCCACCTCCCGATCGGCGCGGCGAGGCCGGCCTCGTCGACCAGGTCGAGCGGCGCCTGGGGTTGATCGGCGTCCGGCCCGGGTTGGCTCCAACCCAAGATGGCCGACTCCCCGATCGCTTCCCCGGTGCCCAGGTCGACGATGTCCTCGTATTCGAGGACCAGGCCGTCGTCCTCGAGCGCGGCCCGTAGGTCCTGGCGGCTCTGGGAACGAACGGCGACGTGCTCACGCATCGAAGGGTCGAACAGCTTCCAAGACCCACCGCCCTCATGCTTGGCGAGGCGCATGGCGAGCGACGCGTCTCCGAGAAGGGTCTCGAGCGTCGGCGCCGCAGCGCCTTCGGTCTCCGCGGCGGTCACCACCACGCCGATGCTCGCCGACAGCTGCAGCTCGACCTTGTCGACGGTGATGGGTCGGCTCAGGTCCTCGAGGATCCGGGCCGCCATCTGACAGGCGAGGTCGCCGGACGCGACGTACGGGCATACCACGACGAACTCGTCCCCGGCGAAGCGCGTCACGGTGTCGGACTTGCGACGCGACTCAGAGAGGCGGGCGGCGGCGTCATGCAGCAGATCGTCGCCGACGTTGTGCCCGTAGAGCTCGTTGACATCGCTGAAGCCATCGAGGGCGACGACGAGCACGGCCAACGACGCACCGTCCTGGCGGCACCGGGTGATCGCTACGTCGAAGCGCTCGTCGAGCTCCGACCGATTGGGCAGCCCGGTGAGCTGGTCACGTCGAGAGCGCTCGTCGCCGGCCTCCTCCGGAGAAGGGAGGATGGCCCCGAGGCCCTTGCCCAGCCCGCGACGACGAGACGCGACGGACCGCTTCGGCTCGTCCTGCCCCCCCGTGACGTCGTTCATCAACTCGGTACTCCGATCCCTGCGAGATCACGTCGGTCCCGCTCCACCCACAGGTCGGCCACCACGTCACCGACCCCGGGCGTGGCACACGTTCGACGTGCAGCCCTCCCGCAGGCTGACCTGCAGACACACGATGCTCATGCCCTTTCCATCAACGACAGGGCACACCACTGATGATCCTAGGCGTGGCGGTGGTGCTAGTCGGACCCGGGTCGGGCTCGGCATCAACTTGCACGGGCGGTGCTCGATGTGCACCGAAACGGGCCCGATATGTCGATCGCGACACGTCCATGCACGTACCCGGTCCACGCGCTCAGCGCCGCTCTGTCTGTCTCTTCTTATGTCTTCTTCTTATGTCTCCCTCGGGTCTTCTGTCTCCCTCGGGCTCCCAGCGCGTTTCTTTTGTCGTCCCCGGGCTCCCGGCGCGCCTCGATCCCCGTTCGGTCCCGACGCAGGTGGACGATTCGGCACGTGGTGGCCACACGAGCGGAGCCAGGCCCGGACAGGACAGGGCTCGCGGCCACGCTCGGTGAGGTGTCAAGGGGGTCGGCGGCCATGCCGACAACCAAGGTGTGTCGAGCCCTGAGACGCACCCTCGCGTCGTGCTCCGCGGCACGCCCGTCACGGGCACGTCTGCCCTGGTCGGGGGGGTCACCCTGGTGGCCCTCACCTTAGTGATCCTGACCGCGCTGGCGCCCGTGACGGCCCGATCAGCGACCCCGCTCCAGGCGGGATCGGCCGGCTCGCGGGCCTGGACCGCTGTCCCCCATCCTCATGCACCGGCGCCCACCACCACCGTCCCGGTACCCGTCCCCGTCACGACGGCGGTTCCGGCGCTGACCGACACCCCGCTGGCGGCGGCTCCCCCGACCACCCACCCGGCGCCCGCCGCGCCGCGTCCGACGACGCCCAAGACCACGACCCCGCCCGCACCGGCGGCACCACGCGGGATCCTGCCACCGGACAACCCGGCGGCGAGCATCTCGGCGTCGCCCGACTTCACGTCGACCTGCCGCCAGGACGGCACCGAGTCGGCCGCGTGCATCGCGGCTGCCGAGCAGGCGACCACCGCGGCGCGCGCCGCCGAGGGCCTGGGGGCGATGATCCTGCCGTCGGACTACCCGGCGCTCTCCCCGGCCGAGCAGCTCTTCGTGCTCACCGACATCGAACGCGTCGACCGCGGCCTGCCCCCGGTGGTGGGGATGGTCGCGCAGCTCGATACCGACGCGCAGAACGCCGCAGCCGCCAACACGGACCCGACCCCCGTCTCGGTGCCACCGGGGACCACCGTGACGAGCTGGGCCTCGAACTGGGCGGAAGCGGCGGGCCCGCTCGGTTCGAACTACGACTGGATGTACGACGACGGACCCGGGTCCGGGGACATCGGCTGCAGCGCCGCCAACCCCGGTTCGTGCTGGGGACATCGCGACAACGAGCTCGGGTTCAACGCGTCCAAGATCGCAGCGTCCCACGCGACCCTGGTCATGGGGGCCGCCGAAGTCACGCTGGCTTCGGACAGCTCCGTGGACGAGCGACGCCGTGCTGTTCGCGCTGATGACGGGCAGCCCCACCTACACCTACACCTGGGCCCAGGCTCAGGCGGCCGGGGCCCGTTGAGCGAGGGCGAGGCCCGCGTCTGAACCAGGTGACACGTCGTGCGCTCGGCGGTAGGACCATCGTGTCGCCGCCGGCGAGATCGCCGGCGAGATCGGCGGCCAGGGTGGCGGCCAGGGTGCCGGCAAGGCGGGGACGCGAGGGTGCGCTTGTCCTGTCGTCGGTCGCCCCCGGGCGCACGTCGACTCCCACCACCGAGAGTTGGAGCAGCTATGTCCGTCGTTCCCGTCCCCTCCGTGCGTCATGTCGCCCTGCGACCGGTCCCCGAGCCCGAGTCTGGCTCCGTCTCCGCGTCGGGCTTCGTCTCGGAGGCCGGATCCGTCTCCGAGGCCGGGGGCAGCTCCCTCGCCGATTCTGGGTCTGGCTCTGGGCCCGACACCATGGTCGACCCCGGGACACCCTCGGCGCCGGTGCTCGAGTCGATCCGGATCGTCGCATGGCCAGACCCCGTGATCGACCGGCTCGGTTACGACCCCCGCTCGCTCTACGTCGAGACATTCTGGTTGGGGATCCTCGGGCCGACCTGCACGTGGTTGATGCGGCGGTTCGCGGCCGGACTCGATGACGCTCCTGCCGGCTTCGACCTCGACTTTGCCGACACGGCGCGCTCGCTCGGTCTCGGTGACCGCTCGGGACGGCAGTCGCCGTTCCGTCGCGCCCTGGCTCGCTGCGTGACGTTCCAGGTGGCGCGGCGCGAAGGACCGACCACCTTGGCGGTTCGGCGGCGAATACCACCCATGCCGCAACGCCATCTGCAGCGGCTCCCGTCGTCGCTGCAGAGCCGCCACGCGCAATGGTTGATCCCGGCGCGCTCGTCACCGGTGCTCGAAGAGGCGCGCCGCAACGCGCGCCGCCTGGCACTCGCCCTCCTGGCATCGGGCAACGGCCGCCCCGAGGTCGAGCTGCAACTGGTCCAGTGGCACGTCCACCCCGCCATCGCCCACGAAGCGACCCAGTGGGCATGGGCCTACCGGGCCCATGAAACCGCCGAATCCAGCAGACAGCGCGCAGCCGGCGGGGTCGCGGCGGGACGGTCGGCCCACTCCCGCTGACGCCGCCCGAGGGCTGCCGCCCGACGGCTGCCGCCCGACGGATGCCGCTCGACGGATGCCGCTCGACGGATGCCGCCCGACGGATGCCGCCCGACGGATGCCGATTACGACTGATGACCGTGGTATCACGCACTCCCCGTGGTGTCCTCACATCCCCCGGTGGTCTCGCGTGTATCCCGACAGGTTTCGGTTCACCTCGACGAAGCGTGTCGGAAATGGAGCGTTCACGTTGCGCCCCTAGTCTGTGACTGTGGCGACCTTCCTGCTTCGGGTGGAGCTCCCCGACAGGCCGGGCGCGCTCGGTGCCGTGGCCAGTCGGATCGGGGCCGTGCGCGGCGACCTGGTGGCGGTCGAGGTCGTCGAGCACCGCGAGGGCAAGGCAGTCGACGAGTTCGTCGTCGACCTTGCCGACGGTGACCACCTGTCGCTCCTCCTCAGCGAGATCGCCGAGGTCGACGGTGTGGCGCTGCAGGACGTGCGACCCGTGTCGGGCCGGCGCCATGACCGCCGTCTCGAGGCCTACACCACCGCGCTCATCATCCTGAAAGAGCGCACCCCACACGGAGCCCTGGGCGCGTTGACCACGCGGGTCTGTGCCGAACTCGACGCCACGTGGAGCGCGGTCCTCGACGTCGAAGGGTTCTCGGTCATCGCCTCCCATGGTCGCCCACCGGCCATGCAGTGGCTCGTGACGTCGCTCCAAGAGGCCCGCACCGCCGGCAACGCCTCCACTGGCACCGACGCCGGTACGGAAGCGGGGGCGACGTCGAGTTCGGGTCCGGCCGGCGACGCCGACACCAGCTCGCGCACAAGCAGTGGGGGCGTTCGTCCCGTGGGACCCGACGGTGGCGACGTCGGGTTCGTGGACCTCGCCGCCTGGGACCTCGTCTTGGCGGCGGGACGTCCGGGGTGGCACTTCGGCACGCGCGAGCGTGCCCATCTGGCGGCGTTGGCGCAGCTCGCCGATGCCCGCTGGGCGGAGATGCACGACCGGGACCCCGCGATCTCGACCCCGGGCCCGCGCCTCCTCAGGAGGAGGTAGCGACCCCGCCTCCATCGGATCGGTCAGCGGTGCGGTTCGGATCGGTCGGCGGTGGTGCGGTTCGGATCGGTCGGCGGTGTCGCGGTTCGGATCGGTCGGCGGTGTCGCGGTTCAGATCAGTCGGCGGTGGCGTAGTTCTCGAGCAGCTCCAACAGGGTGCGCACCCCGAAACCGGTGCCGCCCTTGGCCAGGATCCCGCTGTCCTCGTCCGAACGGGCCGGACCGGCGATGTCGAGATGGACCCACGGGACCTCCCCGACGAACTCGGCGAGGAGCAGGGCGGCCGAGATCGCGCCGGCCTGGGCGCCCTTGCCGATGTTCTTCATGTCGGCGATCTCCGAGTCGATGTGCGACCGGTACTCCTCGGGCAGCGGCAGCTGCCACGTGCCCTCACCGGCCCGGTCCGATGCAGCCCGCACCCGACCGACCAGCGCGTCGTCGGAGCCGAACACGCCGGCGATGGACATGCCCAGCGCGACCACGCACGCGCCGGTGAGCGTCGCCAGGTCGATGATGGCGTCGGGTTGCAGCTCCGTCGCCAGGGACAACCCGTCGGCGAGCACGAGGCGGCCCTCGGCGTCGGTGTTGAGTACCTCGATGGTCCTGCCGTTGCGGATGGTGAGGACGTCACCGGGCTTGGTGGCCCGACCCCCGGGCATGTTCTCGGTCGTGGGCGCGATCGCCGTGACCCGCACCCGCACCCCGAGGTCGCCACATGCCCGCACCGCCGCCAACACCGCCGCGGCCCCACTCATGTCGGTCTTCATGGTGGTCATGCCGTCCGCGGTCTTGAGCGACAGCCCCCCGGAGTCGAAGGTGATGCCCTTGCCCACCAGGATCACGTGCGGCACCCGCCCGTCCACGGTGATGGGGTCGGCCGGCTCGTAGGCGACCTTCACCAAGCGGGGCGGCTCGGCCGATCCCCGGGCCACCCCCAGGAGCCCCCCCAGGCGCTCGTCGATGATGCGCTGCTCGTCCCAGACCTCGACGGTCACACCGGGACGACCCGCGGCGTGCTCCTCCGCCGCCTCCGCGAAGCGCGTGGGTGTCAGCGAGCTCGGCGGCTCGTTCACCAGGTCGCGCGCCAGGCACACGGCGTCGGCCACGACGACGCCGCGTCGGACCCCTTCGGCGAGCTCAGGAGCGTCGAGGCCGGCCCCGGCCACGACGAACCGCTCGATCCCGCCGCCCTCGTCGTCACTCTTGTGCGAGACGAACCGATACCCGGCGAGCACAGCGCCTTCGACCACCGCCTGCACCGCTCCACGCAGCGAGCCCACCCGATCGGCGAGCGACGACGGGACGACGAGCACCGCCGCCCCGGACTTGCCACCGGCGCGCACGAGAGCCGCGGCGGCGCGCCGGAGGGCGGCGGCGGGTCCGACCGCACCGGCGTCCAAGGTGCCGCACCCCATGAACACGATGGCAGGCGCCTCGGCGCTGAGCGATCCCTGCGCACTCGGCTCGGCCACGATGGCCATGGTCTGGCCGACCTTGCCCTTGAACCCACGCTGGCGGGCCCGGGCCTCGTCGAGCGCGGTGGAGAGGGTGTCGCCGCCGGTGCCCACGGCCAGGGTGCCCGGGACCCCGGGCGCCACCGACGGTCCGTCCGGGGTCTCGAGCACGGGGACACCCACCACCGCCACGGGCACCCCGGCCGCGTCGGCCAGCGCGGCGGGGTCGTCGACGGGCGCCCAGGTCACCTCGAGGAGAGCGGAGCGCGTCAGCGGCACGGCGGGACTCACGCCGCACCCGGCGCATGTCCGAGAGAACGCGCCTCGACATGCTCGCCCTCCTGCCAACGCGCCATCGTCCACACCAGGTCCGAGAGCCGGTTGAGATAGGGCCCCACATGGGACCCCGGGGCGAGCGACGCTCGGGAACAGCCGCGCTCGGCCCGACGCACGACCGTGCGCGCCACGTCCAACGCGGCGGACACCCGGTTCTGCCCGGGCACCACGAACTCGGTGGGCATCTCGAAGCGCTCGTTGAGCGCATCGATACGCGCCTCGAGCGCGAGCACCATCGCATCGGTCACCAGCGTCGTCCCTTCCACGAGCTTGTGTCGGTTGGCGGGCGCGGTGGCCACCTCCGCCATGAGCACGTACAGGTCGCGCTCGAGATGCAGGAGGATGTCGTCGAGCTCCGCTCCCGGCTCCGCTTCGGCGCGCGCCATGCCCAACAGGGCCTGGGCCTCGTCGACGTCCCCGTTGACCTCGATGGCGGGCGCGTCCTTGCGGACGCGGCCTCCGAAGTAGAGCCCGGTCGTACCGTCATCGCCCTTGCGCGTGTAGATCTTCACCACGGCGCGGATGCTAATGGCCCCCCACCGAGTCCTCTCCACTCACCGATGCTCGTCGTGCTCAGCTCCACCCCCCCATCGAGGGCGCCGGACACCGACGGAGCCGGCGGGACGCCTCCACACGGAGCGCGGGACTTCTTCTTCCACGAGACCGCCCGTTCTTCCGGGAGACCGTCAGGAGATCGGGACTTCTTGGCGGGAGACAGGACCCTGCTCCCGGGTCCATACGGACCTCCTCGCCGGGAGACGGCGGGGGGACACAGCCCTCTCGCCAGGAGAGAGAAGTCGACCACTGGCCGTAGACTGTATGGATCGTGGCCCCGACCGTGGACCCCCATCAGGCTCCCCCTCCCGTGCTGGCGCACGGCTCGCTCCCCATCGACGAGCGCGGCGCCACCTATCTCGAGGCCGCTCGCCAACGGGTCGTGATCTTCGACGGCGCCATGGGCACGAGCCTGCAGCTGGCTGACCTGAGCGCCGAGGACTACGGGGGGTCCGCCTTCGAGGGGTGCAGCGAGGCCGTGGTGCTGCACCGTCCCGACGTGGTCAAGGGCATCCACCGCTCCTTCCTCGACGTCGGGGTCGACGTGGTCGAGGCGAACGCCTTCGGGGGGTTCGGGGTGGTGCTGGCCGAGTACGGCCTGGAGGGCCGCGTCGAGGAGATCAACCTCACCGCCGCCCGTCTGGCCCGGGAGGCTGCCGACGAGGCCGCCGCCGACGACGACGACGACGACGGGCGGCCCCGCTGGGTGGCGGGCAACCTGGGCCCCGGCACCAAGTTCCCCACCCTGGGCCAGATCCCCTACCTCACGTTGCGCGACGCGTACCAGGAGCAGGCCGCCGCCCTCATCGCCGGGGGCGTGGACCTCATCCTCGTCGAGACCGTCTACGACCTGCTCCAGGCGAAGGCCGCCATCAACGCCGCCAAGCGGGCCATGGTCGAGGCGGGCCGGCGCATCCCCATCCAGGTGCAGGTGACCATCGAGCTCACCGGGCGCATGCTCCCGGGCACCGAGATCGGCGCCGCGCTCACTGCCCTCGACCCCATGCGGCCCGACATCATCGGGCTCAACTGCGCCACGGGCCCCGCCGAGATGGGCGAGGCCATCCGCTACTTGAGCCAGCACTCGCGCCTGCCCGTGTCCGCGCAGCCCAACGCCGGCCTGCCCTCGGTGGTGGACGGCAAGATGCACTACGACCTGACCCCGGACCAGCTGGCCGACCATCTCGAGCGGTTCATCACCGAGCTCGGGGTGAGCGTCGTGGGCGGCTGCTGCGGCACCACCCCCGAGCACCTGCGCGCCGTCGTCGAGCGCTGCCGTGACCTCGTGCCCGCCCCCCGGCCGGCGGCCGCCATCGAGCACGAGCCCGGGGCATCGTCGATCTACAGCAACGTGGGGTTCCACCAGGACACCTCGTTCCTGGTGGTGGGCGAACGCACCAACGCCAACGGTTCGAAGAAGTTCCGCGAGGCCATGCTGGCCGCCGACTGGGACACCACGGTGGCCATCGGACGCGACCAGGTGAAGGAAGGCGCCCACGTCCTCGACGTGTGCGTCGACTACACCGGCGCCGACGGCGTGGCCGACATGACCGAGGTCGCCAGCCGCCTCGCCACCCAGGCCAGTGTCCCGCTCATGGTGGACTCGACCGAGGCGCCCGTGGTCGAGGCCGCCCTCATGTGGATCGGCGGCCGGCCCATCCTCAATTCGGTCAACCTCGAGGAGGGCGACGAGCCCGGCACCCGCCTCGACAAGTTCCTCACCCTGGCGCGCGAATACGGCGCGGCGGTGGTGTGCACGTGCATCGACACCGAGGGCCAGGCCCGCACGGCCGACTGGAAGGTGCGCGCCGCGACGGCCATCCGCGACATCGCCGTCGACCGCTACGGGCTCGAGCCGTCCGACCTCATCTTCGACCCGCTCGTCCTCCCGCTGTCGACGGGCATGGAGGAGAGCCGCCGCGACGGCATCGAGACGCTCGAGGGCACACGCCGCATCAAGGCCGAGCTGCCCGGGGTGTTTACCATCGTGGGGCTTTCCAACGTGTCGTTCGGGCTCAACCCCGCGGCGCGCCACGTCCTCAACTCGATGTTCCTCCACGAGCTCGTCGGGGCCGGACTCGACGCGGCCATCGTCCACGCGGCGCGCATCATCCCGCTGTCCAAGATCGACGAGCGCGCCCGCGAAGTCTGCCTCGACCTCATCTACGACCGCCGCACCGATGGCTACGACCCCCTGCAGGAGCTCCTCGGGATCTTCGAGGGCGTGTCCGCCACCGCGGCGGTGACCGAGGACCGCTCGGGGTGGACCGTCGAGCGCCGCCTCGAGCAACGGATCATCGACGGTGACCGCAACGGGCTCGAGGACGACCTGGCCGAGGCTCTGGGGTCGGGCCACGAGGCGCTCACCATCGTGAACGACTTCCTCCTGGCCGGGATGAAGACGGTGGGCGAGCTCTTCGCCACGGGCGAGATGCAGCTGCCGTTCGTGCTCCAATCCGCCGAGACCATGAAGGCGGCCGTGTCCTATCTCGAGCCGTACATGGAGAAGGCCGACCAGGGCGGCAAGGGCACCGTGGTGCTCGCCACGGTCAAGGGCGACGTGCACGACATCGGCAAGAACCTCGTCGACATCATCCTGACCAACAACGGCTACGAGATCGTGAACCTCGGCATCAAGGTCAACATCAACGAGATGCTCCAGGCCGCCGAGGACCACAGGGCCGACGCCATCGGCATGAGCGGACTGCTCGTGAAGTCCACCCTCATCATGCGCGAGAACCTCGAGGAGATGAACACCCGCAACCTGGCCCACATCCCCGTGCTCCTCGGTGGGGCCGCCCTCACGCGCAACTACGTCGAGCGCGATCTGCGCTCGGTATACGAAGGCCGCCTCTTCTACGGCAAGGACGCCTTCGAGGGACTGCGCACCATGGACCGCCTCGTCGAGATGAAGAAGACCGGCGAGGAGGACCCGGCCTTCGGGCGCGAGCAGGGTGGGCGCAAGCTCCCGCCCCGCAAGTCCCAGATGCCGGTCGACGAATCCGTGGTGGCGCCGCCCCGTGCCCCCACGGTGGCGGCCGACAACCCCGTGTTCACGCCCCCCTTCCTCGGGTCACGCGTGGCCAAGGGCATCCCCTTGGACGACATCGCCGCCTATCTCAACCTCACCGCGCTCTTCCGCAACCAATGGGGCTATCGCCCCGAGCGCGACCACCAGGGCGTCGCCGAATCTGACGCCGAGTTCAAAGAGCGCGTCAGCGCCGAGCTGCGCGAGGAGCTCGACAAGGCCAAGGCCAAAGACCTGCTGGTACCTCAGGTCGCCTATGGCTACTTCGCCGCCAACGCCGAGGGCGACGACGTGGTGCTGTGGGCCGACGAGACGCGTCGCACCGAGCTAACCCGGTTCAGCTTCCCGCGCCAGAAGAAAGAGCCCTGGCTGTGCATCGCCGACTTCTTCCGGACGATCGAATCCGGTGAGCCCGACTACGCCTGCTTCCAGGTCGTGACGATGGGCTCCGCCGTCTCGGTGGAGGCGGCGCGCCTGCACGCCGAGAACCAGTACGTCGACTACCTCAAGCTGCACGGCCTCGGGGTGGAGATGGCCGAGGCCCTCGCCGAGTACTGGCACCACCGCATCCGCGAGGAATGGGGCTTCGCCGACGAGGACGGGCCCACCCTCACGGGCCTCTTCCGCCAGCAGTACCGGGGCGGGCGCTACTCGTGGGGGTACCCGGCGTGCCCCGACCTCGAGGACAACGCCAAGGTCGTCGAGCTCCTTGGCGGGGATCGCATCGGCGTCACGGTCAGCGACGGGTTCCAGATGCACCCCGAGCAGACCACCGACGCCATCATCTGCCCCCACCCCCAGGCCAAGTACTTCGTGGCCTAGCCGCGCTCCTGCACCAGCCGCCGCGCTCCTGCACCAGCCGCGGCGTTCCTGCACCAGCCGCGGCGTTCCTGCACCAGCCGCGGCGTTCCTGCACCAGCCGCGGCGTTCCTGCACTAGCCGCGGCGTTCCTGCACCAGCCGCGGCGCGCCGGCACTAGGCGCTGCAGCGGTCGCCGAGCCACGGTTGCTGGCCGTCGAGCGCGAAGAGCGCTACCGCCACCGTGTCCTGCTCGGCCTTCGTGGCGCGGTCGGGGGGCAAGCCAACGAGATAGGAAAGCCCCGCGGCGCGTGCTGCGAAGTTCCACGTCGGCTGGCTGAACTGGAAGGCGCCCATGTACGTCCCACCCGGGGACACTGCCCCGTAGTTGCCGCCGGACTCGGCCTGCACCACACACTGCAGGAACGGGGGCAGCGCCGGGTCGGGGATGGCCGGCCCGACCACCGTTCCCGTTCCCGTTCCCGTTCCCGTTCCCGTTCCCGTTCCTTGTCCTGCGCCGGTGCCCGCTGACACCGCGGTCCCCGCCGGTGGTCCGCTACCCGCCTTGGTCCCCCCCTTGCCACCCTTCGAACCCGTCTTCTGCGCGGCCGCCTTCTGGGCGGCAGCCACCGCGGCGGCAGCCGCCCGGTCCTCGGCGCCGGCCTGCGCGGCGATTGCCGCCGCCAGTTGTCCCGTGACGAGACCCTGCTCGGACTCCATGGCCTGCTCGGTGGCGTCGGCCTGGTTCAGGGCGGTGGCCTGGTTGGTCTGGTCCGACTCGTCCTTGGCCTGTTGCTGGTGCAGGGCGGACTGTTGGGCTTGCAACGCGTCCTGCGCGCTTTGGAGCTGGTTCAACGCCGTCTCGATGTTCCCGCTGGCGATAGAGCTGTACTCGTTGGCCGACTGCACCTCTTCGGTGTTGCCATCGAACAACGCCGTATCCGATCCCGACAGCTCGCCGCCGTTCATGTACGAGGTGATGGCGAGCTCGCGCACCTGGACGGTGTCGGCGCCGTACTGCTGCTGGTCCTGCGCGAGTTGCTGGTCGACCTGTGCGAGGGCCTGCGCGTCGGCGGCCACCTTGGTGGACGCCACCGAGTACTGCTGTTGGTACGCGTCGATCTCCAACTGCTCCTGCACCAACTTCTGCTCGATCGCCCTCGCCTGGGCCTTGAGGTCGCCGATCTGGTTTGCGACCGCGGGCTGCGGAGCGACGACCGTCAGCGTGCTCGCGCTAACCAGAGCCGAGAGCAGTATGGCGAGAACGATGCGACCTCCGCGTCGTCCACCTCGGCTCCTCGTCGCGATGAATCCGGCGCGAGACACCCTGCGAAAGTAGCCGTCAATGGGGGTATTGACAAACTCGAAACACCGTTCATGCTGGTCCTAGGCGTGGTGCCACGGTCAAAAGCCCTACCCGTTCATACGCAGAACGGGTCGCACCGTAGGGTTTTCCGCTCATTTTCACGGGTGTGGAGCCCACTCAGCTCACGTCGGTGAGTGAGATCACGTCCCTCAAAGTGCTCGTATTCGGATCCTGTGGGTGCACGAGCAGGGCATCGCCTGCGAAACCGCAGGTGCTTGCGGTTGTTCGCGTTGGAACACGTTGGAACAAGTTGCACGAGAATCCACGTGCGCAAGCACATGTTGTGCGCCCGTCGTGTGGGCGACGCACGCTGTGTGGGTAGGTTTGTAGATGCAACCGTGTTGCTCATGTTGCGCGCCCCGAACCTGTGGGCGCCGATGGACCGGGAGGCACCTCATGGCAGGAAACCTGCACCAGCGTTCCGACGATTGGCGCGAGAAGACCGTGCAGCTCGCCTTCGAGCTCGAGCGCGCCCACGCCACGATGGAGGACCTAGGTGCCGCACTCGAAAAGGGCGACGACGTCTCGGCGCGCCACATCGCCAAGTCCGCGCACCAGGCCGTCGGGTCGGTCGGCCACGCCGTCAAGACGCTGCGCAGCGAACTGACGCCGGAACAGCTCGACCGGCCCGACGCCGTCGGTCCCGCGCTGGCCATCGGCGGGTCCGGGGTCGCCACCATCGCGCTCGACGTGATGGTGAGCGCCATGGTGGCGTTGGCGGCGACCGATGACGGCGACGAGGCCGACTTCCTCATCGGTGCGTGTCTCGATGCCGAGAACGCCTACGAGGTGAGCGCGGCGGTGGTGGCCGCGGCGCCGAAGAGAGACGACCCCGAGATCCTCGACCTCCGCCGCGCCTACGAGACCGAGGGCTCGGTGGCGTTGCGCACCAAGGTGATCAAGGCTCGGTTCCGCGTGCGGGAGATCACGCGACGGGTCTGGGAGAGGCGCAGGCTTCCTGACAGTCCGGGCCCGGCGCCATATCGTGTGCGCCCGTGACCAACGGCCTCATGACGAACGGCCCCGTGGCTGAAGGCAACGTGACCGGCGGCCCCGTGAAGGTCCCGTGACCGGCGGCCCCGTGACCGACGGCCCCGTGACCAACGGCAAAGCGCTCGTCGCGACATTTGTGCAACGACTCGAACGTCGCGACTGGGCCGGCCTCGCCGAACTGCTCGACCCGAACGTCGTCTACGAGATCCCCCAGTCGCGCGAGCGCATCTCGGGCCGGGACCGGTACGTGACGTTCAACGCCGAGTATCCCGGCGACTGGCATCTCGAGCCCCAGGTGGTGGTCGCCGACGACCACAACGGCAACGTCCTGTTCCGGTGGACACTGGGCGACGAGTCGTCGCTCGCCATCGCGTTCTTCGAGTTCCTCGACGGCCGGATCACGAAGATCATCGACTTCTGGCCCGAGCCCTACGAACCACCTCCGGGTCGCGAGCACCTCGTCGAACGCTGGTAGTGGTACCGCTTCACCACACCGCTCCTGTACCCAGTTCCCTTACCCAGTTCCCTTACCCAGTTCCCTTACCCAGTTCCCTACACAAGCCCAGCTACCCAGTTCCCTTACCCAGTTCCCCTACCCAGTCCCCTACCCAGTTCCCGTACCCAGTTCCCCTACCCGGTCGAGGATCATCCCCCGCAGGTAGGGTCAGGCGAGGCGCTTTTCGGGGGGCGTCGCAAGCCTGGTCCGGGTGACCCTCGGACCGGTCGATGGGAGGTGCGTCTCGGATGGATCCCTATATCGTCTTGGGGAGCGCCGTCATCGGGTTCCTGGTGGGGATGACCGGAGCGGGCGGGGGTGCCCTCATGACCCCGATGCTGATCCTCCTGTTCGGCGTCAAGCCCTCGACCGCCATCTCGAGCGACCTGGTGGCGGCTGTCGTCATGCGTCCCATCGGGGCGGCCGTCCACCTCCGCCAGGGCACGGTGAACCTGCGGCTCGTCGGGTGGATGATGCTCGGATCGGTCCCCATGGCGTTCCTGGGCGCCTACCTCCTCCACCTGATCGGCAGCGCGTCGGCGGCCGAGAACCACGTGCAGATCGCGCTCGGTGCCGCCCTCCTGGTCGGCGCCGCGGCGATGGTCCTGCGCTTCGTGCTCGATCGCCGCGCCGGACACACGCGCCGGGGTGTCGTCCACGACATCGCGATCCGGCCCCTGCCTACGGTCATCATCGGGATGATCGGCGGCCTCATCGTGGGAATCACGTCGGTCGGCTCGGGATCGCTCATGATCGTGTTCCTGCTCTTCCTCTATCCCATGATCGGGGCCAACCAACTTGTCGGCACTGACCTGGCACAAGCCGTCCCCCTCACCGCCGCCGCCGCGCTCGGTGCGCTCGCCTTCGGGCACGTAGAGCTCTCGGTCACGACCTCGCTGATCGTCGGGAGCGTCCCCGCCGTTCTCGTCGGCTCCCTACTGTCGTCACGGGCACCGGACCGCTACGTCCGGCCCGCCATCACGTTCGTGATCTTCGCGTCGGGGCTCAAGTACGTCGGGGTCGGGGCCACCGCGCTGGGCTGGGTGCTGTGCTCGGTCCTCTTGGTCGTGGCGGTGATATGGCTCTCGAGCGCCCGACCGTGGCAGAAGGAGGAACTGTCGGATCTCGGGAGCGACGACGGGCTGTCGGCGGTCTCCCCGGGCCCCGACTAGGCGCTCGGCCGAAACGATCTCGTGCCGTATGAGGCAACGTTTGCGCCGTACCGGTAGCCACGGCGAGCCTGATGGAAAGCGATGCCACGAATCAGATCGGCTACCGGCGAGGACAGCGAGGTGCCCTTTGGGGCAAGGCGGGCAAACGTTTGCCTGATCGCGGCACTCGTTACAGTGTTCAGAACTGTGGATGTTGCAGCCTCGAGAACTCGGCGGGGAAGGAGGGCGTGCCATGTCCGGGCAGCAGGACGCGATGCAGGAAATCGCCCGTCAGGTCCGCATCGCCCTGGACGGGGGCGACATCTCTTCCTTCAGTGACCTTCTCGACCCGACGTGCGATGGGGCGCACCCGACGCCGAACAGCCAACGTGCAGGAACCGGGATCAGGTCCTCACCTGGTACCGACGCGGGAGAGAGTCGGGCGTCCGGGCCAGCGTGAACGACGTCGTCGTGCACGGTGACCGGCTCCTCGTGAGCTTGACGGTGCGTGGGTCCGCCGAAGCTGGCACACGCGGGGGTGCCGCGCTGCGGTGGCAGGTTCTGACCGTGAGCGGGGGCCGGATCGTCGACATCGTCGGCTTCGATGACCGCCTCGAGGCGCTCGCCCGGGTGCAAGCAGCGCCCATGTAGTCGTCGTCCCGCTCTGGATCTCTCCGGATCTCCACGACGTGATCGTGGCGGCTGCCGGGGTGTCGAAGATCGAGCCTCGCCCCTCCACCGGGGTCAGAGGGCGAGCGTGGTCCCCCCGTCGACGACGATCGTGGCCCCGTTCACGAAGCCGGCATGCGCCGAACACACGAAGGCCACGACACGGCCGAAGTCCGCCGGGTCTCCCAGGGGCCCCCCGCCGCCGCCCCCCAGCTGCCGCATGCGCTCGGTGGCGTGCGGGCCGGGGCACACGTGATTGAGCGTGATGCCACTGCGCTCGGCGGCGAGGTCGGAGGCGGCGGTCTTCGCCCACGCCCGCAGGCCACTGCGCGCCGTGTTGGACAGCGCCAGCCCGGGAATGGGCTCGACGACCGAATACGACGAGATGCAGCACAACCGTCCCCACCCGCCGGCCCGCATGTGCGGCACCGCGTTGCGCACCAGCCGCACGGCAGAGAGCAGGGTGCCCTCGACGGCACCACGGATGGCTTCGTCATCGAGGTCGAGCGCGTTCCCCGGCGGTGGGCCTCCCGAGTTCGCCACGACGATGTCGAGGCGACCGAACCGCTCGACGGCGGCCGTGACCAGTCGTTCGGGGGTGGCCGGGTCGGTCATGTCCGCCACGACGGCCAGAACGTCGACACCCCGGGCGGTGAGGGCCTGCTCGGCATTGCGCAACGATTCCTCGTTGCGCGCGCACACCACCAGGTTGGCCCCATCGTCGGCCAGGGCCTCGGCGCTGGCCCGGCCCAGACCGCGTGAGGCGGCGGTGACGAGGGCGACCTTCCCCCCGATGCCGAGGTCCATGGTCAGCTCACCTCATCCGACGACCACGAGTTCGTGGTCGACGGTGTTGAGTGGGATGGCGCCTTTCTCACCCACGACGACGATGTCCTCGAGTCGCATGCCGAAGCGGCCCGGGAAGTAGATACCGGGCTCGACCGAGAAGGCGTGTCCCACCACCAGGGGCGTGGCGTTGCCGGCCACCAGGTAGGGATCTTCGTGCTCCTCGATCCCGATCCCGTGCCCAGTGCGGTGGATGAAGTACTGGCCCAGGCCGGCCTCGGCGATCACGGCCCGTGCCACCGCGTCGACGTGCTCGGCGGTGACCCCCGGCCGGACCGCGTCCACGGCGGCCTGCTGGGCGGCGAGCAGCACGGCATAGGTGTCGCGTACCTCTCCCCCCGGGTCGCCCACCGCCACGGTGCGCGTGATGTCGGAGCAGTACGCGACGTCGTCGTGCAGCGCGTATTCGCCCCCGAAATCGCACACCACCGTGTCGCCCCGGCCGATGACCCGCTCGCCGGCGTCGTGATGCGGACTCGCCCCGTTCGGGCCGCTGCCCACGATGGCGAAATTCACGCGCCGGTGCCCCGCCGCCAGCAGACCGGCGCCCAGGGCCTCGGACACCTGAATCTCGCTCCGCCCCGCCAGAGGGATCTCACCCTCTTGGAGGACCGCGGCGACGGTGTCCGCCGCGTGCGCGGCGGCGCGCAGCGCCGCGATCTCACCGGCATCTTTTACGGCCCGCAGGGGGGACGTGACCCTCGAGGCCGGTTGCCATCGGGCACCGGGGAGGCTCGCCTGCAGGGCCAGGAGTGACTGCGCCCACGCCCGGTCGGAGATGCCGTAGGTGGCGGTGCGGGCCGGCGCCAGGAGGGCGGCAGCGAGGGCCACGGGATCCTCGGTCTCCGCCCACGGGCGCAGCGTGATCATCCCGCTCGTATCGGGTACCCGGGGGGCCTCGAGGGCGGGGACGATGAGCACGGCCTCGCCGTCGCGGGGCAGCACCAGGAGGGTGAGGCGCTCCAGCGGCATGGCGCGATAGCCGGTGAGCCAGGGCAGGTCGGCGCCGTGCGACAAGAGCAACGCGTCCACCTCGAGCTCGTCCATGCGGGTCCGTACCCGGGAGAGCCGGTCACGGCGTGCCGTGGTTTGGTCGGTCATATCTCGCGCTCGAGAGCCGGCGCGACGGCAGCAACTCCAGACACAGAGCCGGCCCGTGAGACAGCGCCAGCCCCGGCCCGAGACACAGCGCCAGCCCCGGCCCGAGACACAGCGCCAGCCCCGGCGACAGCGCCGGTCCCAGACACAGCGCCCGCCCCGACGGCAGCGGCAGCAGCGCCCCGGGCGTGGTAGCTCGAACGGGTCAAGGGCGACGACTCGACGTGCGCGAAGCCCATCTCCTCGCCCACGGCGCGCAAGGACTCGAATTCCTCCGGTGTCCACCACCGCGCCACCGGCAGGTGCGCGGCGGTAGGTCTGAGGTACTGGCCGAGGGTGACGATGTCGACACCGACGGCCCGGAGATCGGACAGGGCGCCGACCACCTCTTCGGGGCCCTCCCCCATGCCGAGGATCATGCCCGACTTGGTGACGAGCCCCGCGTTCTTGGCCCGGGCCAGGACCGAGAGACTGCGCGCGTAGCCGGCCGAGGGCCGGACGGCCCGCTGGAGACGAGCCACGGTCTCGAGGTTGTGGTTGAGCACGTCGGGTCGCGCCGCGAAGATCGTCTCCAGCGATGCGCCGTCGCCCTTGCAGTCCGGGATGAGCACCTCGACCGCCGTAGTCGGGCGCCGCGCCCGGATGGCATGGATCGTCGCCGCGTAACCGCCGGCACCACCGTCGGGGAGGTCGTCGCGCGCCACCGCGGTCACCACCGCGTACGCCAGGCCGAGCTCCTCGACGGCGGCGGCGACCCGGTCGGGCTCCTCGGCGTCGGGGGGCTCGGGATGCCGGGTGTCGACCAGGCAGAATCCACACGAGCGCGTGCAACGCTCGCCGTTGATCATGAAGGTGGCCGTGCCGTCGGCCCAACACTCGAAGATGTTGGGACAGCCGGCCTCTTCGCACACCGTCACGAGACCGTGGTCGCGCACGGTGCGGCGCAGGCCGAGGAACTCGTCGCCCATCCGTACCGGGACGCGCAGCCAGGGCGGTTTGCGGGCGCTGCGCGCCAGGCCCGCACCGGGATCCACGCCCGCCTGACGGAGCCGGATGCGGAGCTGCTCGCCCGGGACGCGGGCTGACAGCCCCTCCGGTGCGGGAATGAAGTCCGAGGTGCGATTCGGCAAACCCGATGTCGAGGCGGTCGGGCCCGATGTCGAGGTGGTCGGGCCCGATGTCGAGGCGGTCGGGCCCGACGCGGGCCACGCCACGTCCTGGCGTTCGAAGAGCCCGTCGGGAGCCCAGCGTCGCACGGCATGGCGCACGACGATGTCGACCACCTCGTGCATGGACACGTCGATTCCCTCGGCGGCGAGCGACGTCACCACCTTGTCCTCGTCCCCGATGCCGCAGGGCACGATGCGGTCGAACCACACCATGTCAGGGTTCACGTTCAGCGCCAAGCCGTGCATCGATCGTCCCCGGGTCACCCGGACACCGATGGCACAGATCTTGCGGGGTCTCGCGCCCTGAGCGTCTAACCACACCCCGGGATAACCGGCTAGCCGGCCCGCGGCCAAGCCGAGCTCGGCCAAGGTGTCGATCACGACCTGCTCGATGGCGTGGACGTGCGCCGGCACCGAGCGCGGTGCCGTGGGCACGTTCACCACGGGATACGCGACGAGTTGGCCCGGCCCGTGGTAGGTCACGTCCCCACCCCGGTCGCTCGCCACGAGGTCGGCCCCGACAAGAGCCGGGTCGACGAGGACATGAGCACGGTCGGCGTGCACCCCGAGCGTGAATACATGCGGATGCTCGAGGAGTAGCAGATGGTCGTCACGGCCCCGGTCGTGCAGGGCGCGTTGCAGCGCGTGCGCCTCCGCGTACGGGACCCGACCCAGCCAGCGAACCCGGAACATGTCGGTCCTCTGCCGACTCAGAGCTCGGCGGCCCAGTCGTGGGTGGCGAGCAACTCCGTCACGCGCGCTACGAACGCAGCGGCGTAGGCCCCGTCCACCGCACGGTGGTCCCATGCAAGACACAGCAACCCCAGAGAGTGGATGGCGATGGCCTCGGTACCGTCTGGCTGTACGACCACGGTCGGGCGTCGCTTCACGCCGTCGGTGGAGAGGATGGCGACCTGGGGCTGGTTGATGATCGGAGCTGTGAGGAAGGTACCGAAGGGCCCGGCGTTGGTGATCGAGAACGTCCCGCCCGAGATGTCGTCCGCGCTGAGCTTCTTCGTCCGTGCCCGGTCGGCCAGCTCGCGGATCCGCCGGGCCATGCCCCGCAGTGTCAGCTCCTCCGCATGTTTCACGACCGGCACGATGAGCCCGTTGTGATCGAGATCAACGGCGAAGCCCATGTTGATCTGATGGTGCACGATGAGCGAGTCGTCTCCCACCGAGGCGTTCAAATGTGGCCACTCGTGCAGCGCCTCGACCGTGGCCCGGGCCACGAAGGGCAGGTACGTCAGAGCGAAACCCTCCTCGGCCTTGAACTGGGCGCCATGGCTGCGCCGGACGCGCTCGACTTGCTCGTAATCCGCTTCGAGCACCACCAGGGTGTGAGGACTTGTCGCCTTCGACCGGACCATGTGCTCTGCGGTGCGGCGACGGATATTGGTGAAGGGGATGATCTCGTCGGTCCCGGCCGTTGGCGACGAGACCGAAGCCGCCCCCGCGGCGGACGTTGACGGCGTCGAGAGTGTGGTTGGCGGGGCGGGCGCGACCGGGGTGGCGGTCGGGGGTTGTGGGGCAGCGGCGCCCGGTGACGGCGCGCCTCCGGCGCGACTGATGTCGATATAACCGAGCACGTCCGACCGCGTGATCCGGCCACCGAGGCCTGTTCCGGTCACTTCGGAGGGATCGATGGCGTTCTCGTCGAGCAGGCGGCGCACCACCGGCGACAGGATCCGGTCGCCCCACTTCCCGGGGCCGTCGGACTCCGGGGGTGCAGGCGCAGCTGCGACAGGAGCGGGGACGGCGGGGGGCGGTGCGGGTGCCGGTGGGGTTGATGCCGGCGGCGGGGCCGCGGCCGGTGGTGGTGGGACCGGGGCTGGGGCCGGGGCCGGTGGTGGAGCCGGCGCGGCGGCAGGCGGAGCCGGGGCGGGCTCAGGCGGGGCAGATGCTTCAGGGGTGGCGGGCGCAGCCGGCGCCGCTTCGGTCGCGGCGGGAGCAGCGGCACCTGCACCGTCGGCGCTCACGACCGCCAGCACGGTGCCGACATCGACGGTCTCGCCTTCTTGCACTCGGATCTCGGCCAGCGTGCCCGCTGCCGGTGACGGCACCTCCGAGTCGACTTTGTCGGTCGAAACCTCGAAGAGGGGCTCGTCGCGCGCCACGGCCTCCCCCACCGACTTGAGCCACTTCGTGATCGTGCCCTCGGTAACCGTCTCGCCCAGCTGGGGCATGGTGACGTCAGCCAACGTGGAGTCCCCTTCCGGTGAGCGCCAACACTGTCTCACCGAACGCCTCCGACAGCGTGGGATGCGGCTGGATGAATTGCCCGATCTCTTCGGGAGTGGCCTCCCAGTTGACCGCCATGTACCCCTGGCCCAACTGTTCGGTGACCCAGGGGCCGACCATGTGGACACCGAGGATCCGCCCCGCCCGTCCGTCGGGCAGCCGCTCGGCGATCACCTTGACGAGACCATCGGTCTCACCCAGGATCCGGGCCCGGCTGTTGCCGCCGTAGGGGTCCTTGTTCGCCACCACGTCGATGCCCGCTTCCTTGGCCTGCACCTCGGTGAGACCTGCGAAGGCCACTTCGGGGTGGCAGTAGATGGCCCACGGAACCCGCGCATAGTCGACGGGCAACGCCGCTTCGCCCAGCATGAGCTTGATGGCGAGGATCCCCTCCGCGAAGCCCACATGCGCGAGCTGAGGGGTGTTCACCACGTCGCCGACGGCCCACACCCCTTCCGCCGCCGTGCGCTGGTATTCGTCGACGACGACGTAGCCCCGGTCGTCCAGGGTGACCCCGGTCCCCTCGGCGAGGAGCCCTTCGGTCAGCGGTCGACGGCCGACCGACAGCACGACGGCGTCGACGGTGACCGACTCCGCTTCTCCGAAGCTGACGATCGTCCCCGCCCCGTTGGGCGAGTGCCCGTTCACCGTCACACCGGTGTAGACGTTGATCCCCCGCTTGCGAAACGAACGCGCTACGACGCTCACGACGTCGCTGTCGCATCCGGTCAGCAACGACGGCAGGGCTTCGAGCACCGTGACCTGGCTGCCGAGGTCCGAGAACATCGAGGCGAACTCGCAGCCGATGGCACCGCCCCCGATCACGGCGATCGACGCCGGCAGGGCATCGAGTGCCAGAACCTCGTCCGAAGTCATGACAAGGCGGCCGTCGACGTCGAAGCCCGGAATGGTGCGCGGCACCGATCCGGTGGCCAGCACGACGTTGCGGCCCGTGATCTCGAGTGACTCGCCACCGTCTCCGGAACCCGCTACGGGCTCGATGCGGACCCGGCGGCCGGGAAGGAGCGTCCCGATACCGTCGAAGGTGACGATCCCCCGACCTTTCATGAGCCCAGCGAGCCCCTTGAAGAGCTGGTCGACCACCTTCTGTTTGCGGCCCTGGCTCACCGCGAAGTCCACGACCGGTTGTCCGGCCTGGACCCCGAACTCCTTGGCCGCCGCTACCGTCCGCACCACGCTGGCGGTCTCGAGGAACTCCTTGGCGGGGACACAACCCCGGTGCAGGCACGTCCCACCCACCTTGTCGCGCTCGACGACGGCAACGCTGAGGCCCGCTGCCGCCCCGTAGAGGGCAGTGGCATAGCCACCGGGCCCACCACCGATCACAACGACATCGAATGCAGTGGTTTCAGCCGTCGTGATCACCTCCGTGTCGTGCAACGCTCGGGCACCGGTCCGTGTTCCAGCCTAACGGGGAGGACCGCCCACCCGAAGCTGCCCAAGAGGAGCGTCCGACAGCCCACAGCCGACAACCCCGGGGCCAAGGGGGTCCGGACCAGCGGTTCGTGGGTGTCCATCGTCCCGGAGATGGCATACCCAAAGACGCAGTGAGGGGACCGAGGTGATGAACGGTCGGATGAGTGGGGACACCCCCGACGGGGCTCGGCAAGAGACACTACGGCCGAGGACACGAGACGAGGAGACGAAGCGACAACGGGAGGAGGAGACGAAGCGACAACGGGAGGAGGAGACGAAGCGACAACGGAAGGAGGAGGCGACGAACCGGACGGACCGTGACCGCGGACACGGTGTGCCGGGCGGAGGGTGCAAGATGTCAGAGCTCGGGAGGCAGGGGCAGCGGGCGGCGACCCGCGAATCCGTCTTCGGGAAAATGCCACCACGCCAACTCGTCCTCGTCGAGCTGCCAACAGAGCAGCACCTCCTTCCCGAGGTGCAGCGCCGTGAAGTCGATGAGCCCCCGATCGGGGTCGCGCAGGACGATTCCCTGCCGATCGAGCTCAGAGAGCGCCTCCTTGACATCGAACGCCACGGCCGGCTCCGAGCCCGGCGGGGCCGCGGCGCCAGCAGGCCCGGCCGGAGGCGTCGGTACCTGCTCCCTCGGTTCGGAGTCGGCGGGCGCAGCGTCGGGAAGACCCGAACCGACGGCGCCCGGGGCGGTCGAGCCCGAGCCGGACTCCGCAGGCGCGGACTTTGGTGACGACGGGCCGGCGGGTGGAGGGGCGCCGGGGAGCACGGCGTGCCCGTTCCCGCGTGACGACACCGCCAGATTCGAGGCCCGACGGATCACGCCCAGCAGAAGTCGCAGCCGGGGGAGGAATGCCTGGGCCTCGTCGACCGTCCAGTACCGCACCGGTCGACCTTTCCGACGAGGAAGACGCCGGAGGGGACTAGGAAGGTGCCGGACCGGAGCCGCCGGTCATACGACCGATGAACCCGGAGACGCGTTCGCGGATCAGGTCGGGCAGCACCGACGTCGCCGCCAACGGCTCGAACGCGTCGGACGCGGCCACGAGCGCCGCGTCCTCGTCGTCGGTGAGCTCGATGTCGGCAGCTGCCGCGTTCACCTCCACCTGCGCCGCCGAGCTCGCCCCCGGGATCACGACCACGTTGGGACGCCGGACCAACCACGCCAGCGCGATCTGCGACGGCGTGGCGTGATGGGTCTCGGCCACCGCTCGCAACACGTCGAGCATCGGGGCAGCGCGGCGCAGGTTCTCGGGATGGAACCCGGGCGACGCCGAGCGCACGATGCCGGTGGGACGGTGGTGCTCGTCGTAGCGCGCCGACAACAAGCCCTGGCCCAGCGGGCTGTAGGCGATGATGGCCCGGTCATGGGCCTGTGCCCACGGCAACAGGTCCTTCTCGGGCCGGCGGTCCACCAGGCTGTATCGGACCTGGTTCGACAGCACGGGCCGACCCAACGCCTCCTGGGCGGCCTCCCACCGCGCCAACGAGTAGTTCGAGACACCGACGTGGCGGACGAGCCCCTCGTCGAGCAACTGCGCGAAGGCGGGCATCGTCGCCGTGAGCGGCACCACGGGGTTGGGCTGGTGGAGCTGGTACAGATCTAGAGCGTCGACCCCCAGACGCCGCAGGCTCCCCCGGGCCCGCTGCACCACCACCGGCGCGATCGGCAGGACCGGGAAGATCTTGGACGCGATGAAGGCCTCGTTGCGCCGCTCCCCCAGCGCCTTGCCCAGGATCCGCTCGGACCTCCCGAAGCCGTAGATCTCGGCCGTGTCGAAGAGGGTGATGCCGACGTCCAAGGCGCGCTGCACGATGGCATCCGCCTCACGGTCGGAGTAGTCGGCCCCGTACCCCCACTCGGTCGAGCCGAACTGCCATGTCCCGAGCCCGATCACTGACATCCTGGCCCCGGCGATATCGACGTACTTCATGGGCGTCTCTACTTCCTACTTCGGGCCCACTTACTTCGGGTCCACCTACGTTCGGGTCCACACCTGCTTCGGGTCTCGACTCCGGCTTCGGGTCCCTCCTGCTTGGGTCCGCGTCTACTTCGGTCCCGCGTCCGCGCCGCTCCCTACTTCGGGGGCATGCGGATGCCGCCGTCGAGGCGGATGACCTCCCCGTTGAGGTACCTGTTCTGGGCGATGTGCGCCACGAGCTCTCCGTACCAGACGGGCTGGCCGAGCGTCTTCGGGAACAGGACCGACTGGCCCAACGCATTGCGCTGCTCCTCGGGGAGCATGCCGAGCAAGGGTGTGTCGAACAACCCCGGCGCGATGGTGACGACACGAACCCCCACCGACGCCAGGTCGCGCGCGGCAGGAAGGGTCATGCCCACGATCGCACCCTTCGACGCCGAGTACGCGAGCTGGCCGACCTGGCCGTCGAACGCTGCGACAGACGCGGTGTTCACGATCACGCCTCGTTCCCCGTCTTCGAGCGGCTCGGTGACGGCCATGGCCGACGCGGCGCGCGTCATGACGTTGAACGTGCCGACCACATTGAGCTCCTGGATGAATTTGAAGGCACTCAGGTCGTGCGGCGAGTTGTCGCGGTTGATGACCCGGCCCACCCACCCGGTGCCGGCGCAGTTCACGGCGATGCGCAGCTTGCCGCCTTCGGCCGCCTGGTCGACGGCGCGCTGGCAGTCATCGGGGTTGGTGACGTCGCCGGCGACGTAGTTGGCGCCGAGATCGCCCGCCACCTTTTTGGCGCCATCCTCGTTGCGGTCGAAGATCGTGCACCGCACCCCGAGGGAGGTCAGTTTGCGAGCAGTGCCCTCGCCCAGCCCGGACGCGCCACCGGTGATGACAGCGGAGATGTCGTTGAGGTCCATGCGGCGCATGCTACGGGGGCGGCCGAGCCGCCCGCCAAGACACGCCTAGCCGATGAAGTGGTCCCCGGACACGCCGTGCTGCGTTGCGGCGGCCTCCACGGCCAGGATGTCCACCCGGTCGTTCATCTCGTTGCCCGAATGGCCCTTCACCCAGCTGAACCGCACCGGGCGGCCACCGTCGAGCGCCAGCTCCAAGAGCGGCTCCCACAGGTCGCGGTTGGCCACCGGCTTGCCCGCGGTGTTGCGCCACCCACGCCGCTTCCACCCCTCCCACCACCGGTCGCGGAAGCAATTGACGACGTAGGTCGAGTCGCTCTTGACGTGGACGGGGCCTTGGTTCGCTTCCAGCGCCCGGATGACGGCCGTGACCTCCATCCGCTGGTTGGTCGAACGCGGCTCGGCGCCGCTGGCATAGGGCCCGTTGGGCACCGCCCACGCCCAGCCACCGGGGCCGGGATTCCCGAGGCTCGAGCCATCGGTGTACACGACGGTCTCGGCGGCGTCGGTTCCCATCAGATCCCCAGCATGCATGCCCGGCCCGGTGCCCGCGGTGGACGCCCCGTCCGGGCGCAAAGTCGCTGATGAGAGCACCGAAGGTTATCTAAACGTGAACAAAAGGTGAACTCAAGGTAAACTGCTCGGGTGACAACGGTGACGGCGACCACATGGGGATGGTTCTCGGACCCGTACCACGAGCACGAATGCCGCTATTTCTCCGAGGGCAACCCGACCAAGCTCGTCCGGGACTCGGGGCTCGAGTCCTTCGACCCGCCTCCCGACATTCCCATGCCGGAGTCCCCGGTTCGGGCCATTTCCCGTGCCGCCAACCCGACGGGTGGAGGAGTGGACATGCGCAGGGCCGACGACGCCGAGCGGGAGGCCCCCTACGACCGGCGCGCCGCCTACCGGAGGGCAATCAGCTCCATCGTGCGCTTCGGATCCTCGGACTGACGCGCTCAACCCGTATCTCGGTACGGCGGGCCGGTTTCGAAGCTGCACCCACCGGGCGGTTCGCGCCATTCCCAGCCCTCGGGCCCGGGGCGCAACTCCCACTTCTCATACGTGATGAGGTCGTGGTGCCACCGACACACCCGGGCCAGGCCGACCAGGTCGGTCGTCTTGCAGTCGACGTAGGGGACGTCCCAGTGGTGGTTCTGCAGGCCATGGCCGACCTCGCACGTCGGGACCACGCACGTGGGGTCGCGCTCCTCGAGCGCGCTCTGGACATGGGCGGGGACCGTCCTGCCCACGTGGCACACCGTGCTGACCTCCACCCCGTCTACCACGAGGATCTTCACCCAGGCATCAGAGAGCTGGCGCCGGACCTCGGCCACGGGCACCGGGCCCACGCCGGGGATGTGGCAGATCTCGCCCTTCGTGACATGTCCCCGGCGCAGCGCTTTGGCGTCCACCCGGATGCTCACCGTGGCCCGGGCCGGTCGGCGTTTCGAATCTTTGGACGCTGCGACAGCGGGCTCGCCGGCCACGAGGGCCACGAGCGCGTCGGCCAGATAGGCGGCGGGGGGCTCGAGGTCCCCGGACTTCCTGGCCTCGTGGAAGCGGAGGTCGGCCTCGTCCTTGAGAGCGGACAGGAGCCTGCCCCCGTCCTGGGGCGCGAGCTTGGCGTCGAGGCGGAAGGCCCCGTCGGGGTCGGCCCAGGTGCGCAGGTACCTGGCGCGGTGGATGGCCCGGGCATGGTCTTGCTCTTCTTGTGCGGAGCGCGACGCGGCCCGGACCTCGGCGGCGCGTGCGGTCAGGCCCTTGAAGCTGCGCGTCGCCGCTGCTTGTAACAATTCGTTCTCGGTGCTGGGGTCGCCCTGGGCGGCGTGGGCGATGACCTTCACCTGGGGGCCCGACAATTCGCCGCGTCGCAGCGCCTCGGTGGTGTCGGGCAACAACTGCAACGCTGCGGCCGTCTCGATGGCTGCGATGGCGTCACCCATGGGAGTCCGGGTCTTCTCCGCCATCCACGAGGCCGCCGAGCGGTGCCCTTCGTCGCGCCAGATGGTGGACTCTGCGGCGCGCTTGGAAAAGAGCACCTTGCCCGCCGCCCCCAACCGCTCGATGTCGGCGAACAATGTCAGGAGCGTCGCCGCCTGGGCGGCGGTGACCCGGTCGGGGTCGGCCTCGGCCAGCGCGGCGGCGATGTCGCGGCGGGCGGTCTCGAGGTCTGCGAGCACAGGCCCACTCTGACACGAAGGTGTATCAGTACCCCTGAGATGACACAGAGGTAGGTGAGGCTGGTGGGGTTGGAGGGGTAGGAAAGAGGTGGGAATCGGCCGGAGGAAGTTCAAGGTCGGAGAACGCCGGGTCGGTCGTCTGACCCCCCACCGATGCGGGCACCTTCGCCGGTGCTCCCCGCACCGACCGAGGCCCCCCTAGTGGTCGGCAGTGTCGGCCTTCTAGGAGAACCCCGCCCGTAGCATGGAGTAGTGCTCTTCGACGGAATGTCGCATCAACTTCCCGACATCGACCCTGAAGAGACCGCGGAGTGGATCGACTCCTTCGACGCCGTCGTGGACGCCGAGGGACGCACCCGGGCCCGCTTCCTCCTCATGAAGCTGCTCGAGCGGGCCCGGACCAAGCAGGTCGACTTCCCCGCCACCGTCTCGACCCCCTACGTGAACACGATCCCGCGCGACCAGGAGCCGTGGTTCCCCGGCGACGAATACGTCGAGCGTCGCATCCGCGCCTACATCCGCTGGAACGCGGCGGCCATGGTGAGCCGCGCCAACTATCGCAGCGAAGGCATCGGCGGCCATCTTGCGACGTATGCGAGCTCGGCCTCGCTGTACGAGGTCGGCTTCAACCATTTCTTCCGGGGCAAGTCCGACGGGGGGTTCGGCGACCTCGTCTACTTCCAGGGCCACGCCTCCCCCGGCATCTACGCACGCGCCTTCGCGGAGGGGCGCCTCACCGAGGACCAACTCGACCACTTCCGCCAGGAGGTCTCGGGCCGGGGACTGCCGAGCTACCCCCACCCCCGCCTGCTCCCCGAGTTCTGGGAGTACCCCACCGTGTCGATGGGCCTCGGTGCGCTGTGCGCCATCTACCAGGCCCACACGGCCCGCTACCTCCTCCAGCGCGAGATCGTCGACACCAGCGCCAGCCGCATCTGGGCCTTCCTCGGCGACGGGGAGCTCGACGAGGTCGAGTCGATCGGCGCGTTGGGGGTGGCGGGGCGCGAGCATCTCGACAACCTCATCTTCGTCGTCAACTGCAACCTGCAACGCCTCGACGGCCCCGTGCGCGGCAACGGCAAGATCATCCAGGAAGCCGAGGCCACCTTCCGCGGCGCGGGCTGGAACGTGATCAAGGTCATCTGGGGATCGAAGTGGGACGAGCTCCTGGCCCGTGACATCGACGGCGTGCTCCTCGACAAGATGAACACCACGCCCGACGGCGAGTTCCAGAAGTACGCCACCGAGTCGGGCGCCTACATCCGGGAGCACTTCTTCGGGCCCGACCCCCGGCTGCGCCGGCTCGTCGAGCACCTCTCCGACGCCGAGCTCCAGGCCCTGCCGCGCGGCGGCCACGACTACCGCAAGCTCTACGCGGCCTACAAGCTGGCGACGGAGCAGGTGGGACAGCCCACCGTCATTCTCGCCAAGACCGTGAAGGGGTGGACGCTCGGGCCCGAGATCGAGGCGCGCAACGCCACCCACCAGATCAAGAAGATGACCAAGGCCCAGTTGCTGGCGCTGCGGGACCGCCTCTATCTCCAAGACGAGATCCCCGACGACGCCCTCGACGCCGAGCAGCCGCCCTACTACCGCCCCCCCGAGGGATCCCCCGCCCACGAGTACCTGTCGGGCCGGCGCCGGGTCCTGGCCGGCCCGTTGCCGTCGCGCGTCGTGCGTTCCGTCACGCCCCACGCGTTGCCCGACGACAAGGCGTTCTCCGACATGTTCGCCGGGTCGGGCGCCCAGGCCGCGTCCACGACGATGGCCTTCGCCCGCCTGCTGCGCAATCTCGTGCGCGACCCCGGCCTGGGGCGTTACGTGGCTCCCATCGTCCCCGACGAGGCCCGCACCTTCGGCCTCGAACCACTCATCGCCGAGTCCAAGATCTACGCGCCCGAGGGCCAGCGCTACACGCCCGTCGACTCCGACCTCATCCTCCGCTACGCCGAGGACCGCAAAGGCCAGGTCCTCCAGGAAGGCATCACCGAAGCCGGGGCCATGGCCTCGTTCATCGCGCTGGCCACGTCCTACGCCACGTGGGGTCGACCCATGTTGCCGATCTACCTCTTCTATTCGATGTTCGGCTTCCAGCGCATCGGCGACCTGGCCTGGCTCCTCGGCGACATCCGGGGGCGCGGCATCATGGCCGGATGCACCGCAGGCCGTACCACCCTGCAAGGTGAGGGCCTCCAGCACGACGACGGCCACTCGCCGCTGCTCGCCTCGGTGAACCCCGCCGCCCACATCTACGACCCCGCCTTCGCCTATGAGATCGGCGTGATCATGCAGGACGCCGTGGCCAAGATCATGGGCCCCGAGCCCGAGGACCGCTTCTGGTACCTCACCCTCTACAACGAGAACTACCCCATGCCCCCTCTGCCCGAGGGCGCCGCCGGTGACGCCGTGAGGGCCGGGATCCTGCGGGGCATGTACCGCTTCGCCGAGCCGGCCGACGTGAGCGACGGCGGGGCGGGAGGCCCGGGCGAGAAGCGCAACGGCTCCGCCCGGCGGGCGACACTGCTCTTTTCGGGCCCGATGTGGCAGGCGGCCATGGAGGCGCGCGCCATGCTGGCCGCCGACTGGGGTGTGTCGGCCGACGCGTGGTCGGTCACCTCGTACACCGAGCTGCGCGAGGACGCCCTGTCGGTGGAGCGGGCCAACCGTCTCCATCCCCACGCCGAACGGGAGGTCCCCCACCTCTGGAGCGCACTGGCGGACGGCGTCGGGCCCGTGGTGGCGGTGACCGACTACATGCGGGCCGTCCCCGACCAGGTGGCGCGGTGGATGCCCCGGCCCTTCGTCTCGCTCGGGACCGACGGCTTCGGCCGCTCCGACACCAGGGCCGCCCTGCGGCGCTTCTTCGAAGTCGACGCCGCCCACGTCGTCGTCGCCGTGCTCAGCGCCCTGGCCGACACCGGTGACGCCAAGCACGACGAGGTGGCCGACGCCATCAGCCGCTACGGGATCGACGCCGAGACCGCCGATCCGTGGTCCGACTGACCTCTGTCGAGATCCAGCGGGTCAGCCCGACAGGACGGCGCGGCGCGCCCGAGCGGACATCACCGACCACCGGGACCGGGCCGACATGAGCGACCACCGGGATTGCGCCGAGAGCACAGACCCGAGGGAGAAGGCCGATCCGACCGAGAAGGCAGAGAGGAACGACCCGATCGAACCGATCGAAAGGGCGGAGCCGACCGAACCGATCGACAGCACCGATCCCTTGCACCCGATCGAGAGGACCGAGCCCTCTGACCACAAGGACCACCGGGAGGTCGTCGTCTTCACCGTCGTCGTCTTCACCGTCGTCGTCACCGAGTCCATGGCGCCATCATGCCGCACGACGACGAGGTGGGGGTTGGGGTGTGCTTGGTCACTCCGAACGGAGGAGCAGTGCCGTGCGGGTACGAGCCGCGCTGCGTCCGGGGAGGGCCGCCACCACATTGGCGAGCACCAACGCGCCGAGAGCAACGACGATCACCGACACCACGGGCACGGTGGCATCGGGGACGGCGTAGATCTGACGGGCGAAGAGGTCCCACAGCCATCGTCCCAGCGCGATCCCGACGGGCACCCCCACGACGATGCCGACCCCGGCGGCGACCGACGCCTGCCACGCCACCGCGGCCGCCAGCTGCCGTTCGGTGAACCCGAGGGTCTTCAACAAGGCGAGGTCGCGTCGTCTCCGTCGCACCGACGCCGCCAGCGTCAGGCCCAGCGCGATCACCGCGCCGGCAGCCAGCGCAGACGCGAGCAGCGCCGGAGCCGCGCCCGTTGTCCGGTAGTTCACGATCTCGGCGGGGCGTTGCACGCCGACCACCGACACCGAGTTCCCCTGACCGCCACCGTTCGGGACGGCGGCAAGATCGCGATCGGCGGAGGCGGCGATGCGCTGCAGGCCGGCGAGACCAGCCGCGGCCGGAATGCCATCGCGGAGACGGACGAAGACCAGGTCCGGCCCATTGAGCGTCGGGTCCGAGCTCAGCTGGGCCTTCTGGAAGGCGGCGGGTTCGACATCCCTGCTGATGAGGGCCCCGGTCCCCATAGAGGTGTGGTCGGCGACGACGCTCGAGAAACCGACGGCGGGCATGGTCGCCGTGCCGACGATCTTCACGACGGTGCGAGGGACGTAGTACGGAGCGGCCGCCGGTGTGGCGTAGCTCACGATGACGCTGCCGCCGACGTGCTCGTGGAGCTGCGCCATCGTGGCCGCCCCGAGCACGATCTGGTCTTTCGAGGCGAGGCCGTGCCCGCTCAAGATCGGTGGGGCGACGGGGGCGGCGGGGTCCGATTGGGAATCCTCGAAGAGGAACGGCACCGTCTGGCCGTCGATCTGGGCGTCGTTGTAGTCGTAGGCCGCCCATGTGGCGACATCACGATCGTGTCTGAGCAAGGTGAGAGCCTGAGAGGGGACGGTATTGGTGGGATTGAGCATGTAGGTCCAGTTCCACCCGTAGAGCGAGGGGTGCGAGACCAGCGATTGCAGACCGCTGCCGAACGTCAGGGTCGCGACGACGAGGGCGACCGCCAGGACGGCACCCAACAGCGCCGAGCGCACCGGCACCGCCGTGCGCCCTCTACCCGACTCGAGCGCGAACCGCACCCCGACGGCCGCGGGCGGAGGCAGGCCCGTCGACGTCACCGCGTGCACGGCCCTCGAGGCACCGAGGGGGGCGAGGCCGTCGCGCCGGGCGACACGGTGGGGTGCGCCCCGATAGGCGAGCCCGAGGGCGATCGACCAGAGCCCGAAGATCAGTGCGACGAGCCCGATGCCGAGCACCGTCCAGTCGACGGCGACGGCTGAGCCGGGATAGACGCTCCTGACGGGGCCGAGGGGAGCAAGCGGAGACAGGGCGACGGCCACGACGGCGGCGATCACCGCCCCCACCACGATGGCACCCAGCGATCCCGACCAGCCCGTCGGCGGTCGTGGTGGACGGGGCAGCCCCCAGGGCTCGAAGCACCGTCAGGTCCTGGTCGGCGGCACGCAGTTGGCGCGAGATGGCCTGGACGCCGATCAAGAGCGCGGCCAAGGCGGCGACACCGCCGAAGACACCGAGGGCGATCGACAGGGGCTTGACCGTCCGGTCGACCTTGGCCGCCACCGGAGCCAGGGCGTGGAAGTCGTCGGTGGTACCGGGAGGAACGACCTTGGCGAATTCCTGCTCCACCTTCGTGACGCCGCTGTTCCCGTCGTCGAGTTGCAACCCGTACGTGACATCCCCACCGGCGCCCTGGCTGCCGTCGGCGACGACCTCCTTGCCCAACGCCGGCGTGAAGATGAAGAACGTCGGGAGCCGATCGATGTCGTCCTGCACGATGGCGTTGCTCAGCTGCACGAGCCCGACCAACTTGGCGTCGATACGCCGGTGGGGCGCCACCGCCGGCGTGCCGAAGCCGGGCAGGCCCTCCTGCTGTTGGGTATAGAGCCCGTAGGGGATGACCTGGCCCACATGGAACCCCAAGATGCGCGCCGCCCGTGCCGTCATCACGATCTCGTCGGGCCGACGGGCATCGGCCATTCGGCCGTCGGTGACTGCCAGACGATCCTCGTCGAAGTACAGGCCGTCGACGCTGGCGAAGGCGACGGTCGATTCGAGGGTGGCGGTGCCCAGACGGGGAGCGCCGTCGGGCAGCAGTGGGGTGGCCACGAGATTGATGCCGCCCTCGACGTGGCGGACGCCGGGGAGCGCGGCGATCTTCTCGGTCGCGGCCGTGGAGTACGTGGCGCCACTGCCGCCGTTGAACCCGCTGAAGATCGACACGTCGAGGTTGGACGGGTCGGTGCTCGCCACATACGCCGCGAAGGACGACTGCGTTCTCCGGGCCGCGGCGAGCGCCCCCATGGCCACGCCACCCACCAACCCGACCAGCACCACGATGGCCAGGTACCCGCCTCGACGGCGGCGGAACGTGGCTCGGAACCGGTACCAGGCGACGTGCAGGGCCTCCCCGGTCACGACCTCGCGCCCCCTGTCCGCTGCGCCCGCACGCTCCCGCTCTCGTTGTCGATCAGCCGCCGGTCCCATCGCCAGTCTGGACCGGTGCCGGGCCCGTTCCAAGGTGGTCAGCCCGTCGATCGGCCGTGGTGCCAGCACCCCACCGGCCCATGGTCCGCCGGGGCCCCGGCGAGGGCCGCCGACGTCGGTCGCACACCTAGCGCGGGTCGCGCCACATGGCCCACACGACCGGGCCGCGCGGCACCTGGATCTCCTCGGTGACGGCGAACCCGTGGCGGGCGTAGAACGGGATGTTGCGCTCCTTGGAGGACTCCAGGTACACGCGCTCGCCTTCCCGGTCGCAGCGTTCGAGGACCGGGGCGAGGATGGCGGAGCCTAGTCCTTTGCTCTGCGCATCGGGCTCGGTCCCGAGCATCTGGAGGTACCAGTGGCGCTCCTTGGGGTGGTGACTGGCGAAGTACAGGAGGCCCTTGGCGCACAACGCGATCCGCGGCCCGACGAGGCGCGCCGTGCCGATCCCGAGCCGGGTGTCGGTGTACCAGCCCATCGGGAAGGTCCCCGGCGGATTCCAGATCGCCGCGCACCGGGCCTCGCCCGACGCGTAGACCTCGCCGAAGGGAAGCGATGCCCGGAGCAAGGCACGGAAGAACGTGGGGAGCTTCCGACGCCGGGCG
The DNA here is from genome assembly GCA_963838775.1 of uncultured Acidimicrobiales bacterium. Taxonomy (GTDB): domain Bacteria; phylum Actinomycetota; class Acidimicrobiia; order Acidimicrobiales; family UBA8190; genus Chersky-840. The sequence goes on from CAWISP010000001.1 coordinate 143,947, forward strand.
CCGGGGTCGGGAAAGAGCCACACCGTCAGGGGATCGTCGTCGAAGGCGAGAGCCAAGGTGGTGGCCAGCGCCCCGACGTCGGCCGGACCCGCCTTGCGGACCGAGTGGTCAGGCACGGGCGCCAACCATACCGATCGCCTCACGACCGATCACGGCGCGTGGACAGCGCCGTGAAGATCCGCTCGAACGTCGCCCGATCGGCCGCGTAGGGCTCGTCGGCACGCGGCCAGTGGACGACGAAGTCGGTGACGCCGGCCTCCTCGTACCGTCCCGCCGTGTCCTCGAAGGCGTCGAGCGAGGTGAGCCCGGGAGCCAGTCGGGGCCCGGTGAGGACGAGCCGGTCGATCGACGACGGATCACGGCCCACCTCGACGCAGGCCTCGTCCAGACGCGCCATCTGGGCTCGCACCACGTCGACGCCTTCTTCGGCGCCGAGCAGCGAGCCCTCGGGGCCAAGATCACCCGTCGTCACCCAGGCACTCCCGTGGACGGCGGCGAGCTTCATCCCCCTACGACCGGTGGCCGCCACCGCGAACGGGAGCCGGGGCTGCTGCACGCACCCGGGGTAGGTGCGGGCCTCGACCGCCGAATAGAACGTCCCCCGGTACGACGTCTCGGGGTGGCGGAGCAACCGGTCGAGCAGGTCGAGGAACTCGGCGAAGCGCTCGGCGCGCTCGATCGGGGACCAAGGGTCGTGTCCGAGCACGACGGCGTCCCAGCCGGGGGCGCCCGCGCCGATGCCCAGGGTGAGCCGGCCGCCCGAGACGTCGTCGAGTGTCACGAGCTCGCGGGCGAAGGGCACCGGGTGCCGGAAATTGGGCGACGCCACGAGCGTGCCGAGGCGGATCCGCTCCGTGGCCACGGCGCCCGCCGTCAGGAAGGGGACGGCTCCGAACCACGGGGCGTCGCGCAGCGAGCGCCATGCCAGGTGGTCATAGGTCCAGGCGTGGTCGAAACCGAGCTCCTCGACACGCTGCCATACCGACTGGGCCGTCGCCCAGCGATACTCCGGAAGGACCACCACCCCGAACCGCACGGACCGAACCCTAGGCACCGGGGCCGGGACGAGCGTTTGAGCGTGTGCCCGCAGGCTGCCAAGCTGCCCGCATGCCTGTCGTTCTCGTCCATGGCGTCCCCGAGACACCCGCCGTGTGGGAGCACCTGCGATCGGAGCTCTCCCGCCGCGATGTCGTCACGCCCCAGCTCCCGGGTTTCGGGTGCCCACGACCGAAGGGATTCGGTGCCACCAAGGAGGAGTACGTGCAATGGCTCGTCGCCGAGCTCGAGGCGATCGCGACCGAGGGGCCCATCGACCTGGTCGGCCACGACTGGGGCGGCGGCTTCGTCGTGCGCGTCGTCAGCACGCGGCCCGACTTGGTGCGCTCGTGGGTGAGCGACGCGGCGGGGATCGGTGACGTCGACTTCGAGTGGCACGATTTCGCCAAGATCTGGCAGACGCCCGGCGAAGGCGAACAGTTCTTCGAGCAGCAGTTGGCCTCCTCACCCGAAGAGCAAGGGTCGGTCCTCGAGATGTTCGCCGTGCCCCACGATCGGGCCGTGGCCATGGCCAGCTGGGGAGATCCGGTGATGGCCGAGAGCATCCTCGCCCTGTACCGCTCCGCGGTCGACGTGGGAAAGGAGTGGGGACCGGACTTCAAAGACATCCCCAAGCCCGGCCTCGTCCTCGTCCCCACCGAGGACCCCTTCCTCTCCGCCGTCGGGGCGACCAAGGGCGCGCAGCGGGCGGGAGCCTCGCTCGAGAAGCTCGAGGGGATCGGCCACTGGTGGATGCTGCAGGATCCGGCCCGAGGCGCGCGTGCCCTCGAGTCGTTCTGGTCGACCCTCGACTGAGACCGACCATCGGCGCGACGCCGCGAAACGAGAAGCCGAAGGGCCACAGACCCGCCGGGTGCGGGTAGAAAGCGAAGGTCACCGTGCAGTGGGAGGACTGGACCAAGAGGTTGACATCCGCGCTCGGTGCCGATGCCACCGTGCGGCTACGAGAGCTGTTCGCGGCTGGTGGCATCTTCAGCGACCCAGTGACATCGCCGACGTCGGACATCAAGTCGGTCGAGGACATCACCGACGCGTCCTTTCCCGACTGGCAACAAGAAGTGACGTCGTCCCATGGGGACCCGACTGGAGGCGCCTTCGAGTGGATAGGGCGCGGCACCCTCGGAGACACGATTCGCATCGAGATGCACGGCTGCACGATGGTGGAACTCGACGGTGACGGGCAGGTGACGAGGTGGCGAGACTACTTCGACCTCAAGGAGATCGAGACCCAGATGGGTGCAACGATCGAGGAATACCAGCACCCATAAATCCCCAGTTCAGGGGCCTATTCCTCTCCATCGGTCCCCCGACGATCTGGCCGAGTTGCTCGACGGCTTCCTGGCCCGATATGCCAACGGAAAGACCCGCTATCAGAACCTCCGTCGCCTCAACCAGTTCTTTCGGGAGAGCGCCACCCGCCACCCGGCCCACGTCACCCCCGCCCAGTTGTTCCGCTGGTGCGGCACGGCTGCCTCCAATAACAGCGCCCGTCAGCGGATCTCGACCATGCGCACCTTCTTCGGCTGGTGCCACCGAACCGGCATCATCGACGCCGACCCGACCGCTGAACTAAGGGACCTCTTGAAGCAGTTCCCCCAGCTATACGGCAAGGTCCAGGCGAGGAACCCAGCACGGTTTCTCACCCACGACGAAGCCTTCGGATCGCTCGTGGCAGAGACCCAAGATGGCACCCTCCTCGGGCTTCGGGATGAGATCGGCATCCGCCTCGGCCTGACCGGGATGCGACTCTCCGAGATCATCGGCCTCTCGTGGAGTGCCATCCGCGTGACCCCTCAGCCCCCGGAGATCAATTGGATCGGCAAGGGTCGGCGGGCACGGCACATCGTCCCGGGCACTGCTCTGATCGACGCCCTGGCCCGCTGGCAGCGCCACTACCGGGACGGACTTCAACGGCAACTCAAGTCCACCGATCCCATCCTGTGCCGTGTGGTGCGTGGCTCAGCTAGCCACCGCCGACCCCACCGGATCGACTGGGCCGAACCTCTCGACGGTCGGTCCTTCTACCAACTCGTCCAGGTGAGGGCCGGGGCGGCCGGACTCGGGCACGTCGCTCCGCATGACCTCCGCCGTAGTGCTGCGGCAATCCTCCACCACGCCAAGACGGAGGAGGGCGGACACCTCTTCGACCTGCTCGACGTTCAGAAGGTCCTCGGCCACGCCGACCCTGCTACGACGATGCGGAGTTACCTTGATCCGTTGGACGTCGAGGTTCAGGACCGTGCCGCCAGGTTCCTCGACTGAAGCCTGGCGGGGTCGTCGGTCCGACGAAGCCTCCAGATGCCCTCGGACCGGGGCCGTTCTCCGGCGCCGTGCGCCGTCCGTCCGCCCCGGTCCCCAGGAACCTTGGCGACTCCCGTCGCCCCACCAGCCCCCTCACAGGGCTCTATCCGAGGGACTCCTGTTCCAACCCCAGCCACCAACCCCGGCCGTCATGCCGTTACCGACACTCCCGGAGACATGCAGTTGGCGGGGGCCGTGTTACAGGAAGCGCACCCGCCACCTGAGGAGTCAGAATCTCCCAATGGCAGATGGACTTGATTCGAACGCCCGCACCTTCCTCGAACGCTCTCTGAGACTCGGGCGAGCCGTCCTTGTTACTGGGGCCGGCTTCTCGACCGGCGCTCTGAACAGAATCGGCGATCACGTGCCACAGGGTCGGGAGCTCAAGGAAAGGCTCTGGGGCCTTGCCATGCCGACCGAGCCCTTTAACGCCGACTCACAGCTGGGGGATGTGTTTGACATTGCAGTCACAACCCGCCAGACAGACACTCTTGCTCTCCTAACTGATCTTCTTAGTGTCGACTCCGATTCGATTCCGGCCTGGTATAGGTCATACGCCTTTATCCCATGGTTTCGTGTGTACACCCTCAACTTCGACGACCTCTTCGAAGGAGTAAATCGAAAGTACCACGGCATTCTCAACCTGAGCCCAGTCTCCGCCTTGGGCGACCAACCTGCCTACGACGACCTGGACGGCGTTATCCATCTCAATGGACTGCTCTCTGATTATCCCGACATGACATTCTCACCACCCCAGTATGGACGTCGAGCTGGTCACCAAGATGCGGTCTACTCACGGTTTGCCAAAGAGATCGGCGGACGCCCGACGGTGTTCATCGGCACTCAGTTGAACGAGCCGCCCATGTGGCAACACATTGAAATGCGTGGCGACAAACCCGGACTCCAGGAATTGCGGCCTAGGTCGTTTCTGGTGACCCCCTCAAATTGACCCAGTCAGAAGGGCAATGCTTGAACGCTTCAATGTTGTACACATCCCTCTGGACGCCGAATCGTTTGCAGACACGTTCCTGTCGTCAGTCGCCACGTCGACAACTGGCAGACTCAAGACGAGCACCACGACCCAGGGACCCCTATTTGACCTAGGCAACGTCGACAAGATCGAAGTTGAGCCACCTGCCGATTTCCTTCTTGGGCGTGAACCCACGTGGTCTGATCTCGTCGACGGATTCGCTATCGAGCGGACAGTCGAGTCCGAGCTACATGATCGAGTGCGGGATGACTCTCTTCGAGTACTTGGGATTCTTGGTACCGCAGGTTCCGGGAAATCGACGATCCTCCGTCGTCTTGCTCTGGTCGCCCACCGTGAAGGCGCCAAAATTGCGTGGATGCAGGTCGAAACGTCCCGCACGGTCTCACAATTGGAGGCAGAAGTCCGGGGTGCCGACTTAGACATTCTTGTCATCGACCGCATGGAACGATTTGGCCAGCGTGGTGTCGACATGCTTCGGTCTCTGACCAGTGACTCAAGCGGGCCCCGCCTTATCGCTTCCTTTTCATCCACAGCTTTCGATGACCTTCAGGTTGCACTCCAATTGAGCGGTATTTCGACGGAATGGGTCCCAATCCCGCCTTTGTCCGATGATGACATCCATGCATTACTCGATGCGCTCGACCGTGCCAATCGTCTTGGCAAGTTGAAGGCTCAGACGCCAACGCAACGATTCGATGCCTTCAAGGTGCGCGCTCATCGACAGCTTCTGGTCGCCATGCTCGAGGCAACGACGGGCGAGAGATTCGAGGACAAGATTGCCAGTGAATGCGAAACCTTGTCTCCCGACCTTCTATTGCCCTATGCGATCACCGCCCTGGCCACCTCATTTCGGTACAAGCTCAAGCGCGATGATCTCCTTGGCGCCCTTAACGAAGTCACTTCTGAAGGGCTTGAAGCGATCGAGCGTCTAATCCGCCAACAGCTCATCCTGCCGACCGCAGGCAACACCGTGGTGCTCCGCCACCCTGTGATCGCCCGAGAGGTCATATCGCATCTGCGTAGGTCGGCTCAGATCGGTGACGCAATCGGTCGTCTTGCGTTTGTCATCGGCACGAGCCTCTATCGAGGCATGCCTCGGACGCCTGAGCGTCGCCTCGTCACATCTCTTAGCAATCACCAATACCTCAGGGAATCCGTGGCATCTCGGGTTCAGGTTGAACAGATCTACAACCAACTTGAGAGTGTATTAGCCGACGATCCCCACTACTGGTTGCAGCGAGGTAGCTACGAGCTCGAACGTGGAAATCTGACTAGTGCCGCCGTGTTTCTCAGCCAAGCCCGTGCGTTGGACCCTTACGACTTCATGATCGAGACTGAGTGGGCATACTTGCTGCTTGAACGTGCATGCAGGGAGCCAAGCAGCCCCAGTGCAGCGCCCGACTTCGAGGAGGGTACCAGGATCGTCTTCGATGTCATTGACCAGCGGGGACCCCAGAGTGCTAACACATACGTGATCCTGGCCAACAAGACGGTCGATTGGACATCGCATGCACCTCTGTCGCTTGACCAACAGAAGGTCCTACTCCAGACAGTCCGAGCGGCCATGGAAGCAGGCTCTCCGTTTCACGGCGGTAACCGGGTATTTGTAACGGCGCGGAAGTCTGTCGAAGATGCGTATCTCCGTCTATCCCTTCCTGGCCGCTAGTCGTTCGTAGCACGGGATAGTCCTGCTCACTGGAAGTCGTGTATTCGGTTCAGTTCACCCGAGTGACTTCCGTGGCCCTTGGCGGCTAAAAGGTTTCATCCGGCTCAGCCCAGGGGGAGAAAGCGCCCAGGAGCCGGCGTCGGCTACGTCGGCCCCGGCATTCTCAGGCGGCCGAGCTTGACCCTACCGGCGTCGACCGAAGGCCCGCCTCACTCTGACTGTGCACCGGACACAGCCCGACTGCCCAAGGCGCCAGAACCCCGAACCCGTGCCCATGCTCAACCTTGCGCCACCCGCCCACCGGACCCCACCACCGCCTCCTCGACGCTGCCAGCTCCCTTCGCCACCACTCCCTTCGCTCTCGATCCCACGACGCATACCGCCGACGTTGGGCACCTGAGCGGCGCTTCCGCCGCCGTCTCGGCCCCAGATGACGCAGCACACGCATCACGTCCGCCAAGGAGTGCTCGCAGCACAGTTCCCATGTCTGTGTAGCAGAGCGTCGATTCCGCTCCCCCACCGGTCCCCAGAATCGCCCGGGCCGTTCCACGCCCTCGGGAAGCTCCTTCTGTGCACCCTTCCCGGCGTGCGCCACGAGATACTCAGCGATCCCCACCGCAGACAGCGATCCCGCATACCACCCGGGCGACACGTTGAAACGGAGACCCATGCGCTCGTGGTGATATCCGTCCCACCGGTCCTTCGAGAAGCCAGCAATCTCCGACCAGGCCCGGAAACCCCACGCCTTCAGGACTTCGTATCGGTCCTCTTCCATGCCGGGCAGTGCTGGCACCCGTAGGAACGCATGAAAGTGAATCGCACCTCGGCGCTGGAATTCCATCGCCCAGATGCCCCAGGGACGCTCCCCAAACTTGGTCTCCCACCGCTTCCAGAACCGATCGAGATGCCGTTTGGCGATCCACCCGTCGGTTGGGAAGTCGTCCGGGTAGGTCAGGGTTACCAGCGCCACAGGACCCATTTCGTCCCATGGAAACCGAAGCGCAGCCTTGAGCAAGTTACGCCTCGCCTCGGCGCTAAACCCCCGGACCTCTCGCTTCGTCCCTTCACGAAGGGGGAACGCCCGTGGTTCCGTCCTGACTCGTGCCTCGACGATGCCCGGGCCGGTTGTCAGCGAAAACGTCCGCTCTCGACGCATCACGACACCCTTTGGGTGCCACGCACCTTCTGCCAAGGCACATCCATAACGGCTAGGAGGTTCTCGTTCTTGGCCTTCAGGTCGATCTTGACGTAAGGCCGAAACCGCAGTGCTACCTCTGCGGGTTTCTCACCCGGGAACGCCTCCCGGAAAAAACGAAGGTCCCTGTAGAACGTTGCCATCGACCACCAGCCACGAGCCGTCATCGCCTCCTGAAGCCGGTCATTCGTGGGCGGTTTGCCGTCCAATTTTTCGACCACCAGCGCACCGACGATGAGCCGAAGAACACGACCGGCGGCATCAAATCCTCGTGGGTCGGCACCGAAAATGGACACGAGCTGTGCGATTACTGACCGGGCAGGCACGCTCAACCCTCCCGTACGTCTTCGCAGCGCTCCACCAGCTTTGTGACCCGCATTCTCAAGCTGCCAACTCCCCCAGCTCAACGACGCTGAGCGCCCGATAGTTGATCCACTTCCCGACCAACCCCTGGAGTGCCTCGATCCCAGCCCCAGTGCGAATTGCCTCCGCCACAGCCATTAGCTCGGCAGCCCGAAATTGCCGCACGTCAGCGGCCACTCGCACGACGATCCACTGCCCCGCCGCCTCGACACCTTCCACCGCTCGCCAGACGGGTGTCGCCTCGCCGGATTCTCGGTCGAATTCGTTGAACGTCGGCCTAATCCGATAGCCGCCGACCGTCTGGATCACCAGCTGCCAGAACCCAGGGATCTCGTCTCCACCTTTGCGCTGGCCCCGGCGCACTCGCTCTACCCGCTCAAGAGACCCAGCCAAGTACAAGCCTGGGCGCAACCCCGACACATCCACGACACACCTCCTCTGTCATTATTCGACAGAGCACACTCTGTCACACTACGACAGAGATAACAAGGGGTGGATCTACTAGAAACCTTTAGTGGCCCCGGCCGCCTTGCGCCTGTCAAGGGCTTCGCAAGGACGGGTCCCCGCTTCGCCCCCGCCCCCTTGACAGACCGTCGGCTCGTGGCAACCTTGCGATTAGGCATCGACGCCCGTGCGCCGATGCGCCCAACGTACCGAAGGAGCAGACGTGACAACTGCCGATAGGAACCCGAACTGGGAAAACGTGACGAAAGCCAGAGTTGTATCGAGGAATACCAGCAATCATAAGTATTCTGGTCGGCGCCCCATTGCCCTCGACCATCGAACAGCCGAGCTTGCCGAGTTGCTGAACGACTTTCTCGCTCGCTACGCCAACCCTAGGACCCGCTACCAGAACGCCCGACGCCTCAATCACCTGTTCCGAGACACCGGCAAGCGCCACCCCGCCGAGATTTCCACGGCCGACCTTTTCCGCTGGACGAGCGCTCCTTCTGCCAACAACAGCGTCCGTCAATGGATCTCAACGGCCCGGACCTTTTTCGCCTGGTGCCACCGGACCAGCGTCATCGACGCCGACCCCACCGTGGAATTGACAGCGCTGAAGATGAACTGCCACCCGCTCACGCAGACGTTGCCGCCGGTGCCGGTCGGCACCCGGTCAACCAATTCCCAGACGTACTCGCGTCATCGTTGACGATGTCACCCAGCTGGGAAGCTCTTGCACTGGCCCCGGCCACCCGAGCGGCGTGACCCCGGACCATCCGGCAGCGTGTCTTGTCGGATGGTCCGGGGACACTAGAGGAGGCGCCCGGTTCAGCCCTTGGCGCCCCCACCGATGAGGATCGAATTGGCCACGTTGCTGGTCGGATTGCGCGACACGTGGACCGTCTCGCTTCCCGCGGGCGGGTAGAACCCCGGGGACGCGCTCCACGAGTTGTCGCCCAGCCAGATGCCGTAGCTGCCCGAGGGGGTCGAGGTGAAGTTGATCTTGTTCGACGTCACCTTGACCGTCTGCGCCAGCGATGCGGTCATGGTCAGCGAGCTCCCGTTGTCGGCATTGAAGTAGCCGCAGTAGACGTCGCAGCCCAGTCCGTAGACCCCGATGCTGTCGGGGATGCCCGGGCTCGACTCGGTGATGGTGTTCTTCACCACCGAGGCATCCGAATCGACGACCTGGACACCGATCTGGTTGTTGCTCAGGGTGTTCTTGCTCACCGACGTGGACTTGGAGGCGGCCCCGCTAGCGTTGATGCCCGCCCCATAGAGCAGGATCGCCGCCGAGTAGTCCGATTGGGGCTGCGGGTTGGTGTCGCTCGCGTATGCCGTCCAGACGTTGCCCGTGACGGTATTGTAGGTGATCGGCCCGACGGCGCCGAAGCCCGTCTGGATCCCGTTCTGGGCGACAGCCGCCGTCGGCGACGTGGTGACCTTGTTGTGCGTGATGTTGCAGACCGTCCCGACGTCGACGCAGGTGATCCCGTTCTTGCCGTAGCCGCTCACGCTGTTCCCGATCAAGTGCATCGAGGCGCTGGGCGTGCCACTGCTGCCAGCCTGGACGAAGATGCCGTCGCCATATCCGTCACCCTGACAAGCCGTGGGGTTGGTGTTCTCGACCGTCGCTCCCTTGACGGTGCCTGACACGGGGCCGCTCGCGTTGGCTTGGTAGAGAATGCCCATGAAATTGTCGGCGCAGCCGCCAAAACTGTTGGATTCGATCAGCGACCCGTCCACGGTGAGACCGGAGATGTTGACGCGAGCCGCGCCCGGTGCGACGGCGACGATGGCCACGATGGACGTGGCGCTGTCCTCGTCGGCGGCGTTGACCACCGCGGTGGTGGGCCGGATGATCGCCCCGGCCGCAGCCTTGATGGTGAGGGACTTGCTGATCGTGACCTGTTCGGCGTATACGCCCGCGCACACCTCGATGGTGTTGTGCGACCTGGCGGCGGTCACCGCCGACTGGATCGAGTTGTAGCCCGCAGCGGTGCAGCTCGTGTCAGCGCTGTGCGTCGTCCCGGGCGCCACGAAGAGCTTCGATCCGCTGGCCATCGCCGCCGGGTCGGCCGCCACCACCGTGACGAGGGCGGCCAGAAGGCTGGTCAGACCGATAAGTAGGATGATTCGGCGCATGGGAGCGCTCCTCACGTTCGGTGGACAATTCAAGGACTACCGTCCTCCCTCCGAAAGGGAGGACTCCTGCTATCTCCCTTAGGTCTACGAGGGCAGGCGTCGGGAGGGTAGGGAACAAAGTCCCATTCGACGCGGGAATGTCATCACGGGTGACGGCATGACAGTAAAGCGTGCCGTCATGTCCGCCATCTTTCGCACTTGCTTTCCCTTCCCCAGCGAAGGCGCGACTGACCTTGGCCAACGGAAAGTCGTTCTTCTCTGGGCCGCATCGACGTGTAAGGGGTCACGTTCGCGTGCTCTGTGCTCCGTGACAATCCTCAACAATGAGGAGCGTGGCGATGTGTCGACATGACATGGTTCACTGCCATCATGACCTTGGCGGTCATCGCGCCTCGCACCAAGGCACCGAGATCTGATCCAGCGAAACACCTGCAACAATCTCCCCTACAGACGCGTGAACCAGGCCACGCGAGTCCCCATGTGATGTCAGCCGTCGCGGCCACGCTCACTTCGGCACTCCGTTTCATGACGTGTGAGGCGCCTTGCTGTGGATCAGCACTCGCCCGAGGAGTTCTCTGGCCGGGATCAGCGGTCGCTTCGCCAATCCGGGTGCAAGGCGCGCTCACGGGCGAAGCGCTGGGCCGAGATCGTCGTGCCGTTGAGCACCGCGCGCTCCTCGGATGTCACTCCGGCGAGGCTGCCCAGCCAGGCGACGACCGCACCGGGAACCGACGGCGGCGCTCCGGGAAAGCGGCCCTCCAGTCCGAGTCGCTCCTGGGCGAGCACCATTCGCTCGGTCAAGACATAGCCGGGCTCGACGTTGACGACGAAGATCCCCTGAGGGCCCAGTTCGAGGGCGAGGATGCCCGCCACACGATGGAACGCCCCTTTGGTCACTGCGTACCCGAGACCCCAGCCCCCCTCGCCGGTCGGCGCCGGGGGGTCACTTGTCGCCACGGCGGAAGTGATGTTGATGATCGTGCCCTCACCGCGCTCGAGCATGCCGGGAAGAACGGCCTTGATCATCACCAACTGCGCAACCACGTTCGCCTCGAGCTTGGCTGCGACCATGTCGATGTCGAGATCGAGGAATCGCTCCATGCTCCCGGGGCCGGTGTGGACGGCGTTGTTCACCAGCACGTCCACCGGTCCCCATTCGGCCAGCACGCGTTCGGCGGCTGCAATGAGAGAGGCCCGGTCGAGGAGATCTGCCCGAATGGCGAACGCCCGACCGCCCGCCGCCTCGATCTCCACCGCCGTCGTCTCGAGGCTGCCCGGTATGGGCTCGCCCCGAATGGAGCCCGACTCGTCGAACGCTTCACCTTCGCGCACGGTGCGGGCGGTGATGGCGACGTCGAGGCCTGCGGCCGCCAGGGCGATGGCAGACGCCCGGCCGATGCCGCGGCTGGCGCCGGTTACCAGTGCGATGCGGCGTTGGCCCGGCACGAGAAGCGAGAGTAGCGAGCGGCCGGCCCGATCACGCCATTCGGTGCATTCCGGAGGCGGGTTCGCCTTGTCGTGGGATCGAGCCTTTGGGCCAGGCCCGAGCCCGACCAGGATCGGGTCAGGCCGATGCCTTCTCACGACGGGACGCGGCGCGCAGCTTGCGCCGTTCGCGTTCGTTGGTCCCGGCCCAGTAGCCGACCAGATCGGGGACGGCGAGCGCGTAGCGCAGGCATTCGGCGCGCACCGTGCACCGTGCACACAGCTGCTTGGCGCGCGCCGAGGGACCACCACGGTCGGGAATGAACATCTCGACCCGCTCTCCCCGACATGCGCCCAGGGTCTGCCAACGCGGTCGGCGCAGCAGCTGGACGACCACCGACGAGACGCTCCCGGACTCGGTCTCGTCCGTGGTCCCACATCCGGACTCTGCGGACATTGCGAGGCTGGTCATGTCCAGACCTTCGACACTCCCACTCGGAGCCTTTAGTGAGCACGAAAAGCTCGCCACGCTACGTGGGCACGGTCAGCTGCGAATCGGAGCTCGACCACGTTCTGCGGTCACCTTGGCAAATTTGGACTCCAGGCCCTTGACATCGGGAAATGAACCGCGGAATTGGCCCCGGCGGCGGTTAGCCTCAAACGTATGCGGGCAGAGACCGACGAAGTCGCTGCCGTTCGAAACGGCATCCTCGCGGCCATCGTCAAAGAAGCGACCATCACGGGTTTCTTCGGTCCTTTCTCGCTCGACGACATTCTCCACGCCTGGATCGAACACGACGCCGACAGCATCGCAAAGCTCCCCGACCCGCCGGGGGGAGCCGGCTCTTCGATGAGCCAGCGACGGAACTACTGGTTCTACGAAGGGTGCCAGGCCCTCGAAGAGGGGGCCTTCATGGCCGAGGTCGGCGACGGCAAGTTCGCGATCGCGTCACTCAAGGTCTTGATGTCGCAGATGCTCGACTCCGGGCCCTCCTCCCGAGACTGAGCGAGCACCCACCCGGACCGAGCAGCACCACCCGACCGGCCCCACCCGACCGGGTCGCACCTCGCGACCGGACCCACCTCGGGACCGGCCCACCCGACCGGGTCCAGTCCTGGGCCGGACCGGACCCACCCGACTGACCTGACCCGCCGGTGTCGTGGGTACGCTCGCGTTCCGTGGAACTTCATCTCAGCCAGGACCCCGAAGCCGACGCCCTTCTTTCGGACAATCCCTTCGCACTCGTCGTCGGGATGGTGCTGGACCAGCAGGTGCCGCTGGAGTGGGCGTTCGCAAGCCCCCTGGAGCTCCGACGTCGGCTGGGCAAGAGCCTCGACGCCAAGCGCATCGCCCAGATGGACCCCGAAGCGCTGGCCGCCGCCTTTTCGTCGAGGCCGGCCCTTCACCGCTACCCGGGATCGATGGCGGCGCGCGTCCAGGAGCTTGCCAAGCTCGTCGTCGAGCGCTACGGCGGACGGACCGAAGCGATATGGGAGGGCGCGACCTCGGGAGAGGACCTCTTCCGGCGCGTGAAGGAGCTGCCCGGCTTCGGCGAGCAGAAGGCCAGGATCTTCGTCGCCCTGCTGGGCAAGCAACTCGGGGTGCGTCCCGAGGGGTGGGACACCGTGAGCACGCCGTTCAGCGAACCCGGCAGCTTCCGCTCCGTGGCCGATATCACCGACGTGGAATCACTCAACAAGGTGCGGGCGTTCAAACAAGCACTGAAAGCTGCCAACAAGGCGAAGGCGTCGGCCGACACCGAAGAACCGGCCAAGAAGACGGGGAAGGCGACCAAGACCACGAACACGCCCGCCCCGCAACGCCGACGCCCGGCCACAGCCGGCAAGCGTTGAGCATTCGCGACACCGGCACGCTCGCCCAACGGCGTCTCTACCTCTGTACCGCCGACCGTCCCGATCTCGCCTCGTTCCTGGACTCCTGTATCGCGGGAGGCGTGGACGTCGTACAGCTCCGGGACAAGGACATCGAGGCGCGCCACATCGTCGAGCGGGGTCGGTTGGCGGCCCGCGTCTGTGCCGAGCATGCCGTCCCCTTCGTTCTCAATGACCGGCCCGACCTCGCCCTCGAGATCGAGGCGGACGGCGTCCACGTGGGCCAGGACGACGCCTCCCCCACCCTTGCTCGCCGCATCCTGGGACCGGCCGCCATCGTCGGGCTCTCGACCCACGCCCCGCAGGAACTCGAATCGAGCCGCGACGAGCCCGTCGACTACGTCTCCGCGGGCCCCGTGGCACCGACGCCCACAAAGCCGGGGCGACCGGGGACGGGGACGGACTACATCACGTTCGCGGTGGCTCACGCTCGGCGACCGGTGTTCGTGACCGGAGGAGTGACTCCCGACACGGTGCCGGCGATGGTCGCAGCGGGCGGGCGCCACTTCGTCGTCGTCCGGTACCTGACCCAATCCGACGACCCGAAACGCGCTGCGGCGCGGCTACGCGCATCGATCGACGAGAGCCTGGAGCGCGCCGACAGTACGTGACCGCCCTGGGGCTACCGGTTTCGACGAGTCGATCTCCGGTGAATCGCTCTTGTGGCGCGACCATCGGTGACGGGTCGGGACCCGACGGCGGGCGCCGTCACGGCCCTTGACGCTCCAGCCACCCCGCCAACAGAGCCACGGCGCGGGGATCGGCGCGCAACCGGTGACCGGCGCCGGGGAGGACGCGCAGCTCGGCGCGTGGCCCGGCGAACTCGGCCAGACGGCGCCCATCGGCGACGGGCACCTCGTCGTCCTCGGCCCCGTGCACGACGAGCAGGGGTCGGGGTGCCAGCTTGCGGGCTGACTCGTCGGGCCGGAGGTCGGCGAAGGCCGCCCCCCATGCCCGCCGGTCGGGCGGAAAGCCGGCCGAGCGTATGGCGCCGACGCGCCGGGCGTACTCGATCATCCCCACGCCGTCATTGGCCCAGTCGGCGAAGGTGGCGGGTGACCCGAAGCAGGCGACGCCCCGGACCCTGGCGTCCTCGCCGGCCGCGCACAGGCCGAGAGCACCGCCGGTACCGAATCCGACGATCCACACCCCGCCACCGTCGGCGATCTGCGCGGCATGGTCGATAACGACCCGGAGGTCGTCGTACCAACCTCCGAGAGAAAAGTCGCCGTCTGACGCGCCCACGCCGCGCAGACAACCCACCACGACGGGATATCCGTTCTCGGCTGCGATCCGGTCGGCGAGCATCGGAAGGGTGTCGGCGACGCGCTGGGCCGAATCCCTCTCGACCGGGAAGCCGTGGCAGAGCACGAGCACGTTGGCCCGGGCGCCGCGCGTCGACGACCCCGGGGCGACGTGAAGGGCCAGCGATCCCGACGGACCGTCGATCGCAGCCCACGTCGTCGCCACCGTCGTACCGCCCGGCCCGATCGCTCGACCGCGATCAGGGCCGCCAGAAGCGCCAGGCGCGACGCCTCTGACCCTGGGGGCTGTGCGGAACGTCGACGGCGGGTGGATCGGGCAGGTCGGCACTCAACGCGTACAACTCGCCCAGGGTGCGCGCCCGCAGAACCAGCTCCATCCTCTCCGAGAACTCCTCCTCGCTCAGACGACCCTCGGCGAAGTGGCGCTCGAGCATGCTCGCGAACCGGTTCCGATCCGCGTCCGAGGCGCGAGGACCACCCGGAACGGGCGCGTTCGCAGGAGGACGTGCGTCAGGTGTCTGCTCCGGTCGGTCCTCCACAACCTTCAGTATCCCGCAGGGGGCCCCGTGGGGGCTCCCTGGCGCCGATCGAGGCGACGCCGGATGGGAGTCAGATCCCGATGCGCTGGGCGAGGAGCTCGCGGTGATAGCTGGGGTCCCCGAGCATGAGCTCCGAGGACTTGGCCCGCTTGAAGTAGAGGTGGGCGTCGTGCTCCCACGTGAAGCCGATGCCTCCGTGGATCTGGATGTTCTCGGCGGCGGCGTGGAAATACGCTTCCGAGCAGTACGACTTGGCCAGACTGGCCACGACGGGGAGCTCCTCGGAGTCCTCGGCCGCCGCCCAACCTGCGTAGTAGGCAGCCGACTTGGCCGACTCGACCTCCAGCAGCATGTCGGCGCACTTGTGCTTGATGGCCTGGAACGACCCGATGGGCCGGCCGAACTGGATCCGGGTCTTGGCGTAGTCGACGGCCATGTCCAGACAGCGCTGGGCGCCTCCCACCTGCTCGGCGGCAAGGGCCACCGCAGCCAGGTCGAGGGTGCGCGACAGCACGGGGGCCGCCCCGCCTTCCTCCCCGATCAAGCGGGCCGGGGTGGACGCGAACTCGATCCTCGCTTGCTTGCGTGTCTGGTCCATCGTCGCCAACGGCGTCGTGGTCAACCCCGAGGCACCGCCCTCGACGGCGAAGAGGCTCACGCCCTTGTCCGTCCGGCCCGCGACGAGCACGAGGTTGGCGTTGTGACCGTCGATCACGAACATCTTGTGGCCGTCGAGCTTCCACCCGTCGGTGCTCCGGGTGGCGGCCAGGGTGATCCCGTCGGTGTCCCAACGCCCACTGTCCTCGGTGAGCGCCAGGGTGGCGATGGTCTCGCCCGAGGCGACCGAGGGCAACAGGTCTTTCTTGGCCCCCTCGTCCCCGCTCGACAGCAGCGCGTTGGCGGCCAGCGCCACGGTGGCGAAGTACGGGGCGCACAGCAACGCCGCCCCCATCTCCTCGAACACGACCGTCAGCTCGACATACCCGAACCCGACGCCGCCGTACTCCTCGGGGATCGCCAGCGCCTGCAACCCGAGTTGGTTGGCCATCTGGTCCCACACGGCCCGGTCGAACCCCTCGGTCGTCTCCATGAGACGCCGGACCTCGGTGGAGGGCGACTTGTCCTCGAGGAAGCGGCGAACGGATCGGCGCAGCTCCTCTTGCTCCTCGCTGAAAGCGAAGTTCATGACTCTGGGTCCCCCTCGTCGGGTGCTCGGAAGGCTGTCGTGTCCTTCACTGCAGGCCACTCGTGCCACGCCGGCCCCCCGGCCCGACTCGGGCCGACGGCGCCAAGGCGCCCGTAACTCGCCGGCCGCTGACGACCGTTGTCTACCAGACGCCGAGTGTTGTTGACCAGCTTGTCAACAAGGCGAATTGGCCCACCGAAGCCGTGCCGGTCAGGGTCCGAGTCGCTGCCAGGTCCTGCCGTCGGTAGTCCGCCACAGCCCGGTCCCGGTCTCGCACACCCAACCGTGGGTTGCGTCGGCGAAGACGACGTTCCCGGTTCCACCCGCCACGAGGCCTACCTTCGACAGCCCCGCCACGACCCCCCAGGTGCGGCCCCCATCGGTCGTGGCGTACACACCGGCTCGGTCGGGAAAGAGCCAAGCATCGGTGGCGGTCAGCACGGCCAGGTTCTCGTGGCCCAGCGAGTACGGAGTGACGTATCCCCCGGTCGGTAGCCCCCCGGCGGCGGCCAGGACCGTGCCACCGGTCAACACCGGCGCGTTGGCGGCGGCGGTGAGCGTCCACTGCACGCCGCCGTCGCTCGAACGGTAGAGCGCCTTGGCCTGTGTCCCCGCACTGGCCTGCGAGGCACAGATGACCCACAGATCGTCGGTCCCCGACGCCGCAATCTGCTCGCCCGTGTCGAAATACGACGGGCACGGGTCGGGACGAGCAGCCCATGTCCGGCCCCCGTCCGCGGTGTAGGTGACAGAACCCGCCGTACCGGGCGAGCCGGTGCGAGATGCGAAGGTCAGGACGTAGGCGCGGGAGTGGGTGATGCGGGCCAGCTCGATGTTCTGGTCGCTGACCGTCACCTCGGCGTTCTCCGACACCGGTGGGGCCGCCGCGGCGGCGGACCACGTCCGCCCGTCGTCGGTCGACACCTCGAGCACCACGGGACACGACGGCCCCGCCGTGGGCCGGATGGGACAGGTCCCCACCACGGCCCACACATCGGGGCCGATGGCGCTCACGTCCGAGACCACGGGGCCGATCCCCGCTCGCGTCCAGGTCCGCCCACCGTCGGAGGTCACCCACAGCGGCACGGTCCCCGATGCCGAGGGTGGCCCTCCCCACAGGTACCCGTGGGTGTCGTCGGCGAACTCGAACTGCGCGGGGAAGCTCACCGGCAGGTTGGGATCGGCGACGGTCCACGTGTCACCGCCGTCGGCGGACACCGCCAACAGGGTCTGCGTGCCGTGCACGACCAGCGCGAATCCGTGCACATCCCCGACGAACACGACAGCAGCCAGGTCCGAGGAGGGGACGGGCGTCCCGGCGGCGAGCAATCCCGTCTGGGAGTCGAAGGCGGCGAAGGTCTGGGCGGGTGTCGGCCCCGAGACCACCACGCCGATGACGACGCCCATCGCCAGCGCGCACACCACCAGAGCGCCCAGCGCCGATGTGGCGCGACGCCGGCGCAGGTGGGCCGCCCGGGCGAGCACCGCGGCCAGGGTCCGGGCGCTCGCTCCCGGCGGCGCCGGGTCATCCAGATGCTCGAACATCATCGCCTCCTCGAACTCCTTTTTCCTCGAGGTGATGCCGTAGCTGGGCCAAGCCGCGCGACGCATGGCTCTTCACGGTGCCGGGTGTGCAGCCCAGGGCGTCCGCCACGGCGAGCTCGGGCCAGTCCGCCAGGTAGCGCAGCACGACGACCTCGCGCTGGCGACGCGACAGTCGCCGCAGGGCACGGGCCAGGTCGATGCGCTCGGAAAGGTGCGTCTCGACGAGCGCGACGGGCTCGCGGCGCGATTCGGTGGTCCGACTACGGCGCCGGAGGCGGTCGATGGCGAGGTTGGTGGCGACGGTGACGACCCAGCCCTCGGGCCGGTCCCGGAGGCGCACCCAACGGACGTGCGCTCGAGCCAGCGCCTCCTGGGCGACATCCTCGGCGTCACCCCTGTCCCCCAGCACCTTGAACGACACCCGGTAGGCAAGCCGGTACAGGTCGGAGAAGACCTCCTCGAATCGCACCGCCTCGGCCACGGCCCGGTACCTCCTCGCCTGGTGCACGGGTCTACCAGTTCTCACGTTCGGCAACCCGGTGAGGTTGACAGCGCCGTTCCGCACGGCACCGGCGGTTCGGAGTCGTGACGCGGGCCTCCACCCCGATCCCAGCCTGTCCTCAGCCCCAGCAAGCCGGGGGTGGGGTGATGGCTTCGAGCCCGTTCCCGTCGGTGACGAACACCCGACGCGATGCCCCGTCGACGGCCAGCAGCTGCACCGTCGACCCTTCGGCGCCGGCCAGGTGCTCCTGGACCCTGATGGCGGCGGTATCCGGATCGATGCAGGCCATCACCCCGTCCTCGTTGACGAGCAACAACGCCCCGTCCCCGTAGATCGTGGAGGCGTCCATGATCCAGCTGAAGACGCCGTCCGGTTGAGCCTGCTCCAACGCCGAGCTCGGAGGGCCCACCACGGCGAGATCGGACTGGCGCAGGAACAGGGTCTCACCCGACATCCCGACCCGGAACGACATCCACACCCCACCGGGAACGGCGGTGAGGGTCCCCCCGCTCACCGAATTGGTCACCGCGCTGTCCGCCGGTGTGGCGGTGAGTGTCTCCCCGGTACGGGCGTCGAACTCCAGGACCGAGGCGTCGACCGCTCGGCCCGAGACAGTGGGGTACGACAAGGCGACATAGAGAGACCGTCCGGCCGGATCGACAGACAGGCTGGCGACGGTGCCCGAGGCGATCGTCTCGGCGGACAACAGGGCCCCGTCGGCCACGGCGACGTGCACCAGGGCCCGTCCGTATCCCGCCCACACGGTGCCATCGGGACCGGCCACGACCACGACGGCCTCGCCCCACGCCGGCACGTCCGGCGGGGGCAGTGGGATCTGGCGCACGACGGCCAGGGTGGTGGGGTCGACCTGGCACAGCACGGGCCCCGGGCCGTCGCCCGCGACGCCACGGCCGCACGAGATCCACAGGTAGCCCGACGCGGCGGCCAGGGTGGCATCGGAGAACGAGGGACCGGTCTCGGTCGTGGCCCGGTCGATGTCGATGCGTTGGAGCACCCACGGCCCCTGCCCGGTGGGGACGTCGGAGACGAGCGCGAAGCCGGCGGCGGCAGCCAGGTCGACCACCTGCGGACACGTGCCCGCCACGATGGTCTGCTCGTCCCACGACGCGGACGGCGCCGTGGTGGGGGCGAGGCCGGGCGGGCTCGGGATGACGGGCGGCGAGCCGCACGAGTCCGACGCAGGAGGAACCGTCGTCGTGGCGGCGGGAACGGTCTCTTGGGGCGTGGCGGGTGCGGGGGTCGCAAAGATCGTGGCCGATGTCGTGGGAGCGGGCCCGGCCGATCCCGAGCGCGTTCGATCGGCCCGGTCCCCGTGGGTGCAGCCCGTCAGGGCCCCGCACGCGGCGGCGCCGACCAAGGCCATCCGCCATGTCGAGGAACGCCGCTGCATGCCCCCTTCCACGCCGGGGGCCCCGGTTCCGTTCACACAACGCTCGGCTTAGAGTGCAGAGATGCTCCACTACGAAGACAGCCTGATCGAAGTCCACAAGGTCGTCGTCGGCCCCATGGACAACAACGTCTACGTCATCCGCAGCAAGGGGACCGGGGACGCCGTGCTCATCGACGCCGCCAACGAGCACGAGCGCCTCCTCCAGATGTGTCGCGACCTCGGCGTCCGCAAGGTCCTCGAGACCCACGGCCATTGGGACCACATCCAGGCGGTACCGGCGGTGCGCGACGCGGGCTACGAAGTCTCGGTCACCGCCGCCGACGCCGAGATGCTCCCTTCCTACGACCTCCTCCTCGACGACGACACCGTGATCGAAGTGGGTGACATGCGGCTGCGCACGATCGCCACACCCGGCCACACCCCGGGGTCCATGTGCTTCTCGGTGGAGGGCACGCCTCTTCTCTTCAGCGGCGACACGCTGTTCCCGGGTGGGCCCGGCAACACCAAGTTCGAAGGCGGCGACTTTCCCACCATCATCCGATCCATCGAGGACCGGCTGTTCTCCCGCTTCGGGGCTGACACCGTCGTCCTCCCCGGCCACGGTGATGACACGACGATCGGGACCGAACTCCCCCATCTCCAGGAGTGGGTCGACCGAGGCTGGTAATCGGGAAGAAGAGTCCGGGAAGAAATCGGGAACAGCGTCAGGGAACAAGGAGCATCAGGGAACAAGAAGCGTCAGGGAAACAGCCCTCTGGCCTTGATCGCCGCCGCCAGCCGATCGACGGCGACCACCCCGGCGGCGCGGCGCATCGTGACCCCTAGGTCCTGGGCGCGCGCCCACACATCGGCGAAGGCGTCGTCCATCGTCCTCGCCAACCGGGTGGCGACGAGCTCCTCGTCCCAGGCGTAGCCCTGGCGCGACTGCGCCCACTCGAAATACGAGGCCGTCACCCCCCCGGCATTGGCGAGGATGTCGGGAACGACCGTGATCCCCCGCTCGGCGAGGACGCGGTCGCCGGCCGGGGTGGTGGGTCCGTTGGCGGCTTCGACCATCACCCGCGCCCCATGGCGCGCGCGTCGGCCTCGTCGATGGCTCCCGCCAGCGCGGCCGGGACCGCCAGCTCGGCCTCCACGCCCCAGAGATCGGACGACCGGATCTCCTCGCCGCCGGCGAACCCGGCCACCGAGCCCACCGCCGAGACGTGATCGGACAGCATGCTCAGGTCGAGACCACCGGGGTTGTAGACGGCGCCTCCGACATCGCACACCGCCACCACCCGCATCCCCGCCGACGACAGGAGGAAGGCGAGCGGGCCGCCCACCTTGCCGAATCCTTGGACGACGGCGCGCGCCCCGGCGACGGGGATGTCGAGGGCGGCGAACACGGCCCGCACGCACCGCACCACGCCCGAAGCGGTGGCCCCGGTGTGCAGGCGCATCCCCCCGACCGAGAGCGGCTTCCCCGTGACGACCTCCGGGAGCGAGCGGCCCTGGAGCATGTCGAGGGTGTCGAGCAACCACGCCATGACCCGCTCGTCGGTGTTGACGTCGGGAGCGGGGATGTCGCGGTCGGGGCCGAGCAGCGGAGCGATCTCGAACGTGTAACGCCGGGTGAGCCGTTCGAGCTCACCCACCGACAATTGACGCGGGTCGCAGCGCACCCCCCCCTTCCCGCCACCGAAGGGGATGTCGACCACGGCGGTCTTGAGCGTCATGTCGGCCGCCAGCGCGGCCACCTCGGCGGCGTGCAGGTCGGGGTGGAAGCGGATCCCCCCCTTGGCGGGCCCGCGAGCTGTGTTGTGGTGGATCCGCCAACCCACGAACACCTCGACATGGCCATCGTCCATGCGGACGGGCACGGCGACCTCGAGCACCCGATCGGGCAGGCGGAGGAGACGATGGACGTCGGGGTCCAGATCGGCGAGCGCGGCGGCGTCGTCGATCCGTCCGAGCGCCGTCGCCCACGGGTCGTAGTGGCCCCGGCTGTCGACGTCGACGGTGTCGACGCTGCCCCGGACGTCGGGGGCGTCCACATTGAGTTGGCACCCTCGGCACCGCGCCCTGGCCGCCCTCGGGCCGACCCTTCCCCCGCCGCCGGGGCTTGGCCACCGGTGGCACCGGCTCGCTGCTCACCCGGCCTCCAGGACGGAGCCGGGCCCGTTACGTCGGCGCCCGGTCAACACCTGGATGTCCTCTCCGTCCTCACTCTTCACGTGGACCACGAGCGGGGAGCGCGTCAGCGAGAAGACCCCGACGAGCAGGACGATCATGGCCAGGACCTCACCGACCAGCCTGCCCCCGGCGGTCTGGACGTGATCGCCGAAGAGGCCGATCCCGATGGCGATGGACACGAGCGGGTCGACGATCACGAGCGCCGACTGCGACGCCGTCACCGGGCCGACGTGGAAGGCGTTCTGGGCCAGGAACACCCCGACCAGCCCACTGGCGGCCAGGGCGTAGGGCGGCCAGCTGAGAAAGACGTGGCTCCAGCCCCGGGTGATCTCGTCGTTCATGGTCTTGATGAGCGCGGCGGTGAAGGCGAAGGCGATGGCGCCGGCCGTCCCGAACCACGCCGCGCGCCACGCCGGTGACCCGACCCGCGTCATCAGGACCGCCAGCGAGCACCCGGCGATCACGGCGAAGGACACGATCCCCCAATCCTCGAGGTCGGGGATCTCGTTCCCTCCGCTCGGGGCCGACAGGGCCAGGAAGGCGGCTAGCCCGGCCGCCGCAGCCGTCGCCCCGACCCATTCCCTCCAGGTCAGCGGGAGGCGGAACCAGATCCCCAAGATGGCGACGAGGAACGGCAGCTCCAACGTCAAGATGGGCTGCACGGTGGTCAGCCGCCCGAAGTGCAGGGCCAGGAACTGCAGGAGGAACGCCGCGATCAACACCAGGAAGCCGGCGATCCACACCGTCCGGCGGATCGCGTAGGCGATCAGGCTCAATTTCAGGTTCGTATCAGCAGGGGCGGACTCCACCCCCATCCGTTGCAGGACGCTGGTCAATGCGTTGGCGAATGCCGCCATGACGGCGAGCACGTAGGCCATCAGGGAAGTTCTACCGCACCGACCGCCCCGCTCGTCCGCTTTGACCCGGTTTGTCCTGGTTTGGCGACGATTCCGGGCTCGTCGGTACGCTGAGAGGCCCACCCCGGGGCCGCGCCCCGGCCCGGAGCCCGATGCGGGGATACGGGGGCCACAGAGGGATGGGCACCGACGTGAAAGAGGGCACCATGGCCGACACCATCTCCGAAGAGGACTTCGAGCGGAGCGCGCTCGAGTTCCTCGAGGCCCATGCCGAGCCCCGTGTCGAAGCGGCGCAGGGTTGGGGCGAGGGCTCGGACCAGGTGTCGCTCCTACCCGAGCGCACCCTCGAAGAGGAGCTGGCCGAGCTCACCGCCGCCCGGGCCTGGGCCCAGACGCGCTTCGACGCCGGGTTCAGCTGGATCGCCGGGCCGCTCGCCTACGGGGGCCGGGGCCTCACCCGGGACCATCAGCGGCTTTACGACGCCACCGAGGCGCGCTTCGACACCCCCCCGATGACCCCCTACGGCATCGGCCTGGGCATGGTGGCGCCGACGATCCTGGCCCACGCCATCGACGAGGTGAAGGACCTGTACCTGAGGCCGCTGTGGCGCGGCGACATCGTGGCGTGCCAGCTCTTCAGCGAGCCCGGTGCCGGCAGCGACCTGGCGGGGGTCCAGACCAAGGCGGTGCGCGACGGCGACGAGTGGCTGTTGACCGGCCAGAAGGTGTGGACCTCGGGCGCCCACCTGTCGGACATCGGCGAGATCATCTGCCGGACCGACCCCGACGCCCCCAAGCACAAGGGCCTGACGTGCTTCGTCGTCGACATGCGCGCCCCCGGGGTGGAGATCCGGCCGCTGCGCCAGATGACGGGGGGAGCGTCGTTCAACGAGGTGTTCTTCAGCGAGGTGCGCGTGCCCGACAGCCACCGCCTTGGAGACGTGAACGGCGGATGGTCCGTCGCCCTGACGACGCTCATGAACGAGCGGGCCGCCATCGGCGGGGGGAGCATGTCGTCGGGGAACGGCAACCTGAGCACGCCCCGGCTCATCGAGCTGGTCCGGCACCAAGGGAAGTCCGACGATCCCCTCGTTCGCCAGCAGCTCGCCGACATCTTCATCCACGGGCGTGTGGCCAGCTACACCAACCTGCGCGCCATGGCCAAGATCGCCGGTGGCCAGGCACCGGGACCCGAGATGTCGATCGCCAAGCTCTCGCTGACCATGAACATGCGTCGCATGACGGACCTGCTTTCGTCGGTCCTCGGTCCCAAGCTCATCGCCGACTCGGGTGAGTGGGGCACGTATGCATGGTCCCAGTTCTTTCTCGGGCTACCCGGGATGCGCATCGCCGGGGGAACCGACGAGGTCCTCCACAACATCATCGGCGAGCGGGTCCTCGGACTGCCCAAGGAGCCCCCCGTCAAGGCGTGAGCCCCGGGTCCGGTAGTCACCGGGCCACGTGGTGAGCTCCCAGGGCAGGTAGTCGACGAAAGCCCACGAACGCCGGTGCACGGCGCTCAGCCCGTACCCGCACAGGGCGCGCTGATGGGCAGGCGACGGGTACCCCTTGTTCCGTTCGAAGTCGAACGCCGGGTACGAGTCCGCCGTGGCCCGCATGATCCGATCGCGCGTCACCTTGGCGAGCACCGAGGCTGCCGCCACCGACGCACAGCGGGCGTCGCCCCCAATGACCATCTTCACCGGGGGCGCCCACGTGCTCTGGTCCCCCGGGCCCGAGGGGCGGGGGGCCGCGTCCGGCTCCACGCCACCGTCGGCGTCGAAGAGCTGCGGCGCCCGGGGCGGGCTCACGAAGTCGAAGGAGCCGTCGAGCACGACGGCGTCGGGGACGATGTCGGGGAGTAGCTGGTCCAGGGCCCGACGCGTGGCCAGACGGAGGGCGGCCGTCATGCCGATGCGATCGCATTCCTCGGGCCCGGCGTGGCCCACCGCCCAACCGGCGCACCACGCCGCCACCCGGTCGAACATGGCCTCGCGCGAATCCTCGGTGAGCTGCTTGGAGTCACGAAGGCCCCTCGGGATCCGTGGCGGCGATTCGCACAGAACCGCCACTCCCACGCTGAGCGGCCCGGCCCACGCCCCCCGGCCCACTTCATCGACACCGGCGACCAGGCGGTGACCAGCGCCCCACAGGGTGCGCTCGTGGATGAGCCCCGGTCGGGCCGGGACGACCCGGCGTCGTGCAGCCACTACCCGTCGTGACGAGGCGCGCGACGGCATCAACCGAACGCGTCGGGCACGCCGGTGACGACGTGCACATTGGCCCCTTGTTGTGTCACGCCCCCTTGTAGTGGGGACCCGGAGCGCCCATCATGGAAGGCGTTCGGGGCATGACAGGAGGTCGCCCGCATGACCAACGGCCTGATCGACGTCGCCACCGACCTGCCCGATACGCAACTTCCCGAAGGCACCTCCGTCGACGTGCGCAATCGCTTCGTCGGCTCGTGGAGCCACGGCTTCGAGGTAGCCGAGCGCGTGCAGGGTGGGTACCGCGTGCGGCGGCTCTCCGACGACAGTGTCCTGCCGGATATCTTTCCGAGCGAGGACGTCAGGTCGGAGCGTCGCAAGCAGGGCCTGTGGTGGTATTGAGCACGGAGTCGCTCGCCTGATCCTGAGAGACCGGAACCGGGTGGCGCACCGCGCTTAGGGCGAGCCGACCGTCTCGATGAACTCATCGATCGGCACCGCGATGAGCGTCTTGGTCTTGAGGGTGCCGCGCGCACCGAGGGCGACCGCTACCCGGGTCATGACCTTTTCGTCCGGGGCCTCGAGAACGGTGGCGAAGTCGTACTGCCCGAGCAGCGCCCACTGGGCAACGACGTGCGCGCCCATGGCCTCGACCTCGGTATTGACCTCTTTGAGCCGCTGCGGGTTCTGACGCAGCGTCGCCATCCCCTCGGGCCCGAGGGTGGACAACATGAGAAACGTCGTCATGCGGGCACGCTAGCCCACGGCTCACCGGAGCTCGGCCGCCGTGGTTCCACCACGAGATCTACAAGTGCGGCTGGACCGAATCCAACGGCCCCATCGTGGGCTTGGGTGCGACCTTGGGCGCATCGGTGGTGGCGGCGGTGAACCCGTCGGGGTCGAGCGGCTCATAGCGCGACTTGGCGATCTGCGTGGTCCGGACCGTCGAGTAGCGGTGGCGAGAGACGACGGCGGGGTTCTGCGGTGGCCACGCCACCTTGACATCACCCGTGGTGGAGTCCCACGCCATCACGAGGAGCTCTCGCACCTGCCCGTCGAGGCGTGCGATCACCGCTTGTCCCACTACCGGTTTCCAAGGCATTGCCCCCACTCTCGACGCCGAAGCCCTGATCACCCCGAGGTCAGTCGCAACGGCGTCCAACCATCTGACCACAATTCGCCTCCGACGGCGACTGCCGGTCCCCGCCGGTGACTCCCGGTGGCAGCGGGCGACCCCGATGCCGGCCGGCGGCGCCGGCACGGGCCGGCGACCACCCCCGACCGCGCTGCGGTGCCGGGGCCACCCCGACGACCGCTGGCCGGGGAAGGAAGGACCAGGTAGCTCCGGCGACGACCGCAGCGCGGTCCGCGGGGCCGGGATCGACACTCCATACAATCGGGAGACATGGCTCGCCACTACCAAGTCACCACCACCACCACCGCCAAGGAGAAAGCCACGGAGCTGTCGCACATGGTCGTCGAACAACGACTGGCCGCGTGCGCGGAGGTGTCGGGGCCCGTGACGTCGACCTACTGGTGGAACCTGAAGCTCGAGACGACAGAAGAGTGGGTGTGCACCTTCAAGACCTCCGCCCTCGCTCTCGAACCACTCAAGACCACACTGCGCAAGACCCAGGGCTACATGGGCTTCACCACGCCCGAGATCGTCGCCACCCCCATCGAGGACGGCGACGCCGACTATCTGGCGTGGATCGACGCCGAGACCGTGGCCGCCTCGGCCTGACGGCTCCCCCCGCTCAGCGCAACTCGCCGCGGCGCACCTTCCCCATGGAGTTCCGGGGCAGCGAGTCGACGAAGCGCACACGACGGGGGCGTTTGTAGGGGGCGAGGCGTTGCGCGGCGTGGGTCAGTAACGCGTCGGCGTCGGGTCGCGCCACGCCGTCGGTGACGACCCAGGCGCACACGACCTCACCCCACTCGTCGGAGGGCTCGCCGGTGACGGCGACTTCCGCCACCGACGGGTGCCCGAGCAGGACGTCCTCCACTTCGGCGGGATAGACGTTGTACCCCCCGGAGATGATGAGGTCGGTCGAGCGTCCGAGCAGGCGGACGTAGCCGTCCTCGACCACACCGAGGTCCCCGGTGCGGAACCACCCGTCGACGAAGGACTCCGCCGTCGCCGCCGGGCGCTCCCAGTACCCCGAGAACACCGTGGGACCCCGGACCATAAGGGCGCCGTCGTCCTCGACGCGGGCCTCGACACCGGGAAACGGGAATCCCACCGTGCCGGGCCGCCGCTCGCCCTCATAGGGGTTCGACAGCGTCATGAGCGTCTCGGTCATCCCGTACCGCTCGAGCACCTCGGTCCGCGCCGAGACGGCGATCGAACGGTGCAGCTCCGCGCTGAGCGGAGCCGAGCCCGACACGGCCAGACGTAGGCGGCCCAACTCCCCCACCCGGCTCGACGCGGCGAGGCGGTGGTACATGGTGGGGACGCCGAAGAACAGCGTGGCGTCGTGAAGGGCGCACGCGTCGAACACGGCGTCGACGTCGAAACGCGGCAACAGGACCACCGAGGAACCCGCCAACAGGGACGTGTACAACGCCACGCACAGGCCGTGGCCGTGGAAGATGGGAAGGGCGTGGACGAGGCGGTCACCGGCGTCCCACCGCCACGTCAGCGCGATCGACTCGCTGTTGGCGAGCAGGTTGGCGTGGGTGAGCACGGCTCCCTTGGGCGCGCCCGTCGTCCCCGAGGTGTAGGCGATGAGCGCGATGTCGTCGGGCTCGGCCGCGTCGAGCGCGTCCGCCCCCGCCGCGCCTCCGGCGAGCGCGACGCCGCCCTTACCCGGCGTCCCCCCGATGACGTCGAGGTCGGGCGTCAACACGACGATGTCGCCGCCCGCCGCCCTCGACACCACCTCGGCCCGGTCGCGGTCGTCTACGACGGCGGCAGCGGGCCGCACGTCCCCGACGACGTGGGCGAGCTCGCGCTCGGTGTACGCCGCGTTCACGGGGACGACCACGAGGCCGGCCCGCAGCGCGGCGATGTTGACGACCACGGCGGGCAACGACGAGGCCGTGCTCCACAGGACCCGGTCGCCCGGCCCGAGGCCCAGGCGTCTCAGCCCCTCGGCCCTCGCCCTGGTCATCTCGTCGAGCTGGCCGGCACGGCACCACCCCGACGGCGGGGCCCCCGAACCGGTCCCCGAGCCAAGCCCGGCGGCCTCGCCCGAGGGAGAAGAGGCAGAAGGAGAGGAGGTGTCGAAAAGAAGCGCCGCCCCCGGATCACGGGCCCAGGTCTCCGACCACGCTCTCGGCAGGCTGCGTCGGGCCGTCAGGTCCTCGACCTGCAGGTCGGACCCGGCAGGCAGATGCGTGCGCCAGGGCCGGGGGTCCACGGCGCCACACGGTAGCGCCCGCGCTGCGGCGGCCTTCGGGGCGCCGTGGGCGGCGTCGGCGACACAGCGCCGAAGGACCCCTGAATTCGTCACTATTGGTGAGGTTCGACGTACGGGCGCGCAGCAATGTGGAGCGCCAGACGCGAGCTCTGGGGTGGATCGCGACAGATCATGGGCCCTAGCGGCGCATCGTCGCCGAGACGGGAGCGGATCACGATGCGCCGCTGGCAGACCATGGCTGCCCGTCTTGCCTTGACCGGGCTGATCGCAATATCGCTCGGCACCGTGATGGTTGTCGGTGCCTTGGTCCACGGTTCGGGGACACCCGCATTCGCGGATTCGTCGGCCTATGAGCTCTACTGCCCAGGGACGCCCGTCGGGAACATCGTGCTCAACGGTGTCGTCACGACCGGGACGATCACGCCGCCAGCGCCGACAGTAGGTGAACAGTTCAGCGTGACCGACTACTCGTCCACGGTGACGCTGCCGAGCTCGATCGTGGGCGCCGCGGCGGCCCTCGGCAACAGCGTCATTGCCGGGACGGCGGCTACCCAGATCGACGCCACCGGTGCCACCCCCGCATCGATCCCCACCGGCGACATCCCCATCGACGCGCCCATTCCGAGCCCGGTGCCGTCGACCGGACTGGCGCTGACCCTCCCCCCGACGCCGGCCACGATCGGGCCGTTCACGGCTTCGGGCGGCGCCATCACCGTCACGGTGGACCGCGCCATCACGTTGTCGCTGGTCGTGTCGGGCAGCGACCTCGACCTGACGTGTACGCCCTACCCGAACAACGCGGCGGCAACCGGGATCGTGGCCTCGGCACCGCCGGGATCTCCGGCGTCTCCGGTGATCGCCACGGCCACGTCGAGCACGGCCACCACGCCCCCGAGCACGACGACGGTGTCCCCGACCTCAGATGCGGGACCGTATTACCTGGCTGTGGGCGACTCCGTTCCGGTGTGGGACGGATCAGACTCCTACCCGTACCAGATCGCCTCCCATTACGCGGCGGCCGTCCCCGACCTCCACGTCGTCGACATGGCCTGCTCGGGTGAGACCACCGGTTCGATGATCTCCAACTCGCTGTGTCCGTCCGGCCCCACGGGATCTCAGTTGCAAGAGGCCACCGGCTTCCTGCAGGCGCACCAAGGATCGGTGGCCTTCATCACCATCGACATCGGCGGCAACGACGTCGTCAACTGTGTGAACGGGGCCGGGATCGACACCGGCTGCGTTCTGCAAGGGCTGACGATCATGCAGGCCAACATGAAGATCATCCTCAGCGCGCTTCGCCAGGCAGCGGGCCCGACGGTGCCCATCTACGCCATGAACTACTTCAACCCCTTCCTCGGCGATTGGGTGGCCGGAGGGTCGGGCCAGACCTTCGCGGTCAGTTCGGTCGCCGAGCTCCAGCTGTTCAACCAAGTGCTCGAGGGGGCCTACGCGGGCGAGGATGTCCCAGTCGCCGATGTGGCCGATGCCTTCGAGTCGAACGACCTGACCGACTTGGTGTCGTCGCCGTGGGGGCAGGTGCCCGTTGCCGTCGACAAGGCGTGCACCCTGCTCGACATCACCTGCACGGTCGGACAACTCGAGGGCTTCGGCGACGATCCCAACGCGGCCGGGGCCACGGTGATCGCCGGTGCCTTCGAGACGACCATGGGGACGGATCCCACCACGATCACTACAACGACCACCACCACGACCACCGCTCCGACCACCACCACGACAGGAACGACAGAAACGACACCGACGTCCACGGCCAACGCGACCACCACGACAAGCACCACGTCACCCACATCGAGTAGCGGAAGTGGCACCTCCCCCTCGAGCGGGGTGGTCACGGCGCCGTCCCGCAGCTTGGCCTTCACCGGCGCCAGTGAGGGGGTGCGCGTGACCGCCCTCGTCGGACTGGTCCTCATCGTGTTGGGCGGCGCTCTGCTGGCATTGGTGGACGGCCCCCGACGGGTCATCGCCCGCTGCGCCCGCCCTGTCTCCTCCCATGACGGCGGCAGCAGTGGCACCGGCCACGGCGGCAATGGCACCGGCGACGGCAACCGACCGGGGATCACCGACCTCTGGGTCGGTCACCCATAGACGAAGAGCGTCGCGGCTCGCGCCGACCGCCTGCTCGGTGGGGCGGTGCCGAGGGCACGGCGCCACCCTTCGCACCCGCCGGTGCGTACCATCGTGGTCGACACCTCGGCGCCGTCGCTGAGGGCTTCCCGATGACCGAGGCAGGGTGATGGGTACTCCCGACAAGGACGTTGCAGCAGGTCACAAGGCACAACGACACGTCGCCGTCGTGCCCCATACGCACTGGGACCGAGAGTGGTACGAGCCCTACCAGAGCTTTCGGCTGCGCCTGGTGAAGATGCTCGACGAGCTCATCGCCCTGCTCGAGCGCGACCCCTCGTACGCCAAGTTCCTCCTCGACGGGCAGATGGCCGTCATCGACGACTACCTCGAAGTCAGGCCCGAGAACGAGGAGCGGATCCGCGCCCTGGCGGCAGCGGGTCGGCTGTCGATGGGCCCGTGGTACATCCTCATGGACGAGTTCCTCGTCTCGGGTGAGACGATCGTGCGCGACCTGCAGAGCGGGTTGCTACGGGGGGCCGCCTTCGGCGGGGCCATGGAGGTCGGCTACCTGCCCGACATGTTCGGCCACATCGCCCAGATGCCACAGATCCTGCACTTGGCCGGGTTCGAGCACGCCGTGGTGTGGCGGGGCGTGCCCTCGGTCATCGATCGCAGCGGATTCCGGTGGGAGGCCCCTGACGGTTCGTCGGTGCGCGCCGAGTACCTCCCGACCGGGTACGGCAACGGGGCCTCGATCCCCGACGACGCCAAGGCGCTCGTGCGCCGGGTCGCCGACCACGAAGAGGAGATCGGCGACTTCCTGCTCGACGGCATGCTCTTCATGAACGGCACCGACCACCAAGAGCCCCAACCCTGGCTGGGGCGCGTCGTGGCCGAGGCCAACGAGCTCCAGGACGACTACGTGCTCGAGGTGACCACGCTCCCCGACTACCTGGCCGGCGCGCCCACCGAGCGCCTCAGGACCTGGAAGGGAGAACTGCGCTCGGGGGCGAGGGCGAACGTCCTCATGGGCGTGGCGTCGAACCGCGTCGACGTGAAGATCGCGGCGGCGCGTGCCGAGCGTGCCCTCGAGCGCTTCGCCGAGCCCCTCAGTGCCCTGTACCTGCCGCCCGAGGAATTCCCGCACCGATTGCTGGACCTGGCGTGGCGCGAGATGGTGCGCAACGCCGCCCACGACTCGAGCTGTGCCTGCTCGGTCGACGAGGTCGTCGACGCCGTGCTCGTCCGCTACGCCGAGGCCTACCGCATCGCCGACGGCCTGGCCGGACAAGCCCTCGGCGCCCTGACGCGATCGCTGGCCGAGGCCGGCCCCACCGTCGTCAACGTATCGGCCCGGCCGCGGGCCGGGATGGTGGAGGTCGTGGTGGCGGGCGTTGAGGTGCCCGCCGGAGGCCAGGCCCTGCCGGACGAGCCCGGCGCCTTCGGCGTCCCCCGGGGCATGGGCCCGCTCACCCTCGACGCCACCACGGTGCGCACCATCATCGGCATGCTGCCCAACGGCAGCCAGATCGACACCCACACGTGGATCCAGGGCGTCCACGTCGAAGAGGGCGAGTCCGG
The DNA here is from genome assembly GCA_963838775.1 of uncultured Acidimicrobiales bacterium. Lineage (GTDB taxonomy): Bacteria > Actinomycetota > Acidimicrobiia > Acidimicrobiales > UBA8190 > Chersky-840. The sequence continues at coordinate 176,141 of CAWISP010000001.1, forward strand.
GATCGACATCACCATCGCCTTCGGCAGCGAGGAACGCTTCGACGTGCCCATCGCGTCGATCAAGCAGGATCTCTACACGCGTCTCGGCGCCCGGCCCGACTCCATGGTGCGCATCAAGATCGACCAACCGCCCGTGCGCCGCGTGCTGGCCCGCGTCGAAACCGTCCCCGGTTTTGGCTACCGGCCGCTCGAGCCCGTCGTGCCCGCTCGCCCCGTCACCGTCGATAGCGAGGCGGGCGACGGTCCCGTCGTCATGACGAACGGTCTGGTCACGGTGGCGGTCGACCGCACCGACGGCACCTTCTCTCTCGACGGTGTGCCCGGCTACGGCCGGCTCGTCGACGGCGGCGACTTCGGCGACTCCTACAACTACTCACCGCCCGCCGGGGACCGCCTCGTCGACATCCCCGACCCCGTGTCGGTGACGGTGAGCGAGCGCGGTCCCGTGCGCGGCGTCGTGACCGTGTCGGCGCACTACACGTGGCCGGACCACGTCGACGGCATGACGAGGGCGCGCACGGGCGAGGTGGGCGTCGAGGTGAGCACCGACATCGAGCTGCGCGCCGACGAGCGCATCGTCAGGGTGGCCACCCGGTTCGTGAACCCGGCCTCGGACCACCGCCTGCGCGTCCACCTGCCGCTCCCCGAGCCTGCGGCGGGTTCGGACGCCGAATGCGCGTTCGCCGTCGTGCACCGCGGGCTCGAGGCCGAGGGTCGGGTCGACGAGTTCGGGCTCCCCACCTTCCCGTCCCGGCGCTTCGTGTCCGCCGGCGGGCTCACCGTCGCCCACGACGGACTCCTCGAGTACGAGCTGGTGGACATCGAGGGAGGGCCGTCGGATCGCCGGGCCAAGACGATGGCAGTCACGCTGCTGCGCTCGACGGGGATGCTGTCGCGCCTGGGCATGGCCTATCGCCCCCTGCCGGCGGGGCCCCTCACGCCCGTCGAAGGCTTGCAGCTCAGGGGGCGCACCATCGAGGCGCGCTATGCGCTGTGTACCGGGTGCGACGATCCCTACGCCATGGTCGACGACGCCTTCGTTCCCCTCGAGGTGCTCTACGCGCCCGGTGGCGGGGGGCGCCCCGCATCGGCGAGCGCGCTCGAGGTCGAGGGGGCCGAGGTCTCCGCCGTGCGCCGCCAGGCCGGCATGCTCGAGGTCCGCGTCTTCAACCCGACGGCACGAACCACCACCGTCAAGATGGGGGCGCGCTCGGGCTGGCTGGTCGACCTGCGGGGCCGAACCGTCGAGCCAGTCGACGGCTCATTCGACCTCCGCCCCTTCGGCATCGCCACCTTCCGCACCGCCGGCTGACCTCGCCCCGGCGATCAGGCGCTCGCCCTTCTCGCGCAGCTCGTCGAGGTCCTGGAGCACCTCGGCCATCCGCTCCCAGCGCCCCCCGAGGCGCCGATCGAGCGCGACGGGCTCGGTCCCGGGACGGTGCAGCACCCACAATTGGATGCGGCCCAGATCCTTGACCCGGCGCGGGCGCAGGGCCCCGAACTCGAACTCCCCGGCGCCGGACTCCGTCACCGCGGCACCCGGCACGTCTTGGCCCGGCAACGCGGCCTCCACGGCACGGTGGAATTCGTCGGTCACGATGACCGCGCCCGGGGCGGCCATGTTCACGACGCGACTGGCCGCGTTGACCACGGGCCCGTAGAAGTCGCCGTCCTGGACGAGCACGGGCCCGACCGCCAGCGCCACCCGCACGTCGGACAACAGCTCGTCACCGGCGTACGCCTCGGCCAGGGCGAGCCCGATGCGAGCCGCGGCGAGGGCCGACTCTGTCACGAACATCGCCTCGTCGCCGATCATCTTCACCACGCGTCCGCCGCCCGCCGTCACCGTGTCGTGGGCGACCTCCTCGAAACGAGCCACCACGGCGGCGAGCTCCTCTTCGGAGAGCTGCTGGCTGAGCGTGGTGAAGCCCACCATGTCGGCGAAGCCCACGGCGAGCACGGGGAGGGCACCGCTGTCGCTGCGGGTGCGCAGGAGCATGGCCCGGCGCACCGCGGCGTGGACGTGGCGCCGCCACACGAACTCGAGCAGCTGTGCCATGGCGGGCAGCGAATGGTCGGCCAGCGCCGCGAACCGGTCGGCCGCCTCCACTGTGTCGCCGGACTCGGGGCCGAGCCCCATCCCCCGCATCGTCGGCGACACCTCGGCCTCGGCGATGCGCGCCATCGAGGACCCGATGACGCGCGCGAACTGGAGGCTCGTGTCCACGTCCGCCACGCCGAGCTCCATCAACGACCGCAGAATGACGAGCGCCTCGATGTCGAGGTCGGTGAACATGCGCTCGTCGAGCTCCACGTCGGGGAAGCCGAGCGCACGCCAGAAGCGCCGGGCGAGGTCGAGGTCCATCCCCGTCAGCGTGGCCACCTCGGCCTGGGTGTATCGGCGCTCGGCGGGGACGAGGAGCCGGTCGGCGACGAGGAGGTCGAGGACGTCGCGCGACTCGGCGTCGGCGATCTCGGCGTCGGGTGTCCCATGGGCGCGCAGGAAGGCGCGCACCCGCTCGAGCGTCTCGGAACGTGACGACGTCGCCGGGTCGGGGTTCACGCGTCGAAGCCGTCGAACTCTGGCTTCGCCGAGCGCGACATGAGGGTGAGGATGGCCTGGGAGGGGGAGGTGGACCCCTCGAGCACGGCGGCCACCTGCTCGCCGATAGGCATCTCCACGCTGCGGGTCCCAGCCAGCTCGAGGAGCGGACGCGCCGTCTTCACGCCTTCGGCCACCATGCGCATCTCCGCCATGATCTCCTCGAGGGACCGGCCCCGGCCCAGCTGCTCCCCCACCATCCGGTTCCGGCTCAGCGTGCTGGTGCACGTCGCCACCAGATCACCCACGCCCGCCAAGCCGGCGATGGTGATGCGCTTGCCCCCCATCGCCACCCCGAGCCGTCCCAGCTCGGCGAGGCCACGGGTGATCAACGCGGCCAACGACGAGTCGCCGAGCCCGAGGCCCTGGAGGATGCCGGCCGCGATGGCGAGAACGTTCTTGGTGGCGCCCGCCATCTCGCACCCCACCACGTCGGGGTTGGTGTACACCCGGAACGTCGAGGTGCGCAGCACCTCTTGAACCTGACGCGCCAGGGACTCATCGGCCATGGCCACCACGGTGGCGGCGGGCTGTCCGGCCACGATCTCGCGTGCCAGGTTCGGTCCCGTGAGCACGCCGGCGGGGTGGCCGGGGACCATCTGGGCGATGACCTCGGTCATGCGGAGATGGGTGCCCTGCTCGAGGCCCTTCGCCAACGACAGCACGGGGGTGCCGAGCGGGATCGATCCCGACAGCTCGGTGAGCACGGTGCGAAAGCCGTGCGAGGGCACGGCCATGATCACGAGGGAGCTGTCGGTCACGGCCTCCTCGAGCGACGCCGTCGCCCGAAGACCGTCGGGGAGCACCACGCCGGGCAGGTAGTCGGGGTTCTCGTGGGTGCGTTCGAGACAGTCGGCCAGCGCGGGCCGCCGGGCCCACAACACCGTGGGCGCCGACGGGGCGGCCAGCGCGGCGACGGTCGTACCCCATGAGCCCGCGCCGATGACTGCGACCTTGTCGAGCATGTGACCCACCCTACGGCCTGGTACCGGTGATGAGCCTCAGCCGTACACTGATCCCGTGACTGCAGCGCCGGTGCGCCTGCCCCCCCTGACAGGCTGCGTGGTGCTCGTCCCGGTGAAGGCGTTCGGCTCCGCCAAGGCGCGCCTGGCCCCCACCCTCGATGCCGCCGGGCGCGATGCGCTCGCCCGCGTCATGGCGGCGCGTGTCCTCGCCGCCGCCCACCCGCTGCCGGTGGCGGTGGTGTGCGACGACCCCGAGGTGGCACACTGGGCCCAGGGCCACGGCGCCATGGTGCTCCCCGAGCCCGGACGCGGGCTCAACGGGGCCGTCGAGGCCGGTGTCGAGCGGCTGGGCGCGGCCGGAGCGTCGGAGGTGCTCGTCGTGCACGCCGACCTGCCCTTCGCCCACGAGGTCGCCCAGTTGGCGGGCTTCGCCGGGGTCACCCTCGTTCCCGATCGCCGCGACGACGGCACCAACGTGGTGTGTGTCCCCACCAGGGCCGGGTTCCGGTTCCACTACGGGCCCGGGTCCTTCCATCGGCACTGCGCCGAGTCGCAACGCCTGGCTCTCACCTGCCGGGTGGTGCGCGACCCCGAGCTCACCTGGGACGTGGACGTGCCCGACGACATCCCCGCCGGTCTGGGACCGCCGGGGGCGGCCTGAGACGCAGAAGAGGGGCCCCGCAGGGCCCCTCTTCTGTTTGTGTCCTGTCCCGGTAGGGCCGCAGCCCCCGAGACCGATCCGACCGCCGGGGAACCCGGCAGGACGGTGTTCGTCTACCTGGCGGTCCGCCGGCGAGCCGGAGCCCGACGAGCCGGAGCCCGACGCGTGACCCGACGGGTGGCGGTGCGCTTGGGAGACGCCGCCACCTTCTTGGTCCGACGCTTCGTCGCCTTGCGAGCCGGAGCGCGCTTCTTGGCGGCCTTGCGTGCCGGAGCCCGCTTCTTGGTCGCCTTACGCGCCGGCGCCCGCTTGGTGGCCTTCTTGGCGGTTGCCCGCTTCTTGGTCGTCCGCTTGGCGGCCTTGCGAGCCGAGCGCGCCGGCGCCTTGCGTGCCGGAGCCCGCTTCTTGGTCGCCTTACGCGCCGGCGCCCGCTTGGTGGCCTTCTTGGCGGTTGCCCGCTTCTTGGTCGTCCGCTTGGCGGCCTTCCGTGCCGGTGCCCGCTTCTTGACTGCCTTGCGTGCTGTGGTGCGCTTGACGGCTTTCCGTGCCGGCGCCCGCTTTGCGGTCTTTCTTGCCCGCTTGACTGCCATGCTTTACGCCCTCCTAACGGCCTTCTTGGCCGATCGCTTTATGGCTTTCCTCGCCGGAGATGCTCCGGCGGCCTTTCTGGCCGATTGCTGTGTTGCTTTTCTCGCCGGGGCGCGCGTCGTCTTCCTGACCGGGGCGCGCCCGACGATCTTTTTCGGTGCCCGTCCAGCGGTTCTCCTGACCGCCTTCTTGGTCGAGTTCTTGGTGGCCTTGGTGGCGACTCTCTTCGTTGTCCTCGTGGTGGCCTTCTTCGCCGCCGTCTTGGCGGCGACCCTCGACGGCCTCGGCGCCGCCGCTTTCCTTGCCGGCGCCTTGGGCGACTTCTTCGCCGGCGCCTTGGACGCCTTCGGTGCCGGAGGCGCCGCCTTGCCGTTGAGGATGTCCTTGAGCATTCCGCTCGCCGCGAAGCGCACGCCGCGGCTCGCCGAGATGCTCACCGGTGCTCCTGTCCGTGGATTGCGTCCCATCCGAGCACCACGGTGCGTGGGATTGAAGCTCCCGAAGCCCGCAACCACCACACGACGACCGGACCGAACCTCTTTCGAGACCACATGGACGAACGCGTTCACCGCTTCTTCGGCATCGCGCTTCGCCAACGACGTCGTCTTACTGACCGCGTCGATCAGTCCCGACTTGTTCACCGCACCTCCTCCGGAAATGCAATCTCAACAATCAAAGAAGGTTTTCGCGACAAAAGCAAGCATTTGCGTGATCGCACGCCACGCGGAGCGCGCACACGCGCGAGGTCACGCGCGTGGTCTTGAGCAAGGAAACGCCGCGTCGCGCGCCGCCTTCGACGTCGCGACGACGCGACGGCGGCGCGCCCGTGATGGGCGGCGACACGTTGCCTATGGACGGGAAAGGCCGTATTTGCAAGGATTTTTGGCCATGCCGCCGCTGCCCGACGATACGTACGACGTCATCGTCGTCGACGCCGCCATCGATGACGACGGGGAGCTGCGTCTCGAGGTGACGGTCACGTTGGGTCCGCAAATCGGACGGATCGTGCCACTGAGAAACCTGCACGTCGAAACCCGTCGCGGCGTGCTCGACACCACCGATCCGTTCTCGCTGCTCGGTATCCCGGGCACGCTGCGGGTGCGGCACGGGGTGCCGACCTTTCGGCCGGAGACGGTGTGAACACGCCGTCGCGCACCAACGTTTCGCGACGCGAAGCGTTTTTGTCCACGTCGGAGCGTGACGATCTCACGCCTGCGGGCGCAGGCCGCGCCAGGCACGACGACGACGAAATGGGACGCGTCGACGGGGGGTTGGCGACCATTCGCGCCACTGTCGGTGCTGCACGAGCGGGTGTGTACCTGGGTGCGGGATCGGTAGGTCCGGCGTGGGCGGGTTCCGAACAGGCCGTGCTCGTGCTCGGACCGCCGCGGTCGGGAAAGACGTCGTCGATCGTGGTCCCCACCGTGCTCGGCGCGCCCGGCGCGGTGGTGTCGACGTCCACCAAGCCCGACGTGCTGCGGGCCACCGCGCCGGCGCGGGGGACGGTCGGATCGTGCCTGCTCTACGACCCGAGCGGCACCGTCGACACGCCTCGGGGCGTGCAACGGGTGCGCTGGTCGCCGGTGGAGAGCTGTCGCTCGTGGGACGACGCGTTGCTCGTGGCCCGGAGCCTCGTGGGCGCAGCGCGGCCCGGGCCCGCGGCGCGCGACGCGGCGGCGCCGGGAGGCGGTGACCACTGGACCGAGCGCGCCGAATCGCTTCTCGCCCCCACACTGCACGCCGCCGCGCTCGACGGGGCGGACCTCGCCACCGTGCTGTCGTGGGTCGACAGGCGCAACGCCGCTACCGCGCTCGGGATCCTCGACCGCAACGCGGCGACCCGACCCGGCGACCTGCTGGCCGGGATCGCGGCGACCGACCCCCGCGAGCAGAGCGGCATCTGGTCGACCGCGTCGGGGGTCCTGGCCGCCTATCGCAGCGAGGCCGCCCTGGCCACCACGGTGGCACCGGACTTCGACGCCGACGCCTTCTGCGCCTCGTCGGCCACGCTCTATATCTGTGCCACCGGGCGGCACCAGTCCGTGGCCGCTCCCCTGGTGGTGGGGTTGCTCACCGACATCCGCACCGCCGCCTACGCGCGTTCCGCCTCCTGCGGAGCGGACGCCACGGCGCCGGGGGACCGCCTTCCACCGGTGGTGCTGGCCCTGGACGAGGTCGCCAACATCGCCCCCATCCCCGATCTCCCCGGCATGGTCAGCGAGGGGGCTGGCCAGGGACTTCTTACCCTGGCATGCCTCCAGGACCTGTCCCAGGCCCGGGGTCGGTGGGGGTCGGCGGCGGACGGGTTCCTGTCGCTGTTCGGCACCACGGTGGTGCTCCCCGGGATCGGGGACGTGCGCACCCTCGAGGCGCTGTCGGCCCTGGCCGGGGAAGAAGAGGTGCGCACGCGCGCCGTGAGCGCCCCGGTCCAGGGTCCGGGCGGGATGGGCACGGTCCTGGCGCGGGTGGTGCTCGGGCCGAGGTCGCAACGCGGCGGGCAGAGCCCGACGGTGACGACGTCGACGGTCATGCGGCGCCGGCTCCCCGTGGACGTCGTGGCACGCGGGGAGACGGGGATGGCCCTCGTGGTCGACGAGCGCAACCGCATGGGATGGGTCCGGCTCACGCCGTGGTTCGCCACCGAACCGTGGCGGTCCGTGGCGCTCGGTCCCGAACCGTGGCGGTCGGTGGCGCTCGGTCCCGAGCCGGGCCACCGGCGCGAGCCCCGTGCCGTCGGCGACCCCGACCCCACTCGACCCGACCCCACTCGACCCGACCCCGCCCTCCCCGGCCGGGCCCCGGGGGCGGGTCGGGACGTGGGCCTCGGGGGTCTCTGACCGGACGCACCCACCGCCGCAGCAGGGATCGGGTGGGGCCGGAAATTCCCGGTGGTAGATCGAACATATGTTCGATAGTGTCCGATCATGGGCCTCTCGCAACTCCGGTACCCCGGCCCCGTCCACCCCGCTACAGCAGGGGAAACGCCCTGTCGGGTCCGGCCACATCAGCACCACGCTGGCCGCCCGGGCCCGCCCCACCTCCTCGAGCCGGGACCAGCTCCTGCCCGTGCTCCCCGCCCTCGGTCCCCTCTTCCCCCGGGGAGGTCTGCAACGGGGTGGCGTCGTGACCGTCGGCACCGGTGGGCACCCCCGGCGCCGAGGGCGGCGGCGCAACCGGCGCGGGGGGTCGTGCCGGTGGTGGCACCACCCTGGGGTTCGCGCTCCTCGCCGCCGCCTCGACCGCCTCGTGGTGCGCGGCGGTGGGCATGGCCGACCCGGGGATGGTGGCCTGTGCCGAGCTCGGGGTGGACCTCGGCCACCTCGTGCTCGTCCCCCGGCCCGGTCCCCTGTGGGCCCAGGTGGCGGCCACCCTCTTCGACGGCATGGACGTCGTGCTCGTCCGACCGCCCGGGTCCGTGCGACCGGGGGTGGCCCGGCGGCTGGCCGCCCGGGTCCGTGAGCGCCGGGGTGTGCTGGTGGTGCTGGGGGCCCGGGCGTGGCCCGAGGGGGCCGATGTCCAGCTCACCATGGAGGACGGGGCCTGGCAGGGGGTGGAGGCCGGCCACGGGCACCTTCAGGGCCGCCACCTGGAGGTTCTGGCCTGCGGTCGGCGTGCCGCCGGCCGCCCGGTGCGAGTCGGGCTGTGGCTCCCGGCCCCCTCGGGACAGGTGGTGGCGGGTGACTCGGGCACCAGCCACAGGGCCACGGGCCCCAGCTACAGGGCCATGGCCACCAGCCACACAGCCACGGGAACCAGCAACAAAGAGGTGGAGGAGGCAGAAGGTGCAACGGCTGCTCGTGCTCTGGTGCCCCGGCATCCTTGAGGAACAGGAGCTCGGCCGCGAGGCGCGGACGTTCGACGCCATGGTGGCGGCCCTGGCGGCGTTCGCCACGCGCGTCGACCCCGTGCGTCCCGGGGTGTGTGCCGTGCCCACCCGGGGCCCGTCCCGTTACTTCGGAGGAGACGGGGTCCTGGCCGCCATGGCCATCGAAGCCGTGGCCGGCGTGGGGGTGGCCGGACGGTCAGCCGACGTGGGGAAGGCCCGGGAACCGGCCGGCGTGGGGGTGGCCGACGGCTTGTTCGCCGCCGTCCTGGCCGCCCGGGCCGCACTCGGCAGCGAGCCCGTGATCGTCCCTCCCGGCGAGACCCCCGCGTTCCTCGTCCCGTGGCCGGTGGCCACCCTCGACCGCCCCGAGCTCGCCGACCTGCTCGTCCGCCTGGGGATACGCACTCTGGGCGGGTTCGCGGCGCTGCCCGGCCCCCAGGTGCTCGCCCGTTTCGGGAAGGAAGGGGCCCTGTGCCAGCGGGTGGCCCGGGGGACCGAGGGGGAGCTGCCCGGCTTCCGGCTCTTGTTCCCTACCCTCACCCCCGGGCCGGCCACCGCCGTGGTGGCCCGCCAGGTCGGGTTCTGGGGGGACTCGGCCGATGCCGATGTTCGGGCCGATCGGGCCGTGGCCGGGGTCCAGGAGCTGCTCGGCGCCGAAGCCGTGGTGAGGGGACGGCTCCAGGGTGGGCGCGGGCCGGCCCAGCGCGCCTGGTTCGTCCCCTGGACCGGCCCGGGCCGGGAGGGAGCGGACCCGGGGGGGCCATGGCCGGGACAGGTCCCTCCACCGGCGCCCGCCGTGGTCCTGAGCCGGCCTCTGCCCACCCTGCTCACCGACGCCGGCGGCCGGACCGTGGGCGTCACCGGAAGCGGGATGGCCACCACCGTCCCCGCCCGGCTGTCAGTGACGGGAGGGCCCTGGGTCGAGGTGATCGGATGGGCGGGGCCCTGGCCATCGGACGAGCGGTGGTGGTCCGTCCGGGGCCGGCGCCGCCAAGCCCGCATGCAGGTCGTCACCCCCCACACCGCCCACCTGCTCACGCGGGAGCGGGGGGGCTGGTGGCTGGAAGCCACCTACGACTGACGGGGGCGCAGCACCATGACCGCCCCGTACGCGGAGCTCCACTGCCACTCCAACTTCAGCTTCCTCGACGGTGCCTCGCACCCCGAGGAGCTCGTCGCCGAGGCGGCCCGGCTGGGTCTCGACGCCCTCGCCCTCACCGACCACGACGGCCTGTACGGGGTGGTCCGCTTCGCCGAGACGGCCCGGGCACTGGGGATGGCATCGGTGTTCGGCTCCGAGCTCACCTTGGTGGAGGGCGGCGGGCGGTCGAAGGGGCGCACCGGCGCTCCGGACCCGCTCGGCACGCATCTGGTGGTCCTGGCCCGCGATCCGGAGGGATACGCCCGTCTGAGCCGGACCATCACCGAGGCGCACCTCGCCGGGGGGGAGAAGGGCCGGCCCACCTGCACCCTCGAGGATCTGGCCCGTCACCACCACGGCAACGGCCACGGCGGGCACTGGGTCGTCCTGACCGGATGCCGCAAGGGTGCGGTCGCCACCGCGCTCACCACCACCGGCCCGGCCGCGGCCGGCCGTGCGCTCGACCGGTTGGTCGAGGCTTTCGGCCCCGAGGACGTGGCCGTGGAGCTCTGGGACCACGGCGACCCGCTCGACACGGCGCGCAACGACGCCCTCGCCCATCTGGCCGCCGTCCGGGGCGTGGACATGGTGGCCACCAACAACGTCCACTACGCCACCCCGGCCCGGCGCCCTCTCGCCACCACCCTGGCCGCGGTGCGCGCCCGGCAACCGCTGGCCGAGCTCGATGGCTGGCTCCCCTCGGCCGCTACCGCCCATCTGCGCTCGGGAGCGGAACAGGAACGCCGCTTCGCCCGCTGGCCCGGCGCCGTGGCCCGGGCCGCAGAGATCGGCCGGGCGTGCGCCTTCGACCTCCACCTGGTTGCTCCGGGCCTCCCCGACTGCGAGGTGCCCCCCGGGTATGACGAGCACAGCTGGCTGGTGGAACTGGTGAAGCGCGGGGCGCATGACCGCTACGGCCCACCGGCGAGGGAACGGGTGCGCGGTGCGTGGGCCCAGATCGACCACGAGCTCGAGGTGATCGGCACCCTCGGGTACGCCGGGTACTTCCTCATCGTCTGGGACATCGTGGAGTTCTGCCGCCGACAGGACATCTACTGCCAGGGCCGGGGCTCGGCCGCCAACTCCGCCGTCTGCTTCGCGCTCGGCATCACCCGTGCCGATCCTGTGGCCCTGGGGTTGTTGTTCGAGCGGTTCCTCTCCCCCGAGCGCGACGGGCCGCCTGACATCGACGTCGACATCGAATCGGGTCGGCGCGAGGAGGTCATCACCTACGTCTACGAGCGCTACGGCCGGCACTGCGCGGCGCAGGTCGCCAACGTCATCACCTATCGGGCCCGCTCCGCCATCCGCGACGTGGGCAAGGCCCTGGGCCACAGCGCCGAGGACGTGGACGCGTGGGCCAAGGCCGTCGACCGCGGCGAGCCCCTCGACCGCGGCGGTCCTCTCCCCCCGCTCGTCGGGAAGCTCGCCCGCGACGTCCTCGACTTCCCCCGCCATCTCGGTCTGCACTCGGGAGGGATGGTGCTCTGTGACCGACCCGTCATCGAGGTGTGCCCGGTGGAATGGGCACGCCATCCGGGCCGCAGTGCCCTGCAATGGGACAAGGACGACTGCGCCGCGGCCGGTCTCGTCAAATTCGACCTGCTCGGGCTGGGCATGCTCGAAGCGGTCCACCTCACCGTCGACCTGATCAGCGCCGCCCACGGCGTGCACATCGACCTGGCCCTGCTCGACCAGGAGGACGCCGTCTACGACATGTTGTGCCGTGCCGACACCGTGGGGGTGTTCCAGGTGGAGAGCCGGGCCCAGATGGCCACCCTTCCCCGCATCCGGCCGCGCTGCTTCGCCGATCTCGTGATCGAGGTGGCGATCATCCGTCCCGGGCCCATCCAGGGAGGGTCGGTGCACCCCTACATCCGACGGCGACAGGGCCTCGAAGCCCCCGACCCCCCGCATCCGCTCCTCGAACGGGCGCTCCACAAGACGCTCGGCGTGCCGCTGTTCCAGGAACAGCTCATGCACATCGCCATCGACGCGGCGGGATTCACCGCCGCCGAGGCCGACGAGCTACGCCAGGCCATGAGCGCCAAGCGGTCGGGAGCGCGTATGGCGCGCCTGTCCGAACGGCTCTTCGCCGGCATGGCCGAGCGCGGTATCACCGGCGCGGTGGCGCAAGAGATCGTGGACAAGCTGGCCGCCTTCGCCAACTTCGGCTTTCCCGAGAGCCACGCCGTGTCTTTCGCATATCTCGTGTACTCGAGCGCGTGGCTCAAATGGCACTACCCGGCGGCATTCTGTGCCGGACTGCTCAACGCCCAGCCCATGGGGTTCTGGTCACCTCAGTCGTTGGTGGCCGACGCCCGGCGCCACGGGGTGACGGTGCACCCTCCCCACGTCGACGCGTCCGGGGTCGGGGCCACCTTGGAGTGGGGTCTCGACGGACCGGTCGCCGGCGATCGACAACCCGCCGTGAGGCTGGGTCTCACCTCGGTGCGAGGGATCGGCGAAGGCGTGGCACAACGCATCGCCGAGAGCGCCCCCTACTCGTCGGTGGAGGACCTGGTGCGCCGGACCGGGACGGGTCGGCCCCAACTCGAAGCCCTCGCCACCGCCGGCGCCCTCGAGGCACTCCCACCGCGTGACGGCGCTCCCGAGATGCACGGAAGGCGCCGGACGCTGTGGGCGGCCGGCGCCCTCGCACACGGCACGGCGGAGCGACTGCCGGGGCTCGTGTCGGGGGAAGAAGCACCACCGCTTCCCGACCTCACCCCGCTCGAGGAGGTGGAAGCCGACATGTGGGCCACCGGTCTCACCGTCGGCATGACCGCGGTGGAGCTCGCCCGCCCCCGCCTCGACGCCATGGGGGTGATCCCCGCCAGCCGGTTGGTAGGGGCGGAGACCGACGGCAAGGTGTGCGTGGGTGGGGTGGTCACCCATCGTCAACGCCCCGAGAGCGCCAAGGGCACCGTGTTCCTCAACCTCGAGGACGAGACGGGCATGGTCAACGTCATCTGCTCCCCGGGTGCCTGGGAACGGTGGCGCCCCGTGGCCCGGGGGGCACCGGCCCTCCTGGTTCGGGGCCGTATCGAGCGGGTCGACGGAGTGGTGAGTGTCGTGGCGGAAAGGATCCTCCCCCTGGACCTCGGCCCCGCTCCCGTCGTCCAGGGCTCTCGCGACTTCCGCTGACTGCGGCTCCGACCGAAGGTGCAGCACCGTCCGGTGCCACATGTTGGGGAGGCGTTGCGAAATCCTCAAGACGCCCACGCTCGGCGCCGATATCGGTGAGGAGACGTTCCCGCCGAGCGTGGTGCCGGAGTTGGGGGGGTAGCCCGAGATCGATGCCGTCTCGAGCGACATGAAGGAGACGCACGACCATGAGGAGTTGCCCCGGTCAATTGGTGGTGCACGGTGACGGAACGGTCGCCTACTGCACCGAGGAGACCGGCGGGCGCACGTGCGCGGGCGAGGACCATCCTCATCGAGGAGGCTTTTTCGCCTGTCGCGTCGTCGACGGCGCCCAATGCCGCTACTGCATCGACGCGCTCGTCACATCCTCATCGGAACCGGCCGAGCCCCTCAACGTGTCGCCTGCCACCCTGGCACCGGCCTGACCCCGATCACGCTTCCACCCCGACGCCCGACCCGGACCCCGACCCCACGCTCGAGCCGCGCTCGATCTGAAACCATCGGCGAACCGTCCGTAGTGCACAACACGACCACCACCCGTTGTGGGAATCCGTTGTGCATCACTTGTTCGACCCGGGCCGCGCACAGGCCGATTCCATAGTTGACACAAGGGGCATCGGCTCAGGAGCTGGATCACCGTTACCGACGTGACGGTGCGGGCATCAGCAACGGGCTCAGGCGAACCGAAGTGAGGTGGGGGTGAGGTGTTGATCTGTGACGGCTGCCTCGTCTTGCATCGCGACGGTGAGATCGCGTACTGCTCCGAAGAGCTCGACGGCAAGACCTGCGCCGGCTACGACATGCCGCATCTGGCCGGGGTGATGGCGTGCCGGATCACACCGCGCGGCACACGCTGCCGGCACTGTGACGAGGTCATGCGCTTCAGACTCATGGTGGCACCCGACTTCGTCCCCGACGACCTTCGCACCGCCATCAACTGACCCGGCCCGAGCCGTGGCCGAGCGGGTCTCGGGCCAAGGCTCACGTCAGGTGACGTACAACCCCCCGTCGGGGCCCTCTTTCACCGGGATGCGCCCGAGACCATGGGGCGATGGTCCGCGCAGCAACGCCCCCGTGGCCCCGTTGTACTCCGACCCGTGGCACGGGCAGATGAACTTCTTCTGCGATGGGAAGAACGCCACGATGCACCCTTCGTGAGGGCATATGGCATCGAAGGCCGCGAACGTCCCCGCTTCGGGCTGCACCACGATGCTCGGGTCACCTGACCTCGGGTCCTGGAAGGTCGTCGAGCCTCCGACCGGCACCGAGCTCGCCGACGCCACGCGAACCCCCGCCGGTTTCGCGACCGGCGTAGTCGTGGGGGAAGACGTCGATCCCGATCCCGCCCCGGTGGTCGCGGTGGTCGCGCTCGTCGATGGCGACGACGTCGGCGTGCCCGTCACCTCCGAGCCGGGTCCCGACTTGCCCCCGAGCCGGCCGAGCCCCGCCGCCAGACCCGCGCTCGCCAGTGCGACCGCCGCCAACCCACCGGCGAAGACGCCTTGCAACGTGAAGGTCCTGCGGTCGATGTCCCCGGTGACCGGCGCCGGCGTCGTGGTCGGAGCCTGGCGCAGATAGGGACACGGGGCGGGCTCGCAGGCGGCACCGGACATGGCTCGGCAAGAGCCGGCGTCGTAGGCGCCGCAGACCTGCTGCACGACCTCGAAGGGGACGGGGACGATCGCGGCCGTCCCTTTGCCGACTCGGGCCCGGACCATGTCGCGCGCCACGGCGTCGACAGACAGCACACCGCCCGATCCGGCCACCAGCAGCGCTGTCCACGCGAAGAGGAAGACGATGTCGGATCCCGTGTAGTACGGGCTCGAGTGATAGCTGACGGTGAGGAACAGGCTCAACGACAGGAGCATCCCGCCGACCGCCGCCACTCTCGACCACAGGCCGACGAGGGTGGCCACACCCACGGCGAGCTCGCCCAGCGCGATGGCGACGCCGAGGGGGACCGCCACGTGCTGAAGATGGGCGACGAGGGCGTGGATGGGGCTCACGCGTGCCGCCGAGGCCAGCTGCGCCTGGATCGACGTCGGATTCGAGCCGTCGAAGAACCCCGGGTTGGCGAGCTTCTGGAGCCCGGCAAAGGTGAAGGTGCCACCGAGGAAGGCCCGCAGGGGCAGGAGGGCCCAACCCGCCATCGAGGTCGCCCGGGCGGGAGGCCCGAGGCGGCCCCAGCTCGGACGCCACCGGCTGCTGTCCGGGCGCGGCGCGCCGGTCGTGGTCATCGCTCGGTGGTCATCGGTCCGTGACAAGAACCATCATCCTCTCGCGAAGGGGGTGCTCCCAGGGTGTCGCCCCCGCCGGCACCAGGCAAACCGCTTCGGACCGCTCTTCTCAGGCACGGGGAACAACAGTCACGATTCGTCCCGCCACCGACGAGGCCCACATGGCGGGCGCCCAGGGCTGACGCACTTCCGGAGGAGTCGCTCCCGGTGGGATACGGCCGAGAGCGCGCTCGTGCTCAGCGCCATTTCGCCACCGCAGCCGATTCTCGTTATCCGTGTCGGACAGCGATCGTCCTCGACTCCTCTTCTGCTCCCGTCGACACGCGGTCGGCGGCGCTCCGCGATCGAGTGGGCGGCTGTTCTTTCCCGTTCAGAGGTCGGAACGACAAGATGATTGCCGTGCCCAGTGTGACCAGGATGAGCACCGGGCTCAGATACTGGGCCAGAGGCGTTTTGAAGCCGCCTGATCCCGAAATAGTGAACACCGAGGGGGCGAGCGTCACGACCAGGGCCAGCACAAGCAAGATCCGCAACGAGACGCTCTCCGCCGGGGCTCCCCCGGTGTCGGTCTTGGCTCGTGTGCTGATGAGGTAGCCCGAGGCGAACCAGATCGCCGCCAGCGGCGCCCACGCCGTGGTGTACACGAAGCTCAAGGGCACGACGAGCTGGATCGACGCCAATGCCAGCGGGCCCCAGCACCACTGGGGCACGCGTCCTCGCCAAATGACGAAGTAGAGCCCGCAGACGTAGAGGACCGATGGCACCCAGACGACGAACCCTTTCGGCGCCAGGAGGTGGTGCACGGAGGATGGGCCGACGAGCAACCCGGCTGTCCTCGGGATGACCGAATAGAGGCTCCAGCTCGATAGCTGGGCCGAGGGGCTGGACGTCCCTCCAAAGCAGGCAGGAACGCCCTGAGGTTGCGCACATAGCCCCCGGGGTAGGCGGCGAGGGTGGCCAGGCTCACGAGCACCGCCGAGCCCGCCACGAGCGCCGTAAACCGGTAGCGGCGGAGAGCCAGTGGCACGACGAGAAGAGCCGCCGGGTACGCCTTGAGCGCGATGGCAGCGGCCAGGAATGCCCCGCACACAACCCAACGTTCTGACCTCCACGCCCACAGGGCCCATGCGATCAACCCGACGGCGATGCCGATGTCGTTGCCGCGATCGAGAAGAGAGATGAACGGAGTCGTCACCAAAGCGACGGGCGTCAAGATGATGGTGCGATATTCCCACTTGAGCGGTGCGAGCATCAGCCAGAGCGGCACCAGGAGGACTCCGACCGAAAGCAAGAAATAGATCGCGGCTGCGGCGGGCAAGGAGAGCAGCGTCAAGGGAACGAAGAGGACCTGCGCAAAGGGTGGATACTGTTCGGGCCGATAGAGCTCCAGGTACGGGCTGAAGCCATGCCGGAGCTCTGCCGCATAAGCCCAGGGCAGTTGGAAATCACCGAAGTAGTGGTTGCCGATGATCGGTCTGACCTTCACGCTTAGCGGGATCCCACTCGGTAGCGGCGGGTCGAAAGAGCCGTACGAGAGTTGGGAGTTCACGGCGACGTGGCGGTAAAAGGTCTCGAGCCACGCCCAACCCAGGCAGACCGCTATTGCGACACTGAGGAACATCGTGAGGCGGATGCCCCAGATTGACCAGGCGCCAGTCTCATCCTCTTGTCGCGCACCAAGATCGACAGGCTGACCATCTCCCGGCGGGATCACCTGATGCTCCAGCAACTGAGCACGCGACGGTATCGCATTCGGCGGTGTCGAATACCAGAGCTCACTGCGACGGAGACTCTAGGGACAAAGCGTGAACGCCGAGCAGGAAATCATCACCAATTGTTGAATTGTGCCTCGACTCCATCTTCCGCAAGAAGGACACTCCCGTCATGACCGCTACGCCCTCAGAGCCCCGTCTGCCGTCATCGGCAGTGTACAGACGGGTCCTCACTCAGTCTCGCCCTGGAATACTTGCCACGGGATGGCGGAGAGTGACACCGCTTGGGGCCATCCACGCCTGACACATGTCACGAATCGGTGTCTGATCAACACCGATGCAACGACCGCGCCCAGGGGCGACCGCTTCCGGCGGTCTGCCCTTGTCGTGAAACGTGGCTGGCGGGGGAGGGCTCGAACCTCCAACATCCGGCTCCAAAGGCCGGCGTTCTGCCGATTGAACTACCCGCCAAGGAGAGCTGCGGCCTTCCCCTTAGGATGTCATGCCTAGATCAACTCGATTCGATTCCCGAAGGGGTCGTCGACGTAACAGCGGCGCACGTCGGACATCTCATCATCTAAGCGCACCTCGTAGCCGGCGTCCCGGAGCGTCGCGCACAGCGCGTCGAGGTCCTCTACCACCAGGGCGGGGTGCGCCTTGCGGGCGGGCCGGAAGTCGTCTTCGACCCCGAGGTGCAGCGCCACCCGGCCGTTGGAGAACCAACACCCGCCTCGGGCCGCGAGCACCGGGGGCTTCTGGCGCTCCTGGAGGCCTAGCAGGCCCTGGTAGAAGTCGCGAGCCTCGGGCTCTCGCCCCCGGGGCATCGCCAGCTGGACGTGGTCGACGGCGACAAGCTGATACCCCACGGTCCACCTCCTGCGAGCTTCGGTGCTTTCCGGGCGAGAGGCTACTTGGCGGATGCCGTCGAAAGGCCGCTAACCTGCGCCTGGACATGGGATCGCTGATCAAGAAGCGCCGCAAGCGCATGCGCAAGAAAAAGCACAAGAAGATGCTGAAGGCCACCCGCTGGCAACGACGGGCCGCCGGCAAGTAGCTCGGAGACTTTCTCTCCGCCACGCGACAGCTTCTCCCTCGCAGTAAACCCCTGCCTTCGGGTACCGACGTGGCTCGTCCTTCGCATGAAACGGCCCTAAAGCAAAACGAGTCGCGCCCGCGCACAGTCCATCGATGCGATTTCGGCGTGCCGAGAAGGTCACCAACCCATAGACGATGGTGATCGCGCTGCCGTGACCGGGATCAGGCCGTGACCACGGGAGGCGTCGTCGAGTCGGGACCGTCGTGGGCGGGCACGGTCCGGACCGGGACCAGCGACGCCCGCTCGTCGTCGACGGCGAGGAAGTTGCGCCCCGCGATCCCGAGGTCGTCGCGATCACCTTCCACGAACCATGATGAGCCGCTGCCGGCCAGTCGTGGCCGCTGACCGGTGATGAGCGCCAATTCGTCACGCCACCGCGCCAGGGTGGGCGCCACCTCGATGGCGGCCGCCTCGAGGTCGTTGACCCCCGGACCATCGTCGCCATGACCTCCGGACCGGATACGCCGCTGGTCCCACTGCCGGTAGACCGCTCCCGTGTCGACCGACACGGGAGGCAAGAGCAACACGAAGCTCCGGTCCTCGAAAGGGAGCGGTTGCACCCTCTCCCCCACACCCGTGACGCGGGCCCGACCGCCGCGGACGCAGAACGGGACGTCCGCGCCGAGCCCGGCCGCCACGGCGAGATCCATGCAGTCGGCCCAGCGCAGGACGGCGGCAGCGTCGGCCGAACCGCCCCCGAGCCCGGCCCCGGCCGGAATGCGCTTCACGATGCGGACCGCCGCGCTGCGGCGCGCGACGTCGAGGGCGCGCGCCACCAGGTTGTCAGGCCCGACGGGTACGTGGTCGACGCCGAGCCCCCCGCAGACCTCGTCTTCGATGGCGATCCCCGAGCCCGGCTCGAACGTGAGCGTGTCGGCCAGGTCGATCGTGACCATTTCCGCGTCGAGAAGGTGAAGGCCGTCGTCGCGGACTCCGGTGACACGCAACGAGAGCGTGAGCTTGGCCGGTGCCGTCACGCTCACCGCCATCGCTCCCCTCCCGTCATGGCGTGGGGTTCTCCAACGCGCACGCCGCCAGTCTCCCCCATTCCTCGACGCCGAGGTTCTCGGCGCGTGCCTCGGGATCGATTCCCGACAGCACGAACGCGTCGGGACCGACCACGCCGGCCAGTGATTGGCGGAGCATCTTTCGACGATGCCCGAAACCGGCCCGCACCACCTCGAAGAGGCGGGCGGCCGGGACGATATCGGGATCCACCGCCACCTCGGGGCGACGCTCGATGCGGACCAGAGCAGATTCCACGGCGGGACGGGGCACGAAGACCGACGCAGGCACGCGTCCCACGACGCGTGCGGTGGCGTGATACGCAACTTTGACCGAGACCGCACCGTAGGCCTTGGCGTCGGGACGGGCCGCCAGTCGTTCGCCCACCTCGCGCTGGACCATGACGAGCATCGACTGCAGCGCGGGGGCTTCGTCGAGGGCGCGCATGACCACCGGGACAGCCACGTTGTACGGAAGGTTGGCCACCATGGCCCACGACGTCGCGTCCGGTGTCGACCCTGCCGAGCCGAGGAGCTCGGCCCAGTCGAGGACGAGGGCGTCCGCTTCGACGACCCGCACGCCGTGCGGCTCGACCTGGGCGCGCAGGATCGGGACGAGCCCCCGGTCGACTTCCACCGCAGTGACCTGTGCCCCCGTCTCGACCAACGCCAGGGTCAAGGCACCGAGGCCGGCGCCGATCTCGACGACGGGCGTCCCGGGCCCGACCCCGGACAACCGCGCCACGCGACGGACCGTGTTGGCGTCGACGACGAAGTTCTGGCCCAGCGCACGGCTGGGGGCCAGCCCGTGGGCGTCGAGGACCTCCCTGATTTGGCGGCGGGAAAGCGTCACGAGAGGCATGGTGCCGCCACCGCCCGGTGGAAGCCGCTCACCAGGTGAGGCGGACCTCGATCACCCCGACTCCGAGCCTCGCCAGCTGGGAGAACGTGGCAGGAGCCAGGTCGATGACCCGCCCCGGATTGTGCGCCTCCCGGTCGTCGACCCTGCAGCTGACCGACGCTCCGGTCCCGAGGTCGGTCACGGTCACCACCGTGCCGAAGGCCAGGGTCGGACTGGCACAGGTGCCGGCCGGCGCCCCGTACCACGAGGCCAAGCCGGCAACGACGTGCAGTGGCACCGTCGGGGGGGGCGACGGGAGGGGCTTCGGACTCGGCGCGGCAGGCTTGGACGCCGAGACGACCACCACCGACACCGCCGCCGCCGGCATCGTGGCGAGAGGGGGCGGTGGCGGCGTCGCCGTAGTGGTCGGAAGCACCAACCGGTACGAGACGTTCACGACGCGGGTGTCGGGCCCCGTGAGCGGCACCGGTGATGACGCTTCCGACGGTGACGCTCCGGTCGATGACGCTTCGGTCGATGACGACGAGCGGACGAGTTCGACGAAACCGACGGGTGTCGTCCACGACGTGGACAGGCCCGTGAGCGCGGCGTCGACGCGCCCACCAACGGCACCGGCGTGGTACCTCGAGCCGTGCAGCGTCGCGCGCTGCGGTGTGGTCAACAGGAGGAGCGGCACGATCACCAAGGCGAGACAACACCCCAGCTGCACTCCGTGCCGCAACCCCCCGGCGCTGCGGGTCCTCAGATCTCCACCCTTCCTCTGCGGACTCCATGTCAACTGCGTCGGGATCGGACATGACGCTAGGTGACGTCGCGCACGGCATCAACTCGACGATCGTCTTGGGCATCGCGACTTGTGCTGGCGCGTGGCTCCTCACATTTCGCCGGGCCGTCCACAGGCGACAGAGGGTGGCAAGAGGACTACACGTCACGTATCGCCGTCCCCGACCCTGTGGAAAACACCTGTCTTTTCAGGATAATTCGTCACAGAGCGCAACTTCGTCGCCACAAACAACTCGCGTTCGATGACCGGATGTGCAGCGTGTTTCACAAGAGCGCGAATGCGGCACACGTGGTGGAAGTAGAAGCTTCAGCCAGCGAAGAAGGGGAAACACCCTTGATCGCCGCCACCGCATTGCCCACTTCAACCACCCATGCAGGCCGGTTTTGCTTACCCCGGTGTGGGACCGGCGCCAGGAATGGTGCATCGGTCTCCACCATCAGTCGGTCGAGTGGGCACAACGCCGCCGCGTCGCGTACGTCCTGGGCGCCTTTGAAGGTGACGATGCCGCTGAACGACAAGAAGGCGCCGAGGTCGAGGCAGCGACGAGCTTCGTCGGGCCCACCGGTGAAGCAGTGCAGTACCACACGGTTCGGCGGTCCCGCGCCCCGCAACACGTCGAGCGTGTCGTCCCACGCATCGCGCGTATGCACCACGAGAGCGAGATCGTGCCGGCGCGCCAGTTCGACCTGGGCCGCGAAGGCGTCGCGTTGCGCGACCCGGGGTGAGTGCTCGTAGTGGTAGTCGAACCCGCACTCCCCCACCGCCACCACGACACCGCTCCCGGTTTCGAGCTCACCCGCCAGCGCGCGCTCGAGGTCCCCGACGCCGTGGGAGGCCTCGTGGGGGTGCAGTCCCATCGTCGCCCACACCCCGAAATCGCCCGGGATGGCCCCGGCCGAGGTGTCGCCCGACGACACCACGGCGCGCACGCTCCTCACCAACGCCACGGCTTGTCCAGAGGTGGCGGCGTCGGTGCCGACACAGACGACGCCACCGACCCCGGCGGCCGCCGCGTCCGACAGGATCGAGAACAGCGCCTCACCCTCGGGCCGGTAGTGGTCCTGGATGTGGCAGTGCGAATCGATCCAGCCAGCGGTCGGTGCCGACGGAGCGGTCACCGCGTCATTCGCTTCGGCGAGGGAACAACGGTGGCGCCTTTTCCACCGGCAGGTCGCCGGGGTAGCCACCCCATGCCGCGTCCCGCGGCAACCGGCGGTCATCGGGACGCCCCCCGAGCCCGAGCCGGCGCCAGATCTCCTCGCTGGTCTCGGGCATGGCGGGCGACACCAGGAGCGCCACGATCCGCAGCGCTTCGAGCGCACTCCCGAGGATCCCCGACACGGTGGGCCCGGGCTCCTGCTTCCACGGCTCGGTCGCCTCGAGCTCGGCGTTGGTCTCACGAATGAGGCGCCACGTGGCCTCGAGCGCCACGTGTGGTTGCCCCTCGCCCCACGCCGCGGTGGACTCCTCGACGACCGTGGCGCTCACGGCGCTGAGCCGG
This sequence comes from uncultured Acidimicrobiales bacterium, assembly GCA_963838775.1. GTDB lineage: Bacteria > Actinomycetota > Acidimicrobiia > Acidimicrobiales > UBA8190 > Chersky-840. Next base: position 198,267 of record CAWISP010000001.1, read on the forward strand.
CTGTCGGGATCGGGGGCGGGGCCGACGCCGTCGCACTTCGACCCGACCACGGTCGCCACGCGGGCCAGGAGGTTGCCGAGGTTGTTGGCGAGATCGGCGTTGTAGCGAGCGGTGATGCCCTCGTAGGAGAAGTCGCCGTCGGCCCCGAACGGGGTGTCGCGCAGCAGGAAATAGCGGACCGCGTCAACACCGAAGTCTTCGGTGAGGTCTTTCGGAGCGATCTGGTTGGCCTTGGACTTCGACATCTTCTCGCCCGACACGAGCAGCCACCCGTGCACGAGCAAGTGGGCAGGCGGGTCGATTCCCGCCGCCATGCACATTGCCGGCCACCACACACAGTGAAACCTGATGATGTCCTTGCCCAGGATGTGATGCACCGCCGGCCACCATGCCTCGAAGCGGTCAGGGTCGTCGCCGTACCCGATGGCGGTCAGATAGTTGACCAGGGCGTCGTACCAGACATAGAAGACATGGGCGGTGTCCCACGGAACCTCCACTCCCCAACGGGTGGAAGTGCGGGTGATCGAGATATCCTCGAGACCGCCTTTGATGATGCCGAGCGCCTCGTTGCGCTTGGACGGCGGTCGAACGGCGTCGGGATTGGCCTCGTACCATTCGAGGAGCCTCTCCTCGAATGCGCTCAACTTGAAGAAGTAGTTCTCCTCCTCGAGCAGCTCCACCGGCTTACCGTGGATCGGGCAGTTGCCGTCGACGAGCTCGGACTCCTTTTTGTAGTCCTCACACGACACGCAGTACCACCCGCTGTAGACACCCAACTCCGTGAAGCCGTTGTCATGGATCTTCCCCAGGAAGCGCTGCACGGCCAGATGGTGGCGGGGCTCGGTGGTCCGGATGAAGTCGTCATTGGAGATCTCGAGCCCCTCCCACGCCTCGACGAAGCGCCGAGAGGTCGAGTCGACCCACTCCTGGGGGGACATCCCGTGGGCCTCGGCGGCGCGGGCGATCTTGTCCCCGTGCTCGTCGGTCCCGGTCAGGAAGAAGACGTCGTCACCCTGGAGGCGGTGCCAACGCGCCAGTGCGTCGGCGATCACCATCGTGTAGGCGTGCCCGATGTGGGGCACGTCGTTGACGTAGTAGATCGGCGTCGTCACATAGAAACGGGGCACCGACGTAGCGTACCGACCGCACGCCGAGCCTCGGTCCGTTCCGCCCGTGCGGAGCGGCGACGAGCTACCTCGGCGCCCTACCAGTTAGCAACGTGACAAGCCCCATGGCCGGTGCGCTCCACGTAGCGTTGGTGGTACGCCTCGGCCGGCCAGAACGTCGTCGCCGGCGAGACCTCGGTGACGATCGGCCGCTGGAAACGGTGCTGGTACTGCTCGAGCGACTCTTTGGCCAGACGCTCCTGTTCGGCGTCATGGACGAAGACCGCCGAGCGGTACTGCGTCCCCACATCGGGGCCCTGCCGATTGGGCGTGGTGGGGTCGTGATGGCGCCAGAACTCCTCGAGCAGGTGCTCGTACGACACCTTGGTCGGGTCGAAGGTGACGAGCACCGCCTCGGCGTGCCCGGTGGCACCGGAGCACACCTGCTCGTACGTGGGCTGGGGCCGTGCCCCGCCGGTGTAGCCCGAGACGACGTCGACCACGCCGGGGATGGCGAGGAAGAACTCCTCCACGCCCCAGAAGCACCCGGCCGCAAAGGTCGCCAAGGCCAGGCCCTCGGGTGCGTCCCCCGGCTCGACCGGCAGTGCCTGGGTCTTGTCCAGTCCAAATCTTCCCACCATCGTCTTCCTCTCCTTTGTTGCCCTCCGGGCCACCCGCCTGCCTCTTCGCTCCACCCGCGTTTGCTTCAACCTCGCTTCACGGCTCGGCATTCCGGCGCAGCTCCAGCGCCAGGTCGTAGGCACGCCGGCGGGAGATCCCGAGGTCGCCGGCCACCGATGCCGCCGCGTCACGCAAGGAGGCGCCGGCGCCGAGCCGTCTCCGCAACGCGTCGGCCACGTCGTCGTCATCGGGGGCACGGCCCGCGGCCGGGTCGCCGGCCAGCACCATCACCACCTCGCCGCGTACCTCGCGTTCGGCGAACGTCGCCGCCGCGACACCCAGGGTCCCCCGCCACACCTCCTCGTGCAGCTTGGTCAGCTCGCGGGCGACGGCCACGCGCCGCTCCGACCCGCACGCTTCCACCAGATCATCCAGCGTCGCCCCGAGCCGGCCGGGGGCCTCGAAGATGATCACCGTGCAACCTTGCGCAGCGACGGCTTCGATCCGCCGGCGACGCTCTGCTCCGCGCCGGGGGAGGAATCCCTCGAAGCAGAAGCGGTCGGTGGGGAGCCCGCTCACCACCAACGCCGCCAGCGCCGCACTCGGTCCCGGCACCGCGCTCACCGTCACGCCGGCGGCCGCCGCCGCCGCGACCAGCCGTGCTCCGGGGTCCGACAGCGCCGGGGTCCCGGCGTCGCTCACCACGGCGACGGTCCGACCCTCGGCCAGATGGCCGAGGACGGTGTCGAGGCGCTCCATCTCGTTGTGCTCGTGCAGCGACAGCAACCTGATGCCCTTCAGACCTGCATGGGTCAACAGCCCCCGGGTGCGACGAGTGTCCTCGCAGCACACGATGTCGGCATGGGCCAGCGTCTCGAGGGCTCGCGGCGACAGGTCACCCAGGTTCCCGATCGGGGTGGACACGAGCACGAGTGTGCCCGCGACCCGCTCACCGGTCACTGGGTTGGTGGAGCTCGAGCTTGTCGCCAACCCGAAGACCCCAGCGCTCGAAGGCGCCCGCCTCGGCTTCGATCACCATCCGGGCACGCCAACGCGGCAATGACATGCGCCAGGGCGTGAGGCTGATGACGTCGACCACACACAGCTGGCGGTCGAGAAAGGCCACGTCGATGGGGAATCCCATCCCCAGGGTGTGCACCGATCGGGTCCGGGGCAACACGAATGCCCCCTCGTACCCGGTGCGTCCCAACAAGCCACGCAGCCGCTCGGCATAGGTGCCGGCGACCTCGGCGTTGGCCAGCACGGCGCCGTCACGGAGCAACCACGTCGTCGAAGTCACCGTGGCCCCGGCGCGCTCACACGTTGAAGCGGATCTCGAGCACGTCGCCGTCGGCGACCTCGTAGTCCTTGCCCTCGAGACGGATACGCCCCGCCGACTTGGCCTTCGCCCATGAGCCGAGCTCGATGAGGTCGTCCCAGTGGATGACCTCGGCTCGGATGAATCCGCGTTGGAGGTCCGAGTGGATCACCCCCGCGCACTCCGCGGCGTTGGCCCCGGCGCGGAAGCTCCAGGCGCGCGACTCCTTGTCGCCGGTGGTGAGAAAGACCCTGCGCCCGAGCAACAGGTACGCACTCTGTGCCACACGCGCCAGCGCCCCGGCACCGAGCCCCAGGCCTTCGAGGAGCTCGGCGCGCTCCTCGGGTGCCAGTCGGGACGCTTCGGCCTCGAGCTGCACGCACACGCCCAGCGCCTCACCGTGGCCCTCGAGTGCGGCGGTGACCGACGCGGCGAGCTCGGCGGCGCGCTCGAGCTGGTCCTCACCCAGGTTGACCACGGCGAGCACGGGCTTGTCGGTCAGGAGGAACAGGCTCTTGAGCGCGCCACGGTCGTCGGGATCGAGCCCCGCCCGGTACAACGGAACGCCGGCGGACAGTTCATTGAGGGCGCGCTCCATCGCCACGATCTCGCGACCCAGGCTCTTGTCCGACTTTGCCGCCCGCCGTCGCTTGTCGAGCTGGGTCTCGACCGTGGCCATGTCGGCGAGGACGAGTTCGAACTCGACGGTGGCCAGGGCATCGACGGGATTGGTATCGCCGGGCACCTCCGGATCCTCGAAGGCCCGCAACACCACGCACAGGGCGTCGACCTCGCGGATACCGGCCAGGAAGCGGTTCCCGAGCCCCTCCCCGGTCGACGAGCCCGGGACAAGGCCGGCGATGTCGACTACCTCCATGCCGGCCCGCACCACCTTCCGGCTGGCGCTCATGCGCGCCAGGGCGTCGAGGCGGGCGTCGGGCAGGGGCGCGGCGGCGACAGCGGTCTCGGTCGTGGTGAAGGGATGCGATGCCACCGCCGCCTCGGCCCCGGTGAGGGCGTTGAACAACGACGTTTTGCCGGCATTGGGCAACCCGACGAGACCCAGTCGTTCCATTGGTCGAGACGCTATCGGCTGGCCGAGGATGCACCCTCCGCGTGCCGGCCGGCGCGACCCGGGCCCCGCACGACCCGTCCCGGACCACCACGACCCGGCCCGTGCCCCCACCCGATAGCGTGGGCAGCCATGTCCAAACGCACGGTCAAGCGCAAGATCCGAAGCAAGAAGAAGGCCAACCACGGCAAGCGGCCCAACTGCGGTCGAGGTTGACCTTCGGGCCGACGGGATCGAATGTGGCCGTCGCGTCTCAGGATCGGTAGGTCAGACCGAGCGCGGTCACCAGGGCCACGAGCGGTGTGGGTAGATCCGAGATCACGCCGTCGACGCCCAAGTCGAGGAGACGGGCCATCTCGGGCTCGTCGTTGATCGTCCACACATGGACGGCCATGCCGTGTTCGTGGGCGGCGCTGATCAAGAGCTCGTCCACGACGACGAGGTCACCCTGGGTGGCAGGCACCTGCAGCGCGACGTGGGCTGACGCAGGGGGATCCTCCCCCTCGTGCACGGCCCGCCAGAACATGGCCGTGGCGAGCGTCCCCGCCGACGTGGCGATGTCGGGCGAGTACTTGGCGAACGCGTCCGTGGCGATATCGAGGAACGATGCCACGATGATGCGATCGGTGTGACCGCGCCCGCCCAGCTCGCGGGCGAGGAGTTCCTCGTAGGGCTCGACGGCGGGCGCCGTCCGCTTGATGTCGAGATTGAGCGCAACCTGAGGGTGGCCGTCGAGGACGTCGAGCACCTCGGCCAGCGTGGCCACGCCGAACTCGGCACTCCCGGGGGCCCTCCCCCGGTACGGATACGACTCCGGTGCCAGGCCCTGGGTTTCGTCGCCTCCGGGGACGAACCAGTACGCGTTGTCGAGCGCTCGGAGCTCGGCCAATGTCATGGAATGGATCGGCCCGTGACTGTTCGTGGTCCGGTCGACGGTGCAGTCGTGACAGACGACCAGATGGCGGTCAGCAGTGGCATGGACGTCGAGCTCGATCCCGGTCACGCCCAGCTCGAGCGCACGACGCAGGGCGAACAGCGTCGACGACGGCGCTTCCCAAGCACCGCACTGGTGCGCATAGGTGAGCACGCGCCGTCCGAGCCAAGGATTCGCCGCGGCTGGGGTCACAGCCAACGGTAGCCTCTCGTCCGGCATGCTCGACCACATCCTCGTTGACCTCATCACGCAGACGCGCGCTGCGCTCGAGAACGCCCTCCTCCAACGCCAGGCCGTCGAAGAGCGCTTCCAGGTCGACGTGTTCTTGGGAGACGTGTCCTGGGAGACCTCGTACTCCCTTCCCGGTGAGGAGAAGCCGCCCCGGGTGCGGGCCGACCTGTCCCTCGACTGGCCGACGTGGAGCCAGAGCGCCTACCGGTCCTGGTCGATCGGCGAGCCCCCCGACGACCTCCCCGAGGTCGTCCTCGAGATCACGCTGCGGGTGCAGCGACTTGCGGCGATGCCCGACCTCGCCGCCGTCGTGGCCTGCCTGCCCGCGGAGAGCCCCGCCATCGGGGGGGACACCCTCGAGCGTGGCGCCCCGGTCGTCGAGCAGGTACACGAGCCTGACGCCGATCCGCGCTTCGCCGTCGAGACCACTTACCAGGGCACGCTGCGTCTGGACGAGGCGGCGCTGAACGACGCCTCGACCCTGGCCGGCCCGGTGGGGGCGCTCGGCCGCTGGGTGGCGTCTGTGCTCGTACGCCTCGGCGATCTCGAGCTCGCCTACCTTCCGCCCGAACCCCCGAACAACGTCGACAGCCACTGACGGGCGACGGCGCGACGACCTTCACAGAAGCCCGGCGCCCGACGCCAGCTCGCGCAGGTCGGCCCGAGGCCGGGCCCCGATGTGCGAGATGACCTCGGCTGCGCACAACCCGCCGAGCCGAGCGCAGCGCTCGGGGTCCTGGCCATGGGTGAGCCCGTGGAGGAACCCCGCCGCGAAGAGGTCACCGGCACCCGTGGTATCGGCGACGCCCTCGACCGGCTCGGCCGGGATGTGGACCGGCCCCGACGCGGCGCAGACCACCGATCCCGCCGCCCCCCTGGTGAGCGCGGCCAGGATCCCGGTCTCCTCGACAGCACCCAGGGCGTCGTCGAAGGTGGATGCGCCGAACAACAAGGTGATCTCATCCTCGTTGGCGAACAGGACGTCGACCTCGCCGTGCAACAGCTCCAGGAACTCACGCTGGTGGCGCTGGACGCAGAAGGGGTCGGACAGGCTGAGAGCGACGAGTGCATCAGCATCGTGAGCCACCTCCATGGCCCGTCGCATCGCCGCCTTGGCCGGACCCAGGTCCCACAGATAGCCCTCGAGGTACACCACCTGGGCCCGAGCCACGAATTCCTCGTCGAGGTCCTCTGGTCCCAGGGTCGACGCCACGCCCAGGTGGGTCGCCATCGTCCGTTCCCCGTCCTCGGTGACGTAGACCAGGCATCGTCCCGTCGCCCGGTCGTCGGCGGGGTCCTGCGAAGGCTCGACGCGCGCCGTCCGCCCCAGCTCGACACCGGCCGCGGCGATGTCGTGCAGGAAGATCTCGCCCAGCTCGTCAGCAGCGACTTTGCCCAGAAATCCCACGCGGCCGCCGAGCTGGGCTACCCCCACGGCGGTATTCGCGGCCGAGCCGCCCGAGACCTCGATGGCCGGCCCCATGGCCCCGTACAACGTCGCCGCCCGGGCCAGGTCGACCAGGGCCATGGACCCTTTGACCAAGTCGGACCGGCGCAGGTCCTCGTCTTTGGCATCGGTGAGGACGTCGACCAGGGCAGAGCCGATGGCGACAACATCGAATATTGCAGGACTCTCGTCTGGACCCGGTGCGGCGTCGTTCACAGTTCGGCAAGCTACTCGCAGACGCGGTGCTCGAGGACCAAAGCCCCGAGCAAGCCCGGGTAGCCTTCGGCCAATGAGCGAGACGACCGAGACTGGCGGCGCCGATCCGTCTGCGCAGTACCGACTGCCCTACAGCGTCGAGCCGCGTCGGTACGCGCTGCGCCTCACCCCCGACCTCGACCACACCACCTTCACCGGCGAAGTGCACATCGAGGTCCTGGTCCACGAGGCCGTCGACGAGATCATCCTGCACGCGGCGGAGTTGACCGTCGACAGCGCCAGGCTCGAACCGGGCGGTGAGGAGCGCCAGGCCCTGGCGGTGCGCGTCGACGAAGAGTCCGAGCGCCTCGTGCTCACGCCCGCGTCGTCGCTCGCGCCGGGTCCGGCAGTGATCTCGCTCGACTTCACGGGCATCCTCAACGACAAGTTGCACGGTTTCTACCGCTCTGCTTTCAGCGACGACAGCGGTGTCACCCACGTCATCGCCACCACACAGTTCGAGGCCACCGACGCGCGACGTGCCTTTCCGTGCTTCGACGAGCCCGACCGCAAGGCGGTGTTCTCCATTAGCCTCGACGTGCCCGACGGGCTGGCGGCCTACTCGAACGGGCCCGAGGTCGAACAATCCCCGCTACCCGGGGGCGGCCGGCGCATCCGTTTCGGTGACACCATCCCCATGTCCACCTACCTGGTGGCCTTCGTGGTGGGCCCGCTCGTCGCCACCGAGCCGGTGGACGTGCGGGGCACACCGGTGCGCGTCGTGCACGTTCCGGGAAAGAGCGACCTCACCGCCTTTGCACTCGAAGCGGCTGCACACTCTCTCGAGTTCTTCATCGACTGGTTCGGGATCGACTACCCGGCAGAGAAACTCGACCTCGTCGCCATCCCCGACTTCGCCTTCGGGGCCATGGAGAACCTGGGTTGCGTGACATTCCGTGAGGCCGTGCTGTTGGTGGACCCCGGTCGGGCGTCACGCGTCGAGCTCGAGCGGGTGGCCGATGTCATCTCGCACGAGATCGCGCATATGTGGTTCGGTGACCTCGTCACCATGCGGTGGTGGAACGGCATCTGGCTCAACGAGGCCTTCGCCACGATGATGGAATTGCTGTGCGTCGACGACTTCCGACCGCAGTGGCAACGTTGGGTGTCGTTCGGCATCACCCGCGACGCAGCCATGGCCACCGACGGCCTGCACAGCACGCGGCCGGTGGAATACCCTGTCGGCCCACCCGAAGAGGCGCAGGGCATGTTCGACGTCCTCACCTACCAAAAGGGTGCCGGGGTGTTGCGCATGCTCGAGCGCTACCTGGGAGCCGAGCGATTCCGCGACGGGGTTCGGCACTATCTCGACGCGCATCGATTCGGCAACACCGAGACCGCCGACCTGTGGGACGCCATCGAAGCGGCAAGCGGTGAACCGGTGCGCGACATCATGGACGGCTGGATCCTCCAGGGCGGCTTTCCGCTCGTGAGCGTCGACAGCGCGCCCGGCCCGCAACCGGCGGCTGGGACCACGGTCCTGCGCCAAGAGCCGTTCCGGTATGCGCCGACCGAGGGACCGAGCGCCATCGGCTCGTCGTGGAGGGTGCCGGTCATCGCCCGGGCGCTCGACGACGGCGAGATCCGCCTCCTGCTCGGGTCCGAACCCGAAGCGGTCGGGCTCGGCGGCGACGCGGACCCGACTGGCCTCGTGGTGAACGCGGGAGGTTCGGGCTTCTACCGCGTCCGGTACGCGCCGGAGCGGCACCGGCGACTGGCGAGCCGGCTGGCCTCGCTGGAGCTGTTGGAGCGCTTCAACCTGCTCGGCGACAGCTGGGCCGTCGTGATCGCCCAGCTGTCGGCCCCCGAGAACTTCCTCGTGCTCGCCGAGGCGCTCGGAGACGAGGACGACCCCGACGTCTGGGCCCAGGTCACCGGGGCCCTCTCCCTGCTCAACCGGGCCGTCGACGACGATGCCCGGGCCGAGGTCGCCCGATACACGCGCGGCCTGCTGGGCCCGGTGCTCGCCCGACTCGGGTGGGAAGCCCGCCCCGGCGAGGGGCCCCGCATACCGACGCTGCGGGCCCAGGTCGTGGCGATGTTGGGCACGGTCGGCCAGGACCCTGAGGTCCAGGCCCAGTCGCACCGGCTCCATGAAGAGGCGCAACGGGGGGCGGTGGCGCTCGACCCCGACGTCGCCTCCGCCATCCTCAACGTGGTGGGCGACTCGGGGGGGCCCGAGGATTTCGAAACGTTCCTCGAGCACTACCGCCGTCCCGCCACGCCCCAGGAGGAGATGCGTTACCTCTACGCCCTGGCCAGCTTCACCGATCCGTCCCTCGCCGCTCGGGCCTTCGAGCTGGCCCTCACCGAAGTGCGGTCCCAAGACGCGCCGTTTGTCATCCAACTGCTGCTGGCCAACCGAGCCAACGGACCGGCCACGTGGGCACGGATGGTCGACCACTGGGACGAACTCGTGTCCCGCATTCCCTCCAACATTCTCCCGCGCATGCTCGGCGGCGTGACGGCGCTGTGCCGAGACCCACAGCTCGCCGGCGACATCGTCGCGTTCGTCGGTGCCCATCCGTTGCCGATCGGTCAGCGGACCGTCGATCAGACCCTGGAACGTCTGGAGATCAACGTCAGGTTCGCATCGTCGTTCCGCGCCACGGCTGCGGCGGTGCTGAGCGCAGGAACCCAACGCCTGGAGAAGCGCTGAACAGCACCCTGATGCTGATCGGGGCCGGGCTCGGGTCGGACCAAAGGCGGCGGAACCGTAGGACCACCCACCGGTGAACCTGTCGATCATCGCCATTACCTTCGGGCTCATCTTCGTCGCCGAGCTGCCGGACAAGACCATGATCGCCACCATCGTCCTGTCGAGCCGGTTCCGACCGCTGCCGGTGTGGATCGGTGCGGCGGTGGCGATGGTCGTGAACTCCGCCGTGGCCGTCCTCGCCGGACGCCTCCTCGAACTCCTCCCCCACCGATGGGTCGAAGCCGTGGTGGCGGCGCTGTTCGCGGCCGGTGCGCTCTACCTGATCCTCGGCAAGGAGTCGGCTCAGACCGAGGAAGGCGAAGAGAAGGCCAACAAAGTCCGCTCGAGTCGCCGCGTGGCCCTCGGCGCCTTCACCGTGATCGTCGTCGCCGAGCTCGGAGACCTCACCCAGATCCTCACCGCCAACCTGGTCGCCCGCTACCACAACCCGTGGTCGGTCTTCGTGGGATCAGCAACCGCACTCGTGACCGTCATGGGTGTCGGGGTCATCGGTGGTCGGGTCCTGCTGCGCGTGCTCCCTCTCGCCACCATCCGAAAGGTGGCAGGCGTCATCCTGGTGGGCTTCGCTATCTTCACGGCTGTGCAGGCGGCAACGGGGTGAACGACGAAGGAGTCGAGGTGCAGGACCGCACGCAACAGCTCTTCATGCATGCTCGCGCCGCCAAGGGCTTCATGCCCGACGACGAGGGTGCGGCGCTGTTCGACGCGGCCCGGCGCGCCGGCGCCAGCGGCGGCACCACGGGGACGTTCGTGGAGGTGGGGGCGTGGTGCGGCAAGTCCACGGTCTATCTCGGCGCGGCGGCCGAAGTGACGGGAGCCGTGCTGTTCAGCATCGACCATCACCACGGCTCCGAGGAGAACCAGCCCGGGTGGGACCACCACGACCACGAGGTCGTCGACGCTGCTACGGGGCGCATCGACACGTTGCCCTTCTGGCGCCGCACGATCGACGCGGCCGGACTGGGGGGAAGTGTCGTGGGTGTTGTCGGCAACTCGAGCGTGATCGCTTCGCACTGGCAGACCCCGCTCGACCTGTGCTTCATCGACGGAGGACACGGCGACGAGCCGGCATGGGCGGACTACCGGGGTTGGTCCCCACATGTGGCGCCGGGGAGGTGGCTCGCCATCCACGACGTGTTCCCCAACCCCGCCGACGGCGGACGACCCCCCTACGAGTTGTGGTGCGCGGCGCTCGAGTCCGGTGAATTCGTCGAGGACGGCGAATGCGGCTCGTTGCGCGTCCTCAGGCGGGTGGCGCCTCCCACCGGGGCTCGGTGAAATCGAGCCAGTCGGGCAACGACTCGCCGCGAAACAGCCCGGCGGCCGGAGTGGCGTTGGACAGGGCGTCGGCGGCGAGGACGATCGCACCCGCCGTGTATGTCGTGCGCTCGGTGAAAGGGAAGGTCTCCATCTCGGGATAGACGATCCCCGTCCAGTACGAGCCGTCATCGCGACGATGGGCCCGCGTCCAGGTGAGCAGCGCCAACGCTTCCTGACGACGCCCCACGGCATCGAGGGCGAGCGCGCACTCGGCGGTCTCGGCGGCGGTGACCCAGGGACCGGTCGAGACGCAACGCACGCCTCGGCCCTCCAGCACGAAGGTCTCCCACCATGCGTCGATGCGGGCGGCGGCGGCCTCACCCGAGAGGGCGCCGGAGAGCACCGGGTAGTACCAGTCCATGGCGAATTCGTGCTTGGGCTCGAACACCTCGGGCGTGTTGGCGATGGTGTGCGCCAGGCGGCCCGCGGCGAGCTCCCAGTCGGGACGTTCGTCACCGAGGGTCTCGGCGCACGCCACGCCACAACGAAGCGCGTGATAGATCGAGGATGATCCCGTGAGCAACGGGTAGCGCCCCGGATGCCCGTCGGGGTCCACCGACCACAGGATCGCCCCGTCGTCGCGCTGGAACCGCAACACGAACTCGAGCGCCTTGTCGAGCACCGGCCACATCGCCTTCAGGACCGAGAGATCTCCGGTGACCCGGAAGTTGTGCCAGGCACCGGTGGCGACGTAGGCGCACACGTTGGTGTCGAGGCGCGGGTCCTTCACGCCGCTCGACGCCAGGTAGTAGTTGAACCACGACCCGTCGGGGAGCTGCGTGTCGGCCAGCCATTGGTAGGCGAGCGTGGCTTCCTTGTGCAAGCCGGCGACGCTGAGGGCCATGGCCGACTCGACGTGGTTCCAAGGGTCGCAGTGGCCCCCCTCGAACCACGGGATCATGCCGTCGTGAAGCTGTATGTCGGCGATCGACGCCGCCGTCGCCACCACCTCCTGGGCGCTGAGGACCCCGGGGATCTCGGGGATCGGCGCCACCACGGGCCGGGCGACGAGCACGGGCCCCACGTCGTGGCCATGGCCCGTCATCGGGAGCGTTCCTTCGGTCCGGGTCATGCAGGCTTCTCCAGGTAGACGACGAGGCTCTTGCCGAGAAACGGGTTGAGGACGCGCTCGGTGACCCGCGTGACCCGCGGGGCGCGCATGATGTCCCAGACGAGGAGCCGGTGATAGGCCCGCACGGCCGGATGGTCGTCGCGCCGGGGCCCAACCCAGCACCGCAGCCACCAGTACGGCGAGTGCAGGGCGTGGGCGTGGTGGCTGGCGACCGGGCGCAGCCCCGCCCCACGGAGGCGTTGCACCAGCGTGGACCGCCGGTAGATGCGAACGTGGCCGCCCGGGACGTCGTGGTAGTCGTTCGACAGGGCCCAGTTGACGGCCTCGGGACCGAAGCGGGGCACGGTGACGGCCATGGTGCCTCCGGGCCGGAGCACCCGGGACAACTCGGCCATGGCCGAGCCGTCCTCGGGAATGTGCTCGAGCACTTCAGAGGCGATGACCCGGTCGAAGCTCGCATCGGCGAACGGCAGGTGCAGCGCGTCACCTTGCACCACACCCGCCTCGTCGTCGGGCCGGACCTCCCCGGCGTCGAGCATGGCGCCGATGGTGTCCCTGACCTGCGCGACCTCCGTCGCCTGCGCGTCGAGGGCCACCACCCGCGCCCCGAGCCGCACCGCTTGAAAGGCGTGACGGCCCCCGCCGCACCCGAGGTCGAGCAGTCGCTCACCGCGACCGACCCCGAGCCGTTCGTAATCGACGGTCAACACGGTCGGTCCGCTCCTGCGGAGATCTCGACGGCGGGTATCACCGTGTCCCGGGCGCGGCGGTGGTCGTCGAGCAGCAACCGGTACTGCTCGGCGGTCCCGCGCGCCGTCGCCTCCCACGTGAAGCGCCCGAGCACGCGCTGGCGGCCGCCCTCGCCGAGGCGCGCCGCCAAGGCGTCATCGTCGAGGACGCGACGGATACCGGCCGCCAGGGCCTCGGGGTCGTCGGGCGTGACCAGCACCGCGGTCTCGCCGTCGTCTCCCACCACCTCGGGGAGCGCGCCCCCGGTCGTCGCCACCAGCGGGACGCCGCACGCCATGGCCTCGATCGCCGGCAGGGAGAACCCTTCGTACAGCGAGGGAACCACCGCCACCTGGGCCTCGGCGTACAGGCCGGCGAGTTCGTCGTCGGAGATCCCGCTCACACAGTGCACGGCACGCGACAGCCCGAGACGGTCGATGGTGCGCGCCACCCGCCCCCCCTCGGTGGGGCGGCCGATGACGAGGAGCTCGACGTCGCGCTCGGTGCGGAGTTTGGCGAGCGCCTCGAGCAGTGGGACGAGGCCCTTCATGGGGACATCGCTCGAGGACGTCACCATGATGCGCCCCGGGACGCGGGGGCGGTCGGGCCGGGGCCGGAACACGGTGTGGTCCACGCCCACCGAGACGACGGTCATGGTGGACAGCGCCACGCCCATCTGCGCGGCGATGTCGTGCTTGGACGACTCCGACACCGTCACGACGCGGGGCAGCTGCCTCGCCACCCGCATCTGCATGCCCAGGAACCCGAACCACCGTCGCTGGGTGAGGCGACGGTAGGCGTTCTCGGCGTGCGAGAGCGCCAGGACCCGGTCGACGGTGATGGGGTGGTGCAGCGTGGTGAGCAGCGGCCACCCGTCGTCGAGCATGCCGAGCAGACCCGATCCCAGGCATTGGTTGTCGTGGACGAGGTCGAAGTCGCCGCGTCTCGCCGCCAGCAGTCGCCGCGCCCGCAGGGAGAAGGTGCGTGGCTCGGGGAACCCGGCCGTGCACATGACCCCGAACTCGAGAAGATCGACCGAGGAGTGGAACTCGCGCGGATGCGGCACCCGGAAGGGGTCGGGTTCGCGGTACAGGTCGAGACCGGGGACGGGGGTGAATCCCACTCCGTCGTCGAGCACGGGCCAGGGCTGGCCCGCGAAGACCTCGACCGAATGCCCCAGGGCCACCAGCTCGCGCGCCAGGTGACGCGTGTAGACGCCCTGGCCCCCGCATCGGGGGTTACCCCGGTAGACGAGATAGGCGATACGCAGGCCACCGGGTCGGGGCGGCGCGGCGGGGCGCCCCGGCGGCACTTCGATGCGGGTGCTGCGCTCCCAAGAGGCACGGATCTCCGCCCAGCGCTGCCACGGGCTTTTAGGCACGCGCGTGGCCAGCGTGGGAGATCATGGCCGAGCAGCCTCCCAAGGATCGCTCCCCGGGCGCAAACGGCGCAGGGCCAGGCCGACGGGCCCGGAGGCACCCTCCCAGGTACAAGGCAACCGGCATCGGACGCGTCGACGCACACCGGATCCACTAGATTGAGGAGGGCTTCACGCACTGCGCCGCTCGAGGAGCGCCAAGGATGGCCATCGAGATCCTGCACCTGTCCAGCGTGGTCAGGGGCGCGCTCGTAGACCAGGACGGGGACCGCCTCGGGCGGGTCGAGGACCTCATCGCCCAGCTCGGCTTCTCTCCGCACCCCCCCGTCACCGGGGTGGTGGTCCGGATTGCACGGCGCCAACTCTTCGTTCCCATCTCGCGCATCCCCGACCTCCAACCCGGCCGGGTGCAATTCGTCGGTGACACCGTGAGCCTCAAGCGCTTCGAGCGACGGCCGGGAGAGGTGCTGCTATCGAAGGACCTGCGGGCCCGACACCTCATCAACCTCCAAGGGGCCCGGCTCATCCGCGCCAACGAGATCGAGCTCGCCTTGGTGGACGGCCGGTGGGAGGTCGTGGCCGTCGACCCCAGCCCGCGCGTGGCCCTGCGGCGCCTGTTGCCGCGCGCCCTCGGCAGGCGGATTCCGGCCGGCAAGGTCGTGGACTGGGCCAGTATCGAACCCTTCGTGGCGCACGTCCCCACGGCTCGTCTCCGGATCCCGTACCGCAAGCTCGCCCGCCTGCATCCTGCCCAGATCGCCGACCTCGTCGAGGCGGCGTCGCACGAAGAAGGCGAGGAGATCATCGAGGCGGTGGGCCAGGACCGGGAACTCGAGGCTGATGTGTTCGAGGAGCTCGACGCCGAGCACCAGATCGAATTCGTCCGCAGCCGCACCGACGCCGAAGCGGCTCGACTCCTCGCCACCATGGCCCCCGACGATGCCGCCGACCTCATTGTGGAGCTGGACCAGGACCACCGCCTCCCCGTGCTCCAGCTCCTCCCCCAGGCCCAGCAGCGCAAGATCCGGACGTTGTTGAATTACAACCCCGAGACGGCGGGCGGGCTCATGAGCCCCGACTTCCTGTGTCTGGCGGAGTCGACTCCGGTCAGCAACGTGCTCGAGGCCGTCCGCAGCAGCAAAGCTCCCCCGGAGGCCCTTGCCGTGGTGTTCGCCCGGGGTGACGACGGTCGCGTGAGTGGCTCGGCCTCGGTGGTCCGCCTCATCCAGGCGCCCCCCACGGCCACGCTGGGCTCGGTGGTCCGCCGCAACCCGGCCCACGTCCATCCCGACTGGGACCTGCACTCGGTGACCCGCAAGATGACCGACTTCAACCTGACCGTCGCCCCGGTCATGGACGAGCACCACCGCATGGTGGGCGTCATCACCGTCGACGACGTGCTCGAGATGCTCCTGCCCACCGGTTGGCGCCGCGACTTCGGGATGTCGTCGGTCGAGGATTGATCTCACGACGCCGCGTGTCCGCCCCGCACCCGGGGTGGACACGGTAGGAACCGGTTTCGAAGAAGCCGCACCTCAGCCGGGTTTCCCGGCGGGAAAGGGTGCACCGTGAGCAGTCGCGGCGAGTCCGGCGCCCACCGGATGTCACCGCTTTCTCTGGTGCGGCTCCGTGGGCCGACAAAGGAGCAGCGCTGCACGCTGACCCGTCACCTAGACGATTCATGCGCGCACGTCGCCAGGCAGGGTTGACGCCACTGGGCTGACCGGAGGCCGACCGACGCCATGGCGTGCGCGCGATCCCTGCACGCCCACGACGCCGGCACCGTCGGGAGGTCCTTCATGGCCGTCACGGCCCCGTACAGCGGAAATGCCCGTGCCCTCTGAGGAGGAGCACGACGGCGGTATCCAAGGTGCTCTCGGGACGATTCGCGTCCACGACGAGGGCCCTCGGCGCTCGTGGCGGGGCCGCGTGCTCACGCTCCTGGCGATCATCGGCCCGGGGCTCATCGTCATGGTGGGCGACAACGATGCGGGCGGGGTGGCCCCCCCCTGGCCCTGATCGAAACGCGCTACGTGGACACGGGGCCGCACCACGACGATGTACCTCATGTATGGCTACCTCTTCGTGGCCGTCGCCCTCCTCGTGGTCAAAGCCGTCGAAGTCTCATAACGATCGTCGCCCCGGGAACCGGAGCGTTGGCTCGGGGCCGCCGGCGGCGGTACGTTCGGCCCTATGGACCTGACCTACCCTCCCGAAGCTGAAGCGCTGCGCAAGGAGGTCCGGGGTTGGCTCGAGGACAACCTCCCCGAGGGGTGGTTCGAACCCGGGTTCTCGCTCACCGGTCCCGAACGCGAGGCGTTCAACGCCGATTGGGTCCGAAGGCTCCGCCAGGGGGGATGGATCTGCGCGTCCTGGCCCACGGAGTACGGGGGCAAGGGCCTGTCGTTGATCGAGCAGGTGGTGCTCAACGAGGAATTCGCCCGGGCCCAGGCGCCGATGCGCGCCGACTTCTTCGGCGACACGCTCGTGGGCCCGACCATCTTGCAATGGGGAACCGAAGAACAAAAGCGCGAGTTCATCCCCAAGATCCTCGACGGCACCATCGCCTGGTGTCAGGGGTTCTCGGAGCCCGACGCAGGCAGCGACCTGGCGTCGCTCAAGACACGCGCCGACCTCGACGGTGACGAATGGGTCATCCACGGCCAGAAGGTGTGGACGACCCAGGCACAATTCGCCGATTACATCTTCCTTCTGGCGCGGACCGATCCCGATGTGCCCAAGCACGCGGGGATCTCCTACCTCCTCGTCCCCATGAAACAGCCCGGGGTCGAAGTCCGGCCCATCCGACAGATCGACGGTTCCGCCGAATTCAACGAGGTGTTCTTCACGGGCGCCCGCTGTCCCCGGGCGAACGTGGTGGGCGGCGAGAACAACGGGTGGAAGGTGGCCATGACCACCTTGGGCTTCGAGCGGGGCGCGTCGTCGACGACCGGACACCGTCGCTTCACGAGGGAGCTCGACCACATCATCGGCGAAGCCAGGCGGACCGGGCGCATCACCGACCCCGAGGTCCGACAGAACCTCGCCCGGGCCTGGTCCAAGGTCAAGATCATGCAGATCAACGGCTACCGGTCACTCACCGACGCCCTCAACGGCACCCATCACGCGGCGGCACTCGGGGCCACGCACAAGATGTTCTGGTCCGAATACCACCGCGACGTCATGAACCTCGCCATGGACATCCTCGGACTCGAGGGGCAGGTCCTCACCGGGGCCGGTGACGACGGGAGCGAGCTCATGCGACCCCGGCGCGGCGCCGCGGACTACCCCGTCGGAGACCTGCAGGCGTCGTTCTTCTTCAGCCGCTCGGAGACCATCTGGGGCGGTACGGCCGAGATCCAACGCAACATCGTGGGGGAACGGGTCCTGGGTCTCCCGAAGGAGCCGCGACCGTCGGTCGCCTAGCGCGCCGGGACGACCCTCAGGCCACGCCGAGCTCGGCACCGGGCTCGGTTTCGTCCATCACGACCGGGAGGGCCTCGATACGGCGATGCTCGTGGCGATGCCGCAGCAGCGTCACCGTCGAGGCCACCAGGGTGGCCACGGCACCGACCAGGAGTGCCACCCGGGGGCTCGAAGTCTGGCTGATCCAACCCACGAGCGGTGCGCCGATCGGGGTGGTACCCAGAAAGCCCATGGCGTAGAGCGCCATGACCCGGCCCCGCATGGTGGGCTCGACCTGGAGCTGGATGGTGGAGTTGGCCGTGGCGATGAAGGCGATGGACAGGCCACCCATGAACACGAGCAGGACGCAGGCGGCGGCGAGGGTGGGTGACACCGCGACCGCCGCGATCATCGCACTGAAGGCGATGCCGACCCCGGTGAGCCGGTGGATGTTGGGCTTCCCCCGGTTGGCCACGATCAAGCCCCCCACGACTGCGCCACCGGCCATGAGCGAGGTGAGCAGTGCGAACGTCCCGGCGCCACCGTGGAACGTGTCCTGGGCCAGAAGAGGAAGGATCACAGTGAAGTTGTAGGCCAGAAGCCCGACCACGAAGACGAGCATGAGCGGGTCCCGCAGGTTCGGGGTGCGCCACGCGTAGCGCACGCCTTCGCGTAGCTGTCCCTTGGCGCGCGCCACGCGCTGGGCGGGGTGGAGATCGGAGCGATGCATGAGCATCAACGCCACGATGACCGCCACGTAGCTGGCGGCGTTGGTAAGGAAGCAGACGCCGAGGCCCACGGTGGCGATGAGGACCCCCCCGATGGCCGGGCCGATCACGCGGGCGCCGTTCATGACGATGCTGTTGAGACTCACCGCGTTGGACAGGTCGTCCTTGCCGACCATCTCGATGACGAAGGTCTGGCGGGCGGGGTTGTCGAACATGTTCACCACCCCGAGGAACAACGACAGCAGGTACACCTCCCACAGGTGGGCGGACCCGGCCGGACCGTGGCCGATGAGCACAAGCAGCCCGAGCAGGAGCGCGAGAACACCCGCCGAGGCCTGTGTCGTGACCAACAGGCGCCGCTTGTCGACACGGTCGGCGATGAGGCCACCCCAGGCGCCGAAGAGCAGCATGGGGAGGAACTGCAGGGCCAAGGTGATCCCGATGTCGACGCCGCGTTGGCTCTTGGGGGCCAGATAGTGGACGACGAGCCACGCCAGGGCGACGCTCTGCATCCACGTGCCACTGACCGAGATGATCTGGCCAGTGAAGTACAGGCGGTAGTTACGCGTGTGCAGGGAACGGAACGTCGTGTCCGCGATGCGCTTCAGTCGGGTCATGGTTGATCCACCAGGTGCTCGAGGAGTCGAACGGCGTCCTCGAGGGCGGCCCGCTCATCGACCGAGAGCCGGCGCAGACGACGCACCAGATAGGCGTTGCGCAACGACCGGCTACGCGCCAGGGTACGACGGCCCTCGGCGGTGAGACCCACCCGCACGACGCGACGGTCGTTGTCGTCCTCCTGGCGCGCCACGAGGCCGGCCCCTTCGAGTCCCACCACGATCTTCGTCATGCTCGGCGGCTGCACCTGCTCCGACGAGGCGAGCTCGCCGAGCGTGGGCGTGCCCAGGCGCTCGACGGTGGCCAGGGCCGAGACCTGCGAGGAGGTCACCCCGCCCGCGACCTGCTGACGGAGCCGGCGCGACAGGCGCAGGATCGCCAGTCGCATCCGGGCCGCCATCTCGGCGTCCGAGCCCTCGACAACCGGCAAAGGTCCACCCGGTACGGGGTCTTGCGCGCCCCGCCCGGGGTCCTGCGGGCCCGGGTCGGGGGCGATCCCGTCGGGGGCGATCCCGGGTTCGCAGGCAGAAGGGTTCCCCGACTCGGTGGGGTCGTCGGCGATCGTGGTCATTGTTCACCATTCTAATTAGTTTTCCTAAGGATTGGTCCAGACGGCCGCGGCGTGGCCCCCAGGGGCACCCGCGGCCGTAGCATCGGAGGATGCTTCCTGACTACGCCGAATTCGAGCAGGCCGCGGGCTTGGACTGGTACTCCCTCGACCCCAACCTGAGCGCCCTCCTCGACCGCCATCTCCCCGACCCCGATGACCGGGCCCGGGCCGAGGAGCACGTCGCCCGTTTCGGCACCCTGGTGGGCGAGGTCATCGCCCCCCGGGCCGAGGTGACCGACAAGCACGGTCCCGTCCTGCGCCGGTTCGACCGGTGGGGGGAGGAGGTGGACGACGTCGTCCACCATCCCAACTGGACCCAGAACAAGGCGGACCTGGTCCGCAACGGATTCGTCAGCCTCGAGACCCTGGCCGGAGCGCCCGTGCCCGGGGTGGTGACGGCGTCGGTGTCGTACCTGGTGTCCCAGGCCGAGACCGCCATCTACTGCGGACTGGGCATGACCTCGGGGGCGGCCGACATTGTCGAGCGATACGCCCCGGCCGCGGCGCGCGACGACCTGCTCGGAAAGCTGCGCAGCCTCGACCCCGACGCGGCGTGGGAAGGCGGGATGTTCCTCACCGAACGCCAGGGAGGGAGCGACGTCGGTGCCAATACCACCCGCGCCGTGCAGGACGGCGACGAATGGCTCTTGTCGGGCGAGAAACACTTCTGCTCCAACGTCGACGCCGAGGTGTTCATCGTCCTGGCCCGGCCCGAGGGCGCCCCCGCCGGGAGCAGGGGCCTCGCCACCTACATCGTTCCCCGCATCCTCCCCGACGGTACGGCCAACGGCTTCAGGATCAAACGCCTCAAGCCCAAGCTCGGTACCGTCGGCGTGCCCACCGGCGAGGTGTCGCTCGACGGCGCCCGGGCCTGGCTGGCGGGCGGCACGGGTGCCCTCGAGGGCGGGGTCGGGTCGGGCGTCGCCGACGCCGCTCGCGACGGACGGGGCATCAACCGCATGATGGAGATGGTCAACGGGAGCCGCTTCGGGGTGGCACTCATGGGGCTGGGCATCCACCGCCGTTCCTTCTTGGAGGCCGCCATCTACGCGGCGCGCCGGGCGCAGTTCGGGAACCGCATCGACAGCTATCCGCTCGTACGAGAGACCCTCGTGGACATGCTCGTCGACCTGGAAGCGGGCATGGCCGCGACCTACGAATGCGCGGCGGCGGCCCGGGGCGCACACGACGCCGAGGCCGGCCGCCTCGTGCGACGCATCCTCGTGCCATTGGCCAAGATGCGCTGCACGCGCATGGCGTTGTGGGCAGCGTCGACGGGTCTCGAGGTCCTGGGCGGGAACGGGTACATGGAGGACTGGCCCATGGCCCGGCAACTCCGCGACGCCCAGTGCCACACCATCTGGGAAGGCACCGAGAACATCCTCTGCATCGACGTCCGGCGTGCGATGCGCGGCGAGCAGGCCCACATCGCCCTATTGGGCCGCGTCGAACAGGCACTCGAGACGGGCTCGGGGCACAAGGTCCTCGCCGGCGCCCTCGACACGGTGGCGGCGTCGCTCGGCGACACCCGGCTGGCGATCTCGTATCTGGAGCGGGCCCCCGACGACATGGCTCTGCTTCAGAGCCGAAGGTTCGCCGAGCTCCTCGCCGACACCGTGGAGGGCGCCCTGCTCGTCGAGGAAGCGGCGTGGGCCCTCGACCGCAGCGGCGACGCCCGGAAGGCGGCGGTGGCTCGGCGTTTCGTGAGCCGTCGCCTGGCCACGCCGGCGCTGCGCGGCATCACCGACCCCGATCGCTCGGTGCTCGACCTGTTCGAGCCCCTCGTGCGCTACGGGTCGATCGACGAATCCGACCTCGCCGCGTAACGCTCAGGAGCGCGGGACGTACGCCCCGCGGCCCAGCGCCGCGCTGTCGAAGGGGTCGGCGTCCTCGTCGACGCCGCCCACCACCTCGGTGACCCAATCGAGGCGCCCCCGCAGGATGCGGTCCACCCCACCCTGGAGCGTCGCCGAGGAGATGGCGCACGAGCTGCACGCCCCCTGGAGCTGCACCTCGACGAGGCCGGTGTCCACGTCGAACGACACGAGCTCGAGATCGCCACCGTCGGCCTGGACGGCGGGGCGCATCAGCTCGATCAGGGACCTGAGCTCTGCCTCTCGCTGGGCGCGGGCCTCGGCGCTCAGGCCGGGCGCGGCCGGGCCGGGCTCGTCGGGGGAGTCGCCCTGGTCGGGAGCTCGGAGTCCGGGTGGGCCCACGTGTGTCACCCCTCCATTGTGCCGTGGCCGGGCCCGTACCGTGCCATGGGGATGCCCGGGCCCGCCGGGCCAAATCTGACGGACCGTCACAATTGGCCCCGGATACCATGAGGCGTGCCCTCCCCCCCGTTGGCCACCCCGACTCGTGTGGTCGCGGGGCCTGACGTGGGGACCCTCGGGCTGATCCTGCCCACCTTCCCCCAAGATCGGACCGTGCTCCCGAGCGCGGCGGTCCTGGCCGATCTCTGTCGCCGTGCCGAGGTGGGTGGAGCGGGTGCGCTGTGGGTCTGCGACCACCTCTTCTGGCACGGGCCCGCCCTCGAGGCGCTGAGCGCGTTGGGGGTGGCCGCGACCGCCACCCGTCGCGCCGCCATCGGGACGTGCATCTTGCAGCTGCCGCTCCGCCACGCGCCCGCGGTCGCCAAGGAGGCCGCCTCGCTCGACCACCTGTCGAGTGGACGGCTGGTGCTGGGTGTGGGCGTGGGCACCCACCCCGGCGAGTACGCCGCGGCGGGCGTCGAGTTCAGGTCGCGGGGACGGCGCCTCGACGAGGGCATCGACGCCCTGCGCCGGGCATGGGCGGTATCGCCCGGCGATCACTACGCGCAGTTGCCCCCTACTGGCTCCGTCCCGGTCTGGGTCGGCGGGTCCAGTGAAGCCGCACTGCGTCGCGCCGCTCGTCGCGGCGACGGGTGGATTCCGTTGTTCGTTCCCCCCGACGAGTACGGCGCGGCGCTGGGTCGCCTCGACAAGGAGGCGGAACGGGTGGGACGCGATCCCGGCTCGCTGTCTCGTGCCACCGTGGCGTTCGTGTCGGTGGGCGCCTCGGGTGCCGAGGAGCGGGGGCTGTCGTGGATGGCCTCGCTCTACGGGCTTGCGCCCCGCTCGTTCGAGCGACATCTGGTGGCCGGGAGCGCTCGGAGGTGCGCAGCGGCGCTGGCGCGCTTCGTCGAGTGCGGGGCACGACACATCGCCGTCTTCGTCACCTCGGACGACCCGCTGGTACAGTTCGAGGACCTGGCCGGCGAGTTCGGTGGCCTTCTCGCGTCCCACTCCATGCCGCCGACGACTGCGGCTGCAATCGACCGGGCCGGTTCGAAACGGCAAGACGTGGCAAGTGGTCCGGTGTGGGTCGGCACGGGTGCGCCGGCGACAAGCGGGACTTCGGTCGTAGACCCGGTTTGGAGGTGAGGTCATCGTGCGACAAGACGTGAGCATCGTCGGGATCGGAATGACGCCGATGGACCGGCGCGACCTAACTCCGGACGTTATGGCGGGCCAGGCGGTGCGAGCGGCTCTCGATGACGCCGGCCTGTCCCCCACGGACGTAGGCCTCGTGATCTCCGCCAACGCCCTCGGGGGCCGGCTGTGCGACCAGGGTTGCATCCGCGGCCAGAGCTGGCTCAGAGACGTCGACCTTGGCACGACCGGCATCGTCAACGTGGACAACTCGTGCGCGGGTGGATCCTCGGCGATGCACCTCGGTGTGCTCGCCGCGCAGGCGGGCCAGTCACCGGTGCTCGTCGTGGGCGTCGAGAAGATGTGGACGGGCCACCGGGGCGAGACGATCGCCGGGATCGAGGACGGGTTGCCATCCGACGAGCGGGCCGAGCTGCGCGTCCGTCTCGACAACGACGCCGGCAGCGTGCTCATGGCTCTCAACGCGACTTGGGTCCGTCATCAGATCGAAGAGCGGGGCACCACCCCCCACCAGATCGCGGCGGCGGCGGCCAAGGCCCGCAGGTGCGGGGCACGCAACCCCCTCGCCCAGTTCAGGTCACCGGTGACAGTGGAGGAGGTTCTCGCCTCAACCGTCGTAGTCACGCCCCTGACCCGACTGATGTGCTCCTCGTTCACCGACGGCGCGGCCGCGGCCGTGCTCTCGGTGGGCACCGCATCGGGCGCGCCGCGCATACGCGCCAGCGTGCTGCGGTCGGGAAACGGTGAGCTCGACTATCACGACCGGTTGCGCGAGACGGCCGACGAGGCGTGGAAGGCGGCCGGAGTCGGCCCCGAGGACATCGACGTCGTCGAGCTCCACGACGCCACCAGCGCCGAAGAGCTCTACGCCCTCGAGTCGCTGGGGTTCTTCGCCGCCGGAGAAGCCGGCGCCGCCACCGTGGCGGGCGACACCGACGTGGGCGGGCGCGGTGTGTCGGTGAATCCCAGCGGCGGCCTCGTGGCTCGGGGCCACCCCCTCGGGGCGACCGGCATCTGCCAGATCGCCGAGCTCGTCGCCCAGCTTCGGGGCACGGCCACCGGCCGCCAGGTGCACGAGCCTCGTCTGGCCGCGGCGGTGAACACCGGCGGCATCATGTCCGGCAAGGACACCGCCCTCGTCGCAGTACACGTCCTCGAGCGAACCTGAGCTCGGATGCCTGGAGCAGTCGTCACCGGGTGGGGAATCGGCGTCCCCGACAAGGTCGTCACCAACGAGGACCTTTCGGCGCTCCTAGACACGAGCGACCAGTGGATCACCGAGCGGACGGGAATCCGCGAACGGCGCATCGGGGGCACGACCGCAGAGCTGGCCATCGCGGCCGGCAGCCAGGCGCTGGCGCGGGCGGGGCGAACCGGCGATGACGTCGATGTGCTCGTGCTCGCCACCTCCACCCCTGACGCGCTGGTGCCGGGGACGTCGGCGACGGTGCAAGAGGGTCTGAGTGTCCGTGGCGGTGCCTTCGACGTGAACGCGGCGTGCTCCGGTTTCGTGTACGGGCTCGTGGTCGCGCACGGTCTCGTCCTCGCCGGTGCCGAGCGGGTGCTCGTCATCGGCAGCGAGACGCTGTCGCAGATCACCGACTGGGACGACAGGAGCATCGCCGTGCTCGTGGGTGACGGGGCGGGGGCCGTGCTGCTCGAGGCCACCGAGGGGCCGGGTCAACTGCTGGCTTGGGACCTCGGTGCAGACGGGTCCCTGCGCCACCTGCTCAAGTGTGATCACGGCGGGTACCTCTACATGAACGGCAAGGAGATCTTCCGGCACGCGGTGCGAGTGATCGTAGAGTCGTCGCAAAAAGCACTGGCCCGGGCCGGGCTCGACACGAGCGACGTCGACCTGTTCATCCCCCACCAGGCCAACGCCCGCATCATCACCGCTGCCAGCCAGCGGCTCGGTATCCCCGACGATCGATGTGTGGTCACCATCGACCGCTACGGCAACACCTCCTCGGCGTCGATCCCCCTGGCACTCGCCGACGCGCTCGAGACCGACCGGCTCCGCCCCGGCGCGCTCGTCCTGCTGTCGGGCTTCGGGGGTGGGATGACCTGGGCAAGCGCCGTCCTACGATGGGGAGGATGACGACAAGGGGCTCTGGCGACCGGCCCGTGCTGGTGGTGTTGGCGGCGGGTATGGCCAAGCGCTACGGCGGATGCAAGCCCCTCGCACCGCTGGGCCTCCACGGCGAAGCGGTCATCGACCTCATCGCCGGCGACGCCGTGTCAGCCGGGTTCGGTGACATCGTCCTCGTCCTCGGGCCCCAGACGGGCCCAGCCATCCGGTACCACGTGGGCCGGTGCTTCCCGGCCACCGTCGAGGTCGCCTTCACCGAGCAGCGGGTGCCTCTCGGCACTGCCCACGCCGTGCTGTGCGCACGCAAGCAGGTCGGAGACGGCGCGTTCGCGGTCGTGAATGCCGACGACGTGTACGGCGCGCCCGCCCTGGCCCTGTTGGCGGAGCGATTGGCCGAGGGGAGCGAACACGCCATCGTGGCGTACCGCCTGCGGGACACGATCGTCGCCGACGCCCCGGTGACCCGGGGGGCGTGCGAGGTGGGGCTCGACGGGCACTTGGTGCGACTGGTCGAGCGACGTGGCGTGGCGCCGCGACCCGATGGGGCCTTCGACGTCGGGGACGGCCTCGAGCCGGCTGTGCTCCCGGGCGACACCCCCGTCTCCATGAACCTGTGGGGTTTCCAGCCCTCCATCTGGCCCGTGCTCGAGGCAGCCGTGCTCGGCGCTCATCCCACCGTGACCCCCGACGGCACGGTGCCCGACCCGTCTGCTCTCGCCGATCAGGCCGAGGTGCTGCTCCCCATGGTGGTGGGCGACATGATCGCCACCCCGAACGGTGACGCCGACGAGAGCGCCGTCGTCCGCGTGCTCGACGGTCCCGGCCGCTGCATCGGGGTCACCCACGCCGACGACCTTCCGGTCGTGCGCAACGAGCTCGCCCTCATGGTGGCGCAGGGGCTCCGTCCCGAAGGCCCTTGGGATCCGGCGCGCTGAGCCCGCGCCCGACGAACCTCCGACACGCCTCATGGCCCCGGCGCCCGTCCTCCTGCCCCGGCCTCGCTCGTGCCAGGCCGCACCCGACGGCCAACGTGTCCCGGATCGCGACCCCGTCGAGGTCATCGACGACGCGCTCGCTCCCCAGGGATACCGCCTCGAGATCTCCGACGACACCGTGCGCGTGGTCGGCGCCGACCAAGCAGGGCTGCGTCACGCGCGCGCCACCTTGCATCAGCTGCGCCATGGTGCCAACGCACCGAACGGCGCCAGGGACGGTGCCCTGCCCGCCTGCCGCATCGAGGACTGGCCCGACTTCGCCGTGCGCGGCGTCATGCTCGACGTGTCCCGAGACCGCGTGCCGGAGATGCGCACTGTCATCGCCCTCGTGGACCGGCTGGCGAGCTGGAAGATCAACCACCTCCAGTTGTACATGGAACACACCTTCGCCTTCGTGGGCCACGAGGACGTCTGGCGCCACGCCGATCCGTTCACCGCCGAGGACCTGCACACCCTCGACGCCCACTGCCGGTCGCGCGGTGTCGAGCTCGTCGCCAACCAGAACACCCTCGGGCACTACGAGCGATGGCTGCGGTTGGAGCGGTACCGGCCCCTCGCCATCGCCCCTGATGGCTTCGACTGGGTGATGGGCATCCACCGTCCGCCACTGACGCTCGACCCGGCCAACCCCGGCGCCTTCGCACTCGTCTCGGACCTGCTCACCCAGCTGGTGCCGCAACTGCCCGGTCCGCGGGTCCACATCGGCATGGACGAGCCCTGGGAGCTCGGCCCCGAACGCCGAGGGGAATGGGCGCAGTGGCTGCGTTCTCTGCGCGAGCTCCCGGTCCTGGCCGGGCGCGAGTTGCTCGTGTGGGGCGACGTGCCGGCCGTGCATCCCGAGTTGCTGGGCGAGCTTCCCGAGGGCGTCACGGTGTGCGAATGGGGCTACGAAGGCAACCATCCCTTCGAACCGCGCACGGCACGACTCGAAGATGCCGGCGTGCCGTTCTGGGTGTGCCCTGGCACCTCGAGCTGGATGTCGATCGCCGGTCGCGTCGACAACATGATCGAGAACGTCGCCGCCGCCGCCATCGCCGGTGTCGCCCACGGTGCAGAAGGGCTCCTCGTCACCGACTGGGGCGACTTCGGCCATCACCAGCAACCGGGTGTGAGCGATCCCGGGTTCGCCACCGCCGCTGCATTCGGATGGTGTGGGCCGTCCCACGCCGGGCTCGACGCCGACGACCTCGCCACCGCGTTGGACGTGCACTGTTACGACGACCCGGCGCGCCAGACGGGCCGGGCGGTGGTCGGCCTCGGCGAGGTGTACCAAATGGTGGTACCGCGCCCCCCCAACATGTCGGCCCTGGCCCTGCCGTTCTTCCTTCCCCAGTGGCCCATGGGGAAAGGGGTCACCGAGGGCCTCACCGGACGCGATCTCGAGGCCGTGCGGACGCTCGTCGACGACACCGTGGCCGCGCTGGGGCGCGCCCGGCCCCGACGAGACGACGGCCCGCTCGTGATCGAGGAGATCACAACCACCGCCGCCTTTCTCCGCCTCGCCTGCGCCGACCTCGTGCTGCGCCTGGAGGGCGACGGCACCCTGGCGTCGGTGGGCGACAACGACCGCGCCGTCCTGGCCCGGACGCTCGGTGCCCAGGTCGAGGAGTACCGCCGGCTCTGGCTCGAGCGCTTCCGCCCGGGCGGGCTGTCCGACAGCACGGCATGGTTCGACCACCTGCTCGACTGCTACCGCACCGGGCACGCGGAGCGGTCGTGGTTCGGGCCCTTCGGCTAGAGGCGGGTTTGCACAAAGCCCCCCGGTAGGCTGGGCGGATCGACCCCGATCGAGGAGCCCCATCGTCGATGGACCGCGCCACCAGCCGCACCCGACGCCTCGTGGTCGCCCTGGTGCTCAACATCGCCCTGGCCGGCGTGCAGTTCGTCGGTGGCGTGGTGGCCCATTCCACCGGCCTCCTCTCCGACGCCGGGCACAACATCACCGACGTGGCGGGCGTGGCCACGTCGCTGCTCGCCGTCCGCTGGGCGTCGCGACCTCGCGACCCGTCACATTCCTTCGGGTACCACCGTGGACCGATCCTGGCCGCCCTGGGGAACGCGGCGGTGATCGCCGTGATCACGGTCGCCATCATCGCCGAGAGCGTCAACCGGCTCCTGCACCCCCATGCCGTCCACGGAGGACTGGTCGTGGTGATCGCCGCCGTGGCCTTCGTGACCAACGGCCTCGCCGCGCTCATGCTGCGCGAGCGCAGCGCCGATCTGAACATGCGGTCGGCGGCACTGCACATGGGTGGGGACGCGCTGGGCTCGCTCGCCGTGCTGTGTGCCGGTGCGGTGCTCGTCGCCAACCCTTCGCTTCGGTGGGCGGACCCCACCGCCTCGCTCGTCGTCGCCGTCATCATCGTGGTCGAGGCGTACCGGCTCATGCGAGCGAGTGTCGAGGTGCTGCTGGAATCGTCGCCCGCCGATGTCGACCTGGCCGAGCTCACCGCGGCCATGGGGCGGGTCCCGGGCGTAGCCGAGGTCCACGATCTCCACGTGTGGAGCCTGTCCAGTGAGGTCCGGGCCCTGTCCGCCCATGTGGTGTTGTCGGGTCACCCCACCCTGGAACAGGCTCAGGTGGTCGGGGACAGCGTGAAGTCCGCCATCGGCGCCCCTTTCACCATCGCGCACAGCACGTTGGAGCTCGAGTGCGAACGGTGTATCGACGGCGAGATCGACCCGTGCCTGATGGACAGCGTGGTCGACAGTCGGGGCACCTCCTCGAGGTGACGTCGCAGGACGCGGAACCGAACACCGTCCGGCGCCGGGTGCTGGTCCACGGGCACGTCCAGGGCGTGGGATTCCGGGTGTCGTGTCAGCGTCGAGCCGCCGACGCCGGCGTGGGAGGGTGGGTGCGCAACACCGAACGGGGAGAGGTCGAGGCCGCGTTCGAAGGCCCCTCTCGAGCCGTGGACGCACTCGTGGCGTGGTGTCGCCAGGGCCCGTCGTGGGCCCGGGTGGCGGACATCGACACCATCGACGAAACTCCGCGCGGGGAATCCGTGTTCACCGTCCGCTGACCCGAGAGCGCCCGGTCACGACCAGACCCCGAACGCGGCGAGACCCCGAGTAGCCGGTTCGACCGAAGTCGCCCGCACTCCTCGGGGCCGCGCCCTCGGCTGACAGCTCGCCCGTTCCTCGGGTCGGACGACCCGTGTTCGGGGCGTTGTAACGGTCGATCCCAGGGAACCTTCCGCTACTTCACCATCCGCCTCACCGGCGAACTCGTCGCCCACCGTCTTCCGGAGTTCCCGCCTTGCGGCGCTCTCCCCGGCTTGAGGTCGGTCGTTGTCCGTCTGGCTGGTGACCACTGTGCGCCTGTGTCGATCGAAGGTCAAGAGGGCGACGCGAAATCCCTATGTTCTCCAGAGAATTTGCCGGGCTGTCCCCAAGTGGGGCGGAGATTTCCCCAGGGTCGTCCGGGGTATTCCCCAGGTCGTCCCCATGGGGGACCACGCCCGACGGCGCCGGCCCGGCGGCCTCGCCAGCCCAGACGGCCACCCGGTCTCCCGCACGACGCCCCCGTGACCGATACTGGTCCCATGGATCACCCCGAACTCGGCGGCGACGGCCAACAGGCCCGAGGCGTCGGCGTCGGCCTGGCCGTCGAGGACTGGACCGGCGACGCCCGCTTCCACGAGTACAGCGCGGCGGTCGACCCCATCGGCTCGGGAGCCACCACGGGCGTGCCGATCCGTCGGTTCCCCTCCCAGTGGCACGACCCGGACGCGACACGGGTCGTCGACCTGGACCTGTCCGGTGAACTCGGGACCCCGTACCCGGCGACGGGCCCGTCTCTGCTGGCCCGCTTCGTCTGCATCGCCCCGGGCGACGAGGTCGACCTCGCTGTCAACGCCACCAGCGTGCTCTTCTACTGTCTGCGCGGCGGTGGTCATAGCGATGTCGAGGGCCCCGGGGGGACGGGACGTATCGTCTGGCGGGCCGGAGACGTCGTCACCGTGCCCGGGGGCACCGCCATCCGGCACGGCGCGGCGCAGGGTGCGGTGCTGTACCACGTCGACGACTCGCCCCTGCTCGCCTTTCTCGGGGTCGAGACGACCGAGCCCCGTTTCGCACCGACCCGGTTCGACGGCGAGCGCGCCCGGGCCCGGCTCGCCGAGGTGGCGGCCGATCCGGACGCGCATCGACGCAGCCGCGTGGCGGTACTGCTCGGCAACGCTCGCAACGGCCAGACCCTGACCGCGACGCATACCCTGTGGGCGATGCTAGGCGTCCTGCCCGAGGGGGACGTGCAACGACCGCACCGCCACCAGAGCCTCGCGTTGGACCTCATCGTGCATTGCGATCCCGGGTGCTACACCCTCGTCGGCCCCGAGATCCGGTCCGACGGCACCATCGTCGACCCCGTGCGGGTGGACTGGGAGGCCGGGGGCGCGTTCGTGACCCCGCCCGGGCTCTGGCACAGCCACCACAACGAGTCGGGGTCTGCGGCAAACCTGTTGCCGGTGCAAGATGCCGGGCTGCACACCTACCTCCGGAGCCTCGACATCCGGTTCACGGGGCCCTGACCCGACGACAACGGCTCCCGCTACCGTGGGCCGTCGTTCACGTGGTGGCGCCGTGCTCGGGCCCTCGACCCCGCTCCCCTGATTCGAGCAGGCGCGCGATCTCGGAGACCTCCCGGGCGACCGAGCGCGCGAACCAGGAACGAGCCACGGCGTCGTGGAGCAGTCCCAGGGGGCCGTGCCCGAGGTCGAGCTCCTCGACATGGCGCACCCGGGTGCCACCTTCGACGGCATTGATCTCGAACCACGCATGCAGGGCCCGGGGCACACCGTGCTCGAGCGTGACGTCGATGGTGGTCGGGCGCGTCCACCGGTAGCGGGTCACGACCGATCCCTTGAAGAGCCCCAGGAACTTCCCGTCCTCGCGCGCCAGCATGCCCTCGGGGAGGTCGGCGAGCTTGGTCACCCACACGATCTTGGTGTCCGCCTTCGTGTACTGAGCCGGGTCGAGAACGAAGTCGAAGACCTCCTCCGGACTGACGCCCTTCACGACGGCGGTGCCTTCCCCACGGATCATCCCGGTACCTCCGATGTCGTTCCACCCGTCCCCCGGCCGAGATTACCCAGCCACCCCACCCCCAGCCCGGTCCGGCCTTGGCGGACCGGCCGCCCGTCCGCTTCGAATTGGAGCCCCCGGTGGGAGCCCCCGGTGGGAGCCCCCGGTGGGAGCCCCCGGTTCTGTTGGGCCATTGTTGGGCACGGATAGGGCGGACGGTGAGGCTCGGGGATCAGCGTTGCCGTAGACGACAGGGGGCGGTTCGATTCGGGCTCGGGGGCCCGGGACGGACGGTCAGCGAGGGGGGGAAGGGGCCATGGCTCATCGGTGCCGCGACTACTGCTTTCGGTGCGACCTGCTCCGGTTCCTGCGAGACGTGCTGGTCAACACGGCTCCCAAACCGCCCTCGCACGCGTCACGCACCTGATCGCCTGACGGCACCCCCCGGCCGGTGCCGGGACGGACGCTCGCGAGGAAACGTCGGTTCCCCGCTCTGAGCACTGCTCCCAACCCGTGAGGCGTGCCCGGCGCGTCGATGACGCGCCCGCAGAAAAGGACCAAAGTCACTTGTTCGCCCCATGAGCCGGCGTTGTCTTACTCGGGCGCCTGCCCCCGACGATGTATTGACCAAGAGTCGTTGTTGCAGGTGCCGTCACGGCCCGTCGGCGCGACTCCGTCGCTACGCCAAGGGGGCAGCATGGCTTTCACCAATCGGACGTGCGAAGAGTCCGGCGTATGGACAGGACGCTGTGGACACGGCCAGATCGTGGTGACCAAGGGAGAGCGCTTCCCGAATTGCTCGGGATGCCGGCGCGGCATCGACTGGCATCTGGTCGGCAGCGTCGGCGACGCCCTCCGCAAGAGTCCGGGCCGGAGCTTCGACACCGCCGACGAAGGCTGGTGGCCCGGCAAGCCGAGCTCGGCCGCGGCAACGAGTCACCCGTGAGCCCGCCTCGTCGATGGGCGTGAGGTCGCGCTACGGACAGGGAGGTCCGTCGTGCCCCAGTTGAAGATTGCCGAGATCTCGGCGCCCGACGCAGACACCGATGACCTGTTGCGCCGGGCCCGCCTCGGTGACTGGCTCGTCTCCCACGGCTTCGTCACCGCTGCCGACATCGACTCGGCGCTCGCCGAACAACGCGTCACGGGCGACCCCCTGGGCGGATTGCTCATCGCCCGGGGTGTCATCGACGAGGAGGAGCTCGGCCGCGCCCTGGCCGGCATCTTCGACCTCCCCTACCGCGATCTCGGCGAATCTCCACCCGATCCCGAGGCGGTCGCCCGCTTGCCGCAGACCTTCTGTCGACGCCGCGGTGTCCTTCCGGTGGCGTTCGACGGAACCACCCTGCTGGTGGCGATCTCGGATCCGGCCGACGTCCTCACCCTCGACGATGCGCACGTGGTGGCGGGCACCGAGGTGGACGCCGTCATCACCAGCCCACGCCAACTCCGCGACGCCCTCGATCAGGCCTTCGCCCCGGGCACCGCCCTCTACGTCGGGGAGCGCTCGTCCCGGACCAATCCTGCCCGTGCCGCCGGAGTGGAGGACGCCTCGAAGAACGACATTCAGGTGGCGGGGTTCGTGGACAACCTTCTTGACCGAGCCGTCTCCGAGCGTGCGTCGGACGTCCACATCGAGCCCGACGACGGCCGGCTGCGCTTCCGCCTGCGCGTCGACGGGGTCATGCACGATGTCCTCAACCTCTCGCCGCGCGTGCCCACTGGTGTCGTCAACCGGATCAAGATCCTGGCCGGGCTCGACATTGCCGAGCACCGCCGTCCCCAGGACGGCCGCATGTCGTTCATCTCGAACGGCCGGCCCATCGATGCCCGCATCGCTACACTTCCCACCTCACACGGTGAAGCGGTGACGCTGCGCCTGCTCGACCGGGACCACGGGCTGCTCGACATCGACACCCTCGGGTTCCCACCCGATGCGCTGCAGCGACTGCGCGTGTCCTACGGACGTCCTTGGGGTCTGATCCTGGCCGTAGGCCCCACAGGCTCGGGCAAGTCGACCACGATCTATTCGATCCTGACCGCAATCAACGACCCCAGCCGCAACATCGTCACCGTCGAGGACCCTGTCGAGTACGACATCTCGGGCATCAAACAGACGCAGGTACACACCAAGATCGACTACACCTTCGCGGCGGGCCTCCGTGCGATCCTGCGTGCCGACCCTGACGTCATCGTGGTCGGGGAGATCCGCGACACCGAGACCGCACATACGGCGGCCAAAGCGGCGCTCACCGGACACCTCGTGCTGTCCACCCTCCATGCCAACGACGCCGCCACCGCCATCGCTCGGCTGCTCGAGATGAATCTCGAGCCGTATCTGGTGGCCTCCTCCTCACCTGTGTCGTGGCCCAGCGGCTCGTGCGTCGGCTGTGTCCGCACTGTCGCATCGGCTACGAGCCGGGAAAGGCAGAACGCTTGGCGATCACGGCGATGATGCCGACCGTCGACATCGGGGAGCTCCCCGCCGACCTGACCTTGTTCGGACCCGGGGGATGCCACCAGTGTGACCAGAGCGGCTATCGCGGTCGCAGTGCGGTGTACGAGGTGATGACCATCTCAGCCCGAATTCGTGCGCTGATCCTCGACCAGGCGTCGGCATCGGTGATCGAAGAAGCGGCGGTGGCCGAGGGCACACAGCGTCTGCGCGAGAACGCGATCAACCAGGTCCTCGCGGGCACCACCAGTTTCGCCGAGCTCAACCGCTGCATCGTCTGACGGGCATCGTGCCCGGTGGTGGCGACGTTGCCGTGGCCCGACGCCGAGGCCGACGGAGCTAGCGCGTGGAGAGCGCGGACTCGAGCGCGAGTCCCGCAGCCAAGAGCAGCTCTTCGCTGTGCGGGGGGCCGATGAGCTGCACACTGGCGGGCAGTGCCTTCGACGTCGGTACCGGAAGGGCGAGGGCGGGGACGCCGGCCAAGTTGACCGGGAGCGTGCAGCGCGCCATCAGCAGCTCCTCACCTCCGTCGAGCGAGGGCGGGAACACGGTCAGCGTGGGCGTGACGATGACGTCGACGCGTTGAAAGGTCCGGTCGAGGCAGGCCTCCCATTCCTCCTTGACCTTCCGGGCCGACGCCAGGGCGCGCTGGTCGATGGACGAACCGAGCGTCAGACGCCCGACGACGTCCTGGCCTATCTCGTCCGGGCGCCGCGCCACCAGCGCCCGGTTGGTCTCCCAGGCCTCGGTGACGAGCAGGAGCCCCGCCGCGGCGGTGGCGTCGTACCATTGGGGCAGGGCGACATCGCACACCTCCCATTCCGACGCGGCCAGGGCGCCGTCGATAGCCGCGTCGATCACGGGGTCGGCATCGACCCTGAAGCGCCCCGCCCGGATCCCGTCGCGGCTTTCGACCGTGAAACCCGGTTCGAGGAGCTCCATGCCGAGGACCAGAGCGAGCACGTCGCGGGCCATGGGGCCCACCGTGTCGAAGCTCGGTGACAGCGGCCAGACACCGGCGAGAGGGACCCGGCCCCACGTCGTCTTGAGCCCGGCCGTGCCGCAGCACGCCGAGGGAATCCTGACCGACCCCCCCGTGTCGCTGCCGTAGGCGACATCGGCCTCGAAGGTGGCCACCGCCACCGCCGACCCGCTCGACGATCCCCCGGGCACGAGACGGGGATCGAGGGGGTTCACCGGTGTGCCGTACCACGGGTTCACGCCGGTGACCCCGAGGGCCAGCTCGTGCAGGTTGGTCCTGCCCACGATCCGGGCCCCAGCCGCCCTGGCCCCGGCCAGGCAGGCGGCATCCCGGGTGGCCGGCACCGCCTCGTTGGCCACCGCCCGACACCCCGCCGTCGTGGGCACGCCCTCCATGTCGATCAGGTCCTTCACGGCAAGCCGCACACCGGGGCCCGAAGTGTCGAAACGCGTGATGAACGTCGACATCGCCCTTCCCTTCCGCTCGGGACGCGAACGCACCACTGTTACATGCCGGACCCGGGGCAAAGCGGCAACAGGCGGGAGGGGCTATAAACGGTGGGCCGACCATCGGGGGGCAGGTGGGACCGGGCGTCTCTCCTGCCCGGCGCGCCGACACCACAACGTCAAGGAGAAAGACATGGCCATGTTGAGCGCGCTCGAGATCTCGCGACGGGCCCCGCTCAAGCCCGTGACCAAGATCGCCGCCGAGGCCGGCATCCCCGAGGGCATGCTCGAGCCCTACGGCGAATACGTGGCCAAGGTCGGCCTCGACGCCATCGAGGCGCTGTCGGATCGGCCCCGGGCCCGGTACGTGGTGGTAACCGCCATCACGCCGACCCCCCTCGGCGAGGGCAAGACGACCACGACCCTCGGCCTCGGCCAGGCCATGCGGCACATCTCCAAACGCGCCACCATCGCCATCCGTCAGGCGTCGATGGGCCCGACCTTCGGGATCAAAGGAGGTGCGGCCGGAGGTGGGTACAGCCAAGCGGTGCCCTTCGAGGCGCTCAATCTCCACCTGACCGGGGACATGCATGCGGTGACGGCGGCCCACGACCTCCTGTCCGCCATGCTCGACAATCACCTGCACCACGGCAACGAGCTCGGCATCGACATCCACAACGTGACGTGGCGGCGGGTGCTCGACGTGAATGACCGGGCTCTACGAAACCTGGTGGTCGGGCTGGGCACGGCCGAGGACGGGATCCCCCGACAGACCGGCTTCGACATCACCGCCGCGTCAGAGGTGATGGCTGTGCTCGCCCTGTCGAGCTCGCTGCGCGACATGCGCGAACGCTTGGGGCGGATCGTCATCGGCTACACCCAAGGCGGTGAGCCGATCACCGCCGAAGAGCTGCGGGCGGCGGGGGCCATGACGGTGATGATGCGCGACGCCATCAAGCCGAACCTGCTCCAGACCCTGGAGAACACACCCGTGCTCGTCCACGCCGGGCCCTTCGGCAACATCGCCCACGGAAACTCGTCGGTGATCGCCGATCTGATCGGGATCCGCACCGGCGACTTCCTGATCACCGAAGCCGGCTTCGGTGCCGACATGGGTGCGGAGCGCTTCTTCAACATCAAGTGCCGGACCTCGGGTCTCAGCCCCGACGCCGCCGTCGTGGTGGCAACGGTCCGGGCCTTGAAGGTGCACGCCGGGTCCCATCACGTCGTGGCGGGGAGACCCCTGCCACCGGCCCTCCTCGAGGAACACCCCGACGAGGTGTGGGCGGGAGGCGCCAACCTCCGCAAGCAGCTCGAGAACGTGCGCATGCACGGTGTGACCCCCGTGGTGGCCATCAACGCCTTTCCCGAGGACTTCGCGTCCGAGCACGCCGCCATCCGGGAGATCGCCGCCTCCATGGGTGTGCGTTCGGCGGTCTGCACCCACTTCGTCGACGGTGGGCGGGGGGCGGTGGAGCTGGCCGAAGCCGTGGTCGAGGCGGCCGAAGAACCGTCGGAGTTCCGCGTCCTCTACCCCAGTGAGGCGCCCTTGCGGGACAAGATCGAGACCATCGCGCTCAAGGTCTATGGCGCCGACGGCGTGGACTACACGCCGGTGGCGGCACGACAGCTCGACAGCTACGAGCGCAACGGGTTCGGCACGCTGCCCATCTGCATCGCCAAGACGCATCTTTCGATCTCCTCTGACCCGAGCCTCAGAGGCGCTCCCACCGGCTGGCGGCTCCCGGTGCGGGAGGTGCGCGCCTCGGTGGGAGCGGGATTCGTCTATCCCATCTGCGGGGACATGCGCACCATGCCCGGTCTCCCGTCGCATCCTGCCGCCGAGCGCATCGACATCGACGAGAACGGCGACGTCGTCGGCCTCACGTGATGGTGGCACCGGCGCCGAGGCCGCCACGGCCGAACGCCCTGGTCCGTGGACGGGACCGAGCCCATGGGTGACCTCCCGACCACGGGAGAAGACGTCCCGTCGTATGCGGACATGACGCTCGAGCACCTCCTCGACGCAGTCTCGGAGGCCACGGCGGCACCGGGTGGGGGTGGGGCGGCGGTGCTCACGGTCGCGCTCTCGGCGGCGTTGTGCGCCATGAGTGCTCGTCTGTCGTCGCGCCAGATGCACGACGCGGCGGCGATCGCCACCGAGGCGGTGTCGATCCGAGACGACATGGTCCCGTTGTGCGCACGAGACGCCCGGAGTTTTCTCGACGTCCTCGCGGCGCGACGGCTACCCGACGAACTCGGTCCCGACCAACCGGGACCCCACGAACCGGGCCGAGCCCGCCACGAAGGTGCCGGGCGCCGGCGCCGCATCGTCGACGCCCTGTCGGCCGCCACCGAGGTCCCCATGGCGACCGTCGAGGCGGGAGCTCGCCTCGCGCATCTGGCCGCCCGGTTGGCCGAAGAGGGGAACGCGGCTCTGCGCGGAGACGCGCTGGTGGCAGCCGTGCTGGCCGGGGCGGGCGCCGAAGGGGCCGCCACGTTAGTCCGTATCAAT
The DNA here is from genome assembly GCA_963838775.1 of uncultured Acidimicrobiales bacterium. Taxonomy (GTDB): domain Bacteria; phylum Actinomycetota; class Acidimicrobiia; order Acidimicrobiales; family UBA8190; genus Chersky-840. Next base: position 235,756 of record CAWISP010000001.1, read on the forward strand.
CTGGCCGGACTCCCCGATGACCACCGACACGACGTGGTGCAGTCACTGCTCGACGAAACCATCGCCCAGGTCGAACGGGCCCGGCGCGCCGCAGCGGTCATCATCGAGGAGAGCTAGGAGAACGCGAAGCGTCCTGCGTCGATGACCGTCTCTCCCCGCTGGTTGTCGGTACGGAACCGCACGCCGTCCCCGTCATTCCAGATCGAAATCGTGAGAGTGTCACCGGGATAGGTCGGCCGCGAGAAGCGTCCCGCCATGGAGCGAAAACGCGCCGGGTCCGAACCGCACACACTGTGGAGCAAGGCGCGGCCTGTGAACCCGTAGGTGCACAGGCCGTGCAGGATGGGTCGGTCGAACCCGGCCCGCTTGGCGAACTCGGGATCGGAGTGCAACGGATTGCGGTCACCCGACAACCGGTACAGCAGTGCCTGGTCAGGTCGCACGGTGTACGTGACCACGTCGTCGGGCTCGCCCGCCGGCATCGGCCCGGAACCCGGCGAAGGGCCCCGATCACCCCCGAACCCGCCCTCCCCCCGGACGAAGAGCGATGACATCGAGGCGAAGCGGAGCTCACCGCTGGCCGCGTCGACGGACGTGGACTCCGAGACGACGAGGGCACCTGAGCCCTTGTCGTAGATGCCGGTCACCACGCTCGTGGTCCGGATCGCCCCGGCGGGGGGGATGGGTGCGAAGAGCTCGATCGACTGCTCACCGTGGACGAGCATGGCGAGGTCGAACGAGCCCAGCGTGGACCGGGGCGGGCCGCCACCACCCACGACGGCCGCGAACGTCGGCAACACCTTCTGGGGCCGGTCGGTCGAGTTCTCGGTCGTGTACTCGAGCTCGAAGTCGACGGCGTCGAGCGACCCCGCGCCGACGCCGAGGGCGTACAGCAGACAGTCGGTCGACGTCCATGATCGTTCGACGGGGTCGGATGTGGCGCCGATGGCGTCCAGGTTGATGGGCATGATGGTCCGTCCTCCCGTCCACGACCCGGATAGCTTTCCCGGGGACACCTAGATATGTAACACGAATTTATGTTACAATCAACTATGACGTTGCGGCGATCAGCGGAGGCGACCCTCTCGGGTCGGGACCGGTCTCGGCGGCTGACGGTGGACGAGCTCGCCCGCCAGGCGGGCACCACGACCCGCCAGGTGCGGGCCCTGCAGACCCAGGGCCTGCTCCCCCACCCCGACCTCGTGGGTCGCACCGGCGTCTACGACACCGCCCACCTCGACCGGCTGCGCGCCATCCTGCGGCTGCAGGCCGAAGGCTTCTCCCTGGCGTCCTTGGCGGTGCTGCTCCGAGCGTGGGAAACCGGCACGACGCTGGGCCGGGTCCTCGGACTGGGTGCTCCCCCTCACCCCGTCGACGACGACGCTGACGTATACGGCGACCTGGTGGGAGCGGTCGGTTGGTCCCGGGCGCGCCGTGGAGGGCTCCTGTCGCTCGTCCCGTCCACGATCCTCGACCAAGCCGCCGCGTCGTAACCGGGCCCGCGGCGGGTCCTGATCGAGACATCCGCAGGTCGTGCGGGCGCGTCACCCCGCGTCCGTACCCCGACCTGCAAGCATGGCGTCTCGTGTCGACGCGTGAGGTGTTCGGACAAGTCGGGCTTCCCGCCCCGGTCTCGGAACTCGCCGGTCGGCACTGGGACGTCGTCGTCGTGGGCGGCGGCCACAACGGGCTCACCGCGGCCGCCTATCTCGCCCGCGCCGGGCACAGTGTGCTCGTCCTCGAGCGGCGCTCCCGACTCGGGGGTGCGTGCACACTCGAGCAACCGTTCCCCGACCCGGGTTGGATCGTGAGCCCGTGCGCCTACTCGGTCGGACTGCTCCACCCGTTGGTCGTCGACGAGCTCGGGCTGCGCGAACGGGGATACCAGGTCCAGCTCGTGGACCCCCACATGTGGTGCCCGTTCGAGGACGGCACCTCCATCGCGCTGTGGGACGACCCGGCCCGCAGCGCGGCCGCCGTCGCCGAGCTCGCCCCCGGGGACGTGGCGGGCTACGAGGCCTACGACGCGTTGTTCGCCCGTATCCGCAGTGCCCTGCGCGACGGCCGGCGCGACACCTGGGTGGGTGACGCGCCCGACAGGGCCGAGATCGAGGAGCTCCTCGCCGGGGACGGCGAGGCGATCGACGTGGTGTTCGAGGCGTCGATCGCGGACGTCGTGGAGCATTTCGTACGCGACGAGCGGTTGCGCACGGCCCTGCACGGTCAGGGGATCATCGGCACCTGGGCGGGGCCCCGCGACCCTGGCACGGCCGGGGTGCATCTCATGCACGCCTCGGGTCGCGTCGAGGGCAGGGCGGGGGCATGGGGCTACGTGGACGGTGGCATGGGCCGCGTCTCGTTCGCCCTGGCCGACGCCGCCATCGAGGCGGGAGCGGTGGTGGCCACGGGCGTGCCGGTGGCGGCCGTGGTGTCCGGCGAGGGGTTGGTACTCGAGGGTGGGGAGACGATCCGGGCCCGGGCCGTCGTATCGAATGCCGATCCGAAGCGCACCGTGGCCCTGTGCGAACACGGTGTCCCCGACTCCTTCCGGCGGCGCGTGGCGTCGTGGCAGAGCGAGAGCCCCGTGCTCAAGATCAATTGTGCGCTGCGCGCCCTTCCCCGCTTCCCCTCGGCGCGTCCCGACGTCGAACCACACCGGGCCATGGTCACCATCAGCACCGGCGTCGACGACACCCAGGCCGCCTACGAGGCGAGCCGGTGCGGCGAGGCCGCTCCAGCGTGGTGCGAGCTCTACTTCCAGAGCGCGTACGACCCGTCGGTCGTCCCTGAGGGCCACCACGTCATGAGCGTCTTCGCTCAGTACGTGCCGTACGAACTCGCCACCGGAACGTGGGAAGAAAGGCGCCAGGAGATCGGGGACCTCGCCATCGCGGCGATCAGCCGCTTCGCACCCGACGTGGCGGATGTCATCGAGCATCGCGAGGTGCTCGGTCCCCCCGACGTCGAAGCGCGCATCGGACTGACCGGCGGCCACATCTTCCAAGGCGAATGCCTGCCCGGGCAGATGTGGAACAACCGTTTCGGTCCCCGGACCCCGATTCCAGGCGTCTACCTGTGCGGGGCCGCCACCCACCCGGGCGGCAGCGTCATGGCGATCAACGGGCGGAACGCGGCCATGGCCGTGCACCGCGACCTCGAAGCCGGGGAGTAGTGCCGCCCCGGGGGTCGGTAGAGACCGCCGCCGGCGCCAGGCCTGCGCCGCCCCCCGGTCGTGCCCGTGGTCGTATCCCGACGGCGGTCATGGTCGTGGTCTATCTGGCCGCCCTGGGGGCGTTCGTCGGGATCGTGACCATCCGCGGAGGGGCATCGGTGGGAGACGCCCTCGGGGTGACCAAACCGGCCACCGCCCTGGCCGACGGCGACCTGCACGCCGCGGCACGCGATTCGGTGCTGCCCCAACCCCCCGGCTACGCACTGCTCACCTCGCCCCTCGTCCTCGCCTTTCGCCCGCTCATCGGTTCGCCCACGTGGTGCGACGCACGCGTGGCGCCGGTGACGCGGTTCTTCCTGCCGTGGTGCGCGCCCACACAGCTGGCCACACATCGCTGGTACCGCTCGCAGGCTGTACTCGGTTTCCTGGCGTGGGTCGTCCTGGCCCTGGGGTGTATCCGACTTCTGCGGGTGGCCGGCGGTGGCGGTGGGGTCGCCGAGGTGGTGCTCGTGATCGCGTTGGCGGCGATCCCGGCCGCCAGCGACGGCATCGTCGAGACCTTTCATCCCCAAGACCTCGTCTGTGTCGGTCTCAGCAGCGCGGCGGTGGCCGAAGCGTTGCGACGACGATGGATCGCGACCGGCGTGTTGTTCGGCATCGCCTTTCTGTGCAAGCAGTTCGCCCTCCTGCCCTTGGTGGCGGTCCTCGTGGCCGTCCCGGGGTGGCGCGCGCGGGTCCGGGTCGCCATCCCGGTGCTGGTGGCGGTGGGAGCCGGGATCATCCCCTTCGCGGCGGTAGACCCCTCGGGGACATGGAACACCCTAAGCGCCGTCCAGTCGGGAGGGGTGGTGAAGCTCTCGACCGGGACCGTGCTCGGCATGACCAACCTGCCCGAGTCGACCAAGCTCGTGATCGCGCGCGACGGCCCCGTCGTCCTCGCCCTGGTCATGTCGCTGTGGGCACGGCGGCGGGTGGGCGACCATCTGCTGTCACCGATCCCCCTGATCGGGTTGACCACCGCCTGCCTCGCCGGCCGGCTCGTGACCGAGGTGTGGTTCGCGAGCTACTACCTGCTCGCGGTGAGTGCGGGCCTGCTCGTGCTCGATCTCGCCCGACGGCGCCTCCCGGTGGCCTCGTTCTTGTGGATCGCGGTGACCGGCGTCCTCGTCGAGCAGAACGGCGGCCTCCCCACCACCTCCTGGGCCGCCTACCTGGCTTTCGGTGCATCGGTTGCGGCGGTGATCATCGGCCTGCGCTCGGTCCCCGTCGTGGCGCCGCGCCAGACGTCGTCCGCCGGCTGACGGGGGCTGCGGTGTCGTGACGCCCCGCATGCGCGGGTCGCGGCGCCGCCCACCGGTAGCGTGTCGGTCGGGAGAGCGAGTCGGGTGTGGGGGGTATGGCTGAACGTCGCTACTGGCCGTCGCTCGACGGGGTCCGCGGTGTCGCCATCGCCGCCGTCATCGCCTTCCACCTCGGCTACCTCGGGGGCGGCTTCGTCGGCGTCGACATCTTCTTCGTCCTGTCCGGGTTCCTCATCACGAGCCTGCTGTTGTCAGAGCAGGCCGGTTCGGGGACCATCCGACTGGGCGCCTTCTGGGCCCGTCGGGCCCGGCGCCTGCTCCCGGCGCTGCTGCTCTTGGTGTTCGTGCTGGGGGTCTACGCCCTGGCGGGTGGCCCCGGCGTGGTGCCCTCGCAACTGCGCTCTCCCGCCGTGGCCACCCTGCTCTACTTCGCCAACTGGCAGCAGGTCGTCGCCGGCCACAGCTACTTCGCCCAATACCAGGCGCTCAACCCACTCATGCACACGTGGTCGTTGGCAATCGAGGAGCAGTACTACCTCGTATGGCCGCTGCTCTTCGTCGGACTCGTCTTCCTCGGTCGACGTCGGTCCCGACGGGCGCTCGTAACCGGGACGGCGCTGCTGGCCACGAGCTCGGCGCTGTGGATGGGCGTCGCCGCCCACGTGCTCGGCCCGAACCGTGCCTACCTGGGGACCGACACGCGTGTATGGGAGTTGCTGTTGGGTGGCCTCGGCGCCATGGCGCTGCAGTCGGCGGGGCCCCCTCGCCGACCGACATGGTGGAGCGCTGCCACGGTGCTCGGCGTGGGCGGGGTCGCGTTCGGCATCGCACTCGGCGCAGGTCCCCCTGCGTGGATGTGGGACGGCGGGCTCGTCGCCATCACCACGTGTGCGCTCGTCGTCGTGGTCGGCTCCGTCCGCTATCCCGGGGGCCCGGTGGCGCGAGTGCTCGCCGTCGCCCCGCTGCGCTGGCTCGGTCGCGTCAGCTACTCGCTCTACCTTTGGCACTGGCCCGTCATCGTGCTGCTCACACCGGTCGACACCGGGTTGAGCGGGGCCGGCCTCCTCAGCTGCCGCCTCGCCGCCATGGTGGGCGCGGCGTGGGCCAGCTCGTCGCTCGTCGAGCAGCCCCTGCGTCGCGCCGACTGGAGCGCGTGGTGGCGCCGGGCCCTCGTCCCGGCCGGGATCGTCACCGTCGTGGGCGTGATGCTCGTCGCCACGGTCCCCCCCGTCGAGGCGTCAGCGGCGCGGATCAAGCCGGCCCCGGCGACCCGCGCCGCCGACAACACCCCTCCGATCACGCTCCCCGCCGGCCGCGTGGTGACGCCCGCCGATCCCCTGCGGGCCTGGATCCTCGGTGACAGCGTCATGGCCGACAGCGCACCCGGCGTCACCGCCGCGCTCGAAGCGACCGGCGACGTCCGCGTCGTGGCCAACAGCGCCTTCGGCGGATGGGGCCTGAGCACCGACAAAACGTGGGCGACCGACCTCCCCCGTATCGTCGCCCAGTACCACCCCGACATCGTGATCGGCACGTGGTCATGGGACGACGATCTCGCCCAGCACGACCCCCAGGCGTACCTCGTCGAATTGACCGACGTCCTCCGCACCATCCTCGCCCCGGGCGACGGTGTCGAGCTGGTGGTGCTCTTGCAATTCCCTCAGGTCGGGCCCAATCCCGCCGTGACCGACCCCTTGACCCAGGCCGCGGCATGGGCCGCGCAGAATGCCCGCCAGATCATCTGGAACGACATCGCCGCCGAGGCAGTGCGGTTCTTTCCCGGCCAGGCGCTGTACCTGCCGACCGACGCGGTGTTCGCTCCCGGTGACCGCTTCTTCACGTGGAAGCGGACCCCCTCGGGCCCGTGGATCCGGGCTCGCAAGCTCGACAACACCCACATGTGCCCGTATGGCGCGGCCGAGCTCGGCTCCCTCGTCGCCGACGACCTCACCCCGGTGCTCGGACTGTCGACCATGGCGCCGGGCTGGGAGTTCGGGAGCTGGGTGCACGATCCCAACTTCAACGACCCTACCGGGGCCTGCCCCGATGACCAGCCGCCGCCGAGGTACGGGGGCATCACCGTGCCGGGACCGCCCTCGTAGGCCCGTAGCATCGGCCCGTGCCCCACCCCGACGTCGTCATGCGACCCATCGGCTTCGTCAGGGGCGGCCGCACCGAAGCAGTGGACGACCGCTGGGGACAAGTCGAGGCGACGATCGAGCTCGACGCCAATGTCCTCGACCTCGAGGCCGCCACCGGGCTCGCCGATTTCTCCCACGTCGAGGTGGTGTTCATCTTCGACCGCGTCGCCGACGGTGAGATCACGCGCGGGGCGCGTCGTCCTCGGGGACGCGCCGACTGGCCCGCGGTCGGCATCCTCGCCCAACGGGCCAAGAGCCGCCCCAACCGTATCGGCGTGACCCTGTGTGAGCTCGTGGCCGTCGATGACTTGGAGGTGCGCGTGCGGGGACTCGATGCCGTCGACGGCACCCCGGTCCTCGACGTCAAGCCGTATATGTCGGCATTCGGCCCCCGGGGACCGGTTCGCGAGCCAGCATGGGTCGCGGAGCTGATGCGCGACTACTGGTAGGGCGCGACGCCACATCGACGCCCGGCACGCCTCGGGAGACGTTCTACGCGGATATCGGCGGACGGCGTTGTGCCCAGGGTGCAGCTTGTTCGAGCTGGGAAGCCACCCGCAGCAGGACGTCCTCGTGTCCGTAGGGCGCCACCAATTGCACCCCGATGGGGAGCCCCTGCGCGCTCCAGTACAGAGGCAGGGAGATCGCCGGTTGTCCTGTCGCGTTGAACAGCGGTGTGAACGGGACCACTTCGGCGGCTCGGAACAGCCCGTGCAGCGGGTTGTCGGCGGGTGAGTCGAAATCACCGATCAACGGGGGCGGTTGGGCGATGGTGGGTGTGAGGAGAAGATCGAAGCCTCCCTCGTACCACTTCGCAACCTGACGCGCCATGGCCTGCAGCTGTCGTCGAGCCTCGAGGAAGTCCGACGCGCTGGCGCCCCGACCGGCGTCGGCGAGCGCCCACGTCAGCGGCTCCACTTCGTCCTGCTTGATGGGACGCCCCAACTTTTCGGGCCAATAATGGTCGACGTCGGACGCGGTCCCCGCCGCCCATACCAGAAGGAACGCCTCCACGAGCTCGGGAGGGTCGAGGGCGGCGACGTGGGTGGGATCGACGACATGACCGACCGACTCGAGCAGCGCACCAGCGGCCTCGGTGGCCGCGACGCAGTCGGGGTGCGTGGTCACCGTGCCGCCGAAGGCCGCGCTCTGCATCCCGATGCGGAGGCGTCCCGGATCGGCACCGAGCTCCTCCACGTACGGGCGCGACGGTGTCGGCGCCGCGTAGGGGTCCCCGGGCTCGGGCCCGGCCACCGCGTCGAGCACCGCGGCGGTGTCGCGCACGGTCCGGCTCACCACCAGCTCGCACACCAGGCCCCCGAAGATGTCGCCCCATTCCGGCCCGAGGGGCACCCGCGCCCGCGACGGCTTGAGCCCAACGAGCCCGCACTCGCTGGCGGGGATGCGGATGGACCCACCCCCGTCGTTGGCGTGCCCGACGGGCACCATCCCCGACGCGACCGCGGCAGCCGATCCACCGCTCGAGCCGCCGGTGGACCTGGCCGTGTCCCACGGGTTGCGGGTGGGCCCGTAGGCGAGGGGCTCGGTGGTGGGGAGGATGCCGAGCTCGGGCGTGTTGGTACGCCCGACCACGACGAAGCCCGCAGCATGGAAGCGTCGGGCGAGCTCCTGATCACGCCGCGAGACATAGCGGGCCTCTTTGAGCACGCGCATGCCCTCGTGGATCTCCTCGCCGGCGAGATAGCAGAGCAGGTCCTTGAGGACGATCGGGACACCTCGAAACGGCCCGTCGGGGAGCGCGGCGGCGGCTTCACGTCGCGCCTCGTCGAAACGGGGCCGGATGACCGCGTTCAGCTCAGGGTTGAGCTTTTCGATGCGGTTGATGGCGTCATCAACGAGCTCGGCGGGGGACGCAACTCCGTCCCGGACCAACTGCGCGAGAGCGCAGGCGTCGAGAAAGGGTTCAGGCATGATGCCAACCTACTTGTGGTCACGCGGTACGGGGAGGTCCGGGGACACAAATATGGAATTGGGACCCGCCCAGACAGTGGAGGCGTGCTGAGGGGTTCGCACCGGTGGGCCTAGGGTACGAACGTGGCCGGGAGGTGACGACGACGTGAGCGACCGCGCCGTGCCGACGTGCCCGTGCCGACGTGCCCGACGTGCCCATCGATGGTTCCCCGTACGGCTCGGTGTCTATGACCTCGTTCATGCTCGGTATGGGACGTGATCTCGACGCCGCGAGCCACTGACAACGCGACGAGCCCAGCGCCGACACCGCCACTGAGGCTCATGGGTGGGGGAAGAAGGGCCTGGGCATTGACGGCGGTGGGTGTCCTCGGGGCGGTGCTCGCCACCGTCTTCGACCACACCGACGCCGGGTCGGCGGCGAACCAGGACTGGCCCCCGTTCGTCCTCGTCTCAGGGTTGCTGCTCGTCGGTCTCGTCGCCGACGAGAGCGGGCTCTTCGCCGCCGCCGGGCACGGCCTGGCACGCGTCTCGAGGCGTGGACCTCTGCTGTTCGCCGGCACCGTCGTGCTCGTGGCCAGCGTCACGAGCATCCTGAACCTCGACACATCGGTGGCGTTTCTTACGCCGATCCTCGTCTACACCGCCCGCTACCGGGGCGGCGGTGAGGCGCCCCTGCTCTACGGCTGCCTGCTCCTCTCCAACGCCGCCTCCCTGCTCCTCCCCGGCTCCAATCTCACCAACCTGATCGTCCTCGGTCACCTCCACCTGTCGGGGGCACGCTTCCTGAACGACGTGGCACCGGCCTGGCTGGTTTCGGTGCTCATCACCGCCGGCGTGATCGCCTTCGTCGAGCGCGGTGCGTTGCGCGCCGCGGCGCCACCCGCGGCCGTCGGTGGTACCGAGCGCGCCGGCGACGGCGTGGCGCTCGGGATCGGTGTGGCGGCAGTGCTGGCCGTGGCCGTGCTCGTGCTCAGCCTCCACTCCCCCGCCCTCCCGGTCGCCGCCGTCGGGGTGGTCGCACTCATCGCCACAGCGCTGTCGGGCCGCGCTTCGCCGGGCAGGGCCCTCGACATCCTGGGGCTCCCCGTCCTGGTCGGGCTGTTCGGCGTCGCCGTCGCCCTCGGGACTCTGGGGCGAAGCTGGGCGGGGCCGACCACGGCGCTCTCGCATCTCGATGCGTGGGCAACCGCCGGGGTTGCCGCGGTGGCAAGCGTGCTGGTCAACAACCTCCCGGCCGCCTCACTCCTGGCGGCCCGGGTGCCGCCGCGGCCCTTTGCGCTGCTCGTGGGCCTCGACATCGGGCCCAACTTGTTCGTCACGGGATCACTGGCCTGGATCCTGTGGTTGCGGGCGGCGGCGACAGCGGGCGCCGCCCCTTCGATCGCCAAGGCGACCCGGCTCGGCGTCGTGGTGGCACCCTTGGCGATGGGAGGGGCCTTGGGGGTCCTCGTCCTGGCCGGCACTCGCTGAGAATCCCCAGGTTTTCCGCTTGTTCTCCCCAGGCCGTCGCGGCGAAGGTGGTAGGCGGTGGGGGATCGCCTGGGTTCCCAGTGCGAGTGCGTCGAATACCCCACCACGAGAGCCGGGGAAGGCGGGATCGGCAACGAGGCGCACGACCCGGGTTCTGCTCGGGTGGTGTGGATCGGCTGGAGTCGCCGTTTTCCGGTTCGGTGGGTTGCCGCTCCGTGTGGCCTTCGGCCCCCCCGGGGTCGCACTTGGGCGGCGGCCCCGATCGCGGTTGATCGGCGAGTCAGATCGAGCCGGGCGGCGTCGACGCTCGATCGCTGACGTCGGGGCGTGCTCGACCATGTGTCGATCCAGTGCGCGGACGTGGCATCGAGCTCCGAGTTCTACGACGCCACGTTGGCTCCTCTCGGGTGTGGGTGAGTCTCGGACCTCGGCACGGTGATCGGATCGGGGGCGACTCCGCTCCTGGGGCTTCGGTCGTCGGGTCTCGGTTGGGCCCGAGGGCAGTACCGTGAGCGTGTGGACCTGTGTCCGGCGTGCGGCGAGCCCAATCCCGACGGATATCTGTTCTGCGGGCATTGTGGCGCCGCGCTCCCCGTGGGCGGGTGCCCGTCATGCGGGGCCACGGTGGCCGATGGACAACGGTTCTGCGGGCAGTGCGGGGCGGGTCTCAGCGGTGGGGCCCCGGTCCGGTTGACGAGCACGGCGGTGGAGGAACGCAAGTTGGCCACCGTCCTGTTCGCCGACGTCGTGGGTTTCACATCGTTGGCGGAACGGACCGATCCCGAAGTGGTGGCCAGGCTGGTCGACACGGCCTTTCGGGAGTTGGGTGAGATCGTGGCCGACCACGGTGGCACCGTCGACAAGTACATGGGCGACTCGGTGATGGCGGTGTTCGGGGTCCCGGTCGCCCACGACGACGACGCCGAGCGGGCCGTGGCGGCCGCCATGGCGATGCGCCACCTCGGCGGGGACCTCGTCTTCTCGATCGGCGTGAACTCCGGCGAGGTCATGGCCACCGCCATGGGGGCCGGCGGCACCATGACCGTCATCGGCGACACCGTCAACGTGGCCGCCCGCCTGGAGAAGGCGGCGGGGCCCGGTGAGGTGCTGTGCGGCCGCCTCACCACCGAGCTCGTGGGAGCAAGGATCTCGTTCCGCGCCCGACAACCCGTGCTGCTCAAGGGCAAGCGAGAGCCGGTCGAGGTCTGGGAGGCGGTGGCGCTCGCTCCCGTCGACCTCCAGCCCGGCGCGGCCGGCCCTCCGCTGGTGGGTCGCGACGACGAGCTCGCCTTTCTCGAAGCACAGTGGCGGCGCGTGTGTCGTGACGGCCAGCCCCAGGTCGTCGTGGTGTGCGGTGACGCCGGCTCGGGAAAGACGCGCCTCGTCGCCGAACTGGCACGCGCCGCCGAGCGCGACGGCATCGTCGTGCGCTCGACCTACCCCGCCTACGGTCCTCTCGGCGGGTCCAGGGTGGCCGGGGACGTGATCCGCCAGCTGGGGCCGGTCTCGGATGCGGAGGTGACCGCCCGGGTCCGATCCCTCGCCGGGGAGTTGGACCAGTCGTTGCAGTCGATCGACCCCGCCGGTATGCATCAGGAACAGCTGTGGGCACTGGGTCGCCTCCTCCAGGAAAAGGGCACCGGTCGGCCGCTGCTGATCCTGATCGACGACATGCACCGCAGCGGGGACCAGATGCTCAAGGTGCTCGGCGAGCTGTCGGGACGGCTCAACAATGTCTCCCTCCTCACGGTGCTGTCCGGTCGCAGCGAACCCGGTGAATGGCTCGGCGCGTTCCCGGCCGCCACCACGGTCCGCCTGGGCCCGCTCAGCCGGTCCGACGCGGTGGAGCTGGTGGGCGGATTCGCCGGCGACAAGCCACTGGCCCCCGAGGCGGCCGACTTCCTCGTGGACCGTGCCGGCGGGAACCCCTTGTACCTGCGCGAGCTGGTGGCGATGGCGCGCGCCCAGGGCCTGCTCGTCGACGACGGCGACCACTACCGGCTGAGCGCGCCCGGCGCCATCCCCGCCACGTTGCAGGCGCTATTGGCGGCCCGGCTGGATGCACTCGAGCCCGAACAGAAGCTGGCGCTCCAGCACGCCGCGGTGATGGGCGGGGCGAGCGTCGAGGACTTGGCCGCGTTGGGCTCACCGAATGGGCTGACCGCGTTGCACGCCCTCGTCGAGAACGGGCTCATGCGCCACACACCCGAAGGACGATTCGACACCGTGGACTCGCTCCTACGCGAGGTCGCCTACGAGACCCTCCCCCGCAACGTGCGCGGCGATCTGCATCGCCGCGCCGCCACGTTCGTCGGGGGGACCGAGGAGCGTGCCCGGCACCTCGATCGCGCCGCCGGATACCTCCCCGACGACCGGGCCGTGGTCGCCGAGGCCGCCGAGGCGCTGGCCCAGGCAGGACAGGAGCTCTTCGTCGCGGCGCGCCTGCTCGACGCCGTGCGGCTCCTCGAACGGGCCGTCGCCCTCGGCTGTCGGAGGTCGTCGGCTCTCCTCGACCTCGCCAAGGTGCAGTCGTTGTGCCGCAAACCCGAGGACGTGTTCGAGACACTCGCCATGGTCGCTGACGACCCCGACGACCCGACCATCGCCGTCGAGCGCGACCACACCGCCGCCAATGCCAAGGCGTTCACCGAGGCCGCGCTGGCCCTTCCCGAGCTCGAGGCGGTCACGGCGCGTTGGCGGGAGCTCGCGATCGTCGACAAAGAGGCGTGGGGCCACGCCAACATGGGCGTCGCGTATTTCAACCTCAGCCGCATGGAAGAAGCGTCGCGCGAGCTCGAGCTCGGGCTGACGCTCTTCGAGCAGATCGGCGACCGCGTGGGGGCCGTGGCGGCGTCGTCGTTCTTGTGCCTGGCCCGACCGACCGACCGCCGCGTCCCGGACTGGCTCGACCAGGCCCTCGAGTTCGCCGACCAGGCCGGGGACCGTTCGAGGCAGCTCGGCACGCTCACGACCCTGGCGTGGCACCACTTCATGCGGTCGTTGTGGGGCACCTCCGGCGCCACCGCCGAGGCTGAGGGTTTCGCCCTCAGGCTCGCCGAGCTCGCCGAAGAGCGCGGCGACATCGACATGGCGGTCCACGGCCGGAGCCTGCTCGCCGTCATGGCACGCTTCAGCGGTCGGCTCGACGCCGCCGCGCAGCACGCCGCGGCGCTGCAGCGGTTCGGCGGCCTGGTCGACGAGGAGGACTACCCCTGGCTGGGACGGGCCGCCATCTTCTGCGTGAGCGTGGCGCGCGGTGCTTCGGATCTCGCCCCCCCAGTCCCCCCCGTGTCCTCCCCCGATCCGGTCGTCGGGATGGCACTGCTGGTCATCGAGGCGGAATTGACCCTCGCCGGCCGCATCGACGAGGCGTTGGCGCGCTGCGAGGTGGCGCCACGCCCGAGTGTCGGGCCCTTTGGTGATCTCACCGGGGTGCTCAGCGCCCTGGCGCTCGTGGTGGGCGGTCGAGCGACGGATGCCCTCCCCTGGGTCGAGCGCACCATCGAATCGGCCCGAGCCCTCGATGCGCCTCCCGCCGCCGCCGCGGCGGCGGCGTTACGGGCCGAGATCACCGGCGACGCCACCGGACTGCCGCCCGCCCCGGCGTCGGCAGGGAGCGTCGGCGAGGCGCTCATCTTGCGGGCCCACGCCGCCGCAGGCGACGCCTCGGCCCTCGACGCCCTGCGCCGGTGCGCGCCAAGACTCGCCATGCCGGGCCTGCTCCTCGGGCTGTAGGCGATCGCCTCCGGCTCGTGACCGGGGAACGACCCCTCAGCGGGTGGCTGTTGCCTCTCGCCGGGCGAAGGCCTCGTAATCGCTGTGTCGGATCGGGAACGATCCCCCGCAATGGGGGCAACGGACGTAGACGTGTTGCTCCGTCGCCTCGATGTACTGGGGTTCGAGGACAACGATCCTCCAGCAGAGTCTGCATTCGGGCGTCACGGACGATGACGCTGTCCGGAATCGCCGATCCCTCAGACCGGATTCGGTCATGAGCCCCCCTCCTGGGCACCTGCCAAAGTCCTCATGCACCTCAACTACCTCAATGATGCCCTTGTGCGACCCGGTCGGGCATCGTCAAAATTTGGGACTGTCGGCCGTAGGCTCGGGCGTGGTCTGGGGAAAGCCGTTGTCGGTCGCGCCGGCCGCCGAGCCGTCTCCGGGGGTCGGGGCCGCCCTGGTGTCGCCCACCCGGGTCCTCGGTGCGCTGAGCGTCGTGGACGTGACGTCCTGGGCGCTGGAATCGGCGGCCGACCTCGGGCCAAGTGTGGTCGTCGTGGCGGTGGCGGCCCTGGGAAGCGCCGCGGCCGTGCACTACGGGCACGCCGTCAGGCGGGTGACGCTGATCACCTTTTTCGTCATGGCGGTGACCGGCCTGGGCTGGATCGAGCTCATCAACACGGCCCAGTACGGAACGCTGGCCCTCACGGGTGCTCCCCCCTTGGTGCGGTGGTGCGGGGCCACCTACAAACCGAGCGGTGTCGTCACGTCGGAGCTGTCGACGGGTCGAGGCTCCACCTACTCGACGATCCTCCGGACACCGTCGGGATACGACGTGTTCGGGGTCGCCCTGGCCGGGCACCACTCCTGTGCCACGAGCGGACCGCTGTTCGTCGGCGTGGCCCGGGGGCGCTACGCCGTCTACGACCCCGAGGCGGCTTCACCGGCCGCTCTCGTCGACTGAGCGCTCATCCCGTTTTCCTCGACGCCGCCCCGTTGTCGGCGACGTCACGCCGTGAACGGCTGCGCTGGCGACCCCGGATGGCCTGATCGAGGACGACCTTGCGCAGGCGCACGGTGTGCGGAGAGACCTCGACGCATTCGTCCTCGCCGATGAACTCCAGCGCCTGCTCCAACGACAGTTGGAGATGGGGCGTCAGGCGCTCGAGCTCTTCGGCTGTCGAGGACCGGACGTTGGTGAGCTTCTTCTCCTTGGTCGGGTTCACGTCCATTTCGTCGGCCCGGGAATTCTCGCCCACGATCATGCCCTCGTAGACCTCGGTCCCCGGTGGCACGAGCAACGTGCCGCGCTGCTCGAGCGCCATGAGCGCATACGTGGTGGTCACCCCGCGGCGATCCGCCACCATCGAGCCATTGCGTCTGACCCGAAGGTCACCGTGCCACTGCTCCCAGCCATCGAACACGTGGTGCAGGATCCCGGTGCCGCGCGTCTCGATCACGAATTCGGTACGGAATCCAACGAGCCCGCGCGCCGGCACCCGGTAGTCCATCCGCACCCAACCGGTGCCGTGGTTGACCATCTCCTCCAGACGCCCGAAGCGAAGCGCCAGCAGCTGGGTGACGACGCCTAGGTAGTCGGTAGGAACGTCCACAGCGAGGCGTTCCATTGGCTCGTGGAGCTTGCCCTCGATGACGCGCGTGACCACCTGGGGCTTGCCCACCGTCAGCTCGAAGCCCTCGCGCCGCATGGTCTCGACCAGCACGGCGAGCTGCAGCTCGCCGCGACCTTGGACCTCCCACGCATCGGGACGGTCGGTCGGGAGCACACGCAGCGACACGTTGCCCACGAGCTCCTGGTCGAGCCTGCTCTTGATGAGCCGGGCCGTCACCTTGGTGCCGTCGGAGCCCGACAACGGCGACGTATTGATACCGATGGTCATGGCGAGGCTGGGCTCGTCGACCAGGATGGCCGGCAACGGTCGGGGGTCGTCGGGATCGGCCAGGGTCTCACCGATGGTCACGTCGGGGAATCCCGCCACCGCCACGATCTCGCCCGGCCCGGCCTCGTCGGTCTCGACCCGCTCGAGGGCCTTGGAAGAGAACAGCTCGGTGACCTTGCCCCGCTGCACCGAGCCGTCGATCCGGCACCACGCCACGGTCTCACCGCGGCGCAACGTGCCGTTGTACACGCGGCAGATCCCGAGGCGACCGAGATACGGAGATGCGTCGAGATTGGTCACGAGCGCCTGCAGCGGCGCGTCAGGGTCGTACTGCGGAGGTGGCACGCTCTCGATGATGGCCTCGAAGAGCGGGACGAGGTCGGGCCCGATGGCATCGGGGGACGTGCCGGCGCGTCCGGCCCGGGCGTTGGCGTACAGCACGGGAAATCCGACCTGGTCCTCGTCGGCGTCGAGGTCGAGGAAGAGCTCTTCGATCTCGTGGACGACCTCGGTGACCCGGGCGTCGGCGCGGTCGACCTTGTTCACGACCACCACCACGGGCAGACGGGCTTCGAGCGTCTTGCGCAGCACGAAGCGGGTCTGCGGCAAGGGGCCTTCGGACGCGTCCACCAGAAGGAGCACGCCGTCGACCATGGCGAGCGCGCGTTCCACCTCCCCGCCGAAGTCGGCGTGACCTGGTGTGTCCACGATCGTGATCTTCACCGAGCCGTAGGGCACCGCCGTGTGCTTGGCGAGAATGGTGATGCCTTTCTCCCGCTCGAGGTCGCCCGAGTCGAGCACCCGGTCGGTAAGCTCCTGGTTGGCCCGGAAGGCCCCCGTCTGGCGGAGCATGGCGTCGACCAACGTGGTCTTGCCGTGGTCGACGTGGGCCACAATTGCTACATTTCGAAGGTCATCACGTGCGGACATGGGCCGACCAGGCTAGTGGCCCGGGTGGACGCCCGAAGTCGGCAGACGCTAGAATCCGATGGATTGGGTTTGCCGCTCGCGCCGACCCTGATCCTCGGTTTCCGATTCAGGCACTTCGGACTCCTGAAGTCATGTGCGCGACGCTCCAGGAGAACCGGACATGCCATCTTCCCGCAAGCAACGGTCCCGGCCGCGACCGACTGACACGAAGAGCCGGATCCGGCGCGGGCGACCCAAGGTCTGCATGCTGTGCAAGGACCGGGTCACCTTCGTCGACTACAAAGACAGCAGCCTTCTGCGTCGGTTCATGAGCGAGCGCGGCAAGATCAAGTCGCGCAGCAGCACCGGGACGTGCACACAGCACCAGGCCGCGGTGGCCCTCGCCATCAAGAACGCACGCGAGATGGCCCTGCTCCCCTATGTGGTGCGGACCCTCGCCGGTGACAAAGGTGGTCGGCGCCGAGGTGGCCCCGGTGGAGGTCGACCCGACCGTCCCGACGGCGGACGCCCCGACGGGCCTCGTCCGGACCGGGCCGCGCCCAGCGCCGAGGGGGCCGAAGGCGCGTCCGCACCGGCGGACGCCTCCGGGCCGGACCTCGACGAACCGAGCGAGCAGGTCGGTGTCGACGACGACGCCATCGTCGAACCGGTGTCTTAGCCCATGGCCGCACAACGAAGTAGTGCGTCCAAGCGCCAGCGCGACATCGACAAACGCTCGCGCGCCGCGGAGAAGCGTGATCGGCGCCAACGTAAGAGCGATCCATCCGACGATTCGACGGCCGAGGACGGGGCAGCCGGGGCCGCGGCGACGCCCGCCGACAGCGGCGCCATCCTCGAACAAATGGAGCAGCTGCAGCGGGAGTTTGATGCCGAGATCATCGACTTCGACACCTACGACGCCCGCAAGGCCGAGCTCCTCAGCCACATCCAGATCTGATCACAACGCAGCCAGGACGGAGTCGGCCGAGCTGACGTTCAGGCCGCGTTCGGGCTCGACCAACAGCGTGGTCACGACACCGTCCTCGATCACCGCCGCATAGCGCTGCGAACGGGCCCCGAGACCGGCTCCGCTCATGTCCGCTTCAAGGCCCATGGCCCGCGTGAAGTCCCCGTTGCCGTCGGCCAGCATGATGACCTTGTCCCCCACCTTTTGATCCCGTCCCCATGCTCCCATGACGAAGGGGTCGTTGACGGAGATGCACGCGATCGTGTCGACGCCCTTGGCGAGCAGGTCGTCGGCACGGTGGACGAACCCGGGCAGGTGGTAGTCGGAACAAGTCGGCGTGAAGGCACCAGGAACGGCGAACAACACGACCTTGCCCTTGCCGAGGACGTCGCGGCTTCGAACGGCCTCCGGGCTCTTTCCCGTCATCCTGCGCAATTCGACGTCGGGGATGCTGTCACCGATCACGATGGCCATGACTGTCCTTTCGAGACTTCCCTTGATGGACCTGCCCGAGAATCTACAACCGAGACGAGGACGTTCATCCCAGCCTCTTGAGCCGTCCGGTCTTCTTGGCCCAGCGCTCGGCGCCCGAGAAGGCAGCCAGTGACACCGGGATCATGACGGCGCCGAAAACGGCCAGGATCGCCAGCGTGGAGAGCTGCCCGCCCACCCCGACACCGTCGATGACCGCCGCCCGGATGCCCTTCAAGAAGTACGTGGTCGGCGCCAGGCGCGAGCAGGCCTGGAGCCAGCCCGGGAGCACGTCGACCCCGTAATAGACCCCCGAGACCAACAGGACGAGGGCCTGGACCATGAACGACATCTGCTCGCCCCGCTCGGGATAGAGCATGGGCAGGATGCCCGTGAAGATACCGAGTCCAACCAGGCTGAGGCTCCCAACCGCGATCACCACGGCTGCCGCCGTCCACGACGAATGGGGGAAGTCGAGGGCGAAGAAGGGCAGCGCGCAGGCCAGGATGAGCACGGTGCGGATGGTTGCGTGGACCACACCGAACACCGACATCCCGATCAGATGCACGACCCTCGACACGGGGGTCATGAAGGTGTGCTCGATGGTGCCCTCCCAGCGCTCCCACATGATCACCAGGCTCATATCGTCGAGTACGGCGGACACGTACGCCCACGTGAGCGTGCCGATGAGGAGGAACACCACCAGCCGGTGGACGTCTGAGGGACGGGCCAGGCCACTGCGCCCTGCCTCTTTGGCGATAAAGGTGATGGCCAACGTGTTCACCACGCCGTAGACGAGCCAGACGAGCTCCCAGGCCCAATACCGCTTCCACAGGTTCGCCTGACGTTCGAAGAACGCCCATCCGAGGGCGACGCGCCTCGGGGAGGGCGACATGACCACCCCCTCGTCGGCCCTCACGGCGCCGCCTCCTCGTCGTCTTCGATGCTACGACCGGTGAGGGCCATGAAGACCGCTTCCATGTCGACGTCATGAAGCAAGCGCTCGCCGCCCGCCACCGCGGTCCTCAGCTCGAGCGGCGTCCCCTCGGAGACAATCCGGCCTCCGGCGAGGAAGGCAATCCGGTCACAGAGCAGTTCGGCCTCCTCCATGTCGTGTGTGGTGAGCAAGATCGCCACCCCCTCTTCGCGCCGTACCTCGGCCACGAACCTCTGGACGTCGCGCTTGCTCCGCGGGTCGAGCCCCGTCGTCGGCTCGTCGAGCAGCATCAGACGGGGCGACGTCAAGAAGGCGCGCGCCACCGCGACCTTCTGCTGCTGACCCCGGGACAGGTGCAACATGGGCTCGCGGATACGACCGGACTCGAGACCGAGGCGATCGAGGATCTCGGCACTGCGACGCCTGACGAGCGTTCCCGACAGGCCATAGGCGCGCCCGTAGAACAGGAGGTTCTCTAGAGGCGACATGGCGCGGAAGAACGACGGGTCCGCCGACACCCGGTTGAGGAGGGGGCGCACCGACAGCGGAGCCCGGAGCGCGTCGCGACCGAACACCGAGACCTCGCCCGAATCAGGGACGAGCAACGTCGAGAGCACCCGGATGAGTGTCGACTTCCCCGAACCGTTCGCCCCGATCAAGCCGTAGATCTCTCCCGGCGCAACGCGGAACGAGACCCCGTCCACGGCAGCGTGCATTTCCTTGTGCCGGCGCTGCCCCCGAGAGAAGGAGCGGCTCCGTCGCCGAAATGTCTTTCTGACTGCATGCACGTCGAGCGGCACGCCGCGATCGGCAAGCCCCTGTGATCGTGCCTCGATAAAGGCCATGCCCGTCTCCTCATTCGAAAGGTGTGTGCTGCGAGCGACGTGCTGCGTCCAGCGGCGCGTCGACAACGACGCGGCCGCTCGCCGAATGAGGGGGGCCGCGTACCTAGTGGTCAGTCAAGCCAGTCACGACACCAACGATAGCAACGGGGCGGGGCACCCCGGCACGCGCCACCGTGGGCGGGATAGGTGGGGGGTGCGCCACGGCGGTCGATCCCCAACGTGACAGACAGGCGTGCAGCTCTGGCGTTGGCGACGTCCGAGCCCGGGGCACGGCCGCCGGTGCGTGAGAAGATGGGCGCCGTGACGAATGAGACCACCGCCCACGACGCCCTGTCCCACATCCGGGAACAGCTCGACGACGTCGACACCCGGCTCGTGAGGCTGCTCGCCGAGCGCGGGGAACTCATCAGAGAGGTGATCGACTTCAAGCGGGCCCGGGGCATGGGTGTCGTCGACGGCAGACGAGAACAGGAGATGCTGATCCGTGTCGGCGTCCTGGCGTCGGAGAGCGGGCTCGACCCCGACGTGGCCCGGCACGTACTGCGGGCGGTCATCGACGCCTTCACGCGGGTGGAGGTGGAACAGCTCGGAACAGATCGAACCGTTACGTGACTTCGAGATCCCCGTAGGCCGAGCCGCGGACGCGCTCGCTCACCTCGGGCGGTCCGATCGTCGAGGCCTCGGGGCCGAATCGGGCCACGTAGATCGGGTGGACCACTTTCCAGCGATCGGACGACGACCCCGCTGCGTCGCACCCCGCCACCACCGCACCCAGAAGGTCGAGACACGCGTGCCACCCGGCCCCGTCGCGCGCCCCCTTGCCGATCTCGTCGAATGCCACGGTCAAGGTGAGGACACTGCCGTGTGCGTCTTCCTCCACCTCGAATCGCAGGACCTCGTCCCCCCATCGCAGGGTCATTGAGGAGGGAGGTTCGTAGACCAGCATCTCGCCGTCGAAGGGCGGTGCCTCATTGTTCCTGAAGCCGAAATGCAGGGGAGCACCCGTGGCCCGCTCCCCCTCGATCGTGGTCGGGAACCAGGCATCGAGCTGGTCGGGCTCGGTGAGCGCCCGCCACACGGTGCCCGGAGGGTGCGGGAACCGGCGCGTGTAGGTGACCAGAACGTGGCCGTGGCGCCGCTCGAGCTGCCCGAAGTCGTCCGGGTTCGGGTCGCTCGTGCCCAGGGCGGGTCAGCTCCCCTCGTCGGTGTCGACACGCGCCGTCGTCTGTCCGTGCGCCGCGGTCGACGCCAGGTGCTCCCCGAGTGCGTCGAGGCTCGAGGCCCAACGCTGGCGGTACGGCGCCAGCCAGGCATCGACGTCTTGCAGCGGCTCGGTCCGCACCCGGTACACACGGCGCTGGGCGTCGGTCCGGAACTCGACCAGCCCCGCCTGTCGCAACACCCGGAGATGCTTCGACACCGCCGGCTGGCTCAACCCCATGGCGTCGACGAGATCCCCCACCGGGCGCTCCCGGGCCAGGAGGAGATCGAGGATGCAGCGCCGGTTCGGCTCGGAAAGCACTTCGAACGTGCTCGACATCCCAGCAGCATGCCTTTTTACGTATATAACTGTCAAGTTATGAATGGCGTTCGGCGGCGTCCCGGTGGCCCCGTCTTCTCGAGCTGGCGCGCGGTATCGCGGCGACGAAGCCCAACGTCTGGGGCCTTGGGGGGATGTGAAGGTGCCGGTCTCGGCCCAGTCCCTGCCGAGGACGCCGTTTGTGCGAACCCCTCATTGCCCCGCCGGCAGACGACTCTCCGGATGTCACACCCATCTGCGTGGTGTCACGCGCACCGAGGCGTCGCATGGACGTCCCCTGATCCGGCAACCTGCACCCGACGACCGGTCGTCGGATGACGCACGCTGGTGCGCTTTGTGCCCCGACCGATGAAGGACCAATCGAGCCTGGGCGCAAGAGCCGAGCCCGGCATTCGTCTCCACCCAATTACGCTGATCATATGGGATCCGATGCACTCGAGCCCGGGACGAGCCCTGCGCCACCGCCGCCAAACTCGACCAGCATCGAGTTGGTGGTGGGTGGGATGCATTGTCAGTCCTGTGCCGCGCTCATCGAAGAGGCCTTGGCCCGCGACCACCGAGTGCAGCGAGCGGAGGTGGACCTCGCCGCCGCCCGGGCCTCGGTCGTCTTCGACAGCTCCAGCCTCTCGGTCGATGACCTGTGTGCCGCGGTGGTGAGCGCCGGGTACACCGCCGCCCCCCTGGCGTCGGGTGATCCGGTCTTCTAAGTGCTGACCGCCCCCCCAGATTCCGCCGCCGCGGCTCCCGACGATGCCGCTCCGGTTGCCACGGTCGAGCTCACCTTGGGGGGCATGCACTGCAACGCCTGCGCCACGCGCATCGAGCGGGCCCTCGCCGACCAAGGCGCGGTGCTGAGCGCGTCGGTCAACCTGGCCACCAACCGGGCCTTCGTGACCTATGACGCCACTGCGGCGACGACAGACGACCTGTGCGCCACGGTCAGCACCGTCGGCTACTCGGCGGTGGCGGCACGCGACGACGGGGCGCCCCGAGCGCGCGAGGATCCCGATCACTGGGGGATCCGGGCCGCCGTGTCGTGGCCCATAGCCCTCGTCGCGCTGGGAGTGGCGCTCTTCGCGCCCCAGAATGCGGTGTCGGGTTGGATCGTCCTTTGTCTGGCCGTCGTGGTCGAGGTGGCGGGAGGATGGCCCTTCTTGCGCGCCAGCGCCCGTCTCCTGCGTCACGGCGCCACGAGCATGGACACGCTGATCGCGGTCGGCACCCTGGCGGCGCTGGCCGTCAGCGCCGTGGAAGCGATCGCCCTCGGTGGCCGGCACGTGCACATCGGGGGAGGCGGTGAATTCGCGGCGCGACTCCACGGCGTCATGGCCCCGCTGATCATCGCCATCCTCGTCACGGGACGCGCCATCGAGGCACGCGCCCGCGGCTTGGCCGCCCGCGCCATGCACTCCCTGATGGCCCTGCGGCCCCCGACCGCCCGGGTGGTGTCCGGCCCCGATGACACCGAAGGGCACCTGGTGGCACCCGAAAGCGTTCCGGTGGGCGCGTTGGTGCGGGTACGCCCCAACGAGGCGATCCCGCTCGACGGGACCGTGTTGAGCGGGTGGTCGGCGGTCGACGAATCGATGCTCACCGGTGAACCGCTTCCTGTCGAACACAGCCCGGGCAGCAACGTCACGGGAGGGACGCGCAACGGGGCCGGGGCCCTGGTCATACGCGTCGCCACCATCGCGGCCGAATCGGTGCTGTCCCGCATGCAGCGTCTGGTGGAGGACGCGCAGAGGGACAAGCCTCCAACACAAAAGCTCGCCGACCGGATCAGCGGCGTCTTCGTCCCTGTGGTCCTGGTCGCTGCGGCGGCGACGTTCCTCACGTGGTGGCTACTGGACGGGAACTTCGGGACCGCGGTGCTGAGCGGGGTGGCCGTCCTGCTGGTGGCGTGCCCGTGCGCCATGGGCCTGGCGACGCCCGTCGCCATGATGGTCGGCACGGGCCGGGCCTCGGCGTTGGGAATTCTCGTGCGAAGCGGCGATGCGCTCGAGCGACTGGCCAAGGCGGATACCGTGGTGTTCGACAAGACCGGAACCCTGACGGAGCGCTTCGCCAGTGTCACCGAAGTGGCGTCGGTCCCCGACGTCGACGAGGGTCAGGTGCTCGCCCTGGCGTCGGCCGTCGAGGCCGAGAGCGAGCATCCGATCGCGGTGGCGATCTGCCGCGCCGCCGAGCCGGCCGGCCTGGCCAGCGATGTGGAGGTCCTTCCCGGGGCAGGTGTCGTCGGCACCGTGGACGGCCATCGCATCCTGGTGGGCCGGCTCGACCCCACGACCACGCCAGCGTCCTTGCGCGCCGCGAGCTCGACGTACCAGGGTCGGGGTGACACCGTGGTGTCGGTCATCTGTGATGAGCGGACGATCGGGGTCATCGCCGTGGCCACGCCGATTCGCGACGATGCCGGCCCGGCCATCGCGACCCTTCACCGCATGGGGCTCAAGACCGCCATCCTGAGTGGTGACGGTGCACCGGCGGTGACGACGGTGGCGAGCGCGCTCGGCATCGACGTCGCTCGCAGCGCCTTGACCCCGTCCGAGAAACTGGATGCGCTGCAGGCCATGCAGGCCGACGGCCATCGGGTCGTGATGGTCGGAGACGGCGTCAACGACGCGCCGGCCCTGGCCGCCGCCGATGTGGGCTGCGCGGTAGGCAGCGGCTCCGAGTCCGCCCTCGCCAACAGTGATGTCGCCCTGCTCGGCAGTGACCTCGGGGGCGTTCCGGCTGCGGTGGGGATCGCCTCTTCCACCTCGGCCGTCATCGTCCAGAACTTCGGCTGGGCTATGGGGTACAACCTCTCGGCACTGCCCTTGGCCGCGGCCGGGCTGCTCGACCCGTTGGTCGCTGCCGTCGCCATGGGCTTCTCCAGCTTGATCGTGGTGCTCAACAGTCTGCGCCTGGCCCGTCTCGGGCGCACCGGCATCGATCGCATCCGCCCCCCCTCCGTGATGCGCGGCGTGCGAGGGTTCGTCCTGTCGGTGGCCGTGCCCGTGGTGTTGTTCGCGGGCGCCACCGTGGTGGGGCAAGCCGTGTCGCCGAGCCGCGGGCAACCACTGCTGCCGAGCCTGCCCAGCATCTCGACCGTCTCGCTCTCCCGCGGCTCGTCAGCCGAGGTGTACCTCCAGTCTTCGCAGGCCGGGGTCAACCAATTCCATGTGATCTTCACCCCGTCGACCGGACCGTCGGGGGTGTCGGCGACCCCTCGCGTCGTCGCCACGCGGCGGGGCGCCGCCCCGATGGCCCTGCGGATGGTCAAGGTGAGCCCGGGGCACTACAGCGCATACGCCGTCTTCAGTCCCGGTACCTGGCGATTCGTGACAGTCGAGGTGATCCACGGTCGACCGCAGTCGTTCTCCGTCCAGCGCGTCCTCTCCTGACGGCTCGACAAGGCGACCCGGACATCGCGACGCCCTCCATTACCCTGGGACGCGTGCGCAGCCGGAGTCGAATGAGCGCCGCAGGGTTGGCGCTGCTCGTAGGGATCGCGGCTGCCGGTTGCGGATCGTCACCGTCGGGACAACCGGCGTCCCGAGCCTCCACCACCACGACCCGGGCACCGCTGCCGGCGGGAAGGTACCCGTCGACCATCTCCAAGATGGTGTGCGAGGACGACGCGCAACACGAGATAGCGGCGGCACTCGGCCTCAAGACGACGCAGGTCTCGACGCCAACATGGGTCGACCACCTCTACTCCTGTCGCTATGAGTACCCCAACGGCGCATTCATGCTTTCGGTCAAGGAACTGTCGAGCTGGGCCCAGACCCTCGACTACTTCCACGGGCTGGCGAACCAGTACGGCGACACGCGCTCGCTCGGGAACCTGGGACAGGGCGCATTCAGCGAAACGGACGGCTCGGTGGTGGTCCGAAAGGACTGGAAGGTGCTCACCGTCGACATCACCGGCCTGCCTGACCAGTTCGGCGTCCCACCCACCAGCTCGGGCGACATCGCCGTGACGGTGGCGGACGTGATCCTGGGTTGCTGGGCAGGCGACTGACCACCGGAATCGGCGCCGACCAGGGCGTCGAGGCGAAGACTACGATTTGGTCTGACCCGCGCCGGCACGAGGCGCGAGCGCTGATTCCCTGGTGCTGGGAATCGAGGGGAGACGGTGGGCGGCACTTCAGAGTCTGTCGGGTCGACACGGGTCCGGGCATCGACGGGAACCCCACCGGCATGGCGTCCCCCCGATGAACGGCGGGCCCTGCAGCTGGTGCTCGCCACGATCTGGCTCCTCGACGGCGTCTTGCAATTGCAGCCTTTCATGTTCACGCGGCAGTTCGGCACCACCATGCTGGCCCCGACGGCCGCCGGGAACCCGAACCCGGTCGCCCACTCGATCACCTGGGCGGCGCACGTCATCTCCAACCACTCGGTCACCACCGATGCCTGCTTCGCGGTGATCCAGATACTCCTCGGCCTTGCCATCGCGTGGCGCCCCACGGTCAAGGCGGGACTCGCCGCCTCGATCGTGTGGGCGGTCATGGTGTGGTGGTTCGGGGAAGGCCTCGGCGGCGTCATCGCCGGTACGGCGCACACCGTGAGCGGAGCACCAGGAGCGGTGCTGCTCTATGCGGTGCTCGCGGTGTTGCTGTGGCCCTCGGATCGCGTCGGCTCCGATTCGTCGTTCATCGCAGCCCGCGCCGTGGGCGAGCCCGTGGCGCGGCTGCTGTGGGTCGTGTTGTGGGGTGGGCTCTCGCTCTTCGCC
This sequence comes from uncultured Acidimicrobiales bacterium, assembly GCA_963838775.1. GTDB lineage: Bacteria > Actinomycetota > Acidimicrobiia > Acidimicrobiales > UBA8190 > Chersky-840. The sequence goes on from CAWISP010000001.1 coordinate 261,779, forward strand.
ATGCTCGGCTCCAACCGCTCGGCCGACGGGCTCCGCGACCTCGTCCTTCGGATGAGCACCGGAGAGCCCACCTGGTTGGCCTCCCTCGACCGGCACGTCGCCGACATGCTCGGCCACCGGGGGCTGGCGATATCGATCGTGCTGTGCGTTGTACTGGCTGCTATCACGTTCAGCGTCTACCTGCCGTTTCGCGCGGCGAGAGTGATGGTGTGGGTGGCCGTGACCGTGGCCCTGGTGATCTGGGTCCTCGGTCAGAATTTCGGGCAGGTCTTCTCCGGTTCGGCCACCGATCTCAACAGCGGCCCCCTCCTGGCGCTATTTGCGGTCGCGTACTGGAGGCGTCGCCCACCGGCCACCGTGGCCCCCGAGGTCCGCCGCCGGGTCGCGGTGGGGATGGCTTAGACCCGTGCCCCATCCCACCTGGCTGGCCTACACGTTCGCGTTCGTGATGGTGGCTGTGTCGCTCTATTGCGTGGCGTGGTTGATCGTGGCCACGCGGCGCAATCGACAACGCCATGTGGACGTGAACATCTCCCACGTGGCCATGGGCTTGGGGATGGCGGGCACGCTCGTCCCCCGCCTCAACCTACTGCCCGACGGCCTATGGGAGGCCGTGTTCGTCGCCATCGCGCTCTGGTTCTCGTGGCAGGGAGTCCGTTTCCTGATGCAGCGGGCCGGCGGTCGCGACCGCTCTGCACACGGCGTGTCGCACTACCTGATCCATCTCGTCATGGCACTCGCCATGATCTACATGTACCTCGCCGCCGTGCCGGCTCAAGCCCAGACCGGGTCGGCCATGTCGATGACCGGTCCCACCGGCGCCGGCGCCAACTTCGTGGGACTGCCCCTCCTGTTCGTCCTGACCCTGTTCGCGTCGGCGGTCTGGCAGCTCGACGGACTGAGCCGCTACACGCCATCACAGCGAGATCTGGTCGGTGTTAGCACGCGCACGGCGGTGGGATCCGGTGCCCGGGGATCGTGGGACAGCGCCGCCGTGCACGGGGGTGAAGGCCCCCAACCCTCGGAGACGGGCCCCGACCCGTCGGCGTCACTCGCACCGCGGCTGGAGATGGGCTGTCACATCGTGATGTGCATCGCGATGGGCTACATGCTCATCCTCATGCTCTAGGCCGAGCGAGCGTCGGCACCTTCCGACTCCTCATCCCCTGCCTTCAGGCGAAGGCTCCGGGCCTCTCGCCGTGGCTGCGGCGTCCACCAGGGACGGTGCTCCCCGAGTCGGACGCCACGCCGCGACGTGGCCCCGCCGTCCCGTCGACCGGATCCGGCCCGCCAGCGCGGGTGGTGCCGCCACCCGGGCGCCATGGTGCGACGCCCGCGAACGGCGGCGCCACAGCAATGCGGTCACCCCGAGCGCGCCCAACGCGGCCAGCGCACCCCCCGACAGCCACAGAGCCGTCCCGAAACCGGGTGCCGTGTACTTCCACGTAAGGGTCCCGGCTCCGGCAGGGACGGTGACTGCCTGCACGACGCCCGACACGCGCACGGGGAGCATCTGGGTCGCCCCCGTGCCCGACCGCCGCCAGGTAGCGCTCCACCCGGGGATGGCCGCACCGGAGCGCACGACGATCACCCCATGCGGCGACGACACCCGGGCCCGGGTCGGCGCCCACGCCGGACCGCCGGTCACCCCGATCGTCGCGCCCGCGGTCGAGCTGCCGGGACGCGCTTCGAGCGAGAGCCCGGCTCGGGCCCGCGTATCGTCGAACACGGCGAAGGTGCCATCGAATCCCTGGAACCGCCAATGGGGGGGGACCAGGACATCTTGGAGTTCCCCGTCTGCACGGAAGATCTCTCCACCTACCGTGGTGATCACGGGGGCGTCGACGCTGATGCTCTTCCCCGCCGCAGCGATCTCCACTCCGACGATGGTCCGGGAGGGCGTGACCGGAACACCGAGCTCATCACCGGGGAGCGCTACGGGCGTCTCCCACCGCGTCGATCCGGACGCTCCCACCACCCCGACCCGGACGCCGGACAGGGCAACGGTCTGTCCGCTCAAAGGAATGGTGAGCGACATCACGTCCAGGGGGGCGCCGAGCCACCACGAGGCCTGTTGTCGGGGCGCGAGTTGGCGCCGGCCCACCTGGGAGTCCGACCCGTTCGACCCTGTGCCGGTGGTGACGAGATAGGCCGACGGCGTCAACAGCACGGTTGTGTCGAGCTGATCGAGCGTGCCGTTCGAGATCGCCTGGGGATCGAGCACGTTCTGGCCCTCCCCCGTCGCCTGGTGTGACCCCGTGACCTGCGCATAGGTGCTGTCCACGATGGAGCTGTAGCCCTCGACCGACGGCGTGCCCGTCAGGACGTTGCTGTCGGACACCCCGAGCTCGGTGAGCTCCCCGGGGTCGAGCTCGTCGGGGTCATAGACCGCGAATCGACCACTGTGGACCAGGCTGCGCACCGGGACGAGGGGCGGTGTGCGGTCCGTGACGTGGGGCGCGCTCGGAGACGCCTCGGCCGGGGCCGGGGCCCGGGTGAGCCCCGGTGCCACCGAGAGCAGCGTGAGCACGGTGAAGATCCCGATATCGAGGACCACGAAGCCGACGAGGGCGCGGGCCCGGAGGCGACCGACGAGCCTCGGCCCCCACATGACGAGGGCGATGGCCGCCAACCCGAGCACGAGGAAGGGCACCAGCCACGGTGCCGAGGGGCCGGCTCGATTCGCCATGCTCGGGGCGAGACCCATCCACCGCAACATCCCCGCGCCCCAGGCCAGCGTCACCGTGATGATCGCCACCACGGCGACGGGAGGAACGAGCCCCAGGAGTCGACGTGGGAACGGAAGTCTCCCCCGCTCCGACACCGCCGAGCGGAGCCACACGTCGACCCAGTACGCAAGGAGTACGGACAAGGCGAAGTCGGCGATCATGATGTTGCGACTCTGGAGTCGCTGGTCCCCGAACAGCGGCAGGTGCACGAGCACAGGACCCAGCACGGTGTTGCCTCCGAGAGCGAGGATCACACCCACGATCGCAATCAGATGCCAGATGAGCCACTCCGGCACGCGCTGACGCAGCCGCAACCGCCCGAGCAGCCCGAAGGCGGCCACGAGGGGCAGGAGACCCACGTACCCGGTGATCTCATTGAGGCTGTACGGCCCGAAGAAGGTCGGCTGACCGAACGAGCCCGACCCACCGAAGAGGTCGGGCACGATCGACAGGAGCAGCCACTTGGGGGTCAACGATCCCGAATCGAAGAGCGCCACGGTGTGCATGGCGCGCTGCGAGGTGTGGACGGCTTCGATCCCGGGAAGCCACTGGACGGCGCCGACCCCCGCACCGAGCACGGCGCCGATCGACACGTACCCGACGTAGCGCCAACGCGCCGATCGTCGACCCAGTCGCCACGCCCGCCACAGGGCATACACGGCGAGGATGACGACGGCATCATCGATGGCGCGCGGTTCGCCGGCAAGGATCACCATCGCCCCCGCGCCGGCCAGTGCGCACACCCAGGCCAGGCGCGCCCGGAGTTCGTGGCTCTCGGACAACTTGAGGACAGCCACCAGGGCCACGGGCACCCAGCTCATGCCGGCCACGAAGCCGACGTGCGCAACCTGGGCGGTCATGGCCCCGGCGAACGCGAACGACACCCCCCCGAGGAAGCTGGCCACCGGGGACAAGCGCGACATGCGCAAGAACGCGAACGTCCCCAGTCCCGCGACCCACCACGTCACGATGAGGTTGATCGTCCATGCCGTCGGCCCCGACATGACGGCGAACAACCACGTCAACGGGTAGGCAGCCCCCGCATTCCAGCCACCGAGCAGCGGTGTCCCACTCCAGATGTAGGGATCGAACAGCGGCAGTTGCCCGTGGCGGAGCTGTGACCCGACGAGCACCCGCAACGGGTAGTTCTGGATGAGATCGTCGCTGGGGACGACGGGATGACCGAACATCGCCGGTACGCCGAACACGAGGACCGGCAAGGCGACGAGCACGCCGATGCCTCTGCGACTGTGAGGCGGGAACCCGATCGTCGGAGCGGGCATCTGACGCGGGCGGATGTCCTCCGCGCGGCCCACGAGCAGTGCCACGAGTTCGAGCTTCCCATACGAGAAGCTGGGAAGGACCTGGGACGCGCGCCACTTCTCCCAGGCTTTTCCCAGCCCAGCATGCACCCTGCACGAGGCGCGAGCTCGAGCCGATGGACGAGTACCCGGATACGAACCGAGAGCTGCTGCTCCCAGCCGGGTGGCTCAGCCGGCCTTCACCTCCCGCAGCGTGCCGGCGTGCACGTCGTAGACAAAACCGCGCACGCTGTCTTTGACGGGGATGAACGGACTCGCTTCGATGCGGGCGATGCTCTGGCGCACGTCGGCGTCCAGGTCGCTGAACGCTTCGGCCGCCCACGGCGGCTTGATCCCGGTCTCGGCTCTGATCTGCTCACGAAATTCGTCGTCGGAGAAGGTCAACATCCCGCAGTCGGTGTGGTGGATGAGGATGATCTCCTCGGTGCCGAGCAGACGCTGGGAGATGGCGAGCGATCGGATCTGGTCGTCGGTGATCACGCCACCGGCGTTGCGGATGATGTGGGCGTCCCCCTCGGCGAGCCCGAGGATTCCGTACGGGTTGATCCGGGCGTCCATGCACGCCACGATCGCCACCTTGCGATCGGGTGGAATGGGGAGATCGCCCTTGTCGAACGTGGCGGCGTAGGCGTCGGCGTTCTTGAGGAGTTGATCGGTCGAAGACATGGGGCGCTCCTGGGAAGTTCGTGGAGTGGATTGCACATCGGGCTTGGTCGGCGCTGCAACTCGTCTCGCCACGCTGTTCCCACCCGGTGGGAATCCCAATCTACACTAATCCGATTGACAAGATCAGCTTTCATGCCTACGGTGGCGCCCCTGATGGGGCGGGATTGTGGTGGCGACATCTGGTCAGTCCAACGCCATCTGTCTCTCGCGGGCCTGTTGCGAGGCCGCATCCCATTTGGCCTCGATACGACCGAATCGCCATATCAACAGCGCCACGACCCAGGTCACCACGAACACGCCCACGATGAAGAATCCGGCCGTGTTGAGATTGAAGGTCTGGAAGAAGTGCCAGAACGACCCGCCCAGGTTCTCTTCCTGCCCGATGAGTCCCAGGATCTCGACTGTCCCGATGAAGAACGCGACGAAGACCGATAGGCCCGTGATGGTGATGTTGTAATAGACCTTTCGGATCGGCTTGGAAAACGCCCAGTCGTAGGCGAAGTTCATGAAACAGCCGTCGATCGTGTCGAAGAGGCTCATCCCGGCCGCGAACAGGATCGGCAGCGACAGGATGGCGTAGAACGGTAGTCCGCCCACGACGGCGCTCCCGGCCAGGACCAGCAGGGCGACCTCGGTGGCTGTGTCGAATCCCAGCCCGAACAGGATGCCGATCGGGTACATCTTCCACGGGGTGTCGATCCTCCGGGCGAGCGGACCGAAGAACCGGTTCATGAGCCCCCGGTTGTTGAGCTGGTGCTCCAGCTCTTCGTCGTCGTAGAGGCCCTGGCGCATCTCGCGAAAGACCTTGACGATCGACAGCAGGACCACCACGTTGAGGGCCGCGATGAGATAGAGGAAGGTGCCCGAGATCGACGTGCCGACGATCCCGGTCGTCCTGTGCAAGGACGAGCTGTTGTTACTCACCGCGCTATCGAGCGAACGGATGCCGAAATTGAGGACCACGGCGAGGACGAACACGACCGACGAGTGCCCGAGACTGAAGAAGAATCCGACGCTCAGCGGCCTCTTGTCCTCGTTGACGAGCTTGCGCGTGGTGTTGTCGATGGCCGCGATGTGATCGGCGTCGAAGGCGTGGCGCATCCCGAGCGTGTAGGCGAGGATCCCCGTTCCCACACCGAAGACCTCGGTCTTGCTGATCCGGTAGTGATGCCCAAGCGCCAAGGCCAACATGCCCCAGCCGAGCACATGCAGACCCAGGACCGTGGACGTCATGGCGCTCACCCTCACCCACTCGCTCGGGGTGAGACCGTCGCGGATCTTCACGAGCTGGCCCGGGGGTTGGCCATGGGAGCGCGCTCCTCGTCGGTCGGGATTGGGACACCCTAGAAACTGTGCGACCAGCTCGCAACAGTGTCTTGTTCGCCACGGAGCTACCGCATACCATGGGCCTGTGACCAGGAGTTCTTCTCCACCCGCGATGGCGACGGCTGGTGTGGACTCCGTGGAGGGAGCGCTGGCCCTGCTCCGGGAACGCGGCGGACGGGTCACGAGCTCGCGTGTCCTGCTGTTGCGGGCACTGTTCGATTCCCGGGGTCACCGCACCGCCGAGGAGCTCGGCGCCGAGGTCCAGGCCGTCGCGCCCGAAGTCCACATCTCGACGATCTACCGGAATCTCGACGATCTCGAGCGCCTCGGCGTCGTCGTCCACGCCCATCTCGGACACGGTCCCGCCACGTACCACCTGGCCGCCGGCGCCCACGGCCACTTCGTGTGCGAGGTGTGCGGCACCATGATCGAGGCGCCCGACGAGATCTTCGGCGATCTGTCCCGAGCAGCCAAGTCCCGCTTCGCCTTCGACATCAACCCCCACCACTTCGCCGTCCTCGGGCGCTGCCAAGGCTGTCAGTAGGTCTCGGTCGACTTCGCTCAGAGCCTTTTCGGCCTCGACGCAGTACGGTCACCGTTCATGACAACGCCCTGGTTGGACGACGCCTGCAGTCTCGTCGACGCATTTCGAACACGGAGCCTGTTGCCGCTCGAAGCTCTCGACGCCTGCATCGAGGCCATCGAACGGTCGCCGTTGAACGCCTTCTCCCACACAGACTTCACACGCGCCCGTGAGGCGGCTCGATCGGCCGATGTGTCGCTGCCGTTCGGCGGAGTGCCGTTCGGCGTGAAGGAGCTCGAGCGGGTCGAGCAGTGGCCGTATACCGAGGCGTCGATGATTTTCAAGGACCGGGTGTCGGAGTATGACCAGACGTCGATCACGCGACTCCGACGCACCGGCGCCCTCCTCGCCGCCCAGACGACGGCCAGCGAGTTCGGGGGCATCAACTGCACCTCGACCCAGCTCCACGGCACGACGCGCAATCCCTGGGACTTCTCCCGCACCCCCGGTGGTTCTTCGGGCGGGACCGCGGCGGCGGTCTCCGGTGGCCTCTTGCCCATCGCCACGGGAAGTGACGGCGGTGGGTCCATCCGGATCCCGGCCGCCTTCTCGGGATTGTTCGGGCTCAAGGCCACCTACGGGCGCATCCCCAAGGGACCGGGCGCCAGCGCGACGCCGCTCACGACCGTGCTCGGCTGCCTGACCCGGTCGGTGCGAGACACCGCCCGCTTCTTCGACGCCTGCTGCGGGTTCGATCAGCGCGACCCACTCAGTCTCCCGCGCGCCGGAAACTGGGAAGCCGAGCTCGGCACCCATGACCTCTCGGGGCGGACCGTCGCCATCCTCCCCGATCTGGGAACGGCCAGAGTCCGCGCTGAAGTCGCCGAGCTCGTGGCGGAGTTCGCTCACCGCTTGGCCCGGGCGGCGGGGCTGAAAATCGTGGAAGTGACGCCCTCGCTGCCGCCGTTGCGGGGCCAATGGGCCATGGCGGGTCAGGTCGGATTCGTCGCCGACCTCGGTGACGCCTACCCCGACCGGATCGAAGAACTGTCGCCCGAGATGCGCTTCGGCCTGGAGGCGGCGAGAGAGCGCTTCACCCTGGACAGGGCGGCGGCCATCGAGTCGTACCGCCGCCAATTGAACGAGTCGATGGCCGATCTGTTCGAAGCAGCCGACTTCGTCATAGCGTCGTCGAACCCCGATGTCGCCTTTGCGGCACAGGGGCCGCCTCCCTCGACGATCCCAGGTGCGGATCTGATCCACGAGATCGGATTCTCGCGGGCCATCATGAACAACGCCGCGCTCACGGCCCCCTCGAACCTCAACGGGAGCCCGGCCATGAGCCTCCCGGCCGGGCTCGTAGACGGATTGCCGGTCGGCCTCCAGGTCCTGGCCGGCCACCACCACGAGCAGCTTCTGCTCGACCTCGCCCTCGTCGCGGAGCGCGAACTCCCCTGGCCCATGGTGGCCCCGGGCTCACCCCACGAGCGGCCCTCGTCCGCGACGTGAGCGACGGGCCGGAGACCACCGCGACGTCATAGAGGCGGAGGAGCAATCACAGCGGTTCTCCCTCACCCAACTCCGAGGTGACCTCGACGATCGCCTCGGTCTGGGCTTCCACACTGAGCATGCGGCCGCCGCCGACGTCGCGCCAGAGTTCGGAACCCGCCACAGGAGGACGATCACCCCCACCACACACGCCAACCCGCCCGCCCACACGGCAAACTGCGGTCCCCCGATGGCAGCGGTGACCCCTGTCTCGGGGTCACCCAACCTGGGACCACCGGCCACCACCGCGAAGAACGAGCCCGAGAGGCGGCCCTGGAGACGTTGAGGGACCGCACGTTGATGCACGGCCTGTCGAAACACCGCCGACACAATCAGCGCTCCGCCAACGCCACAGCGTCAATCCGATCCACAGCACCGGAACGACGCCGAACACGGCGATGGTGACTCCCCAGACCACCACGCAGGCCGCGATGGCACGACCTTGCCGGCGCACACGGCCGCACCAACCGGTGAAGAGCGAACCGATCAGTGCGCCGGCGCCGGGGGCCGCGTACAGCAGTCCGACGGCCCCCGCACCCCCGTGGAACAGGCCGACGCCCAGGGCCGGAAAGACGGCACGCGGCATCCCGAAGATCATGGCGTTGAGGTCGATCCAATAGGTGGCCGACAGGAGCTTCTCCCGGCGCAGGTGCCGGAACCCCTCGGTCATCGACCGCAACCCCATCGGCGTCCCCCCGCCGCGGGGGACCAACGGCGGCAGGAGCACCGCCGCCACCAGGGCCGCCGAAAACGTGGCCACGTCGATGCCGTAGACGGCGCTCAGCCCGATGGTGGCGATCAGCACTCCGGCCAGGGCCGGCCCGGCTACCAGGGCCAGCTGCTGGATCGTGGTCTGCAGGGCGATCGCGGCGGTCACGTCGTGCTCGTCGACGAGCATGGGCAACGCCGCCCGCCGGGCCGGCCAGTCGATCCCCTGAACGCCCGCGCTCGCCGCCGTGCAGACGAACAGGGGCCAAACAGCGGGGTGGGCGATCGACGCGTCGGCGACCAAGCCACCAACGGCGGTCGCCATGGCGACCTGGGTGAGCACCAGGACCTTGCGCCGGTCCATGGCGTCGGCGAGCGTGCCACCCCAGAGGGCTCCGGCGAGCAGCGGCACCAGCTGCGCGAGGCCGATGAGGCCGACGACGAGCGTCGATCGGGTCAGCGTGTAGGCCTGAAAGGAAACCGCCACCAACGTCAGTTGCGATCCCAGTCCCGATACCATCTGGCCCGCCCACAGCCGTCGGAAGTGCCGGTACTTCCTCAGCGGGGCGATGTCGACGACGAAGCGAGACACTCGACCACCGTAATGGTCGTCCGCGCTGGCTCGGTGCTGAGCAGGCGCGGTCACCGGAGAATGCGTGTCGTAGCATTTGTTCGCGCCAACAGAAAGGCAGGATCTTGGTCATGCGTCGGCTTCGAGGAGCACGATGAGCCGCCGTCCCCTCGTGTTGCATCCCGAGCGTCTCTTGCCGGCCGATCCGACAGCCCGGGCCATCGCCGCCGAGCTCTACGACGAGGTCCGCTCGTTGCCTCTCATCAGTCCCCACGGCCATACCGATCCACGATGGTTCGCCGACAACCTCGCGTTCTCGGATCCGATGTCACTGCTGGTCACTCCCGACCATTACCTGACCAGGATGCTCTACAGCCAGGGCGTCGCACTCGAAGCGCTCGGTGTCGAACCCAATGACGGCGCTCCGGTAGCAGAGCCGCGCACAGCATGGCGGACCTTCGCGGGCCACTACCACCTCTTCCGGGCCACCCCGTCCGGCCTATGGTTCGACCACGTCCTCGCGGAGGTGTTCGGCGTCGGGTATCGACTCGACGCCGACACTGCCGACGAGACCTACGATCAGATCGCCGACGCCCTGGGACGGCCCGAGTACCTGCCCCGTGCCTTGTTCGAACGCTTCGACATCGAGCTCCTGGCAACGACCGACTCGCCACTGGACGATCTCGACCATCACGTACGCCTCGCCCACGACGGACTGGGGGGACGGGTCATCCCGACGTTTCGCCCTGATGCGGTTGTCGACCCGAGCCTCGACGCCTTCCCGGACAATCTGTCCCGGCTGGCTGACCTGACCGGAGCCGACACCTCGCGCTGGACCGGGTACCTCGAAGCACTCCGCCACCGTCGGGAGTTCTTCATCGAACACGGCGCCGTCGCTTCCGATCATGGTCACCCCACCGCGTTGACAGCGAACCTGGCATCGGCGGAATGCCAGCGCCTTCTCGATGGCGCCCGAGCGGGCACGTTGACCGGTCACGACCAGGAGCTCTTCCGGGGTCAGATGCTCGTGGAAATGGCTCGCATGAGTGTCGACGATGGACTGGTCATGCAGCTGCACCCCGGTTCGAGGCGCAATCACAACTCCCTCGTCTACCGGCGCTTCGGGCCCGATCGCGGCGCGGACATCCCCGGCCCGACCGAGTACACCGAGAGTCTCAAGGCCCTCCTCGACGTCGTCGGCAACGACAGTCGACTGCGCCTCATTCTCTTCACGCTCGACGAGACGACATTCAGCCGCGAGCTGGCACCGTTGGCGGGCCACTATCCCTCGCTCGTCCTGGGCCCACCCTGGTGGTTCCTCGACAGCTATGAGGCCATGCTCCGGTACCGACGAACGGTGACCGATACGGCCGGCTTTGCCAACACCGCAGGATTCAACGACGACACCCGCGCCCTGCTGTCGATCCCGGCCCGGCACGATGTGGCCCGCCGCGTCGACTCCGCCTATCTCGCCGAGCTCGTCGCCACCCACCGGCTCGAGCTGGACGATGCCAGGGAATTGGCCGTCGACCTGGCCGTCAACCTGGTGCGACGCGCCTATCGGTTGAGCGAGCCCCATTGAGCTGACGGAGATCTCTGGGCGGTTCGATCGGCGAGCGGTTCATGCCTGGACAAGACCGGTCGTCACCGTCTCGAGTCGGGGCGCGCGAGCCCGCCGTCCGGTGGCCCACGCTCTACCGACCCCATACGACAAGGCGCCGAGGGCGCCGACGAAGAAGCCGATAGGCCAATTGGTGACGAAGGACAGGGCAATGGCGCTCCACACCGTGATCAACGCGATCGCGATCGAAAGAACAATGGCCACCGAGGGGCGGTTGGTGAACGACCGGGCCGCAGCAGGCGGGCCGATCATGAGACTGAAGATGAGCAGGGCGCCGACGACGGGCACCGTCATCGCCGTGGCCAGGGCGACCACGACCAGGAAGGCTATCTCCATCCGCTGACTACTGACTCCCTTGGAGTCTCCGATGTCGGGGACGACCGAGGAGAGGATCAGGGGCCGGTACAACACGAGAACGGCGGCGATACACACGACGCCGAGGACGGCGACAGGCAGGATCTCGTTGGAGGCGACACCGAGTACCTCGCCGAACAGGAGCGAGAAGATCTCGGGCTCGTACTGTGTGGTCTGACTCAAGAACACGGCCCCAAGGGCAAGCATCACGACGAGGGCGAGAGCGGTCACCACGTCGTTTCGGCCTCGCCGGCCCAGCACGCCGATCCCCACCGCAGCCAGCACGGCGAATACACCCAGGCCCGCCAGCGTGTTGACGCCGAGCAGGCTGGCTCCGGCCGCCCCCGCGAACGCGCCGTTGGGAATGGCGTGGGCGGGAAAGGCCGAGCCCCGGAGGACCACGAAGAAGCCCACCACCCCCGCGATCACGGCGACGATCGTCGCCACCACCCAGGCGTTGATCATGAAACTGGCGAACATGCCCTCGCCTCGTTCCTAACTCAGCACGTTCTCACCGCGATACGACTCATTGGTGCGCCTCGGGTGCAGCCGACGTAGCGGGCCAACGCTGACGCGTGGCGGCCGTGGGGACGAAGGGCAGCTCCGTGGCCAGGTAGCCGAGGAACACGATGACGACGATGAAGAAACTGACGGGCCACGAAGCGTGGCTGGGGCTCCAGTAGTAGCTGTCGTAGGCGAGGAGCACGCCGGCCAAGACGGCGACCACCCCGCTCAACGACGCCGCCACCATCGCCCAACCGATCCGCTTCGTGAGGCGCAAGGCGATGGCGGCCGGCCCGATCAAGAGGGCCGTCGAAAGAATCGCTCCGATGGCGAGCGACGACAGGCCGACGGCGAGGGCAAGTGCCACCATGTAGAGCAGGGCGACAACACGGACAGGTACGCCCCGTGCGGCCGCCATGTCGGTGCTCACGGAACTGAGCAACAAGGGACGATGCACAAAAGCCATGATCCCGAGACACAGGACGCTGAAAATGGCGACGATGGGCACGGTCGAGCTCACCGTGCTGAAGATCGACCCGAACAGGATCTGCTGGCTGGCGCCGGTCGTGGAGGACTCGGTGGTGGAGAGGTAGAGGAACAGGGCAGCCAAGCCGATCGACGCGCCCAAGACAATGCCCGTCGCCAAGTCTCGGCCCCGGGCCCTGCGCACGCCGATCGCCTCCATGGCTCCTGCCCCCACCACACCGCCGGCCACGAAGCCGAACAGCGGGCTGATGCCGACGAGGAACGCCCCCGAGCCACCGGCGGTCGCCACATCCGCCAGGGAGTGGCCGGCGAACGATTGTCCGCGCATGACGGTGAACACACCCACGACGCCCGACACGACGGCGACGATGCTCCCGATGAAGCACGCCACATGGACGGGGTGGCTGGTGAAGAAACCGGGTTCGAACAACCAGCGCACTTCAGATCGCTCTCAGTGTCGGGTCGGACGGGAGCCCCGGCTGCTCCATCGGCCCGGCCACCACGAGGATGCGCCCGTGGAGGGTATGCACGTGGACCTCGTATCCGTACAGCGCGCTCAGCACATCGTCGCGCACCACCTCTTCGGTGGTACCACTGGCGGCACGTCCCCCGGCGAGGTAGACGATGCGGTCCATCACGGGAAGCAGTGGGTTCATCTCGTGGGCGGAGAGGAGGACGGCAATCTGCTGCTCGTCGGCAATCCGGTCGAGCAACGTCACAACTTCTTGCCCGCTCTTGAGGTCGAGATTGGCGAGCGGCTCGTCCAGCAGCAGCAGCTGGGGGCGCCCGATCAGCGCGTGAGCGATCAAGACCCGCTGCTGCTCGCCGCCGGAGAGAGTTCCCACCCGGGCGTCGGCGAAACTTTCGGCGTCGACGGCGTGCAGCATCTCGTCGACTGCTTCTCGGCGCTGCCTCGAGGGCAGGGGGATGCCGAAACGGGTCCCGTCGATTCCGAGGGCAACCAGGTCTCGGGCCCGCAGGGGCATGTCCGGGTCGAGCATGATCTTCTGGGGGACGTACCCCGTGGACCGGTTTCGGCGGCCACGAGGCGCCCCGAGTACCAGGACTCTCCCTGCGCTCGGCCGCTCGAGACCGAGGATCACCCGTAGCAAGGTGGTCTTTCCCGCTCCATTGGAGCCGATCAGCCCGGTGAACTCGCCAGCGCCCACGCTGAAGCTGACGTTGTCGAGGATCTGGCGGCCCGACAACGACACGCCGATGCCCTCCACCCCCAAGATCTGACGCGGCGCTTCGGGGTGGGAGCTCGTCACAACTGCTGGGTCGAGACGCCATCTGTGACCGCCTTTTGGATGGCGTCCACCTCGGCGAGCATCCACGACTGGTAGTCGTACCCGGGGGTAGGCATCGTCTCGTACACGCCCACGACCGGCACCCCCGCCTGCAACGCCCCGAGGCGGATCGAGGTGGTCAGGGAATCCACCACTTGCTGGTTGTAGCAGAAAACCTTCACGGTGTGGCTGGTGAAGAAACGATCCTCCAAAGTGACGTCCTGTGGAGGCGGGTCGACACCGTTCATGATGTCCGCTTGGAACCGGAACGGCGTCTTGTTGATCGTTCCCATCGCCGCGAGCAAGTAGTCGGCCACCGGTTCGGTCGTGGCCACCGGCGTGCCTCTGTAATTGGCCTTGAAGGTCGCGATGGCGTTGAACCACGGGGTCAGCGAAGCATCGAACCTTCTCAAGCGGGCCTGGAAGTAAGAGGCGTGCCCGGGTTGCAGGACAGTGAGGTCCTCCGCCATGGCCTTGGCAGTCGCGGGCATCGTCGTCGGGCTGTACCACAGGTGCGGATTCGGCGTGGAGTCGGGTAGCCCGAGGAGGTTCTGTACGACGATCACCTTGCGCGCCGGGTTGGGCGAGGCTGACTCGATCTTGTTCATGAAGGTGTCGTACCCCACGCCGTTCTGCACGACCAGCTGGGCTGCGCTCACCTCTGCGGCCACCTTCGGGCTCGACTCGAAGGTATGGGGATCGGTGTTGGGATTGTTGAGGATCGACGACACGTTGACGTACCGGCCGCCGATCTGACCCAACACATTGCCGTACTCGTTCTCTGCTCCGATGGCATTGATCACCCCGCCCCGGGTCGACGGGGAGGCCGTGGTACGGCCGCACGCGGCCGTACCGACGGCGCCCAGGGCGACGACGGCCACAAGGGCCACCGTGCCTCGATGCCAAGTCACCGGCGATGCTCTCGCGAGAGGACCATGGCGGATACGATAATATGAGAATGAGTCTCAATGCAAAGACCGGGACCCCGACCGGGACCGCCGGGGTGGGGTCATCCGGTGGGTGCCGACTGGGGCCAGCGAGCAGAATCGACCCAGAATTGAAGTTCGGCCCTCGGGACCGCAAAGCCGAGTCTGAACAGGGGTAGAACAGCACGATGGCAACGAATGGGGGGGCCGACAAGGTGCACACGGAGGCCGCGGCTCGACTCAGACACCTCGACCAGCGCTACACACCCGGACGACGAGCCATCATCACCCTGCTTGTCGACGCCGGCCGTCCCGTGAGCATCGGCGACATTGCCGAGGCACTCCCCGACCTGCCCCACAGCTCGGCCTACCGCCACCTCTCCGACCTACAGGATGCGGGACTGGTCCGGCGCGTCGCCGCCAACGACGAGTTCGCGCGATTCGAACTGGCCGAGGACCTCACTGAGCACCACCACCATCTTCACTGCGTGGGGTGCGGGGACGTCATCGATTTCACCCCAACGGCGGCTTTTGAGCGCCAGGTGGCCAGGAACGTCGACCGGTTGGCCGAGACCGAGGGCTTCGAGCCCCACAGTCACCGCCTCGACGTTCTCGGGCTCTGCTCCAACTGCCAGTAGGTCTGATGGCTGGTGAGTGCTCCAGTTCACCGGCTCGTATTCGGAAACGGCCACCTTTGCCTCGCGGGGTCAAGGACCAGCTCCCCCGCTGGCTGTGCAGGAGCGGGGATCCCAAGGCTGGAGCGGCTCGGTCGACCCCGAAGGAGGCGAGAGGTTGGGGTTGTCGGTCAGCGGTCCCGAAACTGTGGTCGTCGTGGTCGATCCGCCACTCTGGCCTGACGCCACGGTGGTGGTCGTCGATGACGAGCCAGGAGTGGTCGTCGAAGGGGCGTTCGGCGGGAGGTTCACGGCGAAGTTCGAGCCCGTCACGACGACGACGTCAGCGCTGTCCGATCCCGACAGCTGCGAACCCACATCGATCGATGAGCTGGTCGTGGAAGACGTGCCGCCATTACCACCATTAGACGAGCCTC
The DNA here is from genome assembly GCA_963838775.1 of uncultured Acidimicrobiales bacterium. Lineage (GTDB taxonomy): Bacteria > Actinomycetota > Acidimicrobiia > Acidimicrobiales > UBA8190 > Chersky-840. The sequence goes on from CAWISP010000001.1 coordinate 277,403, forward strand.
CGGAGCCCGTTCCGCCAACGTTGCTGATCAACCCCGGGTCATAGCCAATAACCGCCAGTCCCGACAGGGCCGACTGGACCCGGAGGGCATCGGGCAGCTGCTCGGGCCGGGAGTAGAGAATGGTCGTCTCAGAGGTCGACGCCCCGTCCGTGGTGTCGGTCACCGAAGTGACGTCGTAGCCGAGCTGTTTCAGCGCGGCGGCTGTCTTTGCTCCTTCGTTGTAGAGGCCGCTGCCGTCCTCGACGGCAACGGTGAACGAGCCCGCTGAGGGTAGGGCGCGCCCCGACGCGTCCTGGTTCGATGTTGTGCCCAGGAATTGGTCCACGACCTCTCGATCTTGGGGCTGGACAGGAAAAACCACGTCGCCGTAGCCACCACCCCGGTAGAAGTATCCCTGCCCGTCTTCCACCACCGGAAGCGTGTACTGAGGGGCGGCGTTGATATTGACACTGTGGAACTCGAGGATCAGATTGGCCATTGTTGTCGCTGAGAACCCGTTGTCCACCTCGAGGTTTCCCGCCAGCGAGTCAATCAGTCGGAGGTCGGTGATGAAGTTCCCGAGCCCTCGCTTGGCAACCGACGATGCCAAGACGCGGAGGAATTCGTGGTCGCGACGGATGCGACTCAGGTCGCTTTGGGGGTCATACGGCCAGTCGTAGCGCGAGACCCCCCGATCCGTTGACGGCTCGTATTGAAGGTGACGGGCACGCACGACGGCGAGGGCCTGAAAGCCGTTGAGCGTCATGCAGCCTTTGTTCGGAACGTACAGCGAGGACTGCTGATCGAAGACAGGAAGAGGGAAGTACATCCGGATCCCGCCGAGCGCTTGGACGATCCCCTGGAAACTGTCGAAGTTCAGTTCTACGTAGTGCTGGATGGGGATCCCGAAGTCGTCGGTGATGGCTGCGATGAGCTGACCGGGACCGTCGGGGGTGCCCAGGGCCGCATCGATCTTGTTGACCCCGCCGGGTCGGGCGTTGGGGACGAAGGTGTCTCGTGGGATCGACAGGATCGACGCCCGGTGGTGATCGGGGTCGAGGTGCAGGATCATTACCACGTCACTGTTGACACCCGTCACCCCTTGATCACACAGCCCGAAAGCGGGGCTCTGCTCCTTGAGTCCGCACCGAGTGGTCGAGCCGATGAGGAGGATGTTCTGCACGTCCTTCTGCGCACCCTTGGCCTGCACCGTCGCCAGGTGCTTCACCTCGACCCGGTGGATGCGGTTGTTCTCGTACCAGAGAAATGCCGTTCCCGCTGCGAGGATGAGGACCACGAGACCGACGAGGCTTCCCACAGCAACCAGCACGATGCGTTTGCGCCGCCGGGACCCCTGGGCTCGGGCTGCCCTCCTCCGCTCGGCTCGCGAGGGAGAAGACCCGGTCCCGGCGTCGGGGACCGCCACCATTGGGTCCCGAGCGTTCGAGGACATGCCCGCACCCTCGACGGTCGGCTCGTCAGGCGGTACGTCGGACACGGAAGGCAATCTACCTTTGGGACGGCGAGGGCCACCTGTCGCAGATGCGCATCATGTCGCGAGTAGTCAGGAGCCCGACCGCCCCTCGATGCTCGCCAACCTGTCGGTCAGAGCCGCCAGCACGTGATCCTGGGCGAGAAGATGCTCCTGGAGTTTCACGGCCTCGTGAAGGACCGCGTCGGCATCGTTGTAAGTGGCCTCGGACCGCTTGTCGGCGGCGGCTGCCAGCACGTTCTGACCGACGATGATCACCGACAGCAGGACCAACTGCAAGAAGGTCTGCGAGATCCAGGACACGAGGACGACCGGGCTGTGGGCGTTGATGGCCGCAGGCAGGCTCACACAGGCCAGCGCCGCGAAGGCATAGGCGCACCACATCGTGCCGACCCCGGTGGTCACCTTCACCGCCAGCCAAGCATTGAACCGAGCGGCGGCGGTTCCCGACGGGAGTTGTTGGGCAACCTTCACGGGTCCGGTCGGACCACCCGCGAGCTTCGTCTTCGTGCGTTCGTGCGGCACGTAATTGTAGATGGTGTGGTCGGTCATCGGGACACTCCTTGCTCGTGGCCGGGCTTGTTGCGGCATTCAGTGGTGTGGGAACGTGTCGGGCGGTGGCTTCCAGATCAGGCAAGGTCCTACAGCACGCCCGTTCCGATTGCCACACCCACCAGGATGAGCACGGCACCACCGACGAGTTCACTTCGTCGGCCCAGACGCTCACCGAATTGCCTGCCGATCTCCAGTCCCAACAACGACAGCGCAACGCTGATCGCCCCAATGACGATGGCTGCGATGACGAGATTCACTCGATAAGCCCCGAGGGCGAAGCCGATGACGAGATTGTCGATGCTCAGGGCTCCCCCGATGATGACGAGACGCTTGACACCGAGATCTCGGTCCCCGACGGGCTCGTTCTTGCTGACGAGGGCTGTGGCGACCGCATAGGCACCGGCGAGTCCCAGCAAGATGCCCCCCGCGGGCTTGGCGGCGCTTCCCAGGTCGTGGGCGACGGAGTGACCGAGTAGGAGGCCGACAACGGGCATAGTCGCTTCGAAAGCTCCGAACACCACTCCGACCCGCAGCCGTAGCTTCCGGTTGACACCGCCGAGGCCAATGGCGGTCGACGCGGCAAAGTTGTCCAGCCCTACCGACACCGCCACCAGGAGCAGAGCGAGCATTGGTAGTCAGGGGCGCGATGCCTGCAAAGCAGGCCCGGTTCCCCATCCCCCTTTCGATCTGTGCAAGCGGTTCTCCCGCACACAGCTCACCGACGGTCTTCTGGACATGGTTACGCTGCCTTCGGGTATCGGATAGTGCCCATGAGCTTGTGTAGGCCCTGGTCGTGGAACCAGGTGCGGGTCCAGCCGTCGGCTTGTCCCGCTCGCAGATTGCGGCCTCGCTTCTTGATCAATAAGCGTTTCAACCGCCACCAAACGTAACGATCCAGGTCGATGAACTTGTCGCCCGCATTCCCGGTGCGGAAATAGTTGCCCCAGCCCCGCAGGAACAGGTTCAGGCGTCCGATGACGTCCGGCAACTGCATTCCGACCTGACTTCGACTGGTGAGGGCCTTGATCCGTGATCGGGCCCGCTTCATGGACCGCACAGACGGCCAGCGATGCAGGTAGTAGCGGACGATGCGCCGCCGCTCCCACAGCTTGCCGGACATGCGGGCACGAAAATGGCACCCGAGGAAGTCAAAGCCCTCTTTCCCTTCCCGGAGGTCGACCACTGCGGTCTTGTCCGGATGAAGGGTGAGACCGAGGTCACCCAGGAGAACTTCCGCTCTCCGCTGGGCTTCCTCGGCCTCAGCCCGAGACGAGCACAGCACCACGAAGTCGTCCGCATAGCGGACGACTTCGCCGGCCCCACGCTCGGCCCAGGCCCGGTCGAAGGCGTGCAGATAGATGTTGGCCAGCAGAGGGGAGATCACCCCGCCCTGAGGGGTCCCCGTGACCGACTCGGAGACGACCCCGTCGACCAACACACCGGCACGCAACCACAACCGCAACAACTTGAGCACCCGTCGGTCCGACACCCGCAGGCCGACCAGGCTGAGCAGACGCTCGTGGTCGATCTGACCGAAGAAGTCCTGTATGTCGGCTTCGAAGACGAACTGCTTGTCTTCTATGAAGCCGACCCGGATCCTCTCCAGAGCGTCGGTGGCCGATCGTCTGGGCCGGAACCCGAACGAGCAGGGCAAGAAGTCGGCCTCGAAAATGGGTTCAAGGACGATCTTCGTCGCCTGCTGGGCCACTCTGTCTGTCACGGTGGGGATGCCCAACGGGCGCTTTGACCCATCGGGCTTCGGGATCTCCACCCGGCGCACAGGCGCCGGGCGGTAGATGCCTGCACGGAGACGCTTCTGGAGCTCACCGAGCATGCGCTCGACCCCATAGGCCTCCACCACCGCCAACGTCACTTGATCGACGCCAGCGGCACCACGATTGGCTCGCACTCGCTCCCATGCCTCCCTCAGGACGTCACTCCTGGAGATGCGGTCATACAGGGCGTGGAAACGCCGACCCTCAGACTGCTCGGCCGCAGCCCATAGCCGGTTCTGGAGTTGTCGCACTTTGACGGGGGCCAGATGGCGGCCCTCGGGGTAGTTGGACCGGGCGGTCCCGGTCATGCCCTCGCGCTTACCTCCATCCCCGACGTGACCGAAGTCGGGGTCCTTTCCTCCCACCACCTGGCTGGCGATGACAGGTACTACGACCCCGCCGGACTCCCGCTGCGCTCCGCTCGTTTTCACCACTGGCTTATACAAGCGGTCTTTGCTGACGAGGCTGCGCAGACGGGTGAAGTAGGGCGCTGGCGCGGTTCGCCATGAAATCCGTGGGCCAGCGGGCGCACATCCCGGGCGTTTCCTGACCCGGCGCTCATCTCCCGTGACCATGGAACACCACGCCCGTTTCCAGCGCCCTCTCCCCGAACCGGACGTGAGGTTCTCCCTCATCCGGCTCTCCCCCAGGCAGTCGGACGCCCGCATTCCGCATCGCCACGACGTTGGCGGACGCCCCAAGCGCCCGTGGCGGATCTCGGGGAACGCATGGCGGGTTGATAGCCCCAGGGGCAATCCCGCACTCCCTCTCACCAATCGGTGCGCATACCTGGCTGGAGGCCCTTCGCTCAGGCGGGTTCTGTTGTCCCAGCCCTCCTCGCTACTACGGCCTCCTCCGACTTCCGCTCGGCGCTCCACCACTTCGCAGGGTGACTGCTTATAGGTTTCGCCGTTACCGGACACCGCAGGACGGCGACCTGCGATATTCACGCCGGTGCCGAGACGGATCTCTCCTGTTTCGTCAGCAGACTGTGTGAACGTTCCGCCCTCCCTACGCCGGCGGGTTCTTGGGTGCTGCTCATCCAAGGTCTTCGCACCGTCCACGGCCTTCGCCTGAGAGACAAGGGCTCGGCTCCCGCTTGGCCCCGCGATAGCGGGGTGGAACTTGACGACGCTGCAAGGTTCCTCATCGTACGGACCGCTCACTTGCTCGCCCTCCAAGAGGACTTTGTCGTGGCGCTTCGACGGTCGGGTCTCCCCTGGCGTCGGCCACCAGCTACCGGACTGCTTGGCCACTACCCGGACCGGACTTTCACCGGCAAGCCTGCTGCGACTTCGTCAGGACACACGTCTCTCCTGTTCCGAACCAAGCCTTGCGTGTGTGCCGCTCCCCCTACCCCGGAGGGACTCGACCAAGGGCATGTCCGGAACGCCAGTAGGTCGGATGCTGCCTTCGCCGTGACATGAGCGGCTCGGCTCCCCCATTGTGGATGTGACGAGGCTGCAGGACTCGCGCCTAATGGCACTACGGCCCGCACGCTTGCTCCCTCCGAAGAGGCTCTTGACGCCCCGCTTAGCCCGATGCCTCTCGGCGACGAACCGGGGCCTGCTACCGGGCTCTCCGGCATCTACCCGGGTGGGACTTGCACCCACTGGTCTGGTCCAGCTTTCAGGACGCACCACGATCGCAACGTAGCGGGTCCTTTCCGATGCTTCCTCCTCCCCGAACGCAACGCCGGGGAAGCTAGGCTCCGACACTGGTGGGATCCGTTTGTCAGAGGGTGACCGCGGGGTTCCTGATCGGATCGATCGTCGCGGGCTGCTCGACCGCATCACTCGCTAGTCCATCGAGCGTGGAACGAGCCATCTGCAAAACGGTACGCGCGCAGTTCACTACTTCGCCGAATGTCACCACATCGTCCCACCCACCTGCGTCCGCTGCATCGGAGGCGAGAGCACTTGGGCTTGCATCGCTTCCGCCTTCGAGCGTCGTATTCGTGAAGACGAGCTTCATCGAAGAGCTCGAACGTTCCCACGACGTCTGGTTCGAGCACGCAGCAACGGACGAGCAGGACAACGATCCCGGCTCGTTCATGACGCAACTCGACAAGGGTTGCTCAGTGCTGGGACTGTGACGTCCATTCCGCTCGCCGGAGCCTACGACCGAGTTGTGAGCTACTTCTCGCTCGGTGATGGGTGTTTGTCAGCGCGGACGTCCTTCAGCACGCCCCCGACATGGACGGTTGCCAAGTTGTCGGCGAGATACGCAGGGGCGTCGGGAGTCTCGACAAACCATCCTGTCGGGCACATGGTGAGGATTTCTACGAATGAGAATCCTCCACCCACGGCCTGGGTGTCCAGGGCACGCAGGAGCACCCGCTTCGTCCGCGCCACATTCCCGGCTGAGTTCACCGCACACCTCGCCACGTATGCCGCACCGTCAAGACGCGCCACCAAATCGGCGAGAAGGATGGGGCGGCCGTGAGCAACAGGGTCGCGCCCTTCCAGGCTCGTCTTTGTGCGCTGTCCGAGCACGGTGGTGGCTGTCATGTGCCCGCCCGTCTCACCAAACACGCCATTATTGAGCATGATGCAGGTGATGTTCTCGCCGCGAGCCGCGGCGTGGAGCACCTCTTGAAGCCCCTCGCTGACCATGTCGCCGTCTCCCTGGAGCGTGAAAACGATCGAGTCGGGTCGAGCACGCTTCACCCCCGTGGCCAACGACGGCGCCCGGCCGTGTAGCGCCTGGAGCACTTCGACGTCGAGGTTGTTCGAAAAGGCCGTATAGCACCCGACACCGAAGACAGCGATTGTCCGACGCACGAGATCGAGCTCCTCGATCGCCTCCAGCACGCTGCGGATCGCAATCGGCTCCCCGCACCCCGGACACAGGTGGTGGGCGCCGACATCGACGAGGCTGGGCGTGAAGTCCTCGACCAGGCGGGCCGGCACACTGGGGGGCGCGTCGGTGGGGACGACACCGAGACCTTCGACCTTTTTCACTGGTGACGCTCCACCACGTCGAGGATCCGGCGTCGAAGCACGGCCACATCGAGGTCGGGGGCGATGCCAAAACCCGAACTATCCAGGCTGACACCCCCGATGAACTCCACGGGGGCGTTGCCGAGCACCGCTAGCCGAACATCGTCGACCATCTGCCCGGTGTTGTTCTCATAGACTGCCACAGCCTTGGCGCCGCGCACCGCGTTGGCAAGCGCGCCGGAGGGGAACGGGACAAGGGTGACCGGTCGCGCCCAGCCAACTCGCACACCTTCCTGGCGTAGCGAGCGTACGGCGGCGCGTACATAGGCCCCGGGCGTCCCAAAAGCCACGACCACCACGTCTGCGTCCTCGGTCATTCCCATGTCCGCCATCGGGGTGACCTCTCGGAGCATGACGGCTGTGTGTTCAGCACAAGCCGCGTAGTGGACGGCGAGGTCGTAGCCCACGTCGTCTCGCTGCTTGACCGAACCGAGGAACGACACCAGCTTGGCATGGCCCGTCCCGCCGCTCTCCCCCGTCAGGGCCCACTCGGTCGACGGGGTGGCCCCGAAGTCCATACTGCCCACGTCAACCGAGCGCGCCGTATGAGCCAGGTAGTAGTCCCCGAACACGAGCACCGGGTTGCGCCACGTCGCCGCCAGGTGAAAGGCCAACTGGACGAGCTCCGCCGCCTCGGCGACATCGACCGGGGCGAGCACGATGTGGCGATAGTCGCCGTGCCCACCACCGCGTGTCGCTTGCCAGTAATCACCCTGGGCGCGGGCCATGTTCAGGACCACCAGCGGGAGGCGGGCGAGGGTGATCTCGGCCAACGATTCCTGCATCAGCGACAGTCCCTGGCCCGTCGAACCGGTGGCGGCCGGTGTACCCGTGGCGGCCGCACCCCACGCCATGCCGACGGCCTCGAGCTCGCTCTCGGCGTTCATGCACACCCCGCCCACTTCGGGAAGGCGCCTGGCCATGTGCTCGAGGACCTCGGTGAACGGCGTCATGGGATAGCCGGCGAAGAACCGGCACCCAGCGGCGATCATGGCCTCGGCAATGGCCTCGCTGCCGTGGAGCAGGCGGCGCGTCGACGTGGTGGCGACCGGGGTGGTCATCGTCCGACAGGGCTCTCGATCGGGGTCTCGTACTTGTAGACCTGGAACACGAAGTCGGGACAGATCTGCGAACACGCCCTGCACCCGGTGCACCCAGCCAGGAGCCTGGGGTACCGATATCCCCTGGCGTTCAGCTCGTGCGTGGTCATCACCAAGACCCCCGGAGGACAGGCCGCGATGCACAAGTCGCATCCCTTGCACGCGTCGACATCGATCACAACCGTCCCCCGGATCAGCACGGTACCGGCCTCGGGGGGCGAACCGCCCGAGGATCGGCCCGTCACGAGCACGCCGCCCCGGACGTCGACGTGGCGGGCCATGCCTCGTCCACGACGCCTTCCAACGCGCCGGCGCCGATCTCGAGGGCGCGCTCGTTGAGCTCGCGATGCTGGGTTCTGTAGCCGGGGACACTGGCGCGGGCCCCCTCACGGAGGGCATCGAGTGACACGAACCGTGTCGCCGTGGACAGAGCGCCGAGCATGACCATGGCAGCCGCGATGACGTTGCCGGCATCCAGAGCCAGATCGGAAGCGGGTACCTCGACCACCCTGAGGTTCGCACGATCAAGGGCACCCTCCCACACGGTGGTGTTGACGAGGATGATCCCCCCGTCACGAACCCGGCTCAGGGTGGGGCCCGCGTATTCGTGGTGGAGGACCAGTGAGGCCCAGGCCGATCCAACCGTCGGCGGCGACTCGATGACGTCGTCCGCCACGACCAGGGTGGCATCGGTGTTGCCCCCTCGCATCATGCCGCCGTAGCTACCGAACAGCTGTACGTCGCGACCCTCTTCCAGTGCGGCGCGGGCTAGGACCTGCGCGGCGAGCTGCACGCCCTGGCCCCCGATGCCGGTCAGCAGCACTTGGCGCTCCACCACACCTCCGTTGCCAGCTCCGCCCGCCGGTCGGGCGACCTCGACGACCAGAGCGCTGATCTTATGGACCGAGAACATCGTTCTGCAAGTACCCGTCGGGCGGGGGTCACTCCCACCCAGGGCGTGGTCGCCACCTCGTCACGGGGTCATCCTCGCTCAGGGAAGCCGATCAGATCGACGAGCAACTGGCGCTGCACCTGGCTTGTCGATGCCGTGCGGGGAATCTTGTCGACGACGGCTAGCCGGCGGGGGTGCTTGTAGGCGGCCAACCTCCCCGAGCACGCGGCGCGGAGGTCGGCAAGGTCAGGGACCGGTTCACCGGGAGCCACCACCACCACGGCACACACGATCTCGCCCCACTGCGCGTCGGCCACGCCCACGACCGCCACGTCGGTTAGCCCTGGCAACCCATCCAGCACGGCTTCAACCTCCGGCGGAGCGACCGTCTCGCCCCCGGTGCGGATCACGTCGCGGGCGCGCCCGACAATGGTGATGTATCCCTCATCATCGGTCTCGGCGAGATCACCTGTGTCGTACCATCCGTCGATCAGTGCTTCGGCCGTCGCCTCGACGTCGTCGAGGTAGCCGTCGAACAACAACGGTCCGCGCACCCACAGTCGACCGTCGGGAGCGACGCGCACGGTGGTGAGCGGACCGGGCACGCCGCAGCTGCCGGGCTTACGCTCGATGTCCGCGTGCCCGAGAACGGTGATCCCCCCGGCCTCTGTCGACCCGTAGAAGACGCGCACTTGCGCATCTGGCAGCGCGTCGGCGATGGCCTGCAGCAGGTCGGGAGGTGTGGCCGAGGTGCCCGTGTCGGCGAAGCGGATCGAAGACAGGTCGTATCCGCCCTCCCCCCGGGTCGAGGGTGCTCCGAGCAGTCGCGTCCATACGGCGGGTACGCAGTTGAGGCGGGTGGCCCGGTGGCGTTCGACCGCCTCCCCGATCTCCTCGGCCGTGGCAGAACGGACGAAGACGACGGTGTCACGCGCCTGCCACTGCTGCAACGCGATCGTCCAGGCGCCCATATGGAAGAGGGGATACGGACAGACCATGGCCCCCCGCGGTTCGAGAAGCGCACCCGGGAGTGAGCGCAGGACATTTGCCCGGTGCGAGAGCACCGCTCCTTTGGGCGATCCCGATGAACCGCTCGTGTAGAACACGACATGGGCATCGTTCTCGGAAAGGGGTTCGTCGACTTCTTCTGCCCGCTCCGACGCACTGATCCGGGCCAGGTCCCCGAGCGTGACGACGTCGAACCCGAACTCCTTGCCGAGCGACGAGCCGTCGCCCTCATGATCGGGATCGACCACGAGGAGGCCGGGTCGGACACGGGCCAGCACCATCGCAGCTTCGTCCCTGCGCCAGGCGCCGTTCAGAGGCACAAAGACAGCCCCCAGTTTTGCCAAGGCGGCAAAGACCGGAATGCTCTCGAGAGCGGTGTCGCTCCAAACGACTACGCGCGTGCCCACGGCGACACCCCGAGCGCGAAGAGTGCGAGCAGTGCGGTTGGCCGAGGAGTCGAGCTCCGCGAACGTAAGCGACTCGGCACCGAGGGCGGCTGCCAGGCGATCAGGCGCCGCCCGAGCCGCGGCCCGGAATATGTCCCCAATCAGCAATTGCCCGGTCACGCTCCCAGATCCTCCCGCACCCGTAGGCTTCGCCAGCCCTTGTGCCGCCAGATCGCAGATCTTAGATTGTGAGAACACTGTGCTGCCCGCCGTTGACCCGAGGGCCGGTCAGCCGGGAACGCCTGACGGGAGAGCCATGGCCAGACCTTCGATGACCGAGCACCTCGCGCACCGGGCCGTCGAGCGCGCCGTCGCCGGGCGACGGGCCGAGTACGAGCGCGAGATGGCGCGGATCGTCGAGTCCACCTTTACCGTGATCGAGCGCACGGGGACATTGGAACCCTCGATGCGCGTGATCCTGGCAGAGGCGAACCTGTCGACCCAGGCCTTCTACAGGTACTTCGCATCCAAGGACGAACTCATGCTGGCCCTGCTCGACGAGGGGCGTCGTCGACTCCTGTCGTCCCTTCAACGCCGCATGCTGCGTTCGACCGTGCCAGAAGATCAGGTGCGAGCGTGGGTCCAGGGAGTTCTGGCCCAAGCGGCGACGGTAGGAGCGGCGTCGCGCACGCGCCCATGGGTGACGAGTGAGCAGCGCCTGGCCGAATTGTTCCCCGAGGAACAGCAAACCTCGGTCGACTTGCTCCTGGGGCTGCTCTACGGGCCCATTCGCCAACTTCGGGGTGCGTCGGACAGACGAGGCCGAAACGGAGAAATCACCGACAACGCGGTACGTCAGATGGCTGTCATGGTGTACCGGCTGGCTTTCGCCACGCTGCGCTCCCACCTCGCGACCGGCACCAAGCCCAGCTCCAGCGAGACCGAAGACCTTGTGGGCTTCTGCATCCGGGGGGTGACGCTATGAGCGCGGAGCGGATTCTCGGCGATATCGGCTCGAAGGTCGTCTACGAGGACGACTCGGTGCGGGTCTGGCGGCTCGAGCTCGCCCCCGGCCAGGAGAGCCCGATCCACCGACACGAACTCGACCACCTTTTGATCCAGGTAGCGGGCGATCGGATCGCGGTGATCCCGGAGCCCGACACCGAGGGGCCATTCACCGAGGAGATGGCAGTCGATGTGATTCCAGGCGCCTTGGTCCATGTCGACAAGGGTGGCGTAGAGCGAGCGCGTAACGTCGGCACCAAGGACTACCTAGAGATCATCGTGGAACTCAAGAGCAATCTCGACAGGCGCTACCAACTAACACTCTGAATCATCGGTCCCAACCTGAGCTGGAATGCGTAAGCCCTGCTCGGAGAACACCACTCGCGTCCAAGATGCGTACGCCATTGCGGTCATGGAGGCACCCACCAACCGACCTGGTGCCAGCAACAATCTTCCAGTGTTCCGCACTTATGGCGTTAGGCCATGCGACACGAAAAGCTGGTCGCCGTAGGGATGGCCGAATAGTTCGGGATGGCTATCGTCTGCCCTGACCCTTTCCTCCAACCGTACGAGCGGTAGTTGGGGAAGCCGTTTCCATGAGAGCAACGACACTGGGTTCTCGATAACGCAGAACCGCGACGGATCAACACGTTTCACGTGCTCAACGATCTGTTGTTGTAGAGGGCGATCCGCCGTGTAAAGCCAGACATTGAACCAGTCCGTCGGGGGCCCTTCTCCGGTCCAGAAGTAGAGACTGTCCATTGCTGGGAGTGTGACGAATGTAGAGCATTGGGCGCGGATGGCCTGCGACAAGGACTCCAGGGGACCGGCCTGACTGGCGGGGAGGTGAATCAAGTCCGATCCGAGCAACGTGACCGGGGTGTTGGCGTGGTAGCTCCTCATCTCGGATGACAGGTCACCCACGAAGACCGAGGACAGCCACGCGAGGCCGGCCAACACGGCGATCGGTGCCGACAAGCCCACGGCGTGGCGACCCCCGCGAAGGCGCGCTGCGACCAGGCCAGGGGTTATGTGGTGCACGCCGTCGTGGACGCAAAGAATGCCCACCACGACGATGAGCAGGGATGACCAGCGGACCTGGGCCCCTGCGACGGGAAATGCCAACAGCCCCTCGAGTACGGCCAGGGCGACGAGTGCAACCCGGGCGACTCGCTCCGATTCGCTCGCCTCAACGGGAGGGATCGCCCCGAAGAAGACAAGCGGAAGGGCCACGAGGAAAGTGTTGGTGAAGGTTGGTGAAGGTTTTGGCGAGAGAAAGGTGGCCTCCTGCAGTGCACAGTAGAGAATCAGCAATCCGACCGCTACATGCGCGTAGCCGTCCACCAGGCCGGGTGCGGGATTCCGGCTCCGATATCGGCGATAGAAGACGGACCCGGCCAGACAGACGATGCCCCAAACCTCCACCCACATCGGAACGGAAAGGGGAATGGTGCCGGCGTACGAGAAGCGCGCCGGGTCGATGAACAGACCGCGGACGAGGTCAACCGGTTGCGTCCCTGAAACGAGCGCGATGATCACGATGACGGCACCCATGATGGCGCCTCCGAGGAAGAAATGGTAAGCATCACTAGCATGGACGAGCCCCTGGAAACCACGGTCCAGAGTCACGACAGCGACCGCTCCTGCCGCCAAGGTCACTGCGAGGGCATACTTGAGCGCCCAAGAATCTGTGGCATGGCCCGCGGCGACCGCGGCGACCGCGATGAGCAGGAAAGGGGTACCTGCAAACAGAACCGCCGCCATCGCCCGGGGAAGACGCATCGTCCTTCGCGGGGGCGCCAGAGCCAATCCCGCAAACAACAGAGCAATCGAGGCGAATGCCCCCGCGTTGACCACGGTAAGCACCAACGCAGCCACGGTGGCGCCCAGAACCATACTTCCGCTGGACCACTTACCCTGTGCGACTAATGCCAGACCGATGAGGGCCACGGCAAACAACAGGGACACAAAGAGCATGGGGTGCATGGACTCGTCTACGAACGAGAGAATCAGTAGCACAAATGTACCGACCTGCGTAACGATGCCGGCGAGGACGTTACGGGTGAACATTTTGATGGCCACACCGAAGCCGACGCTAGCGAGAAGTGACACAATCAGGGTCACGATGCGACCATTGTCGAGCGTGACCGGTAGCCACGTAAAGATGGTCGAGGACGCCTCATAAAAGAAGGGTCCGAACACACTATAGACGTGGGTATACAGACCCCCGTGGTGCGCGAACACGTTCACGGTGCTCAGCACGTAGCCCTCATCGTCCCACGCCGCCCAAGAGTTGAACGTGGTGTAGTACCCGAACCAAACGCACAGCGCACTGACTGAGGCAAAGCTCGCCACCGACACCCAGGCGCGGAGCATTCCCGATCGCGCATTGAGCCCGGGCGTGGAAACGTCCATGCGAAGAGGAACACCTTGGTGTGCTCGGCTTGTCTCGGACATGAGGTTAGTGAGTTTGGGCCCCCGCTTTGACGTCCACGGAACGACGCAGAGTGCTAGCCTGACGCGGGAGCAGTCTAACCGGGAGCTGCGAGCGCGGCCCGTCCGGGGAGCATACGAGACCGACGCAGGCCGTTCCGGCGTTGCTTTCGACAGGAGCTTGACCACCACCGAATGCCGGAATGGTCGCAAGCCACCCCGGAGACGATGTCAAGGCACTGAAGGTGAAGGCAGCGACGAGAATGGCACCGCACCCGAACCACGTGGCAATGGCCAGCGAAATGCTTCGCCACCATTTTGAGTCATCGTGTTCCCACCGCCGCCAATGCGCCTAGAACCAGCCCCCGGCTTGCGTGAACGGCAAGAAGTAGACACTCGGGGCGGCCTTCTAGGTGTCGAACAGCGATGCGCCGATGACAATGACGGGGGGCCGATTGCCAATCGCCCAATCGCCCTCCATTCACGCGCATCGGCGTCCCTCTAGGTTACTTCGGGCGTCAAAATGCTCGTCACCTTATTCTCTGATCGACCGGTGCCACTCTGCGCTGCACCAGACCGATGACGTTTGTCCCACGATTCCCGATCCTGTCTTTCTGGGACGAATCGCGGGCTCCTGCGGCGCCAATCCTCAAGAACCGGAGGACGCCGAGAAGTCTTCGGCAGAACGCGCCCTCGCCACCCAGTGACTGTGGTCGGAGAATCGCGAGCCGATCAGAGCTGGAATAACGAAACCAGACCCCAAAGGACGTCACGCAGGCGCAAGCGCCGACGGGCGAGGTGCAGGTTTGCTGTATACGACCCCACCGGCGACCTGCTGGGTGTGGCCGACGTCGCGCCAGAAAGGCAGGATCCACTTCGCCAGATAGTCGCCTCCCGTGTAGGGGATGAAGTGGATGCCGTCCGCATCTCGCACTGGGACACCGTTCACCGTCGTGGTGAAGGTTCCACGGGGACAGACCAACGAGTACAAGTTTTGCACGAAGACCCTGTTGGGTTGCTCAGCCGCAACCTGTCGCAGTAAGCCGTTGTAAATGGCCAGTCGCTTCGGGGCGTCCTCTGGCCAAGGTGCGCCGCTGGGCTGTTCGCCCGAGTCGAAACACGGGGCGGTCTCGAAGATCATGTCCGCCCCCGCCGAGAGCGTGATCTGCACGGCGCGTTCGAGCTGGCGCTTGATGTAGGCGGCGTAACCCCTGTGAAGGATCGAGGTCAACCGTCCTCGCTGGTTGGTACGATCCGCCACCTCCCAATGGCCGGCCAGCAAGACGACCACGTTTGGTTTCAATTCTTTCATCCACTGCTGCCACGCCGTCGGCCACGGTTGGCAGGGCAAGGCGGTGTTCCGGCCCGAACAGTCGAGTCTCGACGGAACGGGGCTACATGGTCCACCATAGGCACCGATGTTCATGTCGGCGCCTTTTTCAACAACCACGTTACCAACGGCGATGCCACAGCCAAGAAGAGCCTCATTGACGATGTCGACGTCGTAATGGTGTTCGGGAATCGCCAAGCCGACCCCAAGAGTCAGCGCCACAGAGTCGCCTGTTAGCAAGACGCGCACCGGGGCGTGGGTATATTGCGGCGGGATCTGTACGCCGGTGGTCTGATCGGCGAGCTCGGACCTGACCTCCCCTGTCTGGGTCGTCGCCGCGGCCGGCACCGTCGTGGCCAAGACCACGGCGACCGCGGCCGCGATCACCGCCGGTGGAGTGACCAACCAAACTCGGGGCATTCGGAAGAGGGTCCCGGTACGGATGGGTCGTTCGACGACGTAGAAGGACACCGTGGCCACGGCGATGGTCAGAGCGGTGCGCACCAAGAAAAGGGGCCAACCGGTCAAACCGACCCGGGCATGGGTGATGACCATCACATCGATGGGGTAATGCCAGAGGTAGAGGCCATAGGAGATCCGGCCCAGAAAGCGCAGCGGGGCAACGGCCAGGGCTCGCGCCACGAATCCCGACGGCGAGAGCACCACGCTGGCGATGACGGCGCCCACCGCCAGCGCTACGAGGAAGATCCCTCCCCGAAAGACGAAAGGGTTGCTATAGGCCAGCCGGCCCCAAGCCCAGGCACAACAGCCCACTCCGACGAAGCCGACGAGGCCGAGTACCCGCTGGGCCCGCCTCGACATCACGACCTCCACCCCCCGGCGGCGCCACATGGCGATCGCCACCGCCAACGCCGCCCCCACGAGTAGGCACTGGGCGTGAGTGTCAGTGCCGAAGTAGACCCGGGTGGGGTCGGTACCGGGGTGGAAGAGCACCGCCATCTCGATCGCCGATGCCACAGCGCCGGTCACGGCCACGACCAAGAGAGGCTTCAGGGTCCGAGAGCAGCGAACAACACCGAGCACGACGAGAGGCCACACGATGTAGAACTGCTCCTCGATAGCGAGAGTCCAGGTGTGCAGAAGCGGGGAGGGGGCTCCGGTGGCGACGAAGTAGTTCTGCCCGCTCACGATGAAATGCCAGTTGGCCACGTAGAAGAAGGTCGCCAACGAGTCGAGGCGCAGTCCAGGGTAGGTACCGGGCGCCACCGCGAAGCGGGCGAAGATCGCCACGGCCACGATCAGGAGCACGAGGGCAGGGAGAAGACGCCGGGCCCGTCGGGCCCAAAACGCCCTGAGGGCGATCCCTCTCTTCTCGTGCCATTCCGTAACCAGGAGAGACGTGATGAGGAACCCGGAAAGCACGAAGAACGCGTCCACGCCGAAGAACCCGCCTGGGAGGAAGCTCAGACCACCGTGAAAGACCATGACGCCGAGCACGGCAAAGGCGCGCACACCGTCCAGTGACGGCATGTACCGCAAACCCTTCGATGTCGAGTTCCCTTCCGGCACGGAGCTCCTCTGTACGAGCTGGACAGGAGGAGCCACAACAACGTTGTTCGTCACCCCCCGATGACTCTCATACGATTCTCGCAGATCCAAGGGATCCTGGGCAGCACACCAGGAGCTTCCTTTGCGATCGACCCGATGAGCTCTTCACGAGTGATACTCGATGGCGGAGAAGACCTAGCGCCAAACCCTTCGATGTCTTGGTTTCACAGAAAGGGCGTTCTGCAGGCGGTTTCTGATGCCCTAGCCGGTGAGAGCAACAGGGTGGCCGAGATGGAACACAGCGCCGAGGCCTTCGCCCCAAGACGCAAGGACGGGCACGGTCGGAAGCCCCAGTGAGCGCAACTCGTCGGCTACGAGACCCTCCCCTAGCTCAACTCCTACCGCCGTGAGGTCGGAAACGATGCCCGAGCCCATGTCCATCTCCAACATTGTGGCGAAGGGCACGCCGTCGAGGTAGGAGTAGCTCACCGCCGAGACGCGGGCCGGTGGGTCGTCGGATGGGACGCGAGGGATGGTGAGGCGCAACGTCGGCTGACCGTCGAAGACGAGATCGAACACGACCACATCGCGGTGGTACTCGGTGGTGATCTGCTCGACCGTCTTGGGGAAACCCATCACTTTGTTGCCGGCCTCACAGGTGAAAGCCTGGTCGACGGGCATGCGGTAGATGAAGGTTCCGGCCGTCTCGTGCCCACCGTTGACCGTCTTGGCCAGAAAACCGATGTTGATCTCGCGGTAGTCGCCCCACGGGTTTTCGATGTAGTCACATGCCGCGATGACGAGCTGCGTGAATCCGGGAACCGACTCGACGATCTCAAAGTCGTTCCCCGGCACGAGCGCCGCCGCGGCCTCGGTCGGTACCGTGAAGAGAAGAGTCGCGATGTTCGCCGACGCCACCACCATCGGGAAGGTGATGGTCTGACCCCGGATCTCGCCCCAGATCGTCTTGCTCGTCTCCGCTTCCTCACCCGTCAGCGCCACCGCTGTCCCCCTTTGCCCGTCGGTCGCGTCGTACGATGACGACTGATAGACGCTCTCTTCGGCGCTCTCGCCCCAGCTCCGCACTTGCAATCAGTAAAGTCTCGAGTCTTAGTAAGGTCTGGCGACATGGTGGCGAGGGTCCCGTGTTCCGGGCGGCCATGATGACCGTCAGGTCCGATTCCGAGCCTGCGGAGCCGAGCGACCCCCACATTTCGCCCGAGGCCATTGAGCCCTCTACCGAGGATCAGAAGGCGAACGCACCCGCTCAGATCATCAAACGTCTTGATGACGCGCTCGCCACAGCTGAGAGGACAGTGCTGAGGCCCTTTCGCAAGGTTGGAGAAGGGTTGAGGGAGATTAGAGGTGACGCACCGCGCGAGCCCCTCTATGTCACCTACCTGAGACTGCCCCGTGCCGGACCCGTCACCGCGCTCGTGGCCCTAATGCTCGTGTACATCGCGGTGTTCGGGACGCTCACCTATCAGCAGCAGTCGAACTACGGGACGTACGGCTTCGACATGGGCATCTATGACCAGGGGATCTGGCTGGTCTCGCATTTCCAAAATCCGTTCGTCACGATCCGGGGCCTCGACTACTTCGGTCACCACGTGAACATCATCACGCTGCTCTTCGTACCCGCTTACTGGCTGGGAGCTGGCCCGCACTTTCTCTATGCAGTCGAGACTGTGTGGCTGGCGGCAGGCGCCATTCCTATTTGGCTACTGGGACGCGACCGGTTGGAGAGCTCATGGATGCCTCTCGGGCTCTGCGCGGCGTACCTGCTCTACCCACCGGTGGAATGGATCAACCAGTGGCAGTTCCATCCCGACGCGCTGATCATCACGCCGCTGATGTTCGCATACTGGCTGGCCACCAGGCAGCGCTGGGGTTGGTTCTGGGTTGCCGTCGCCATCGCCCTGTCGTGCAAGGAGGACGCAGGTTTGGCCGTGTTCGCCCTCGGGATCTGTCTCTGGCTCAAGCATCGTCAGCGGGCGCAGGGTCTGATTACGGCAATAGCCGGAGCGACATGGTTCCTGATCTGTACAAAGCTGATCATCCCTCTCGCCAACGGGGGCGGTGCGCCGTTCTACGTCACCAACTTCCCAGAGCTCGGCTCATCGATCTTCTCGATTATCGGGAACTTCGTGTTCCATCCCAGCAGGTGGATCAAAACGGCCTTTGCACGTTCGCGGTGGACTTACTATGCGCAGGTGTTCTGGCCAGTGGCGTTGCTCGCCTTGCTAGAGCCCCTGGTACTGCTGATCGCCGTGCCACAGCTCCTTGTCAATACCCTCTCGGCGACCAGCGATTCGTACAACATCCACTTCTTCCTCACGGCGATCGTCGTTGCCGGGATCTTCTTGGCCACTGTCGAGGCTTGCGGAGAGCGGGGCCGCACCGCGGCCGGTCGCCGGTTTATGGTCGGACTGGCAGTGTCCGCTGCCCTCGCGAGCAACGTGGCCTGGTCGCCTTCACCGATCAGTGTCGACTTCCACAGTGGGTACTGGGTGCAGCCGGGCCCGCAGGACCAGGCAATCAACGATGCGATCAGCATCGTGCCAAAGAACGCCCCCGTATCCGCCACGTTCAACATCGACGATCACATGACCCACCGGGCCTTGATCTACGAGTACCCGAACCCCTGGGTCGTCACGAACTGGGGAATGAGCCTCCACAATCCTCCCGACCCTTCGAAGGTCGACTGGCTCGTCCTCGACACGAGGGCCACCGGCAACCAAACGGTTCTCTACAAGGCTCTGATCGCCCGCAAGGAATTCTCGGTGATGTTCAACGTGGAAGGGATATTGGTCCTCCACCGGGTGAGGCCCGGCATTCCCAACGACCACGATTGGCCGTGAGCCCGGACCCCGCTCCCGATCGGGTTGATGGGGTGTGAGTCACCCTGGGCGTGATGGAGACGCTGGCTATTGATTCGCGCAGCCGGGTCACACACCCGAAGGCGGGCTTGGCTATCCCAGTGCTGGAGCCGGGTGTAGGTAACGTCGACGTCGTGTTCCCAGGTGGTGCTATCAAACGACTTTTTCCAATGTGACGTAATAGTCTTCCGGTCCGGGCTAACTCGACCCTCGAAGCGCTGCGAGAAACCGGGGGCGTTGCGCCACAACTGCCAGAGTCCCTCGGAGAGGCTCATCTCAAAAACCCGCGACACCCCTCGGTTGTCGGAGTAGAGGACCTTGTAGCCGGAGCCGGATTCGTCCCGACCGATTGCCCAACGCGCCGAGGGAGTGGTTCCCGACTGCTCGCTTTGGCGCATCACCAGAAGGGACCCGCCTTCAATCCACTGAAACGTGACGTGCCCATGCACCGTGACGTCGGGACTAGGCGGGAAGGGCGCGTTCGATAGTTCCATATCCCACTCGCCCGACAGGAATTCAAGATCCACAAGCGCCGGGTAGTGCTCAGATTGGTCCTCCACCCGATTTCACGCTTCGTTTCTTGGCGTGACACCTACCTTTACCATTAAGGGGCCTAGCGGATAGGGCGTGAATCTGGGCTCCAGCGGTTGCGCCAGTCGATGAGTTTGGCGGTGACCAGCAGGGCGACGACGAGGCAGAGCTGGGCGTGACGGTGGTGGGTTCGCCGGTCAGTGTTGCGACGGAGTTGCCCGTAGTTCGAGAACCACGAGTTGGTGCCCTCAACGACCCAGCGCAGTCCCAATCGCAGCGGCTGCTTCGGCGCGACGGTGGCGCCGGGCTTGGTTCGGCGTTGGATGTTGAGATCATCGAGACCGAGACCGGCGAGCTGGACGCGGATCTTCGGGTAGTCGTAGCCGCGGTCGAGGTGCAGGGTCTCGATCTCTTGGAGCAGTCCGGCTCGGGCGACATCATCGAGGGTCGGGCCGAGGAGCTTGAGGTCGTTGCGGTTGGCGCCGTCGATGGCCCAGCCGATCGGGATGCCATGGGCGTCGGTGGCCACCGACCATTTCCAGCCCAGTTTGGCCCGGTCAGTGGGGTTCGGGCCGGTTCCTTCACCCCCACACGGTGCTTTGTGAAGCGACCCGTCGAGCGCGACCTCGGAGAGGTCCAGGCCGATGATCCGGTCATAGGCGTGCACCGCATGGTCACGGAGACGGTCGAACACCCCCGCCACGATCCACTCATCGCGCCGCGCCCGCAGCGTGGTGTCCGAGACCTGGTACTCCAGGATCGCTTCGACGCTGACCCAGGAACACCCAGTGACCAATCGGATGAGGATCCCCCAGAAGCACAGCCGGTCCGCCACTCGGGGCCGATGACAGCCCAGCGGATGGTGCTCGGGAGGCGGGGGGATCAGGGGTTCAACCGCAGCCCAGACGGCATCTACAACTTCGCGTTCGAGTGCGCGCATGATATTGAGGTCCTCCGCCTGGTCGTCGTTGTTGGGTCGCACTCGGGATCAAACCCGAGCCAACTCGACGACCGGTGGATGGCCACCTATCCGCGCGGCCCCTAAGTGAGAATACGCATCAAGACTCAGTGAACTCTTTGTGGCCCGGTCGATCGGATCGAAGACGACGGGAAAGGGGAGCCGGGGCTGAGGATCCCGCGGGGCGACCTTGTGGGCGAAGCAGCGTGGGCACTCCTCCCACAGGAAACTCAGTGCTCTACCCTCACCGCGCACACGATGGTATCGTGGATGGAACGATGCAGTGCCCAACTGTTCAAGCTCCGCGGGTGCATCCTGATCCGGACAAGCCCGTGAAGAGACTACGAGCGTTACCGACACCTCTTCCAGAAGGAGACACTGCCGGGCCGCTGATCGGCAGGATCGTTTCGAGTCCGCAACTCCTGAAACCGAAGCGCTCCACGAGGCGGAAGCGTGCGCAATCGGAGATACGGGAGCAGTCGCATGTACTAGAGAGATCGCCCCTCTACTTTCTTCCGCCCCCGGCGTGCTCGATGTTTCCGTCCCTCGACGGCTCCTATCGTCCGAAGGTCAGTCATTGATGGATCGGTGATGGAAACGCCCCCCTCTCCGAATGCGCAACATGTAAGTCCTGCCCTTCAGAAATCCACATCTGAGGCAGTCGCACTCAGATCTCTCTTCTCGCGAGTAGCCGGGGTCACGATCCTCTTTATCGTTGTCCTGCTTAGCATTCGCGGAAATGCCGACAAGATCCCGCCGGATACTGTCGCCGCTTTGCATGCCGATCGGTACGACCGCGCTGTATTTGTGCTCTCAGTCATCGCCGCCGTCGTACTGGTGGTCCGTTTCGTACGTCGCCCCACGATTAGACCGAGCCGAATCGCGCTGGTCGTCTGTGTCGTCGGGATGCTGTTCGGAATCGCGGGCGTCGATCGGCCGATCTTGACCGCCACGTTTTGGGAGGGATTCGGAATCTCGGTCGCCCTCGTAGCCGTTCCCGTCTCGATGCTCATCGTGCCGATTGCAGCCCGCATACGTCGATCAGGAATGCTCCGCTACGTTCTCACGGCCCTCGCGATCGCACTCGCCCTCGCCGACCTTCTTAGTCATATTCGCGATCTCGGGAACTTCGTCATCTCGTATGGCAACGACTTCGTCCTCAACGAGATGCTGGCTCCGGCCGCCGGCCGAGTCCCCGGCGCCAATTTCGTTCCCCAGTATACCACCCTGTATGGCTGGCTTGTCTTTCCGTTCCGCTCACTGTTGTCGGCGAACGGACTGGCCAACATGGCCACCATCCTGCTCAGCTGCTTCGCCGTTGCCGCTGTCGTTCTTGCCGTGGTGCTGGCCCGACGTACGCTGCCCAAGCGTTCGCTATGGGTCGCCGTGGTCCTTACCGTGCCCGTGGCGAGCGTCACGGTGTTACACGGCATCGAATCGAGCTCCATTGCCGCTTACCTTCAGGAGCTACCAGTCCGCCTCTTCCCGGCATTGCTCTTCTCCCTCATCGCCACGAATTCTCTCACGGCCTTGCTACGGCGCTCCGTGCCCAAGGCGACTCTGCTCGGTCTTGGCCTGCTCGCTGGCCTCATGGCGTGGAACTCCCAGGATTTCGGTATCGCCGTGACGGTCGCGTACGGACTTGTGCTCCAGGTCGCAGCGCGCGGCGGTCTCCGCAAACAGGCCACGCTCCTCTGGCTAATGGGGCTCGTTCCCGGATTGCTCCTCTATCCCCTTTGGACTCTGGCTATTGGTCACACCATCCAGCTCCAGTATCTTGGCCTCACCGTACGGTCGTTCGGAGGAGGATTTCTCCTATCGGCCACACCGATTTGGATTCCCGGACCTGTACTGATCGTCATGCCATTACTCATCAGCAGTGCTGCCGTCGGCTGGTTCCTTCTGTGGAAGGCCTCGGCCGGCGTTGACGAGCGGCCGAGGCATCAGAAGTACGCCATCGTCACCCTGGCTCTTGTCGGTACGTGGTCGACTTTAGCGTTCCCCTATTACATCAACAGTGCCTCCGCCGATGGACAGCTCCAAACTTTTCTCTTGCCCTTTGGAGTGTGCTGCTGCGCTCTTCTGTCGCTGTGTTACCCGGCCATCGCTGGGGAGGCCAGACGATCCGGGACCTCGATTGGCCGTAGTCGCGCCATCGGCACCCTCTGGCTCCTGCCAGTGACGATTCCGATTGGTGCCTGTTTCGGCGCCATCTTGCAGACCCCGAATCCTTCGGTCGCCCTTAACGCCTTGGCCCATCCGCCTCCATCGATCGGCTTTCTCGCCCAGATCGACAGCGCAGAAATCCTCGCCGGCAAGGCATATGCAAGGGCTCACGGGAGCGGGACCGTAGGCTACCTGGGTCCGGACGCCAACTACTACCACCTGTTGACCGGTGTGAGTTCGCGCGTTTTGTTCGATGACCCCGTAGATTTTTCCCTCAGCGATCTCGCTCATCGTTTGGGCTGTCAGTTCGTGCGTGACCATCCGACTCGGTGGCTCGTCACCGCACCGACCATCTCCTATCCGTTTGGGAAAACATCCAGCGTGTATCCCGCTACAGACCAGCAGCTCGGAATCACGATGTGCGGAATTTACGAACCCGTGCCCCTTCCGCACGAGCCTCCCGGCACCTTTTTCAAAATCGTTCGATCGGCCTCCGGGCAAGGCTGATTGATCGGGGCATTATGCGACAACACCCTAGTGTCCCGAGTTGCTGATTCGCTCGCAATATCGTGCGATTGAAGCGAGGATCTGGTCGGCGGATTTGACCCAGACGTAGGGCCGGGGGTTGTCATTCCACAGGACGATCCATTCGCGGATGTCGCGCTCGAGGTTCTGAACGTTCGTGTGGGCCCCGCGCTTGATCTTCTTGGTGGTCAATTCACCGAACCAACGCTCCACCATGTTCAACCACGATCCCGACGTGGGCGTGAAGTGGAGATGGAACCGGCGGTGGCGCAGCAGCCAGCGGTGGATGTCGGGAGTCTTGTGGGTGGCGTAGTTGTCGAGGATGAGATGCACTTCGAGGTTCTCGGGGACCTCTTCATCGATACGCATCAGGAACTTCTTGAACTCAGCGGCCCGGTGGCGCCGGTGCAGCGATCCGATGACCTTGCCCGTCGCCATGTCGAGCGCCGCGAACAGCGAGGTGGTGCCGTGGCGGATGTAGTCGTGGCTGCGCCGTTCAGGGGTGCCCGGCATCATGGGCAGGATCGGCTGAAAGCGGGCCAGGGCCTGGATCTGGGACTTCTCGTCCATGCACAGCACCACGGCCCTTTCTGGGGGATCGAGGTATAGCCCCACGATGTCTTTGACCTTGTCCACGAACAACGGATCGGTGGAGAGCTTGAACGTCTCCGCTCGGTGCGGCTGCAGTCCGAAGGCCCGCCAGATCAGGCTGACCGACGTCTGGCTCATTCCCATCGCCGCGGCCATCGACCGGGTGGACCAGTGGGTGGCGTCGGCCGGCTTCTCCTCGAGGGTCTTCACGATCACAGCTTCGACCTTGTCGTCGGTGACGGTGCGCGTGGCCCCGGGCCGGGCCTCGTCGAACAGACCCTCGAGGCGTCTGTCCACGAATCGCCGGCGCCACTTGCCGACGGTGGCTCCATTCACCCGCAGGTCGGCGGCGACGGCCTGGTTGGTGGCGCCTGTCGCACAGGCCAAGACGATCCGGGCTCGGAGCGCCAGTGCCTGCGCGCTCTTACGACGCCTCGTCAGGCGCTCAAGAACCTGGCGCTCCTCATCGCTCAGCACCAGTTCCGCTTTGGGTCGTCCCGGTCGTGGCATCGTCGTCTCCCATCGTTGCTGACAACGACGGGAACGCGCCGTCCGGGACGAAAATTCCAGGTTCACAGATATTTCTTACGAATCAACAACTCAGGGGACTAGGATTGGGCGGCGCAACGTTGCCTATTGGCCTTTCACATCGAGACTGTCGGGGGCAATCGACGGGTCCGGTAGCGCAGATGGTTCTTCCATACCGGCTGGTACTCCCTGACGACCGCTCGGGGCGTTCAGAATGCTCTCGACGATGAACGCAGGACGGCGCTTGACCTCATCGTAGATGTGGGCGAGATAGGAGCCGATGATGCTTAGGCATGCCAGCTGCACCCCGCCAAGGAAGAGGACGATCAGGATCGCCGTAGTCAGACCTGATGGTGCCTGATGGGGGCTGACGAGGCGAACCAGAAGTACTGCAATTGCGGCCAGCGCACTTCCGATGATTGTTGCCACGGCGAGGACTGTAATGAGCTCGAGCGGCGCGTAGGAGAACGAAAAGATTCCCTTTCGCGCCCAACCGAGGTTTCGAAGGAAAGAGTTAGTCGTGCGGCCAAACATTCGCTCGGGCCGCGTGTAGGTGACACCGGTCTGTCGAAACCCGACCCATGCACGTAGGCCGCGTAGAAAGCGATTGTTCTCCGGAAGGCTGTTCAGAGCGTCGACAACTCGTCGATCGAGGAGTGAGAAATCGCCAGCGTCCAGTGGCATAGGGACATAAGAGGCAGCGCGGAACATCCGATAGAAGAGCTTGTATCCGGAGCGAAGGAACATGGTAGCTTGACGCTTTGTCCGAATTCCGTAAACGACGTCGAAGCCCTGCTCCCATTTGGTGACAAATTGTTCGATGAGCTCCGGCGGGTCCTGAAGGTCACCGTCCAGCAGGACAACTGCGTCTCCAGTTGCGATTCTCATACCACTGGTAAAAGCGCTCTGAGAACCGAAATTTCGAGAGTGGTTGACGACGACCACTCTGCGATCAGACCGAGCGATCTCAGCTAGAACCTCTTTCGCGTTGTCCGGACTGGCATCGTTGACAAAGATGATCTCGTAGTCGACGCCGATCCGATCGAATGTGTTGGAAAGTCGCTCGTACATGATCGGACAGGCAGGGCCATCCCTGTAGCAGGCGATGATCGCACTGACCTTTCGAGCTGCCCGCGCACTTCGAAGTGCTTCGGCATCTGCGACTTGAACATCCTGACGCGGTTCCATCTGAGGATTGGCCATGATGCCCGCGATTACATACCTGCGCTGCGCTGGGCAGAGATAAAGAGCGATTGAGCAAGGTGTTTTGCGCCTGGCAATGTCTCGGCAACGCGTCCAGCACCAACGATAGGTCGGATGGCCCAGGTGGGCACCCCTGGGACAAGGAAGTCTTTGTATTGAACCTCGATATCCTCAAAACCAGCCTCGCGAAGCGCATTGATCGCAAAGCGGCGGGAAAAGGCCATCTCATCGGGCTCTAGGCGTGCCCACGAACGGAGCTTCGAAAATGTGAAGACGAGGTAGACATATGGATTGTGGAGATTTGGCTCGAGGAAAGCAATCCGGCCATCGTCAGTGAGCAAATTGCGCATGGCCAAGAGCGCATTATTTAGCTCGTAATAGAGGTGGTGGAGGATTCCGTTTCCCACGACGTAGTCGAACTGCCGCGAGCCAAAGCGCTCCTCCACCTGGCGAAAGTCCAAGGCCTCGAACTGGACGTTTGTCGACGGAGCCGCGGCGCGCGCCTCCTGGATGAACTGCTCGGAACGATCGAGTCCCATGACGGACATTCCAGTTTCGGTGGCCAACTGACGAGCAATCTCACCTCTACCGCATCCGATCTCGAGGACGCGTCCGGATGGGTGTGGCGTCATCGCCGACATGAGGAGCCGGCAACGTCGTTGGGCCCGCACCTGCATCGAGCGACCCCCAGCCCATCCCTGGTTGTACCCTCCCTCGTCTTGGACGGTGCGAGTGCTCATTGGATCAAGTTCATTTCGCTGCCGTAATGGTGTAACCAAGCGGGTCGTCTGTAGATCCAAGCTTGGTGCGAGTGGCAATGTGCCCGAGACATGTCACCACCAGTAGCAACGGGGAGGCCAGGATCCAGAGCGGTGTAAGAAGGAATTTCCAACGCTTCTGTGGGACAAGGTTCCGAAACCACAGAACAGCGATTTTTGACGCGATGACGGAGATATCAGTTCCGCGAGGTGAGATCGTCACGTCTCGGAACTGGCCAAAGATCGTGCCCAAGCTCGAGGGAGTATAACGAAAGAAGTCGTAGGGAATGAAGTGATATCTTGCCGACCAGGGCACGGTGACGATGGCGCGAGCGCCGATCTTCATCACTCGATGGAGCTCATCGACAAGCTCCTGAAAAGAGAAGACGTGTTCGAGGACCTCGGTGCAGATCACGAAGTCAAAATGGTCATCAGGAAACGGAATGTGCTTTCCGTCGAAGGGTACAACGCTCTGGACAGCGCCAAAGGTCTGGCCCGCTTGCACATCGATTCCGAAGTAGCGAGCGTGTCTCTGTTCGAGGAGGAATTTGTAGGGGCTGTACCCGCACCCGACGTCGAGCACGTCGCCATGGACATCAGCTAGTTCACGGCGGAGGTCCCGATAAACGGTCAATACCTGGTAATCGAGAATCATCCTTCCGAAGAACTTCAACTTCCGAGGAAGACTCGAGGGCGGCGTATTCGCGATGGGCCGAAAGACCTCAGTGGCCACGGATGAGCTCCGGCGCGAGAAAGGCCTGTACTCGTGTGACAACGTCATGTGGTCCAATCTCGTGGACCGAGTGTAAGTAGGACTCCCCTCCACCATTGGCGCCGTATGGACGCTCGACCCCGATGCGAAGAAGCCGGCAATTCGCACCGGCATCGGCAATGGTTTCGGCAACGAGCGAGCCGATTCCACCAGTAGTGACGTGTGCTTCGAGCGTCACCGCATGAGTATAATTTGTCACCAATTGTACAAGGTCATTAGTGGGTCTCGGTGAGATACTCGCAATGACGACTACCGCGGCAGAGATGCCAAAATCGGCAAGCTGTACAGCCGCCTCGACCGCTGAGGCGGCGATAGCCCCAGCGGCAAAGATGACCACATCCGATCCAGCACGAACTTGTTGGGTTCTGCCCAGCTCAAACCGGCCGTCGAGGCCAGGTACGCGGAGGCGGTCGTTCTTTCCAAGTCGAAGGTACGCGGGACCGGACCACCGGGTCAAGGCGGCAACTGCCGTCGCGGTTTGCTCGGCGTCGGCTGGAACGAGGACGGCCATATCGTGGAGAAGGCGCATAGCCCCGATGTCTTCTATTCCGTAGTGGGTCGGTCCTGCTGTCCCGTACTCGAACCCGCCACCCATGCCCACCACTGTTACGGGAAGTCCATGCAGCACAGGCCCATCCCGAATGAACTCGTAGGGTCGAAAGACGGCAAACGGCACTATCGAGTAGCAGAAGGGCCGAAAACCGGCCTCCGCGAGCCCAGTGGCGACGCCAACCATATTCTGCTCCGCGCAACCCATGTTGAAGAAGCGGTCAGGGAAGCGGTCACGAAATGGCTCAAGAGCCATGAAGCCGAGGTCGCCGGTCAGAAGCAGGATCCGATCGTCATTCTCGGCTGCATCGACAAGCGAGGCGACGAAGGCGGACCTCACGGAGCCTCCCCAAGTTCGGTCAATGCCTGGTCGTATTCCTCGTCCGACATGGGAAGGTAATGCCACTTGATCTGACGTTCCATAAATGAAACGCCTTTACCAAAAACGGTCTCAGCCACAACAACGCGGGGCAGTCGATCCTTGGGTGAGTTGAGGATCTCCACAAGCTGCTCTTCGTCGTGGCCATCAGCTTCGACGACTTCCCATCCGAAGGCCCGCCAGCGCGCCGGCAAATTGTCGCTCGCTAGGACGTCGGCCGTATATCCAAAGGCCTGCTGGTGGTCGTGGTCGACGATGACATCGAGATTGGACAATCCGTGCTGGGAGGCAAACATGGCTGCCTCCCAGACTACCCCCTCGTTGCATTCGGCATCGCTGACGATGGCGATGACGCGCCGGCTAGACCGCTGAAGGCGCGCGGCAAATGCCGCGCCCACTGCCATTGACATCCCCTGACCGAGCGAGCCCGTTGAGAAGTCGACGCCGGGAAGAAGGTGTTCGGGATGGACGCCGAGGAGACTGTCGTCCCCGCAGAAGGTGGAAAGCTTATCTCGGTCGAGCGTGCCGATCTCAGCAAGAGCGGCGTAGAAAGCTAGCGCGGCGTGACCCTTTGACAAGACGAGACGAGAGCGATCGATGTCCTCAGGATTCTGAACCCCAAGAACGGTGACCGTGGCGCCGACAATGTCGGCAATCGAGAGAGCCGAACCGATATGACCAACGTGAGCACGCTTCGACTGCTCCAAGATGATGCGTCGGATTGCCGATCCAAGAAGTCGGTCGGTGCCCCTGAGCAGAGAATCGTCGCGCAAGTCGGTCATTGTGGAGGAGTGTGTGAACGTTCGTAATGTTCGCGAATGTTGGGCTCGGATGTGAGCCACGCCGTAAAGGCACGAAGACCGTCACCGAGGTCGTGTGACGGCTTCCAACCCAGAGTCGACTGCGCTAGTGTGGGGTCCGCGACCCACATGTCTGTATCCCACTGGCGATCTGGCATGGTGCCCCATTGAGGCTGAATGTCGAGGGAAAACTGCTCGCGAATAACTGCAACGAGCTGCTCAAGGTTTACCTGGATGCCCGTGCCGATGTTGATGACAGATCCATAGTCGGACGCGGGAAGGTCAGTGGCCGCAAGGAAGGCATCGCCGATGTCCTCCACGTAGACGAAGTCGCGTGCGATGAGCGGGGATACGAGGGGAGGAAGCTCCCCTCGTAATGCGTGAAGAATCAAGTTCGGCATGAGACGAGTGGGCTCTTCCCAGGGGCCGAACACCGAGTACAACCGCAGCGTCGTGAGTTGGCGCTGGTGATGATGCGCTATGAAACGACAGTAGAGGGTGGCGCCAGCTTTAGAGGCGGCGTAATGGCTGTTTGGGTTGGGAAGCTCGTGCTCAGATGGAGCATGGTCCATGTACCCGTATTCTGACGATGATCCAGTGTTCACGAAGGCCTCAACGTCTGTCTTCAAGCAGGCCTCTACAAGATTTACGGTGCCGTTGTAATTGGTCTCAATGATCCTTCGAACATCGGTCTGTGTGGAGTATGCCCCATAGGCGGCAAGGTGGAAGACCCATTCCGGATTGATGGTTCGGACGACCTGCTCAAGGCGATCATATTGTTCGAGCGCTACGGTGTGAAGCACCACGTCATCGGCGATGCCGATGAGTCGCCACCTGGTTTCAGCCGGGCGGACCAGCAGATGGACCTCGTGGCCGTCGGTTACTAGCCTACGCGCGAGGTTCGCACCAATGAATCCGGATGCCCCGGTCAGGATTACGCGCTTCGCCACGCCATGCACCCGAGACTCCATTCGGGCATGGGACGAGGGTCGGGCGAGACCGGGCAGCACAATCGGTTGGCCCGGTCTGGGCCGGGGGCCATTGGCGGCGCCAGCGGCGCTCCACAGGGCGCACGCAGCTCGATCGATGCCACACTCCCCGGAGCGCGCCTACCCAGGGATCCATCCCCGGTGGCCGCCAATAATGCACCCCCCATGGCGCACACCTTATACCCAGCCCCGAGAGTGGGCAATGGACCTACCAGGGAGTTCGCGGCGGGAACCGGGACCTATCAGGCATTCGTGTCAGCGGTCGCCGACGCCGGGGACGCCGGCTTGCGAGTCTCACTCGACATCTGGGGCCAATCGACCTGGGCCGCTCGCCTTTTGCGGACACTGCGTGAGCCAAGGGGCCCGAGAGGACTAAGTGTCTCGGAGCGGTACCGGAGTTATTGGAGCATCGACGAGGTCGTCGCAACCGATGTGGTCCAGCATCTGTGCGCTCCGCATCGAGCAGTCGAGCGACTTAGCAGGCGGTCGTCAGTTCCTGGCGCAGATCAAGGCGAACGAAGCCGCTTTGTCGCACCCCCGATTTCGATCATCAAAGAGTTTGACAGAGGGCCGATTCGTCCGGCGGGACGATAGAGATTGCACAGGTTCCCGGGAAAATAAAACCTCGATGCTGATGATACCACGAGCCATTTGGTGCGATGCATGCTGAGATATTCGCACGTGTCCTCCATGACAACCGTGCTGGCGGCACTGAGAGCGGGAGTATCCGTTAAGAGGGTCGTTGGTACGCCTGTCGCCAGCGTAATGTAGTTTCCATTCTCACCAAAATACGAGAGTGACCCGCTTTGATGTCGCACGTAGTTCTTGGTAGCGCGCACTGTCGACACCGTCTCAAGTTGCGAAGCAAGGGAATATTCGGAAGCAGGATGGGCTAGTGCGTCCCAGACCGTGTGCGGATTCGGCGACTGAAGAATCGCAGCAAAGGGCAGGGCGGCGAGAATGGTCAGCGGCGCAAGAGTGAGAGTTCTACCACGAGTGAAGCTCCGCCGTGATGGGAGATCGGATTGGTTGCTGTCTTGCCGCGATGCCTCCAAGAACAGGGATATGAGTCCAGCAAGACAGATTCCGCAAGGCAACAGTAGCGTCTGGAGTTGTCCCGAAGCATACGAGCGGTTGATGTAGTAGATCAGGCCGATACTCCCCCACGTTCCCACAAATGTCAGTGTGAGAATGGCGTACTCATTCCGCGTCGTGCTGTCTGGGGCCCGCCGGCGATGCCGCCAGAGTAGCCACCAACCTACGCCTGCGCTCCCGAGCAGAAATGGCAAGACGACGAGGACCGGTCCGGGCACCTGGACAAGCGCTGCTCCAAACCCACGCTCGTATGTTCGGCTGAAGAGGGCAAAGTAACTCAAATCGAGTGGTCGACCCAATGACAGGGCCAAAAGCGGATATAGCGCGAGGCCTACCGCCAATCCGGCCAGCCAGCGGAGCATGGGCTGTGCTAGGCGAGTCCATGGAATGGCGCCCCAGAGAACCACGGTGAACGAGACGACGAGAACCAAGCCGAGATCCTGTGAATTCCAAGCGATGAGTCCGCCGAGCAACCCCAAGGCGAAAATCGATCTACCGACACGTCCCGATCGAATTCGCATCAATTCGGCCAAGCCCAACGAGGACAGCACCATGGCAGGAAACAAGCGAATCGACAGCTCCTGAAGATACGAGCCAATCGAGCTGTCCAACGGGCTCTGATCCTTTGGGACAATGCCGCCATGGAGCGCAGTCACACAGGTGAGCGGCACAACAAGGATGACAGCTAGCCAGAAATAGCCCCTCGGAAGCGCGCGCCTTGCGATCAGAACAGCAAGGAATACGGCGATGATCGACAGACAGCTGAGGAAGATGACGGCAACGTTTGCCAGGGAGTGCACACCGAAGACGTGCCGGAAGGGCACCAGCAGCCAGCCGTAGAGCGTTACATACTGTGCGACAAAGTTTGAGTCAGGAGTCCGTCCGGCAGCTGGTGCGAGCATTTCGTTGATGACAAACGCATTGCTTGGCGCATCGACGAAGTCATTCACAGTCCGGATGACACTCGCCAAGTCAATGACGCTCAAGGCGCACACCGCTATGGTGAAGATGCGTTTTAGTGACGGCGAAGCCTGCACCCAGCGAAGGCCTCTCCAGAACATAAGGGAGACGCCGATCGCTAGAAGAGCGACGGAGGTACCGAACCCCTCCCAGAAAAAGTAAAGGGGCGGCCGTTCGGTTCGAGCGATACCGACCAAGACAGCCGCTGTTGCTAGCAGAGCGATGGATATGGGCAGGACTCGCTTGGGTATATAGCGGAAGGACCAAATAGAGATGACGACCGTTGCGAGCACTGCCGCCACGAACATGGCCCGGTCCAAATCTTTATTTCCGTGCGGTCCTCGCGCAAAGACAACCGCCGCGACGACGACCCAGGTTCCGATAAGGATCCGTGGAAGTAAGAGGCTCACGGCCGTGAGACCGTCCGTCGTTGTTGCCTCGTCCGACTCGTGGAGAGAGCGTTCGGTTTCCAGATCGGTAGTCGAATCGGCCATGCCTAGCGCCCAGCCCCTTCTCGTGCGCGGCCCGGAGGATGGGAAAGATAGCAGAACCGATGAAGAGCAAGTGCGAGAATCGCCGACAGGCGAATGGGAACTTTGCTCAACGGTGTAGTTGCCATCCACCGCGAGAACGAGGCTTAATGATGCAGCGAGGCTCATGGGGCGACATCGAGCTCTTGTCGACGAGCTCCGCCAACCCTGATGTTGCGTAGCGACGCAGCCATCTATGCACGGTCTGGCGACCGACGCCATAGCGCCGTGCGACATCAGTCACGCTCGCCGCGCCTTCGAACACCTCGAGCACGGCTTTAGAGCGCTGTTCACGAACCCCAGCTCCTCCAGCACGACGGGTCCCGACTTTGGTCACGGACGTGATCGTCCGCAGCCAAGAACCTTCGAGCTCGCCCGGCCCGGATGAGGTGTCGCCCACCTACCGGAGCCAGTGTCGCGCAGGAGCCGGAGCCGCGTCCGTGCAGTGTCGCTCAGGAACCGGAGCCACTGTGTCGCCCAGGTACAGGAACTTCACACCATGGACACTCGGCGGAGTGGAGGTGAGCGGACTCGAACCGCCGACTTCTACGTTGCGAAACTCTAACGACCCGCCCTCCCCCACCAGCCCAGACAGTGATTCGCCCACTTCAGAGAACGATTCTGATTGACCGCCACTGACCCGGATTCACCTCGGTTACGCGGCCCTTCGCGCCCGTGGCGCGCCCGGAAGTGGTCTCATTGGTCGCGCGTTATCGGACGGGCCGACCTCAGAGTGGGCGCCCTTCACCCGGCATGTGCGAGCGGTCCGAGGCCATCCCTGGACATCCGAGGGTGATCCCGTGCGGTCAGAGGGGGGCACCGGAGGCCCTTCGGGGCGCCCTTAGCCGGCTGTTCGGATGGTTCGCGGCCCTGCCTGTGTTCGTCGATTCGAGACAGTCGTGCGAGCAGGCGCCGCGTCATTGCCGGTGCTCCGAAGGAACATCCAACGCGCTCCACAACCATGGCCGCGTGCTTGCCCGGAGGGTCGTTGGATCCTTCCTAACGCTTCTTCCTGCGGTGATGCGCGGGGTGGGACGGCAGGTGGTGTCTCCGGCGGCGTCCCGGACCGTGGACACGGTGGTGCTTCTTGCTCCCCGTAGTGCTCGTGCCGGTAGTGCTCGTGCCGACAGTGCTCGTGCCGGTATTACCCGTGCCGGTGTTTCCGGTATTTCCGGTATTTCCCGTGTCACCGGTATTTCCAGTATTTCCGGTATTGCCGGTGTTGCTAGTACCCGGAAGGGTAGTCGTCGGAGCAGCCGCGGCGGCAGGTGCCGGAGTGGGGCTCACCGGGGCACTCGCCGTTCCCGCGACGATCGAAGACGCACTGATGGTCCATGCGGCCGGGACCTTGCCCGAGATCTTCAGCTCCACCGGAGTGGTGCCCGCCGCCAACTCGAAGAGGTCACACCCCGACGCAGCCCCCCCGGCTCCCACGATGCCGAACGGTAGGTACGCGACACACTCACTCACCTTGTATCTCGTCGTGTCCCGACCGAAATGCGTGACACCGGTCGAATCGACCACTTGTGAGTTGTGGTAGATGGAGTCCCATTTCGTGGCGGACGTCGCCGGGCTGTGCACGGTCAGAACGACGGCGACCAATATGTGAGTGAGAGGAGGTGAGGGGTAGCCCACGATGACCGGCGCCGGTGATATCACCTTGTCGAGGGTGACCGAGCCGTTCAACGCCGGCAAAGTTGCTCCCACTAGCGCGGCCGGCGGGGAAGACGAGCAGTCGGCGGCGACCAACGATACGACGGCGAGCAGCGGCGCACAGCGCCACGCCCCACGCGTTCGCCTTGGGGTACGTGGCGCTCCCGCCGACGACGAGACGCGGGACGGCGGCGCGTGGCCGCTAAGGTTCTTCAGATCGCCCCCCCGCACACCGTGCACTATTTACCTCACATGCTTGCGCTTCGTCCCCGGAGAACATTCTTGCACCCGTAAGTGCTCAACTTTAGAAACCGGGACAAGCACTTGCTCGGAACGGGGCGACGAATTCCCCGAGGCGACCACCAGCGGTGCCATCTGCCAACCCGGTGGTTCCACGATGGTCAGCGAAAGCCACTTCTTCGCCAATCCCGGCCTATGCATCTCGTACGCGGTTATCATAATGACCCCAGGATCCAGCAGCTTCACGCCGACGTACTCGAGCTCCTCCTGAGCCAACAGACGCCCCGCCGGGGCTGACCCGCGCAGTATCCGCGGCTCCGGAGCGATTGCGGATGGCCTGCCTTCCCGTCAAGCCTTCAAGTACCCGCACTTCTCCCGGCATTCCCGACTCTTCGGACGCGACTCCTCACCCACACCGGATCAGGGTGATACCACTGACGTTTGTCAAGACGGTTGGTGCGTAGACGGCTGGCAAACCACTGACGAGCCACTCGGAACGAGGGCGGGCTCCTATCAAGCCATGCGTCTATGCAAAGTGTTCCGAGGACGGCCGGCAGATCGGACCAAAGGCAAGCTGTGGCTGCCAGGTATCACCAGGGCCAGGCCGGTCCTCGGAGATCTCAGGGGCGAGGGAGTTCGCGGTAGATCTCCCTGGCTACATAGCGCTTCAGGATGCGGATCACCTCGAGCTTCGAGCGGCCGTCCTTGGTGCGACGTTCCATGTAGTCCCGGGTCCTCGGATCCGAGACCAACCGCACCATGACGATGCGCCACAGCGCCTGGTTGGCGTAGCGGTCTCCACCGCGGTTGAGCCGGTGTCGGATCACCTTGCCCGAGGATGCCTCTATGGGTGCCACCCCGCAGAGATGGGCGAAGGCGGCTTCGGAGCGAAGGCGCTCGGGGTTGTCTCCAGCCGTCACGAGCAAACTGGCGGCGGTATCGGTGCCCACGCCGTAGAGGGCCAAGAGCCCCGGGGCGGTCTGTGTCACGAGCTCGCCGAGCAAGGCGTCGATGCCAGCGACCTCCTCCTCGAGCTCCTCGATGCGCCGTCCGAGCGAGCGCAACGCCACCTTGGTGGCATGGTCCACCACGTCCGATGACGGACGGGGGCGAAGCGAGGCGCACGTCTCCCACAACGCCGTAGTGGACAGGCCCTTCAGGCGCTCCCGGATGGGATCAGGGGCGGTGAAGCTGAGCTGGCGCATCTGGCACAGCGCGGCGATGCGTGCCCGGCGGGCCGAGCGCTTGGCCACGACCAGGGCCCGGATGGCCTCGACGCGTCCGTCTCTGGTCTTGGGTATGCCCGCGGCTCGCCCCGACAGGGCGGCACGGGCCGCTTCGACGGCGTCGGCGGGGTCAGACTTGCCACTCTGGCGCCGGGCCTGGCGATTGGGCCGATCGACCTCCACGACGTCGATCCCCATCTTCTGCAGGTAGCGGGCCAGACCCGCCCCGTAGGCGCCGGTACCCTCCACCCCGACCTTGTGAAGGGCGCCGAATGATCCCATCCAGTGAAGAAGCGCCCGATAGCCGCGAGCGTTACCTCGAAGGACTCCACGCCGAGCAGGCCGCCAACGGGATCGAGCGCCGCGGCGACGTGGACGTCGAGGTGGGTGTCCACTCCGCCGGTGATAGCACGGTCGCGCTCTACGATGGTCATCGCCATCCCTTCCTTCCTTAGTGGTCAAGGGGTGGCACGGCCGTCCCGGGAAGGAGACCGGTGCTGGTCGACCTGCTGGAACAGGACGACCCGTCACCCTCCGGAACGGGGCGTGCCGCGTCTGTTGTGTCTCGAGCGCTGGCCGACGACGCCCTTCAAAGACAGCCAGACGTCACGCTTCTTCTCAGTCAGACCAACGACCCGAGTACGCCCGAACGTAGCGATGCCCATCCCATGGATGGTGGATCTCCTGCCGTATCAGGCCAACTCCGACGATAGGAGCATCGGTCACTGCGGTGGCCCTGATGCTGGCCCTGTTGGGGGGGCTGTACGACAGGCATTTGTTATCGGCAAGTGACCGAGCGCATCCAGCGAGACTCCTCGCAAACCCCCAGAAGTCGTCACGAGTTATTGACGGGCATGAACTCCAATGACAGGCGCTGGGGCCGTCAGGTCGAAATCGACCTATAGTCCAGCACCGGGCCGCCTAAGTCGTTCGGCCAGGAGGATCATGCGAAAGCAAGGTCTTGAAACGAGGAGGCGCTCGCTCCCGTCCCGGGCGCGCTCGATGGCCGTCCCCGGAGTGCTGGCCATCGTGGTCACCTTGTCGGCCACATACCCGACGGTCATCGGGGACTCGGCCCCCGCAGCTGCGGCCGCATGTACTCCTGGGTCGGTCAGGGTCACACCTGACGCGGGACTTGACACTCTCTTCCAGAGCTACGGCAACAGCGGAACGGGAACGTCCTGGACTGGTGGTGATGGTACCGAATCCGTCGCACTCCCGGACGGTCGGGAGCTGTGGATGTTCGACGACTCCTTGTTGGGGAAAGTCAAGAACGGACAACGAAGTCGTAAGGGGGCCGCGTACATCCACAACGCGTTCGTCATCGAGGCGAACGGCACACTCACGACGACGCTCTACACACACGGCCGGAAGCCTTCAGCCTTCGTGAACCCTTCGGCGAGACGCGCGTTCTCACTCGGCTTCTTTCCGGGAGGGTCGGTCATTAACGGCGGCTCCCTGCAGGTTCTGATGACCGAGGTGAAGTTCCACCGTAACTCACACAAGAAGTTCAACTTTGTCGACGTCCGTGATTTTGTGGGGACATTCTCCCTGCCGAGTCTCGGGCTCGTCGGAGTGGTGCCGCTTCCTCTGTCCGGCATCAACTGGACAGAGGGCGTCTTAAGCGACGCAGGGTACACCTACATCTACGGCACGGGCTCGGGGAACGTCTACGTGGCCAGGGTGCCAGGGTCCGACCTCACTGCGTCATGGACGTACTTCAGCGGCACCGGATGGACACCAGCCGCGTCGGCCGCGACTCCAATCGAGAACAGCGTCCAGGCCGAAGCACACCTGAGCGTATCGAGGATAACGGGAGCATTCGGCGTCGGGTACGCGCTCGTCTACATGCCGTCGCTCGGCAGTACCCGAGTGACAACTGCCTTTGGGTGCAGTCCGGTCGGGCCGTTCGGTCCACCGCAGGCGATCTACACCACGCCCGAGCCGTCGCAGTACCCACCCATTGACGGAGTCATCACCTACGGCGCGCACGCGCATCCCGAACTGAGCTCCTCTCCAAACACGCTCGTGATTTCGTACGACGTCGACCCGGTCGGGCGAAAGGGTCTCTCCGTACGAGATGCATCCATCTATCGCCCGAGGTTTATCGACGTCACTTTTTCCTAGCCCCCAGAGAATCGTTCACGGTGGACGCACCGTATTTGCAGCAATCACTGCGGCAGCAACCTGTCTGCTGGACTCCTCGGACCTCGCCGGACTGTCTCGGACGGATTCAGCCAGTTGACCTGGGATAACGTGTTGCAAGTCGGACCGACTCGGACCCTCGACGGTGCATGACCGCAAAGGGATCAGACGTTCGAGTGCTCTTCGGCCCACCCGCTTCGCCAGGGACTTCGCCCGATGTTCCCCCCGGTCCGAATCGCTCCTGCGTTTTCATCGCGCGTTCATCGCGCGTTCATCGCGCGACCGCCACAAATCGCTCGATGTCGCTCGGTGTCGTACGAGGCCATTGACCTGCCCTTATGTAGCTCTCCGGTCGTTCCCTTGGGCACCAACGGCGTAATCCACAGGCGCACCCCGCCTGCTTCCTAGGTTTTGGGCTTGCGAATAGTCCGAACGAAGGAGGCAGGGCGGGGTGCGAAACAGGATCGTATGGCAGCGTGCCTGTGGGCTGAAGCACACGGTGGTGGAAGGGATCGAGTGCGACGAGGTCTCGGAGGCCCTGATCGTGTCTGTCCGACCGTCATCAAAGGCCCGCGGCCGGTGCGGACATTGCGGTCGTCGCTCTCCCCGCTATGACCGTGGCGAAGGCGCCAACATGTCCGGTAACGCGGGTGTTCCCGATCGGTCCAGCGATGGCCAACCTGGCCCTGTTGGGCCGACCTGGACCCGGCAGTGCCGCTCGGTTAGCGGCTCGCTGCGAATCGGCGTCTTCGTGCTCGCACGGCAGTAGCCCGCTTGCCGACGTCTCGACGTCCGTGGGCAGACTCCCCGCTTTCCGTAGCTCTATCCCGGCCCCGACCGTTCCCAGGTCCACCCTCGAATACGGAATGCCCGCACAGGACCAGGATTGTCGCCCATGCCGGGGCGGCGTAGAGGTCGTCGGGGAGGGACGGCCCTCCACCCCTCGGGAACTCACCCTGGTGGAGTGCCACGCCGTCGCTCTTTGGGACGTCGGCACTGTCTTTCCGACATCACAGGCGCCGGACAATGAAACTCCGTCGACACCTATGCGCCAAGGTCCGATCCCGTTTCGGACTAATGGCCCTGTGACGTGCCCTCCTGGGTTGTCAACATAGAAGCAGGTCGCCAGGAGGACGGCCGAGGAAGGTGGGGTGTGGCGACGATGATGAACGCAACGCTACCCAGGCACCGGTGGGGGGACCCACGGTCAGGATCCCTGAGGCCTCTCAACGAGAGACCGTCGATCGCCAAACGCCACATTTTCTTGGCGTGTCTCCTCGTGAGCGCCGTCATCGCTGGGATCTACCTCTTCACCGCTGAGTTCGGTGGTGTTGTAAACACCTATAGCGCAACTATTGATGAGATCTACCCGGTCGGACTCAGCGAGGTCGGGGTGGGCATCGAGGTGACAAATCTCGGAAGCTCCTCCGGGACGCCAACATGCCGGATCGAAGTGAACTCACCCGACGGGTCCGTCACCGGTGCGTGGAACCAAGAGGTCAACAGCCCCATCCCCGGAGGATCGGAAAGCTGGTTCGAGTTTACGATTCCGGTCACGACCAGTGGCGCAAACAGCGTGACTGGGGGCGCCTCGAATGTGAGTTGTCAGTAGTTGGTACTGGAACTCAATGGGGAACGCCGCTCTCGTCGCGGGTATCCCTATGAGATGTGAGAGGCGTAAGGCTCTTCTCGTCCCAATCAGACGCTAGGCCCAGCATGAAAGAACCCTGAATCGGCCCGGGTTTCCTAGAGACTCAGTTGTCTGTGAAGGCTCTGATTCTCATGCTGCGTTCTGACGGTAGTAGATGGCCTCGAGCTCTGCCGGCGGCACCTTGCCGATCTCGTTGTGGATGCGGCGGTGGTTGAACCAGTCGACATAGGCGAGGGTGGCCCACTCGACGTCGTCGACTCCCTTCCACGGGCCTTCGTGGAAAATCAGCTCGGCCTTGTTGAGCCCGTTGAAGGATTCGGCCATGGGATTGTCGTAGGAGTCACCGCGGCTGCCGACGCTGTTGACCACTCCGACCTCGCCCAGGCGCTCGGTGTAGCGGATGGGGAGATATTGCTCAGGTTCAAGGGGTCGTAGCAACACTGCCTTGTCCAGCTGATTGTAAAAGCTGATCGAGTGTTTCGGCGGGGCAGTCTCAACCGGTGGCCGCAACGAACTCTGTGAACTTCTCTGATGGTGTCATATAGCCGAGGGTCTTGCGTGGTCTTCCGTTAAGGCTGCGCTGGATTCGACGGAGTTCGGCGGCACTGACCTTCGAGAGGTCGGTGCCCTTCGGCAAGTATTGGCGCAAGAGGCCGTTCGTGTTCTCGTTCGAGCCGCGCTGCCAAGGCGCGTTGCCAAGGCGCGTGCGGGTCGCAGAAGTAGATCGGGATGTCGGTGACGACACTGAAGTCGGCGTGGTTGGCCATCTCTGCGCCTTGATCCCACGTGATGGACCGGCAGAGCTCTTCGGGCAAGGTAGCCACGGCCTTGCGCATTGCGGCGTCGACGGCGTTGGCCGAACGGTCACCGTGGAGGTGGAGCAACAAGAGGAGCCGGCTTGTCCGTTCCACCAGGGTCCCCACCGCGCTGCGGCCACCCTCGCCCAAGACGAGGTCGCCCTCCCAGTGGCCGGGCACCGCCCGGTCGTCCACCTCGGCGGGGCGATCAGCGATCATGACCATGTTCGGCAGCCGACCACGCTTCTCCACGCGCCCGCGGGGTCGCCGGACCGTGCGCCCCGAGCGCAGGCAACGGGCCAGCTCACGCCGCAGTTCGCCCCGGCCTTGGACGAACAGCGACTGGTAGATCGTCTCGTGGCTCACGCGCATCTCGGGGTCGTTCGGATAGGCCAACGGTAAGCGGCGGGCGATCTCCTCGGGCGACCACAGCTGCTTGAGCCGGCGGGAGACCTCCCGCAGCAGCTTTCTCTTCCGAAGCTTGCAGGGCTTGGGACGACGGGCCTCCTGTCGGGCACGCTCGTGCGCACGCCAGGCCGAATAATGCTCGCGGCCCCCGTTGGCGTTGACCTCCCGGGTGACGGTCGAGGGCGACCGGCTCAAAGACCTGGCAATGGCGCTGAGCGACTCTCCCCGGCCGATCCCGAGCAGGATCCGCTCACGGTCGCGGATGGCCAGGCATCCTGGTCTCGGCTCCCAGCCGAACGACTGACCCTCACGATGCTTGCCGGTGCGCACCATGAGACCGACCATCGGCCCCGTGCAGCCGATCTCCCTGGCGATGTCCGCGAGTCGCCAGCCCTGCGCTCGCAGTCGGAATGCCAGCTCCTTCTGTTCGGCGCTCAGGTGCCCGTGATGTCCCTGCATTGTCGTCCCCCTGTGATCGGCTGTCGCTCATTTCACAGGAGTCGTTGCGCTGACCGGTGGAATCCGCCATCTCGTTGGCTCGCCGGAGCTCTTTGACCTCCCGCTCGAGCTCCTTCATCCTCTGGCGCTCATCGGTCGTGAGCCCGGGCCGTTGCCCACCGTCGACCTGCGCCCGGCGGACCCAGGACCCCAGCGTCTCGGCCGTCATGCCGAGCTTCTTGGCCACCGACGTCATGGCGGCCCACTCGGACGGGTACTCGTGGCGGTGCTCGACGAACATCTTGACGGCCCGCTCACGCACCTCTGGGGGGTAGGGAGATCTCCTTGGCATTGCTCCATCCTCTCAAGGGAAGGAGCCTCCAGGATTCCCGGGCCGATTCACCTCGGAGGGAACCATCAAAGCCCCCACCCTGGTGCATCGGATCCAGCGACACAAAGGAAGCCAACGAAATGGAGGAGGAGTCAAAAGCCGAGAAGCCCGACGTAGGGGCACACATCGAGGTCCCGGATGCGACCGTCGCCCTATCGCGCAGTGTCGCTAGCAAGACGCTGGGTCGTCTAACACCAGCTCGGGCGCCTGCGACGGCATAGTCCCGACCGCGGCTGACGG
Source organism: uncultured Acidimicrobiales bacterium (assembly GCA_963838775.1). GTDB lineage: Bacteria > Actinomycetota > Acidimicrobiia > Acidimicrobiales > UBA8190 > Chersky-840. The sequence continues at coordinate 319,271 of CAWISP010000001.1, forward strand.
CTCGGGTACCGCTTTGGAGCGGCTCGGCAGCACGGCCAGGACCACCATCGCTCCGGCGGCGACGGCCACCGCACCGACAGTCATTGCCAGATCCATGCCCTCTATGAACGACCGGCGAGCGACCTCGGCGAGGACAGTGCCGCCGGCCCCACCGACATGCTGCGCCACCTCCAAGGCGCCGCCCAGCGAGCCGTTGATGACGTTGAGGACCGAGGTGGGCACGTGCTGGTGGGCGAGGGCGAGGTGCATGCGACCCTGGTAGCGCGACGCCAGAAGGCTCCCGAGGACCCCGACTCCGAGGGCACCTCCGAGCTGCAAGGCGGTGCTGTTGGTGGCGGCGCCGGTCCCGGCCTGAGTACGAGGCAAGGAACCCATGACCGACTCCGTGGAGGGGGCGAACGCAAGTCCAGTGCCGATCCCCAACATGAGAAAGGCAGGTAACGCCGAGTCGTAGGTGCCGGCAACCGTGGTGCGCGACAGCAACCAAAGACCCACCGCGATCGTCGCCATGCCGGTGGCGACGACGGGCTTCGTGCCGAGCCACCGGACAAGCACGCTCGAAGTCGGCGCGACGACGAGGAGGATGAGGGCGATGGGACCGATGCGCAAGCCCGCTTGGAGAGCGCTGTATCCCAGGGAGAACTGGAGGTACTGGGTCAACAGGAAAAGCACCCCTGCAAGCGCGAAGAGCACGAGCGCCATCGAGCCCATCGCCGCGCTAAAACGGCGGGAACCGAAGAACGAGATCTCGAGCAAGGGATGGTCCGAGCGACGCTCCCACACCACGAAGGCGCCGAGGACCAGAGCGGCACCACCGAGCGCGCCCAGCACGAGTGGTGACTCCCAGGTTCGGTTGGGCGCCTCGATGATCCCCCAGAGAAGCAACCCCATCCCCACCATCGACAACAGGGCGCCCAAGGGATCAGGGCGCTTGCTCGAGGGGTTCTTCGAATCGGGAACGAGCCAGATCGACGCCACCAGCCCAACCGAGATGATGGGCACGTTGACGAGAAACACCGATCCCCACCAGAAGTGCGCCAACAGCCAGCCTCCGGCAATCGGACCGATTGCAACCCCGAGACCAGTCGCACCCGACCAGATCCCGATGGCTCGAGCCCGATCCTGCTCTTCGACGAAAACGTTGGTCAGGATCGACAAGGTCGAGGGCATGATGGCGGCAGCGCCCACCCCCATGAGGCCACGTGCGGCGATGAGCAGATGCGGGGTCCCCGAGAACGCCGACGCCGCCGAGCCCAGCGCGAACACGAGCAGGCCGAAGACGAATACTCGCTTGCGACCGATCCGGTCACCGAGGCTTCCCAAGACGAGCAGAAGCCCGGCGAAGACGATGGCGTAGACGTCCACGATCCATTGCAAGTCGCTTGACGATGCGTGCAGGTCGCGCACGATGGTCGGCATTGCGACGTTCAGGATGGTGCTGTCGAGGTTCACGACGAGCAGACTTACGCACAGCACACTCAGGATCGCCCAGCGTCGGCGTCCTGCCGTGGCGCCTTCGGATGCGAGGACTTGCGCTCCTCGAACGAACGGCCTGGCGCTTTGCGACATCGTCGACATCAGGTTGCCGCCTTTCCCACCCCTGGCCCAGGGCGTGCCAAGTCGGAGAATCCCCGTCGGCTCCATCCTGGTGACCGGGGCCCGTTCCGACCAGGGCCTTTCGGCCGGAAATGGCACGCACCGATGCCCACCTGTGGGTCCTGCCAGTCCCGTGGTCCGCATCACATCGGGGATCTTCGGGACGAACTCCTCTTCTTTCAGGGCCCGATGCGGCGCGATAACCACAGATTAGGAGGAGTGCAAAGACCATGATTGTGCGTGTCGGGAACCCGATGGGGAAAGGGACAGACGGCAATCTCAGGGGATTCTCGCCCCACCGGAGCCGGTCTTCATCACGCTGCCGAAGTCCCCTCCGGTGGGGGGTTCCCATGTAGGCGAGGTCGGTGCAAACCGGGGCGATGTGGCGAGCGGTGTTCGAGGCAAGGCCACCAACCGGCGGCGGCACCACCGGTGGCCGTGGATCGTGGGGGCACTCGTTGTCCTCGTCGCCGTGGGCATGGGGGTGATCTGGCTCACCTCGAGCCAGGCGAGGCCGGTCACCCTGCGACAGGCCGAGACCCAGTTGGGCGCCGGCGGCACCGGTGCGCCCGGCGCAACCCGCCCCGCCCCGGGCGTCTACCAGTACACCGGCTCGGGCACCGAGAAGCTGTCGTTGCCGCCCCTGTCTCAGGCCGAAGGCCCCTCTATGCCCGGTTGGTGACCTTGAGCGGGCCG
>CAWISP010000002.1:0-18900 GCA_963838775.1 uncultured Acidimicrobiales bacterium
GCGCCGAACTCGGGGTGGGTGTTGAGGCCGGTTCCCACGGCGGTGCCCCCGAGCGCCAACTCGTAGAGGTCGGGCAGACACCCCTCGATCCTCTTGAGATCGGCGTCGAGTTGGGCCACGTACCCCGAGAACTCCTGGCCCAAGGTGAGCGGCACCGCGTCCATCAGGTGGGTGCGCCCGATCTTGACGATCGGTGCGAAGGCATCGGCCTTGACGGCCAGAGCGTCGCACAGTGCGCCCACCGCAGGCAGCAGGACGTGGGTGATCTGCTCGACCGCGGCGATATGCATCGCGGTGGGGAACGTGTCGTTCGACGACTGCGACATGTTGACGTCGTCGTTGGGATGCACCGGGGTCTTCGACCCCATGACCCCACCGGCGAGCTCGATGGCCCGGTTGGAGATGACCTCGTTGGCGTTCATGTTGGTCTGGGTGCCGCTGCCGGTCTGCCACACCCGCAGCGGGAAGTGGCTGTCGAGCAGGCCCACGGTGACCTCGGAGGCTGCCACCTCGATCAGTTCGGCCAGCTTGGGATCGAGCATCCCGAGGTCGGCGTTGGTGCGTGCCGAGGCGTCCTTGAGGATCCCGATGGCGCGGATCATCGAACGCGGCATGACGTCGTCGCCAATCGAGAAATGCACGAGCGAGCGCGCCGTCTGGGCACCCCAGTACCGGTCGGCGGGCACCTCGATGGGGCCCATCGAATCGGTCTCTGTCCTTGTGGCCGTCACGAGATCACCTCCGGTTGCGAAACTACCGCTCCCCGGCGGTGGTCCGGGACGAGCATCGCTCGAGACGCCCGACCCGAGGGTCGGGTCATGGGTCTCGGGACCCGTGGCGGCGAGAATGCCGCATCGTCAAGAACGGGAATGCCTCGTCAAGAAATAGTCACTCATGCGGGCTTCCTCGTCCCCGCCCAGGATGTCGAGCAGACGGTGGAGGCTGTCGAGCGCCTCTTGCCCGAGCTCGGTGCGCAACTGTCGCTCGATGGACCGGGCCGCCTTGCGGTCCGCGGCGAGGTAGTCGTGGGCCCTCGCCGTGAGCCTCACGGTCTTCTCTCGGCCACTTGTCGGCGAACCCGTCACCTCCACGTAGCCGCGAGCACGAAGACCGCTCACGATCTTGCCCGCACCCTGGCGCGTGATCCCCAACTCCCGACCGATGTGCGAGGTCGTCGTCCCGGCCGGACCGGCGCACATGCGCAGGACCCGCCCGTCGGGCCGTCCCCGGTCGCCGAACCCGGCGCCGGCCATCGCCGTGTCCATCCGCCGCTGGTACCCGATCCAGACCGCGGCGCAGGGCGGCGCCGAGGCCCGGGTGGTCCCCCCGTCGCCCGGCAGCCGCTTGCCTCGTGGCGGTCCCGGGTCGTGGCGCACCGACGGTCATGACCGTCGCCCTCCAGAAATGACAACCATTGTTGACATTCTACCGGGGGGATCCCCGGAGGCCGGCACACCGCCATCACAGTGACCACCGCTACGACGGGATGTGGGGCTTACCCCCGCTCCACGTGGGCCCGGATCGCGGCCCCGTCATCGCTCAGCCACCCTTTGGACCGGGCGTAGCCGAGCATGGCCGCGAAGTCGGACTCCCAGGTCTCGTCCACCGAGCCCGCCGCCAGCCTTCGCACCGCGTCCACCTCGACCAGGGCCTCACCGTCACCGTCGAGGGTGCCGACGGCGTTGGTCCGCAGCGCCGCGTCGAGCGCCCCCGCGTCACCGCCGCCCCGGACGGCGACGTGGAAGCGCCCGCAGTCAGCGGGCTCCTCCAGTGCAACCGTGGCCGGCTCGTCCGTCATGTCCACTACCACCTGCATGTGCGCTCCTCCCTCACCACGGCATGGCCACGCCCCCGTTGGGGCGCACGATCTGTCCCGTGACGAACCGGGACGCGTCCGACGCCAGATACAGCACGGCGTGGGCGATGTCCTCGGGTCGACCCACGATGCGCAGCGGGGTCGTCCGGGCCACGGCGTCGAGCACAGCCTGGCGGTGCGGTTCGTCGACGATGCCGTCGGCCGACGTGAAGCGTCGGCGCGTCATGGCGGTTTCGACGAAGCCCGGAGCCACGGCGTTGACCCGGACTCCGAGGGGCCCCATCTCGGTGGCGAGCACCCGGGTGAGCTGGACCACGGCCGCCTTGGCCATGCCGTAGCCGGCGAGACCCGGCGACGGGGTGTCGATGGCGGCCGACGCCATGTTCACGATCGACCCCGATCCCTGTGCGCTCATGACGCGTGCCGCCGCCCGACAACCGCGGAAGACGCCGCGCAGGTTGACGGCCATGATGCGGTCGAAGGCGTCGTCGTCGAAGTCCACCACCGGCGCCTGGACGATGATGCCGGCCACATTGGCCATCACGTCGAGACGCCCGAGCTCTGCGACGGCCTCGGCGACGACGGCGTCCACCTCACCGGGCACCGTCACGTCGACCCGGCGGGCCAGGGCCCGGGACCCGGCCTCCTCGAGTTGTGCTGCGGTGGCTTCGGCGCCCGCCGCGTCGAGGTCCGCGCACAGGACCGCCGCCCCCGCCGCGCCGAGCAGCACCGCCGAGGCCCGCCCGATCCCCGACGCCGCCCCGGTGACAACGGCCACCCGCCCGCCAAGATCGAAAGCCGCCCACGCCTCGGGGTTCATGCCGGGATCCTCCCCTGGATCGACGCCGTCACGCGCCGCGCCGAACCGAGCAGGGCGTCGCCGAAACGCGGGATCTCCTCTCCCGTCAGTTTCTCGGGGAGCCCGACGACGGTGAGCGCCAACGCCACCGCGCCGTCGGACCCGAACACCGGGGCCGAAATCTGGCTGAGCCGGTAGGTGGCTGCTTCCTCGAGCTCCTGGAGGAGGTACTCCTCGTGGGCGAGGTCCTCCACGGCAACGGCCAGGGCCCGGCGCCGGCTGTCGCGCCCCGACAGGGCCCGACTCAGTTTCAGGTTCGCCACGGCCTCGAGATTGACGCGTACCCCCGCCCCCGCACCACGGCCAGGGCCGACCGCAACCGCTCCTTGTCCACGAGCGTGGCCCCCGGGCCCAACCGGTCCAGCCAGTGCTCGACGGCGCTGGCCCCGGCCCACGCCAGGAACACGGTCCCGAGGGGCGGGGCCAGAGGGACCCGCTGGCCCACGGTGAAGGTGAGCCACATCGGTCCGGGGCGACCGGCGGTGGCGAGGAGCACCATCTCGTCCCCGACGGTGCTCGAGGCCACGACCTGGGCGCCCAGATGGGCGGCGAGCTCCTCCATCTCGGGCCGGGCGTGGTCGACGAGGTCGAGCTGGCGCGCCCCGGCGGCGTGCCCGGCGGCGATGAGGGCGGGCCCCAACGTGTAGGTCTTGTCGACCGGATGGCGCAGTAGCCACCCCGCCCCGGTCAACGTGGTGCACACCCCGTGCGTGGTGGCCTTGGACATGCCGAGCGTCCGGGCCAGCTCCGACAGTCCGAAGGATTCGCCGGGGCGTGATGCCAGGAAGTCGATGACCGTCACCACCCGCTCGACCGACGGGGACCCGGCCACGCTTCAGCCCCCCGGCCCGGCGCGGCCCGCCGGACCCGTGGTCATGGCGCCGGCCGCCGCCGCCACGGCAGCGCCGATGACCTCGGCCAGGCGCGCCTGGCCCTCGTCGCCGGGATGGATGCCGTCGGGCAGTTGTGCGGCCGTGATGAGGTCGGCGCCGGGGATGAGCACGATGGTGGCGTCACCGGCGTCGATGCGGGCGCGCACCGCCTCTTCCATCGCGGCGCGCAGGTCCACGAGCGTCGCACCCAGTCGGTTGGGCGTAGTCTCGGCGTCGGGGCGGAGCACCGGGCTCGCCACGACCATCGGCGTGTCGGGGTGGCCCTGGCGCACGATGTCGAGGAACGCCCGCGTCGTCTCGAGCATCATGCCGGCACTGTGGGGTGTGCGCGTCCAGCAATTGGTCCCGTGCGAGATCGAGATGACATCCGCCTCCAATCCGGCGATCGCCTCTGCGCATGGGATCTCGCCGCGTGCCGAGCCCGCATAGCCCAGGTTGACGAGATCGAGATGGTGTCGCCGGGCGGCTGTCACTCCCCATGCCAGCGCGGGTGCGCTCGCCACCCAGCCTTCGAGGAGCGAGTCGCCGTACGCGACCCAGCGAGCGCCACGCGGGGCGGGCTCGATCGATCCCCCGTGGGCGCGCAGTGCCAGGACCTCGGGGCGCATGCCCTCGGGCAGGTACACCACGGCGGGGTCGTCGGCGGCCCCGTCCATCGAGAGCGTCACGGTGCCGGCGCCGAGCACGGCCGGTTGCTCGTCGACCTGCTGGCCGCCCCGCCACAGTGCGAAAGTCGTCCCCGCCCCGCGCCCCGGTAGCCAAGGTCGTCGGTGGCCGTGGCGTAGTCGAGGGTGACGGCGGTGGCGTCGCCCACAAGCTCGAGGCGCACCCCGGCCGGGATGTGCGCGCACTGCCACGTGTCGGCGGGGATGCGGGTGGCGTCGCGGGGATCGAAGCGCGGGTAGGGCACACCCGGCGCCGCCCGCCACGCGCAGCCACGGAGGAACGGCTCGACCTCCCCCGACCGGCCACCGGCCTTGGCGTGCCGGGCGTTACCCTCCGCCGCGTTGCCGGCTTCGGCGTTGCCGGCTTCGGCGTTGCCGGTCACGGGCCGGTCACAGGTGATCGGGCACCGGGTAGGGGAACTTCACCCCCACCCCGCCGTCGACCGACAGGACCTGCCCGTTGACATAGGCCGACAGGTCCGAGGCGAGGAACACGATGGCGGCCGCGATGTCCTGAGGCAGCGCCACACGATCGAGCGGCGAGTTGGCGGCGTTGACGGCCTTGCCCTTGTCGCCGAGGTACCCCGAGACCCGCGGCGTCCACACGATGCCCGGTGCCACCGCGTTGACACGGATGCCGATCGGTCCGAGCTCGACGGCCGCCGATCGCACCAGACCGATCAATCCCGCCTTGGCCGCGCCGTAGGCGGCATGGCGGGGCGCCGCGGTCAGGCCCGACGCCGAGGCCACGAAGACCATGACGCCACCACCCGCGTCGCGAAGCGCGCGGCCGCCGACCGACACGGCCAGAAAGGCGTGGCGCAGCACGATGTCGTGGTGCCAGTCCCACAGCTCGTCGTCGAGCTCGAGCAGGCCCCGGTACTGGGCCATGCCCACGATGTCCACGATGCCGCCCAGGCCGCTGGCCCCGATCCTGGCCAGGAGCCCGGGGGCCTCGGCGAAGAGGCGCTCGGCGTCGGTCCGGAGCGTGGCGTTGCCGACCCAGGCCACCCCGCCCACCTCGGCGGTGATGTCCTGGGCGAGGTCGGGGTCGAGATCGACGCACAGGACCTTGGCGCCGGCCTGCGCCAACGCGTGGCAGGTCTGGCGCCCGATGCCCTGCCCGGCGCCGATGACGACTACGCCGCGGTCGTCCATGCGCAGCATCCCCGGGTAGTCGGGGACGGCGGTGTCGTCAGAACGCGTCATGGGTCCTCGGGCACGCTCGTCGGGTGCGTCGGTTCGGGGAGGTTCCGCCCCGTGTCAGCCGGTGACGGTGACCGACGCCTGGATGTCGCGCTTCTCGAGTTCGGGGATCACCTTGGTGCCGAGCAGCTCGATGGTGCGCATGATCGACTCGTGGCTCAGATAGCCGAACTGCACGTAGCAGATGAGCTGGTCCACACCGAGCTCGGCGTACTTGACCATCTTCTCGACACACGTCTCGGGGTCTCCGACGATGATCATGTCGGCCTCGGAGAACCACTTGGGGTCGAACTTGCCCTCGATCTGGCGCTTGAGCAAGGGGAACATCTTCTCCTTCTCCTCGTCGGAGAGATGCGGCACCTCCCACTCCAAGATGAACTCGGCCAGGTTCTTGTACCACCACCACACCGAGTCCCAGATGCCGTTGGCCTCGGCCTGCGCCATGGAGTCGGCGCAGTGCACGAGTGTGTACGCGGCCACCTTGTTCGTGGTGACCTCGGTGAGCGGGGTGGGGTTCTGGGCGCCCTCGCGGTACTGGCGGATGTGCTCGGCCATCTTGGTGATCGGCTGCATGATCGAGAACGAGAGCAGGCCCATCCCCAACTTGCCCGCCACCGCCGCGGATCCCTCGGAGGTCGCCGCCATCCACGCCGGGGGGTGGGGAACCTGCACCGGCTTGGGCGTGACCATGCGGCGGGGGAAGTCGAGGTACTTCCCGTGGAACTCGAAGTACTCCTCGCGCCACGCCTGGACGGTGGCCTCGATGGCCTCCTGCCATTCGGCCCGGCTCTCCTCCACCGGGACGTGGAAGGCGGTCTGCTCCATGGGGGTGGAGCGCCCCGTCCCCCACTCGATGCGCCCGCCCGACAGGACGTCCGCGGTGGCGACCTTCTCGGCGACGTGCACGGGGTGGCAGAACTGGTGCGGCATGAGCACGACACCGAAGCCCAGGCGGAGGTTCTTCGTGGCCTGGCTCAGCGCGCCGATGATGACCTCGGGGGCCGGCGAGTGCGACCGGCCCTCGCGGAAATGGTGCTCGACGTGCCACACGGTGTTGAAGCCGAGGGTGTCGGCTAGCTTGATCTGCTCGAGCGCCTCGGCGTACGCCTCCTGCTCCGCCTTACGCTGGCCCCAGGGGTGCTCCCCGGGCCACGGCTTGGGCACGTCGATCTCATACAGCAGGTCGAGCTTCACACCCACCCCCACATCATTCGCTTGTGTTCGATATCTCGAACACAAGATCCGGATACTGAACGACTCCCCCTCGCAAGATAGGGACGGGCGCCTCGCCCGTCAAGGCACATGTCGGTGAGGGTGCCTGCGACGACCGGACGGTAGCGTCGAATTCGTGATCGTCGGGGTGCCGGCCGAGCAGAAGCCAGGAGAGAACCGCGTCGCTCTCACCCCCGACGGGGTGCGCGACCTCGCCACCCACGGGCACCTGGTCCTGGTCGAGACCGGAGCCGGCGCGGGGTCGGCCATTTCCGACGACGATTTCGCCCGGGCCGGGGCCCAGCTGGTCGGAGCCGAGGCGGCCTGGGGGGCCGAGCTCGTGCTCAAGGTGAAGGAGCCGCAGCGCGAGGAGTACGGGCTGCTTCGTCCCGACCTCGTCCTGTTCACGTTTCTGCATCTCGCCGCCTACCCCGAGCTCGCCGACGTCCTGCTCGAGACGGGCACGACGGCCATCGGCTACGAGACGGTGCGCACCGCCTCGGGGGCGCTGCCGCTGCTGGCCCCCATGAGCGAGGTGGCGGGTCGTCTGGCCCCGCAGCTCGGCGCCCATTTCCTCGAACGCGGTAACGGCGGCCGCGGCGTCCTGCTCGGCGGCGCCCCGGGCGTACGGCCCGGTCGCGTCGTGGTGATCGGGGCCGGCACGGTGGGGACGAACGCGGCGTGGATCGCCCAGGGCATGGAGGCCGAAGTCATCCTCATCGACCGCGACCTCGATCGGCTGCGCGTCGTCGACCAGATCCATCGCGGTCGCATCATGACCCTGGCGTCGAGCCACGCCGTGGTCGAGCGGTCGATGCGCGATGCAGACCTCGTGATCGGCGCGGTCCTCGTGCCCGGCGGCCGCGCCCCGGTCGTCGCCACCGAGGAGATGGTGCGGGGGATGACACCGGGGTCGGTCATCGTCGACGTCGCCGTCGACCAGGGCGGGTGCATCGAGACCGTCGTCGAGACCACCCACGAGCACCCTGTCGTGGAACGCCACGGGGTGCTCCACTACGGGGTGGGAAACATCCCCGCCGCGGTGCCGCACACCTCGACCTACGCGCTCACCAACGCCACCTTCCCCTACGCCCTGGCGATCGCCGACCGCGGGGTGCGGGGGGCGGTGCAGTCCGACCCCGGCCTCGCCGGCGGCGTGCTGTGCGCGTCGGGACAGCTCACCAACGACGCCGTCGCCGAGGCCCTGAGCCGCCACGCTGTGGCCCCCCTCGACGCCCTCCCCCCGAGTCCGCCCGGCGTTTCGGGCTAACGCTGCTGGGGCTAACGCTGTTCGCGCGAACGCTCTTCGGGCTAGCCCGTGTGGCCGCCGGAGAGCAGGCGCCGGAAGGCCCCGACCCCCTCGACGTTCACCCCGACCCGTCGCACCGCGTCGGCGAGGGCCCCATCCGACGTCACCACGGTGACCTCGTCGCCGTCGGCGAGCGACGGCAACAGGTCCACGATGGCACGGTCGGCGGCGTTGGGCCCTCCCGGGGCGAAGCGCGCCTCGACGCCGGCGGCCACGGCGGCGTCGACCTCCCCGGGGCCGGGACGACCGTCGAAGACCACCGTGACCTCGGTGTCGGGCCCCACGAGCGGGGCGAGCTCGGACACGAGCCGGCGTCGGGCTCCGGCCCGATCGCGCCACCATCCGTCGGGGCGCGAGCCGATCAGGTTCATGCCGTCGACGACCCAGTGCAAGAAAACCCTCCACGACCCGTCGGAGAACGGGGTCCGGAGACGACAATACGGGTGTGATCGAACAGGCGGCAGCAACGGGCGACCCCGGCGCGTACCTGCTCGACGTCTATGACCGGGCGCTCCCCCATGTCTATGGCTACCTGGTGTCGCGCTGCGGTGCCACGGCGGTGGCCGAGGACCTCACGGCCGAGACCTTCCTCGCCGCCGTCGACGCCGTCCGACGCGACGAGCGGACCCCGGTCTCGGTGCCGTGGCTGGTCGGGGTGGCTCGGCACAAGCTCGTCGACCACTGGCGCCGCCAGGCCCGCGAGGAACAGGGCCTGCGCACCGTGACGAGCACCGAGGGGCGCCGCCTTTCCGACCACGACGAAGACCGTTGGGACGTCTCTCTGGACGCGCTGCGGGCCCGCGACACCCTTGACCAATTGTCGCCGCTGCACCGCGCCGTGTTGACGCTGCGGTATCTCGACGATCTCCCTGTCCTCGACGTCGCCGAGCTCGTGGACCGAAGCGTGCACGCCACCGAAGGCCTACTCGTGCGGGCCCGGGGCGCCTTCCGCCGCGCCTACGGAGAGCAGGACGCCGACGATGCCTGATCCTTTCGAAGCCCTGCGCTCTCCGCCGTCCCCGGTCGAGCCCCGTCCCGCCTTCGCCACCCGCCTGCGCGCCCGAGTGGAGCGCGCCTTGTCGCTCCCGGAAGGAGTCATCGTGTCGGAGACCACCCTGCCCACCGACCTCGTCGAGCCGGAACGGGCGCCCCGGGAGCCGCCCCCGGTCGGCATCACCCCGTATCTCATCGTCGCCGACTCGCGTCGTGCCGTCGACTGGTACGTCGAGGTCTTCGGGGCGCGACGCCGCGGCGAGCCGATGGTCATGGCCGACGGCCGGGTGGGCCATGCCGAGCTCGAGTTCGGTGCGAGCGCGCTGTTCCTGGCCGACGAGTCACCCGAGAGCCACGTCGCCGCGCCCCGCGCCGGAGCCGACGCAACGGTCAGTTTCGTGCTCGAGGTGCCCGACGTGGACGCGTCGCTGCGCCGGGCCCACGATGCCGGTGCCACCGTCGAGCGTCCCGCGGCCGACCATCCCTACGGGCGCAACGCCGTGGTACACGACCCCTTCGGGCATCGCTGGATGATCTCGACCTCTTCCGATGACACTGCCTCTTCCGGTGACACGGCCCCCGCCTCCGCTCGAGGGGAGCCGATGCAGCCCGGCGACATCGGCTACGTGTCGTTGTGGGTCCCCGATGTCGAACGCGCCCAGGCGTTCTTCGGCTCGGTGCTCGGATGGTCGTTCGCAGCTGGCAGTGGCCCCCAGGGACGCCAGGTCGTCGGGGCCGGTCCTCACCACGGGCTGTGGGGCGGCGAGGAGACGAGCACCTTGTTCCTGTGTTATCTGGTCGACGACGTCGATGCCGCCGTGATCAGGGTGCGGTCCGCAGGGGGTGAGGCCGGAGAGCCCGCCGAAGCCCCGTACGGTCGTGTCGCCAACTGCATTGACGACCAGGGAACGCCCTTCGCCGTGTTCCGCCCCCCGTCGGACGACGCCGGAGGGCGCCTGGCGCCGCATGGGACGCGCCAAGGTGACATCGCCTACGTGACCCTCGAGGTGGTCGACTCGGCCCGGACGCGCTCGTTCTACGGGGAGGTGCTCGGGTGGCACTTCACCCCCGGCCGGGTCGACGACGGCTGGCAGGTCGACGACGTGCGACCGGGAATGGGCCTGAGCGGCGGCCACCGGCGGGCCGTGAGCGTGCCGATGTACCTCGTCGACGACATCGCCGCCGCCGTGGGGCGCGTCCGCGCCGCGGGGGGAACGGCGACCGATCCCGCTCGCCAGCCCTACGGCGTGACGTCGGACTGCGTCGACGACCAGGGGACCCGCTTCTATCTGGGGGAGCTGTGGCCGAGGTCGGCGAGCCGGATCCCGGTCACCACGGGGTGACCGCTCAGGCGCTCGAACCCATCCCCGACGCGAGCACCGTCGGTGCCGCGGCATCGGGGGGCTCGGGCGCGGCGGCGACCGGATCGCCCAGGCGTGGTGACGCCGCGACGGCGGCGGCCCGACTGGTCTCGGCCGACTCGAGGAGGAAGGCCTCGATCGCCTCGGGCTCGATGGGTTTCGAGAACAAGAAGCCCTGGCCCCGGTCGCATTGTTCGGCCTGGAGCTTGGCGAGCTGGTCGTTGTCCTCGATCCCCTCGGCCAGGGTCTCGAGGCCGAGGGTGCGTCCCAACTCTACGAGGGTGTGGATGAGGGCCCCCGACTCGGGGGAGTCGGCCATGGCTGCGATGAAGGAGCGGTCGATCTTCAGGGCGTCGACGGGGAACTGGCGAAGGTAGGCGAGCGACGAGTAGCCGGTGCCGAAGTCGTCGATGGCAACCTGCACGCCGAGGTCCTTGATCTCGCGCAGACGCCTCACCGTGGCGTCGGCATCGCGCATCAGTGTGCTCTCGGTGATCTCGATGACGAGTGTCGTCGGGTCCAGGCCGGTGACGGCCAACGCTTCTTTGATGTGGTCGACGAAGGTATGGATCTCGAGCTGACGCATCGAGACGTTGACCGACATCGAAAGGTGGAAGCCGCGTCGGTGCCATTGGGCGCCCTGACGGCACGCCTCGAGCAGGACCCAGCGCCCGACCTCGACGATCAGGCCGGACTCCTCGAGCATGGGGATGAACTGGTCGGGCGCGACGACGCCGCGCACCGGGTGGCGCCAGCGCAAGAGCGCTTCGACCCCCGACACGTCGACGTGGTCGAGATCGAACACGGGCTGGTAGAGGAGGAAGAACTGCTCTTCGGCCAGCGCCGAGCGCAGGTCGGCGTCGAGCTCGATACGGTCGAGCACCGCCGTCTGCATCTCGGGCTGGAAGAGCGCCGAGCGGTTCTTGCCCAGCGCCTTGGCCCGGTACAGCGCGATGTCGGCATCGCGCAGGAGCTCGGATGCGGAGTTGCGCTGCCCGCCGGCGATCCCGATGCTGGCGGTGACGGTGAGCGACACCGACGCGTAGCCCTCGATCCGGAACGGCTCGCGTAGCGCGTCGTGGAGGCGCTCGGCGACCATCTCCGGCCCCGCGCCCAATGACGCGCCTTCGGCCAGGACGACGAATTCGTCACCGCCGAGGCGGCCCACCGTGTCGCTCTCGCGCAGGATGCCGACGAAGCGATGGGCGACCGCCTGCAGGACCTTGTCGCCGGCGTCGTGACCCAAGGAGTCGTTGATGTCCTTGAAGTTGTCGAGGTCGACGAAGAGCGCCGCCACGGGCCGGTACTCCCGCCGCGACCGCACGAGCATCTGGTCGGCACGATCGAGGATCAAGGTGCGGTTCGGGAGCCCGGTCAGGGGGTCGTGCAGCGCCACGTGCAGGAGTTGCGACTCGGCCTCTTTGCGTTCGGTGACGTCGCGCAGGTTGCCCACGTACCCGGCCACCGACGGGTTGTCGCGCAGGTTGCTCACCACCGCCTCGGCATAGCGATACGTGCCGTCGGCGTGCTCGACGCGGAACTGGATGGGCTCGGTGACCATCACGGTGTTGACGAGCGCGGCGAGCTGGGCCTCGACTCGGCCCCGGTCGTCGGGATGAACCAGGTCGGTAGCTCGCATGCCGAGGACGTCGTCGGGATCCCGGCCGAACAGCGAGATCGTCGCTGGGCTGGCGTAGAGGATCCGACCTTCGGCGCCCATCACGAAGGTCGTGTCGGTGGAGTTCTGGACCAGGGAGCGGAAACGCTCCTCGCTCACCCGCATGGAGGTTTCGGCGTCCTCTTTCTGTTCGATCGTCGCCCCCGCCATGCGGATGACGAACAGGAGCACGAAGGCGCCCATGAGCCCGAGGGCCTCGCTCTTCCCGACCGACAGGAACGAGGGTGCCCAGCGCTGCCAGATGGCCACCTGTCCGACGGCGATGCCCAGGAGGCTCCACAGCGCAGTACGCCGCCACGTGCGGGAGCCGTCGTGCGACACGTTCTCGAGAGCCACGAACGCGAAGGCGGAAGTGAGGACGGGGCCCCACCCGCTCAGGTAGATGACCGCGGTCACCGCGGTGGCGTGCCAGGCCACCCGGGCGTTGAGCCACACGGTGCTCGGGCTGCGCCGGCACAGCACCTCGAACCCGATGCTCCCGGCCGGGATGGCGGTGAAGACCGCCAGCCACAGCCACACCGGCACATGGGCCACGACCCCGAAGTGGCGCAGAAAGAGCAGCGTCGCCAGAGCGGCGGGACCCATGGAATAGCCGAGGAGGTATGGGCTCAGCCGGGCGCGCTTCGACGGCGGCCGCTCGGCATCGGCCTCGGACGGATTCCCGCCCCAGGTCGAGGCGACGCTCGCCTCGGGCCCGGACGATTCCCCAGCTGACATCGGTCACCCCCCAGTGCTATGAGCAGCCAGTTCGCGCCCAATCGGCTCCCATTCGTATCGACGGACCAGGTGGCGTCCTTGAGGACGGGTGGCGCCGGCGCCGGTCAGTCGCTCGGGCGGGCCCACCGACCGTGGACACCGACGGCGACGCCGGCGTCGGCCAGTGCCTCGAGCGCCACCGACACCTCCCCCAGGGACAGGCCGCTGCGGCGAACCACAGCCTCGAGGGTGGCGGGGTCGTGGTCGAGAGCCCGATGCACCCGGCGCTGCGACGCCGAGAGCGGGGGTTCCCGGCGGCCCGGCCCCTTCGACCGGGGCGGGGTCGGGGGCCGGCGAGGAGGGGTGATGTCGGGACGGGTCACGAGACAGAGCTCGACGGCGGTCAGGACGTCGTCCACGTCACGGACCGGCACCGCGCCCTCGACGAGGAGACGGTTGGTGCCGACCGACGCCGGGCTGCGCACCGAACCCGGGACCGCCGTCACGGTCACCCCGCGCGCCACGGCGGCGGCCACCGTGTGAAGGGAACCACCGCGGTGGTGACACTCCACCACCACCACGACGTGGGCCAGCGCGGCCATAACCCGGTTGCGCACCGCGAACCACCACCGGGCGCTGTGGAACCCGGGAGGGATCTCCGACAGCACCGCGCCACGACGACCGAGCGCGTCGCGCAGCGCCAACTGCGACCGTGTCGTGACGCCATCGTGGGGAGTGCCGAGGACACCGACGGTCGGGGCCCCGTCGTCGACGCCGAGTGCGCCGGCGTGCGCGGCCGCGTCGATGCCCACCGCCAGCCCCGAGACCACCACCACGCCGGCGCGGGCCAGGTCGCGCCCGAGCTCGGTGGCCACACCGAGCCCGTAGGGGGTAGCCGAACACGTACCCACCACCGCCACCCGGGGCCTGCCCTCGAGCACCGCGGCGTCACCCGTCGAGAACAGCACGGCCGGCGCCTGACGATCGTCCGCCAGCGCACGTGGATAGTGGACGTGCCCGAACACCACCACCGACACCCCCGAACGGGCGCATGCCGATTCGACGGTGTCGAGGATGCGGGGAACCGCCTTGTCGCGATAGCGGCGTTCGGGATCGGCGCGGTGGCGACCTCGGGCGATCGCCTCCCACGCCTCGGGCGCCCGGTACCCGTCGAGGAATTTCCGCAACATCCCGGGAGAGGCTCCCAGCGCGGCGAGGCCGGCGCCGAAGCGCTGCTCCTCGGTGAGAGTCATCGTCGGCGTCACGCTCCCGCCCCCGTCATGAGCGTCGAACGCGCCGCCCGGAGCTGCAGCGCCTCGGCCACGTGGCGCTCGTCGACGCCGGAGACGCCGTCGAGGTCGGCGATGGTCTGGGCCACGCGCCGCACACGATGGAGCCCTCGGGCCGAAAGGGAACCCGATCGCAACCTCCGCTCGAGCAGGGCGGCGGCGTCGGCGGAAAGGGTCGAGGGACCGTCGATGGTGTCGAAGCCGAGCTCCGAGTTGCACCGCACCCCCCTGCCTTGGGCGAGCGCTCGGGCCCGGCGCACCCGGGCCGCCACCACCGCCGAGGAGTCGCCTGGCGGGCCGTCCAGGAGATCCTCCACGTCGGGGCGGCCGAGCGCGATGGCGAGGTCGAACCGATCGAGCAACGGTGCGGAGAGTCGCCGCAGGTAGCGACGCCGCATCACGTCGCTGCACCGACAGGCCCCGGGAAGCCCTCCCTCGCCGCACGGACACGGGTTCATGGCGCCGACGAGAAGGAACCGGGCCGGGAAATCGATCGCACCTCTGGCCCGGCGGACACGGATGACGTGCTCCTCGAGCGGTTGGCGCAGGGCGTCAAGGACGGGAGCCGGGAATTCCCCGAGCTCGTCGAGGAACAGGACCCCGGCGTGGGCTAGGGAGATCTCGCCGGGCCGCAACCACGACGTCCCACCTCCGACGATGGCCACCTCGGTGGCACCGTGGTGCGGGGCACGGAACGGCGGACGACGGGCCAACGCGGCGCCGAGCGAGGAGGCGCCGGCGGCGGAATGGATCCGGAGGACCTCGAGCGACTCGTCCCGGACGAGGTCGGGCAGGATCCCGGGAAGGCGCGTGGCGAGCATCGTCTTCCCCGAGCCCGGGGGGCCCACGAACAGGAGGTGGTGACCTCCGGCGGCGGCGACCTCGAGCGCACGCCGTGCCACCAGCTGGCCGCGGACGTCGAGGAGGTCGGGCTCCTTCCTCTCCGGCGGCGACACCCGCAGCGGCGCCGTCTCCGCCCATGGAGACCGGCCCTGCAAGGCAGCGACAACCTCGGCCACGGTGGACGCGGCGCGCACACGCTCACCGGCCACCAGCGCCGCCTCGGCGGAAACCGCCGCCGGCACCACGATGTGGTCGGCATCGATCGCGGCCACGAGGGAGGCGATCCCGGGAACGGGTCGCAACGACCCGTCGAGACCGAGCTCGCCCACGAACCCTGTGCGCTCGACGCAACGGGCAGGCAACACGTCGCCAGCCACGAGGAGTCCCATGGCGATGGGAAGATCGAGCCCGGCGCCGGTCTTCCGCACGCTCCGGAGGGAGCTAAGTTAACCGTGACCCGACGGGAGGGCCATCCCAGGCCGCTCGACAGGAGTGCGGCGCGGACACGGTCCCGCGACTCTCGCACGGCCGCATCGGGCAACCCGACGACGGTGAAGCCGGGAAGGCCCGCCGAGACGTGGACCTCGACAGACACCGAGCGACCGTCGACCCCATGGAGGGTGGCCGAAGGGATACAAGCAAGCATGGCGAGCTCCGCAGTGCGGTGGCACGGTCTGTCCGTGCCGGTCCGACAGGAGCGGGCCGCAGAAGGGACGCCTGGCCACGCGAAAGCGCTTTTCCAACAGTAGGCGTCGGCTGTATCAAGCATTCGGGAAAGCCGAATGTTGACGACAGAGCCCCAATCACAGGGCGGGCCGAGGGGTCGCAAGGTGTATGAGATGACACCCTCCGGACTCAAGGACCTCCGGTCGTGGCCGCGTGACACCGAACCTGACTATTCGGTCCGCTACGAGGTTCTATTGCGCGTATTCTGCCCGTGGGTGCTGCCGACCGACAGGCCTCATCACGTCATCTCCGTGGTTCCCAGCTGAAGAATCGAATCGCCAGGACGAGACCCGCTGCACCCCAGGCCGCGACCACGCCGACATCATCCCAGTGAAATGGGGTGCCCAGGAATCCGGCCTGCATTCCGAGGGCGAAATGCCTCACGGGAAAGATGCGCGCCACCCACAGGATCCATGAGGGGGTCGAATTCCCGAAGGCAATGAAGATGCCGGACAGGAAGAGAAGGGGCAGGATTGTGGCGTTCACGATGGGCGCCGACGCATCAGCGTTGGGTATGACCGCCGTGAGCGCCAGTCCCAGGGCGCAGAAGGCGACTGCGCCCACCACCAGCATCACGACGAAATGGAACAGGCTCGTCCCCGTCGGGATGGTCGCTGAATATGCGGTCCGACCGAAAGCGGTGGTCAGCGCCACAAGGATGACCGCCACGCTCAGGGCATGAACGACCCGAGCGGCCAGGAACGAGCCCGACGGCAGTGGGGTGCCGTTGGTCCGCTTCAAGATACCGGCCTCGCGCTGGAAGGTGATGCCGATCGCCGTGTTGGTGAAGCAGGCCGAGATGACCCCGAACGACGCCATCGAGGCGACGTAGTACGTCGAGGATTTCACCGTCATCGCTCCGATATGGAGGTTGTAGTGGCCCAGCAGGGACGTGAAGATGACGAGGAACATGAGGGGAAATGCGAAGATGAAGAAGGCGCTCGCGGGGTTGCGCCAGAATTCCTTGTTCACGTAGCGGACCTGAGTAAAGGTCAGCGCCACGGCTCTCATTCGTGCTCCCCTCCGGTCGGGAGCGAGGTCAGCGACAGGTAGACGTCTTCCAGGGTTGGTCTCGTCACTTCCAGGCCATCGAGGTTCAGGCCCTGGTCGATCGCCCAACCCGTCAACTCATGGAGCGTCTTCTCCAGGTTGTCGACACTCAGCTCGATGAACCCGTCGGGACCGACCGGACCACCGAAGCCTGCCGGCGGCACGACTCCTCCGGCGACCCGGTACCGGACCCGCGCCCTGGCCCGGTCCCGGGAACCAAGGGTGGAGGGTGGGCCCTCCGCCACGATGCGGCCAGCAGCCATGACGGCCACCCGCGTAGCCAGGTATTGCGCCTCGTCCATGTAGTGGGTCGTGAGCAACACGGTCTTGCCCAGGCTGGCCAGGTTCGCGATGACGTCCCAAGCTTCATGGCGTGCAGTGGGATCGAAGCCGGTGGTCGGCTCGTCCAGGAAGAGCAACTCGGGGTCCCCGGCCAGACCAATCGCCATGTCCAACCGGCGTTGCTGGCCACCGGAGAGCCGTGCGACGCGCTCGGTCCTCTTGGCGTTGAGACCGACGAGGTCGATGACCTCGGAAACCGAACGTGGATGCGGGTAATAGCCCGCGTACATTGTCACCAGCTCTTGGACAGTGAGATAGGGGTTGATTCCCGTGGACTGCAAGACGATCCCGATGCGGGGCTTGAGCTGGGCGCGCTGATGGCCGGGGTCGCATCCTAAGACCCTCACCTCGCCGGCATCTCTCGATCGGTACCCCTCCAGGATCTCCACGGTGGTGGTCTTCCCCGCTCCATTGGGCCCCAGAAGTGCGAAGATCTCCCCGCGGGGGATCTCCAGGTCGATGCCGGCCACAGCAGGCGTCCCCGAGTACGACTTCGTCAGTCCCTTCACCAGCACCGCCGGCGCGGCTGGTTCGACTGCCTTCATGTTCGAACGATAACCCCACGAGCGTGGGCCGCACGGTTGTGCCGGTCCGGGTCAGGGGTTCTAATGTTGAACCAAACTCGTGTCCCACACCCTCCTCTTGTGTAGCGGTGGGCAGCCTTAGAACTAAGAACGGGGCAGATCAACCCATCATCGAGTCCCGAGCTGGGGGGGCCTTCACCCGCGGTCCGGCTTACCAAGCCGATATCTCGATGGCGCCAAGTTCACGGTCACCCGCCGAGACGGCCACGACAGCTGGCTCGACAGCAAGGCGGCTCGGACACGGTCGCGCGACTCACGCACGGCCGCGTCGGGCAGCCCGACGACGGTGAAGCCGGGCAAGCCGCTCGAGACATGGACCTCGACAGAGACTCGGCGACCGTCGACCCCGTGCAGTGTGGCGGATGGTATTGATGCGAGCACGACAGCTCCCGATGGGATCGGCACGGGCGATGACGTCCGTGCTGTTTCGGTGAGGGGGGCCACTTTGCTCAGACGCCGGCCGCACGAGGCGCAGGAAGACACGGTACGGCGTAGGTGTATCACCGTCCGAACGGTGACTCCTCCGCAGACTCGGGACATTTCCCCCGAGGTCAAGAACCCTTGACAGAGAGCAGTCCCAAAGGCCACGTGACGCGGGGCAATTGGGCGGCGCCGATTGGAGCTTCAGATGCTTCGCACGGGGACGGGAGTGACCACATTGCTCGAGATCTTTCGCAGATCATCAAGGTCTGAGGTGAGCACCGTGGAAGTCGTCACGGCGGCACACACGACGAGGTGCGCGTCGACAACATCAGAGGTACCTGCTTTGCCCAGAAGAGCTCCTACCTCATGCGCCTGGTCTGGCGAGAACGCCACGATCTCGCAGCCCCGCAAGAAGCGTCGCAGCTGCGCCTGCCGAGGTGATCGGCTCACTTGAGCAACCACAGGCGCTGTCGTCGTCGGCACCGCGCCGAGTTCAAGACGGATTCGGTGTTCGGCCCAAATAGCGCGGTCGTCCCGGTCGGCGGCGACGAGAACGCCCGCGTCGTACACGACGCTCATGCCGGTCGTGGGTGCGAGGTCGCGACCTCCTCATCAGCGACGCGACGACGTGCCGCTTCGAGCTCGGCCTCACTAAAGGCACCATGTTCCTTCTCCCACTCGCCAACAGCTCGCAACCCATCTCGGACCAGAAGCGCTCGACGAGCGGCGGAGGTCATCCAGGCCGACACGCTGACTCCCTCCGCAGTCGCTGCGGCTTTCACCTGCCCGTGGACGTCGGCATCGACGGTGATGGCGAGTTTGGGCGAGGGTCTTCCACGGGGCATGGCTTAACTCTACTACCGTAGTAGGAGGGTTTTCAATCTCCCTCGACCGCGGTCCCGACGCCGGCCACCAGTCGGCCCTCGGCCGACTTACCAATCTGAGATCTCGACGG
>CAWISP010000003.1:0-19370 GCA_963838775.1 uncultured Acidimicrobiales bacterium
GCGCCGTCGTCGCCTGCCACGGACCACCGGGGCCCGTCTCGAGCTCGAGAACCAACGACCGGTCCGGTCGCTGCACGAGGACTACGAATCCGCCCCCCGACTCGACACCGGTGGACGCGATGCGGTCGCGGGGACCCACCGAAAGAGCCGGTGACCGTGACCAGACCCCCCCCGTCGAGCGCGCCACGCCGATGAGGCTGGTCACCGAACCGTCGCCCGACGCCACCAGGCCGTTGGCGACACCGCCGGCCTCGACGAGCCGGACCACCTTCGTCGACGCCGCCCCGACGGCGCCCGTGAGCCGCGGTGCGACCAACCGCCAGGTGCCGCCACTGAGCCCGAAGATGCCGACGACCCCCGGTGTCGTGCACGACGCACCCACGAGGGTGGCTCCGCTCTCGTCGAGGGCAACGGCGGTGAGGGTGCCGATGTCACACGCCTTGCCCGCCGCCGATGCGGCAATGGCGGCCGTGCTCGCAACCTTCGACCCGATCGACGATGTCCCCGTGCCCCGCAGAACCTCACCCCCGCCGTTGCGCACGAGGGCGACGGAACCCGAGCCCGAGCCCGAGCCCGTGGCCAAGGCGTCGGGTACGGCCATGAGTCCTCCTTGGACCAGGCCCGGCGACCACGATCGTCCTTGGTCGACGCTCAACGCGATGGGAGAGAAGTCGAGCGCCTGGCTCGGCTCGAAGCCGGCGAGCAGACCAGCTGAACCCGCCGGTGAGCTCACGACCACGCCACCGTTGTCAGCCACGCCGGGCGGGGTCACGACCCGCCACTGCGCCGTGGCGCTGGGCCGCGACAACACCTGCCAGAAGGTGTTGTGTGGATTGCTGAGCATGCCCATGGCCACCACAGCCACCTCACCGAAGCTGGTGGCCAGGGTGGTGTCGAGTGGCACGGTGACCGAGGGTGGCCCACGGTGCGTCGATCCGTCGGACCTGTTCGCCGTGGTCGAGCAGCCGACGAGGGCGGCGGTCATGACCACCAGTGCAACCACAGTGGGGATGCGACAGGTACGGGCCCGGACCGCCCTCACGAGTGGACGACGCGCTCGAGAGCGGACGCCAGGTACCCCGAGAACGACGACGACGCCGCCGCGCCTTCGCCGGGCTCGGAACTGAGAATCTCGCGGGTGTGGCCGCGAGCGTCGATGAGATATGCGAGGTCGCTGTGGGCGACCATCGCCCCCGCCGGCAAGACGTCGGCCTCGATTCCATAGTGCGCCCAGATCTGGTCGAGGGCGGAGATCGAACCGGTGAGGTACAACCAGTTCCGCATGTGGTCGAGGCCCTCTTGGCGATCGAAGGCATTGGTGAAGGTGATGGCCCGGTAGATCGGGTTGGCCACAACGGCGACGAAGACCACCCGGCTCGAATCATGTCCGAGCAACGAGTTCGCATTGCGGAATTCCTGTGCGATCAACGGGCAGTCCGACGTGCACACCGGATCGAGGAAGGTGAGCGCGATGGTCCGCCCCCGGAGATCGGCCAGCGATACGGTCGCGCCCGCCTGGTCGACGAGGCGGAAGGCGGGCGCGGGAGTGTCGACGATGTTGGGCGTGCCATCCACGGCCACGGCCAGGATCGGGTCGGCATTGGGGTTGATGGACGCGGCGGCCATGGGCACGGCGCCGACGAGCACGACGGCGATGGCCGCAATGGCGGCGAGGACGCGAGCCAGGTAACCCGGTGGGACCCGGTCCCACCACGGTCTCGACACCACGGCATCTGTGGTCCCGAGAGCAGCCACGGCCGAGGCGGCGGGCGACACGTCGACACCAAGGCGCTCTACGGTGGTGGCCGGAACCGGCACCCGTGTGATGGCGAGGTATCCCGAGACCCAGACAAGCGCCATGGGCAGCATGCTGTTGGGGTCGGTCCCGACACCGCCGAGAACCCCGAAGTCCTGGACGAGGACCCAGTCCGCCAGGCCCAACGTGACCGCGGCGTACAGCGCGGGGCGCACCACCCGTTTGTCGGCGGTGCCGAAGGCGATACCGATCGCCGCCAAGGCGACCACGACAAACAGGTTGACGGCCCATCCGTTCGATGCGTCGAAGTCGCCGAAGGCTCGAACGGTTGACGAGAGGAAACCGGGCTGGGCGGTCTGCGACATCTGGCGGACCATGGTCGAAAGGGTCCCCGGCGTCGTGCCCCGTGCCGATCCCTGCCAGAAGCCGCGCCCGGGCCAGGCCTGGAGAACCGCCATGCCGACCAGGAAGACGCCCATGGCCCGCAGGATGAGCCGGCCGAGCCTCGGGCTGGACCACGATCGATCGGGGAGCGCCACCAGCGCGCCCGCCGCGCCATAGAAGATCACCGCGCCGGGCATGCCGAAGAGCCAGGAGGAACCCTCGCCGAAGATCCCACCAAATCCTTCGCCGAACACCCAGACGATGAGCCCCCAACCGACGGCCATCAGCCCGGCCAACCGAGACCAACGGCCCCTGGGCGCCAAGAGCAACATCGCTCCGATCCCAACCTGGAGCCACACCGTGGCGGCGGCGGCCTGGACGGGATGGTCCGTCCAGATCCTCACACCGAGATGCACGACGTCTTGGACCCAAGCCGGCGAGGAGCTCGCCGAAGGTTGGATCACGCTGGCCGGAAGGCCGAGCGGCATGGCCGATTGGAGTTGCAGCAAGCCGTCCACGATCCACAGCAACCCGAATCCGATGCGGAGGACGCGACGTGCCAGTGGCTCGGCGGAGGAGGCCGTGGGTGCCCATCCGTCACCGAGCGATCCCGGGCCGGCCGAACGCCGGTATTGGCTGGTGCGCAGGACGTTCCACACCAGCGACAGGACCACCAGGATCAAACCGATGAGGAGGACCTGGTGGAGCAGGGCCGTGTGGAAAGCGGAGACCACCACAGAGTTCCTTGTCTGGAGGTAGGTGCCCATCCCCGGCATTGCGTGCTCCCCGTGCCGCTGGCCTCAACGCGGAGTCCTGGCCGCGGCCGCATCATTGCAGATCCCTGCCTCATCGCCGACGCGACGCCGCCGCTCTGAAACCGAATGTGCGGGTCGTCGCCACTACAGCGGTCAGACGGGCTCCGCAACGCCGGCTTTCGCCTCCTCGCCGCGAGGGGCGAGTTCTTTCAGCTCGCTCTCAGTTGAGTAGCGCGTGGCCTTTAGACGGGGAGCGCATCCTGGTTGCAGTCGGCACCCGCCGAGCACACCGAGCACAGAAAGGATGGTCTGGACGCTTCCTCCGGGCGCAGTCCAGCAGACGATGATCCTCCTCTACCTGTCCATTCCATTCATGTTGATCGGCATCACGATCGCACTTACGCCGCTCCTGTGGGCGATGACCCATCGAGAGCGACTCCATGACGTGGTGATCCGTGCGCAGGTCCACCCCAACGCTCCTGCCCGGGGGGCGGCATCTGACGGGCGCGCCGCCTAGAGCCGTGCGCTGACAACGAGGGGACCGGCCGACATCAGGCGGCGGCGGTGGCGGCACAGATCCAGCCGAGGTCGTAGACACGCACCTCGATCGAGGTGAAGCCCGATTCCTCCAGTCGACGCCCGAGCGTGGTGGGATCGATCGGGTGGTAGATGTCGTCGACGTGGAACTGGCGCGTGCCGTCGTTCTCGATCCCGTCGGCGGCCACCAGCACGCCACCGGGCCTGAGCACGCGGGCGAGCTCGGCGAGGACCGCGTCCTGGGGGCCGGTACCGGGTATGTGGTGGAGCATGTGGAACGAGGCGGCACCTGTGAAGCGGTTGGCGGGTAGGTCGATGGCGGTGGCGTCGCCGCACACGACCTCGACGTTTGTCCCAGCCATGCGCACCGCCAAAGCCGCGGCCAGGTCGGGGTCGAACTCCAGTGCCGTCAAGTGCGTCGTGATGGTCCGCAGTACGTCAGTGGTCAAACCCGGCCCCGGCCCGACCTCGATGACGTCGTCACCGAGAGAAACACCGCGCAGCGCCTCGGGGAGGATCGTCTCCTCCACCATTTGGCGCCATTGCGGGCTGGCGCAGAATTCGAGGTGACCCGGGTTCATCGCGCCGGCCCGACTTCGAAGCCCGTCGATCAGGCCGGCACCGGCGTGGCGGTCCCCGGCTCCTGGGTCGGCATGCTCTGGACGGCGGGCACCGGATAGGGCACGGGGTTCGTGACGTCGAACTCAATCAGCTGCGACGGCTGACACTCGCTCTTGACCCTGGGGTCGCTTCTCCCCAGGGTCACAGGCAGATTGGGCACAGACGGGTCAGGGGATCCGACATGGAGGGTGGAGGTCAGGTCGCCGGTCACGCTCCGCCGCCAGGCGGTGAGGTTGGGCGCCTTGACGCCGAATCGTGTCTCGAGAAATCGCAACTGTGATGTGTGGTCGAAGGTGTCCGAGCACACGTACCCGCCCCGACTGAAGGGGGACACGACCAGGAGCGGTACCCGGAAGCCGAGACCGAGGGGCCCGGCGACACCGTCGGCCGGAGCGGGCAGAGGATCGACGGTCAGGTACTCCCCCGAGGTCCCCGGCGGCGCGACGGGCGGCTTTACATGGTCGAAGAATCCGTCGTTTTCGTCGTACATGATGAAGAGCACGGTCTTCGACCATGTCTTGGGGTTGGAGATGAGTGCCTTGATCAATTGGTGGGTGAACCACATCCCGGCGGCGGGAGGAGACGGCGGGTGCTCGTCGAAGCCCAGCGGCGGAATGATCCACGACACCTGAGGCAGCGTGTCGTTCGCCACGTCCCGGGAGAAGTCGCGGGGAAAGATCGGGGTAAACGCCTTCTTGTACAACAGTGAGGACGGGTCCTGCACAAGACGCTTGAAGTACAGAAGGATGTTGTCCGAGATCGCGATCGACAATGGGTTCGACGGTCGGTACGCGGCGCCCGAGGGGTTGTACACCTTCCACGAGATGCCCTTCGCCTCGAGCTCTTCGGGCATCGATCGCCACGTGGCGCTTCCGATCGCACTGGAAGCCGAATTGGTGATGATCACCGGGCCACCTTCATGACCTTCGGGGTCGAGCGTTCCCGACCAAGCATGGAGCCGGTTCGGGTGCGTCGGTCCCATGACCGAGCAGTGATAGCCGTCGCCGATGGTGAAGGCGTCCGCCAACGCGTACCAGAACTCCAGATCGGCACGGGTGTAGTAGCCCATGGTGAGCACACCGTTCTGAGGACCCTCCCACCGCGGCGACGTGTGGGTGGCGACGAACTGGTCCATCAGACCCCCGTCCCAACACATGTGCTGGGCCGACCACTCATGGGAAAGGTCGAAGGTGCATTCGGCTGCGGAGTTGGCCGTGTCGAGATGGAAGGGCAACAGCTGACTGGCCGCACCCCCCGGCCACGCTTGGGCAAAGGCGCCCGGGGACCCCGCCGTTCGGTCATCGAATCCCCGGACACCCTTGTACGTGCCGAAGTAGTGGTCGAAGGAGCGGTTCTCGTTCATGAGAAAGATCACGTGCTCGATCGCACCGATGTCGGATCCGGCCGGCGCGACGGCGGAGGCTTTGCGGGCGGTCTCGCCTCCGCACGCCGCCAGGGCCAGGCCGAAGGCGCCCGCCATGCCCGCCACGAGCACTTCTCGCCGAGTCCGCAGATTCGACCGACAGACGGCCGGGGTTCGATTCTCCACGCCAGACGCCCTCTTCGCTCGTGCCCCTTTAGACGGCGAGGACATCCTTGCACAAACCGGTCATGCGGTCCCCGGCGACGTCTGCATCATCGGGCGTCGAGGTGATGACTTGCCGCGCGGGCGTCGGGCAGGCTCGACGGAGCGCGGGATCCGACGCGTCGGATGTCCCGGTGATAGACACCCGAGCAAAAATGGGACTCCGCTCGGGCTGCTTTCAGATGGCGCGTTCTGAGGTGGCTGCCCGCTGAGGATGGCGATGACGCAGCTGGTTCAACAACGACTGCTCGTCAGGCCCGAGACGTTCGGCGGCTCGGCCGCCCTGTGGGCGGCGAGGCTCCTGGAGCCGGTCGGTGAGAAGAGAAAGGTTGTGCTGGGCCGCCTCCAGCTGATTTTGCAAGACGTCGCGTTCGGCCGCGACCGCCTCCGCCTCGGCGTTGGCGCGGGCGACGTCGCGCAACAACGACGCGTTTCGTGCTTCGAGTTGCTCCAAACGGCGACGCGCCCATGAAGCCGATTCCGAGGTATCGCTCGGCGCCGCCGCCGCACGCGTCGCCTTGGCGAGCAGCGCGGCAGCGAGCTCGTCGTAGTCGAGCTCGCCTTCACCCGACGTGTTCGACCCGGAAACCACACCTCGCACGGCACCGTTGCTGTTGCCGTTGCTGCTCCCCGAGTGCGAGATTCGATAGGTCCGCTTTCCTCTGATCTGACGCGTCAACAAACCCGCTTTGGCCATGGCGGCCACGACTTGGGTGAATCCTGCATCGGTTCCCTCATAGGCGATCGCCTGCTTCAGAACTGAAGTCGCCTTTCCACTGGAATCCTCCACTGGGCCTTGCTCGGCAAGGTAGGCGACGATCCGATTGCGAACGCTTTGATCACGTGCCACTGAGACCTCCTCGAGA
Organism: uncultured Acidimicrobiales bacterium; assembly: GCA_963838775.1. Classification (GTDB taxonomy): domain Bacteria; phylum Actinomycetota; class Acidimicrobiia; order Acidimicrobiales; family UBA8190; genus Chersky-840. The sequence continues at coordinate 6,505 of CAWISP010000003.1, forward strand.
GCAGGCGCGACTAAAACTTCAAGTCGATCCAATACAGAGATCGGCCACATGCCCCGCGTCGACTTTATCACTTGCCGCGGTGCCTTTGAACGCGCTCGCGTTACCCCGTGCACACGCAGGATAAACACACCACGCCGAACGCATTCTCACAGGATTCACAGCTAACACACGTTGCCAATGAGTAGGAGCAACGTCCAACATGGGAAGTAGAGTGCGTGCTGGTCGACATGGATGTCGAGTACACGCCCCCGACGCGCACCCCCGGACAAGGCATCGACAATTCTCGGGTCAGTCTCGGGGCCTCCTCGACCGTTCGCCGACAAGGACAAACGACGACCGCGGCCGAGGGAGCCGCTCGCCAGTCGGTGTCACACTGGCACCCGCTTCACAGGCCACTCACGCGGGGTGCGCACCCCTTATAGCCTGGGCGAGGACGTCAGCAGGGTGCGGCGTGGCCGTGCCTCGACCCGGAGATGGCCGTGACCGACTTGGACCTGCTCGACGCTCGTCGCCTCGATGACGTGGTCGAGTTGTGCCAGCGCTGCCTCCCCGAACCGCCGTCCACAGACGAGCTGTTGGCAAGCCTCTACAGCCCCGAGCAGCGGGTCACCGTGCGGGGAACGCCCGGAGTGGGGATCGTCGCCACGGTGGGCGAGGGCGCGCAGGGCTACATCCGCCTCCTCGGGGTTGACCCCGCCGTGCGCCGCCGGGGTCACGGGACCGCCCTGCTGCGGGCGGCCGAGGCGGATCTGTCGGCACTCGGGACGACGAGCGTGCAGGTGGGGGCGGACCCGCCGTTCTTTCTGTATCCCGGGGTCGAGTCGTCACATCTGTCCATGCTGTGCCTTTTGGAACGCCACGGTTACGGACGCGGCGAGTCCACCTTCAACATGGCCGTCGATCTCGACGCGCTTCCTCCCGATCCCGGAGGGCACCAGCTGGCCGGGCCCGACCGGCGCGCCGAGGTGGTGCCGTGGATGCAGCGACACTGGCCGAACTGGGAGGCCGAGGCGTTACGCGCCCTCGATCGTTCCACGCTCGTCGTGAGCCACGACGGTGACGGGATGGCGGGATTCTGCGCCTTCGACGTGAACCGAGGGGGGCTCCTCGGTCCCACCGCGGTCCGAGGCGACCTGTGGGGTCACGGGGCGGGTCGTCCCCTGATCATCGGCGCCCTGCACCACATGCGGGCGAAAGGACACCGACACGCAGAAGTGGCCTGGGTGGGACCAATCCGCCCCTACGCGCGGGTGGGGGCCCAGGTGAGCCGGGTGTTCTTCGTGTACCGACGAACACTCGGGCCTGCCTGACGGCCCGCCTGACCATTTGCTGCTCCGAGGAGACTGCACCTACCGTGACCACGGCGAACACACGTGGCGCCGGCACGGACACCAGAACCGAGCGGACAAGAGGGAGCTCATGGCACAGGCCGTGTCCTTGACGGAGGTGGACCATCCGCTCGCCGCCCTGACCGCGGGCGAGGTCGCCGCCGCCGTGGCCCTCGTCCAGGCCGACCCGACGTACGCCGAGTCGACCCGCTTCGCCTACATCGGGTTGCTCGAACCAACGAGGGAGCAGGTGCGGACGTGGTCGGCTGGCCAGCCCGTGGACCGGCGCGTCCGGCTCATGCTCGTGGCGGGACCCGAGGCCCACGTCGTCGAGGCGGTGGCGTCGCTGCGCACCGGGGAGCTCTCGATGAGGACGGTGACCGGTGTCCGGCCCGGCCTGCTCTTCGAGGAGTCGTTCGCGGCGATCGTGGCGGTGCAGGAGAACGTCCAGTGGCAAGAGGCCATGCGGCGACGTGGCATCGAGGATCTCGAGACAGTCCAGATCGACCCCTGGCCGGCAGGGTCCTTCGGCGTGGCCCACGAAGAGGGCCGACGCATCTGTCGATGTCTGTGCTACGTGCGCCACACTCCCGACGACAACGGGTACGCCCATCCCGTCGAGGGCATCGTCGTTTTCGTCGACATGGCCCGGGGCGAAGTGCTCGAAATGGTCGACACCGGGGTCGTGCCGGTACCGGTGGAGTGTGGCAACTACTTCCCCGAGTCCACGGCGCTTCGTCAGGACCTGAAGCCGCTCGAGATCAACCAGCCCGAGGGTCCGAGCTTCGAGGTGGAGGGCAACCACGTCCGCTGGCAGAAGTGGTCGCTGCGGGTATCGATGGACTCGGTCGAAGGGCTCATCCTCCACGAGGTCCGGTACGAGGACAACGGACGCAACCGGCCCATCCTCTTCCGGGCTTCGGTCTCGGAGATGGTGGTCCCCTACGGAGATCCCGGACCGATGCACGGCTGGAAGAACGCCTTCGACGCCGGGGAGTGGGGACTGGGAAGGATGGCCAATTCCCTGGCTCTGGGATGTGACTGCCTGGGGGCCATCCACTACTTCGACGCCGTGTTCAGCTCCGAGCGTGGCCACCCCTACGTGGTCCAGAACGCCATCTGCATGCACGAGGAGGACTACGGGATCCTGTGGAAGCACAACGACCCGCGCGGGGCGCGCAACGACGTACGCCGGTCGCGCCGGCTGGTGGTGAGCACGATCGCCACGGTCGGCAACTACGACTACGGGTTCTTCTGGTACTTCTATCAGGACGGCTCCATCCAGTTCGAGGTGAAACTCACCGGGATCCTGTCGACGATGGCTGTGGCGCCCGGAGAGGACCCTCGTTTCGCGTCGATGATCGCTCCCCAACTGGCGGCGCCGTTCCACCAGCACCTGTTCAACGTCCGGCTCGACGCCGAGGTGGACGGCCCCACCAACTCCGTGTACGAGGTGGACACCCACCCTGTGCCGCCGGGACCGGACAACCCCTGGTCCAATGCCTTCGCCCCCGTGGCCACGCTGCTCGAAAGCGAGGCGCGAGCACAGCGGGTCGTGGACCCGTCCACCAGTCGCTGCTGGAAGATCGTCAACCCTCACTCGGAGAACCGACTGGGGATCCCCGTCGCGTACAAACTCGTTCCGGGCGCGACGCCGACGCTGCTCGCCAACCCGGACTCGAGTGTCGCCCAGCGCGCCGCCTTCGCGACACGCAACCTGTGGGTCACTCCCTATGCCCCCGATGAGCGACGGGCCGCGGGCGACTATCCCAACCAGCACGCCGGTGGGGACGGCCTACCGAAGTGGACGGCGGCGGACCGGTCCATCGTCGATCGGGACATCGTCCTCTGGTACACCTTCGGGGTCACCCACATACCCCGGCCCGAGGACTGGCCGGTGATGCCGGTCGAGTACGCCGGCTTCCTGCTGAGCCCGCACGGGTTCTTCGACCGCAATCCGGCCATCGACGTGCCGCCGCCGCCCGCCGCCAACTGTCACAGCGAGTAGTCCTCAGGCGAGGGCGCCGTCGACCGACACCGACAGCGCGTCGGACACGCTGTTTCGGGTGCCCCGCTCCTTCTCGATCCGGCTGTCCACCCACGTGGCGACGCCGGCGACGACGGCGGTGGCGGTGGCGCGCAAGGCAGCGGCGTCGATGGGAAGGATGCGGACCTGACCGCTCTGGGGCCAGACACCCACGACCCGGCACGGGGATACTCGGGCCTCGCGACACAGCGCCGCCACCAAGCCGGGGTAGCCGAGCTCGACGCGCCAGTCCGCCGGACAGCACCCCGTCCCGACCACCAGCAACGCGGGGCGCCGGTCGACCAGCGCCCGCAGGTCGGCACGACCCTTGAAGACGATGGGCGTCCCTGACGGGCACTGCCACCAGTCGTCACGTCCGCCGATGACGGGCCGAGGCACCTGCTGCCAGTCCACGGCCGTGAGGAGTTGTGTCGCCCACGTGACCGCCTCGGCCCGCACCACGGCCCGACCACCATCGGGCAATCCCGCGTACCACCGGGCCCACCACGGCGCTCGCATCGCACCGCTGTCGCCGGCGGCGGCGGCATCCTCGAGACCCTCGGCCAGCACGGCCGCCACCGCCACGGCGGGGTTCGGGGAGTGCCCCCGCACGCACCGGTTGACGGCGGCGACACCGACGGCGCGGCGACACGTGCGCGGCGACGGTGTGAACGTGTCGTCGATCGAGATGCAACGATCGGGGTGACGTTGCGCCAGCCGGACCTTGAAGGCGTCGATCTGGAGACGCTCCCCGTCAGGGAGCTCGGCCCCCAGGGCTCGGAGGTCGCGCACGAGCTGGTCGCGGAGCTGGGCCCACGCGGCCGGCGCGACCTCATCGGTGATGGGCGCCATGAGCGCGTCGGTCAACCACGCCACCCGGGCCGGGACCTTGGTCACGGGGTGGCGCCTTCGGTGGCGCCAAGCCCGGAGGGGACCAGCGCCACATCCGTGCCGGCCCGTTTCTGGCCCGGGGCGCAGCCGGGGAGGCCGACACACCATGCGCACAGATTGTTCGGGCGTCGCTCGGGCTCGACCCCGGCGGCCAAACGGCACAGTCGAATGGCACCGTCGAGGACCCGCGCCAGCGCGCGCACGAGCGTGTCCTCGTCGACGGGCTCAGCATCGAGCTCACCCGTGCCGCTGTAGTACGTGGCGATCCGGAACGGTGCGGCGCCACTACGCAGTGCCTCGAGGAGCGCGTAGAAGTGGAGATCGGGGCGGTGCTCGAGACGTCGGGTCCCCGACTTGAGCTCGACCAGGCACACCGACGCCCGATCGTGGGCGGGGCTGCCGAGCACGAGGTCCACCACGCCGGCGAGCACCACCTGACCCCCGCACAGCGGGACCTCGACGCGCTCCTGGGTGCGCGGCAACCACGCCGGGCTGGGCGCCGGCCACCGTTCGACGAGGTTGGCGGCGTGCTCGGCGACCTCGGCCGCCAACCGGCACCGATGGGCCTCGGGAAGTCCGGAGACGAACGCCACGACACCGTCACGGTCGCCGTCCACGTTGAACGAGGCGACGGCGTCGGCCCAAGGGTCGTCGATGACACCGGTCGTGACCCACTGGCGAAACAGCGCGTCCACCAGGCTCCCCCGCGCCAGCTCCACGGTGACCACCCGAGGGGCCCGGCGCCCGGCGACCAGATGCGCCTCACACAACAGCACCTGATTCAGCGAATCCTTGTTCACCCGAACCACGTCCGCCCCTGTGGGCAGGGCCGCCACCGACTCGACGAGGCCGTCCTCGAGCCAGTCCCGCAGGCCACCGGCCAGGCCCGGGTCGATCACCGGCCGGAGGACGCCGTCACCCCGCAGTCGGCGCAGGAGGCCGTCCCGGGCCAGGACGCTCGCCACCCCCCGTCTCGTCGCTGCTGTGGGCACCGACCCACAATGCCCCACGGGTGTGACGAGGGACCGGACCGTCCCCGGGGCCGGCTCCGGGCGCGAAAACCTCCCCCACGGAAGAGGTCGGGCGGGGACCGCCGGTATCCTGGGGAGGTCATGGACGTCACCGGCACGAGGGTGTCCCCGGTCACCGCCAGGGACAGGTCGGGGCTCCCGGCATGAGCATCGCCTTCGACGTGGTCTTCGGCGTCTTCGTGGCCGCCATCGTGGCCCTCGCCTTCGTCGCCATCCGATGGGGGGTGCGGCGTGACCGCGTCGCCCGGGCCCTGCAGTCGCAAGGGTCCGCCGACGACCCCCCCGGCAAATCCCCCGCGGCCCCGACCTCCCCCGCCAACGGGCCCACCTCGTGACGGCGCCGGACCCGGTACTCCCCGGTGGAGTGTTCATGGGGCCCGGTCCCGCCCGACGGCCGGCCGGGTCCGGGAACTCCTCGCGCTGGCTCGCCCGCTACCGCCGGGTCCGGGTGCTGCGGCGCCACGTCCGCACCGCCTTCGTCTTCGCCGGTGGCGGCGCCCGGGGCTCGGCCCAGATCGGCATGCTCCAGGCGCTGGTGGCCCGGGGCATCACCGCCGACGCCGTGTACGGAGCCTCGGTGGGCGCCATCAACGCGGCCGGCTACTGCGGCCAGCCCACCGCCCACGGGGTCGACACCCTGGCCGATCGGTGGCGGGCCATCACGCGCGAAGACGTGTTTCCCCAGGGACGGTTCCCCACGCCGTGGCGTTTCTTCCAGCAACGCGAGGCGGTGCATCCCAACGACGGCATCCGCAAGGTCATCGACTCGGGGCTGCTCTTCGAGCGCCTCGAAGACAGCCCGATCCCCCTCGAGGTCGTAGCCACGTCGCTCACCGACGGGCGCATGCAGTGGTTCTCGGAGGGACCGGCGGCCGAGCGCATCCAGGCCTCGGCCGCGCTCCCCGCGCTCCTCCCACCGGTCACCATCGACGGTGAGGCGTTCATCGACGGCGGTGTGGTGGACAACGTGCCCATCGGCCGCGCCATCGCCCAGGGTGCCGAGCGCATCTTCGTCCTGCTGTGCGGTCCCCTCCGCTACACGCCGCACCGGTACCGGCGCCCGATCGAGGGCGTCCTGACGGCGTTCTTCATCGCCGTCCACGCCAAGTTCGCCCGCGAGCTCGAACACCTTCCCGACGGCGTCGAAGTCATCGTGCTCACCGTCGACACCGAGCCCGTGTCCCGCTACGACGACTTCTCGGCCACCGACGCCCTGATCTCGGCGGGCCGTGCCAACGCCAACATCGTCCTCGACTTCTGGGAGAGCGGAGGAATCGGCGACACCTTCGGGCCCGCGCCCGACATCGACGAACCGACCCCACCCGAGCTGTCCGACGTGACCACCCCTCGGGGCGAAGCGGTCTGAGATCGCCTCGGCGCCGGCCGGCCGCTCTCAGCGCGGCGGCGGTTCCTCGGTCTTCGGAGGGGGCACGTGCCAACCGGCCGACGACACCTTGCGGGGCTCGTAGAACACACATCCCTCCGGGCAGGCGAAGGGGAGGGCCTGGTTGGCCTCCACCCGGCAGCGCTCGACCTTGTCGCCGCGCGCGGTCGTCTGCATGATGTAATGCCGACAATCGCTGTTCACGGCCATAGTCCATTGTGGCGTACCACGGTGTCGAGCGGGGCCCAGGCCTCGGGAACGCTCGGCTAGCGTCAGGCACGTGGGCCTACCCGTCTCCACGCGGCAATTGCTCCGATGGAGCGAGAGCCTGGCCGCCATCGCCCGCACCGGGCTCGGGTTCACCGAGAGCCTCTACGAGCGAGAGCGCTTCGAAGAGGTCCTGCGCGTCGCAGCCGACATCGGCGTGGCGGCCACCGAGGGCGCCACCGGCGTCGAGGACGCCGAGGAGCTCGTCGAAGAGTGGCTGCGTGCCGTCGGAGAAGGGGTGCCGGGCTACGTCACCCCCAAGGTCGCCGTCGGGGCGGCCGTTGGCAACGAGAAAGGGGAGCTGCTCCTCGTCAAACGGGCCGACTCGGGCGTGTGGCTGTATCCCACCGGGTGGGCCGACGTCGGCTACTCCGCGGCGGAGGTGGTCGTCAAGGAAGTGCTCGAGGAGACCGGCATCGAGGCCGAACCCATCCGCCTCATCGCCGTGCTCGACGGGCTGCGACTGGGGTTCACGCGGGTGCCCCTGTACTCCCTCGTCTTCCACTGCCAGGCCGTGGGTGGCACCCTCCGGGCCCACCCCCTGGAGTGTGCCGACGTGGGGTGGTTCGCGGCTGACAAGCTGCCCCAGCCTCTGGCCGGGGCCGAGCGATGGGGACGTCACGTGTTCGCGGCCCTGCGCGGGGAGCACCTCGACGTCCTGTTCGACCGGCCTCGACGCCCCATGTGGCGCGGAGAAGCGCCCACGGGCTGACCACGGAGCTCCGGGACGCGGGAGTCAGCGCCCGTCCTGGTCGAGCTCTCCCCTGCCCTCGGCGTCGAAACGGAAACCCACGCCGCGCACGGTCACGAGGTACTGCGGCTGGGCCGGATTGCGCTCGAGCTTCACCCGCAGCCGCCGCACGTGGGTGTCGAGGGTGCGGGTGTCGGCCAGGTCCCGTCCCGACCACAGGCGGTCGATGAGCTCGTCGCGGGTACGAACCTGCCCGGGAGGCGACAGCAACAAGGCGAGCAGGTCGAACTCGCGTCGCGACAGGTGCACGGGTCGATCGCTCGTCGTCACGACGCGTCGGGCGAAGTCGACACGCACCGGTCCGGCGCTCACCACGTCGGAGCGCGCCGAGGCCTCGACGGGGGTGGCGCTCGGCGCCGCGAAGGAAGGTGGCGACACGCGCCGCAACACGGCCTGGATGCGAGCCACCAACTCGCGCATGCGGTACGGCTTGGTCACGTAGTCGGCAGCACCGAGTTCGAGGCCCAGGACGACGTCGACCTCGGAGTTGAGGGCAGTCACCATGATCACCGGCACCGGGGCGATGTCGCGCATGCGTCGGCACACCTCGGTGCCCATCATGCCGGGAAGCATCACGTCCAAGAGGACGAGGTCAGGAGGACGGGCGACGAAGCGCCGGAGCCCGTCGGTGCCGTCGGCGGAGAGCTCGATGTCGTAGCCCTCCATGGACAGGCCCGCGTGCAGGGCCTCACGGTAGGACTCGTCGTCCTCGACGATGAGGATCCGGACGCGGTCGCCGGCTTCGTGGGGATCGGCGCGTGTCGTGGCGACCTCGCTCATCCGGTATTCTTGCCCACGCGTTGAGGACGGTCCGGCGAGTGTCGCTGTGTCATCATCACGACCAGGCGCGCCACGATGATAAGGACCAGGACGAGCAGGATGAGCAAGAGAGCCGCTGCGTTGGCCCGTTGATGGAGGAACGCACTGGGCTGGTTGTAGTCGTTGAGCACGTTGTAGGTCAGGTAGCCGACCGGTGAATCATGGAGTCCGAAGGTCGGTGACTTCTCGTTGTACCCGGCCGTGTACAGCAGTGGGGCCGTCTCCCCCACCGAGATGGCGACGGCGATGATCAGCCCGGTGGCGATTCCCGGCAGCGCGGGCCGGAGCACGAGCTTGCGGAGGAGGTAGCCGCTACGCATGCCGAGAGCCTCACCGCCTTCGCGATACGAGGTGGGCACGTTGCGCAGGGCGACCTCGGTCGTCTTCGTGATATAGGGAACGACGAGGACCGAGAGCACGATGATCCCGGCGTAGATCGAGTATCCCCAATGCAGGGCCAGGACGATGCCGATATAGCCGACATAGCCGACATAGCCGAGAATGATCGACGGCACGCCGGCCAGCACCTCTGACGCGCCCCGCAGGATCCCCCCTCGGCCCTCGGGCGCGTACTCGGCCAGGTAGACGCCGCCGGCCATGCCGACGAGGCCGGCCAGGATCAACACACCGACCACCAGCACGAAGGTGCCCTCGATCGAGTTGAGCAGGCCCCCTGCGTTGCCGACGGGGTACGTCGTCAGGAGGCTGAAGTGGAAGTTCGCGAGCGCCCGATCGACGACCCCGCCGACGATCCACACGACCGGAATCACCACGAGGGCCAAGGCCACCGTGCAGGACCCACGTTGCTCGGTTGCGCTTCCGGCGCCGTCCGACACCAGAAGGCAGGCGGCCGGCGGTCGAGGTCATCGACGCCACGGTCAGATCCCCCGTCCGACGGGGAGGGCGGTGGTCGCCACTCTCCGCACGAGCAGTCGGGCACCGACGTTCACGAGCACGGTGATGACGAGGAGCACGAGACCGAGCTCAGCCAGCGTGCTGAGCGCGAGGCCACTGGCGTCGGTCTGGGCGCCGTCGAGTTGGCCCACGATCACGGCCGCGATGGTGTTGAAGGCGCTGTAGAACGAGTGCACGTTGGCGCCGAGCAACGACCCGCACACCATGAACACCGCGATCGTCTCCCCGAGGGCGCGACCCAGGCCGAGCACGCTGGCCCCGATCACCCCGGAGCGGACCCAGGGGAGTGTGACCGCACCGAGCGCCTCGGAATCGGTCATCCCCAACGCCAATGCCCCTTCCACCGTGGCACGCGGCACCTGGCGGAGCAAGTCCCGGGTCGTCGCCGCGATGATCGGCAGGATCATGATGGCGAGCACCACACCCACGGTGAAGAGCCCCTGGCCGCCACCGGTCGGCGCCCGGAAGAAGCGTAAGACAGGCACGTCGGGAAGGTGGTCGGCCCACAGCGGTGCCACGTCGTGGGAGAGGAAGGGGCCGAGGGTGAAGAAGCCCCACAGTCCGTAGACGACGCTCGGCACCCCGGCGAGCACCTCGAGGCAGAACCCGAAAGCGCTCGACAGGCGCGGGGGGAGCTTCTCCACCACGATCAACGCGGTGCCGATGGCGACCGGCACCGCCAGCACGACGGCGATGGCCGATGAGACCACGGTCCCGACAATGAACGGGAGTGCCCCGTAGGAGGCCAACGGGGGATGCCTGACCCCGTTGGTGGTGACGAGTGGAGCGTAGGTGTTGCCGACGCTCCACGGCGTACGGGTGAAGAACCCGAGCCCGTTGAAACGGATGGCGGGCCACGCCTTTCACACCAGCGCCCCCAAAATCAGGACGAGGGCGATGAGCGGAAGGAACGTCACGGCCCGCAGTCCGTGGGGCAGCACCCGCTCGGCACGCCACCACGCCGTGGCGGGGTGAGGGGACCCGGGGCCACCGCCACCACCGCCACCGACGCCGTCCCCGCCACCACCTCGCCGGGGACCGGCCAGGGTGACCTCGGCGGGTTCGGCTCGAGTCTCCGCTGCCGCCGAGCGCTCGGTCAGGAGCGAGAGGAGGGGGCCGTCATCGGCGCCCCTCCTCTCGTCCTCGACGTCTCCGACGTCCTTCCCGACCGTGCGCCACGGTGCGGACATGGCGGCGGGCTCTCGATCCGCCGGGTGCTAGCCGGTGACCTTGCTGATGAGCTTGGTGGAAAGCGACACCACCGCGCTCGGCAGGGCCACGAAGTTGACCTGGGAGAGGTACGTGGCGGCGTTTCCACCGGTGGGGTCGATGGCCCACGCCAGGACGGCCTTGGTGGCCTGGGCGGCCAGCGCGTTGGGCTGCGTGGACGGCACGATGGCGTACTCGTAGTTGACGATCGGATACCCGTCTGTGGCCGGGCCGAAGATCATGGAGACGGCCCCGCTCGCCGGTGTCGAACTGGCGAAGCTCGCCGCCGCCGCACTGATGGCACTCGGGGTGGGCAGCTCGTAGTTCCCGGCCTTGTTCTTCAGCTGCGCGTATCCCAAGCCGGCGGCAGTCGTCTTAGCCAGGTAGCTGACCCCGATGTAGGCGATGCACCCGGGGTTCGCCTGGCACGCTTGGACCATGCCCCCGTTGCCGTTCGCGGCGACGGCGCCGGTCACGTTCGGGCCACGCCACGGTGGTCCCCGGCGGGATCGTCCACCCGCTCGGGTCCGAGGCGGTGAGGAACGAGCTGAACAGAAACGTGTCTCCCGAGCTGTCCGAACGGTGCACGGTGATGATGGGGATGGCGGGCAACTTCACGCCCGGATTCAGTGCCGCGATCTTGGCGTCGTTCCACTTGGTGATCTTGCCCGCGTAGATGGCCGCGATCGTCGGCCCGTCGAGCTTCAGGTTCCCCGTCAGGCCCGGGAGGTTGTAGTTGACCTGTTGCCCCGAGATGGCCAGCGGGATGTTCTCGAGCGCGGGGTACTGCTGGACCTGGGCGGGTGACAGGTAGGCGTCGGACCCACCGATGTTGACGGTTCCGGCCGCAGCCGACGAGATGCCGGTGCCCGATCCGGTCGAGGCCGTGGTGATCGACACGCTCGGCCATTCCTTCTGGATCTGCGCCGTCCACAGGTTGAACAGCGGGTACAGCAGGCTCGATCCCGTCTCCTGCAGGGACACCGAATTGGTCGGCCAGTTCTCGAGGCTCTGCAGCGAGGCAGCCGCCGATGTCGTGGTGGTCGTGGCCTTCGTCGTCGCTGTCGTCGACGGCGAGGAGCTGCAAGCCGCCAGCAGGACGGCGGCGGCAGCCGCGACCGACAACACGGCGACGCCGCCGAGTCGGCTCTTTCGGGCCTGGGGCGGCCCGAGGACCGGGACTGCGGAGGGGCGCGTAGGCATGACGGGTGAAGCTCCTTTCGATTGGAATGTTCGGCGAACCGTTGGAGGAGATTGGTGATGCCGGCGGGGCGTGCGCCGACAGCAGGCCGTCAGCCGGCGGTCATCCGATTCTTCCGCTCACATAGCTGACGGTCTCGGGCTCGTTCGGAGCCTCGAAGATCTGCTGCGTCTCGCCCGCCTCGACCAGGATGCCGTTGTACAGAAACGCCGTCGTCTGCGCGACGCGACGGGCCTGGGCCAGGTTGTGCGTGACGATCACGATGGTCAGCTTCTCGCCGAGCCGGCGAAGCAGCTCCTCCACCATCTCGGTGGTGACGGGGTCGAGCGAGGACGTGGGCTCGTCGAGGAGCAGGACGTCGGGCCCGACGGCCAGCGCCCGTGCCAGGCACAGCAATTGCTGCTGACCGCCCGAAAGCCGGAACGGGGAATCGCCGAGGCGGTCGGCGACCGCCGACCACAGGCCGACCTCTCGCAGGTCGCGCTCGGCGATGGCGGTGTGCTCGTTGCGCGGCGCCAGGCGGTGGGCCCGTACGCCGGCGACGACGTTGTCGCGGATCGACATCGGGAACGGGTTGGGCCGCTGGAACACCATGCCCACCCGCCTCCGCAACACCAGGGGGTCCATGTCCCGGCCCGAGATCTCGACTCCGTCGAACTCGATCGACCCCGTGCGCCAGTAACCGCGCACCTTGTCGTTCATGCGGTTGAGGGACCGCAGGAACGTGGACTTGCCACAGCCGGTGGGCCCGATCAGCGCCGTGATCGTCCTGGGGTTGAACGCGAGGTCGATCCCGCTCAGGACCTGCTTGGCCCCGAAGCCCACGCCCACGTCGCGCGCGGCGATGACCGGGTTGTCGAGCACTCCCACGGCGCTCCGGCTCGGGACATGCTCGAACGAGGTCTGGGAGGCCATGGCGGCGTCGGTCGTGGAGCTCGCCGATCCGTTGCCCGAGCCCGGGTCGGCGCTCGATGAGCCCGATGTCGATGTCATCAAGGCTGACGGTACCCATGGAAGGTGAACGATCCGCGAACAAAAAGTATC
>CAWISP010000004.1:0-36868 GCA_963838775.1 uncultured Acidimicrobiales bacterium
TCGGACACATCGACCCCGCATCTGCCGACGTCGGCGCGTACGGGCACACACCACGCAGACCCCAACGGTCGTCATCGGCTCGCCGCCAACCGGTCGAGCTGTTCACGCAGGCGTTCCGCGGTGTGGGGCGCCCCCCACTCGCCGATGGCGTCGGCGTCGACGGCGGCATCACTGCGCATACGCTCGAAGGCGGGCCGGCGGAGTTGTTGCTTGGCCAGTCGGTAGGCGAGCGGTGTCAGCGTGGCGAGATCGGTGGCGACGGTCATGGCAGGCGCGCTCGAGCAGCTTGTCGCCGGGCAGCACCTCGTGGACCACGCCCAGCGCGTCCGCCTCGTCTGCACGTCGAGCAGTCGGGCCGTGAACACGAGGTCTTCGGTGTGCGACCCACAGGCGTGGCGCAGGACCTCGAGCACGGCGACGGGGAACGGCACGCCCACCGCCAGCTCAGTGGCGCCGATGCGGGCGTGCTCCGCCATGAGCCGCCGATCGCACGCACACGCCAGGATGCAGCCTCCGGCCACAGCGGCGCCGTTGACGGCAGCCACCGTCGGCTTGGGAAAGCCGAACAACGCCTCGAGGCCGACGCGCAACGCCTCGACGAGGCGCCCGGCGTAGGGAGGTTCGGAGTCGATGACCATGCGCAGGTCGACCCCGGCCGAGAAAGACGCGGCCCGACCCGGTAAGGATGACGGCACGGACCTCGGGGTCGTGTTCGAGGTCCTCGAGGGCGGCGCCGAGGTCTTCGAGCAACTCGACGTCGATGGCGTTGACCTTCCCCGCGTGAGCTCGATGGTCGCCACCGGCCCGCTGCGTGTGACACCCAGAACGGTGTCGGGCATCCTCGGTCTCCTCCGTCGCTCGAAGCAGATGATCGCGCAGGAGCGCTACCCACCCTCACCCCGGGGGTTCGCGTCGCGTCGCCTCGCCAGCTCGAAGCACGCCACGGCGCCGGCCGACGCCACGTTCAGGCTGCCCAGGGCACCGAATTGCGGAATGGCCGCCAGCGCCGAGCATCGCCGACGGGTCAGCGACGCCAGGCCGCGGCCCTCGGCCCCCATGACCAAGGCCACCCCGGCGGAGGCCTCGAGGGGAAGGTCGAACAGCGAGACCGGCGCGTCGGCGTCGAGGCCCACGCACGTCACGCCCCACCCGTCGAGCTGACGCAGCGCGTTGGGGACGCCGGGCACCACCGCGATGTCGAGGTGTTCGACGGCACCAGCCGCCACCTTGGCGACCGTCGGCGTGACGTGCACCGCCCGATGACGGGGCAGCACGACACCGGTCACGCCTGCGCACTCGGCGCTGCGCAGCAGAGCACCCACGTTGTGGGGATCGGTGACGCCGTCGAGGACGACGAGGAACGGCGCCACTCCCCCTCGAACCCGGCACAGCAGTTCGAGCTCCACCTCCTCGAGGGGCCGGGCGTGGGCGAGCACGCCCTGGGGGGCATCGGTGTGCGCCGCCCTCTCGAGCTTGGCCCACGGCACGAGCACGAGCCGCACCCGACGACGGGTGGCCAGTCGTTCGATGTCGTCGATCTGCGGGGACGGGTCGAGATCCTCTGCGATCCAAACCTCTCGCACGGCGCGGCGACCCGCACTGAGCAACTCTCGTACCGCCTGGCGACCCTCGACCTGCTCGCCACCCAGTCCGTGCCCGCCCGGTCGACGGCTGTCGCCACGACCGGCCCCGCCTTCCCGGGCCCGCCCCGACGTCGCGCCGCGGCCCGACGTCGCGCTGCGGCCCGCGCCGCGGCCCGACGCCGCTCCGCGTCCGGGCGTGCCGCCTCGCCCGCTGGGATTGTTCCCGGCCGGCGCCGGACCGCGTCGCCGGCGCGGTGGTCCGCTCACGCCCGCGCGGTGAGCAGGACGACGGCCAGGCAGGCGATGCCCTCGACCCGGCCGATCGCACCGAGGCCCTCGGCCCGCTTGGCTTTCACGCTCACGGGCGCACCGAGCAGGGCCTGGAGCCGGCTCGCCATGTCGTCGGTGTACTCGGCGAGGCGGGGACGCTCACACACGACGGTGCAGTCCGCGTTCACGAGGCCCAGACCCTGGGCACCCACCATCGTCGACACCTGGTGCAGGAGCTCCATGGAATCGGCGCCGGCCCACAAGGGGTCGCTAGCCGGGAAGTGGCGCCCGAGGTCCCCCAGTCCGGCCGCACCGAGCAGGGCCTCTGCCACGGCATGGGCCACGACGTCGGCGTCGCTGTGGCCGGCGAGCCCGGCCGCGCCGGGGACGGTCACGCCCCCGAGGACCAATGGTCGGCCCGGGTCCCCCGAGAAACGGTGCACGTCGAACCCCTGCCCGATGCGCAACCCGACCGGTACCACGGCGTCGTCGGTCATGCCATCGCCAGCGCCTGCGCGACTTCGAGGTCGGCAGCCGTCGTCACCTTGATGTTCCTCGGTTCTCCGGGCACGACGCGCACGGTAGCGCCCATGGACTCCACCAAGCCCGCATCGTCGGTGGCATCGGACCCCGTGCCGTGCGCCCGGCGCAGCACATCAGCGCGGAAGGCCTGAGGCGTCTGCACCGCCACGAGCCCGTCGCGCGCCACGGTGTCGACCACGGCGCCGTCCTCGACGCGTTTCAACGTGTCGGCGACGGCGATCCCCGGAATCGCCGCGTCGGCTCCGCCCGTCACGGCGTCGACCACGGCCCGGAACAGAGCCGGCGACGCCAGAGGACGCGCCCCGTCGTGCACGACGATCACCTCGGCCGAGTCGGGCACCGCCGCCAACCCAGCGCGTACCGATGCCGCTCGGGAGTCACCCCCGGCCACCGCGACGTCGGCCCCCGCCGTCACGTCGCGCCGCGAGCCGTCGCCAGTGATATCCCCGGCGGGGACGACGACGACGACACCGTCGGCCACGGATCGCGACGCATCGACGGCCCACTGCACCATGGTGCGGCCCCCGAGTTGCGCGAATTGCTTCGCCGCCCCGAACCGTTCCCCGCTGCCGGCCGCCACCACGACCACCCACACCGACACGGGCTCACCTCCCGTTCGGGGGCCGCGCCCCGCCAGAGCGGTGCGGGCCCACCCGGCTCAGGGAAGCGCCTCGTCCAGGCGCTTCTCGGCGGCGGCTTCGTCGACGTCGAGGGCGAAGGTGAGCTCCGACACGAGGATCTGGCGGGCCCGGCTGAGCATGCGCTTCTCACCCGCCGACAGGCCCTTGTCCTTGTCGCGAATGGAGAGGTTCCGCACCACCTCGGCCACCTGGTAGATGTCGCCCGAACGCAGTTTCTCCGAGTGGTTCTTGTAGCGGCGCGACCAGTTGGTCGGCATGCGCGCCTCCTTCTTGCGAAGGACGGCGAATACCTCCTCGACCTCTTCGTCGTTGATGACTTCGCGAAGTCCCACACCCTCGGTGTTGTCGGCGGGGACCATCAACGTCAGGTCGCCGTAGGCGAGGCGCAGGACGAGATACTCCTTCTTCTCGCCGAACGCCTCTTTGACCTCGCGCCGCTCAACGATCGCCGCCCCGTGATGGGGGTAGACCACCTTGTCACCGATGTCGAACACGTACCTCTCCTGGGATGGCGCGCCGGCCACACGCTCAGGGGCGGGGGGCGGACATTCCATTCTACCCGAGCGGCCCTCGGGCCCCCACCCCGACCCGCGGCCGCTGCCCTGAGCAGGCCTCAGTTGTAGCGGTCGAGGATGCTCGCTTCGGCCAGACGGGCCAGGCCCTCTTTCACCGACCGGGCCCGGGCTTCACCCACGCCGTCGACCTCCTCGAGATCGGCCACCGACGTCCGCATGATCCGCTGCAGCCCGGCGAAGTGCTCGACGATCCTGTCCACGAGCGCTTCGGGGAATCGCGGCAGTCGGTGCAGGAGCCGATAGCCGCGAGGTTCGACCGGCGCGTCGGGATCGGTGGGCGCGGCGCCGAGCCCGAGAACCCCCGACACGCGGCGCACGTCGAGAAGGTCATCGGTGGACAGGGCGGCCAGCGCGGCCAGGGCGTGATCGGTCTGCTCGTTGGTGACACCGCGTGGACCGCCGAGGCCGTCGTGGGCCGCCGTGGCGGCACGTCCCGAGCCAGTGCCGGCAATCCGGGCCCCGTCGCGCCCGGGGCCGTCGTCGGCAGGGTGCAGGTAGTCGCGCATGACGAGCCGGCGCACGGGGTCGATGCCGTCGAGCACCTCCTCGAGCTGGAGACGGAGCAGGCGTCCGTCCTCGCCGAGCTCAACGAGGTCGACCTGGACGTCATCGGCGATGCGGTCGAGCAGTTCGGCGGGTTGGATCACCGCCACCACGTCGCGCACGGTGACGGTGTCGGCGATCTCGAGCGCGGACAGGGCGGACAGGGTCGTGTCGAAACGCTGACGGAAACGCCGCGTGGTCTGCAGGGCCTGGCGCACCCGCTCGTGCAGCCGACGCTCGTCCTGCAGGACGTGGCGCGTGTCGTGGCGGTAGACGGTGACGAGGCCCATCGCCGCGGACACCGACACCACCGGCACGTCGATGGACCGGGCCACACGCTCGGCGGTGCGGTGCCGGGTCCCGGTCTCGATGGTGGGGATGGCGGCATGGGGCATCAGATGCACGTTGGCCCGGGCGATGCGATCGGCGTCGGCGGCGAGGATGACCGCCCCGTCCATCTTGGCCAGCTCCGACAGGCGCTGGGGGCTGAACTCGGCGTCGAGGAGGAACCCGCCGGTGCAGATCGACAGCACCTCGGGCCCGTCACCCACGACGAGCAAGAGCCCACGATTGGCCTGCAGGACGCGCTCGATGCCGTCGCGCAACGGTTGACCTGGCGCAACGAGAGCCAGGGCGTCGGCCATGGCCGAGCTCGGTCGCACCACCACGTCCGCATGGTACCCGGCGTCCTGCGCCGCTACTCCCCGGCGCGGTCGGTCGTGCCTGGGTATGTCGGTGCGTCAGGGTCGGCGCCGGTGCGCCACGCTCACGGAGCGGGCTACGACCCCGTCCCCAGCGCGACGGCCTGAGCCAGCGACCGCACGTGCAGGACCTCCATGCCCCGGGGCCCGTCGGGGCATGATTCGGGCACGAGCGCGTGCCGAAACCCGACGCGCGACGCCTCGGCCAGTCGCCGGGGGGCGTGGGGTACCTGCCGGATCTCACCACCCAGGCCCACCTCGCCGAACACCACCAGATCGGGGGGAAGGGCGCGGTCGGTGACCGCCGAGGCGAGCGCCAGGGCCAGCGCCAGGTCGGCGGCGGGCTCGAGCACCCGGATCCCGCCCACGGCCGAGGCGAAGACGTCGGTGCGCACCATCGGCACCCCGGCGCGTTGCTCGAGCACGGCGAGCAGCAGGGCCAGCCGTCTCCCGTCCACACCTTGGGCCGAGCGCCGGCTCGGGGTCTCGGGTGCGGTCCTCGACGTGAGCGCCTGCACCTCGACCAACAGGGCCCGCTGGCCCTGCATGGCGGGGAGGATGGCACTCCCCGGGGCACCGGGCCGACGGTCACCGAGCAGCAACTGATAGGGGTCGGTGACCGCAGCCAGGCCGGTGTCGTTCATCTCGAAGAGCCCGAGCTCGCCGGTGGGACCGAATCGGTGCTTCGTGGCGCGCACCGTGCGCAGGGCGTGGTGCCGGTCTCCCTCGACACCGAGAACGGTGTCGACCAGGTGCTCCAGCGTGCGGGGGCCCGCCAGCGCCCCCTCCTTGGTGACGTGGCCCACGAGCACGAAGGGGATCCGGTACGCCTTGGCGAGATGGACGACGAGGTCGGTGCAGGCTCGAACCTGGCCCAGGCTGCCCGGGGTGCCCGGAGCCGAAGGGTCGGAGACGGCCTGGATCGAGTCCACCACGACGAGCGCCGGCGCCGTGTCGTCCAACGCGGTCGGAAGGGCGGACAGATCCGTGGTGGCCAGGAGCATGAGCCCGGGGGGGAGGGGTCCCAGACGTTCGGCCCGTCGCCGCACCTGCGGGGCGGACTCCTCGGCCGAGACGAGCAATACCGGGGCACCGGTGCCGGCCATCGCTGCCAGGACCTGGAGCAGCAGTGTCGACTTCCCGACGCCCGGCTCCCCCCCGAGCAACGTCACCGAGCCCGGGACGAGCCCACCGCCGAGGACCCGGTCGAGCTCGGCGAGGCCGGTGGGGACCGGGCCCGACCGGCTGGGGTCGACGGCGTCGAGAGGAAGGGCGCGTTCGATGCCGTCGGCGGCGTGGGGGTCGCGGGGCCACTGGCCCCGATCGCCGTCCGCACGCCGCCCCGAAGTGACGGGCTCGACGGCCTGCTCCTCGACAAGGCTGTTCCATTCGCCGCACGCCGGGCAACGCCCGGCCCAGCGCGCCGTGGCACCTCCGCACGCCGTACAGCGGTGCACCATCCGAAGCCTTCCCACACGGGGAGGCTAGGGACAGGGTGTGACGGCCGGGGCGCCGGGGCGCGACCGTCAGCAACCGGCGACGGTCAGGGAGCTGTGTCCGTCAGGAACTGGTGACGGTCAAGAGTCGGCGCCCGCGCCGGCCAATTCGACCGGCGGCGGCTCGAGGCCCTCGACGGTGCGGAAGACGAACTCGCCGTCTTCCACGTCGACGATGATGGTCTCGCCCACGCGGAATTCCTTCCACAGGATGCGTTCCGACAGCGCGTCCTCGACGAACTGCTGGATGGCTCGACGCAACGGACGAGCGCCGAGGGTGGGGTCGTACCCCTTTTCCGCCAACAGGGACTTGGCGACCGGGGTGAGCTCGAGGCCGAGGCCCTGCGACTCCAGCTGCTCGCCCACACGACGAATCATGAGATCCACGATCTCGACGACCTCTTGCTTGGACAGCTCGTGGAAGACGATGACTTCGTCGATCCGGTTGAGGAACTCCGGCCGGAAGTGCGCCTTCAGGGCGTCGTGGACCTTCGACTTCATGCGCTCGTAGGTCACCGCCTCCGACGTCTTGGCGAAACCGACCGACGACTTGCGCAGGTCGGCGGTGCCCAGGTTGGAGGTCATGATCAGCACGGTGTTCTTGAAGTCCACCGAACGGCCCTGGGCGTCGGTGAGCCGACCGTCCTCCAGGATCTGGAGCAGCGCGTTGAACACGTCAGGGTGGGCCTTTTCGACCTCGTCGAAGAGCACGACCGAGAACGGCTTGCGCCGCACGGCTTCGGTGAGCTGTCCACCCTCTTCGTACCCGACGTAGCCGGGGGGCGAGCCCACGAGCCGCGACACGGTGTGCTTCTCCATGTACTCGCTCATGTCGAGCTGGATGAGGGCGTCCTCGTCGTCGAAGAGGAACTCCGCCAATGCCTTGGCGAGCTCGGTCTTTCCGACGCCGGTCGGGCCGAGGAAGATGAACGAGCCGCTCGGCCGCTTGGGGTCCTTGAGACCGGCCCGCGTCCGGCGGATGGCCCGCGACAGCGCCTTGATGGCCTCTTCCTGACCGACGACCCGCTTGTGGAGCTCGTCCTCCATGCGCAGCAGCTTGGAGGTCTCCTCCTCGGTGAGGCGGTAGACGGGGATGCCGGTCCAGTTGGCCAGCACCTCGGCTATGACCTCCTCGTCGACGACGTCGAAGAGCTCGAGACCCTCGGCGCGCCACTCGGCTTCCATGGCCGTCTTGCGGTCGAGGCGGTCCTTCTCCTGCTCGGCCAACTTCTTGGCCTGGTCGAACGCCTGGCGCTCGATGGCCGACTCCTTGTCGTGGCGGATCCGGTCGATCTCCTCCTCGAGCTTCTTGTAATCGGGAGGGGTCGTCATGCGGCGGATGCGCAGACGGCTACCGGCCTCGTCGATGAGGTCGATGGCCTTGTCGGGCAGGTACCGGTCGGCGAGGTACCGGTCGGCGAGGTTGGCGGCGGCCACCAACGCCTGGTCGGTGATGGTCACCGAGTGGTGTGACTCGTAACGGTCGCGCAGACCCTTGAGGATCTCGATGGTGTGCGCCACCGTGGGCTGCTCCACCTTGATGGGCTGGAAGCGGCGCTCGAGGGCGGCGTCCTTTTCGAGGTGCTTGCGGTACTCGTCGAGCGTGGTGGCGCCGATGGTCTGCAGTTCACCGCGCGCCAGCATGGGCTTGAGGATCGAGGCGGCATCGATGGCGCCCTCGGCCGCGCCGGCACCAACCAGGGTGTGCAGCTCGTCGATGAAGAGCACGATGTCGCCGCGGGTGCGGATCTCCTTCAGCACCTTCTTCAGGCGCTCCTCGAAGTCACCGCGGTACCGGCTGCCCGCCACAAGCGCCCCGAGGTCGAGCGTGTAGAGCTGCTTGCCCTTGAGCGTCTCGGGGACGTCGTTGGCCACGATGCGCTGGGCCAGTCCCTCCACAATGGCGGTCTTGCCGACACCGGGCTCGCCGATGAGTACCGGGTTGTTCTTGGTGCGCCGCGACAACACCTGCATGACGCGCTGGATCTCTTTCTCGCGCCCGATGACCGGGTCAAGCTTGGTATCTCGCGCCAGCTGGGTGAGGTTGCGACCGAACTGGTCGAGGACGGGCGAGCCCGAGGGCGTCTCCGACGCCGACGAGCCGGGGCCGGCACCGACGGACTCCTTGCCCTGGTAGCCCGACAGGAGCTGGATGACCTGCTGACGCACCCGGGCCAGGTCGGCACCGAGGCTCACGAGCACCTGGGCGGCCACGCCCTCGCCCTCGCGCACGAGGCCGAGGAGCATGTGCTCGGTGCCTATGTAGTTGTGGCCGAGCTGCAGGGCCTCACGCAACGACAGCTCGAGGACCTTCTTCGCCCGGGGGGTGAACGGCGGCGACCCGGTCGGTGCCGTACCCGACAGGCCGATCGTCTCCTCGACCTTCTCGCGCACCGCCTCGAGGGAAACGCCGAGCTGCTCGAGCGCCTTGGCGGCGACGCCTTCGCCCTCGTGGATGAGCCCCAGAAGGATGTGCTCGGTGCCGATGAAGCTGTGGTTGAGCAGGCGCGCTTCCTCCTGCGCCAGCACCAACACCCTTCGGGCCCGATCAGTGAAGCGTTCGAACACCAGACCGCCTCCCTCGACGGCTCGACTTCCGAACGAAGTCTACCGGGCGTGCTGTGGCAACAGACACCCGGTGCCCTCGTTTCCCTCGAGCGTAAGGTCCCAAATGCATCCCCATTCCTTCGGCACGCCGTGCCCGAATCCTGACCTCTTCCACCGACGGTAGTCACCCCGCTTCCCCGAACCTGGCCATGTACCCGCCCGGGAGGGCGCCGCGGCCGGGCCAAGGCCCTGGCCACAGCCATTGCGGCGGGCTCACGTTGTCCCGACTTCGAGTCCTTCGCCTATCGTTCCCCCTGGTGGACACCGCCTCACTGCTGTCACTCCCCTTCCTCCAAGACGACCTGGCACGGCTCGAACCCGGGCTCCGGGACGCCGTCAGCTCGGGCGACCGGTTCCTGGACGAGGTGACCACGCACCTGATTGCGGCCGGGGGGAAGCGCCTGCGCCCCTGCCTGGCCCTGGCGGCCGCCACGGGAGGTCGCCGGGCCGCCACACCCGACGACCTCCAGGGGGCGGTGGCCGTGGAGCTCGTGCACCTGGCCTCGCTCTACCACGACGACGTGATGGACGAGGCCCTGGTCCGGCGCAACGTCGAAAGCGTCAACGCCCGCTTCGGGAACCTCGTGGCCATCGTGGCCGGCGACTTCCTCCTGGCCCGCTCGGCGGAGATCGCCGCCTCGCTTGGCACCGAGATCGCCGGCCTGCTCGCCAACACCCTGGGCCTCTTGTGCCAGGGACAGGTCACCGAGGTGCGTTCCGCCTACAGCACCGAACGCACCGAGGACGACTACCTGCACACCATCGAGGGCAAGACCGCCGCGCTCATGGCCACGTCGTGTCGCATCGGCGCCCTCACCGGCGGCCTGCCCCGCACCGAGGTCGACACCCTCACCGACTTCGGACGCTGCTTCGGCATGCTCTTCCAGCTTCGCGACGACATCCTCGACGTGATCGCCACCGATGAGGAGCTCGGCAAGCCCGCCGGCCAGGACCTCGCCGAAGGGATCTACACCTTGCCGGTGCTCCTGGCCCTGCGCGACCCGGACACCGGGCCCGAGCTGCAGCCGCTCCTCGGTGCCCCGCTCGACCAGCCCGAGCGCGACAAGGCACGTTCCATCGTGGCGGGATCGGGCGCCGTCGACGACACCGTGGCGGCGTCGCGGCGCTTCGTCGACCAAGCCGTCGAGGCGGCCCAATCCGTGCGCGACCGCGATCTCGGGCGCGCCCTCGGCGATGTGGCGCAATCGGTGCTCGAGGGCCTGCCCGTCTCAAGGTAGCCGCGCTCGAGGTGTCGGCCGCTCGAGGGAGGCGTGCTCGGGCGTCAGCGTTCGGGACGCAAGGTGGGAAAGGCGATGACCTCGCGGATGTTGGCCACATCGGCCAGCAGCATGACGAGGCGGTCGATCCCGATCCCGAGACCGGCGGTAGGGGGCAGGCCGTGCTCGAGGGCCCGGAGATAGTCCTCGTCGATCGCCATGGCCTCTTCGTCACCGCCGGCGCGCGCCGAGGCCTGGGCCTCGAAACGGGCCCGCTGGTCCTCGGGGTCGATCAACTCGGAGAAGGCGTTCCCGAGCTCGCGCCCGGCCACCACGGGCTCGAAACGCTCCACCAGATCGGGGTCGGCGCGATGCCGGCGCGCCAACGGGGACACCTCGGCGGGGTAGTCCATCACGAACACCGGTCCCCACAGGTTGGGCTCCGTCGTCTTTTCGTACAGCTCGAGCAGGAGCTTGCCCGCTCCCCAGGACGGGCTCGGCTCGATGCCCACCGCCGCGACACGCCGGCGCAGCTCGTCCACCGGGGTGTGGACGTCGACGGGCTCGCCGGTGGCTTCGCTCACGAGCTCGGCCATGGTGACGCGCCGCCAAGGCGGGGTGAGATCGAGCTCACGGCCTTGATACGAGATGGTGGTGGTGCCACGCAGTTCCGACGCGAGCCCTGACACCAGCTGCTCCACCAACACCGCCAGGTCCCCGTAGTCGGCGTAGGCTTGGTAGAGCTCGAGCATGGTGAATTCGGGGTTGTGCCGTGGGGACAGGCCTTCGTTGCGAAACACCCTGGCGATCTCGAACACCTTCTCGAAGCCCCCCACCACGAGGCGCTTGAGGTAGAGCTCGGGGGCGATGCGCAGGTACAGATCGGCGTCCAGCGCGTTGTGATGGGTGACGAAGGGCTTGGCGAGCGCACCGCCGGGGATGGCGTGCAGCACCGGCGTCTCGACTTCGACGAACCCCATGTCCTCCAGGCGCCGGCGCACCGCGCTGACGAGCCGGCTCCGCAAGGTGAGGATCTCGCGCGTGCGCTCGTTGGCCCACAGATCCACCTCGCGCTGGCGAAACCGCGTCTCGACGTCGGACACACCCTTCCACTTGTCGCCGAAACCACGCCGGGCCTCGGCCAGGAGCACCCACGTGTGGACCTGCACCGACAATTCGCCCTTGCGGGTGCGCACGATCTTGCCCGTCGCTCCCACCCAGTCCCCGAGCGACAACCGGGAGAAAGCTTCGAAGTCGGTGGTGATCTTCTGCAGCGCGAAGAGCTGCACCTGACCCGACGAGTCGCGCAGGGTGGCGAAGGCCAGGCGCCCCTGGGGTCGCATCAACATGACCCGCCCCGCCACGGAGACGACGTCCTCGCTCTCTTCACCGGGACCGAGCGAGGCGTACCGATCGTGCAGTGCGCCGGCTTCAGCGCTCCGGGGGAACGAGTAGGGGACCTCCGCCATAGGGCGCGACGCTACCGGTTCGACGCGATGGCGCCGACGACACGGTTAGGTCGACTTGGAGTTGCGCTCGTACACGAGCCGCAGCCCGTGGAGCGTGAGCCACGGCTCGCGGTGTTCGATGGTCTTCGACAGCGGCGCGATGATCTCGGACAATCCCCCCGTGGACACCACCGTGGCGTGCCCAAGCTCGTCGACGAACCGGGCGCACATGCCGTCGACCTGCGCGGCATAGCCGTACAGCGCACCGGACTGGATCGACTCCACCGTGGACTTCCCGATCACACTGCGGGGCTCGACGAGCTCGACACGGCCCAGTGCCGCCGCGTGGTGGAACAGCGCGTCCATGGAGATGGCGATGCCCGGCGCGATGGCACCGCCCAGGTACTCGCCCGACCCCGAGATGGCATCGAAGGTCGTGGCCGTGCCCAGGTCGACGACGATGCACGGCCCCCCGTACAGGTCGTAGGCGCCGATGGCGTTGGCGATGCGATCGGCGCCTACCTCCTTGGGGTTGTCGTAGAGGATGGGCATGCCCGAGCGCACGCCGGGCTCGAGCACGATGCAGGGCACGTCGAACCATCGGCTCGCCATCTGGCGCAGCGCGGTGGTGACGCGTGGCACCGAGGACGTCACCGCCATGCCGGTCACCACGTCGTCGACGTCCATGCCGTCGAGGTTGAGCAGCTCCGAGAACAGCAGGGCGTGCTCGTCGGGGGTGCGCTCGGCGACGGTCGACAGCCGCCAGTGATGGGTGAGGCCGGCGGGCTCGGGAGGGACGGGCGGGGCGGGGCGACTCCCCGGGGGCGGGTCGTCACCGGGCCCGAGCGAGAACAGGCCGATCACCGTTTCGGTGTTCCCCACGTCGATGGCGAGCAGCACGGTCAGTCCTCCACGAGGTCGAGTCCGAGGTCGAGCACGGGTGCGGAGTGGGTGATGGCTCCCACCGAGATGAGATCCGCACCTGCCGCTGCGTATGCGGGGGCGGTGTCGAGGGTGACGCCCCCCGACGCCTCGACGAGCACGGACCCTGGGCGGGCGCGGGCCCGCACCAAGGCCACGCATTCCGACACCAGGGACGGGGTCATGTTGTCGAGCAGCACCGCCGAGGCGCCGGCCTCGACCGCCTCGGTCACCTGCTCGGGACGGTCGCACTCGACCTCCACCACCACCCCCGGCCACGACCGTCTGGCCGCCGCCACCGCCTCGGTGATGCCGAGCCTGCCCAGGTGGTTGTCCTTGACGAGCACGGCATCGGAAAGACCGGCCCTGTGGTTCCAGGCGCCTCCGGCCCGCACGGCTGCTTTCTCGAGCACGCGCAGGCCCGGCGTGGTCTTTCTGGTGTCGAGCACCCGCGTGGCGGGGTTGGCGGCGGTGACGACGTCGACGTAGCGGCGCGCCAGGGTGGCGATGCCCGACAGGTGACAGAGAAAATTCGAGCGCGGTGCGCTCGGCGGTGAGGATCGAGCGCAGCGGGCCCGAGACCTCCGCCACGATCGATCCCGGCGCCAACCACTCCCCATCGGGGATGCGCCAGTCCACGACGAGGCCGGGGTCGACGCGCCCGAAGGTCTCGACGGCGCACAGCCGGCCGGCGAGGACCCCGTGGGCGCGTGACACGACCCGGACGCGACCGGGGGCCGCATCGGCGACGAGCGCGGCGGTGAGGTCCCCGCGCCGATCGATGTCCTCGGCCAGGGCGCGCGCCACCGCCTCGCGCACGGCCTCGATGGGAGGGTCGGGCGGACCCGACGTCGGCCACGTGGCCGGCGCTGCGCGCGTGTCGGCGTCGGGTCGGGTGTCGGCGTCGGGTCGGGTGTCGGCGTCGGTCACGACTGGGGCCTCCGATGCGGCGGGAGCGTTCCCGGAGTCGCCACGGCGCGATGGACGAGACGGCAACGCCACTGCGGACGCGCCTCGGGGAAGTCGCGCCGGGCATGGGCGCCGCGCGTCTCCTCGCGCACGTAGGCGGCGCATAGCAACGCGCCGGACACCGTAACGAGGTTGGCGAGCTCACCGGCGGCACGTCCCGTACCGGAGTCGGGCTCGGCGGTGCCGGTGCCGGCGCCGGCCGTGCTCGTGGTCGTGAGCTGTCCGGCTACCGCGCCGACCTCGGAGGCCGCGCCCCGCAGGGAGTCGGGCGAACGCAGTACTCCGGCCCCGTCGATCATGGCCCGCTGCAGGCGCTCTCGGAGCTTGGCGACATCGGCACCGGACCGAGCTCCGACCCGCTCGTCGCCGGGGTCGGCGCCGATGTGGTCGCCGGCCGCGGCGCCGGTGTCGACGTCGACGTCGACGTCGACGCAGGCGATCTCCCCCGCCGGCAGATGTCCGGTCGTGCCCGACAGGGCGCGCATCAATCCCGTGGCCCGCGGGCCGTCATGCCCGGCGACGATGGCTTCGGCCAGGCGCGCTCCGAACACCATTCCCTCGAGCAGCGAGTTCGACGCCAGGCGGTTGGCTCCGTGCACACCCGTGCACGCCACTTCCCCCACCGCCCACAACCCGGCCAACGCGCTGGCCCCGTCGAGATCGGTGATCACCCCTCCCGACAGGTAGTGGGCGGCCGGGGCGATGGGCAGCCAGTCGACAGCGGGGTCGAGCCCCGCGGCCGCCAACGACGCGGCGACGGTCGGGAACCTCTCGCCGAAGGACTCGAGCCCGGTTGCGTCGAGCCACAGATACCCGAGGCCCTGCTGCGCCATCCGGTCGGCCATGGCCCGGCTGACGATGTCTCGTGGGGCGAGCTCGTCCACGAAACGGTCACCGTTGCCGTCGCGGAGCAGTGCCCCGTGCCCGCGCAGGGCCTCGGACAGCAAGGGCCGGGGCATGGCGGGATGGTGCAGGGCGGTCGGGTGGAACTGGAAGAACTCGAGGTCCGCCACCGGCACCCCGGCGCGCAGCGCCATGGCCACCCCGTCGCCGGTGGCCTCGGGCGGGTTGGTCGTCACGGCGTAGAGCTGTCCCGCCCCTCCCGTGGCGAGGACGACTTGTGAGGCCCGGACCTCCTGGCGCACCCCGTCGGGGTCGAGAGCACGGACACCCACACAGCGACCGCCCTCGACGATCAGGTCCATGGCGAACCACTGCTCGAGCACGGCGGCGGCGCTGCGACGCACGGCCGAGACCAGGGCCCGCTCCACCTCGGCGCCGGTGGCGGCCCCCCCGGCGTGCAGGACGCGGGCGGTGGAGTGGCCCCCTTCGCGTGCCAGAGCGAGATCACCGCCGGTCTCGCGGTCGAACACCGCCCCGAGCCCGATCAATTCGTCGACGCGACCGGGGCCCTCATCGACGAGCACGCGCACGGCGTCGATGTCGCACAGCCCCGCCCCTGCCGACAGGGTGTCGGCGAGATGGAGATCGGTGGAGTCCTCGTCGCCACCCACCGCCGCGGCGATGCCCCCCTGGGCCCAACGCGTCGTCGATTGGGCCAGGTCGGCCTTGGTGAGCACCCCCACCCGGAGCCCGGCCGGTGTGGCCAGGCGGACCACCGCGGACAGACCCGCCACGCCCGAGCCGAGGACGAGGACGTCGAGCTTCACAGGTCGCGCCCCCGAGGGCGGGCCGGGCGCCGGTCTCAGCCCGTGACGGCCGGGCGCAGCGCGTCGTCGAGCCGCTCCAGGGTGAGGTCCACCACGGCGTTGGTGGCATCCACGTGGACGACGGTCGGCTCGAAGTCGACCAGCTCGGCCGCCTCATAGTCCGCGTAGGTGATCACGATCACCTTGTCCCCCCGGTGCACGAGCCGCGCCGCGGCGCCGTTGAGGCACACCTCACCGGGGCCGCCGACGATGGCATAGGTCTCGAAGCGGGCTCCGTTGTCGATGTCGAGAACGGTCACCTGCTCGTACTCGAGGATGTCGGCGAGCGTCATGAGCTCGGGATCGAGGCTGATGGAGCCGACGTAGTCGAGGTTGGCATCGGTCACCGTGGCGCGGTGGATCTTGGACTTCATCATGCGGCGGCGCATCTCAGCGCTCCTCTCCGGTATTGACCAACACGAGAACCGACGCAGCCCCGACCGCCGACGGCGTGCACGAGGCGACCTGGTTGTCGATCAGTCTGACGGACCCGACCCGGGCCGCCACCAGGAGTCGCACCTCGCCCGACAGCTCGGAGGGGCGCTGCAGGGTGCGGGGGTCAACGACCACGGCGTAGTCGGGGGTGACGAGCGGCTCGGCCACGAGCACCGCCGTCATGGCCGCGGTCACCCGCACCGGGTCGCGCTCACCGCGCTCGACACGCGCCCGCCCCGCGGCGAGGGCACGGTGCAGTGCCAGCGCGGCGTGGCGCTGCTCGTCCGACAACCGGGCGTTGCGGCTCGACATGGCCAGGCCGTCGGCCTCGCGCACCGTCGGGCACCCCACGATCGTCACCGGGATGGACAGGTCCGAGACCATGCGGCGCACCACGGCCAGCTGTTGGAAGTCCTTCTCCCCGAAGTAGGCCCGGCACCGCCCCGACAGGGCGAAGAGCTTGGCCACCACCGTGGACACCCCGTCGAAGTGCCCCGGCCGCGACGCCCCCTCGAGGCCCTCGCTCACGCCGTCGACATGGACCGTGGACGCCATGGTCTCGGGAGGGGTGCCGTACATCTCGTGCACCGGCGGCGCGAACACCATCGATGCACCCGCGGCTCGCGCCATGGCCGCGTCGGTGTCGAGATCCCGCGGGTACGCGGCCAGGTCGGCGGCGTCATCGAACTGGAGCGGATTGACGAACACCGTCACGGCGACGACATCGCATTCCGAGGCGGCCCGCTCGATGAGCGAGCGGTGCCCGGCATGCAGCGCACCCATGGTGGGAACGAGCCCGACACTTCGCCCCAGGGCGCGCTCGGTCTCGAGCGCGTCGGAGAACTCCCGGGCCGAGGTCACGATGTGCATGGCCCGCACCCGCCGGGCCCGGCGACCGACGGGGCGCACCGTGGTCGGGCTGGCCGCACCAGGCGTGGGGAGGGGGTGGTCGTCGGTCGGGCGGTCGCGGGCCAGTCGGCGGGCCAGGGCAACGCCGGCCTCGTAGCCGGGGACCTCGGTGTGGTCGAGGGTGCGACGGTGACGGTCGAGGGTGGCCTCGTCCCCCCGGGCGGCGGGACCGGTGAGCGCCGCAGCCGGGCCGAGCTCGGCCACGTCGGTCAGCGCGGCGCGGGCGAGGCCCACGAAGGTGGCGAGGTCGAGCCCAGCCGACGCGGCGACCCGCTCGACCTGACCCATCAGGGCCACCAGGTGGTTCGAGGCGATGCAGGCCGCGGCGTGGTACGCGGCACGGTGCTCGTCGTCGACGGCCACGACCGAGCCGTCGAGCCGCCGGGCCAGGTCCTCGGCCACCGGGTCACCGGCCACGGCGAAGGTGATGCCGCTGCGGAGCCGGACCCGACCGACCTCGGGGGACGGCAGGGGGACGAGGGGGTGCAGTGACGCCCGGCGGGGATGGGGTGCCAACACGTCGAGCCCCAGTGCCCCCGACAGGTGGACGACGACCGTGGTGCGCACGGGCCTGACCCGGGCCGCGACGTCGGCGATGGCCGCGTCGGGGGTCGCGATCACGAGGACGTCGACACCCCGGGCGGCCGATGACACGTCGTCGTGGCGCGTCAGCACGCCCCGGACATCGCAGCCGACGTCGGCCAGCGCCGCCGCCAGTGAACGACCGGCCCGTCCCGGGCCGATCAATCGGACAGTTGTCACCAGACACCTCTCTGCGCTCCAGCCCCTCACCGAGGGTGCCGGTCGCTCCAGGCGATCGGATCAGTACCCGGCCAGTCTACCCGCCACCGCGACCACTCCACCAGCCCCTTCACGGGCGCCGGGAGGGACGAGATCGGGAGCCAATTCGAAGAGCGGTTCGACCACGAACCGTCGCTCCCACATGCGGGGATGGGGGACGACGAGGTCTTCGTCGGCCATCACCACGTCACCCACGAGCAGGACGTCGACGTCGAGGGTGCGCGGGCCGAAGCGCACCGTGCGCCGCCGTCCGGCCGCCGCCTCGAGGCGCCGCGCCACCTCGAGCAGCCGGTGGGGATCGAGCTCGGTGTCGAGCTCGACCACCAGGTTCAGGTAGGGGCCCTGGCCGGCGGGTCCCCCCACGGGCTCGGTCTCGTACAGCCGTGACACCGCCACCACGTCGGGGAGACCCGCCACGGCCCGGGCCAGCTCGGCCTCACGGTCACCGAGATTGGACCCCAGACCCAGAAAGGCGCGCACCGCTACCGGCGCCGGTGGACGCGCACCCCTGTCGAGGCGACCGATGGCGCGAGCGGCGGCCGCAGCTTGCGGACCACCACGGTGACGGCCTCGACGTGGCTGTCGGCGAGCACGAGCCCGGCGATGGCACCGGCGAGGGACTCGAGCAGCCGGTGCGGAGGCCCGGTGATGACCGACACCGCGGCGTCGACGGCGGCCGCGTAGTCGGCGGTGGCAGCCAGGTCGTCGCTCGAGGCGCCCGGTGCGGTATCGAGGTAGAGGTCGAGGTCGACCTCGAACGGTTGGGGCTGGGTCTGCTCCTCCTCGAGGACGCCGTGGACCCCGTCGACGCGCACCCCCCGAACCTCGATGCGGTCCTCCACGGCGCTGCCCGTGCGCTCAGGTGGCGCCGGGGACGCCGAGCTCGGACGCCCGGGCCACCATGTCGAGGCCGGGAGGGCCCATGGGGTGGCCGATGAGGCGCTCGACCACGGCGATCGACTGCGGGCCCCCGGGCAGGCGTCCGCTCCACAGCAGGTAGCCGGCCACGATGCCCATCAACCGGTCTCCGAGCTCCTCTTGGTGCACGAGGAGCCGCTCGCCGGCGCGCAGCCACGTGTCGAGGTTCCGGTACAGGTCCTGGAGGGTCTCGCGCACGTCGCCGGTCGAGGGGAGCGGGAAGTGGGACCACACCATCTCGCCCTCGTCGTAGGCGGCGAGGTTGTGGGGCGACGGCAACAACGACACGACCCGGTTGAAGCCCTGCACCCGGAGCCAGATGATCTCCTCCTGGCGCCGCACGCGGCGGTGATGGGGCGCGAAGCCTCCGGGGCGTTCGCTCACCGCCAACTGGTCTTTCACGATCCATGTGAAGTTGCGCGGGGGGATCCCCGCCGCCCACTTCCCTTTCACCGGTCGCCCCTTGTCGTCATCATCGCTGTCGACCCTTCACGAACTGCTCCCGTAGCCCTCCACGAACTGCTCCCGTAGCACCCTGCTCCTGTGCCACCGGTCTCCGGTGACACGGTCCGCTCCGGTGACGCCGTTCCCGTGACGCGGGTGGCCCCCACCAAGGTGGCCGCCTGGCGCGCGCCGGGCACGTCGTGGACACGGACCATCGACGCTCCCGCCAGCATGGCCCACGTGGCGGTGGCGATGGAGCCCGCAAGGCGTTCATCCACGCCCGAAGGCTCCCCCGACGGTCCCGGAGACAGGCGTCCCAGGAACGTCTTGCGACTCGTGCCTACCAACACCGGCACGCCGTCGGCCACGAGCTCGGGCAGATGGTGCAACAGCGTGAGGTTGTGGGCGGCGGTCTTGCCGAAGCCGATGCCGGGGTCCACCCATATCTCGCCCACCCCGGCCCGGCGCGCCTCGGCCGTCCGCTGGCGCAGGAAGTGGTGCACCTCGGCGACGACATCGCGATAGTGGGGATGGTGTTGCATTGTGCGCGGCTCGCCCTGCATGTGCATGGCCACCCATCCCACCCCGCTCTCGGCCGCCACCGACCACAGCGACGCCGAGATGTCGTTGATCAAGGTGGCGCCCGCCCCGACGGCCGCCTCGGCCACGGCCCGCTTGACCGTGTCGACCGACACCCGCACACGGGGCGACAACGCCTCGATCACCGGCACCACGCGGCGCAGCTCCTCGCGTTCGGACACGGGCTCGGCGCCGGGACGACTCGACTCCCCACCCACGTCCACCACATCGGCTCCGGAGGTGACCATGTCGAGGCCGTGCGCCACGGCGCGCTCGGGATCGAGGTAGAGCCCCCCGTCGGAGAACGAGTCGGGGGTGACGTTGAGCACACCCATGACCAGAGGTCGCACGGTCGTCGGGTGCCACGGGGCCTCAGCGGCCATGGACGTACTGCATGGCCTCGGCCCTCGTCCTGGGGTCGTCTCTGAACAGGCCGCGCACCGCCGAGGTGATGGTGAGCGTGCCCGGCTTCTTCACGCCCCGCATCGACATGCACAGGTGCTCCGCTTCGACCACCACGAGCACCCCGCGCGGGACGAGCACCTTCTCCATCGTGTCGGCGATCTGTGTGGTCATCCTCTCCTGGACCTGCAGGCGCCGGGCGAAGGAATCCACCAGGCGCGCCAATTTGGAAAGGCCCGTGACGCGGCCGTCGTCACCGGGGATGTACCCCACGTGCACCTTGCCCATGAACGGAATCATGTGGTGCTCGCACAGCGAGGCGAAGGGGATGTCGCGCACCATCACCATCTCGTCGTGATCCGCCGCGAACGAGACGGTGAGGTAATCCTCGGGATTGTCGTCGAGCCCCGCGAACAGCTCCTCGTACATCGATCCGACCCGACGCGGCGTGGCCCGCAGGCCCTCGCGGTCGGGGTCCTCGCCGATGGCCTCGAGGAGCTCGCGGACGAGGCGCTCGACACGGTCGCGGTCGACGGTCACAGGGGCCTGCGTTCAGTCGACAGGGACGGGGCCCTGGTAGACGCGGATGTCGGGGACGTTGCGGTAGCGCTCGGCGACATCGAGCCCATAGCCGACCACGAAGTCGGGAGGGATATGGAACCCGACGTACTTGAGGTCCAGCTTGGCGCGCTGGCGCCCTTCTTTGACGAGCAGCGCGCACACTTCGAGACTGGCCGGGCGCCGGGCCAGGAGGCTGCGACGCAGATACGACAGGGTGAGCCCGCTGTCGACGATGTCCTCGACCACGAGCACGTGGCGGTCGGTGAGGTCCGAGTCGAGGTCCTTCACGATGCGGACCACGCCGCTCGTGGTGGTGGCTGACCCGTACGACGCCACGGCCATGACGTCGACCTCGACGGGCAGCGCCATGGCACGGGCCAGGTCGCTCATGAACACGAAGGCACCCTTCAGGACCCCGACGAGCAACGGGGGGCGGTCCTCGTAGTCGGCGGTCAGCTCGTCGCCGAGCTCCATCACCCGTTTCTGCAGGACGTCCTCGGCGACCACGACCTGACCGAGGTCCGGGTCGTCACGCCACCGGTCGCTCGTCACCGTTGCGCCGGTGTGGCCATGGCGCGCACTTCGGTCATCGGGGGCCGACACTACCGGACGCCTCCGGGGCGATCGGCTCCGACGACAACGACCCGTGCCGGCGCCGCACCCGCACACCCGGCGCCACGTCGGTGGCACCCAGCTGGCCCCGGGCCACGGCCAGCACGCGCTCCACCGCGGCCAGCCCGGGGGGATGGGGGTCGGGGCCCCGCAGCCAGCGCCTCGTGGCCCGGCGGGCGAGCGCGGCGGGAGCCGTCGCCAGGCTCCGGGCATCGGACGCGTCGATGTCCGTCGCCAGCTCGTCGAGGAGGTTCGATTCGTCGGCCAGGATCCCGGCCTGGCGCGCCAGGACCGGCACGAGGTCGCGCCCGGCGATGGCATTGGCCAGGGGGAGCAGCTCGTGGCGGACACGGTTGCGCACGAAACGGGCGTCGTCGTTGGTGGGGTCGTGGACAGGGTCGAACCCCCAGGCTCCGCACAGGGCGTGGGTCTCGGAGCGGCGCAACGCCAGCAGCGGGTGCTCGGGGCCAGGCCGCATGGCGGCCAGGCCGTCGAGGCCCGCCCCCCGCAGGAGATTGACCAAGACCGTCTCAGCCTGGTCGTCCATGGTGTGGCCGGTGGCGGTTCCTCCCGGCAGCGCGGCGCGCCGGGCGCCCCGGGCACGCGCTTCGAGGTTGGGGCCGGCGCCGACGTCGACGCGCACCCGCCGGAACGCCGCACCCAGCCGGGCCGCCGCCGCCGCAACGGTGTCGCCCTCGGCGGCCGAGCCGGGGCGCAGGCCGTGGTCGACGTGGATGGCGGTCACCTGGCACCCCGCCGCCACGGCCAGGACGAGCAGGGCCAGGGAGTCGGGACCACCCGACACCGCGCACACCAGGGAGGCGCCACGGGGAGGGAACGTGCACCGGGGGAGCAGGGATGCCGCGGTGGCGCCCTCGGGCGGCGCCATCAGCCTGTGGCGAGGCGAGCCGGTCCGATGCGCGCCACCCATGTCTCGGGGTGGCGGATCTCGTCCATGGTGGGAAGCATCTCCGGCCCCTCCCAGACCCGGCTGAGCAGCTCCGGTCCCCCCGTCGCCTCCACGGCGCGAATGAACCGCTCCCCCGCCTCGTACTGACGCATCTTGGCCTCGAGCCCCACGAGCTGTTGGAGCAGGCGAGAGGGAAGGCTCGCCCGCCGGCGTCGTTCGCGCAGCACGCGCGAGAACGTCTCGGCGTCGGGGATGGCGTCGGCGCCGGCCCGGTCCATCGTGATGTCACCGTGCCCTTCGAGCAGGCTCATCATGGCCTGGATGCGGCCGATCACCTCGAGCTGCTCAGGCGGCGCCACCAGGCCGAGCATGCCGGCCTCCTCGAGAGGGTTATGACCCGCCCGCACGGCCGAGGCAGCGCGGCGCAGCGCCTCGGCGAAGCGCTTCGGGTCGGGGGTCATGCCCGACATGGCCTGGTCGACGAGGGAGAGGAAGTAGGGCCGCAACCAGGGAACGCCGGTGAACTGGCACCGGTGGGTGACCTCGTGCAGGGCGATCCACAACCGAAATTGCTTGGTGGAGAAGCCATGGCGCTTCTCAAGGGCGACGATGTTCGGGCCCACGTAGGACACGACACCGCCGGTGTCCTCCGCCTCGGCGAGCAAAAGGTCGTACTGCCCGAGGACCCGGGTGGCCATCCAGCCCAGGACGAGGCCGATCTGGGCTCCGGTGGCCCGACGGGTGGCCCCGGCCAGGGGGCCCTGGAGGCTCCCGGTGTCGAGCTTCTCGAGCACGGGCTCGAGGAGGCGACGGAACGACGTCACGTTGGCGCGGATCCACCCGGCACGGTCGAGGACCAGGGCGCCGGCGCTGCCGGTGGCGGGGCGAAGCCCGGTGGCCTCGATCACGAGGGCCTCGGCACGCGTCGTCGCCTCGGAGAAGTCGGCCTCGAGCTGGGCCATGGTGGCGGCGTCGAGGGTTCCGGCCCCGGGCGGGCCCAACAGTGAGCCTCGCGTGCCCACCCATATGGCGACGCGTTGGGCCACGTCCCACGATACGGGGCTGGTCACGGCTCCCAGTGTAGGGAGCGAAAGCCCGTCTCCGCCTTCTCAGGCGATCTTCTTGCCCCTGAGCCGGGGTGTGCTGGGGCTGAGGTGCAGGCAGCAGTACTCGTCGTCGTTGTAGATCGACAGCTTGGTGTCGCAACCCGGCTCGGCACAGATCCGGCCCGACGCGAAGGTGCGTGACGGGCGGCCATACCCCGTGAACGCCGTGGCCCCGATCGACTGATCGCCAAACTCGGTGCGGTCTTCCATGCCCCTCAAACCTCCCGCCGGTGATGGTGTTTGGCTTCCTATCGACGCCTCGATCGGGTGTCGATAGGGGGCGGAGAGGTCGTTGTGCGATCGTTGTGAATGGCCGCGAGCTCAGTCGCGGCGCCCGCCTGGGAGGATCGTGGGGGTTCGCTCCGGCAACGCCGTTTGCCGGGCGGACCGGGTCGGCCCGCGCGGCGCGCGATGGGGATCAGCTCGACTGGCCCGACGCCTGGCGCCGTTCCTCTTCGATGATGGCGTCATGGACGCGCTGGCGCAGGGACTCCGGAACGTGGTCCTTGCAGCGGTTGGCGATCAGCTTGCGCAGATCGGACTCGAAGTCGAAGGCACCGACACACGGGGCGCATTCGTCGAGATGCCGGCGAATCTCCGTCCGACGTTCGTCGGTCAGCTCACCATCGAGATAGTGGTAGAGCCGTTCGATGGTCTCGTTGCAGTCGAGGTCGGACTCTTCGGATCCCATCTGGCTTTCTCCCATCAACCCCGAGGCTAACGCCCGGCCTCGGTCGACCCGACCAGACCGCGTCCCACCGCGTAATCGTGCAACGCCTTCTGGAGGGCCTTTCTTCCCCGATGGATCCTGCTCATGACCGTTCCAATCGGGACATCGGTGATCTCTGCAATCTCCTTGTACGAGAAACCCTCGACGTCGGCGAGGAGCACGGCGATGCGGAACGCCTCAGGAAGCGACTCGATCGCCTTTTTGACTTCGTCGTCGGTGAAGTGCTCGAACACCTCGTCCTCGGCCGAGCGACCGGCGCCACTTGACTGGAGGTCGCCGATCCGGTGGTACAGGTACAGGTCCTCGACGTCTTCGACGTCGGCTTTCTCGGGGCGTCGCTTGGCGGCGCGATAGCTGTTGATGAACGTGTTGGTCAGGATCTTGTAGAGCCAGGCGCGGATGTTGGTCCCGTCCTCGTAGCGGTCGAAGGCCCGGTATGCCTTCAAGAACGTCTCCTGTACGAGGTCCTCGGCATCGGCGGGGTTACGCGTCATGCGCAGGGCGGCGGTGTACAGCGCCTGCATGTGCGGCATGGTGAGCTCAGTGAAACGACCCCGGTCGGCCATGCTCTGCACCATAGTCATTGGGTATGGGGTCGGTGCCGCGCTGCAGCGAGACCCCGCCGGGGATGCCTCGACGTCGGTCGGCAGGCCGCGTCGACGTCAGTCGGCAGGCCGCGTCACAGTCAGTCGAGGGGCAGCACTTCGGCGTGGGCCCAGCGCCCTTCGGTACGGACACCGGTCGGGTAGAGCCGGAAGAGGATCGACTCCAAGAAGGCCAGGTCCCCGGCCCCGGTCACGAACCAGCACGACAGGCCCGAGTCCATGGCGTCGCGTAGCTCGAGCCAAGTTTCCCGGCTGATCGAGCCGTCCTCCTCCGAGAGCACCACGAGGCTGTCGATGCCTTCGCGGATGAAAGGCCAGCGAAGGTACCAGTCCGCTCGCGACGCGAAGCCGCAGGCATCGGCGTCCATGACGACGGCCCGGGGCCATACCTCGGCCACACGCTGCTTGGTCCGACGGTACGACAAGGTGCCATAGGTGTTGCGCGCCGCCGCCAGATAGACCACGGCGGGTTCGTGCTCGTGCGGCAGGACTCGATCCTGCGTCGGCGCGGAACTCGCGTCGTCCTGCGCGCCAAACGGAACCGTGACGCTCATCGCGGACCCCCCATCCGACTCGCCGTCCGCGCGCCGCCGAGCCCGTACAGGTCCCGGCGGCGTGCCCCCTTGCGGTCCATGGTGGCGCCCG
The DNA here is from genome assembly GCA_963838775.1 of uncultured Acidimicrobiales bacterium. GTDB lineage: Bacteria > Actinomycetota > Acidimicrobiia > Acidimicrobiales > UBA8190 > Chersky-840. The sequence continues at coordinate 24,881 of CAWISP010000004.1, forward strand.
ATCCTCACCGGGCGACCAAGCGACGCTCAACATCCGGACAACGAGCCCCCCGGGAGGAGGCGGCGAGGGCGGAGCTCGCTTCGCGCCTAGGGGCGAGCGGGGGCAGTCGGATCGAGCAGGACGTCGATGTTCCCGTTGGCGGCATCGGCGGCCGCGCCGAGGTGCGGAAGTCCAAAGGCATCCTCGATCGAGCGCAGGATGCCGGCGGTGTCCACCGGGGTCGGGTCGTGCTCGGGGTGCACCGCCAGGGCGCTGCTCACCACGATGGTGGGGATGTGTCCCCCGCCGGTCCCGTTGATCCCGGCGTTGTCGCCGTCGGACTCGTCCCACTCCACGATGATCTCGCCCCCCGAGCGGTACCAGGCCGTGGACTGCACTTCGGGGACGAACTTCGACAGGAAGGCGTCTCCTTGTTCGACGGTCCCGTCGTGCTCGTCGTCGATCAGGTTGGGCGTGTACCACACGAAGTCCGGGGCAGCCGCCCCGTTGAGGTCGGAGAGCAGCGTCGAAGCGTCGGACACCGAGATCCGGGCATGTGGGAAGTACTCCCATGGCACGTGGCGTGCCGCGTACTCCCCGGCGCTGTTGGTGGGGTCGGCGGGCAGGTTCTCCGCGTACGCCTTGGCCGTGTACCCGGCGGCGACGAGCTGATCGGCCAGTGTCGGCGCATTGGGGAAGCTATGCGAAAGAAGGTGGGTTGTCGTCGGTGACACCCTGGTTCGAGCCCGACACGAGGTCGAGGTAGTTCGGGAGGCTCGGGTGGCCGAAGGCGTAGCTCTCGGTCGCCAACCCGATAGTGCGTCGCCAGGCTGTTGGTGTAGGGCTGGTCGGGCTGTCCGATCACCTGGGAGGCACCTTTGTTCTCCATCATGACGACCATGACGTGGGGAGCTGCCATGGCCTTCGGGCCCGGCGCCGTGGTCCTCGTCGACCCCGTCGTCGCCGAGGCGTGCACCGCCGTTGTCGTGGTTCTCGTGGTCGCGCTCTTCCCCGTCGCACACGCCGCCGCACCGAGAGCCACCAGCGCCATCGCTGCGGCCGTCCCGGCGCGCCCCCGGCTCGAGGATCGTTCGGGTGCACCAGAACGTCGGGGGGCGTGAGTGGGTTGCACCATGGGCGCGTTGGATGATCGCACAGCCGTGGCTCGAAGCCGGCGAGACGCGGTGGAGCGCGTTACGAGTGGCTCGATTGTTTCGGTCGGCGGCGCCCCTGGCGGGATTCGACCGGGGCCAGGCGAACCAGAAGGTTGTAGGTGACGACGGCGATCGCCAGGTGCATGACTATGAGGACCGCCACCGCCTTGGGCGGCTGGCCCTTGGCCAGGATCCACAGGTCGGGGAGGAAGAGCGCCAGCGTGACGAGCACCGCGAGTCGGAGGAAGATCCATTTCGGATCCGACGTGACCCGAGTCACGATGGGCCATGCGATGCAGGCGATGATCACGCCGATGACGGTCAGCCTGGCGTAGTCATGAAACTGGAAATGGACGTACCCCTTGGTCGACGGAAACACCGAAGTGCCCACCACGACCAGGAGCGCGTCGGCGAGAAGCGACCCCACGATCGACAGCACCGTAGCCACGATGACCCGGGGGAATGCTGGTTGCCGATGGCTGGGCTCCAGATCGATTCTTGCCTTTTCGACGTAGCGGTCGATGATCGTGGACAACGACATTCGCTCCCTTCCTTGTTCGGGTGAGAAGCCGGTCACGGCTTCGGTGCGGAGACCTTCTCCAACAACAGCGCCCGGCGCGGACATTCCCGTACGGCACGTGACGCCAACTCGAAGAGGCGAGGTGGGACGGGGCCTTCTCCGAGGACCGGGTATCCCCATTCGTCCCGGCCGACGATCTCGGGCACGAGCTCGGCGCAGTAGCCGAAGGCGTCACAGGCGATGGGATTGACACGCAGGCGGTATTGCGACGCCACGATAGGCATGAGATCTCGCTCCCTCAGTGCCAACGGCCGACTGCGACCGCCGCCGACGCGGTGACGGGCAGGACCGGTCGCCGGTTCCATCCTGCACATGGGCGGCCCTGCGCGTGGTCGGTGACGTCGTCGGGCGAACACCCGGAGCGCGCTGCGAACCAGTCGCACGACACCATCGGGGTGCCCACACGCTCCTCTGCCTTCCACGGCACCGAGCCGGTCGGTCAAACGCGACAGGATCTGGGAGTCGCCCTCACCGCGCGCCAGTTGGACGAGGTCCTGGGCCACCGCATGGAGCCCGAACACACACGGACCGCACTGGCCCGCACTCTCGTTAGCCATGTAGGTGGCCACCCGGGCTGTCTCGGCGACGCCACACGACGACGTCGCGATGGCGGCGACCACCCCGGTACCGACCGCGCTTCCGACCGTGGCCAGGGGCCCGGGGGCGTACGGGGTGTCGAGCAGCCCGGACCGGATCCAGGTCCCGCCGTAGCCTCCGATGAGCACCGCACTGATGGGGGCGCTGATACCCGCCCGCTCGAGGATGCTCGCCACGGGCGTGCCCAGCTCGATTTCGCACACCCCAGGGCTCGTCACCGGCCCCGACACCGTGACGAGGCAGGTCCCCGGTGCGTCGGGGTATCCCACGGTCCGGAACCACGCCGGGCCGTGCCGGGCGATGAGCCCCACGTGGGCCATGGTCTCGGCGCTGTGGACGAGGACCGGTCGCCGCTTGATCGTCAGGGGCGTTGCCTTGTCCGTTCGGAACTGGGGGTGGGCGGGCCCACCTGCCAGCCAGGCCACCAGTGCGGATTCCTCGCCGGTGACGTAGCGACCAGGAGGGCGCTCGAGGCGCGTCGGTATCCGGCTCAGACCGGCTCCGACTCGCTCGGCCAATGCACCTCGCACCGCTTGGGCACTGTCGGCACGGTCATCGGCCACGCACACGGCGATCTCGCGGGCGCCGATGGCGCTCGCCACGAGCTCGGCGCCGTCGAGGACCAGGTGAGGTGCTCCCGACAGCAAGGCGCGGTCCTTCTGGCTGGCCGGTTCGCCCTCCATGGCGTTGATCGCCAGGATCGCGTGCTTGCGACCGGCTCGAAAGGACCGAAGCTTGCGCGCAGTCGGGAATCCGGCCCCCCCACGTCCTGTGAGTCCGGCCTCGTCCACGGCCTGGACCAGACGATCTCCCCAGCAGTGTTCGCCGCGACGCGGCAGCGGCACCGGGCCGTGCGTAGCCAGATGGCTGGCGAGATCGGCACGACCGGTTTGGTGCCACGCGGCGAGGATCCGGGACGCGGGGGCAAGCCTGGGTGCCGCGACCTGCGGCTCAGTTGCGGTCACTGAGATTTCCCTTCGCTGTCGGCTCCATTGATCGACATCAGCTCACCGCTCACTTGAGAGCCGGACGTGGAGAGATCCACACGCAAGGCCAGCGGGTTTCCGGCCCGGTCCGCCAACGAGAGCACGATGCGTGAGCCATCGAGCCCAACGATCTGGCCCGTGTACTGCGCCGGGGCACCGAGAGGCCCGAAGCTCGCCTGGCTCTGCTGCAAAGACAGGCCGCCCGAGGCATCGGGTGTGCCGATTATCACGATGTCCACCCTCGCCTCGAGGGTCCCCGACGTCTGGGCCTTGATCTCGAGTCTCGCCGAACTGCTCGACAGACTCCGCTGAGAGATCGTTCCGAGCAAGCTGGCTCGGTACGGCGGCGCCGGGAGGCTGCTCGTGGACGACGACGACCCCGGCGAAGAGGGAGCGGACGGGCCCGGGGCGCGGGGCGCGGCGACACTGCGGTGCGAGGCGCCGAGCAGCGTGGCCGGGGTACCGGCCCGAGCGGCCCAGCCCGGGCGCAACGGGCCCGTCGCCGTCCAGGCCACCAGCGCGACGACGGCCGCGATGCTCGTCGTGGCCGCCACCACCCGTGCACCGGCGTGGCCCGGCCAGCCGGCGGTCAGGCGCCATGCGAGGGCACCGAGCACCGTCACCACGCAACCGACGACGATGGTCATGACCCATCCGAGATGGGGATCGGTTCCCGTGCCCAGTCCGTGGACGACGGCGAGGGGCCAGCTGGCATAGGCGAGCCAGTGCAGCGCCCGCCAGGTGCGGGGGTTGATCCGCTGGCGCAGCAGGCTCGACACGATCACGGCCAGCAGAACGTCGACGGAGATGGTTCCGAGGCCGAGCCAGAACCTCCGGTAGGACGACGTGAAGGGGACCACTACCGACAGCCACCCGATGGGCGCGAATGCGTCGGAGACCGTGGTGACCACGTGCAGGCCGACGAAGACCATGGCCAGGAGCGAGACGCGACGATGGAGATCCTGGAACGTGAAGCGCGGCCACCTCCTCGTGCCGAGGCGAACCGACGTGAGGATGCCGAGCACGACGCTCCCCGTGAGCAGGACGAGCGCGACGATGCCCGTGGCACGCGTCGTGTACCAGAGCCACTGCGACGACGTCACCGCCGTCACGGTCCGACGACCTCCAAGAGCACGGCGTCGATCGTCCCTTCGCCTTGGTCAGCCGGCCACCGCCCCACCGCTGACACGACGCCGTCGCGGCGGACGAAGCGGGCAGGCACGTCGAGGCGCGCGAGACGGTCGGGAGCACTCTCCCCCCACACGACGGCGGCCGTGCTAAACGCGTTTGCGTCGACGCAGCTCGCCCCGGCTGTGGTGACGAGTCGCCAGTGGTCGCTGGCACAGTCACCGGTGGTCGGGTCGACGATGTGATGGAGGCACCGCCCTCCCCGGCGCCAGGCTCGCACCGTCGTGCTGGAGCTGGCTAGCCCACCGGCCTCGATCGAGACAACGGGGCCGGCCTCAAACGGTCTCGTGCTGTCCATGGCGATCCCGACGGGCCAGCCACCGTCGGGGGGCGGGCCCGACACCGACACGTCCCCGCCTACACAGACCAGCGCGCCCGAATTCGTCGCCGATGCGATGCGGTGCGCGGCGCGATCGGCCACGAGAGCCTTGGCCGTGGCGCCGAGGTCGATGCTCATGCCCGAGGGGACCGCAACCGAGCGTGTCCGGTCGTCGAGGTCGATGCGCCACCAACCCGGCGCCGGGACCGGTCGGTGACAAAGGACGGCGCCGAACGGGCGAACCTCGGCGAAGTCGCGGTCGTACCCGAGTTCCTCGACGGCTCGCCCGACGGTCGGGTCCACGGCTCCGCCCGTCATTTGCGCCACGGCACAGGCCACGGAGATTGCTTCGTACAACAGTGCACTCACCCGCACCGGACGCCCCCCGGCGGTGTACACGTTGAGGAGCTCGGAATCGGTCCGGAAGCGGCTACAGGCGCGGTCGATGGCGTCGAGCTCGTGGCGGAGCACGGACTCGGCCACACCCAGAGCGTCGACGTGGTCCACGGCCATCGTGACCGTCGTTCCCAGGGCACGCAGGTGCGTGACGCCCGCGGCCCCCACCCCGGAGTCGGCTATGGGTGTGCCTTCCATGTCACCACCCGGTGCCGCCCGACACGGCCGTCGGAGCGCGCTGCGTCGGCGTCGGAGCAGGGGGAGCGGTCGCCTGCGGCGTGACGGCCCCTCCGCCGCCTGTGCCAGTCCCTGTCCCGGCCGCTGTCCCGGTCCCGGCCGCTGTCCCGGTCCCGGCCCCTGTCCCGACCCCTGGGGCCGCGGACGGAGTGGGCGCCGGGGTCCCGGCCACAGTGTTCGACGTGGTGGCAATGCTGGAGCGCCCCGGGATCTCGTGAGCGACGACACCCATGATCACGGCCACGCCCGCGACCGCACCGCCCACCGTCCAGCGAAACACACGCCGGACGCGTCCGAACGTCGCGTCCCGGTAGTCCTCGATCTGTGCGTGGTGCCAGGGAGTAGCCATGATCATCACCACCTTCGTACTCATGGTGCGCGGTCGAGCATGACCGGCGCATGAAGATCGCCGCGAAACCGCGGAATCTTTGAATACCGGACTGACCTTGGAGCGACCTGTGGCCTCGGCGGAAAACGCCGGGGAGCGGACCCCTACGGCGTGCGAGCCGACATGGTGATGAAGTCGCGAGACCACCACGACTCGAAGTACCGCCCCGCACCACCGCTCATCGCCGACAGGAGCTCCGTGCCGTCGGCTGCGCTGGCGACGCCGGTCGGTGACGCCGGGGCGTAGGTGGAGAAGTTGACCCAGTCGGTGTTGATGTCAAGCTCCATGGCCCGTACCGCTCCCGCACGGACGAGCACGTCGGCCAGATCGGTGATGTTGAGGTCCGGCCCGGCCACATAGACGAGTGCCCCGTCAGCGGTCACACCCACACCGGACCGCCACACGTAGACCCGGTTCCCGAGCGTAAACCCCCACCGCGTCGTGTCGTTCGCGTCCAACCCGGGCACGGGCTGGCCGTTGTCGACCACCAGGTCCAGGTTCTGCCGCACCGACCTCACGTCCGGCGTCATGGTCGCGTCCCGTCCCCACTGGCCCACCGTGGCCGTTCCGTTGGTGTAGATGACGAGGGAGGCCGCTCCGGCGCGAAGGGGAACGACGGTCTGTCCCTGGGTGTAGTACCCACCATCGGAGTTCGACATCAGGAAGCCGGCGTTGAACGCGGCCACGAGCGTGCGGGCCGCCTGCGAGGAGACCGGGGCCGTGTCACGCCAGGGGCCCCCACCGGGAATGATGCTGCCCGAGTACAACGTGGCAGACAGCAACTTGGTGTCCATCCAGGCGATCCCCGTTACGACGCTCGTGTGCACGGCGTCGGGTCGGACGAACGCTTCGTAGATGGCGGGCAATCCGTCGACGAGCCTGCCCGTCGAGTGCCACTGGCCCTCACCCGCGACGGCCGGACTGGCGATGGGCGTGATGGCCGTGGGCGCGGCGAGATGCGCCACGTTCGCCGCGGACGGTTCGGAGTGCCCGCGCACCGTCGCAGCTGGTCGTGGTATCGCCCCTTTGGCGGGCTTGCCGCCGACGGGGGGCGGATGATGGGAGTACCAGGTGTTCTCGGCCCAGTTGACGAGCGAGCCACCGCCGTGGCCGCGGACCCATTCGGCGAATCTCGCCGAGACGGTCGTCCCGAGACCCGGATCGGTCAGCGACGAACCGAGAGACCACCACACCGGGGTGAGGAGGACCACCACGAGCAGCAGGACGCTCATGACCCTGTGCCTGCGCACCCACCGGCGGCGGCGCACCCCGAGGGGGGCATCGGCGAGGAGCTTCGCGGGTCGTCGGGGGGGAACGACCGTTTGCACCATTGCAGGCACTGTACGAGGCCGACCTTACGGTGGCGTGAAGCGCTCTCGAGCACGACCGACCCCGATGGATGGAGCCCGATCCTTTCGAAATCGTGAAGACTCTTCACGTGGGCTTCAGAATGTTCGTGTAGACCGGTAAGCGTGCGGGTCCTCGTTGCTGAAGATGACGCCGGTCTTCGCTCGGTCTTGGAGCGAGGCCTGAGGGAGAATGGCTATGTCGTCGACGCCGTCGCCGACGGAGAATGGGCCCTGCGCTTCCTGCGTACCTATGACTATGAGGTTGCGGTCCTCGACTGGCGGATGCCGTCGCCGTCTGGCCTCGAAGTCGTGCGCGAGCTCCGCCGTGCGGGATCACAGGTCCCGGTTCTCATGTTGACGGCCCGGGATGCTCCGAGCGACCGGGTCATGGGGCTCGACGAGGGAGCCGACGACTATCTCGTCAAACCCTTCGCCTTCGAAGAGCTGCTCGCCCGCATCAGGGCCCTGCAACGACGGTCTCCGGCACTGCAGTCGCCGCGCTTGACCCTGGGGGATCTCGAATTCAACCCGGCTACCCGCGAAGCCCTCGTGGGCGGCCGCAACCCCGGGCTCACGAGCACCGAGCTGTCGATACTCGAAATTCTCATGCGAAGGTCTCCCGCCGTAGTGGAACGGCGCGCGGTGGCACTGCACGTCTGGGCCGAGGAGGCAGACGCGTTGGGCTCCAACACCATCGACGTGCACATGGCCCGCCTGCGGGGAAAGCTCGGCTCGGGTCGTACTCGTATCGAGACTATCCGGGGTATCGGGTTCAGGATCGTTCCGACGTGAGGATCCGGACCCACACTTTTCGTTCAAACTGGACGCACGCGGCTCGGGTGGCGGTCATATCGACTCTGCTCATCGCATCGGTCTACGTCTTGGTGAGTGTGGTCTTCGACGTCGTCGATTCCCATCACCTGGTGGCACAGGTGGACGCACATCTGCGCGACCGGCTTCACGATGTCGCCACCCACGGTGACCTGTCCCGGGCGCCCGCCGAGGCCGACGACGACCGCGACGTGGATGTCGCCCCGGTGTTGTTGTGGCATGTCGACGGAACGGGACACGTCGTGGCCCTGAGCGACGCCGCACCAAGCCTGCCCCGAGACGCCTGGGCCAAAGACGGTCAACCCGTGACTTCATCGATCGGCACGATCTCGTTCCGCGTTATCGCCACCCGGGTGAGCGGGGGTTGGCTCGTGGCGGCACAGAGCTTGAGCGACACCGCACACGTCAGAGGGGTGCTCATCGCTGGCGAAGCGATCGCAGGGCCCGTTGTGGTCGTTGCCATGTTTCTCGGTGCTCTGATCATCGGGCTGAATGCATCGAGGCCCGTAGAGCAAGCGCGCCGTCGGCAGCTCGAATTCACTGCCGACGCGTCGCACGAGCTGCGAACGCCGCTCAGCGTCATCGAAGCAGAGGTGACGCTGACGCTCAGCGCACCCCGCGACGCGGCCCGCTACCGGGACACCGTGGAGAGGGTCAATGACGAGAGCAAGCGGCTGCGCCGCATCATCGACGACCTGTTGTGGTTGGCCCGATTCGATTCCGAGCCGGCCCCGCCCCGTGACGAGCTCGTCGACGTCTTCGCCGTCGCCCAGGGTTGTGCGGATCGTTTTGGAGCCTTGGCTCAGTCACGAGGGATCGCGCTATCGGTCGAACAGCGCGGTGACGTCGATGCCCTCATCACGGCCCCGCCCGAGTGGATCGACCGTCTTACCGGGGTGCTGGTGGACAACGCCTGCCGCTATGCAGGAGCAGCTGGGACCGTCCGGGTCGTGGTATCGGCCCAGGGGAACCGGACCACCGTCATCGTGGAGGACAGCGGGCCCGGGATTCCTCCCGAGGAGCGACCGCTTCTGTTCGACCGGTTCCACCGGGCGACCGACGACGGCTCGGGGACCGGCCTCGGGCTCGCCATCGCGGACTCGATCGTGCGTTCAACGGGCGGACGTTGGCGCGTCACCGAAGGGACCCTCGGCGGCGCTCACTTCGAGGTGTCGTGGCATCGCGCCCACCTGCGAGACACCGGACCCGATGTCCTCGCCGGTCGTCCCGGTCCGGATGGGGACGAAGTGAGGGTCCTTTCCGATCGAAGCTTGGGAGGGGACCCGCACCCCTGACCTAGGCGTAACGAAAGCGCAGTCGCTTCGATCGCCTTGCAGCTAAACGGGCGCGTGCTTTTGCCGCCCGGTCGAAGCAGAGCCGGCTGCTGGTCGCTCCTCCCTGCTGTCGACGATACCGCCCCGGTCAGTCGTGGCACTCAAGTTGGACGAGGTGGGGTGCATCAAACGCCACGCCGCTACGGTTCGAGCGACAAGCGAGCCTTCGCCGTTCCGAGGTAATTCAAGTCAATCCCAGGTGGTGCCTCAGCAGACATTCGCCGGGCTCACCGTATGCGGTGAGCCGCAGAGATTGCCCGTCCAGGTGTTGGCCGTCCCGGCTGTACCGCCGCCAGTCGAGCGGTCCTGAGCTTCGAAAGTTGAGTTGTGATGCACCGCATTGAGGTTGAAGGTGTTGCCACTCTCGCTCGCCGTGGCATCCGCCAGGATGCCATCGTTGTGGTTGAGGAAGACACGGTTGCCCGTGATCATGTTTCCCGTGCTGGACGAAACAGCACTGCCGGGGCCGCCGACATAGATCCCGTCGTAGTTCGAGTTGGCGCCGTTGTCCGACACGGTAACTCCCGTTGTTCCGAACAATGCGATGCCGTACTCGAAGTTCGACTTGGACATATTCCCTGAGATCGTCACGGGGTTGGACGCGCTGTCTATGTCCAGGCCGTCACCGTACCCTTGGCCTTCGACGTTCCACGGTGATGGCGCATCATCGGTGGCGTTTGTGACTGTGTTCCCCAAGAAGGACCACGCACCTTTGGGTGCGACAAGGCCATATGCGGCATCCTCGAGGGCGTAGACATCCACATCGTTTGCCATCACGGTGTTGTTACGGACGCTGACCTTTCCGGCATTGATGATCAGCAGACCCGTGGCCGAAGCCGGTCCACTCGGACCGCTGTAGGTGTTGTCAGACACCTTGCTGTGGACAAACGAGAACGACCCTGTCCCCCAGATCTGAACACCGTTCTGGGCTGTCAGTGTGGTCGGTCCAATCCCGGTCACGGCCACGTGCCCGAGTGAACACACGGTGCCGAGGTCGAAGCACAGGATCCCACCCTTCTGGTACTTGTTGACAATCACGTACTTCATGGCCACATTCGACGCGAAACCCGAGTCGGCGTGCACCAAGACACCCATTCCCACACCAGTCTGGCAACCGAAAAGACTGGTGGGAGTGAGCGCCGGAGCTTCCTGGAGGTTGATGACATGAACCCGCTTCAGTAGGCCCGAGGCGTTGTGGTAGTAGACACCGGGGAAATTGTCGGAACAACTGTTGAACGAGCTGGCGCCAGCGGCCGCGCCGTTGACCGTCAGGTTCTCGATATTCACATTCGTGACGTTTTGGCTGGGATTATGCACGTCCACGATGGCGAACTGAGGTGTACTGCTGTCAGGCTCGACGTCGTTCTGCACAACTGTTGCCGGTTCAATCGTTGTAGTTTTCGGTGACTTGCCGATGATCGTCACGCTCTTGGTGATGTTGAGTTGCTCATGGTATGTGCCCGCAGCCACCCTGATTCTTGCTCCCGCCGGCGCCTGCGAGAGGGCGTAGGAGATTGTGGCGCACGGTGCGATGGACGAGAGGCAGTTCCCTCTATCGTGGCCGCTCGCACCGTTGACATGGAGCGCTAACGGCCTTGCCCCGGCCGGCTGGTTCGCAATGGCGACGAATACTGCGGCCAATGTAACGACGGCGATCGACCTCGTAAGTGTCGTCCCGAAACCGTGCTTTAGAGCCTTACCAACCATGAGCCGATCCCCGCCCTTCCGGTCTCACCACGAAGTGAACCCTGCACACCGAACGCAGACTTCTGATGCCGCGGCCCATTATGGCCACGGACTGTCTTGCGGATCTCCCTAAGAATTGACGAGCACCTGCGAGTGCCGCCATGACGGACTTATCTGCCGGAATGGCACAAAGGGATGACATCGATCAATGCTCGTGCCGCTATCAATGCTCCTGCCGCTATCAATGCTCGTGCCGCCCCAGTAGGCACCTTGCAGCATGAACCCAATCGAGGGTGTCCGATAGTCGCATCCGTCATTGTGCCTAAGCCAAGCGGGATGAGCTCGATGCATCGTTTCGATAACACATGGGCTTCGGCTTTGGCGTCTCGGGCGCCGGGCGCTGACTTTGGAAGTGCACCTACCGCCTAAGGGCTGCCTTCTCGTAACGACTGTCAGTCACCGGGTGCCTCGGCCACGAGGTGGCTCGAAAGAGGCCAAAGAGAACTCGAAAGAAGCCAAAGAAGAAACAGCGCGCCGTGAGCTGACGGGGGCAGCCGATCGCCACCAGGTTGAGCGCCTACTCATCTTCCCGACCGAGTATCCCGCCCGTCGATGGGCCATCGAGTCGGGCCAACAGACTCTGGTTCCAGTGGGCCCAGCAGCTCGTCGCCGGCGGGCGAGGACTCGGCGACCTTCCCACGGACCTCGTTCGCAGCGAAGCCTTCGCAGGATTCTTGGCGCCTACCCGTATCGAGCCAACACCACCCCGGTTGACCTCCCGCAGCTGATCGGGCGGGGACGCTTGATCGTCACGCACGAAGCCGGCCACGAGATTGCGTGGGGCACGACGGGAGCTGGCACCTTGACGGTGGTACATCTGCTTCGTCACGCCGAGCGGACCCATGAGACCGAAACCAACATCGCAGGCTCTTCTCCGCACCGGAATCCCGCTCGAAGACCTCTC
>CAWISP010000005.1:0-9916 GCA_963838775.1 uncultured Acidimicrobiales bacterium
CCCGTGTAAAAACCGGGGAGATCCCTGACGGATCGTTCCCGGGACACATCTGACGTTCCGGAGACATGCCTGACACCCGTGAGTGAGCCAGCCTGCCCCTGACAAGGGGGTCCGGGATGGCTTTGAGGGTGATGGCTATGGCCGAAATGCGCCTGGAAGTGCTTCTCGAGGCGGCCCGCAGCGGCGAGACAGTGGCTGCGGTCTGCAAGCGCCACGGGATCTCGAGGGAGACGTATTACGTCTACCGGCGGAGGTTTCAAGCCGAGGGGATCGAGGGTCTTGAGCCCCGATCCCGCCAGCCGGTGAACCAGCCGCAGCGGATGCCGGCGACCATCGAAGAGAGGGTCTGCCTGCTCCGAAAGGAGCATCCCCGCTGGGGTGCCCGGCGGATCCGAACCGAGCTCATGCGCAGGGGGGTCAGGGCTCCGGCGGTGTCGTCGATCCACCGGGCGCTCGTGCGCAACAATCTGGTGGCGCTCCAGCCCACGAGGCCCCGACCGGCCACCCAGCGCTTCGAGCGGGCCTCGCCGAACGAGCTGTGGCAGGTCGATTTCACCCAGCTCGTGCTGGCCGACGAGAGCCCGGTCTGGGCCATGGACATCCTCGACGACCATGCCCGGTTCTGCCTGGCCCTGCGGTTGGGCGAGGGTCCGACCGGCCGAGCCGCGTGGGAGTGCTTCGAATGGGCCGTAGCCCGTTACGGCCTGCCCGCGGAGGTTCTGAGCGATATTCAAGGGTTGTGTTTCACCGGTCGGCTCTTGAGCGGTGGTGGAACGGTCGAGTTCGAACGACGTCTGGCCACCCTGGGCGTGAAGTTTCTCCATTCACGGCCCTACCATCCCCAGACCCTGGGCAAGCTCGAGCGGTTCCACCGCACCGAGAAGGAATGGCTGGCCGACCATCCCCGCCCCGAGACGGCTGAGCACATGCAACAGCTTCTCGACGGGTTCCGCGTCCACTACAACGAGGAACGACCACACCAGGGCATTGCCGATGTCACCCCCGCCGAGCGTTACCGCGCCGTGGTGCCCGACCTTGCTCCGGACCCGCTCCCCGGGCCACTTCCCGACGCTGTTCACCCCACCGGGGCAATCGTGCGAAGAGTCAGCAACTGGGGAGTTCTCAGCTACCGCAACCACAGCATCAACGTGGGCACGATCTGGGCGGGACATCTCCTGCGCATCACCGAGATCGACGGCGTCGTGCACTGCTTCTACGGCGAACAGCTGGTGCGAGCACTCGTTGTCGACACGGACTAGCGCTACCAGCGCAAGGGCACCTACACCATCCAGAGAGGAGGCCGCCCCCGGAAACCGCACCTGAAGACCCGCTGACTACTGTCAGATATCTATCCGGAACAGAGTGTCAGGCCTGTCCTCGGAACGAACACCCCGGAGAGGCACCCCGGAGAGGTGCCCCGGAGAGGTGGCCGGGAGAGGTGGCCGGGAGAGGTGGCGAGGGCGGAGCTCGCTTCGCGCCTAGGGGCGAGCGGGGGCAGTCGGATCGAGCAGGACGTCGATGTTCCCGTTGGCGGCATCGGCGGCCGCGCCCAGGTGCGGAAGTCCAAAGGCATCCTCGATCGAGCGCAGGATGCCGGCGGTGTCCACCGGGGTCGGGTCGTGCTCGGGGTGCGCCGCCAGGGCGCTGCTCACCACGATGGTGGGGATGTGTCCCCCGCCGGTCCCGTTGATCCCGGCGTTGTCGCCGTCGGACTCGTCCCACTCCACGATGATCTCGCCCCCCGCGCGGTACCAGGCCGTGGACTGCACTTCGGGGACGAACTTCGACAGGAAGGCGTCTCCTTGTTCGACGGTCCCGTCGTGCTCGTCGTCGATCAGGTTGGGCGTGTACCACACGAAGTCCGGGGCAGCCGCCCCGTTGAGGTCGGAGAGCAGCGTCGAAGCGTCGGAAACCGAGATCCGGGCATGTGGGAAGTACTCCCATGGCACGTGGCGTGCCGCGTACTCCCCGGCGCTGTTGGTGGGGTCGGCGGGCAGGTTCTCCGCGTACGCCTTGGCCGTGTACCCGGCGGCGACGAGCTGATCGGCCAGTGTCGGCGCATTGGGGAAGCTATGGAAAGAAGGTGGGTTGTCGTCGGTGACACCCTGGTTCGAGCCCGACACGAGGTCGAGGTAGTTCGGGAGGCTCGGGTGGCCGAAGGCGTAGCTCTCGGTCGCCAACCCATAGTGCGTCGCCAGGCTGTTGGTGTAGGGCTGGTCGGGCTGTCCAATCACCTGGGAGGCACCTTTGTTCTCCATCATGACGACCATGACGTGGGGAGCTGCCATGGCCTTCGGGCCCGGCGCCGTGGTCCTCGTCGACCCCGTCGTCGCCGAGGCGTGCACCGCCGTTGTCGTGGTTCTCGTGGTCGCGCTCTTCCCCGTTGCACACGCCACCGCACCGAGAGCCACCAGCGCCATCGCTGCGGCCGTCCCGGCGCGCCCCCGGCTCGAGGATCGTTCGGGTGCACCAGAACGTCGGGGGGCGTGAGTGGGTTGCACCATGGGCGCGTTGGATGATCGCACAGCCGTGGCTCGAAGCCGGCGAGACGCGGTGGAGCGCGTTACGAGTGGCTCGATTGTTTCGGTCGGCGGCGCCCCTGGCGGGATTCGACCGGGGCCAGGCGAACCAGAAGGTTGTAGGTGACGACGGCGATCGCCAAGTGCATGACTATGAGGACCGCCACCGCCTTGGGCGGCTGCCCCTTGGCCAGGATCCACAGGTCAGGGAGGAAGAGCGCCAGCGTGACGAGCACCGCGAGTCGGAGGAAGATCCATTTCGGATCCGACGTGACCCGAGTCACGATTGGCCATGCGATGCAGGCGATGATCACGCCGATGACGGTCAGCCTGGCGTAGTCATGAAACTGGAAATGGACGTACCCCTTGGTCGACGGAAACACCGAAGTGCCCACCGCGACCAGGAGCGCGTCGGCGAGAAGCGACCCCACGATCGACAGCACCGTAGCCACCATGACCCGGGGGAATGCTGGTTGCCGATGGCTGGGCTCCAGATCGATTCTTGCCTTTTCGACGTAGCGGTCGATGATCGTGGACAACGACATTCGCTCCCTTCCTTGTTCGGGTGAGAAGCCGGTCACGGCTTCGGTGCAGAGACCTTCTCCAACAACAGCGCCCGGCGCGGACATTCCCGTACGGCACGTGACGCCAACTCGAAGAGGCGAGGTGGGACGGGGCCTTCTCCGAGGACCGGGTATCCCCATTCGTCCCGGCCGACGATCTCGGGCACGAGCTCGGCGCAGTAGCCGAAGGCGTCACAGGCGATGGGATTGACGCGCAGGCGGTATTGCGACGCCACGATAGGCATGAGATCTCGCTCCCTCAGTGCCAACGGCCGACTGCGACCGCCGCCGACGCGGTGACGGGCAGGACCGGTCGCCGGTTCCATCCTGCACATGGGCGGCCCTGCGCGTGGTAGGTGACGTCGTCGGGGAACACCCGGAGCGCGCTGCGAACCAGTCGCACGACACCATCGGGGTGCCCACACGCTCCTCTGCCTTCCACGGCACCGAGCCGGTCGGTCAAACGCGACAGGATCTGGGAGTCGCCCTCACCGCGCGCCAGTTGGACGAGGTCCTGGGCCACCGCATGGAGCCCGAACACACACGGACCGCACTGGCCCGCACTCTCGTTAGCCATGTAGGTGGCCACCCGGGCTGTCTCGGCGACGCCACACGACGACGTCGCGATGGCGGCGACCACCCCGGTACCGACCGCGCTTCCGACCGTGGCCAGGGGCCCGGGGGCGTACGGGGTGTCGAGCAGCCCGGACCGGATCCAGGTCCCGCCGTAGCCTCCGATGAGCACCGCACTGATGGGGGCGCTGATACCCGCCCGCTCGAGGATGCTCGCCACGGGCGTGCCCAGCTCGATTTCGCACACCCCAGGGCTCGTCACCGGCCCCGACACCGTGACGAGGCAGGTCCCCGGTGCGTCGGGGTATCCCACGGTCCGGAACCACGCCGGGCCGTGCCGGGCGATGAGCCCCACGTGGGCCATGGTCTCGGCGCTGTGGACGAGGACCGGTCGCCGCTTGATCGTCAGGGGCGTTGCCTTGTCCGTTCGGAACTGGGGGTGGGCGGGCCCACCTGCCAGCCAGGCCACCAGTGCGGATTCCTCGCCGGTGACGTAGCGACCAGGAGGGCGCTCGAGGCGCGTCGGTATCCGGCTCAGACCGGCTCCGACTCGCTCGGCCAATGCACCTCGCACCGCTTGGGCACTGTCGGCACGGTCATCGGCCACGCACACGGCGATCTCGCGGGCGCCGATGGCGCTCGCCACGAGCTCGGCGCCGTCGAGGACCAGGTGAGGTGCTCCCGACAGCAAGGCGCGGTCCTTCTGGCTGGCCGGTTCGCCCTCCATGGCGTTGATCGCCAGGATCGCGTGCTTGCGACCGGCTCGAAAGGACCGAAGCTTGCGCGCAGTCGGGAATCCGGCCCCCCCACGTCCTGTGAGTCCGGCCTCGTCCACGGCCTGGACCAGACGATCTCCCCAGCAGTGTTCGCCGCGACGCGGCAGCGGCACCGGGCCGTGCGTAGCCAGATGGCTGGCGAGATCGGCACGACCGGTTTGGTGCCACGCGGCGAGGATCCGGGACGCGGGGGCAAGCCTGGGTGCCGCGACCTGCGGCTCAGTTGCGGTCACTGAGATTTCCCTTCGCTGTCGGCTCCATTGATCGACATCAGCTCACCGCTCACTTGAGAGCCGGACGTGGAGAGATCCACACGCAAGGCCAGCGGGTTTCCGGCCCGGTCCGCCAACGAGAGCACGATGCGTGAGCCATCGAGCCCAACGATCTGGCCCGTGTACTGCGCCGGGGCACCGAGAGGCCCGAAGCTCGCCTGGCTCTGCTGCAAAGACAGGCCGCCCGAGGCATCGGGTGTGCCGATTATCACGATGTCCACCCTCGCCTCGAGGGTCCCCGACGTCTGGGCCTTGATCTCGAGTCTCGCCGAACTGCTCGACAGACTCCGCTGAGAGATCGTTCCGAGCAAGCTGGCTCGGTACGGCGGCGCCGGGAGGCTGCTCGTGGACGACGACGACCCCGGCGAAGAGGGAGCGGACGGGCCCGGGGCGCGGGGCGCGGCGACACTGCGGTGCGAGGCGCCGAGCAGCGTGGCCGGGGTACCGGCCCGAGCGGCCCAGCCCGGGCGCAACGGGCCCGTCGCCGTCCAGGCCACCAGCGCGACGACGGCCGCGATGCTCGTCGTGGCCGCCACCACCCGTGCACCGGCGTGGCCCGGCCAGCCGGCGGTCAGGCGCCATGCGAGGGCACCGAGCACCGTCACCACGCAACCGACGACGATGGTCATGACCCATCCGAGATGGGGATCGGTTCCCGTGCCCAGTCCGTGGACGACGGCGAGGGGCCAGCTGGCATAGGCGAGCCAGTGCAGCGCCCGCCAGGTGCGGGGGTTGATCCGCTGGCGCAGCAGGCTCGACACGATCACGGCCAGCAGAACGTCGACGGAGATGGTTCCGAGGCCGAGCCAGAACCTCCGGTAGGACGACGTGAAGGGGACCACTACCGACAGCCACCCGATGGGCGCGAATGCGTCGGAGACCGTGGTGACCACGTGCAGGCCGACGAAGACCATGGCCAGGAGCGAGACGCGACGATGGAGATCCTGGAACGTGAAGCGCGGCCACCTCCTCGTGCCGAGGCGAACCGACGTGAGGATGCCGAGCACGACGCTCCCCGTGAGCAGGACGAGCGCGACGATGCCCGTGGCACGCGTCGTGTACCAGAGCCACTGCGACGACGTCACCGCCGTCACGGTCCGACGACCTCCAAGAGCACGGCGTCGATCGTCCCTTCGCCTTGGTCAGCCGGCCACCGCCCCACCGCTGACACGACGCCGTCGCGGCGGACGAAGCGGGCAGGCACGTCGAGGCGCGCGAGACGGTCGGGAGCACTCTCCCCCCACACGACGGCGGCCGTGCTAAACGCGTTTGCGTCGACGCAGCTCGCCCCGGCTGTGGTGACGAGTCGCCAGTGGTCGCTGGCACAGTCACCGGTGGTCGGGTCGACGATGTGATGGAGGCACCGCCCTCCCCGGCGCCAGGCTCGCACCGTCGTGCTGGAGCTGGCTAGCCCACCGGCCTCGATCGAGACAACGGGGCCGGCCTCAAACGGTCTCGTGCTGTCCATGGCGATCCCGACGGGCCAGCCACCGTCGGGGGGCGGGCCCGACACCGACACGTCCCCGCCTACACAGACCAGCGCGCCCGAATTCGTCGCCGATGCGATGCGGTGCGCGGCGCGATCGGCCACGAGAGCCTTGGCCGTGGCGCCGAGGTCGATGCTCATGCCCGAGGGGACCGCAACCGAGCGTGTCCGGTCGTCGAGGTCGATGCGCCACCAACCCGGCGCCGGGACCGGTCGGTGACAAAGGACGGCGCCGAACGGGCGAACCTCGGCGAAGTCGCGGTCGTACCCGAGTTCCTCGACGGCTCGCCCGACGGTCGGGTCCACGGCTCCGCCCGTCATTTGCGCCACGGCACAGGCCACGGAGATTGCTTCGTACAACAGTGCACTCACCCGCACCGGACGCCCCCCGGCGGTGTACACGTTGAGGAGCTCGGAATCGGTCCGGAAGCGGCTACAGGCGCGGTCGATGGCGTCGAGCTCGTGGCGGAGCACGGACTCGGCCACACCCAGAGCGTCGACGTGGTCCACGGCCATCGTGACCGTCGTTCCCAGGGCACGCAGGTGCGTGACGCCCGCGGCCCCCACCCCGGAGTCGGCTATGGGTGTGCCTTCCATGTCACCACCCGGTGCCGCCCGACACGGCCGTCGGAGCGCGCTGCGTCGGCGTCGGAGCAGGGGGAGCGGTCGCCTGCGGCGTGACGGCCCCTCCGCCGCCTGTGCCAGTCCCTGTCCCGGCCGCTGTCCCGGTCCCGGCCGCTGTCCCGGTCCCGGCCCCTGTCCCGACCCCTGGGGCCGCGGACGGAGTGGGCGCCGGGGTCCCGGCCACAGTGTTCGACGTGGTGGCAATGCTGGAGCGCCCCGGGATCTCGTGAGCGACGACACCCATGATCACGGCCACGCCCGCGACCGCACCGCCCACCGTCCAGCGAAACACACGCCGGACGCGTCCGAACGTCGCGTCCCGGTAGTCCTCGATCTGTGCGTGGTGCCAGGGAGTAGCCATGATCATCACCACCTTCGTACTCATGGTGCGCGGTCGAGCATGACCGGCGCATGAAGATCGCCGCGAAACCGCGGAATCTTTGAATACCGGACTGACCTTGGAGCGACCTGTGGCCTCGGCGGAAAACGCCGGGGAGCGGACCCCTACGGCGTGCGAGCCGACATGGTGATGAAGTCGCGAGACCACCACGACTCGAAGTACCGCCCCGCACCACCGCTCATCGCCGACAGGAGCTCCGTGCCGTCGGCTGCGCTGGCGACGCCGGTCGGTGACGCCGGGGCGTAGGTGGAGAAGTTGACCCAGTCGGTGTTGATGTCAAGCTCCATGGCCCGTACCGCTCCCGCACGGACGAGCACGTCGGCCAGATCGGTGATGTTGAGGTCCGGCCCGGCCACATAGACGAGTGCCCCGTCAGCGGTCACACCCACACCGGACCGCCACACGTAGACCCGGTTCCCGAGCGTAAACCCCCACCGCGTCGTGTCGTTCGCGTCCAACCCGGGCACGGGCTGGCCGTTGTCGACCACCAGGTCCAGGTTCTGCCGCACCGACCTCACGTCCGGCGTCATGGTCGCGTCCCGTCCCCACTGGCCCACCGTGGCCGTTCCGTTGGTGTAGATGACGAGGGAGGCCGCTCCGGCGCGAAGGGGAACGACGGTCTGTCCCTGGGTGTAGTACCCACCATCGGAGTTCGACATCAGGAAGCCGGCGTTGAACGCGGCCACGAGCGTGCGGGCCGCCTGCGAGGAGACCGGGGCCGTGTCACGCCAGGGGCCCCCACCGGGAATGATGCTGCCCGAGTACAACGTGGCAGACAGCAACTTGGTGTCCATCCAGGCGATCCCCGTTACGACGCTCGTGTGCACGGCGTCGGGTCGGACGAACGCTTCGTAGATGGCGGGCAATCCGTCGACGAGCCTGCCCGTCGAGTGCCACTGGCCCTCACCCGCGACGGCCGGACTGGCGATGGGCGTGATGGCCGTGGGCGCGGCGAGATGCGCCACGTTCGCCGCGGACGGTTCGGAGTGCCCGCGCACCGTCGCAGCTGGTCGTGGTATCGCCCCTTTGGCGGGCTTGCCGCCGACGGGGGGCGGATGATGGGAGTACCAGGTGTTCTCGGCCCAGTTGACGAGCGAGCCACCGCCGTGGCCGCGGACCCATTCGGCGAATCTCGCCGAGACGGTCGTCCCGAGACCCGGATCGGTCAGCGACGAACCGAGAGACCACCACACCGGGGTGAGGAGGACCACCACGAGCAGCAGGACGCTCATGACCCTGTGCCTGCGCACCCACCGGCGGCGGCGCACCCCGAGGGGGGCATCGGCGAGGAGCTTCGCGGGTCGTCGGGGGGGAACGACCGTTTGCACCATTGCAGGCACTGTACGAGGCCGACCTTACGGTGGCGTGAAGCGCTCTCGAGCACGACCGACCCCGATGGATGGAGCCCGATCCTTTCGAAATCGTGAAGACTCTTCACGTGGGCTTCAGAATGTTCGTGTAGACCGGTAAGCGTGCGGGTCCTCGTTGCTGAAGATGACGCCGGTCTTCGCTCGGTCTTGGAGCGAGGCCTGAGGGAGAATGGCTATGTCGTCGACGCCGTCGCCGACGGAGAATGGGCCCTGCGCTTCCTGCGTACCTATGACTATGAGGTTGCGGTCCTCGACTGGCGGATGCCGTCGCCGTCTGGCCTCGAAGTCGTGCGCGAGCTCCGCCGTGCGGGATCACAGGTCCCGGTTCTCATGTTGACGGCCCGGGATGCTCCGAGCGACCGGGTCATGGGGCTCGACGAGGGAGCCGACGACTATCTCGTCAAACCCTTCGCCTTCGAAGAGCTGCTCGCCCGCATCAGGGCCCTGCAACGACGGTCTCCGGCACTGCAGTCGCCGCGCTTGACCCTGGGGGATCTCGAATTCAACCCGGCTACCCGCGAAGCCCTCGTGGGCGGCCGCAACCCCGGGCTCACGAGCACCGAGCTGTCGATACTCGAAATTCTCATGCGAAGGTCTCCCGCCGTAGTGGAACGGCGCGCGGTGGCACTGCACGTCTGGGCCGAGGAGGCAGACGCGTTGGGCTCCAACACCATCGACGTGCACATGGCCCGCCTGCGGGGAAAGCTCGGCTCGGGTCGTACTCGTATCGAGACTATCCGGGGTATCGGGTTCAGGATCGTTCCGACGTGAGGATCCGGACCCACACTTTTCGTTCAAACTGGACGCACGCGGCTCGGGTGGCGGTCATATCGACTCTGCTCATCGCATCGGTCTACGTCTTGGTGAGTGTGGTCTTCGACGTCGTCGATTCCCATCACCTGGTGGCACAGGTGGACGCACATCTGCGCGACCGGCTTCACGATGTCGCCACCCACGGTGACCTGTCCCGGGCGCCCGCCGAGGCCGACGACGACCGCGACGTGGATGTCGCCCCGGTGTTGTTGTGGCATGTCGACGGAACGGGACACGTCGTGGCCCTGAGCGACGCCGCACCAAGCCTGCCCCGAGACGCCTGGGCCAAAGACGGTCAACCCGTGACTTCATCGATCGGCACGATCTCGTTCCGCGTTATCGCCACCCGGGTGAGCGGGGGTTGGCTCGTGGCGGCACAGAGCTTGAGCGACACCGCACACGTCGAGGGGTGCTCATCGCTGGCGAAGCGATCGCAGGGCCCGTTGTGGTCGTTGCCATGTTTCTCGGTGCTCTGATCATCGGGCTGAATGCATCGACGCCCGTCGAGCAAGCGCGCCGT
>CAWISP010000006.1:0-30759 GCA_963838775.1 uncultured Acidimicrobiales bacterium
CTCTTACCATAAGGATCTTCTTGCTCAGCTTGTCGTTTGCGGAATTGCTCGAACAGAAGCGGTTGGGTTCGTCGCGGCATATGGAGCGGATCCGCGAAGTGCGTTCGCGTATGTCGCGACCATGACGACACAACGATTGGCAAGACAAGGAATCGGTGCTGAAGCGACGACCATCTTCATGAATTACCTGTTCCAAAACTGGCCCTTTAGGAAGCTCTATTTTGAGGTGGTTGAGTACAACTTGAGCCAGTTTTCGTCAGTGTCGCGATTGGCTCGGGAGGAAGGTCGCCTTACCCAACACGTCTACTTCGGCGGCCGGCACTGGGACAACATCATTCTTGCAGTTCACCGAGCGGACTTCGTTGGGTGGATGGCAGAGAGATCACACCGACGCGCAGAAGCCAATGCGGCAGCAGACTTAGTGGGAGATCCAAGGTGAATCGAAAGAGAGACGGCAGCACTACTAGCGCCCACAAGAAAGCGGTCCATCGCCTACTTGTAGCGACACCGCTTGTAATCGGAACAACCGGCGGTGTTCTTGCATTGAGCACCAGTCCAGCATGGGCATCTTGCAACCCTGGTCGCACCAATGACGGCAACTCCTACTTCGATGGTTGGTACACGCCAGCGAACTCATCGACTACCGGCGTTTCGTCTGACATCCTGAACTACTCACCGTATATTTATCCGGGCAGCGGCGGATTCGCGTGGTCCATGTTGATGAACTGGACGACGAGTCACTACGCGCAGGTCGGATGGTTCAACGATACCCCGCATGGATGGAATACCTTCGTCGAATACTACGACCCGAACGAGCCAGGCAACGTGTTTGAATTATGGTTCGGAACGGAGTATGGGTCTCCTGGAGCGGAGCCACTCTACAGAGTGACCTACAGCAACGGAGCTTTCCAGTACTTCATCAACACTACGGAGGTTTGGTCGGATACCGCATACTTTACGCCAAATGGCGGGCAGATCTTCGGAGAGATCCACAGCCTGGCCGACCAGATGCCAGGGGGGGTCAACGATCCTGAGGACTTCAACAATTCCGAGATTCGTTACGGAACCACCTGGGATCCCTACAACGGGACCAAGCTGAACTACAGCTCTAGTTACTTCAACATCGCGGAGTATTCAAATGAGCACTTGCAAGTGGGTGACAGGTATTGCTCGTCATAGGACGCCTGCGGGTCTACGGAGCTCGCGCGTCCAGGCAAACATTGTTGGCGGGCGTCGCGTGGCTGCGACCAGCCAGCCAAATGACTTGACAAGGAGTATGGGTGTGGCACCGTTTCGTGATAAGAGAGAGCGCGGACTCATTGGGAAGTCGTTTTGGGGTCCGCTGCTGTTGTGTATGACACTGAGTGCTACTGCTGCAGCGTGTGGATCCACGCCGTTGGCTTCTGGGAGTGCAAGGCATTCTCGGCATCCCTCAGTTTCGCCTCGAGCCGCGGGCTCGCAGGATTCTGTCGTTCTACAAACCGCCTCCACATCAGGTCTGGCATCGTCTGGCATTGTCTTGACCCCGCCACCCGCTGGAGTGACGCCCGGAGTTTCAGCCTCAGCTGCGTCAGCGACTGCGGTTCAGCATGCAAATTGGGCCGTGCAGGATACTCAGCTGGTTAGCTTCTCAAGTGAGAATACGGTTCCACCTGTAAGCGACGAGCTTGTCTATGTCGTCGAAATGAAGGTTCCTCCTGGGACCGCCCTGGGATCCGTTGGACCCGCAAATCCGAATGGAATTCCAGTGTCAAGGACTCCACCACCGACAACCTTCTACATCGTATTTGTCAACGCTACGAGTGGGACGTTCATGCTCGCAATCTCGAACTAGCACAAGGACTGCCACGCGTGCCTACACCAATCGACCGTTGATGACGTCGGTGCACCCCTGAGCGAACCAGCAGCTCTCCATACTCGTGGCGGGCGACACTTCGCGCATCCTTCCGAAAGCAACGGGCCGCATGAAAGAGCGCCTGGGCGCCCCGACGTGCGGGCGCTCTTGCAAGCCGACAATCGGATGTTTACGGGTCCCCGGTTCGTCCCATCTCCGCGACATCGTCCGTGTGGGGAACTACTTCGACCCCGATGATGAGACAGCGAGGTACGGAGCGTGTCGCGTTGGGATTTGCCAGCCGCCCTCTCAATCTGGAGCTAACTCGCCCTGATCCGTGGTCACATTTTGGTCACAGACGCGACGAAAACCGCTGGCACGGGACAACACGAGTCGGACGCCGAGCTACCAGAAGTTCCTGGTGATAGTACAATTCGACAATTGCTGACACTTACCAACATGGGCCTGGTCAGCACGACACGCAAGGGGTCGAGGCACTCAGACCTGAACGTTGGCTCTTCAAGGGGCACCCACAGACGGAGCCGCCCCAGCCGTCCTCACTCACGCTGCCAACATCCCACCCGCCCCTTGGCTAATGAACTGTCGGGGCTGGTTCCCTTAGCCGATCTCCTCAAGATCCGCCCCACGACCCAATGCGAGCATCTCAATAGTATGGTCCGCCCTGCATCCATGGGCACCAATAATTTGTGTGCTGTCCGACTGGGTTTTCGAGACACAACATGAATGTTCCGATCAAGATGTTCCCCGGAAGGTAGCTTTGATACCAAGTGTTGAATGAGGTCGAGTAAACAACAGGACCATTTTGAAGGCTACCATTCGTCGCCTGAACGTTGCTCCAGTTGCCGGAACTATCTGTATTGCAATAGCCGCCCGTGAGATCTTGTTGCGCAAAGGCGTAGCCAAGGAAGTTCAATAGATAGAGCTCTGATTGGCATGTCTGCCCGTACGAATTCCGTAGCCCGAGGTATCCGAGCGAATTTACATTCTGGTGGAAGGTGCCTTGATAGGAATAAACGACACTGTCAGGTCCGATTGTCAGTGAATACTCGCACCTGCCCGCAGCTGAGGACGTTGTCGTCACACCGCCAATCGTGAGCGTCAAGCCTGCTTCAGTTCCGGCCGGGACAAGTGAGGGCGGCGACACCCTCGCACCAGATGGAAGTGGCTCTGACCATGACGGGTTCGCCGGACAGTCGTTAGCCCTTGCAACAGGCCCCACGGGTAACCCAAGAGGATGGCCGCCAAACACCGGTCCTGCTGGCTGAGGAGGTGGGTTCGGCTCAATTCCGATGGGTGGAGGTACCCCGTCGTTGTAAGGGCTTGTGGTAGGTGGACTTGCGAAAATAGGGTTGATGCCCACCACGAGCAAAACCCCCAGCAATACGCCAATTCCGCCGACAGCACGCCATTTGCTCACGATTCCTCCCGTCTACCTGACCGTAGACACTGTGTCTGATCAAGAACAATCCATGGCACGCGAAAGCGACCGAAGGGTCAGCCGCGACTAACTCGACGTCTATTCAGCAAGGCTTCTGCAATTCAGCCGTGTCAACTCAAGTACTGAGCTGAGAGCCAACACAAAAGTAGTTGCAGGACCTTAGGAGTCGTTGTGGTGCCTGCGTTGCCGAGTGTCTGGAGAAAGCAGACTGCTAGTGGCGAACTTCACCGCCTTTCCGCCCAGACTGCCGTCCTACCACCGGCTTCGCATTGAAGCCACAAGCAGTGATTTTGCGCTCATCCTGCATCAGATGCAAGGGGTCTTCCTTTCCGGAATCCCAGAGCGGATGGGTTTCGCCGGTCCAGATTTCCGTAGCTCGCTCGTTGGACACGGCGAAGCGGTACGACCACAGCTCCCCAGCTTCATGCAGCACCACCATGCCGAAGCGTTCCACGCGCAGGTACACACCATGCCCACCCTCAGCTGCGCCAATCGACACCGTTGCCAACACGGTGGTACTCGGCCCGGCTTCATTTTGTTGGCGCAGGAGATCGTCACGCCTCGCCGTATCGCTGGATGCAGCGTCGGGCTTGAGCGCGTCTCGACTGCCAATATAAGGAATGCTCTCCCTCGCCCGTTCCGCAGATCAAGTTGGTCGGCACCACCGACTCCGAGATCAAACCCCGACACCTCCGGTGGCGAAGGCGTCGCTAACGGTCTTGAGGTGCGGCGAACGGAACTCGTCGAGGTGACCAAGGCCGGTGCGACACGGACGGTACCTCTCTGCGAGACCAACGGTGAGAGCGATCGTCTCAGAAGGCGTCACGCTGAGCGACCCTGGACGTACTGCTGTCCTGCCGACTCAACAAGAGGCTAGAGGCGCTTAGACTTTCTACGATTCTCGGAAAGATTCCAGAGCGAGCCGGAGATGTACGGGTGTGGAGATGGGTCAAGAGGGTGATCAGACCCTCGTACCGGGTCGGGCGAAGCTGACGTCCTCGGATCAACAGACGCATCGATTCCAAATCTTCTACGAGACATGTTACCCCGCTGTGTACGCCTTTGCGCTTCGACGGCTTCTCGGTTCGAGCGATGACGCATCGGATGTAACGGCCGAGGTCTTTGCTACCGCATGGCGCCGTGTGAATCAGCTCCCGGCACCGCCCGAGGATCGGTTGTGGATCTACGGAGTCGCCCGCCGAGTCCTGAGTCGCCATGAGCGGAGTGCATGGCGGCGCACCAGACTGCTTCGCCGCCTGGGAGCTGAGGCCTCGCTGGGACTCGAGCACGCGGATGCGTCGGGAGGAGCAGTGACGGACCGCGAACGCGTCCAGGCAGCAATCGCCCGCCTGAAGCCCTCTGACCGAGAGGTGCTGAGCCTCGTGCTGTGGGAGCAGCTCAGCCACTCCGAGGCCGCAACAGTACTTGGTTGCTCAGCCAATGCTGTCGCCCTCAGGCTCCACAGAGCGCGGTCTCGGCTTCGAAACGAACTTACTCCCGACCACGAACGCTCCTTTGATTGTGCTCGAGAGTCTGACGATCTTTCGGCGAAGAAGGGACTTGACGATGAACTTTGACGATCTCGACACCATGGTCGTCGATGCCGACCCCGCCCTGAGCGTGGCTATACCTTCCGGGTCGTCTGCCGAGGCCCGCTGGCACTACGTCCAGGTAACGACCCATCTCGCCGGTCGAGGTCACCATCGACGGCGGCTCATTCTTACCGCTGGCATCGTCGCCCCCATCGCCGCTGCACTTGTACTGCTGACTGTGATCGTTATTCCAGGACCCAGCGGCCCGAAGTCCGCTGCTGCCGTCGTGCTTGAAGCAGCATCTGCCACGGCTGGACAACAGAACACTCAGGCCGCACCAGGTCAATATCTTTACACCGAGACCCAGAGCGCCTACCAAGTCACCCTTTACGACGCCAAAGGAACGCCGGGCGAGATGGTGAAGGTGGCCACGGCACAGTTCAACGAGACGGACCAGGCATGGACCAACGCCGGTGGTACCGGAAGCGCTCTCCAAACAGACGGTGGTGTTCGTTTCCCGTCGGCAGCAGATCAAGCGGCATGGAACGCGAGTCCCTCGGGTCCATCCGTGCTTCAGCGGATTGCCCAGTTTGGCGAGAACGGTGGCCAAGCAAGACCCGAACAACCTGTTCTCAATGTTTCGGACCTGCCGACCGACCCCAACGTCCTGGCTTCGGTGATCGCCACCGGGGGACTCCACACAAATGTCGATCTCATATCGGCGGGTCCGAATGCCACTTTTGAACGGACAGCCACGCTCCTTCTCGGCCCCACCGTCGGCATGACGCCCGCGCTCGCGTCTGCGTTGTTTCAGGTGCTCGCCGATCAACCGGGCGTCCAACTGCTGGGAACCGTTACTGACCACAACGGACAGCAGGGACAAGGGATCGTACTGGCGACTGCTGATGGCACGAACGTCAGCGAGGTCGTTGTCGACCCGAAGACGGGTTCACTTCTTGAGGCCCAGTTCGCGCTTCCGGCACCGATGGACCACAATGCGTCCGGAATCAGTCAAGCAGTGTTGGCTCCAGTATGGACGGACGTTGTCGCGACGGGCGTTGTGAACTCCAAGACGGCGACTCTGCCGCCGACCGGAAATGCGCCGACCACCGCCACTTTGGTGCCGGGATCACCCACTGGGTTGACTGCCACCTCCAAAAACGGCGAGATCCAGCTGTCCTGGACCGCGCCGACGAACGATGGCTTCAGCCCGATCATGGACTATGTCGTCTACGAATATGCGGGCAAGTCGACAACCTCAGGACCGGCGGCGTTGTTCGACACTCACTCAACTGCGACAAATTACACCTGGAACGACCAGACCGGCGCTCCTTGCACATTCACCGTTCAAGCGGTGAATGCAAGCGGATACGGATTGGCGTCCAGCTCCGTGACCGCCGTTCCCTAACTTCGACCACTCGTAACGTCCGAGTGGTCGGCCCCGCGTCCACCCGCAGGAGATTGCAGAACAACGATTACTGGCAACGGCTCGCTGGGTTGCCTTTTGTTCAAAAGACGAACGGATTTCAGGGAGCCGGTTCGAAACAGGTAGTTCAACCGCACGACGTGCGTGTGATCGGGGCACGCGTTCAGGGGGGCGCCGCCATCTTGGATCAGTGGTTGCGCGCCGTGCCGTCCCTGGGTCCCGGTAGGCATGATCTCGGAAAGAACGCGGCATCCATCCCGCGGCGAGCACGGCACGTTGCCCAGCGAAGTTTGTTGCGTGCAGTCGGTGGCCGTTCAGCCGCCACTGCTTGAGCGAGCCCATCCGCGTCTTGCTTACCCTCGTTGATCAGTACCCGGACACGGCCAGAGGCCATCTCGGAGCACTTCGAGCGATGCGATATCCAGTTACGAGTGCCCGATACGAGCGGTGTGTTTCCAGCGGGGTCCTCACGTCTGTGATCTCGGTGGTGACCGCACCGACGACGGTCGGCTCTAGAGTTGCCGGGGTTTGAGTCTACAGAACCGAGGGCGTTGGCTGCCGACCAACCAGTCTGGCCAACGCCACGATCGCCGGTTGCCGCTCGGGCTACATGAACCGGGCTCGGCTTGCCCCGCGCCGAGATTAACCCCGTTCCAATACATGCGCGGGCTCACCCGAATCAGATCTCGGGTCGCGAGGCGTTCAGCTCCGAAAGCGCGGTATCAGTCGCCGAACGAGGGCCGTCGAAGCCCGTGGCCCGGATGAATGTGCCCGGCCTGGTACCCTCAACCCTGCCCCGTACTGCTGTCATAGTCCCGACACCCGCACGACACGCGACCGACGACCCGAACACGGCGCACGCCATCACGCGCCCCCGGGAGACAAAGACAGATGACGATCCACTCGGTCGCCCGTGCCCGGTGTGCTTCGGCGGCAAGCGAGGAGCGCTTTCGGACTACAAGAATGACTTCAACTCCCGGCCAAAGGTAGCCGAGGCCAATGAGCGGTGCGATCAGAGATCGCTGGTCAAGACTAATTCTGGTGAGTGTCGGTTAGCAGCGGAACGCCTCAACTCGCTCTTGAAAAGTCATGGTCGACGGGTAGCGCTATCTATCTCGCCCTCGCATCCCCGGCCGAATTGCAAGAGATCGAAGGCTCAGTTTGTCCCAACACGCGTCCCAACTATTTTGGTTCAGCGTGTCGCTGGCTGTCGCAGTGCTGGCATCCGTGGAACGCTCGGGTTGGTGCGACCTGCGTTTATGCGACGGGCTGCGATGGACGGCCTCGTGGTGCACCTTCCTCAGGTGTGCCTTACAACCAGCCCCCCAGCTTGCACTCGGCCGTCGTTGTCGGGCCGCAGGATTGTCGTTACTTGCCATGGCCGACAGTTCTAGACGCGCGATCAGACCGACAGTTCAGTCGATTCGGTTGACGCCGGCAGGACTAGCACTTCCAATGCGGACGATGCCTTGCGACGCTCAGCCAGGTCGCCGCCGAATTGGTGGCTGTAGACGTCGAGCGTGATCGAGGGGCGAGAGTGGCCCAGCGCGTCGGACACCTGCCGCACGTTGAGTCCCTGAGCGATCATGGCCGACGCCACAAAATGCCGAAGGTCGTGAAGACGAAACTCAGGCAGCTTCAGCTTGCGCCGCAGCTTCGACATCAGGGTCGTCAGCGTCTCGGGCGCCAACGGTTCACTGCCGTTCGGGAAATAGCTGATGACGAAGGATTCGTCCGTCAGCCTCGTGTCCATGCTGGCCGCGAAGTCCTCGCAACGCGCACGGTGCGCCTTCAGGATACTTACGCCGGCTTCCCCGATGACCAGACGTCGGACGCTCCTGGCCGTCTTCGGGGTCGTCAGGACCAACGTGCCAGCTTCAATGCCTCGCGACACAGACCGCCGAACTTCAATGGTGCCGGCGTCAAGGTCGACGTCTCCCCATTGCAGCCCACACAGCTCGGCCCGGCGCATACCGGTGAGAGCCAACAGCGCTAGGGCCGTTCCAAGGCTCGCGTGCTCTTTCTCGGCCGCATCGATCAACCCGCGAACGTCGTCGGCGGACGGCGGACGAATCTCGGCCGTTTCCGGCGACGGTGGACGGGCGTTGTTCGCCGGGTTGGCCTTGATCCATCCCCATCGAACGCCGAGCGACAAGGCTGCCGACAGTTGGGCGTGATAGCGCCTGATCGTCCCTGGCTTCTTCTTCGCTTCGGCCTGAGCCGTATAGAACGCCTCAAGGGTGTGGGCGCTGACCTTGTCGAGCGCCAGGTGTCCAAGGGCCGGCTTGAACACGCCGGCCACGACGAGCTGAACGCCTCGCACAGTTCCGGGCTTCCCCCGACGCTCGACGTCGCTGACCCACTCATCAAGCAGAGCGCCGAAAGTGGCTCGCGTTCCACCGTGGCGCCCTTCAGCTACTTCCCCCTGAAGCTCCCGCAGGACGCGGCGAGCTTCCGTGATTCCGCCCCGGACAGTTCGAGAGACCTGGCGGGGCTGGTGTGTAACGGGGTCGGTGCCAACGAAGGCACGAACCTCGTAAACCTGGCCCTTGCCTGCGCCCTTACGCAATCGAATGCTGCCCTGGCCGTACGCCACGCTTCCACTCTACTGCGCCGGGGTAAGAATAGGGATATTCTAGGGACGGCAGGACATAAGCCCTGGTCAGACCTAGATATCGTAGTAGAGCATAAACTCCCACGGATGGGGCCGAAGTCGGATGGCATCCACCTCGTTCACGCGCTTGTAGTCGATCCATGTCTCGAGCAGGTCGTCGGTGAAGACGCCGCCGGCTTTCAAGAAGTCGTGGTCGGCTTCGAGTGCGGCCAGCGCCTCGTCGAGTGAGCCCGGCACCTGCGGAACCTTCGACAGCTCTTCGGGCGGCAGGTCGTAGAGATCCTTGTCCACCGGGTCGGGAGGCTCGATACGGTTCTGTACGCCGTCGAGCCCCGCCATGAGCATGGCCGAGAACGCGAGATACGGGTTGCACGAGGGGTCGGGGCAGCGGAACTCCACCCGCTTGGCTTTGGGGCTTTGCGAGTAGAGCGGGATGCGACATGCTGCCGAGCGGTTGCGCTGCGAGTACACCAGATTCACCGGGGCCTCGTAGCCGGGGACGAGTCGCTTGTACGAGTTCGTGGTCGGCGCCGCGAACGCGAGCACGGCCCGAGCGTGCTTGAGCAGCCCACCGATGTACCAACGCCCCGTATCCGAGAGCCCCCCGTAGCCATCTCCGTAGAAGAGGGGGTTCCCGTCCTTCCACAGCGACTGGTGGCAGTGCATTCCCGACCCGTTGTCCTGGAACAGGGGTTTGGGCATGAAGGTGGCGGTGAACCCCGCGGCGCGGGCCACGTTCTTCACGACGTACTTGTAGAGCATGAGCTTGTCGGCCATGACGAGCAATGTGTCGAACTTCATGTCGATCTCGGCCTGGCCGGCGGTGGCTACCTCGTGATGCTGCACCTCGATCTCGATGCCGAGGCGCTCCATGGTGAGGATCATCTCGGACCGCAGGTCCTGGAAGTGGTCGGCGGGGGGAACCGGGAAGTACCCCTCTTTGGGTCGGATCTTGTAACCGAGGTTTGGTCCCTCGTCGGTGCCCGAGTTCCAGTGACCTTCGACCGAGTCCACCTGATAAAAGGCGTGGCGCTGATCTTGCGAGAACCGGACGTCGTCGAAGATGAAGAACTCGGCCTCCGGCCCGAAGTAACAGGTGTCGGCCACGCCGGTCGTGCCGAGGTAGGCCTCGGCCTTGGTCGCCACGTAGCGAGGGTCGCGCGAGTAGGGCTCGAGGGTCACCGGGTCACGCACAAAGCAGTTGAGATTCAGCGTCCGGTGCTCACGGAAGGGGTCGATCACCGCCGTGTTGGGGTCGGGCATGAGCAGCATGTCCGACTCCTGGATCTCCTGGAACCCCCGGATCGAGGATCCGTCGAACCCGAAGCCCTCCTCGAAGACCTCTTCGGTGAGCTGATGGGTCGGGACCGAGAAGTGCTGCATGAGCCCGGGCAGGTCGACGAATCGGACATCCACGATCTCGATGCCTTCGTCCTTCACCAAGCGCAGCACTTCCGCCGGCGTCCGCTTCTGCACGGTTCCTCCTTGGTCTTTTCCCGAACCGGCTTCGCCGCCGGGGGGTCTTCACAGCGGCTCCATGGTGGTGGCTGGGCCCGACCACTCACAAGTCGCGCCGCCCGCGCACGCCTGACGGGTCCGGTCGGCCGACCCTCAGCCTCCCACGACGGGATTTCGCTTCGGTTGCCCGTCTGTAAACGGCGTATGAACTCGTTCCCCCAGCCCTCCTGGGCCTGCGACACTGGAGAGCGCCGTTGGCCACGCCCGCTCGGGAGCGCTCACCGGCACCGATTGACCCACACCGGAGGCCATATGCGGAGTCAGCAGGAATACGTCCTCAGGACCGTCGAAGAGCGCGCCGTGCGATTCGTGCAGCTGTGGTTCACCGACGTCCTCGGCACGGCCAAGACCTTCGCCATCACGCCCGCCGAGCTCGAGAACGCCCTCGAGGAGGGCATGACGTTCGACGGATCGGCCATCGACGGATTCTCTCGGGTCCAAGAGAGCGACGTGCTCGCCCGTCCCGACGCCAAGACGTTCCAGATCCTGCCCTGGCACCCCGACGAGGCTCCCGTGGCCCGCGTGTTCTGCGACATCTTCAACCTCGACGGCACCCCGTTCGAAGGCTGCCCTCGCCACGTCCTGCGCCGCAATCTCGACCGGGCCCGGGAACAGGGCTTCACGTTCTTCGCCTCCCCCGAGATCGAGTACTTCTACTTCGCCAACCCCGACCCTTCCGAGCCTCCCGTCACCCTCGACACCGGGTCGTACTTCGAGCTCACCGCTACCGACGTGGCGAGCGACCTGCGCAAGCACAGCGTGCTCACCCTGGAGGAGATGGGCATCCCCGTCGAGCACGCCCAACACGAGGACGCGCCCAGCCAGCACGAGATCGACCTTCGCTACACCGATGCCCTGACGATGGCCGACACCGTGATGACCGTGCGGCTGGTGGTGAAGGAGACCGCCCAGAACCGGGGTGTGCACGCCAGCTTCATGCCCAAGCCGCTCACCGGCGTCCAAGGATCCGGCATGCACACCCATCTTTCCCTGTTCGAAGGCGACAAGAACGCGTTTTACGACTCCGATGACCCCATGGGCCTGTCGGAAGTGGCCAAGCGGTTCACAGCGGGACTGCTGCGCCACGCCCACGAGATCACCGCCGTCACCAACCAGTGGGTCAACTCCTACAAGCGCCTGGTCACCGGGTACGAGGCCCCCATCCACGTATCGTGGGCCCGCAACAACCGCTCCGCACTCATCCGGGTCCCGGTCATCAAGCGCAACAAGTACGAGTCGACTCGCATCGAGTACCGCGCCCCCGACACCGCCTGCAACCCGTACCTGGCCTTCGCCGTCATCCTGGCGGCCGGGCTCAAGGGCGTCGAGGAAGGCTACGAGCTGCCTCGCGAAGCCGCCGCCAACCTCTTCGCCATGACACCCGAGGAGCTCGCCGCAGAGGACATCCGGTCGCTGCCGGGGAGCCTCAATGAGGCTGTCGTCGAAATGGAGCACTCCGAGCTCGTCGCCGAAGCGCTCGGCGAGCACGTATTCGAATGGTTCATCCGGAACAAGCGCGCCGAGTGGGGGGCGTACAAGACCCACATCAGTCAGTTCGAACTCGACCGATACTTCCCGCTCCTCTAGGCGCAGCGCTGCGTCGATGGTGCCGCCCGCAAGGAGACACGACAGCTGATGGAACCGCTGCTGTGCTACCCAGAGCCGTTCCCCGCCGAGCTCGCCCTCGTCATCGAACGGGCCGGCTACCCGTGGAAGGCGGTCGCCCGCCCCGAGCACGCCGAGACCGACGAGCCCGACGACGGTTGGGCCGGGGCGGTGGTGTGCGCCGAGCCCGATGCCACCGGGGCGTTCGCCCTGTGCCGCTCGGTGCGGGCCCGCGACGTCCCGCTGCGGCCCCTGCTGCTGGTGGTGGGGCCGACACAGCTGGCGGACCTGCACCTGCGCGAGGACCACTTCGACGATTTCTGCGTCCTCCCGGTGCGCGGCGAGGAGGTGGCGGCGCGCCTCGCCCACCTCTTCTGGCGCACGGGCCGGGGGCTTCGTCCCGAGCTCATCGAGCACGGGCCCCTCGTGCTCAACCTCGAGACGTACCAGGCCGCCGTGGCGGGACGGGCCCTCGACCTCACGTACATGGAGTACGAGCTGCTCCGCTTCCTGGCGGCGCGCCCCGGCAAGGTGTTCACCCGCGAGACCTTGTTAAGCCGGGTGTGGGGGTACGAGTACTACGGCGGGGCGCGCACGGTGGACGTCCACGTCCGTCGGCTGCGGGCCAAGCTCGGTGAAGAGCATGCGCACCTGATCGAAACGGTGCGCTCGGTCGGCTACCGCTTCGGTCACGGCACCTGGGCGCCGTGACCTGACGGCCGACGTTCAGCCGAGCTTGTGGTCGCCCCCGTAGGCCCAGGCCTCGATCTCGACGAGGGCCCCCAGGGGAAGACCGGCCACGGCGACGACCGATCGGGCGGGCCGGTGCTCACCGAGGACCTCCACGTAGACGGCGTTGAAGGCGCCGTAGTCGGCCATGTCGGTGAGAAAGACGGTGGTCTTCACGACATGGGCCCAGCCCATGTCGCGCCCCCACAGCAATGCCGACAGGTTGGCGAGGGCCTTGCGTGCCTGCGCCTCGAACCCCCCTTCGACGAGCACGGGACCGTCGGCACCGGGCTCGACACCGACCTGTCCCGAGCACACGAGCCACGGTCCGGCGCGCACCGCCGGCGAGTAGGGCCCGACCGGTGTACTCACGTGCCACCTCCTCCGTCGACGGGCCACGAAGAAGGAAGCCCGGCTGCCAGCCACGCCGCGGCGGCGACAGCAGCGAAGACGGTATCCCCCGCCGCCACGGGCGGGCCGCCATCGTGTTCCACCACGACCTCCACCACGGGCATGCTCCGGGCCGGGATGATCCCGAAGGACCTGATGGTCAGGTCGAGCACGGCGCCGGTCTCGTCGACGGCCACCCCCTCGCTCCGAACCCACCCCAAGGCCTGGTGCACCGCACCGATGGCATAGGAGCGCAACACGACGTCGTCGAGCGGATCCCCCGCCGCCACCGAGACCCGTACCGTCCCGTCGGCGCCCACGGTCGCGGTGGCCACGGCACCGGCGGGCGAGCGCACGGTGACGGGATGGCCCGGTCCCGTCGCGCCGGTGCGGACGGCGTCGAGGGCGGCGAGGAGGACGGCGGCTTCGACCCAACCCGCTCCCCGCAGGTCGGCCGACACCGGCGGTCCCGGGACGGAGACCTCCTGGACCTCGAGGTCCGGGGCGACCGACGCCACAGCTCGCACCCACCGCTCGAGGCCCGGTGAATCCGGGGTGCGGGCCACGCGCACCACCCCCGACCCGCCGCCGCGGACACCGGCCGCGATGGGGGGACGCTTGGGTCCGTAGCGCACGACGTCCTCTCGCGAGTACACGACCCGTACCGCCCGGTCCGTCTCGTCGGCCAGGCGACGGGCCACGGCGCCGACCGGGGACGCCGCCTTCCCGCCGAAGGCCCCGCCGTTGGCGAGCGGCGTGACCGGCTCGCCGCCCGGCACACACCACGACGCGTCGGGCTCGAGGTAGGCAGGCTCGACGAACGTCGTGCACAAGATCAGGTCCCAGTCCCCGGGGGGGGCGTCCAGGGGATGGCGCAACGCCACCGTGGAGTTGCGCCCCGGGATCCGCTCGGCACGACGGCGCGCGTCGGCGATCGACTCCCCGACCGACCAACCGCCGCGCCCGTCAGGGACCGCCACCAGCGCGTCGTCCGGCGCAGTGTCCTCCGCGAAACCCCCGCCCCCGCACGCCACGACGGACCCGACCGCCTGCGACCCGCCCCCCTCGAGGGCGGCGCGGCGCGCCGCCACCGCCAGGTCGCGCCCGACCGTGAGGGCGGCGGGCTCCTCGGGCCGGTAGACGCGGACGCGCCGCCTCGACGATCGTCTGCCACCCCGTGCACCGACACAGATGGGCCACAAGGGCGCGGGCGACGTCCTCGTCGCCGGGGGCGTCGCGGCGGGCGCCGAGGCCGGCCAAGCGCATGATGATCCCGGGCGTGCAGAAACCGCACTGGCTCGCCCCCGCCGCGGTGAAGGCGTCGGCCCAGGTGTTGCGCAAGGCGGGATCGAGCCCTTCGAGCGTGGTGACCTCGCGGCCCAGCACACGTCGGGCCGGAGTGACACAGGCCACCCGCGGGGCCCCGTCCACCCACACGGTGCAGCACCCGCACTGGCCCTGGGGGCTGCACCCGTCCTTGGGCGAGCGGCGACCGAGGTGCTCTCGCAGGACCTCAAGCAGTGATGCCCCGTCGTCGGGGACCTCGACGACGACCCCGTCGACACGCAGGGACAGCGTCGGCGCCGGGTGCGGCGCGCCAGGGTGGATCAGCTGAAGGACGAACCGCACCCGCAGGTGCGGGTGGCGTTGGGGTTCGTGATGTTGAACCCGGCGCCCTGCAGGCCGTCGGTGTACTCGAGGCTGGCGCCCTTCAACAGCTCGGCGCTCGCCGAGTCGACCACGACCTTGACCGTTCCCTGAGTGGACACGACGTCGTCGTCGGACGACTCGGAGTCGAAGAACATCTCGTAGCTGTAGCCCGAGCAACCACCGGGACGGACCGCGACACGCAGGGCAAGAGCGTCGTTGCCCTCCTGGGCGAGCAGGTCGGTGACCTTGGCGATGGCGCCGTCGGTGAGCGTGATCACACTCGGCTTTCTGCTGATACTGACCGAGCTCATCGTCGTCACCGGGCTACCTCCTCAGGTCGTGGCCACCTTGGGCCCACCACGAGGGCACGAGGCCCACGTGCTTCGCCCCCCACTTTATCCGAGCCAGCTACCGAAGCCGGCCCCGAACCCCGTGCGCAGCTCGCCCTTCAAACCGTGACGGACCTGGTGAACGGTAGGATCGGTGGAGTGCCTGCGCCTTCCTCGCCCCCAGCCGAGGAGACGGTGCGCGCCGCCTTGTTGGGTGTGATCGACCCCGAGCTCGGCGACAACATCGTCGATCTCGGCATGGTCCGGGGCGTCAGAGTGGAGCCCGACGGACGGGTCCAGGTCGAAGTCGCCCTCACCGTCGCCGGGTGCCCCCTACGCAACCAGCTCGAGAAAGACGTCGAGATACGGGTGAGGAGCCTTCCGGGCGTCCGCCTCGTCGAGGTCGTCATGGGGGAGATGGACGCCGCCGAGCGCAGCGCCCTCATGGACAGGGCCCGGCGCAAGGCGCAGGAGGACCGGGCCGTGTCGACCGACATCCCCACCACGGCGCGGATCTTGGCCGTGTCCTCGGGCAAGGGCGGGGTGGGAAAGTCCTCGGTGACGGTCAACCTGGCGGTGGCGCTGGCCCGGCGCGGCCTCGTCGTCGGCCTCCTGGACGCGGACATCTGGGGCTTCTCGGTCCCCCGGCTCCTCGGGATGCAGGGCGAGCTCACCGCCGAGGGCAAGAAGATCGTGCCCCTCGAGAAGCCCGTCGGCACCGGCATGCTCAAGGTGGTGTCGATGGGGTTCCTCGCCGACGAGGAGTCCGCCATCATGTGGCGCGGCCTCATCTTGAACCGGGCCGTGCAGCAATTCCTCGAGGACGTGCGGTGGGGAGAGCTCGACTACCTCCTGATCGACATGCCCCCGGGGACCGGCGACATCCAGATGGGCCTGGCCCGCATGCTGCCGCGCACGGAGGTGCTCGTGGTGACCACACCACCCATCGCCGCGCAGAAGGTGGCGGCACGCGCCGCCGACATGGCCCGCAAGGGTCACCTCCGGGTGGCGGGCGTCATCGAGAACATGTCGCCGTTCACCTGTGAGCACGGCACCTCATACGCATTGTTCGGGTCGGGGGGAGGCGAGCGGCTCTCCACCGAGATCGGTGTGCCCCTGGTCGGCACCGTGCCGCTGCACCCGGACATGGCCTCGTCGGGCGATGCCGGCACCCCGGTGGCGCTTTCCCCGGGGATCCTGGGCATGGCCTTCAAGGCCCTGGCCACGCGCATCGCCGAGGAGATCGCCCCCGTGGTGGAGGTCTCGGGCTGCACGGCCCGACTCCTCGACAGGGTCGAAGCGGCTCTGGGCGACGCCCCGTAGGACACCATCGGGACCCTGTCGGCCGCGGCTCCGGCGGAGGCGGTCGGTCGGGCCGAGAGCGGTCAGGGGCGGAGCGGTCAGGGCATCGAAGCCCAGGACGCTTCGATGTCGGCCCGATCGTCGGTCCTGGCCCTGCCCTCGGCGTCGAGCTTCCGGAGGTGCGCCCACAAAGACTGCCGGGCCACGGGGAGCAGCTCGTCGCGGACATCCGCATAGACCGCGGGCAGGAGGTCGTCGACCGTGGCGCGCCCGGCCGTGGCGAGGGCCTCGGCCACCTTCTCCTCGCGAGCCAGCCGGTGTTCGATGATGCCGTCGAGGGCGGCGGCCGGGTCCACGATCAGCGCGCCGTGCCCGGGCGCGATCGTGGCGATCGGTGGGTCGAGGACGAGGAGCATGCGCAGGCTCGCCAGGTACCGAGCCATGTCCCCGTCCGGCGGCGCGATGACCACGGTCGATCCCTGCATGACGTGATCGCCCGAGAAGAGCATCTGCTCGCCGACGAGGAGCCAGCACAGGTGGTTCGAGGCGTGGCCCGGTGTGTGCAGCGCCCTCAGGGTCACGCCCGGGCCGTGCAGCTCGAACCCGTCACCCACGGCACGGCTGGGTACGAACCCGTCTCGTTCGGAGAAGCCCAGCACCTCGGCGCCGGTGCGGGCGGCGAGCCCGGCCGCCCCCGGAGCATGGTCGGGGTGGGTGTGGGTGACGACAATCGCCCGGACCCGGCCTGCACCCAGTTCGGCCAGCGCATCCAGATGACCCTCGTCGTCAGGCCCGGGGTCGACCACGACCAGGGTGTCGGTGCCCACCAGATAGGTGTTGGTCCCCGGGCCGGTCATCATGCCCGGGTTGGGGGCTGTCATCCGGACGACGAGCGCCGACACGGCCACGGGCAGGCCCGGTTCGGGTGGTTGGGTCGGGTCGAGGGGAGGCGCCTGGCTCAACGGGGGCGTTCGGCCCGACCGTCGGCTCCGATGGTCCGGACGATCGCGCCCACCTCGGAGGCGGTCATGGAGCGTCCCCGGCCCGCGTCGGGCCCTTCGGCGATGGCTTCGTCGTACCCGGGATCGCCCGGGAGCAGGATCCGGAAGCCGCGCTCGTCGGCCACCACCCGGGGGAGAACGGTGGGGACCCGCTCCACCGCCGCCGCGGCGGCCAAGAGCTCGCCGCTGGTGGTGAAACGACTGATCGCCTCGAGGTTCTTCATGGTGGGGAAGATGAGGTCGAACTCGCCCGCCTTGGCGCGCGCCAGGGCGTCGTCGGGCCGCACCCACACCGTGTCCACCGTCTCGTAGTCGTCGTGGATGGGCACCTGGCCCGGCGGCACCGCGGCCACGAAGAAGCGCGTGTCGTAACGCTTGGGCGCGGGCTCGGGCGTGATCCAATGGCTGAAGTAGTGGACGCGGTCGGTGGCCAGGCGCAGCCCTTCGCGGCGACACGCGTCGAGGAAGCGCACCTCCCCCGCGTTGAGCGCGAGACGCATCGCGGCGAGCCGGTGCCGGGTCTCGGCGTCGTGCGCCTCGAGCACCGTGTCCATGTCGGCGGCGCCGTCGCCCTGGTAGGCGAGCAGGACCCCTGCTTCCTCGAAGCACTCGCGCAGGGCCGCCACCCAGAAGGCCAGCCCCCCCGATCCGACACCCAACATCGCACTGGCCTCGGCATCGCTGCGAAGCGCACAGGCCTCCTCGGCGGCGGGCGTGCGGTCCTCGTCATCGACCTTGCCGCCGGGAAAGACGTAGGCGCCCCCGACGAAGTCCGAGTCCAGGTGGCGCTGCAGCATGCAGACCTCGAGCGCGGGGGCGTCGTCGACGAGGGCGTCGCGCACGAGCATGATGGTGGCGGCGTCACGCGCCGCCACCGGCCCCGGGGGCTGGTCAGAGGGCTCATCCGGGGGGGACATGGTCCCAGGCTAGTGAGGCCGACTCCCTTCCCGACGACGTGGGTCCGGGGCGGCGCGTGGGTAGGCTGGCGGCTCCTCGGTCCGGGCGCGGTGTCGGCGCCGGCACTCGACCGAAACGGCGGGGCTCCTCGACCATGGCGACGACGCAGCTCAACGGCACCCACGACGAAACCCCCCCGGGCCCGCCGCGCCGTCGTGTCCCCATGGCACTGGTGACATGGGTCTTCGTGGTGCTGATCCTGTCGATCGTGGTTGTACTCCTCGTAGTGAAGATCACCCGGGGCTCGACCACGGTGGTGCCCCCACCGGTGGCGCCCGCCTCCTCGAGCGTGGTCAAGGCCGCCACCTCGGTCCCGAGCGCCGTCTTCGATGCCGTCGGAGCCCAACAGACGTCCGATCCCGGACAGGCCGTGCTCTCGGGTCAGCCGATCCTGACCATCGGGGGCCGACCGGCCGTGGTGTACGTCGGTGCGGAGTTCTGCCCCTATTGCGCCGCCGAGCGCTGGGCTCTCGTGGCCGCCCTCGGCCGATTCGGGACCTTCTCCCACCTGGGAGCGACGACGTCGTCGAACGCCGAGGTCTTCCCCGGGACCCCGACCTTCACCTTCGACGGAACCACCTACCGAAGCCGCTACGTGTCATTCGCCGCCGTGGAGGAATACGGAGCGAGGCCCTCGGCCACGGCCCCCGCCGGCTTCCCCAAGCTCCGTGACCCCTCACCGGTCGAGTGGGCGCTCGTCAAGCGCTATGACACCGAGCCGTTCGTGCCCGGCACGGGCTCCTTCCCGTTCGTTGACGTGGACAACCGGCTCGTGGTGGCGGGAGCGGGCATCGGCTTCTCCCCGTCTGTCCTCCAGGGCAAGTCGATGGGGCAGATCGCCGACGACCTCGCCCAACCGTCGAGCGCCGACACCCAGGCGATCTTGGGGGCGGCCAACAAACTGGCGGCGGCCATCTGTGCGGGGACAGGTGGCAAGCCCGGGGCGGTGTGCGCGTCTCCGGGCGTCCGGGCCGGGGCGACCAGCCTCGGCCTGCCCTGAGCTCGACGGCAGCCCGAAGTCAGCCGGCGCGGCACTGCAGGACCTGCTTGCGCTCGTTCTCGTTGAGACCACCCCAGATGCCGTGCGGCTCACGGATCCTGATGGCGTACTCGAGACAGTCCTGACGTACCACGCAGGACGCGCAAATATCCTTGGCGCGGTTCTCCCGCTCGATCTTGTCTTCTTTGCGCTCGGCGTGCGTGGGCGGGAAGAAGACCATCGCCTGCGGTCCCCTGCAGGCCGCCCGGGTCTGCCAAGCCTCCCCCAAAGTTCGAGTTTGCACTCCCCCTCCTAGGGGTGACGCTACTCCCATGTCTGTGAGCCCGACAAGGGGTGTGACCAGGAAGTTCTCTTGATTTAGGGCGCCGGGTGCCCGTCACGTCACGAGGGGCGCGCCGCGTCCCGAGGGTGGCACCTCGAAGGCCGGGACCCCTCAACGGAGACCGAGACGAGCCAGATACGCTCGGCCCCACATGGACGTCGCCACCTTCTGCCGGAAGAGCCGGGTCCTGGTGGTCGCGGGCAAGGGCGGGGTGGGCAAGACCACCATCACCGCGGCATTGGCCCGCATGGCCGCCCACGTCGGCCTCTCGGTCCTCGTGGTGGAGCTCGAGGGCAAGCCCGGCGTTCCGGCCGCGTTCGGGGGCACGGGTGCCCTGCGCTACGACGAGTCGCAGCTGTCCGACGTCGAATCGGTGCCGGGGGGAGGGACGGTTCGGGCCCGCCGGATCACCCCCGACGACGCCCTGCTCGAGTACCTCGCTGACCACGGCATGAAACGGATCTCCAAACGCCTGGTGTCGTCGGGGGCCCTGGACGTCGTGTCGACCGCCATCCCCGGCATCCGGGACATCCTCGTCCTCGGCAAGGTGAAGAGCCTCGAGCGCCAGCGCGCCGCCGACCTGATCCTGGTGGACGCGCCGGCCACCGGGCACGCTATGACGTTTCTGTCCTCGGCGCAGGGACTGATGGACGCGGCCCGATCGGGACCGGTGCGGATCCAGGCCGCCGACGTCGTCGAGATGCTGTCGGACCCGGACCGATGCCAGGTCACACTCGTCACGCTGCCCGAGGAGATGCCCGTGAACGAGGTGGTCGAGGCCGCATATGCCCTGGAGGACCGGATCGGCATCTCGCTGGGCCCGGTCATCGTCAATGCGTGTCTCCCCGCCGACCCCGCCCTCGAGCGCGACCCGGAGCGGGCGGCATCGGAGGTCGGGGTCACGCTGTCACACGACCAGGCCGCGGCGTTGCGGTCCGCGGCCGACTTCCGGGCCCGGCGTTTCCGGCTCCAAGAAGAAGAGCGAGCTCGCCTGGCCGCCGAGCTCCCCCTCCCGCAACTGCAGGCTCCATTCCTCTTCAGCGCCGGGATCGGGCCCGAGCAGCTCGACCTCCTCGCCGCCGAGCTCGCCGCCGCCGTGGGCAGGCTGCCTGACGACGGGGCCCGGACCTCGCTGACTCGGCCTCCTGCGGAGGCGTCATCGACACCGCCGGGGGATGAGGCCACGCCGTGAGCACAGTGCCACCCTCCCCCGAGCACCCCCCCGAAGCCCCTGCGCCCGGCACCGTGGTCGGGCTGGGCGAGATCGTGGCCGAGCGCGCCATCGTGGTGTGCTGTGGATCAGGCGGGGTGGGCAAGACCACGGTGTCGGCCGCCGTGGCGCTCGAGGCCGCCCGTCGGGGCCGGCGCGCCTGCGTCGTCACCATCGATCCGGCCAAGCGCCTCGCCGACGCGCTCGGCGTCGACACCCTGGCCAACACCCCTCGCCGGATCGACGGAGACTGGCCCGGGGAGCTGTGGGCCCTCATGCTCGACCCCAAGGGCACCTTCGACGAGCTGATCGCCAGGTACGCGTCCTCGCCCGAGCAGGCCGAGGGCATCCTGGCCAACCGCATCTACCGCAACCTCACCGGGGCGCTGTCGGGTACTCAGGAGTACATGGCCATGGAGAAGCTCTACGAGCTCTCCGAATCGGGGCGGTACGACCTGGTGGTCGTGGACACTCCGCCCTCGCGCAACGCCCTCGACTTCCTCGATGCCCCACGCCGGCTCACCCGGTTCCTCGGCCACCGTCTGTTCCAGCTGTTGCTGATGCCGACCCGCGCCTATCTCCGCGCCGTGTCGGTGGCCACCCAGGCGCTGCTGCGCACGATCTCGAAGGTGGCGGGGGCGGAGATCGTCCACGACGCCGTCGCCTTCTTCCAGGCCTTCGAAGGCATGGAGGAAGGATTCCGGACCCGAGCCGAGCACATGCGCCGATTGCTGGCCCGCCGGACCACGGCCTTCGTGCTCGTCACGTCGCCCCGGTCCGACACCGTGGAGGAAGCGGGGTGGTTCGCCGACAAGCTCAACGAGTCGGGGCTGGCCGTCGAGGGGCTGGTGGTCAACCGGGTCCACCCCGCCTTCGGGTCCGCCGAGCCACTTCCCGACGCTCCGGTCGGCAGCGCCCTGGCCGCGCTCATCGACAACCTGCGCGGCTACCAGGCCGTGAACCGACGCGAGCAGGCTGCCTTCGCCGCCCTCGTCGACCAGGTGGCACCGTCCCCCGTGTCCCTGGTGCCCCTGCTCGACGTGGACGTCCA
This sequence comes from uncultured Acidimicrobiales bacterium, assembly GCA_963838775.1. GTDB lineage: Bacteria > Actinomycetota > Acidimicrobiia > Acidimicrobiales > UBA8190 > Chersky-840. The sequence goes on from CAWISP010000006.1 coordinate 21,930, forward strand.
CGACGTGCACGGGCTCGGGCTCGTGGCCGACCACGTCTTTTCCGATCATGTCGACACCCGTTAGCCTGACGACCGTGCGCACGATCGTGGTGGCCAGTGACGCCCCGTCGGTGCGGGCCGATGTCGTGGCGGTGGTGGGCGATCCCGATACCGACATCGTCGAGGTCGACACCGGCTACGCCGTGGCTCCCGCCGTCGACGAGCACGAGCCCGACCTCGTCATCGTCGACCTCCAGATGGGGAACATGGGAGGCATGGCCGTCTGCCTCGAGCTCCGCCTCGAGGAGTCCTACGGCAACCTCCCGCATGTGCCGGTGCTCATGCTCCTCGATCGTCGTCCCGATGTCTTTCTGGCCAAGAGGTCGGGCGCTGAGGGCTGGGTCGTGAAGCCCCTGGACCCGATCCGGCTCCGCAAGGCGACGACCGCACTCATCGACGGGGCGACGTACCACGACGAGTCCTTCCAGCCGGTGCCCGTGTTGGCCGTGGCCGGCCACGAGCGGTCCGGCGCAGACGCCGCCGGTGCCGGCGCCTGACCGTTCGCTGCTGAACGTGTTCCGCAAACGCGAAAGTGCTCCAGAGGACCGCCCTCCAGGATCTCGCCCGGGACGCGGCCGACGCCGAGAGGAAGCAGGCGAGGATCAGGAAAAACTGATCCTCGCCGCGCTCCACGACCTGCGTGACACGACGGTGCGCGAAGTCATGACACCCCGGGTCGACGTGGTGGGACTGCCCATCCCGGTGCATGCCGTCGATGTGGCTCGTGCCGTGCGCCAGACCGGTCACAGCAGTTTTCCCGTCTACGACGACGACCTCGACCATCTCATCGGGATCCTCTTCGTCAACGACCTGTTCCGCTCGGGCTGGGAGCTCGACGCACGCAACGGGAACGGCGGCAACGGCGGCAACGGCGAGCCCGACAAGCCGTCACCACTCGACATCTCAAGGCGTCTCCGCCAGCCCTATCCGGTTCCCGAGAGCCGCTTCGTGCTCGACGTCCTGGCGGACATGCGCCGCGACCGCCGCGCATTCGCCGTCGTCGTGGACGAGTACGGCGGGGTGGCGGGCGTGCTGACGGTGAAGGACCTCCTGTCCGCTCTCGTCGGTGACCTGCGCGACGAGTTCGACCCCGGGGGAGAGCCCGAGATCATCCGGGTCGACCGCACTCGGTGGCTCGTCGACGGCGGAGCCAGCATCGACGACGTCCGTGAGCAACTCGAGATGGACATCCCCGAAGGCGAGTACGTGACCCTGGGTGGCTTCCTCTTTGACGCGTTCGGCCACATCCCCGAGGAAGGCGAAAAGCTGACATTCGACGGTTGGGAGCTTCGTGTGGCGGAGATGGACAAGCGTCGGGTGGCCAAGGTCGTCGTCCAAGTCGCGGCCGACACCCTGGCCGAGGAACAGCCGAGCCCCACCTGACACCTGGAAAGGGCCTCCGGGTTTTCGCACTACCATCGACCCGGTTGCCGGTCGTTCAACAACGTTCCGGCTGGGCCGGGATGCCGGCACCACGGGCTGTAGCGCAGCTTGGTTAGCGCGCCACGTTCGGGACGTGGAGGTCCCGGGTTCAAATCCCGGCAGCCCGACCAACTGCGGTTGACCCCATCGGGTGGACCGCTTTATGAGAATGCGGCCTGGGGTTCAGCTACTGGATCTGGACCGAACTCACGTACCAGCCCCCGGGCGCCTGTGTCTCGTAGAGCTGGTAGATCGGGGCGTCGACCGGTCCGCCCCCCGGCGCCCCGTAGGTGCAGATGATGGGAGGGAATGCATCCGTGCATCCCCGATTGATGGCGAGGCCACTCGGATACTTCACGGCGAAGAGGGTGGCGACGGCCTGCGGGGTCGCCACCCGGAGCGCGGTAGTCCTGTTCCCCGACGACCAGTAGCTCACGAGCGCATCGGCGGCCGCTTCGGCACTGGGTTGCGGCGCCGGGGGGACGACCGCCGCGGTCGTCGTCGGTGCGGCTGCCGTCGTCGTTGTCGATGATGCCGGAGGGATCGTCTGGATCGGCGCCGTCGCCGTCGTCGTGGTCGTCGGCGCTGTGGTCGGAGCCGTCGCCTTGGGGGTGCTGCAGGCGGTCGCTGTGACGCCCACGACGGCCACGACAGCAGCGGCCCGAAGCGACCGGGTGAGCGTGGGCGTCATCGTTCCATTGTGACAAATCCCACTTCGGTACTTTGGGCGGGCTGACCCGATAGAACGGGTCGCGGAGGGGTTTCTGTGAACGTCGCCGCCCACGTTGGACGCCTCTACGGCGCGGCGGTGGCCCTGCTATTGAGGCGTGCGTCGGGGTGCGACGGCGAGCGGCACGGCCGTGTTGTACGAGAAAGGCGGGGGGCCAGAACCTGTCCTTCGAGGCGCACCGCCGAGATGCGCACCATCGAGCGGCTGTCGTTGGGTGACCGTGATTCGGACCTGGGTGGTGGGCCGGAAGTCGACTCCGCTGGCCTGCTCGGGGGCCACGTAGGCCGGTGCCCGAGCAGATCGCCCTCGCGGGTTGCCAACGCGTAGTCCTCACCGAGCACGCTGACGATGCCAAAGTCGGTCACTCTCAACACACCGTCTGCCCCGAACAGCATGTCCTCCGGTTTCATTTCCCCGGTGCAGGACCTGCGTTGGTGGGCACCGCTGAGGCCCGAGCACGTTTCCAGCGCGATGGCGCAGGCCGTCTGCTGTCGAAACCCCAGTCGACGAACCGGCTCCAGACAGTGCCGCCGGCCAGCCTCTCCGTGACCAGGATGCAGGCGTCATCGTGTTCGAGTCGTCGTACACTGGGACGATGTGCGTGGTCGATGAACGCCAGGACCTGTGCTTCGGACAGGAACCGGGACTGCACGACGGCGTTGCTTACGAGCCCAGGGGCAGTCGCTTGATGGCCACGTCGCGACCGAGTTGGCGGTGGCGTCCGGCGATGACCACACCGAACGCCCCGCTCCCCAGCTCAGTGCCGATCTCATATCCGGGCAGCGCCTCGCCTAGGGTGCTCTCGATCTCCACCAGGCTCCTCGGTTGGCGGACCGGCCAACGTCGCACTTTGGGGGAACGTCTCGCCAGCCCCCGCCCCGTGACCGGGGGGGCGGGCGGGCGATGACCGACGGCCCGCCGTTCGGTTACGTCGTCGTCGACCCCGGGAGCCCCGACGAGACCACCCGGCCCTTACTGGACAGGCTCTTTGTGGGCCGCGAATGCGCGGGCGTGGACGACGCCCATCGGATCCTGATGGGTGACGACCTGGCCATCTCGCGCAATCACCTCGAGATCCGAGTGGATCCCGAACTCTCGGAGGCCGTGGTGGTCGACACCTCCAGTAACGGCGTCAGGGTCAACGGCATACGAATCGAGCGCGCCGTCGGTGTCCGCCTCAACAGCGGCGACCAGATCCAAGTCGGCAGTCACGTGCTCGAATTCCGTGGCGGCGCCGTCACACCGCAAAGGCCGGAGAACGCCGGTCAACGGTCAACGGTCTCTGTCGCCACGCCTATGACGATGGCGATGATCGTGGGCGACCTCATCAATTTCTCGACGGTTTCGGAACAGGCCGATCCAGAGGTCCTCATCCGCGACGTGCACGTCCTCTATACGAAGCTCCGAGAGCTGCTCGCCCAACACCAGGGCACGCTGGTCGACTACGTCGGAGACGCCTTCTTTGCCAGCTGGGAGGTCGACGTCGACCCTGACGCGGCGACGAACGCGCTGCGATTCGCGCTCGAGGCAGACGCAGTGGTCAGCGAATGCACAGCCGACTTCGAGCTTCGGAACGTCGACGGGACAGCCCTGCGGATGGGATGGGGAGCGACGATGGGGCCCGTGGTCATGCAGCTCATGCCCGGTTCGGTCGTCATGGTGTTGGGTGACGCCGTCAACCTCGGTTTTCGGATCTCGAGTATCGCCGGACGCGAGGGGCGTCCGAAGATCCTCGCCACCGAGTTGGTCCGACAGGCGGCGGACGGACCGTTCGCATTCGGGGAACCGGAGAACGTCACCGTCAAAGGAAGGGTCGGCATCGAGACGATCTACGGCGTCTTCGCCGGTTGAACTCGGCCGCTTTCCCTGATCTTGGGGGAAAGCGGCGCCCGTGTCTCGTCAATCGCCGACTGCAGCCGGGCGTTGCTCACGACTTTATTATTTTATAATATTTTTTTTATTATAGATATTTATATGGCTACGAGATTAGTTAGTAGTCGTGCGTAGAGCTGAGTAAGTGATATACAGTATGTGGTCGGTGTATTATATATGAATAGTGTGTGGTGCTGTTGTGTGGTAATGTAGTGGGATGATGTGTATGGTGGCTACGAGGAGTGTATGTATACGTCGTAGTAGAAGTGGAGTGAAGGAGAGATACATTTTGTGTGGTTATTATATGATAATTAATATTGGTGTGTTTTGTACGTGTATGCGCGATGTTTATGTGTAATTATTATATGTTAGATATAAAATATTTCGTTTGTATTTTTTAGGGCTCGCCCGTTTCCTCAAACCTCAAACGCGCGTCAGCAACATAGGGTGTCGGTCCGAACGCCGCCCGAGTCGCGCCTACAAATCCCCAGCCCCCCACACCCGCCACCGCTCCAGATACGGGTGGACCAAGGGAATGGTCCTGGAGTCCTCCAGATCTCCCTCCGAATCCCTCTGTGAGGTGGCTCTCGACAGAGAGCCGTGATCTGAGGGGCCCGGGACGTCGGTCCGGCGCACCCGACCTCGGGGGGTGTTCCGGATCCCCCCTCGGGGTGCGTATGAGGGCCAATGTGGACAGGGCGGCGTCCTTGCTCTGGCCGGCATTTCGAAGTTGGTGGGGTCCGCCCGCGCATCCCCCACGACCTTCGATCCCCAACCCGGATCGGCCGACACCCGCTCGTTTCGTCGTCGACGATCTGTTTGCTGTTTGGCGCGACATCGTGAAGCGCACGCCGTGTGTCGAGATGGAGCGACGTCGCGTCGGGGGGCGTTACAAGGTCTTGACAAGATACTCGCTCATGGTCGTGTTACGGATGCGAGCAAGGTCGAGGCATTCATTCACGCTGTCGAGCATGGCCGTGATGTGCTGCGACAACACCGCGGGGTCGCCGTGCGCGTTGAAGAACAGCATCGGGTCGGCGACGTGTTGTGCCGAGGGCCATGCTTCCTCGACGATGCCGTGGATCTCGGGTGCTGCGGCGGAGAGCGGACGCACCACCTCGTTGCGGACATAGCGACACCGGGGCTGGAGCTCGCCTGAAAGAGGCGACTGGGTGCCGTGCCAGCGCTCGATCCATGTCGCGTAGTCGAGGTCCTGGGGTCGATGGATGAGCGACACGGTGAGGACCCCGGGAGAACGTCGACCGTCATCCCAGTCCCGGGGGCGCGAGTGAGGAGTCGTGCCGTAATCCTCGTAGAGCGACTCGACGACGAGGTAGCCGGCGACGGTGAGCCCCACATCGAAGAGGGGTTTCTCGAAGGGCGCCCGTCGGTCGTAGCTATCGACCCAGATGGACACCTCTGCCACGTGGGGGTCCTCCCCGTCGGGAGTGGGCACCGGCGAAGGCGCTTCGGCGGCAGCGGTGTCATGCACATTCACCGTCACGGCGCGAGCGCCGGCGTCGCTCAACAGCGGCGCAATGCCCAGGAGCTCGTCGCGCAACCGATCGCCACTACGGGACGAGCCGTCACCCCACATGAGGTAAACAAGCTTCTCCACCGCCGCAGCCTACGGCGGCTCAGCGGTCGGTCTGGTCCCACTCCTCGGACATGATCTGCACTTCCATCAGGGACGCGATCTCTTCAGCAAGCTCGGCGCACCGGCACGGCTCCTCGGCGAGGTCGGCTTCGAGCACCAGCGACACCAGCCGGTCCACCACCCGTTGTTGCCCGTGCTCGATGAGACGGGCCGTGAACGGAGAGAGGCGAAGGACCACGGGCCGCTCCGCCTCGGCATGGCGGACGAACGCCTCGAGAAGTGCCGAGGCGACGTCGCTCAGGCGGACGTGGTCTCCCTTGTTCGAGATGGGCCCGAGCTCGTGGGCCATCTCGAGTAGGCGCCCATGGTCCGGGGGATCGCCGTCCCAGATGGGCGCGGGTTGGAAGGTCATAGGGGAGCCTCTTCCCTGGATAGACCGCAAGTACCGCCAGCATCCTCCGGAGCGTGTCCATCTGCAAGGGGAAATACCCCAACACCCGCCCAGCCGGCCCTCTGCCCCAGCCGGGTCCAGGCCAGTCCCCGTTTCCGCACCGCCGCCTCTCGATCGGGGCCTCGACACTCCACGGGCGGGCACCGGCACGCCGACGCCATGCGGCTCTCTGCGTGGCCCGAGATCGCCCCGCTATCCCGGTGGCCCACGCCCAGCGTCCGGGGCCTGGTGTCGACACATCTCCTGCTTCGGACGGTCGCAACTCATGAACGTGGCGTGTCAAGAAGGTGACGTCTGTGTCAATTCACATCTGTCACTCTGTCAACATTTGGCAGGCAGACGGCTCGTCGTGTGCGTTGCGCAACGGGATCAGTTTGCCACCGCACGACGGGCCTTGCTAAGCACTTGCCCCATCGTGACTGACGTCGAGCTTCCCTCGACGGTTCCGTCAAGCCAGCAGACAGGGTGGCCTCGCCGCGCCGCTCTGGTGGCCGGAGCTGTCGTCACAGTCCTTTCGGGGGTTCTGGGCGTCTCGTCGCATCCGGCCGGGGCCGACGCCCTGTCGAGCGCACAGGCGCAGGCCGCGCAGATCACCTCGCAGCTGGCGGCGGACCAGCAACGGCTCGACGTCACGGCCGAACAGTACGACGCGGCCGAACAGCAGCTCCAACAGGTCGGCCAGCAGATCTCGCAGATCAAGTCCACGGTCGTCCAGGACCAGGCCCATGTGACGGCGGACACGACAAGCCTCCGGCAGCAAGCCGTGGCCTCGTACATGGCCGGCAGCTCCGACAGCGACCTGCAGTCCCTGTTCAGCTCGAACGGCGAGCAGGCCACCGTCGCCGGCGAGTACCAATCGGTGGCGAGCGGGAACATCTCGGGCGCCATCGATGCGCTGAGCGTGGCGCAGAGCCACTTGGCCTCGCAGCAGAGCCAGCTTCAGTCGGCACAGAGTCAGGACCAAGCGGCATTCGCCCAGGCGGCGGCCGCCAAGCAGGCCGCCGAGGCGACCACTGCGAATCAAGAGGCCACCCTCGCTCGCGTAAAGGGTCAGATCGGTGCGCTCGTGGCACAGCGCCAGGCCGCACAGCTCGCCGCCTCCCACGCCGCCTTCCTGGCCCGGGAGGCCGCGGCGGCGGCCACCGCCACGTTCACGACGAGCGGTCCCGCTCGGAGCAACGACCCCTCCGGACCCACCCGGCCCGTCGTCTTACCCAACCTGCCCGCGTCGGGTGGTGCCGCCACGGCGGTCGCCGCCGCCGAGAGCCAGATCGGGGTGCCGTATGTGTGGGGCGGCGAGAGCCCGGGCACAGGCTTCGACTGCTCAGGCCTGACGCAATGGGCCTGGCGCCAGGCGGGTGTGGACCTTCCGCGCACCGCCGCGGCCCAGTACGACGCCATTCCCCATATTCCGCTCTCGGACCTGCAGCCCGGCGACCTTCTCTTCTGGGGCGACGGTGGCATCAGTCACGTCGGCATGTACGTCGGCGGCGGGGACATCATCAACGCTCCGGAGACCGGTGAATTGGTGCGCGTCCAGGCCATCTGGAACAACGGCCTCGTCGGAGCGGGCCGGCCCTAGCCGAAGGACCGGGCCGGCTCACCGGCGGTTCGGCCGCCTGGGACGCTCCTGGCGGGACCTCGTAGGCTCAAACATCGGCACATCGCAACGGTCTGACGAACGCGACCTCACCACATCCGGAAAGGAAACGTCATGGAGATGGAATACCGCCGACTGGGCCGTTCGGGCCTCAAGGTGAGCGTGTTGTCGTTCGGCTCCTGGGTCACATTCGGGCCCCAGCTCGACGAAGGCCTGGCATCGGACTGCCTGGGTGCGGCGAGAGAGGCCGGCGTCAACTTCTTCGACAACGCCGAGTCGTACTCGGGCGGCGAGTCCGAGCGGATCATGGGCAAAGCCCTGGCCCGCTTGGGATGGCCTCGTCACAGCTACGTCGTGTCGACCAAGCTCTTCTGGGGCATCCACGACGAGGTCAACATGCGCAACACCCTCAACCGCAAGTACCTGTCGCAAGCCATCGAGGGCTCGTTGGAGCGCTTCGACCTCGACTTCGTCGACCTCGTGTTCTGCCATCGGGCCGATCCCGAGACCCCGATCGAGGAGACGGTGTGGGCCATGTCCGACATGGTGAGCTCGGGCCGCGCCCTGTACTGGGGAACGTCGGAATGGACCGCTGATGAGATCCGGGCCGCATGGGAGATCGCCGAGCGCCACAACCTCCACAAGCCGGTCATGGAACAACCTCAGTACAACATGCTAGAACGGACCAAGGTGGAGACCGAGTACAAGCGCCTCTACGACGAGATCGGCCTCGGCCTCACCGTATGGAGCCCCCTGGCGTCAGGCCTGCTGACCGGCAAGTACATCGACGGCATCCCCGACGGGAGTCGGGCCGCACTCCCGGGCTACGAGTGGCTCCAGGGCATGCTCACCGATCCCAGGCGCAACAAGAAGGTGAAGGCGTTCAAGGACATCGCCGACGAGCTGGGCTGCACGCTCGCCCAACTGGCGTTGGCATGGTGCGCCAAGAATCCCCACGTGTCGACAGTGATCACCGGCGCCAGTCGCGTCGAGCAGGTGCACGAGAACATGAAGGCGCTCGACGTCATGCCACTTCTCACCGAAGACGTCTTGAAGAAGATCGACGAGATCACCTACTTCTTGCGCTGATCCCGCGGGCCGTCACCGACGGGCACCTCA
>CAWISP010000007.1:0-85540 GCA_963838775.1 uncultured Acidimicrobiales bacterium
ATCGCCACACCACGGGCAAATGCCCGTATGAGTTCGGCCGCTGAGGTGGCTCTATCGGCCGGACCGACCGCAATCACCCGGGCGGGATGGGACCGCCACCCGACGCCCTCTGCCCGAGCATGAATGCCGGCTTTGCAAGGCCCTCCGCTCGTCGGCTCGCCCAAGGCCCACGCGGTATGTCCCGCTGGCGGAAGGACCCTCGGGCGCGTGCTCCGGCGACCCTATCTGGGGAGCGTGTAGGTGTTTTCGAACTCGTCTTGCACCACAGTCGCAACTGTCGCAGTCGTATCGACGACGAGCTCCTCCTCGAGGATCCGCGTGCGATAGGTCCAGCCCGCGGGCAGATCCAGCCGCCCCCCAAGGGAGACGAGGCTCTCTTCTGTGAGTGTCGGATCGACCCCAACGCAGTAGGCCTGCATGACATAGGTCAACCCATCGGGGTTCACGAGTTCGTAGACCGGGGTACCGGCATTGAAGAAGAAGACTTCACCACGGTTGACATACCGCTCGACGTATGGCTGGGTGGACGGATTGTCGCCGAGATCCACGGCGGCCAGCCGACGCATGGTCAGGGTACTGGGGCGGTCCGTAGGGCGGAACGGCCCCGCGTTCCCCCGTGGCCGCCCCGGTCGCCGGCCCCGGGGACCCAGAGGGACGACGGGGACGGTAGAGGCGGTCCGGAGCGGTAAAAGGCCTTGCAGGACGGCACCGGTTCTCCGACCCCACTGTTCTGCAACTCGATGTCGGCAGCCTTCGTGCTGACGTGCCTCACCCTCGCCAGCGTCCTTCATTCGGTGCGCGGTCAGCCAGAAGCCACGTGCAACCTGTGAATTTGCTTGGAGAATGCGTCGGTCGGACACCAACACCCCGCCCCGCAATCGCGAATCGGAACCTCCGACCTGCACGTTGGGTGCGGCCCGAGGGGCACAGGACCTCCATGCCCTTGGCCGGGTCGAGTTGTATGTGACGTTCGGCCCTTCACGCCGCAACCCGTGGGTCGCAAGGTGAAGGCACTGAGCAAAAGAGGGCGGGAAATGTGGTCCACTCGAAGCCGAACCTGGGAACGGGTCCTGGTCTCTGAATCCGAGGCGTTCTTGCTAGGACACTATGCGCAGTACCTCGGACTCCAGCATCGCCCGGTTCCCGCGTGGGCTTGGCTCAATGCCCTCGCCCACGGGGGCGAAGCGGACATTTCCTCCCTCGCTACCAGCGAACCACCTCGGCGTGCATTGCCCTCGGACACCACCGTCTGGCAGCAGGCTCTGGCCTTCTTGGCCCAGGAACTGATCAGCCAGGCGGCCAGACGCGGTCGACCAGTCGCAGACCTTCAGCGTTCGATGCTGGTGCCCATCGAGTTGGAGCTTGCTGGGCGTCCTGCGCAATCGTCCATCGAGCCCGGCACAGTGGTCTCCAGGGTGCTAACGGTCCTGGCTCAACACCCCACGAGCCAACGTCGCAACGATCAGGAGTAGGTATGCGAGGAAGGAAACACTGACGGAAGGATCGTTACTGCCAACCTGTCGGATGTACCCGCTAGGAGTATGACTGCATGAGGCGAGAGGACGCCGTCAAAATTGAAGCACGAAGCCGAGGCCCGACTGCGGGAGTTGTTTCTCCCGACAGATGATCGGTGCACGGCAAGTACTGCTCGAGTTCCGGCTCGGGATTCCCGCAGTCGAGGTTCGAGATGCAATCGAGTCGACACAGTAGGCCTAACTGGCCGCCGCTGGCTGGTCTCGGTCGAAGAATCCGCGGGTGCGGTGGGGACATTCTCGAGCGGACCCCGGTCGCGGTGCTCTTGGTGCCCATGGCCTGACCGCGTTTCGGATCGGAGTCTTTGATGAACTCCCCCCAGATCGCTGATCGACAACGCCAACGGTGTCTCGTCCCGAATGAAGAGCTCGCCCGAATGGATCCACCCCGCATCCGGCACTTCCAGACCAGGGTATGAGGCGCAATATCCTCCATCCAGGGCGCAAGCGCGGGCTCGCTCCTGGCAGAGCGTAACCGAATCCGCCTGTGGCGGACGGACCTGGTCTCGCACCGGAACGATCGCCGGGTGAGACTTCGAGCACATCGCTCGGTGTCCGCCTGGCTCCTCCTGACCGTGTCGGTGCGTGTACCGATGTCGAGCCGCTCAGTTGTGGGTGGTGTTCACGTCCGGGTCACGGGCACCTTGGTGGAGGTCGACTCCGCCTTCTCCGGGCACGGGATCCGAACTTCGAGGACGCCATTGCTGTAGGTGGCCTTTACGTCGTCTGGCACGGCACCCTGGGGAAGTGCGATGTCACGCTCGAAGTCGCCGTAGCGGAACTCAGAGCGATACCCGCGCTTCTCCTTGTGTTCCGACTTCTGCTCCCGGTGGGCGTGGATCCGCACCACACCCTCGGTCGTGGTGACCTCTACGTCCTTGTCCGGGTCGATGTCGGGCAACTCGGCCCGCACCACAAGGGTGTCGCCGTCATGGAACTCCTCCACCCGGAGCCACTCTTGCCCGTCGTCAAACTCGAACAACCGCCGCCACCGCTGCCATGAGACAGGCGGCCACTCCATCACATGATTGTCATGACGTACTAGTGCCATCGTCTCTTCCATTCCCTGCGGCACACCCAGGTGCCGATGCCTCCATAATCCGTCCTCGACGCGGCCGAGGAGTAGGGTCGAACGTCCCATTTCGGCGGTGGCCTGGTGGTGTAGCGCTGTCTCGAAAGCCGCGGTGTGGAGACGATGGACGCGAAGTCACTTACGGAGTGGTGTCGACCCAACTGCGCAACGGCCGGAGCAATGGTGTCTTCTTGCGCTGATGACCCGACATGCGCCGTAGGATGTCGTCGAGTACGACGATGGCGGTATCGACGTGGGGGCCTTTGTTGAGCATGACGCACTCGGCTCGCTGCGCCATGGCCGCGTCGGTGACCTCGGCCCGAGACGGTTGTCCTGTGCGCGCCAGCTGGTCGAGTACCTCGGTCGCCCAGATCACCGGCAGATGAGCCGCCTCGCACAGCCACAGGATCTCCTCCTGCACCTCGGCCAGGCGTTCGTAGCCCGCTTCGACGGCCAGATCACCTCGGGCGATCATGACGCCTACGAGGGGTGATCGCATGGCGTGCAGGAGAATTTCGGGAAGACGAGCGAACGCCGCCGTGGTTTCGATCTTCAGAATGAGCCCGAGGTGTTCGGCTCCAACGCGTCTGAGATATTCGTGGACGCGATCGACGTCACTCTCGTGGCGCAAGAACGACACTGCCACCATGTCGGCGTGCGCGGCAGCTACCTCGAGCAGGGGAAGGTCGGCGTCGGTGACGGCGGCCACGGGGAGGTCGGTATCGGGAAGGTTGATCCCCTTCTCTGCCCGAAGGCGAGAGCCCCGAGGCGATCCAGTCAGGATCCTGACCCGGAGCTCGTCCACACCTACGCCCTCGATCACGCCGGTCATCTTCCCGTCGTCGAGGATTACCCGCTGGCCGACCTTTGCCGCCTCGAAAGCAGCCGGAAGCGTGCAGCCAATTCGAGCGCCGCCGGGTTGCCCGTGACGCCAGGGTGCGGCGGGCTCCAAGTCATTGGTGAGGGAAAGAAGATCTCCGACGCGTAGCACATGGCACTGGGGGATGCGCGACAGCACGCCCACTCGGGTCGCGTCACCGGCGCAAGCCAGCGTTGTTCCGGTTTCCACGTAGGTTGTGTCCCAAACCTCGACCACAAGGCGGCTCGGGGTGGCCTCGACCACGCGTAGTTCACGCTGCGAACCGCGGCTGTCGATGACGTCGACCACGTCTCCGAGGTGACGGCGTTCGATCCACGACGGATCCACGCAGAGCACTTGTGTTTGATGGAGTGGGGTGGAGTCGGGCACGAGCGTGGCGAAAGCGGGAGCCATCGGCACGCCCCGCGGGTCCCGCTGGGGTCGCAGCTTCACGACCCGGGGGCCAACGAGCAAGGGGCCGGTCCGCATCTTGGGACCTGGGAGGTCCATCGACACTCGGCAGGGACGGTCGATCTCGACGGAAGCCTTGCGCACGTTGCATGCCATACGCTCCCACCGACCGGGGTCATCATGAGCTCCGTTGATGCGGGCGACATCCATACCACGTGCAACGAGGTGCCGCACCAGCAAATAGTCGTCTGCAGCTTCAGTGGGGAGAGTCACCATGATGCGGGGCACCCTCCCTGGGGGTCGGGTGCCAAAAAGGGCATCCGTGTTGCGGTCGAGGGCGCTACGTCCCTCCTCGAAGCTCAGCGTGCCCGGTCCGAGGTGGGGCATGCGCCCGTCGAGCGAGGCCCTGACGCTCTCGACGGTGGCGAGCACGTGAGGTTCGCACCGCCCCAATGACGAAAGGCCACGCTCTCCCAATTCACGCTGGAGCTGCCGAACGTCTTGGTGCCGAAGCGTGAGGTAGTGAACGAGGTTGATCGCATCCTGTCGATGGTCAACGTGGACACTGGCGATGTCTTCACGGTGGACCCTCTCTCGATGATGCATGAGGGATTCGAGTCCAGCCAGCTCGGCTCTGATCGAGGGCCGGTCGGAATCGCCTCTTCCCTGTCGGCGGCCCAGCACGGAAATGTTCCGGGCAGCCATCACCCCGATCTTCCGCCAGGCCCGTCGAGCAACTCGATAAACTCGACGAACCTCAAAAGTCTTACGATCGACGGTGGCGGCCATATCAGTCGTGTCCGGTGTTCATGTCCGGGTAACGGGCACCTTGGTGGAACTCGGCTCCGTCTTCTCCGGGCACGGGATCCGAACTTCGAGGACCCCGTTGCTGTATGTGGCCTTCACGTCGTCTGCCGTCGCAGCCTGAGGCAGCGCGATGTCACGCTCGAATTCGCCGTAGCGGAACTCAGAGCGATACCCCCGCTTCTCCTTGTGGTTGGACTTCTGTTCCCGGTGGGCGTGGATTCGCACCACATCATCGGTCGTGGTGACCTCCACGTCCTTTTCGGGGTCGATGTCGGGCAACTCGGCCCGCACCACGAAGATGTCACCGTCGTGGAACTCCTCCACCCGGAGCCACTTCTGACCGTCGTCGAACTCGAACTGCCGCCACCACCGATGCCATGAGACAGGCGGCCACTCGATCACGTGATTGTGATGATGTACGAGGGCCACTGTCTCGTCCCTTCCCCTGTGGCACAACCAGGTGCCCTGGCCCCCATAATCCGTCGGTTGACACGGGTGGAGCTAGGGTCAAATGTCCTATCTCGGGCGTTCGCCTTGCCGGTGTGGCGCTGTTTTCGAGGGCCGCGGTGTGAAGCCGACCGACCACCCAGGGGTTGCTGGGGGAGAGGCCCTACGCGCTTTGCGGGTGCCGTCGTCCCTGTCACTGTGCGAAGGCGTGCACCTATGCGCCGCGCCGCCGCCAGGGCGGGCTGTGCAGAGGTTCGGGCTGCACCTGACGTGGCTTTTCCGGGTGCTCGGGGGCCATGACCTTCCCCTCGCCGCGCAGGATCTCTCGACACCGATGGCACAGACTCTTTCGGACGCTGTCGCTGGACCCGCAACGTTCACACACGTCCGCGTGGGGGTGCGGATGTATGTGCGGATGAATGGACCGCTCGACCTCATCAGCCTCTACGGTCGGCTTACGGGGCTTGTGGTTTCTCATGCCCCCAGCGTGGCCCCCTCCCCCGATCCCCGCCAGGGCCGAAGGTCCAGAGGCGAAGCGGAACCTTCGCGATGGGCGACTCTGAGTCCGGTCGAGCAAGTGACCTTGGGCACTTGCGATACCGGTCTGCCGTGGGTGACGGTGACAGGGTGAAATCGGTGATCGTGGCCCCGGCACCCACCATTCGACGCGCCCGCAGCGACATGGTGCGGCGCCTGGTGGCGGGGGGCGGCCGGTTCTCAACAGACCTGGGTATCGACGTCGAGGCGGGTGAAGCCGAGATCGACCGATGGTTCCTGGCTGCCACCTTGTATGGGGCCCGGATTCCGACTGCAATCGCGGAGCGCAGCTTTCACGTGCTCGATGAGGCAGGAGTGACAGTCGCCACAGCCCGGGCGTTCTCATGGGATGATCTCGTCGCCCTGCTCGATCGCGGCGGATACGGGCGGTACGACTTCAAGACGGCCACACGTCTGCACCTACTGTGCGACGTGCTCAGCGAGCGTTACGGCGGTCGTGTGTGCGCCATCCCGGACCATGTGCGCACGGCGGCGGAGCTTGAGGCCGCGCTGGACGACCTCCCCGGGTGGGGGCCGGTCACCGTCGGCGTGTTCCTCCGGGAGCTGCGCGGCGTGTGGCCGCTGGCTGCACCGGCCCTCGATGCGCGGGCCGAGGCCTGTGTCCGTCACCTCGGCCTCGTCGGGGTGCGCACCGACGACCCACTCGACCGGGTGCGATCACTCTCCGCGGCAGCCGGGATCGATCCTCGCGACCTCGAAGGCGCTCTCGTCCGCACCGCATTGGCTCACCGAGGTGGCCTCGGTGCCTGCCCCGGTGGGCGCGGTTGTGCCGTCTTGGCGCATCTGGCGATGCGTCCACCGGCCCGCGCTCCGGTCCCAGAGCCGGTCCCCGAAGCCGGACCCTGACCTGTGATGCCAACAGCACACCCCGGGGGCGCCTCGGGTGAAGACGAGGAGAGGCGATGGCCGGGGCACTGTTGACCGATCTCTATGAGCTCAATATGGCGGCGAGCTACCTTCGACGCCAGATGACGGGTACGGCCACCTTCAGCCTATTCGTCCGGCGACTCCCCGCTGAGCGGGGCTTCTTGGTGGCCGCCGGAATCGAGGACTGTCTCGACCTCCTTGAGGCGTTCTCCTTCGACGAGCGCGATCTCGCCTACCTCGCCACCTTGGGCTTCGACGCCGCCTCCATCGCCAGCTTCTCGAGAATGCGCTTCACCGGGGAGGTCCGTGCCATCCCTGAGGGGAGGATCGTCTTCGCCGACGAACCGCTGCTCGAGGTCACAGCCCCGATCGCCGAAGCCCAGCTGGTCGAGACGATCCTCTTGAACCAGATGACATTCCAGACGACGCTCGCCTCCAAGGCGGCCCGGTGCTGGCTGGCGGGGCGCGGGCGCATTGAGCTGGTTGAGTTCGGCTTTCGCCGTACTCAGGGCATCGAAGCGGGACTGGCCGCAGCGCGGGTGTCGGCGATGGTCGGCTTCTCCGCCACCAGCAACGTCGAGGCGGCCCGGCGCTATGGTCTGCGCCCGGCGGGCACCATGGCCCACAGCTACATCGAGGCGTTCCCCACCGAGCTCGAGGCGTTCCAGGCGTTCGCCACCGATTTTCCGGGACGCACCACCTTCCTCGTCGACACCTACGACACCCTGGAAGGCGTTGCCCGTGCCATCGAAGTCATCGAGGCCCTGGGCCTGCACACCGGCGTGGGTGTCCGCCTCGACAGCGGTGACCTCGCCTCGCTGGCCACAGCGACGCGCCGAGTGCTCGACGATGCCGGGCACCCCGAAGTCAGCATCTTCGTCTCGGGCGGTCTCGACGAACACAGCATCGCCGCTCTCGTGGAGCGGGGGGCGCCGGTGGATGCCGTGGGGGTGGGGACGCGCCTCGGGGTGTCTGCCGACGCCCCATACCTCGACAGCGCCTACAAGCTCGTGTCCTACGAGGGGCGACCCGTGGCCAAGCTTTCACCGGGCAAAGAAACGTACCCTGGAGCGAAGCAGGTCTTTCGGAGCGGCGGTGTTGTCGACCACCTCGGCTTGGCGGAGGAATCGGTGCCCCCGGGCACCGATCCTGTCCTCGAGGTCGCCATGACCGATGGTCGACGGGTGCGACCGAAGGTCGATCCCGTCACCGCCCTGGCCGCAGCGCGAGCCCGGTTCGAGGTCGACCTGGGGGCGCTCCCCGCGCCGGCCCGGCGTCTCCAGGACCCGCAGCCGCCCAGCCCGACACTTACGGCCCGACTGCGTAGGCTCACCGACGACGTACGTTCCGGGCTCGGACTCGAACGAGGCGCGCCGAGCTGAGCGGATCGGACGTGGAACCAATCGATCACGCGTTCCGGACGTCATGGGTGTCCCGTGGCGATGCGATGGATCTCCTCCAGGGCGCGTGGCGCCCCCGCCAACGGGTAGCGCTGGTCATGGAGCGAGACCAAGCCGTGCAGCTGGTCTTCGATCTGGGAGTCCTCGATCCCAGCGAGAACCAGTACCGCCGCCAGACGCACGAGGGCGGACGCGAGGTCGGTCTCTCGGGCGATCTCGGCGAGGTCGCCCTCGTGGTCCCGGAGCCAGTCGTCAATGTCGCTCATGTCAGCGCCGGGGCCATGTGGTCGATGAACCATCCACTTGCCAACGTGGCGGCAGCCTCGAGGGTGCCCGGTTCCTCGAAGAGATGGGTCGCGCCCGCAACGACTTCGAGCCGGTGCTCGCATCGCAACTGCGCTTGTGCTCGGCGATTGAGTTCCAGCACCACGTCGTCGTGACTCCCGACGATGAGGAGGGTGGGGGCGACGACGAACGCGAGTCTCTTGTCGGCCAGATCGGGGCGTCCTCCCCGTGAGACGACGGCGGCGATGTCGGCGCCGAGTTCTCCGGCGGCCCACAGAGCGGCTGCGGCGCCGGTGCTCGCGCCGAAGTACCCGATAGGCAAGCCTGCGGCTACCGGATCGGTCCGGAGCCAGCGCGTCACCGCGACCAGCCTACGCCCGAGCAGGGCGATGTCGAACACGTTGGCCCGATCGAGCTCCTCTTCCGGGGTGAGGAGGTCGAAGAGCAAGGTGCCGAGCCCGTCGCGGTTGAGCACCGAGGCCACAAAGCGGTTCCGGGGACTGTGCCTGCTGCTGCCGCTCCCGTGGGCGAAGACGACAATGCCCCTTGCTGCTTCAGGCACCGTCATGTGTCCCGAGAGTCGACCTGGCCCGCCGGGCAATTCGACGTCGTCGTCCCGAAGAGGCGGATCGGCCTCCTCCGAGCGGTGCCGGTCACCCGCCGTCGAAGGGTCGGTCGTCGCGGCCAGTCGCCGCGTGGCTCGTTCGAGCAGAGCGACCACCTCGCCGTCACTCGTCTGGGTGAAGTCCTCGTAAAATTGACCGATGGCGAGAAACCTCGTGGGCATCTCGATGCACACCACCTCGTTGGCATCCTGGCTCAGTGTGGTCACCGACTCGGCGGGGGCAACGGGAACGGCCAGCACCACCCGGGCAGCTCCCCGGGCCCGGGCCACCTGGCATGCGGCCCGGGCCGTCGACCCGGTGGCGATGCCGTCGTCGACGACGACGACGGTGCGCCCCTCCAGGGAGACCGGGGGGCGCATGCCTCGGAACCGCTGCACCCGGCGATCCAGCTCGGCGCGTTCACTCGCCTCCACGGCGGCGAGTTCCTCGACGCTCACGCCGGCCGCGGCCTGAACCGCCTTATCGACGACCCGCGCCCCTCCTTCTCCGATGGCACCCATCCCGAGCTCAGGTTGGAAGGGCACGCCCAGCTTGCGGACCACGATCACGTCCAGGGGCGCGCCGAGGGTTCGGGCCACCTCGAAGGCCACCGGCACCCCGCCCCGGGGGAGGCCGACCACCACGACGTCTTGACCCCGCAGGTGCTCGAGCAGCATCGCCAGGCGTCGTCCGGCATCAGCACGATCGAGGAATGGCATGGCAACCTCCTGGCCCAACATCCAGGGTCTCTCCGGCGGTCGTCCCCGACCAGGGTCAATGGTCACTCGACTTGCGGGTATTACGGGTCTGTGGATCAGCTGACCGCGGATGCGGACTCGAGTTGCGCTCCGTAGTACGTGCGAAGGTACTCGAGGGCACGTCGTTGGCGGGAGGCGAGGGCTTCTGTCGATCCCGGTTCGAACACGGTGGTGCCGTCGGGGCAGACCACGAGTTCGTAGCCCCGAACAAAAGTGTCGTAGCACGTGTGACGAACACAGCAATCCGTGTGCTGGCCGACGACAACGAGGCGCCACACCTGGCGGGCACGGAGCTCGGTTTCGATATCGGTCTCGGTGAACGGCGAGTAGAAGCGCTTGGCGACGACCACATCGTCAGGAGCGGGACGCAGATCGTCGATCACCGCTGCGCCTGATGTCTGAGCCATGGCGTGGGGCGGAAAGACCCGGAGCTCGACGTCGGTCAGGAGATGCGCGTCGTTGGCGTAGAACACGACCCAGTCGTCTCTCGCCCGGGCTCGCTCCGCCAACAATGCGATCGGTCCGACGATGTCCTTGGCGGCGGGATTGGCGAGGACCCCGTCCACGAAGTCGTTGACCATGTCGACGATGACCAGCGCAGTCCGCATCGCGCCACCTTCCGTCTCTCTAGGCTCGAGACGCCTGGGTATCTCCACGATGGTGGACGTGATCCGAGGTGGCTAGGGCCGAAGGTCAGCCTGCCCTGCCCTCACGGACTGGTGGCATTCTAGGACAGGTCCTCATAGGCCCCGCGTCAGATCAGCACGAGACCACCTTTGGGAAGAAACACCCCGTCGGCGTTGGATACATGAAGAGGTAGTCGGAGAGGAGGTGGCCAGGGCGTGTGACTAGAGTGAACTTTCCAGCCCGAGGTGAACGAGCAAAGGGAAGTGTTGGTCGGGTAGGCCTCATATAGAGTACGGCACGCGGCTTCGTGTTCAGAGGCGTTGCAGTGTGAGGGCCCACAAGCCCCCAGTGAGTGGCATTGCCCGGACCCGGCGTTCGTGAGGACTCGGGGTACAAATCAAGAAGAGGCGTCCGTTTCCCCCCAGTCGTGGGACGGGCGCCTTTCGTGTCCCGCTGGTCCTCCAACGGTGCCGATCTGACAACGGCTGCCTGGCAGAGCTTTGACGAATCCTGCGCGTAGGCGCTGGTGTGCGAGTGCCATTCACCCCCTTCGACCCGGTCGCCGACTACGAACGGTTCGTGGACGGTAGATCCGGCCTCGACGGTGTCCGCTGCTTCCTCGCCTCCCGCGCCATCCGTCTCGCCGAGGGCGGACGGGACGACGGCCCGTTACCGCCTGTGCGTGGGCACATTCATCGTGAACCATTTGTGCGAAATGTGTAACCCCAACTAGTGGCAGGTCACCGTCGAGGCACCGGTGGTGATATCCGTTGCACCGGTTGCTGTCACGGGAATGGTTAGGGAATAGATAGCCGGAACCCCACCGACCACGGGCCTGTCGACGGTAAAGCTTCCCACGCCGGTGACGGAATGCCCGGGCGAGTTCAACTCGATCTGACAGGTCGGTTCCGTAGCAGCCGTGCCGAGGTTGCTGACCTCAACTGTCACAGTGACCTGGCTCAGACCGTGTGGAATGACCTCTTCGATCGTGGCCTGGTAACCAGAACCGCTACCGGCCCGGATGATGGTGAAAATGACGATGACGGCGATAACAACCGCCGCGAGAAGCAACACACTCAAGACAAAGGAACTCTCGGCAAGCAATAGCGAACGGCTCCTCTGGGGAAGGGATTTCGACCGCGGGGTCAGTCTCCTTGCCCTTTTTTCAACGGGAACGACCATCGTCTTGCTCCTCCCGGGGCATCTCTCTAGGTCTCTGTCTTCGGACTCCTCGCACGTCGGCCCATATGACTATGTTGGCCCACCAGGCTCCTCCGCTCTAGGGCCTTTGGTCCGAAACTGGGTCAAATGCTGCGGGGAACCGGTCGCGGCCAAAGGCATCCCGCCGAGTCAACGACCTTTCGGGCCTCCTGGCAGAGATCGGTTGCCGACCCCGGGGTCGAAGCCGGCGAGTAGCGGCGTGACCCTTGGCGACGGTCGTCCTCGACGCTGCAGGTCACGCTCAGGCTCAGGTGGCCGCCCCCTCGAAAAGAGCGGTGAGATCGAGCGAAGGGACGTGCCGACTCGTCGCGAGAGACACCCAGGTTCGCGCCAGCGCGTCCTTTCCCGCTCCGAGGATGGTTCCGACCAGCCCCGCTGCCTCGAGCAGGTCATCGGCGGGTACTTGAGCCAGAACGACGTGCCAGATGGCTTCCTCTAACACGTTGAACCCGCTCTGCACTTCGGCGATACCAAATCCGGCATCGAACCGTTCCTCCGCGACGCGTTGGGCATACTGACAGATCGGTCCGAGATTCTTCTTGGCGAGGCACTCAACTACCAGGTCGAATAAGTCATCGAGACGCCGACGAGACACCTCAGGATCAGCTACCTCGTAGTGTTTGAGGTGAGCCCGCCCCAGGGCGTCCAAAGCCTCTTGAAGGCAATCATCGTGCGCCGTGGACAGAACTCCAACCAAATCCATTTTGCAACTCCTCACGTCTATCTGATCAGCACTGTGAAATTCCGACGATGCTCGGGTCCCGCCCCCGCCTTGCCGGACCCGCGCCTATCGAAGGCCGGGACCCTGGCCTGAAGAAGAGGCGTCCCCCGAGCGCACTCCGAGGCGATTCCGTCCATGTGATCGCGCCGCGACCAAGGTGCCACCATGGGCATGGTCCCGCTCGGGGACAGCGGCCTCGAGCAGGAGCCGCCACTCCGCGGTGGCGATGGACTGCCTGACGGCGGACACAGCATCGGGGTTGACCGAGATCGACGTGATTCCCAACCGCACGAGGTGTTCGGCAAACTCGGGACGGTTGGACGGCGCCTGGCCACACAATGACGAGGTGATACCCGCGTCCTGGCAACCGTGGATGATGCGGCCGATGGCGTCGAGGACGGCGGGGTCTGCCTCGTCGAACAGGTCGGCACACACCTCGGAGTCGCGGTCCACACCGAGCATGAGCTGCGTGAGGTCGTTGCTCCCGATCGACACGCCCTCGATTCCCATCGCCGCGTACTGCGGGATGAAGAAGGCGACCGAGGGCACCTCGGCCATGATCCACACGGGCAGCGCTCCCGCGACGGGACTCGTGCCGACGATGTCGAGGCAGGCTTCGAGCTCCCACTGCGTGCGGACGAAGGGGATCATGAGCCGCAGGTTCGGTGTCTGTTCGATCACCTTGGCGAGAACGTCGAGCTCGAGACGGAAGAGATCGGGCTCCTGTACGTAGCGGTAGCAGCCGCGATAGCCGATCATGGGATTTTCTTCGTGGGGTTCGAAACGCTCTCCACCTTCGAGACTGCGGAACTCGTTGGTCCGGAAATCGATGCTGCGGTACACGACTGGCCGGGGAGCGAAGGCACGGGTAATGCGTAGAAGCGATTCCGACATCGCGTCTATAAAGGCCTTCTCCTCCCCTCGCTGGAGGAGGAGCCGCGGGTGTACTCCGCGCAGAGCGTCCACGACCATGAACTCGGCCCGGAGGAGCCCGACGCCGTCGACATCCAAAGCGGCGACTTCCTCGGCGTGTTCGGCGATGGCGAGGTTGACGTAAAGACGAGTAGCGAGCACCGGTGCGCGTGGTGGTGCCACGCCCGGTCCCGTCATGGGTGCCATCGGAAGCGTGCCCGCCTTCCCCGGAGCGGTGCTCGCGGTCACCAGTGACACCGCACCTTCGTAGACTTCGCCTTTGGCTCCATCCACAGTCACCAACTCGCCGTCACGGAGCACGGTCGTGGCGTTGCGGGCACCGACGACGCACGGCACACCGAGCTCGCGGGTCACGATGGCGGCGTGACACGTCATGCCGCCACCGTCGGTCACGAGAGCCGCCGCGCGTCGCATGGTGGGGACCCAGTCCGGACTGGTCATCGACGCCACCAAGATCTCCCCTGTCTGAAGCCGGTCGCCCTCGGCGGGGGAGTGAAGCACCCGGACGTGGCCCGACGCCCGACCTGCGGACGCAGCCAGCCCCGACACGAGGATCTTTGGCTCTTCCTCGGACTCCGCCGTCACGGCGCCGCGTGATGGGGCCTCGACATCCTTCGGGGAGGCAGCTGCGAGCGTCGTGATGGGTCTCGATTGGACGAGGTATGTCTTTCCTCCCGCGATTGCCCACTCGACGTCCTGGGGCGACCCATAGTGTGCTTCTACCGCCAGCCCCAGAGAGGCAAGGCCGAGAACTTCGTCGTCGGAGAGGACGCGCTGGGACCCTTCGCTCGGGTCGAGCGAGATCTGCTTGTCGTGCCCGTCGGATCCCTGCACGATCTTGATGGTCTTGATGCCTACCCGCACATTGAGAAGTGCCGGACCTGTACGCTCCACCACATAGGTGTCGGGCTCGACCTGGCCGCTCACGACGACCTCTCCCTGACCGAAGGCCGCTTCGATGATGATGTGGTCGGGATGTGCTCGTGACGGGTCGACGGTGAACATCACGCCCGAACGCTCGGAGGGGATCATCTGCTGGACGACTACCGCTAACGATGGTTCGTCACCGACCCGTTGGCTGGCCCGGTACGAGATCACCCGTTCCCCGTACAGCGATGCCCAGCAGTCCACCACCCGGGCGAGGAGCTCTTCGTCCTCGGCCACGTTTGTGAAGGTAGCGTTCATGCCGGCAAACGACGTACCCGCGCTGTCCTCACTCGTCCCCGAGGAACGTACGGCCACCCGCGTGCCGGCCCCCAGGCGGCGATAGGCGGCGCGGACGGCCTCGGCCAGATGGTCGGGTACCGGCGTCGCGTGCACGAGCTCTTGGGCGCGCTGGGCGCAGGCGGTCAGGCTGGCGGGGTCGTCGGGGTCGGCGCTGTCGATCACCTGGCGGAGCTTCAAGCGCGCCCCGCTGCGATCGATGGCGTCAAGGAAGGCCTCGCTCGTGATCACGAATCCCGGTGGTACCGGTAGGCCGGCGGCGGTTAGCTCTCCGAGGTTTGCTCCCTTGCCCCCCACCTGGGGCGAGTCATTGAGGCGGATGCCGTCGAACCAACGAATCATGTCCATATCGTGGCCTCCTCCGGTGAGGTTGAGGGATGGTGGACCGAGGTCGAGCTGTCATTGGGACGGCTCGACGCCGGGCAGGGCCGTCGCTCCTGCGAGGGGGTATCGCCGGGGTGGTGGCGGTGAAGCCGTGGACAAGCACCTGGCAGCGGTGTCATAACGACTGTCAGTCTCCGGGGTAGGCAGACTCGCGGACGAATCCGGGGGCCGAGGCCGGGGACGAGGGCGAGACACCCGGTGCCTCTCTCAGCAGTGGGTTGAGCGCTGCGGTGATCTCGACCAGGCAGTCCCGATACTCGCTCAGGTCGGCCCTGTACTTGGCATTATCAGTGGCAGCAATCTCGTGGCTCAGCTCCCGCAAGGACTGCTCGAGGAGTGTGTTGAGCGCCTGAGCCTGCTCAATCGTCAGTTCCAGATGCATCGTTGCTACCCCTTTCCTTGCCTCATACCGCGGGCTCGCCAACTGCCAACTCGCTCTTCATGCTCCTCGGTGCGGTGCGGTCCGACCAGGGTCAGAAGTCACAGGATGACCTGACCGGTGTACTGGCGGACCATCCCTCGGGCCCCGGCAGTCCATGCGCCCGCACGAGCGGCGAGGGCTCGGGGAATCCACGGTGGGGGTTCGATCTCGGGGTCGGCGCCTGTCTATCGC
Source organism: uncultured Acidimicrobiales bacterium (assembly GCA_963838775.1). Lineage (GTDB taxonomy): Bacteria > Actinomycetota > Acidimicrobiia > Acidimicrobiales > UBA8190 > Chersky-840. Next base: position 15,325 of record CAWISP010000007.1, read on the forward strand.
CTACGAGCGCTAACGAATGGACATTGTGCCCTGGTCCAGACGCTCGACAAGACGATCATCCTCGCGGTGGAGCTTGATACGAGGGAGTGTCCATGGCGGCGCAGGAGGGGAGTACGAGAAGTTCGATCCGGGTCGCCCGCATCGGCGGCATTGACATCCTGGTGCACTGGACCTTCCTCGTCCTTGTCATCCTGGTGGTGTGGGTGGACCTCAGCAGCGGGGCGTCCACCGTCGTCGTGGGCTTGCTGTGGATTACGGCCGTCTTCGCCTCGGTCCTGGTCCACGAGTACGCCCACTGCATCGTGGCCCGCCGACGAGGTGCCGTGGTCGAGGGCATCCTGCTCCTGCCCATCGGCGGGCTCTCCCAGTTGAAGAAGATGCCCGAGCGCCCCGCCGACGAATTCGCCATCGCCATCGTCGGACCGCTCACCAGCCTTGGCTTGACCGTCCTCGCTGTGGTGGGCGGCCTGGTCTTCGGCGCCCACTTGTGGCCGCCTTCCCTGTTTGCCGGTTCCTGGTTCGCCCGGTTGGCCTGGCTGAACGCCTTACTGGGCGGGTTCAACCTGTTGCCCGCCCTCCCCATGGACGGAGGTCGGGTCGTGCGCTCCCTGCTCGAGCGACGCCACGACAGGCTCACCGCCACCCGTCAGGCGGCAAGGATCGCCCGGATTCTGGCTTTCGTGATGATTGTGGGCGGCATCTTCTATGACTTCTGGCTCGTTCTCATTGGATTCTTCGTCTACCTGGGGGCGGGTGCCGAGGAGCACGCGGCGGAGAACAAGCGACGCGAGTCGGTGAGAGCGAGGCCCCCGACGCAGCACGGGCCTGCGAAGGAGTGACGGCGATGTCTCACACATTTACGAACAAAGGACGACGTCCTATCTGCGAAGTACGGCGTATGACCTTCGGCCCTGTCGTGTGCGGAGCACCTGGTTCATTCTCTTAGTAACAAAGAGCACGCGGTGAGGAGGTGTTCCGATGTCTGGTGAAATCAGTAGGGACATCGTCGGGGCCATGATGGTCGGTCCCCCGGCAAAGCAGGCGCGGACGTTTCCCTCAGGAAGGACGTGCGAGGAGCCCGGATGCCGTGTCCCGCTGTCGGTCTACAACCCGAGTTCCTCGTGTGGTCTCCATGCCCATTTCGATGTCGTCGCTCATGCAGCTCGGCCCCCCCGTCCAAGGGTCGCGGCCCGGGTCGCGGTGGTTGGCCCGTCAAGGGCCGCGGCTTGAGGCGGCTCGTTCAGAGAGGCCAGCAGTCTGGTCCGGAATCGTGAAGTCTAAGAGATGAACGGAGCGTAGCCATGGTCGCTGATCTGAATCTGCAGGGGACAGGCCCTCGTCGAGGATGGATTGTGGTGGGAGTCGACGGGTCGGAGTCGTCCAAGGCGGCCTTGCGCTGGGCAGTTCGCCAGGCCCGGATCACCGGGGCGAAGGTGGGTGCGGTGATGGCCTGGGAGTACCCGACCAGCTTTGGGTGGGCGCCACCGTACCCTACCGAGTTCAATCCCGAGCTCGACACTCGCAACGCTCTGGACGCCACAGTCGAGGAAGTCCTTGGAACCAATGGCGCCGTCGAGGTGGAGTCGGTTGTGGTCGAAGGCCATCCGGCCACAGAGCTTCTCGAGGCGGCCAAGGGTGCCGACTTGCTCGTGGTCGGCTGCCGGGGTCACAGCGCCCTCACGGGCATGTTGCTTGGCTCGGTGAGCCAGCACTGCATGACCCACGCCTCATGTCCCGTTATGGTCGTCCACGGACATGATGCGGATATGCCAGAGGCCGATGCGGTCCTGACGTAAGTTCGGTCAATCGGTTCGGGACAGTTCTCGTCCGCAGGCCCTTGGCTCAAGGCTGGTGTGCGCACATGGGTCGCGGCTACATCGGGTCGGCTGCACCACGGCGGAAAGGAGTGGCAGGCCAGGTGATCGGGCGATCAGCCCATTGACGGGCACGACAGCGGTGCGTCCACGATCTGGAGGACTTCTTCCAGCACCACGCCAGGCGGTCGCGCCGTGTCGACGTCTGTAGCCGACGGCCACGGGGCCTCGAGGCGAGCCATGGCCCGACCGATTTCGACCGTGGCCTCTGAGGGGCCTTTTCCGTCTTGGAGTCGCCTGGCGATGCGTCCTTCGATGACGTCGGGAGAGGCGGTGCAGTGCAACTCGGTCAGATCGGCGGATGACTCGACGGCGAGCGCCTGAGCCAGGCCCCGGTTCGACTCGTCGATCCACGAAGCGTCGAGAATCACTGACTGGCCGAGGCCCAGGTGCTGCCGGGCGGCACTGATCAGCTCGTTATAGACGTCTTGTGTCCGGCGAGGTGTGTAGCGTCCCCGACGGAACGTCGCCGCCACCGAACGACCGGCGACGGCGACGGCGTTAGACGGTCCGCCGCGGAGCTCGTCGGACCGGAGCACAACGGCACCGAGGGGGTCACCCAGCGCATTGGCCAACGTGGACTTGCCCGTTCCGGGAAGGCCCCCCACGAGCACGAGACGGACCCGACCCCGCTCCAGGTGGGACTGGGCGAGTTCCAGGAGCCGAACCGCCTCTTCCGCTGCGTCGAGGTTTCCCTGTTCGTGTCGGATACACGCCACCTTGATGCGTACGTAGGCACGCAGCGCGATATGGGTGTGCAATAAGGATGCGGGCAACCTTGTACCGACCGACTCCTCGTAGCTTGTGACGAATCGCACTGCCGCCTCGGTGTTGCCCAGCCGTTCGAGGTCCATGGCAAGGAAGGCCACATCTGCGGCCACGTCGCCGCACCGCAGGCGTTCGTCGAACTCGAGGCAATCGAGGATCCTCGGTCCGTCATCGAGGCAATAGATGTCGTCGGCCTGGAGATCCCCGTGGCCATCGCAGACCTGGCCGGCGGCGATACGGGCCCTGAACAGGGGATCGCGTCCCGCCAGATAACGCCGGACCGCGCTCACCACGGCGTGGTGAGCGCTTGGATTGAGGACCGGGCCGACGAAGCGTGCCGTCGCCGCCACGTTCGCCTCGAATTGATCGCTGACAGCGCTTAGCGATGCGGTGGCCGAAATCTCGGGCGATCGGTCGGCCCGGGCGTGGAAGGTTGCCAATGCCCTGGCCACAGCATGGAGCTCAACCTCCCAGACGGCCTCCGGCTCGGAGCAGACCAAACGGGCCAGGGAACGCTCGGCCGGCAGACGACGCATCACGACGAGATGATCGAGGGTCTGACCCGCCATCGTGACGTCGGCGACTCCCAGGTACACATCAGGAGCCAGGCGGCGGTTGAGATCGACCTCGCGTCGGCAGTCTTCGGCCCGAGCGGCCAGCGTCGAGAAGTCGGCGAAGTCGAATCGGATCGGCTTGCGCATTTTGAGGACGTGCTCTCCGAGGAAGAGCAGGATCGAGAAGTGTGTTTCACGCACCGCACAAGCGTCGATCAGATCCACGGCAAAGCCTGTCATACCCTGCGCCGTCTCAGAGCCACGGTCCAACCGTGCCCCGACCGCTGGCGGTCGCGGTAGGGCCGAACGTCCTCATCAGACTCCCGGTCCTTACTGTTGCGGGGTATGACTTTTGGCCCTACCTGGACAGCCCTCGTCGTGGTGGGCTGAGCCTGTGACCACGGAGATGCTGGCGCCTGCAGGGCTGACGCGGCGCCCGCCACCCGGTCGGCGCTGGGCCATCCTCGCTGTGCTGTGCGTCTCCCTCCTTATCGTGTCGCTCGACAACACCATCCTCAACATCGCCCTGCCTACCCTCGTCACGGTCTTGCACGCGACCGACTCGCAGCTCCAGTGGATCGTCGATATCTATGCGTGTGTCTTTGCCGGACTCCTTCTGGTTGCCGGAAGCATCGGTGATCGGATTGGACGCAAGAAGGTCTTCTGTGCGGGCCTGGCGATCTTCGCGGTGGGCTCGGCTGGTTCGGCCTTCTCGACGTCTGTCTCCAGCCTGGTGACGGCCCGCGCCGTCATGGGGCTCGGCGCGGCCTGCATCATGCCCGCCACGTTGTCAATCATCACCGACGTGTTTCGTGACCCCCAGGACCAGGCGCGGGCCATCGGGATCTGGTCGGCAACAACCGGCCTGGGCATCGCGATCGGCCCCATCGCCGGTGGATGGTTGCTGGCCCATTATTGGTGGGGATCGGTCTTCCTTGTCAACGTACCCGTGGCCACGTTGGGACTGGCGATGGCGCTCTGGCTTGTTCCCGACTCGCGTGATCCTCAACGTCGAACGATTGACGTCTTCGGCGCGGTGCTCTCCACCACCGGCCTGGCGCTGCTCTTATGGGCGATCATCGAAGCACCCGTGCGTGGCTGGCACTCCCCGCTGGTGATCGGTACAGGGGCGGCTGCGGCTGCGATCCTTTTGGGATTTGTTTTCTGGGAACGCCACAGCTCCCATCCCATGCTCGTCCTCGAGCCTTTTGGGAACCGGCGTTTTTCCGTGGCCATGGTGGCGATCGCGCTGGCTGTGTTTGGCCTTATGGGCGCCCTCTTCGTCCTGACCCAGTACCTCCAGTTCTCCCTCGGGTTCTCGGCCCTCGGTGCCGGTATACGCATTCTGCCCATTGCCGCGGTGCTCGCGGTCGCCGCGTTGTCGTCGACGTATCTCGATCGATGGTTCGGGACGAAGGCTGTGGTCGCGTCAGGGCTTCTCATCGTGGCGGCCGGCTTCTGGCGGCTGACGACAACCACCACGGCACAGGGATTCGGGCACGCATTGCCCGGCATGGTGCTGTTGGGCCTCGGTGCCGGGCTCATCATCGCTCCGGCAACGGCTTCGGTGATGGGATCGCTACCGCGTGACCGCGCCGGGGTGGGTTCCGCCATGAATGGAACTGCTCTGCAGGTGGGAGGAGCACTCGGCGTTGCGGTCATCGGATCGGTACTCGCCGCTCGGTATCAGGGAATGATGACTCACACCCTGGCGGGCCACATCGTCCCCGCCGTCGCCAGACACGCCATCTTGGGCTCGGTGGGAGGAGCGTTGGCAGTCGCTCGGATCGCCGGGGGTTCCCTCGGTACTGTGTTGACCACCGCCGCACGCCACGCCTTTGTCGACGGGATGGACCTGGCCCTGCTGGTGGGGGTTGTAGTTGTGAGCGCAAGCGCCGCATTGGTGGCGGTTGCGCTGCCGTCTCGTCGGCGGACGGGCGACGGAGAAGACGACAGCCCCGAAGAGCGCCCTGAGATCGTGGCGGGACAGCCCCAACCCGGGCGATGCCCGGGAGGAAGCAAGCGGAAGATGCCAACATAGCCAGTCAAGTCGTTCTGACAACAGTATCCATCCACATGACGAGGAGGGCCGTAATCCATGCGAGTAAGCGAGTGTTTGCACGAAGCTCCGGTCACGGTGCCCCCGGAATGCACCCTTGAAGAAGCCGCACGGCTCATGGGTGATCATGGGGTCGGATCACTCATCGTGATGAGTGGCGACCAGGTTGTTGGCATCGTGACGGACCGGGACATCGCGGTACGCGGGGTGGGGATGGGGCGAGCGTTGAAAACCCCGGTCAAGGAAGTCATGAGCGAGGGTTTGGTGACGATTCAGGGATCGGCTGATGTCTTCGATGCCTATCGGCTGTTGAAAGACTCAGGAGTACGGCGCCTCCCAGTCCTCGAGGGCGGTGACCTTGGCGGCATCATCACTTTGGATGACCTACTGATGGTGCTCGTTCTCGAGCTCGGCGCCGTCGTGTCTCCTATCGCCAAGGAGATCCTGAACCCCGGATTCTCGAAACGGTGATAGCTGCCTCCCCGTGCGTTTGTGCTTCCAAAGAATGCGCCGCCGACAAGTGGGTTTGGAGACCCGGTCACGGCCGAGGAGCGGCCGCCGCTAAGCAGCCAAAGCGGTCGAGTCGGTGCGTCTCGGCACAGATCTTCGGCACGACGTAGTCCCAGCGTTGCGCGAGTACCTCAGTGGCGCCTGATCGACGTAACATTCACGGCCGTTTCGTGGTGCGTTACATGCGAGATTCGGTGGTGCGAGTGGCCTCCGCGGTCAGTTGTCGTGGCGGATCAGCAAGACCGGACACGGAGCGTGGTGTGCTACGTAGTCGCTGACCGATCCCTTAAAGACTCGGCCCAACCAACCCTTGCCGGATGAGCCGACTACGAGCACATCTGCATCTATCTCGTGGGCGACTCGCACAATGGCAGCCCCCGTTGATTCGTCGTCTGGAACCAGACGCACCTCCACGTTTGGTTCGAGCACAGCGGCGGTGCGATCGAGTGCGGATTGCCCCTCAGCGATTGCCTTCTTCCAATCCCTCTCGGCTTGCTCGTAGCTGATCGCTGGGCCTTCAATCCCCCCAGCGTCTTCCATGGGGTCCTCGTGTTCGGGAATTACCATCACGAGGACCACGTGAGCGCCAGGGCGCAGTAGATCCATCGACTGTCGCGCCGCACCGATCGCAGCCTCGGATCCATCGGTTGCCACGACGATGTTCATGACCTTCCCCATTGATGGACTGCTCCACTTCATGTTGGCGGCATCGTGCCTCGGGCATCATCATCCCAAACGGAGCTTTGCCAAGCCACCCTTGCTGCTCTTTCGGTTATATCTCCTCCGTGAGTCACGGAGCAGAAACGGTGCACCAACTCATCCCTGCAGCGCGGTTCGGCTCGAACGCAGAGCAGCGAGGCCAGGGAGATCCCCCTTTTCGAGGAGCTCGAGGGTTGCGCCTCCTCCACTTGAAATGTGGTCGATGCGGCCCTCGAGTCCGAACTGGTGCAGCGAAGCCGCGGTCTCCCCTCCACCCACCACGCTGAATCCGGGACAGGAGGCAACCGCCTCGGCGATGGCTCGAGTTCCCTCGGCAAAGCGTGGGTCCTCGAAGACGCCCATCGGGCCGTTCCACAGCACCGTTCCCGCCCCGGCAATGATCCCGGAGAAGCTCGCCCGTGTCGCAGGACCGACGTCAACACCTTGCCAACCAGCAGGGAGATCGCCCGTGAACTGCTCGACCTCGCCTGTCGCGGGTCGACCGATGCCGATCTCTCCGTCAGGGGCGAGTGCCACGATGTCTCTCGGGGTCTCCATGCCGGCGTAACGATCCAGGAGCGATTTCGCATCCTCGATGAAGTCGGATTCGACGTGCGACGCACCGACTTCGTACCCGAGTGCACGGAGAAAGGTAAAGCACATCGCGCCTCCGAGAAGCACGTGGTCGGCGTGCTCAGCGATCGACTTCAATACTCCGAGCTTGTCTGCGACCTTTGCGCCACCAACGATGGCGACGAACGGGGGCTCGGGATCGACAAGGATGCGGGTGAGAGCCTGAACCTCCCGCATGAGGAGGCGACCTGCGGCACTTGGCATGAGCGCCGGTGGGCCCACGATCGATGCGTGGCTGCGGTGACATGCGCCGAACGCGTCGTTCACGAAGTAGTCGAACCCATCGACGAGTCGACGGACGAACTGTGGGTCGTTTGCCTCTTCCCCCGGGTCAAAGCGCAGGTTATCCATGACCGAGATTCCAGGTGCAAGTCCGGCCATTGCCTCACGGACCGGGGCCATGTCATAGCGAGGGTCGATCTTGCCCTTCGGGCGGCCGAGGTGGCTACACACCACCACCTCCGCCCCCCTCGCCTGCAACCAGGCGAGGGTAGGGAGCGATGAACGCAAACGGAAATCGTCGGCGACTTCGAGACGCCCGTCCTGGCTCTGACGCAGTGGAGCATTGAGGTCGGCTCGAACGAGGACGCGGCGACCCGCGACCGGTGGGAGATCTTCGAGGATTGGAAGCCCAGTCACCCCGCGACCGAGCAACTCGGGTGCTTCGGTGTCCCGATTCGTCATCACAGACCCCTTTCGGTACCCGAGACGAAGGTGTAACGCAGGTGGTCAACACTCGACAAGGGCCTGCGGGAGCACGAGACGGCAGAGCAGGTCATAGCCAGACTTCCAGGTTGGTGGCTCCAGGATATGAGCCGGTGCGAGGAGGTAGACGTCCGTCCTCCATGATTCGGTCATTGCCGCCTTGTGAGAATGTTGTGATCACGACGGCCACGTCCAGAGGCGTGGTGTATGACGACCACCACATCAATCTGTCGATGTTGTTCTAACTGACGTCGGCCAGTTCTGCCAGCTCCACCTCCTCACCGGTGCCGTTCATGACCCGAAGGCGCGCCTTGGCGAGCGACTCGACGCCCATGTAGCGCCGGGCCACGGCCCACTCGTCGTGTTGCTCGGCGAGCACTGCACCGACGAGCCGGATGACCGCGGCTCGGTTGGGGAAGATGCCGACGACGTCGGTGCGCCGGCGGATCTCCTTGTTGAGGCGTTCCTGGGGGTTGTTGGACCAGATCTGGCGCCAGTGCTCCTTCGGGAAGGTGGCGAAGGCCAAGATGTCGCCCGCTGCGTCGGTGAGCATCCCCGCCGCGTCACCGAAGCGTTCGGTGAGCTGCTCCACCACCCGAGCGTGCTGGGCCAGGACCTGCTCGGCGTCGGGCTGCTCGAAGATGGAGCGGATGAGGGTGGCCACCATGGACTGGGCCGTCTTCGGGACCTTGGTCAGCACGTTGCGCACGAAGTGGGCCCGGCACCGTTGCCAGGTGGCGCCCGGCAGCACCGAGGCGATGGCGTCGACGAGCCCCCGGTGGGCGTCGGAGACCACCAGGGCCACTCCCGAGAGTCCCCGGGCCACCAGCCCGCGCAAGAAGGCTGTCCAACCCGCCCCGTCCTCGGTGGTGATGAGATCCACCCCGAGGATCTCTCGGTGTCCGTCGGCGTTCACCCCGGTGGCCACGATGACCGCCACGTTCACGATGCGGCCGCCCTCGCGCACCTTCTGGGTCAGCGCGTCGAGCCAGATGTAGCTGTAGGGACCGCCGTCCAAGGGGCGGTTCCTGAAGGCCGACACGGTGGCGTCGAGGGACTTGGCGAGCTCGGAGACCTGGGACTTGGAGATCCCGTCGATACCCATGGCCTTCACCACGTCGTCGACCCGGCACGTCGAGACCCCTTCCACGTAGCACTGGGCGATCACCGCCACGAGCGCTCTCTCCGCCCGACGCCGGGGCTCGACCAGCCAGTCGGGGAAGTAGCTCCCGGTGCGCAGCTTCGGGATGGCCAGCTCGATCGTGCCCACCCGGGTGTCGAAGTCCCTGGTCCGGTAGCCGTTTCTCGAGTTGACCCGCTCGGGGGTGATCTCGCCGTAGCCGGCGTTGCACAACGCGCTGGCCTCGGCCGCCATGAGCTGCTCGGCGAAAGCACTGAGCATGGATCGCAGCAGGTCAGGGTCGCCTTCTTCCAAATGCTTGCGCAACCAGGACACAGGGTTCATCGTGTTGGGGACTTCCACCGCATCTTCTCCTTCGTTCTTTCGACGGAACTTGAAGGTTGATGCGGTGGTCGTCGCGAGTGGGGGACCTCGCGAAACTCCTGTTCGTCGTCGGGCCCCACACCCCGGACTGCTCGCTTCAGCGCCTCACGGCGAACCTCAGCGGGTCAAAACCCGTACACCACGAGCGTGGACGTGAACATCACGACCGATCTCCGAGGAAGTGTGATCACGACCGATCTCGGAGGTAATAGGTCAAACGGAGATCGAATCACGTGGGATCATTCTGGACCAGGCTCTGCTTGGGACCCCAGGGTCAAAGGTCCCGAGACGGGGCCAACCTGACGGGAGGGGAGGGCGACTAACGTGCCGACCTGCGAATCCGGATCGTGCCAAGACCCGAGGCTCTGTGGCCCCGTGGCCCTCCAGGATCGGGACCTTGTTCCCTGGCGGTGCATGAGGTCCGGCGCGAGGTTGGGCGTGGCGGCTCTGTGACGAGCTGTCGGTGAGCCCAGGCGTGGCCAGGACAAGGAGGACGCATGCCGGTACGGATGGGGATCAACGGGTTCGGGCGCACGGGCCGGGCCCTGCTGCGCGCGGCACGCCGCCCGGAGCTCGGGCTCGAGGTGGTGGCCGTGAACGACCTCGGACCTCCCGAAGCACTCGTCCGCCTCCTGGCGCGCGACTCGGTGTTCGGGCGCCTCGATGTCCCAGTAACGCGCGACGAGGACGTCATGGTGGTCGGCCACGAGCGGGTCCGCCTGCTGGCCGAGCCTGAGGTGAAGGCGCTTCCGTGGGGTGACCTCGGGGTGGACGTCGTGGTGGAGGCGACGGGCAAGTTCACAGCCCGTGACCGCGCCGCCGGGCACCTCGACGCCGGAGCCCCCCGAGTGGTGGTGTCGGCACCGTCGAAAGGCGCGGATGCCACCTTCGTCATGGGTGTCAACGACGAAGAGTTCGATGCGGCCCGCCATGTGGTGATCTCGAACGCATCGTGCACGACGAACTGTCTGGCGGTGCTGGCCAAGGTTCTCGACGACGCTTTTGGCATCGAGGAGGGCTTCATGACGACGGTGCACGCCTACACCGGTGACCAACAGCTGGTCGACTCGGTTCACAAGGATGCTCGTCGGGCACGTGCCGCCGCGATCAACATCGTGCCCACCACGACAGGGGCGGCGCGTGCCACCGGTCTCGTGATGCCTTCGGTGAATGGTCGACTGGACGGATTCGCATTGCGGGTTCCGGTTCCTGACGGGTCGGTGACCGACCTCGTCGTGAACCTTCGGGTGACCGCCACAGCTGACGATATTCGGGCCGCCTACCGTGAGCGAGCCGCCATCGGATCCCTTGTCGGGAAGCTCGACTACAGCGATGAGCCGCTCGTCTCGAGCGACATCGTGGGCTCACCGGCATCGTGCGTGTTCGACGCCGAGCTGACCATGGCCCATGGCCGGATGGCCAAGGTGATCGGTTGGTACGACAACGAGTGGGGTTACGCCAACCGGTTGGCCGAGCTCGCGGCCCTGGTCGGCGCGGTCCGGCCGTAGTCGGCGGGGCGGGGGTATCGGGTGTTCCAGGTCCGGATCCACGGTCGTGGGGGCCAGGGTGTGGTCACAGCCGCCGAGATCCTGTCGGTGGCTGCCTTCGGCGATGGGCGTTTCGCGCAGGCGTTCCCGAGCTTCGGGTCCGAGCGCACCGGCGCGCCGGTGGTGGCGTTCTGCCGCATCGACGCCACTCGAATCCGCACCCGTGAACCCATCGTCGCGCCCGACGCACTCATCGTGCAGGACGCCACGCTGGTGCATCAGGTCGACCTGTTCAGCGGGTTGCGTCCCGGCGGCTACCTCCTCATCAACTCCGCTCGCAGCTTCGATGACCTCGGCCTCTCGGACCTCGTCGCATCCCACGGGGACGATCGGTTGCTGACTGTTCCCGCCACCGAGCTGGCGCTCGAGCACACCGGGCGCCCCGTTCCCAATGCCGTACTCCTAGGCGGCTTCGCCGCCCTCACCGGAGCAGTCTCGCTCGATGCCGTTGTGCACGCCATCGCGTTGCGTTTTAGCGGGCCGGTCGCCACCGGCAATGCCCGTGCTGCGCGCGAGGCGTATCGCATCGTGGCCGGTCGAAGGGGTGTGCTCGCCGATGCTCCGCCAGCTTGAAGGATCACGGGCCGTCGCGGAAGCCGTCGCACTGTGTCGCCCGGAGGTCGTCTGCGCCTACCCGATCTCCCCGCAGACCCACATCATCGAGGGGATCGGTGCGCTCGTGAAGTCCGGCCAGCTGGTGGACTGCGAGTTCATCAATGTCGAATCGGAGTTCGCGGCGATGTCGGTGTGCATCGGCGCCTCGGCCACCGGCGCAAGGGCGTATACCGCCACGGCCAGTCAAGGCCTACTCTTCATGATCGAGGCTGTGTACAACGCCTCGGGGCTCGGCCTGCCCATCGTGATGACGCTGGCGAATCGCGCAATCGGGGCACCCATCAACATCTGGAACGACCACAGCGATGCCATGGCGGTGCGCGACGCCGGGTGGATCCAGCTCTTCGCCGAGACCAACCAGGAGGCGCTCGATCTCCACATCCAGGCGTTCCGCTTGGCCGAGGAGCTGTCGATGCCGGTGATGGTGTGCATGGACGGTTTCATCCTCACCCACGCCTTCGAGGCCGTCGAGATCCCCACCCAGGAACAGGTCGACGCCTTTGTGCCGCCGTACGAGCCCAGGCAGGTTCTCGACCCCCATGAGCCCGTGTCCATCGGGGCCATGGTGGGCCCCGAAGCGTTCGAAGAGGTCCGGTACCTGGCTCATGTCAAGCAGCTTCAAGCACTCGATCTCATCCCGGAGATCGCGGCAGAGTTCGGGGGAACCTTCGGGCGACGTTCGGGGGGTCTCGTGAGCACCTACCGGAGTGAGGACGCCGAGACCGTTGTCGTGGCCCTGGGCTCGGTGCTCGGGACCATCAAGGATGCCGTCGATGACCTGCGGGACCAGGGGACGCGCATCGGGGTGGTCGGGATCGGGTCGTTCCGCCCCTTCCCCGTCGCGGCGGTGCGTGACGCTCTTGCTGGGTCCCGGCGGGTGGTGGTCATCGAGAAGGCGCTCGCGCCCGGAGCGGGCGGGATCGTGGCCACGGACGTGGCGATGGCGGTGGCGGGACTTCCGCTGCAGACGCACGCGGTGATCGCCGGGCTCGGGGGCCGTCCTATCACCAAGAGCTCACTGATGGAGCTCTTCCGACTCGCCCAATTGGATTCGCTCGAGGCACTCACCTTCCTCGATCTCGACCGAGGCCTCGTCGAGCGTGAGCTGGAGCGCATGGCTCGCCGTCGCCGTTCGGGCCCCACCGCCGAGAACGTGCTGCGCGACGTCGGCATTGTGTCGGCCCGGGTCACGTGAGGAGGGAACGTGCCTCATGAACCGGTGAAGTTCTATCAAACGGGCAGCTTTGCAGCGGGAAACCGGTTGCTGCCTCTGGAGCAGCGTTCTGTCCAAGCCGACGCCCAGCGGACGAACTCGCTCAACTCGGGCCACCGGGCGTGCCAGGGATGTGGCGAGGCCCTGGGTGCTCGGTTTGCTCTTGACGCCGCCATGCGGGCGACCGGAGGCGACATGATCGCCGTGAACGCCACTGGATGTCTCGAGGTGTTCTCGACGCCGTACCCCGAGACGGCCTGGCGTATTCCGTGGTTGCACTCGTTGTTCGCCAATGCACCGGCGGTGGCGACCGGAGTGGCCGCCGCTCTCAGGGCCAAAGGGCGTACCGATACCCGGGTGGTGGCCCAAGCCGGTGACGGCGGAACCGTGGACATCGGCTTCGGCTGCCTGTCGGGCATGTTCGAGCGCAACGACGACGTGCTCTTTGTCTGTTACGACAACGAGGGGTATATGAACACCGGTGTGCAGCGCTCCAGCGCCACCCCACCCGGGGCGCGCACCGCCACCACCGAGGCTGTCGGCCCTGATCCGGGAAACGCGTTCGGCCAAGGGAAGGACGTTCCGCTTCTAGCCGTTGCCCACGAGATTCCGTATGTCGCCACCGCAACGGTGTCGGAGCTGCGCGACCTCGAGTTCAAGGTGCGACACGCCATGACTCTTCGTGGGGCCCGCTATATCCATGTCCTCGTCCCGTGCCCCCTGGGCTGGCAGAGCGCGTCGGCCGACACGGTCCTTCTGGCCCGGCTTGCCAAGGAGACTGGGCTCTTCCCCGTCTTCGAGGCCGAGCACGGCGAGATCACAGCGGTGTCGAAGATCCGCCGCCGCGTACCCGTCGAGGAGTACCTGCGGCTCCAGGGTCGCTATGGCCACCTCTTCGGAACATCTCCCCGGCCCGACATCGTCGATCGGATCCAGGCCATCGCAGATCGCAACATCCGCCGGTTCGACCTTTTGGACGACCACTCCGAGCAGGTGTCGAGCGCGGGAACGGGCGAACGGGGGTCATGATGGAGAAGCCGTTCGCCATCACCCTCGACGTCGGTTCGAGCCTCGCCAACAAGACCGGATCCTGGCGAGTCGAGCGCCCCATGTACGTGGATCGCCTCCCACCGTGCTGCGACGCCTGTCCCGCCGGCGAGAATGTCCAGCAGTGGCTGTACCACGCCGAGGCCGGTCACTACGAGCAGGCGTGGCGGGCTCTCGTGCGGGACAACCCGTTGCCCGCGGTCATGGGGCGCGTTTGTTACCACCCTTGCGAGACGGCCTGCAACCGGGTCCAGGTCGACGAGGCCGTGGGCATCAACGCGGTGGAGCGGTTCCTCGGGGACGAGGCCATCGCACGGGGCTGGAAGCTCGAGACCGATGCCGCTCCTTCGGGCAAGCGGGTGCTCGTGGTCGGCGCAGGTCCGGCCGGCCTCTCCGCTGCGTACCATCTGACGCGCCTCGGGCACAGCGTGACGATCTACGAGGCCGGAGAGTCCGCAGGCGGGATGATGCGCTTCGGAATCCCCAAGTACCGATTGCCTCGCGAGATCCTCCAGGCCGAGATGGACCGGATCTTTGCCCTGGGGGTGACCCTCGAAGTGAACCGCCATGTGACCGACGTTGTGGCCACGATGGAGTCGGACGGGTTCGACGCCGCCTTCCTGGCCGTCGGGGCCGAGATCGGCAAGCGAACCTACATTCCTGCTGGCGACACGTCTCGTGTCTTCGATGCCGTATCGCTCCTGCGGAGCATGGAGGGGGAGGCACCACCTCACCTCGGCAGGCGGGTGGCGATTTACGGAGGCGGAGACACCGCCATAGACGCGGCGCGCACGGCCCGGCGCCTCGGTGCCACCGACGCCGTGGTCGTGTACCGGCGCTCACAAGACCGGATGCCCGCCCACGACATCGAAGTCGAGGAAGCCGTCGAAGAGGGCGTGTGCATGAAATGGCTCTCGACGGTAAAGGCTGTCGAAGGCGAGAAACTCGTGCTCGAGAAGATGGTGCTCGACGAAAAGGGATTTCCCCAACCCACCGGCGAGTTCGAAGAGCTCGCTGCTGACTCGCTGATCCTGGCCCTCGGTCAGGAGTCGGATCTGTCCCTCGTGCAAGGTGCCTCTGACATTGTTGTTGATGGTGGGGTGGTCCAGGTGGGCCCGGACATGATGACGGGACATCCCGGAGTCTTCGCCGGTGGCGACATGGTCCCCGCCGAGCGCACGGTGACCGTGGCCATCGGCCACGGGAAGCAGGCTGCCCGGAATATCGACGCCTGGCTGCAGGGCACGGTCCACCAACCGGCGCCTCGCCACGAGCTCGCCACGACCGGGATGCTCAACACCTGGTATTACTCCGATGCGCCCAAGACAGTGCGGCCCCGGCTCGATCTGGCCCGCCGGACATCGAGCTTCGACGAAGTGGTGGAGGGCCTCGACGAGTCCACCGCGCTGTTCGAGGCGCGGCGATGCATGTCGTGCGGGAACTGCTTCGAGTGCGACAACTGCTTCGGGATGTGTCCCGACAATGCGGTAATGAAGTTAGGTCCTGGCCTCCGTTACGCGTTCGACTACGACTACTGCAAGGGCTGCGGGATCTGCGTAGCGGAATGCCCATGCGGGGCGATCGTCATGGTGCCCGAGCCGACCTGACTCTGGTATCAGGTCCCCAGTCCGATCCGGGATGCGGCTGCTCCCAGAATAGATCCTGTTCAGCAGCGCGATCGGTTTTCGCATAAGGACATGTCGACCCATCCGACTAGTGGCAGGTCACACTCGAGGCACCGGTGGTTACATCCGTTGCACCAGTTGCTGTCACGGGAATGGTTAGGTAATAGGTGGCCGGATTCCCACCGGCGACGGGCTTGTGGGCTGTGAAGCTCCCCACGCCAGTGACGGAATGTCCAGGCGAGTTCAATTCGATCTGACAGGTCGGTTCCGTAGCAGTCGTGCCGAGATTGCTGACCTTTACTGCCACAGTGACCTGGCTCAGACCGCCTCTCGGTGCCCTCCGACCACGCACGCCAGGGGGCGTATCCCAGAGGCGGCGTAGCATTGCGGAGATGGCGGTGGTCTGTGGAGGGTGTGGGTCGCCGATCGGGGAGAAGGCGAAATTCTGCGCGGAGTGCGGCGCCAAGCTGGCCGGCGAGAGCACGGGCGACGTCCGCAAGACGGTCACGGCCCTGTTCTGTGACCTGGTGGGGTCGACCAGTCTGGGTGAGCGCACCGACCCGGAGACCCTGCGGGCCCTCTTGGAGCGGTACTTCGCTGTGATGCGAGTGGCCCTCGAGCGCCACGGCGGGACGGTGGAGAAGTTCATCGGCGACGCCGTGGTCGCCTTTTTCGGCGTCCCCGTGACACGGGAGGATGACGCCCTGCGGGCGGTGCGGGCCGCTTTCGACATGCAACGAGACCTAGCCGAGCTGAATCCGGAGCTGTTCGAACGTTGGGGCGTCGAGCTGGCGGTCCGCATCGGGGTCAACACCGGCCAAGTACTCGTGAGCGGCAACGCGGAGCACACGGTGGGCGACGCCGTGAACGTAGCCGCCCGGCTGGAACAGACCGCCGGGGCGGGCGAGGTGCTCGTCGGCGAGGAAACCTGGCGTCTGGTGCGGGAGTGGGCCGAGGCAGAGCCGGTGGCACCGCTCGAGCTCAAGGGGAAACAAGAGGCCGTGCCGGCATGGCGTGTGCGGTCAGTGGCCGGTGTCACCGAGGCACGTCACTCCGACGCCACTCTGCGGGCCCGGCTCGTGGGTCGAGATCGGGAGCTGGGGATGCTGGGCCAGTGCCTCGAGCGCGCCGAGGCCGATCGCAGCTGTCAATTGTTCACCCTGTTCGGCGCGGCGGGGGTTGGTAAGACTCGGCTCACCGATGAATTCCTGGCCACCCAAGCGCCGAAGGCTCGCGTGGTCCGGAGTCGGTGCTTGTCCTACGGAGACGGTACGTCGCTGTGGCCCCTCCTCGAGATGTTGCGGGCGTCCGCCGGCTTCAGTGGGACCGAGGGCGACGACGAGGGGCGGCGGCGCCTTACCGGCGTATTCGGGGACGACACGAGCGCGGCACAGATCACGGAACTCCTGGCCCCCCTGGCCGGCCTCGGGGGAACGTCGGCGGCCATCGAGGAGATCCAGTGGGCAGTCCGACGCTACCTCGAAGCTCTGGCCGGCTCGGACCCGGTCATTTGGGTAGTCGATGACCTCCACTGGGCCGAACCCGCCTTTCTGGCCATCCTCGAGGACGTTGTCGACTGGACCCGCGATGCGTCGCTGGTCGTGTTGTGCCTGGCCCGTCCAGAGTTCCTCGACGACCAGCCCACCTGGGGCGGTGGGAAGCTGAACGTCACCAACGTGTTGCTCAAGCCCCTGTCGGCCACAGAATCCACGCAACTCGTCGAAGAGTTCCTCGGCGGGGCCGGCCTACCGACCGAGGCACTCGACCGGGTGGTATCGGGCGCAGGGGGGACCCCTTTGTTCGTCGAGCAGCTGCTGGCCATGCTGGTCGACGACGGCTTCCTGGTGTTTGCAAGCGAAGGGTGGCAGGTTTCGGGCGACTTGGACACCGTGACCGTCCCCCCGACCATTGGCGCATTGCTGACGGCACGACTGGAGCGCCTGACGGCTGGCGAGCACCAGGTACTCGACGCCGCCGCCGTGGTGGGCCAGCTCTTTTACGCGGGGGCGGTGGTCGAGTTGACGGCGCTCGAACCGCAGGCTGTGGCCGGTCATCTGCGCTCATTGGCCCGCAAGGAGATGGTGCGCTCGGAGCGCAGCGATATCCCCGGCGAGGACGGGTTCGCGTTTACGCACATCCTGGTGCGCGACTCGGCCTACCAAGCCCTGCCCATGCTGCGCCGGGCCGATCTCCATGAGCGACTGGCCCGCTGGCTGGACAAGCGCGCCGACGTCCTTGCCGGCGAGGCCGACGAATTCGTTGGTCACCACCTGGCAGAGGCCGTGGCCCTGCGTCGGGGCGTGGGCGAGATCGACGACGGTGCGCTGGGCCTGGAAGCGGCGAGGCGCCTGGCTGTGGTGGCCTGGCGGCTTATGGCTACGGACCTCACTTCTGCTTCCTCCCTCTACGCCCGGGCCGCTGATCTAGTCCCGGGCACCGTGGCTGGATTGGATCTGAAATGGCGTCACGGTGTGGCCCTCTTCCGGGCCCAGGAGTTCGGGCGCGCTCGCGTCATGCTCGACGCGGTGCTCGGCGAGGCCGAGCAGTGTGGCGATCGAGGGTTATTCCTGCGGGCCCGGCTGGCATGGCTGGAAGTGGCCGCGCACACCGAAGGCGACCTCGCCATGGCCGACATCGACGTCGCCGTAGCTGAGGCCTTGAGTTATTTCGGCTCCACCGGTGACGACGAAGGATTGGCACATGCTTACGTCGCACGGCGCCAACGACTGAACATGGAGGCCCGTTGGGAGCCGATGATGGAGATCTGCGAGAAGATTATCTACCACGCATCGCGTTGTGGCGATCACCATCTGGTCGAGGAAGCTCGAGCGTTTCGCTATGCAGCGATGTATTACGGGCCGCGTCCGTCCAATGAAGGTCTCCAACTCCTGCGCCAGGACGCGCTGTCGGGTGAGTCCACCCGAATCGCATACGGCACCCGCCGCATGGTCGAAGGAGTGCTCCTAGCCCTCGACGACCAGCCAGGCGAAGCGCGTGCTGCGCTGGCCGATGCTCGGGCCGCATTCGAGGAGATGCACAGCGACATGCACCTCTTTCATCTTGCTTCCTGCTCCGCCAACGCCGAGTTCATCCTCGGGGACGACGAGGCGACGGAGCACCACCTCATGTTCATGTTCGACGAGCTGGAGCGACGGGGTGAACGGTCCTATCTCTCAACCGTGGCGCCCATGCTCGCGGAGATGCGTTTGCGCCAGGGCGACACGGAGGCGGCGAAAAAGCTGGCCGCCATAGGGCGGAATCTGACTCACGAGGAAGACGTGGTCTCTCAATCTCTTTGGCGCATCGTAGAGGCCAAAGTCGCAGCACGGGTCGGGGATTTCGGCCGTGCCCTCTCACTGGCCGCCGAGGCCGTGGAATGGATGCAGCGCAGCGATCAACTGCAATGGATCGCGGAAACCTACAGGGGGCAGGCAGAGGTCCAGCTCATGGCCGACCGGCCCGACGACGGCCGGATCTCGCTCGTGCGAGCGCTCGAACTCTTCGAAGCCAAGGGCGATATCCCAGATAGCCACCGAGCGCGTCGCAGTCTCGATGACCTCGCCTCCGCTTGAGACGTGGACGTCTAGCCTGCGTCGATCACTTCAGATCGAGCGATCAGGAGGACTTAACGATAACCAGATGAGCACGCAAGCTTCTGCTTCGTAGGGCTCGAGGTTCTCCTTGGCGGCCATCTGAAGACAACGTGCAGTTGGATGAGGTTGGGCTCGGAAAAGCCCGACGGAGTTGGCCTGACCCTTCCGGGTACCGATGAGACCGCAACGAACGGGCTAATGGCATGCGGATATGGACTTTTCGGCCATGATGGATGGGATGACGGTTCCCGCTGGCGCCCGGCTTCCGGTTCCCAACAGCGCTCTTGCCGCCTGGAGGCCGCGGATGGCGCGGCGGCCATGTGGACGATGGCGAGCCAGAGTGTCGACGTGCTCCTCCTCGATCTGCACTTGGGACGCGTAGATGGCACTGTCGTGCTGGACGCACTGGACGATTCATCGACCGTAGTGGTCTTCTCGGGGTTCGGATCCTTCGAGGAGTCTGCAATACGCAAAGCGTTCGGGCCTGTTGTCTTCGAGTGCCTTCTCAAGCCAGTACCGCCGCTCCGTTTGATGGAGGTGGTCGCAGCAGCTGCTCGCGACGCCAGAGGCAAGGGCCACCGAATCAACGTCAGGCCCATCACCCCACCGATGGCGCTCCGACTTGCGATGGCGGGGCTGGCGCGACTGACGCCTCAAATCGATGATGCCGAGCAGGATCGAATTGAAGATGCGGGTGACTTGCCGTAGGCGATGGTGCCGTCAGTCCGCCGTGCGCGCTCAATCCCGCTCCAATACGCCGACGTAAGCGTCACGAGGCGTTTCACCAAGAACCCGACTCAGGTGCCAGCCTGTTCCCTTCACGAGCAGTCGCATCTCATTGCGCGAGACAAAGAGCCATGGAAACCAGGGTGTAGCCAAGCCGTGATATCGGACGCGTAAACGGCACTGTCCAGGCATCAGGCCGCGCTCTTTGTTCTGACGGTAGTAGCTGCGATCGAGAGCCGGAGCTCCGCCAGCATAGGGATTGCTGCTCTGGGCCAAGATCCGAGCCTCAGGAGCCATCTGGGTCGACCAGGCTGTGAGTACCTCCCGAATTCGTGCCGGAGAGCCAAACATGCCGAAGTTGTTTCCGAACAACACGATGGTATGGAAAGAGCCGATGGTCCCAGTCAAGGTCTCGACAGGAGCGCACCACGCCTGTTTCACGCCCCGGCGCCGCGACGCCCTTATCGCAAGTGGTGAAGCGTCAAGGCCTACGACGTCAACCCCGCGTTGCTGAAGATGGAGCGCCACTCTGCCAGCGCCGCAACCCACGTCGATGACGCGACCTCGAACGTGCCGCATCGCCTTTCGTTCTGAGGAAGGCCAGTCCGGGAAGTCAGCGAGAAACAGGTCAGGTCCTGCGCCAACGTCGACATAACCATCATCGCGTTCGTACACCTCGGGATCGGTGCCACCCCGTGCCCAGTCCATGACGGCGCGCCCAAAAGCGTCAGCACTAGTGTCCATATGTTGCCTCGCTCGCCTCAGATCAATGGTCTGGGAATAGGATCTCACGACATCCGTGACGTCCGAAAACTGGATCTTGGCCGTAATGCCACACTCATACTCGTGAATGAGCGTCGCCGACGCGGTCATGACGACGAGGCCCCTGTGTGGCGACAAACCCGCTCTGAGTCCGTGACGCCGGAATCACACTGACCCGCAGCGATGGACTGATCCGAACGGCATCGGCGAGTTCACCTCCGTGGAAGGTGAGGCGACCCCTCCCCACGCTCACGCACAGCGTCATGGGAGGTACACCTGCTCCATCGCCCAGGTGAAGTCCACGTCGATCGGCCCCGTAGTCTCAACGATCAACTCCGTCACGCCGGTCGCCCCTTGGACCGTTGTTCCGAATGCACCTCCCATGACGCACTGGTTGCAGGCGAGGGGTGCGAGCAGGTTGTGACGGTGGCCCCAGCAGCCCGAGAGGTTTGAGAGCGAGCAATCAATGTTGGGCGATCCAAGCCCATCGTCATACATCCAGTAGTACACGGCTTCGAGCGGATTGCCGACGTTTCCTGCCCAGTTGCTGAGGACTTCGGTATGGGGGAATCCTGGTGGCGCCGTAGGATCGACACTAGCGGCCACTCCGAGGGCCGCCGCCGGTCCGAGCGCTGTCGCCACGGCGATCAATGGGGCCAATCCGCGTGCTGTGCGTTCAAGGTTGGTTGCCACGAACAGCTGTTGCTCTGGGTTGAGTGACGACCAGTTCGTGGGCAACACCATCGAAGGCAGTTCTTCACTATCCCTGGCATTGTCAATGGCGGCCACCACATTCAAGATGCAGCCGAAGGAATCGTTGTATCCGGCGGGACCGCAAGCGGTGGAGAAGTTCGGCGATGGGGAGATGTTGCTGGCAGGGTCGGATTCCACCACTGCTGGCTTCAGACTGGGGATCGACGATGGTGGCGAAAAGGGTGGGGTCGGCAGAGATGTGCTCGGTTCCACGGCGCGTGGAGGAATCGTGGCGGTGGGAGTGGGGTCTACGGGAACAGCCGTCGAGGTCGGTACCGCAGGTTGAGGAGCCGACACGGTCGGCCTCGGGTTGGCTTCTGGTGAAGCGGTCGCCGACCTTGGTGGTGGCGCACTCGACCGATGTTCCAATGATCGAGTGGGTACCGAAACGGACCCGTAGGCCTGGACGGCGCTCTGCATCGGAACGGACGAGCCTCGTTCTGCAACGAGATATGTCACCAGTGCCACATTTGCGAGGACGACTACGAGCGCCGATGCACATCTCCACACGAGCGTGGCGGTGGCGATTCCCTCGGACCGAACGCGTACGGAGGTTGCGCGATTTCTCGACAAGACCGGCTCTTCAAGTTGGAGACGCAAGCCTGACTCCTCGGCACGCACGAAGGACCATCATGGCGTGAAGGATCACCTCCGTCGGGTATAGGTGCGAGTGTTCACCTACGCGTCGCACGTTTGTCGCAGATCGTTTACCTGTGAGCAACCCGTCGTCGCTGAGCGCCGGTTCCGTTTAGAACGAGAGCACCCGATACCCCGTGGTGCGGCCTCGGGGGCCAGCGGGGCGTTACGCCTCTTGGGTTCGTGTGGGCGCCTTCGGCAGCGGAGGAAGAGGAGCGAGCGGTGCTGGTGGCTGGTCGCACCTGGGGGGTCCTGGTTTGCGGCGGCTTCGACCATGGTCGCACATGACGGCCATTGTCTTTTCCCCTACCGTTGACAGGTGCGTAGCGGGAGGTGCAAACATGACGAATCACTTGGATCCAGAGGTGCCACCAAGCGGGCCCGGTTGCGTGGAGTGTCTCGCGTCGGGGGGTTGGTGGCTACACCTACGGCGGTGTGGGGAGTGCGGCCACATTGGATGTTGCGACAACTCACCCAGCCAGCACGCCACCGCGCATGCGAACTCGTCAGGGCACCCTGTCATCCGCAGCTTCGAGCCAGGTGAAGATTGGTTCTGGAACTACCGAACAAACGAATACGTGGAAGGGCCTCGCCTCGCCCCGCCGCAGCATCATCCCCTCGACCAACCCGTGCCTGGACCAGCCGGACGGGTCCCCGCCAACTGGCAAGAGCTCTTGGTGGGATCGTGATGACGCGATTGGTCGCGACCGCCTTGGGGGTCCTGAGTACCGGTGGGTAGAGCGACAGATGCTCGGCTCCCAGCGTGGACGGGCCTTGGTCGTCGTGCGGCCGTCGTCGCCGTGGTAGCCGAGGATCGACAGCGAGCCCTGCGCCGGGGTGACGTGCGATCGCGACGGTGCGCGACCGAGCAAGAGTCCGGGCCGACATCGCGTATCCCAACTTCCGGGCCGCTAGCGTGATCTCGATGCCCGTCGGATGGCCGTCCCTTCCCTACGAGGCCTGGAGTGGCACCTGCGATACCTTGCACGCCCACACCCAGGTGCTCGGCAAGCTGGCCGTTGCCCTGTCCCCACCCGAACCGCAGCTCCAACACGCCGCTCTACACCTGACCGCCCGCGGGTGGGAGACGCGTCCGCTCCCGGCCCCCGACGGCTCGGGTGCCCTGGTGGTCGCGTTGGACCTGCACGATCACGAGGCGGTGGCCGAGCATAGCGACGGGCGTATTCGCCGCGTACCTCTTGCGCCAGATCGGGCGGTGGGGGAGGTGACGCGGGACCTCTTAGGGGCGATCGGCGATCTGATCGGTCCGGTGCGAGTCAACATGCGCCCCCAGGAGACTTCCTGGACCACACCACTCGACGAGGACGACGAGCACGCCACCTACGACGCCACCCAGGTGGAGACGTACTTCACGGCAGCGACCCAGGCCGCGTTGGTGCTGGCAGCGCTGCGCGCCCCGTACCGGGGGCGATCGACGCCCGTCAACGCCTGGTGGGGTACCTTCGATCTTGCCGTCGGCCTGTTCTCCGGGCAGACGGTTGACCCGCCGTCGAGCGAATTCATCACGCGGAACTCCGCCAACGCCCAGCAGATCGAGGTCGGCTGGTGGCCCGGCGACGCTCGCTACCCACGCGCCGCCTTCTTCGCGTTCGCGTTTCCTGCCCCAGTTGGCTTCGAGACCGCCACCCTCTCACCGCCAGCCGCCCACTGGAACGCGGATCTGAAGGAGTACGTGCTCGACTGGGACGCCGTTCGTGGCGCGCCCGACCCACGGCTTGCCGCTATCGACTTCGGCCGGTCGGCCATCCGCCACGCCTGCATAGTGTGCGGCTGGGAGCCGCTCTTGGCGGCCAGCGTGGAGGGAGTACCACCTCCAGTGACCTGAGCTCGGATGGTGGCGGCCGAGTTCCTCAGCTCTAGGGGTCTTGCTGTCCGACTTCCGGGCGTCGATCGGCACCCAAGTCGTCAATAGCGGCCGTGATGTCGGTGAAGACCTTCTGGACAGGCTGTTCGCCATTGATGTCGATGAGCAACCCACGTTGAGCGTAGAAGTCGAGGAGCGGCTCTGTCTCGGTGTCGAACACCTTGAACCGATGCAAAATGACGTCGTCGCTGTCGTCAGAGCGCCCTTCCCGGTTGGCGCGAACCCGGAGCCGGTGGCGCAACTCGTCGGGGCTGACTCGGAGATGGACGACAGCCTGGAGTTCGATACCTTCGACCTGCTGGGCCAGCGAGTAGGCCTCTTCGGCCTGACGCAGCGTCCTCGGGAAGCCGTCGAGTACGTATCCGCCATTGCGAACCGCCTCGAGCACCGGAACGGACAGCATCTCGAGGACCACGTCGTCAGGTACGAGATCGCCCCGCTTCAGGTAGTCAGCGGCGACCCGCCCGATCCTCGTGCCGTGAGCCACCTCGGCGCGCAATAGAGCCCCGCTAGACAGGTGCGCGATCCCGTAGTGGGCGGCCAACTTCACCGCTTGTGTGCCCTTCCCGGCCCCTGGATAGGCCACGAGCAAGAGTCGCATGCCCGTCAGAATAACGGCCGTGTCTGCGAGGGCCCGCGGAGTCGGAAGATGTCAGAGTCCGACTCTGTCTGCACAGGAGCCGTTCGAGTTGGGCTCTGCTGGGTGATCACCGGAGCACCACCTCCCCAGTCGCCGCGGCTGGACGTCGCCAGCCCGACGTCGCCAGCCCGACGTCGTATGTGATCGATCAAGACGGTGAGGCGGTCGGGGGCATACGAACCCCCCCAGGTCGCGGCGCCGGTCGCCGTGGTGAATGGGACTGGCGACATCCCGAGCGCCGGGGGTGGGTTCTGCAGGATCTTGGCGCAGCTCTACCCGACACATGAGGTCTTCGTAGAGAAGTGGGACCAGGCGGTCGCTTTCGGATGTCTCGAAGGGCTACCTGCTGCCCGCGGACGGCGCAGTACTCGACAAGGTGGCCTAGCAATCCATCGTCGGGGGCTGAACCTTCGTCGAAATTCTCAGGTCCTCGATTGCCGGGCGGATCGCTTTGCCGAACGGCGGGGGAGCGTCGTGGTCTCCGCCGCCAGGTCGTCGTGGATAGTGGGACCTCTCTCCTTCGACGCTCATTGGCGTCACTGTCCCGATGGGGAGCCGTAGAGGCCGGGACCGTCGACCCGGAGGTCGTGGAGGAAGGAGACAGCGGCTTCGTAGGCGCCTTCGATGAGGAGCTCGGTGAAGTCGAAGTTGAAGGGTGAGCACCGACAGGCGGCCGGACCGGGGAGGTAGACGACTGGGACCTGGGCGGCGACGAGGGGTCTTCGAGGATGGTCTGCGAACGCATCGTGACCATGGCCGTAAAGAGCAACGTCTCGGCCAGGGACTCGGGCGGGGGGAGGAGGTGACCCGGGAACGTGCAGTCGAGCACCACGGGGGAGCGGGCCCCCATGGCCACGGCTTGTCGGAGTGGAACATTGGCCACCACCCCGCCGTCGTAGAGACGCCGTCCGTCGTGATCGACGGGGGGGAAGACGCCGGGGATGGCGGCGCTGGCAAGCAGCGCGGGCAGCAGCGAGCCAACGTCGATGACAAAGGGAGTGGCGGAGACGACGTCCATCGCAACTGCAGCGAAGGGAAGCGTGAGGTCACCGAACGTCCTCGTCGCACCGAGGAAGTCTGCGATCACCGAGGCAAGGCCGGTATAGGGAAAGAGGTGCGTCTTCGAATGCTGGAGAGTCCGCGCCTGAGCGAGCAGCCCGCCGGGGAAGACCTGGTGCCGTGTGATGCGTGCCCACGCGTGACAGACGGTTGGCGGCGCTGGTGGGATTGAGTGCGATGACGGCGCCATTGAGTGATCCCACGGACGTGCCGATGACGAGATCGGGTGCTATCCGCTTTTCCGTCAGGGCCTCGAGCATGCCGACCTGGACGGCCCCTAGGCTGCCACCCCTGCCGAGGACGAATCCCACGGGTCGCGGCAGGTTCAGGTCCGTGTAGGAAGGTTCCAGCCTCTGGTGACTGGCCCCAGGGTCACCGGCCCGAGATTCCAAGGAACGCCTTGTCGATCAGCCCGCCGTGCCGCACAGACCCGGCAAGCTCGTCACGCCGGTAGGGCGGGGCGCTGATGAAAGGTGATCAGCGTCTGGACTCCATCAGCCGCTGTCACGTCCACCGTCGAGTCCTCACCCAGCGCGGCACTAGAGACCACGATGTGTTGAGGATGTTCGATGGTATGGCGCAGTATCACCGGGTAGCGCCCGTCACGGCCGCCGACCGCCACGTTGAGGGCATCGTCGTGACGGTCGTACTCGATATAGGCGAATGGGACCTCTTCAGCCTCGTATTCGTCTCCGATATCAAGCGCAAGCACTTCGATCGTGACGACATCGCCCTCGTGCTGCTTGGTCAGGGATTCCAGCGAGTCGAACCAGCTGGATGGAGGAACCTCGTCGCTTTCCAGTGTCACAGGTAAAGTGTTATCCAGGTCAGGGTGAATCTGCAATAGGCGGAGGACATGCTCGACCAGCGGCTCAATAAGATTCACGCCAGTCGCGACGAGCGTCTTCGCGACTTCGTCAAAGACGTCCAGTTCATCGAGACCAGGGCGGTCCTCACTATGTTGGTTGGAGTTGGTTGGACACACTCTGACGAGGTAAACGAGACCTTGATCAAGTTCGGCTAGCTCAAATCGGCACGCACCGCGGCAACTCGGCTGACGGTCGTCGGTGGATCCCAGCACACCGGAGTCCACCGGCGACCGCTAGCTCTTCAATGATGAATCAGCCGAAACCGAGGTGCTCCACGACGTGCACCGTGGCGCCTGAGCCCCAGAACGTGCCGTATCCGGTCAAGGTCGACAGTCCCGGGACCGGGCTGGTCGAGGTGGGAATCGTGGTGCCCGAGCCGGTGATCAGGAACGTGCCATGTGTGAACCCGGATTTGCTCGTGGTCCCGCACGCCCGGAGCGTCACCATGCCCGTTTGGCCGTGGAAGCTGCAGGCCCCACAGGTGTCGTAGGCGACGAACGACTCTGACCCGTCGGGGTAGGCGGTCGCCAGCAACGCCTCCCCGGGGGCCTGTCCCGGCGAACCTCCGGTGTAGTCGGCGGTGCCGGTGAGGCCGTTCCCCGCCAGCGTGAAGTCGTTGAGCTCGGCGACGATGGCGTCGCCGGACGAGGTCGTCACGGGGTAGCCGGGCAGCGTGCCCACGTTGGTCGACGTGTGCTTCCCGTAGTACGTCTCGAGGTTGTGGGTACTCACCACGAAATGCTCGTTGATTCCGACACCGCTGAGCGTGTTGGTGGTCACAGCCTCGGCAGACGGGTTCTGCAGCACCACGTGGAACCCGCACTGACCGATCCCGCGCCCCGAGACCAGGTCGGGAGCCGCCCCGTCGCCGAACTGGGGCGCCGGGTCGTTGCCGAAGCAAGCAAGGTTGCCACCGATCAGGTTGTTGCCGATCTCCATGGCGTCGGGGTCACCCATCACGTTGCCTACGAAGGTGGCGCTGCCGCCGATCAGGTTTCGGAGCGATCCGATCCAGCATGAGGTCATATTGACGACGGTGTAGTTGCCGCCGATCGAGACGTCTTCGACGTCGCTGTAGACGGGGGTGAAGTCGAGGTTGGCATCTTCGGACCACGGCTCCAGGTTCGGGATCGGGGCCGTGTCGGTGGGGGGCGTCTGAGCGTTGCACGTCTGGGCTGCAGCTCCACCTCCACCTCCTTGAAGGGTCACGTTGCCACCAACGGCGACGGAGTGCACCACGACCCCTTGGGCGCCGTAAGCCGTAATGCTGCCGCGGACCGAGTCGAAGGAGATGCCGGGATTCGGAGGAGCGCAGGAGATGTTCGGCGAACATCCCAAGAGCAAGACGGCGCCCTTGCCGACGGTGACGTTCCCCCCGACCGACACCGTCGCCGGCACGGCGGGTGTACCTGTCGTCGGGTCACCAGGGGCTACGGCGTCGAGCAATGCCCCGGGGGCAACGGTGAGATTTCCCCAGATGTCGATGTTGCCTGCCGGCATATAACAGATACCGGTGATGACCATTGAACCGTAGGACCCCGCCGGAACGTTGCCGCCGGAGCAGTCATAGCCGTGATGGGGGGGAAGGGGTGCTGCACTCGCGGCCCCGGCGCCGACGAGCAATCCTGACAACACCAGCAGAACAACGGGAACGAGTCGCAACGCCTTCATGTCGATCCTCCGCCACAAGAAGAGCCGCCTCGGGGGGCGAGGCGCAGCACCAATTTCACTCGCCACGGGATACGCCGCAATCCCATATTTTGACGAGATGGCCCTGGCTGTGACTTCGTGCAGCGTGGTCGGTCACACAAGAGTGCCAACCGGTATCCGGTCTTCGTACTAATACCACCATGCAGTGACCGTTCCGCCACGACGAGAAGAGGCGCTGCCACCTACCGCGTCATTCTATGGGCCCGTCCCGGGGGGAACGGCGAGCGTCGGCCAGTCACGTTCTCACGTCCGTCAGACACCCGTGGGTCACTCGCTACCGTAAGAATCTGGCCGTGGTTGACCGACTGGTGCAGGCGATTGTCCTCGTTGGCGACCTGGGCGCCGCTCGGAGGCACATGGAGGCCCTGGGATTCATTGTCCGGGAAGGGGGACATCATCCCGGCCGTGGCACGGCGAACATCATCGTGCCATTTGGCAGTCAGTACCTGGAGCTCCTTGCCGTCGTCGACAGAGACGAGGCCCTTGCGTCCCCCAGGGCCGGCCGGTCGTGACAGCGATGTCGACACAGCGGTCCCGGTCTGGCACGATGGTCTATCGAACCCGAGGACATCGAGGTCACGGCGAGACGCGTCGGACTGGCC
Organism: uncultured Acidimicrobiales bacterium; assembly: GCA_963838775.1. Lineage (GTDB taxonomy): Bacteria > Actinomycetota > Acidimicrobiia > Acidimicrobiales > UBA8190 > Chersky-840. The sequence continues at coordinate 43,913 of CAWISP010000007.1, forward strand.
GCCGATCGACGGTTCCGAGTTCTCCCTTCAGGCGAAACGGTTCGCTGGCGGGCGGTGGGTGTCGACCTGTCCTGGATCGAGCCCTGGCGTTGTGCGTTCATGGCCTGGGATGACCCTCACCTGCACCCTGCTCGTAGCGAAGGCGGCCATCTGAACGGTGCTACAGGGTTCTCCCGGCTCGAGGTGGAAACGCCGGACCGAGCTGAACTCGTCGCTTGGCTTGGCGGGACGCGCCCGAGGGCGTGCATCTGTCGGTCGCAACGGGAGGCCTGGGCCCGACCCGCTTGCTTCTTTTCGTCTCCGACCGGAGAGATACCGCTCGCCACGATCGACCAGTAACGCTGGCGTGAGAGGGGCCCCTGAGGACGCTCGAACCGAGTGGACCGTCCGCATATCACCCCGGCCCGCGGACACGCCGCGGTCGTCACGGGAACGACGCGCCGACCGAGGACACCTTGCGAATCGGCCTAGTAGCACGCGGTCGTACACTCTGGTGATGCATGACCAGAAGCCGCCTCGACTCGATGGCGACGAGCGGGGGACGCTGCAAGCGCTGCTTCAATACCAGCGTGGATCGCTTGTCCGGAAGACCGTTGGAGTCCACAACGATGCCGCCCGGAGAACTCACGTTGGAAGTGGTACGACCCTTCTTTGGCTCGTGAAGCACATGGCGCGCCGCGGAATCTCTTTGGATCTTGCGCCGCTTCGCCGGTCAGGACGTTGAGATCCCGGATGACACGATAAACCCGGACGACACGGTAGAGGGCGCCGTTGACGTTTACGAGGACACCTGGCAGCGCACTGACGAGGTTGTGGCGGCAACCCCGAGCCTCGACGAATTGTGCCGAGATGTGGGAGATGAGGCGCCGGTAAATCTCCGATGGGTACTCATGCACCTGCTCGAAGAGACAGCCCGACACGCTGGCCACGCCGACATCCTTCGTGAACTTATTGACGGGCAGACGGGCCGGTAAGCGGTCTTGGCGGTATCAACACGCTTTCTTGCTCAGCTCTTTTCGACCTTCTTGAGGGCACCGTATCCACGCTCTATGGCCGCCGTGATGATCGCCTCGAAGTCCTTGTCCGTCAGCACGTGGGGTGTCCCCATCGACGACGCTCTCCAGTACAGCTCGGCGAGCCATTCGAGAAGCTCGAGCCGGTGTATGGCCTGGTCCATGGTTGCGCCGTAGGCAACGGAGCCGTGGTTCTGCATCATGGCGGCGTTGCGCCCCTTCAGTGCTTCGATGACATTGTCCGCCAACTCCTGGGAGCCAAACGTGGCGTAGGGTGCCGTACGGGGTGTGCCCCCCAATTCCAAGCAGCTGTAGTGCAGTGCCGGTAACTCGTCGTGAGAACACGACAGGGCAGTGGACGCCATGGCATGGGCGTGCGTTATCGCCAGCGCATTGGTAGCGGCGTAGATTCCGGTGTGAAGCGGTACCTCTGACGTGGGAGCGAGGTCGCCGTCGACGACCTGCCCACCGAGGTCGATGACCGTGATCATCTCCGCCGTCACTGTCCCGAGGTCAGACCCAGTAGGAGTCACTGCGATCAGGTCCCCCTGGCGGGCTGAAATGTTACCCGCCGTGCCGATGACGAGTCCTTTCTCGGCCAGATGGCGGCTCGCGCTTGCCACGGCGTCTCGTTCAGCTGCCAAGAGCAGTTCGCTCATTCCTCGTCCTTTCGTATCACTTGAGGCTCCGGTCCACGCTAGCCCGCCCTGCGGCACGGCCATACTCTGAGGAGGTGCCCAAGCAATCAGTTGGAAGCAAGCTCCTTCGGCCCAAAACCCGAGGAAGGCGGTGGACATCGTTCGTCGCTGAGGAGGCCATGTCCGGCAAACGTGTGCGAGGACTGCACGAGGAGGAAGACCCGCGACATCGCCTTCGCGTCGAGCATGACCCACATACCCTGCTTATCCACTTCAGCAATGAGGACGGCGAGGGATGGACCACCTTTGCCGTCGATCGAGCGACGAGGCAATGGGCGGTCGCCCAAGGCCGCCGCCAAGGCGACACCGCCCGGGACGCCTACGACGGTCTGTATGGCGACTGAATCGACCCGGCCACGGGATCTCAGGCTAGATGCCGCGCCTGGAGGGTTTGTATCCCTTCGCCAGACAGGTCCTCGAGCGGCGCCTTGCGTCCTGCCATGACGAGGATGAGCGACTGCAGCGGGCCTTCGACGGAAGGACCGCTCCCCACCGCCCATTCGGAGTCCGTGGCCGACAGGCGCAGACCGGCAATGCGCTTCTTGACGTGGATTGGGAAACCGATGCGCTTGATGGTGTCGGCAACCGTCAATAAGGTGGCCTCTGGCACAGTCCGGGCCATGCCGGTGGGTCGGCGAATGTCCTCGCTGTGGCACACAAGGTCGGTGAGCATGGTCTCGGGCTTCGTCCCCGGAGGCGTCTGATGCGTCCCGATCGTCTTCCGAAACTGCCCCAGGAGTTCGTCGGGGTGTGCCGCTCCCAGCGCCAGGCCTTCACGGGATATGAAGCGGTTGAAGTTCATGCCGCTCTTGAGCATCCCAGCAATGAACGGGCCCGTCTTCACGTCGGCCCCGGCGACCAAGTGGCCGACGACGTGTCGGACCTTCCACTCGCTGCACAGCGACTGAATGTCCCATTGGCTGTCGTCGAGGGTAGCCAGGTCGTCAGCCAGCGCCGACCGCTCCTCGTCTGTCGCCTGCCACGTGTCCACGTCCACCTCCCGATCCCGTAGCTGCGAGTCGCCGGAGTCCGCAGGGCGGTACGAGGGTATCGAGATCCGGTCCGGTGCGCCTCGGCCTGGGTCCCTGTCTGATCTGGTCCTCCAGCGGGGCAATCTCGACTTGCCTGGTTACCGGTTCCCAGCGCAACGATGTCCCACTCAAGGCTCGGACGTTTGGGCGCCTCACCATCTGCCCACGGTCCGCTCTCTCGATGCGACCGCTCTGGCACGGCTCCAGCTTTCAAAGACGTTGACCCGAGCCCGGCTGAGTCGGGCTACTCAGCCTCTTGACTGTTGGCCTGGGGTGCCGGAAGATCTGGTCGGCACCGGGAGCTCTGCTGAGCCTGGTGGGTTCAAGAAGGCAGGCATTCTCGTGGGCAAACGCGAGTGGTATCGAATTCGCTTGCGGGGGGCGCACTGGTGGGAAGGAACGGCGTTCCCCCCTGATCGCAAGCGAGAAGATCCTAGAGCAGAGGCGTCGAGAATCGAGACTGAGGAACAGCTGAGCGAGCTCCTCGTCGAGGGGTGGACCATCGTCGGGGTTGTCGCGACGAGACCTCTTCATCTGTTTCAAAATCGGGTGGGGATCCTCTGGCAAGAAGCGTTCAACGTCTTTCTGGAACGCGAGCTCCGAGATGAGGTCTATCTCCCTGAGCAATGAACGTTCGAGCGTCACTTCGACCTGCCGACGCCTCGTAGCGCTCGATCCCACGGATTGCGGGAGCGTGGCGTCCGCCATCTGCAGTGGGAGACGGCTGCCCCGAAGTCACTGCTAGGGCATGAAGCATGAATACCGCAAGAAAGGCGTCCAAATTGCACAGGATGTCAGGAGTCGGCACCGAAAGTTCACTCGCCGTCGGCTAATGACACCGGCGTTGAGGCCTACGGTGGCGACCGTGACCTTGCGTCAAAGAGCGATTCTTTGCGACTTCGACGGCTGCTGGAATTCCTTGGTCGTGTCCAGTCCCGTCGAGATATCCACTCCGCCCGTGCACGACATCATTCAGCACCGAGCGTGGTGCAAGGGCTGGACCACCGACGACGAGGACCGAGACTTCTGTTCCAGGCACCGCCTGCGCGCCTGACCCTCCGGGGGCTCATCCAACGTGGCTGGGTGTCAGCCAAGAATGACATGATGACAGACGCGCCTGCCATGTACCGCTAGTCTGTTGACGCGGCGCCGGGGCGGCCCGGCCTCGGGGCGTGTGGGTTCCCCCGACCGCTTTCCTGCCGTGGGCTCAGCGCCCCGGCGCCGCCGAGCGTGCGCACCGGGGCATTCGGGGTGTCTGGGCCGAGCTCGGGCGTCTGCTCCTGCTTGTTTCGTGTGAGCGTTCCTTGCGGGTCTCCGGCTTGATGATCGGCCTTCGCGTTTCGCAAGTTCGTTGGGGTGTTGATATGGCGATCGATGTCGGGAGTCTCGAGGTCACATCAACCCAGCGAGCGAGACGCTGGGGTCGAGTTGCACGGTCGCCTCTCGTACTTCGGTGCCCAGGTCCACGGCGCAGTGTCGGTTGTAAAGGGGGCCCGCGCCATCGCGGAGCAGCCAGCTGGCCATCGCAACGCCGCGTGCGGGGTCGGGAGGGCGGTCGAGAGCGCTTCGAGCATCGCCCGTATGTCGTCTTCAGCGGCGATGACGCGGTCGGGCGGCATATCGGAGTGTGCGGACTGCGCACCACCGGTGGCCTACGCACCACGTTCATGAGATCGAGCCAGTTGTGTGCGAGGGCACGCCGCATTGACGATGAGACGAGCCGTTGGGCCCGGGTGGCCAGAAGCCGATTGGACTCGGGCGCACACCCCGATGCCAGTTGGCGATCGAGTGAGGGCGCGAACATGCGGGCGAGCAGTCGAAGCCATGTCTGATTGGGTCGAGGGACCAATTGCCGGGGTTGATGGGATCTCTGATCAGGAGCATCGTGGATCTCGCCTTTCCGCGGTCGAACCAGCTGCCGTCGCGGACCTTGGCCGCTCGGCGCTGTCGAGCAATGATTTCCCGTATGCGCCGGCAAGAACGATGACGTCGTCGACACAATCGTGCACAACGTGCGACTGGTCAAAAGCGGCGTAGTTTTGCGTTGATGCTTGTTCTCCTCACTGCAGTGGCACACGGATCGTTCAATGCACAGCTCGATCGACCAGGAGTCGGCTGGCTCCTCATGAACGAAGACGGGAGCCTCTGTGATCCGGGAGGGGCACCCATCGCCCGGGCCGACGCCCACCCGGATATCGCTTGGGGAACGTCGGATCTGTTTCGAGCAGGAGCCCCGCTTGTCGCATTCTTCTCGACTCATGCTCGACAGTCCCGGACTGCGCTGGTTCCAGTCCCCGGCGGCCGGCTACGACGATCCGGTATTCGGAGCAATGGTGGCCCATGGGGTCCGGATCACCAACGCCCACGTGAACGGTCTGCCCATCGCCGAGTTCGTGATGCGTTCGGTTCTCGACGAATTCCAGGATGCCGCCCAGTGGCGAGATCAGGCGCGGCGCGCGCCGCTGGCGGATCCACGATTGGCGCGAGGTGTCTGGATCGACGTGGGTCGTCATCGGGCTCGGGGGGATCGGGGCCGAAGTCGCTCATCGAGCGCGATCCTTCGGGGCCCGGGTCATCGGATGTCGGCGACACCCGTCGCCAGCTGATCCCACCGATCAGACCGTGACGCCCGACCAGCTCGATCACGTTGTCGGACTCGCCGAGGTGGTCGTCCTCGCCGCCCCGGCGACGCCCATGACGGCCAATCTCGTGGACGCCGACTTCCTGGCCCGGATGAAGCCTGGGAGCCTCCTCGTCAACGTGTCCCGAGGAACACTGGTCGACGAAGAGGCATTGATCGAAAGTCTCGATTCCGGCCACCTGTCGGCTGCCATCTTGGACGTCTTTCGCACCGAGCCCCTTCCCGAGGACCACCGGTTCTGGTCACATCCGTCCATCCGGGTGACGCCGCACAATGCCGCCGGTGGTATCGGACGGTTCGCTCGACAGGCCGAGCTCTTCGCGGAGAACCTCGATCGCTATCTCGACGGTCGTCCCTTGTTGAACGAGGTCACCGACGCGATCGCCGGCTGAGCGTCGAGGATGCCTCGCCGGCGGCTTCGATAACCTGATCACGATGCCGCAAAGAAAGGATTGGAGGCGAAATCTATGAGTTCCAACGACGCCACTCCCTCGGCGCCGCCGACGCCGCCCACCGCTCGCCGCCGCTCTCGCAAGGTCGCCATAACCGTGGGGGTCTTCGCCATTGGAACTGAGGTGCTCGCCCTCAGAAGTCGTGGGTACGGCATGGGCGGCAATGTCGTCGTCCGCTGCCGCCAGGGCCATCTCTTCACGACGATCTGGATTCCCGGCGGGTCGCTCAAGGCACTTCGCCTCGGTTGGGCGAGGGTCCAGCGCTGCCCGGTCGGAGGCCACTGGAGCCTTGTCACGCTGGTGCGGCTGTCGGAGTTGACCGACGAGGAACGGCAATCGGCAGGGCAGCATCACGATCTGCGCATTCCTTGAACACGGTCTCCAGGTTCGCCGGCTGTGCCAAATCTCGAAGCAGTCGATAGTGTCCTGGAATGAACGATGCTGACACCTCCTCCGGCAAACTGTGGAGCTACCGATTCTCCAAACCCGGCGGCTCCGTGATCGGAACTGGCGAGTTCGATGGCGACGATGCGGCCGAAGCGCGGGCTCGCGAGCTGTCGAAGTCGAATGACGCCCCCATCGTCGTTCATCGCCACAGCGGACACGTTGATGCTTGGGAGTATGTGACCGAAGTCGACGAGCGGCCGTGACGACCCTGGTCAGATCGTCGTGCCGGCAGGGCCGGCCCGACCCGGTGGTTTCCGGTTCCTCATCGGCCTGACGCTCCACGCTCGGTCGACGACAATCGCCGACTCCGGCTAGTGATGGCTGTGCCGATGCCGCCCGTACCGTTGTGCGCTCGTCGGTGGGCCCGGCCCGGATCCCGGGGACCCGGCGGCGCCGCCTGGACGTCCGGCGAGGGACCTCCATCCACATTTGGAATGCTCGTCGACGACTGTTGGTAGGCGAAGGTCAACGCGTTGGACGTACCTGAAGCCGTCGTGATCGTGACCGGCACCGTCGGAGGTGGGTCGGACATGGCCGGGACGGTGACGGTGCAGCTCGTTTGGATCGGGCAGACCGTCGGTGCCACCTGTCCGTCGAAGGTGGCCAGAACATTGCCATCCGAGCTCACGAACCCCATGCCGACGACCACCACGGACTGACCTGCGGAGCCGCTCGACGGGGAGAGGGCGGACAGCACCGGCCCTGAGCCAGACGCCTGAGGCGGCGCTGTGGTCGTGGGGGAGGTCCCTGTCGTGGGGGGGGTCCCTGTCGACAAGGGGGTCGTCATGGTCGGCGTCGAGCGTGGCGTTGTTGGGAGCGTGACGCCGGTCCCGGTGCGTGCCGACCGTTGCTTGGGCCCCGAACCGTCATGTGCCACCGCGGAGACCCCCAGGCTCACGGCAGCGACGACGAGGGCAGCTGCCACCAGCGTCACCGATGCCTTCAAGCGGCGCTCGCGATTGCTCCGAGCCTCCTCGACCGGTGGCGCCGGAGGTGCCGCCGGGTGGGGATCCGTCCTCGGCGATCGACGGCGGTGTGTGGTTTCTGGGCCCGTCCCGACAGCGCCTTCCCGCGACCGCCGAGCCGCCTCTGCCATCGCCCCCAGGGCGCGGGGGCTCAAGTCGGGTTGGGTGTTCAGCTTGGTCAGTCGGGTCCGCGCCGGGCCCCCGGTCTGTCTCCGCGCCATGCCGGCCTCTCCAGGTTGGCTCCCCTCCTACAGGTGTGGTGACGCCCACCTTTCCCCGTCGCGCATCATCTCACCGGTGCGGGGCTGACCGCGTTCGGGGAAGGCGGGTTGCGGCTGGGCTCAGAAAGGTCCTGCTCAGATGGTTCAGAAGGGCAGGAAGGGCATAACATTGTGGCCGCAAGGTCCGGCGTTTCCGGGTCCACGTAGCGCAGTGGTGCGCCGCCACCTCCGAGGCCGACGTCGCAGCCAGAGGGAGCGCCGAATGACGGTGCCGCACCGAGCAGGCGATGTCGTGCCCGGCGCCCCTGGGCGCCAGGCCGTGACCGAAGCCCCTCGGTCGGATCCGACTGGTGACGCGGTCAGCGATGGAGCTGCGCTCGGTGGCACGAAGGGGCAGGCGGCACTTGTGGTCAACCAGCTGACCAAGCGCTTCGGCGAGCGGACCGCCTTCTCCGACGTCTCCTTCGAAGTCGCCCACGGGGAGGTGTTCGGCTTCCTGGGGCCCAATGGCGCGGGCAAGACCACGACGGTGCGCACGCTCGGCACCTTGATCGCCCCGACCTCGGGCTCGGCCACGGTCGCGGGGATCCCGCTCAGCCCCGAGAACGGCGTGGAGATCCGCCAGCGCATTTCGATCATGCCCGAGGCACCGGGCCTCTATCTCCGGCTGACCGTGACCGAGAACCTGGAGTACTTCGCCGGTCTCTACGGTCTGCATCAGGCCGGGACCCGGATCAAGGACGCCCTCGAGGCCGTCAACCTCGGCGATCGGGCCGGAGATCTCTGCGGCGGTCTCTCCAAGGGGCTCCGCCAGCGGGTCGGACTGGCACGAACGCTGCTGAGCGACCCGGCGATCATGTTCCTCGACGAACCGACGTCGGGACTCGACCCGGTGGCCGCGCTCGAGGTGCACAACCTGATCAACGGGCTCCGGCAGAAGGGAGTGACGATCTTTCTCACCACCCACCGGCTCGAGGAAGCCGAGAAACTCTGCGACCGGGTCGCCATCCTCAACACGACGCTGCGAACCGTCGGTCGGCCCGAGGACGCTGCGGGCCGAGCTCTTCAAGAAGCGCTCGTCGTCAAGACCGCTGCCGCCGCTGACCCTGACCAGCTCTTCTCCGGCATCGCCGCCGTCGAGAGCTGGCGCTCGACGAGCCGGCTCCTACGTGCTCTCGGTGTCCGATCCCAGGGTCGCCGCACCGGAGGTGACGCGGGGCCTCGTCGGGGCCGGCGCCGACGTCCTCTCCATCGGCGAGGCGCAGCATTCGCTCGAGGACGTGTACCTCGAGCTGATCGACGAGGACGTCGAGGCCCGCAGACAATGATGGACCTCGATGCCACAGCCGCGTCCGCGCCGTCGTCCGCAAGGAGCTGCGGGACTACCGGCGCAAGCGGTCCATCGTCGTGACCATGGCCGTCCTGCCGGCCATCTTCCTCATCCAACGCCCACACTCGCCGTCTTCCTGCGACCCCGCCGTCCTCCTCGGAGTACCTGCACCGGACAAGAGTCTAACGCTTCCCCTGCTCCTCCTGCTGCTGATACCGGTCATCATGCCGTCGACCCTGGCCGATACTCGGTGGTCGGCGAGCGCGAGCAGGGGACGCTCGAGCCGTTGCTCACGACGCCGATTCGCAGGCAGGAGTTCATCCTGGGCAAGGCGGCGGCGGTCATGATCCCCAGCGTTGGTGCTCTCCTACGCGGTGTTTCGCGGCTCTTCCTTGCCGTCGTGCGGCTGTTCGCCAACCCGGTCATGGCCTCGGACGTGTTCCACCAGCGCGGCCGATACTTCTCGCACTGTTCCTGTTCACCCCCCTGCTGGCCGGCTGGGCGATCGTGGTCGGAATGGCGAGTGTCGGTCAGGGCGAGCGAGGTCCGCGTCGCCCAGCAGCTGGGGATGCTCGCCAGCTTCCGCCCGTTGCGGCGTGGTCGTGCTGCTGGGGGTCGGCGTGATCAATCCGACATTGAGAGTCGCCGTCGTCTTTGCGGTCGCTCTGCTCGTGATCGATCTGCAGGCGTTGCGCATCGTCTCCCGGATGTTCGACCGGGAGCGCCTCGTGACCGGTTCCAGAGCCGCTCGACCTTGATCGACCCGCCGGTCCCCAACCCTCTGGGGCCGGCGTGGTCTTCATCGGCGGGGCATACCTGGCCCGCGGGCCCGGTCTTGCACGGCGACCTCGATCCCCTTCAGGGGAGTCACTCGAGGCACTGCGTGGCATCATTCCCACCACGGAGCCCCACGCCGACCAGGAAGGATGACGCGGCATGAGCTTTCGAGTGATCCAGTGGGCCACGGGAGGAGTGGGGCGTGCAGCGATGGAAGGAGTACTCGCCCACCCCGATCTCGAGCTGGCGGGCGCGTGGGTCCACAGTCCGGCCAAGGAGGGCGTCGACCTGGGCACGCTCTTGGGCCGTGCGCCCCTCGGGATCACCGCCACGGCGGACATCGCCACCCTGCTCGCCACCGAGGCTGACTCCGTGGTGTACAGCCCGTTCATGGCCGACCCCAGCGTGGTGACCGCCATCCTCGAATCAGGTAAGAACGTCGTCACCCCGCTGGGCTGGTTCTACCCACCCGGAGAGGAGCGGGCGCGCGTCGATGCCATCGCCAAGAGCGCCGGCGTGACCCTGCACGGCACTGGCATTCACCCCGGCGGCATCACCGAGCGGTTCCCCCTCATGGTCTCGGCCTTGTCAGGATCGATCACCCACGTGCACGCCGAGGAATTCTCCGACATCCGTACTTACGGCGCGCCCGACGTGGTGCGTGATTGGATGCTGTTCGGCAAGACCCCGGAGGAGGCTCGGACCAGCATCATGATCGACGCCCTCGGTGGTGGTTTCCGCCAGTCCATCTTCATGGTCGCCGACGAGCTGGGTTTCGACATCGCGCCGGAGCTGCGCACCACCCATGACATGGCGGTCGCCACCGCGCCTATCGACTCGCCCATCGGACCCATAGCGCCGGGGACGGTGGCGGCCCAGCGATTCCAGTGGGAGGCCGTCGTCGACGGCGAACCGGTTGTCACCGCCGCGGTCAACTGGCTCATGGGGGAGGAGCATCTCGACCCGGCCTGGAATTTCGGCCCCGGCGGTGAGCGTTTCGAGGTTGAGATCAGCGGGGATCCCAACTGTCTCACCACGTTCAAGAAGCTGCACCCCGAGACCGTTGAGGCCGGTCTCATCCGTAACCCGGGGATCGTCGCCACCGCCATGCACTGCGTCAACGCCGTTCCCTATGTGTGTCGGGCCGAGGCGGGACTGCTCACCTACCTCGACCTGCCCCTGGTGGCGGGCCGGGCTGCATCCGGCCTGCACCGGAGTGGGCGAGGGGTCGAGCGTCCGAGCGGGTCATGATCCTCGACCGCTTCGCCATCACGGGACGTGTCGCCATTGTCACCGGGGCAGGCTTGGGGATCGGGCGAGGGATCGCCATCGGCCTGGCCGAGGCCGGAGCCGACGTGGCGTTGGCCGCCCGTACCGAGTCCGACCTCGAGCAGGTGGCCCATCACGTCCGCTCCCTCGGACGCCGGGCCGTGGTGGTGCCGACCGACGTCCTCGACGCGGCGGCATGTGCGCACCTCGTCGAGCGCACGGTCGAGGAGTTCGGCCGTCTCGACATCCTGGTCAACAACGCCGGAGGGGCGATGCCCCGGGCGGCCATGGACACCAGCGAGGGCTTCATGGCCCGCACCTTCGCGTTCAACGTCACGGCCCCTTTGACCCTCACCAAGCTCGCCGCCCGCCATATGGTCGATACGTCGGGCCAAGGGGCCGTGGTCAACATCTCGTCACGCTCCGCCAGCATGACGCAGACGATGTTCGTCGCCTACGGCTCGGCCAAGGCCGCGCTCGACCGCATGACCCGCAACATCGCTCCCGAACTGGCCCCGCGGGTGCGGGTGAACGCGATCGACGTGGGAGGTGTGGCCACACGGTCGCTCGAGATCGTACTCACCGACGATGACCTCCGCCGGCAGTTCGTCGACAGAACGCCGATGCGACGCCCCGGGGAACCTGAGGACATCGCCTGTGCCGTTCTGTATCTGGTGTCAGACGCCTCGTCGTGGGTCACGGGCAAAGTGTTCGAGATCGACGGCGGTACCGAAGCGCCTTCGATTCAGGTGCCGGCGCCTGCACTCGAGCCCACTCGGCCCGACGACGGCGCCCATTGAGCCCGGGAGCCGGACGCTCCCGGTCGCCGCCGCGCTCGGACCCCTACCCCCCTCGCCTCAGATGCCCGTGTGCTCGACGCGGATCGGGACGGGGTCGGGTGTGAAGGGCATCAGGGCATTGGGGGGAACGGTGCCGAGACGTCCGGCTTCGAAATCCTCGAGCACTTGGACGATCTCTTCTCTGGTGTTCATGACGAACGGCCCGTAGTGCACCACCGGCTCTCCGATGGGTTGGCCCCCCAGCACGAGGACCTCGAGATCGACGGTGCTCGAGTCCTGACGATCGTCGGCTCGTAGGGAGATCCAGTCGCCGGGGCCGAACGCCGTGAGCTGACCGGTCCGGACCGCCTGTCCTTGCGGTCCCGCTCGACCCGATCCGGCCAGGACGTAGACAAGGGCGTTGAAACTCGGTTCCCAGGGGAGCTGGAGGAGCGCACCGGCCGACACGCTGGCGTGCATGAGAGCCATCGGCGTGTGCGTCGACCCCGGACCGCGGTGACCACCGACTTGCCCCGCGATCATCCGCACCAGGGCTCCGCCGTCGGGTGATGACAGCAGCGTCACCTGATCGGCTTCGAGTCCCTGATAGGCGGGCGGGATCATCTTGTCCCGAGCCGGCAGGTTCACCCAGAGCTGGATGCCGTGGAACAAGCCACCCGAGATGACGAGGTCCTCGGGGGGCGTCTCGATGTGGAGGATGCCCCCACCGGCGGTCATCCATTGCGTCGCACCGTCGGTGATCAGGCCCCCACCCCCCTGGGAGTCCTGATGGGCGAAGGTGCCGTCGATCATGTAGGTCACGGTCTCGAACCCGCGATGCGGGTGCCAGGGTGTCCCCTTGGGCTCGCCGGGCGCGTAGTTGACCTCGCCCATCTGGTCCATGTGCACGAACGGGTCGAGCTCCGGCAAGCTCAGCCCGGCAAAGGCCCGTCGCACGGGGAATCCCTCACCCTCAAAGCCGCTGGGAGCGGTCGTGACCGACATCACCGGGCGCTCGTAGGTCACCGTGGGATCGGGAAGCGGGACCGTGGGGAGGGTGGACAAATCATCGACGGTCACAGCAGGCATGACGCCTCCTAACGTTCGGGCAAGAAATGAAGGGTGAACGCGGCGTTCACAGCGATTCGCCGTCGAGGAGTAGCTCTACATCGATGTTTCCTCGTGTTGCGTTGGAGTACGGGCAGACCTCATGGGCGCCGCGCACGAGCTCGGCAGCCGTGTTCCGATCACGGACGGCGGGAAGCGATACGTCGAGGGTCACAGAGAGCTTGAAGCCCCCGTCGCCAGTGGGCGAGAGGCTCACCGATGAATGGATGGTCACCTCGCCCGCATCGACTTTCTTCCGACGAGCCACGACGCCGAGAGCGCTTTCGAAGCACGCTGCGTACCCCACCGCGAATAGCGCCTCGGGGTTCGTTCCATCCCCGGATCCGCCCATCTCTTTGGGTCTGCGCAGCTCAACCTGGAGCTCGCCGTCGGCCGTGGCACCGTGCCCGTCGCGTCCTCCTGTCACCTCGGCGTGTGCCGTGTACAGAACCTTGGTCATCGATGCTCCTTTCGTTCCTCCATGTGTCGACCCGGCGCGTGGCCATCCGAACCAGGGCAACGCCGCCCGTGGGCGTCGCCTGTGGGGCCTCCACCGATGAGGTAGTACGGACGGCGTCATGGACATCGACACTGTTCCCTCTCTCGTACGGCGGGGCGTCTGCGTCCCACGCTAGCCCTCTGGTTTCTCACGATCATCAACCCAGTGGACCCCGAGAGACGACCGTACCGCCCAGGGTGCTTACGCCGTCCGTTCCTTTCGCACCGCCCGGAAACGGTGGGCGAACAGTCCGGCCACGGCGATCACTGCCAGAGCGGCCAGCACGTACCCGGCATCGCTGAAGTCCTTGAGGACATGGTTGTAGCTCGATCCCAGAGCATCACCGAGACTGGCCAGGGCCGTGCACCAGATGGCACAACCGATGACCGTGAACACCAGGAACTTCCCGATCGCCATCTCACCCAGTCCGGCCGCGAAGGACACGAAGGAGCGGAGCAGGGGCACGAAACGACCGAACAGCACGAGCGGTTCGCCGCGCCGAGCGAACCATGCCTCGGCCCTGTCGAGATCCCTGTGGGTGAGCAGCAAGTATTTGCCGAACCGATCGACCAACGGGCGGCCTCCGTAGAAGCCGATGAGGTAGCCGGCCAGCGACCCCAGAACCTCGCCCACTGCGGCCAGGACGATGACGAGCGCCAGGTTGAGGTGGTGAGGTTCGTGGGGGATCTGTCCGCTGGCCAGAACCCCTCCGTAGATCACCGCCAACTCGGCACCGACCGGAAGGCCCATCGCCGAGATGAAGCTGAGCGCGAAGACGGCGAGATAGCCCCAGGTCTCGAGGAAGTGCTCCATGTCGAACCTCCGATCACCCGTTGCGCTCGGGGCGCGCCACATCCCGACCGAGAATCCCTGAATCTAGGCCAGGGAACCTGACGGGAGCGTGAACCGCGCTCGGATCCGGTGCCCCGGCGGGCACTGACGACATCGGACGGGACGGGCGGTCGGGCTGATCTGGGTCGGACGGCCCATTCCACTGGCCGGGCGTGAAAAGCGAGCACCGTGACCGGAATGTGGCGAACCGGGCGCACCGGTAGCGTCGCGTGCCGCACTAGAGTTCACTGGGTGGTTGCGACCAGCGGATTCGGTTCATTTCGCCATCTGGCGGGGCGCTTCTTCTCCGCCTTGGTGCCCGTCGGCCCCGCGCCAAGCGACGAGGCGTGGGCGCGGGATCAACTGTCAGACGGCGAGCAGGCGCTCTGGCACCGCATGTCCGGCCCCGATCGGCGTCATGCCGTAGGAGTGGCGCGCGACGCCGTTCGACTCCTCGAGCCCGACCATGTGCGGCCGGAGGTCATCGCGGCTGCACTGCTTCATGACGTGGGAAAGGTCGAGTCGTCGTTCGGAACGCTCGCTCGCGTATGGATCACGCTGGCTGCACTGGCTGTCGGCCGGTCCCGGGTGCAGCGCTGGGCCGGCGAGCCGTCAGGAGGTGGACGACCGTCGTTGCGGGCACGAGTGGGCCTGTACCTGACCCACGATCGCCTGGGCGCCAAGCTCCTCGAGGATGCCGGCAGCCGGACGTTCACCGTGTCCTGGGCGGCGGAACACCACCTCCCACCTGACCAATGGACGATCGACGCCACCATTTGCGGCGCCCTGAAAGCTGCCGACGGGGACTGATCTCCGTCTTGATTCAGACGACGCCGTTGACCCGTCAGGGGACCGGGTGCTCCTCCGCGCTCCAGGTCCGATCGAACCACCGTCGGATGCGGCTCGTGCCGAACTCACCTTTCTCGCCGGAAAGTGCTCGTGACGGCCCTTCGAAGACCCCGTCGGGAGGACGTCCAGCCATGAAGGCGACCTCGACGCGGGCGACGAGGTCAGCACCGAAGGCGAGGTAGCACACACCGCGACCGTCATAGAGGGGCGGTTCGGCGTCCCCCCCAAGATGGCCCCGATGTGCCCGGCGACGACGGACGCCTGTCCCTCGGCGAACACGCCTGCCTTCGGAGTCCCCACGCTTGTCACGTCGCCGACGGCGTACACGCCGGGGAAAGCGGTCTCGAGTGTCAGGGGGTCCACCGGCACCCATCCGTCGACCGTCAGACCGGACTCCTCGACCACGGCCGGCACGCGATGCACGGGGACGCCCAGAAAGAGGTCGAAAGGCATGGCGGTCCCGTCGCTGAGCAGGGCGAGGCTCCGGTCGGGGTCGAGCGCTTGGACCAACCGCCCGGGATGCCAGTCGATCCCACGTTCGGCGAAGGCGGCGAGCAGAGCCTCCGATGCCGCCCGCGATGGCGGGATGGGTACACCGAAGGGCATCACGAGGGAGATCTCGGAACCATCGCGCAGTCCGCGCCGGCTGAGATAGTCATGCATCAACAGGGCCGTCTCGCTCGGCGCTGGCGGGCACTTGAACGGTGTGGAGGTCACCCCCACGACCACTCGTCCACCGCCGAAGTTCGACAACACGTCGCGCAGGGCGAATGCCGACGACACCGTGTAGAACTCGTGCCCGGCCTCGACGAGTCCCGGCGTGGCCGCGGGATGGAGATCGGCACCCAACGCCACCACCATGATGTCTGCCTCGAAGGCACCGGCGTCGGTCACGACGCGTTTGACCGTCGGGTCGATCGAGTGGATGGTGCCCTGGACGAACCGCACACCGGGCTTGACGAGATCACGGTAGGGGTGGACGACCGTCGAGGGCAGCGCCCGCCCGAACATGACGTCGAGCTTGGAGAAGCCGAACACGAACCCCTCGCTTCGGTCGATCAGGACCAGATCGAGCTGGTCGCCGTACTCCTCGGACAGCCTCGTCGTGAGCTCGAGGCCACCGAAACCCGCACCCAATACCAGAATTCGCATCCGGTGACTCTATGCGAGCGCGCCCAGCCGCCCGCGCCCGGCCGTGGCCCGATCGAGCTACGCGCCCGGTCGGGCCACCGACAGCGCTCCCGCTTCGGGGAGCACCTCATCGGCGAACCGGCGCAATCCTTCGATGGTCTGTCGTCCACTCGACCAGGGCCGCACCAGGGCACGGCCGACGCCGGCCTCGGCGGCGCGCCGGAGTGCGTCGAGGTCGGCCCCGACACCCATGGTGATCTCGACCGCTCCCGTCCGGCCTGCTTGCTGGCGCATCGCCGCAATGCAAGCGGCGGCGGCCGGGATCTGTTCTACAGCGTGGTTCATGGGGATCCATCCGTCCCCGACGAGTGCTGCTCGTCGCAGCGCCGCGGCCCCGTCGCCCCCGATGTGCATGGGCGGCCAAGGGGACTGGACCGGCTTGGGCTCGAACATGACAGGCCCGAAATCGAAGAACTCACCATGGTGCTCGACGACGGGGTCGCTCCACAGCCGTTGGCAGACCGAGATGGATTCGTCGACGCGGCGCCCCCGCGTTGCGAAGTCGAGACCGACGGCATCCCATTCGGCCTCGAGCCAGCTGGCCCCGACGCCGAACTCGGCCCGGCCGCCGGAGACGACGTCGAGCGTCGTGACGGCCCGGGCCACGACGAAGGGGTGCCGGAGACCGATGTTGTAGATGTGCGTGCCGAACCGGATCTGGCTGGTGCGGCCGGCCAGGTAGGAGAGGTAGGCGAAGGGTTCGAAGACCGACACGTCGGAAGGGATCGGGGGATGGTCGGCTCCGGCGTAGGGGCTCCCGTCCGCGGCGACGGGTAGGACGAGATGCTCGGGCATCCACACCGATTCGTACCCGAGCCGGTCTGCCTCGCAGCTGACTTCGGCCCAGCGCTCGGGTCGAACCGTGCCGAGTGCGATGCCGATCTTCATTGGGAAACGCCGGTCCGTCTGCTGGCAGTCATAAGGGTGGAGCGTACCTACCGAACCCGGACCCTAAGGGAGCCTCCCACCCGTCCGACCCGACCACGTGGAGGCGTCGTTACGTTGCAACCGATGATCGAACCCGACGACCGCTCTCCACAACCTCCCCGCCTGGCGCCCGGCCGGACTGCCACCGATCGGGCTGCCACGGCTGAGTCGAGGTCCGGTGCGGTGGCATTGGCCCAACGGCTCGGGGTCGGTCTCTACGTCCTGGAGGTCGTCGACGCCGTCGATCTCGCGCCGAGCCTTCGGCGCCTCCGGGTGGGTGCGGGGCAAGGGCCACCCCTGACCGGGTTCTCCTTCGAGCCCGGCCAGGACCTGATGCTCGACGTCGCCCAGCACGGCGACCGCACCGTTCGGCGTCGGTACACCATTCGACGGTTCGACGTCGAGCGTCACCTCCTCGATCTCGACTTCGTGCTGCATGGCGAGGGGCCGGCAGCCCGGTGGGTGGCGCAGGCGGGCCCGGGGACGTGCTTCGAGGCCATCGGGCCCCGGGGCAAGGTGACCCTGCGATCCGACGCCACCTGGCATCTCTTCGTGGGGGATGAGACATTCGGGCCCGCCGTCGGGGCCATGCTCGACGCTCTTGCCCCGGACCACCGGGCCGTCGTGATGCTCGAGGTGGACTCGTCGGCCGTGGCGCGCGCCTTTCGGGCCGAGATGCCGGCCAGTAACAGGATCGGCGTTCGATTCCTCGAGCGCGAGGGCGTCTCGGTGGCTCAGGCTTCGGCGCTGCTCGTTGCGCTCGACTCCATCGACATTCCGCCCGAGTCGAGACACGCCTATGTCGCCGGAGAGCACCATGTGGTGGGTGAAATCCGCACGGCGCTGGTGACGAGGGGTTTCACGGCCGATGAGGTCTCGGCCAAGCCGTACTGGCGAGCGGGACGAGCCAATGCCGATCACGGAGAACCGGACAGCGATCACTGACGCAAGGGTCGTGACACGTCCAGATGTGGCGAAAGCGATTCAGACGTCCTCGGGTCGTCTGCCACCCGGCTGTTGGCGGCGGATCACGTTCAGCGCGCTGCCCGCTCTGAACCATTCGAGTTGGTCAGGGCTGAACGTGTGGCTGCACCGGAACTCGAGCCGGGTCCCCTCGGGCGTGACCACGCTGCAGCGGACGGGCGAGCCGGCGGCGAGCAAGGCCAGATCGTGGACCGAGATTCGGTCGCCCTCGCCGATCATGTCGTAGGTGGCCGGATCGGAGAAGGTGAGGGGGAGCAGGCCCTGCTTCTTCAGGTTGGTCTCGTGGATCCGGGCGAAGGACCGGGCCAGGATCACGAGCCCACCGCGATGACGCGGCTCCATGGCGGCATGCTCGCGCGACGAGCCCTCGCCGTAGTTGTCGTCGCCGACCACACACCATCGCCGACCGGACCGGGCCAGATGGGCGGCGATGTCGGCGAAGGACCGGGTTTCGCCGTCACACGGGTCCCTTCCTTCGCCCGTTGCGCTCGTGAAGGCGTTGACCACACCGAGAAAGAGGTTGGCCGAGATGTTCTCGAGATGGCCGCGGTAACGGAGCCACGCCCCGGCGGCCGAGATCTGGTCGGTCGTGCACTTGCCCTTCGCCTTCAAGAGCACGGGGAGGTCGTTGTAGTCGTGGCCGTCCCAGGGGGGAAACGGTGTCAGGAGATGCAGCCGATCAGAGGTGGGTGACACGGCGACGGCGATCTCGGAGCGGTCCCCGGGTGGTGCCACGAAGCCGGGCTCGCCGGGGTCGAAACCACGCGACGGGAGTTGCTCGCCGATAGGAGGATCGAGGCGAACCTGCCCACCGGACCCGGTCGGGATGGAGTCCGTGAGGGGATTGAAATCAAGCGTCCCGGCCAGGGCGTAGGCGATCACCATGTCAGGCGACGTCACGAAGGCTTTCGTGTTGGCGTCGCCGTCGTTGCGCCGGGGGAAGTTGCGATTGAAGCTGGTCACGATGGTGTTGAGCCCGGAGGGGCCAGTGGCGCGCTCGCCCCGGTCCCACTGCCCGATGCACGGACCGCAGGCGTTGGCCAGCACCGTGCCACCGATGGCCTCGAGATCGGCGAGCACACCGTCGCGCTCGATGGTGGCGCGCACCTGCTCGGAGCCGGGTGTGATGAGGAGTGGGGTCTGAACCCGCAGGCCGTGCGCCGAGGCCAGTCGGGCGATCGATGCGGCGCGGGTCATGTCCTCGTAGGACGAGTTGGTGCACGAGCCGATGAGGGCGACCGAGATCTCCGCCGGCACCCCGTGGGTGTGCGCCCAGGTTCCCACGTCACCCACACGGTGGGCCCGGTCGGGGGAGTCGGGCCCGTTGATCATGGGAGCGAGGCAGGACAGGTCGATCGTGATGAGGTGGTCGAAGAACGACTCAGGGTCTTCTGTGACCTCGGCGTCGGCACGCAGGTCGCTGGTGACCGTAAACGCGAGGTCGGCCAGGGCGGCGCGTCCGGTGGCGCGCAGGTAGGCCGCCACGTTCGCATCGAACGGGAACAGCGAGGTGGTGGCTCCGACCTCGGCACCCATGTTGCAGATGGTGGCCTTTCCCGTGGCGCTGATGGTGTCTGCACCGGGCCCGAAATACTCGATGACTGCCCCGGTACCGCCGGTCACGGTGAGTTGCTCGGCAACTTTGAGGACCACGTCCTTGGGTGACGACCAACCGGACAGTGACCCGGTGAGTCGCACGCCGATGAGCTTGGGCCAGCGGAGGTTGAAGGCGTTGCCTGTCATGACGTCGATGGCGTCGCCGCCTCCGACGCCGATGGCCACCATGCCCAGTCCGCCTGCGTTGGGGGTGTGGCTGTCGGTGCCGATCATCATCCCGCCGGGGAAGGCGTAGTTCTCGAGCAGGACCTGGTGGATGATCCCTGAGCCCGGCTTCCAGAAGCCGATGCCGAACCGGGCGCACACCGTCCGCAGGAAGTCGTACACCTCAGCGTTGCGTTCGAGGGCACCGCCGAGGTCGACGGCGGAGCCCACTTTGGCTTGGATGAGGTGATCGCAATGGACGGTGGTCGGCACCGGGACCTCGTCGACGCCGGCCACCAGGAGCTGGAGTGCGACGATCTGGGCCAGGGCGTCTTGGAGGGCGACCCGGTCGGGGTCGAAGTCGGCATAGCTCAGGCCACGCGCCATGTCCTGGCGGTCCGGATGGCGGAGATGGGTCACGAGGACCTTCTCCGCGAAGGTGAGCGGCCGCCCCAGGCGCTCGCGTCCCGTGGCCAGTGCATCGGGCCACCGGGCATAGACGCGCTCGACCAGGGACGGCGGTGTCGACGGGGTCACGGCCCCGGCACCGGCATGGGACGGGTCCCCGTGGTGGTGCGGGCCCTTCGGAGCGACCGTCATCCGGCGTCCTCCAACTCTCTCGATATCGAGAGAATGACAGGGGGACTATCTTGATGTCAAGATATACTGTCGGACACGTCACACCGGCGGGCGGGGAGGATCCGATGGAAGACGAGGTGGACCGTCTGACCGCAGGCTGGCGTCGGGCCCTGCCCGACGTCGACGTCTCGCCCCTGGAGGTGCTGTCCCGGGTGGCGCGCCTCGCCCGGCATCTCGAGCGCCAACGCACCATCGTGTTCGCCCGCCATGACCTCGAAACCTGGACGTTCGACGTGCTCTCGGCGCTGCGTCGCTCCGATCCTCCCCATCACCTCTCGCCCGGGCAGCTGTTGGCCCAGACGCTCGTCACGTCGGGCACCATGACCAATCGGATCGACCGGCTCGAGGAGCGGGGCCTCGTCCGTCGTCGCCCCGACCCGGCCGACGCCCGGTCGGTCCGTGTCCAACTCACCGCGGCGGGGCGGCGGAAGGTCGACCTCGCACTCCGAGACCTGGTTGCGCGAGAGAATGCGATTCTCGGAACGCTCGACGTCACGCAACGAGCCACGCTGGCCGGGCTTCTCCGGGGTGTCGTCGCCCCCTTCGACGCGTAGGGACGCGGCGTGGACCTAGGCGACGAGTGACGACCGGAGCGTGCCGGGGCGGCCGAGGTAGTAGCCCTGGCCGAACCGACAGCCCAATCCCCGTAACGTCTTGAACTCGGCTTCAGTCTCGATGCCTTCGGCCACGATGGAGGCGTTGTAGGCGTCCAGACCGAAAGCGAGCATGGCCGACCCGAGGGCGCGACGCGCCGGGTCGGCATCGATGCCGCGGGTGAGCGCCACGTCGAGCTTGATGATGTCGGGACGGAGGTTCAGAAATGTGACGGAAGCTCGAGAACCCGGCTCCGGCGTCGTCGACCGCGAGTCGAACCCCCTCGGACCGCAGCCTCGTGACCGTCGTCTGGAGAAGCTCGTAATCCTCGACACTGTCGTGCTCGGTCAACTCGAGCACGACCCGTTCGGCCGGTGCCTCGGCCACGGTCTCCCTGAACTCCTCCGACATCATCGTGTCGGGCGAGGCGTTCAGCGACAGGTAGAGACCCGACGGGAGCCGACCGAGTTGGTCGAGGGCCGAGCGCAGGGCCGCCATCTCCAACTCGACGCCCAGGCCCACCTCCTTGGCCTCGGCGAACCAGAGGTCGGGGGAGCGAGCCGGGGTCATCTCGAAGCGGGTGAGGGCCTCCGCTCCCACGACGCCGCGCGAAGCCAGTTCGACGATGGGCTGAAAGACGCTGCGGAAGCCCCGATTGGCCAGGGTGATGCGAATCACCTTCTGCCGGTGCTCCATGAGTCGAGCGGCCTCGGCCTCCTCGCGCTCGGTCAGAGGGGCGGGCGTGGCCCAACGGTCGGACAACGGCTTCTTGCGCCCGCGCACCCGCGCCAGCCTTCCCTTCTTGGCAAGGAAGAGATCACCACCGCTCGCCACCTGGGGAATCGCCACCTGGACCTGCTCGCTGTCGGCTCGCCTCGGGGTCGCCGAGGGCGAGAACGCCGGCCGGCTGCGTTCCTCGGAGAACGCACCGCTTGAGTGTCGGCTGCCCTGGCTCGGAGCTTGAGGAGTGTCACCACTCCGGTCCGGGGACCGGAGTGGTCCCCTCGCCCCCGTCGACGCCGTGGTGCCCTCCTCCGATGGCACCAATCGGCCCGTCGGGGCTTGGACTACGTTCCTGAGGATGTCGGACTACGACGTCATCGTGATCGGCGCCGGTCACAACGGTCTGACGGCGGCGGCGGTCATGGCCCGAGGTGGTCTGCGGGTGCTGTGCCTCGAGAAGAACCATTTCATCGGGGGGATGTCGTCGAGCACCGAGCTGATCCGTGGCTACCACTTCGAGTTGGCCGGCTCCATCCAATTCCCCGTCCCCGACGAGATCTTCGAGGACCTCGGATTCGATGCGTGTCCCATCTACGAGCCCGAGGTGCAGTCCGCCACCATCGGCACGTCAGGAGAGGCGCCGATCCTGCTCTACTCGGACCCCGAACGCCTCCTTGCCCACCTCGGTGACGCACTCGGCCTGGACGCGGTCATGGGCATGGCCGAGGTGGCGGCCTGGGCGGACGCCCCAGCACGCGCCATCGGACGGTTCGACGTGCGCAAACCCCCCCGATCGCTCGACGATATGTGGGCGTGTGCATCGAACGAGGCCGAGCGCCAGGCGATCCGTACCGCCATGTTCGGCAGCGTCATGGATGTCGTCGATCAATTCCTCCCCGACCGGGTCAAGCATGCCCAGGTCCGGAGCATGCTGTGCTTTCTGGCCGTCAACTCGACCTATCTGGGCCCCTACAGCGCGGGCAGCGCCCTGTGCCTCGCCTTTGCGCTGGCCTCGCCGGGCAACGCCACGATGTCCAAGGTGCGTGGCGGCATCGGCGCCATGGCGGAACACGTCCGGCAATTGTTCGAGCACAACGGGGGCGAGCTCCGTCGCCACGTCAAGGTGTCCCGGATCGTCACATCCGGAGGCCGGGTGCAAGGGGTGGAATTGGGCGATGGGGAGCTCATCACGGCGCCGGTGGTCGTCTCCAATCTCGACCCCACCGCCACCTTCACCCAGCTGGTCGACCGAGACGAGCTCCCCGATGCGTTCGCTCGGCGCATCGAGGCGATCGACCACCGAGCCGCGTATTTTCAAATTCACTTCGCACTGAGCGGACTACCCGAGTTCGTGGCGCCGAACGACGTCCTGAATGTGGGCGGACTCCGCCGGAACGTCACCTTCTTCGGGACTGCGGAGCAGATGCAACTCGACTACGAGGGGTGTGTGCGCGGGCTCGTCCCTGAGTCACCCTCGTTCAATCTCGCCATCCCGACCCTCGACGATCCCGATCTCGCTCCCGCCGGGAAGCACGCCGCCAGTAGCTTCGCCTTCTACTTCCCGATCGGCGCCACCCATGCCGAGCAGGCTCGATTGCGGGACGAGATGGCCAAGAGGATCGTCGACAAGGTCGCCGTGCTGGCGCCCAACTTCCCGGACCTGATCGAGAGACAGTTCAACTATCCGGCGTACACCTACGAGCTGATGTTCGGCTGCACCGGTGGGGATTTCACCCACGGGTTGCTGCAGCCCGGGTTCATGGGCCCCTTCCGCCCCGGGCCTCGAGGTTGGCCCGACAATCCTGTGCCGATCGACGGCCTGTACCTGTGCGGTGCGGGTTGCCACGGTGGACCGGGGGTCACGTTCATCCCCGGCTACAACTGCGGGTACGCAGTTTTGGAGACGGCTGAACGATCGCGTACGTAGCGGACACTTCGTTCGACGAAGGCGAGGTACATCGCCATCGAGAAGGCCAGGCTGGTGAAGAGACTCATCACGAAGAAGATCCACGGTACGCGCATGCTCCTTCTCCGTCCGTCGACGATCGTCCACAGGGGCAGGAGCAGCACGTTGACGATCGTGTAGTCCTGGGCGGCGGAGTCCGCCGCCCAGTTCGTGAAGAGCATCTTCGTGTAGTTGATGTAGCTGGCCGCGTGTCGGTAGGTATGGACGTAGCGGATGTTGAAGTACCAGCCGAGGCACAACGAGGCGACACCGATGACGTAGTAGAGGCTTTCGAGGGTCGAGACGCCCCCGGCAGCTCCTCCTGCGAAGAGGTGCCGGTTGTACCCAAACGCCACGGCCGTGCTGGCGATGCCCAGAACGCCGTAGAACACGAGCGAAGTCGTCATCGCCATCCCCCGAGCATGCCGACGGTGGCAGGCCCCATCGCCCGCCGGGAGTGACCATCATGGCCACTGTCACCGCCGAATGCGAGCGTTCTGAACCCGTCGTCTGCCGCGGGGTGCCCCGGGGTCCACCGTCAATGCGGTCGCAGCTGATCGTCGATGGCCAGAGCCTCGACGTCCAGTCGCTTCAGGATCCCCGGCACGATCCGCCGCTCGGCCATGCGCCCGATGCCAGGGACGGCGACGACCAGTTCACCGTCGAGTCGTCGAACGGTAGCGTCCTCCGCCGAGGTCAGGACGAACGTGGCTGCACCGTGCAGTCGCCTCGGATCCCTCTCCGCCTCGAAGCGCAGGGAGCCAGAGCGTGTCGACCGGTCGACGCGCACCTCCTGGATCCATGCCAACCGGCTCGAGCCCAGAAGCCGCTGGGCGATCGGGTCCAGGCTGCCCTCGAACTCGTAGCGGAGGCGCAACACGGCGTGGTGGCCCTCTTGGCGTTGTTCGAGCAGCTCGGGACGATGCAGATCTGGAAGGTCGAGTCCGAGATAGAACGCGGGGTCCCCGACGAGCGCCCCCACCGCCGGGACCGACGCACCGAATCGGTGTTCAGCGTGGAATCGCATCGTCACAGGTTGTCACGATGGAGCCGACCCGCGGTCGGCCCTCTCGGTCCACAGGTCGGTGATGGCGATGTCGATTCGAGCCAACAGGGTCCGCAGCAAGGGAAGCGACAGGCCGAGGACGTTGCCGGGATCCCCCTCGATGCCGTCGATGAAGGGGGCTCCGTAGCCGTCGATGCTGAAGGCGCCGGCGAGCCCGAGCGGTTCGCCCGTGGCGACGTAGGCCTCGAGCTCGGTGTCGCTCGGATGTCCGAAGCGCACCGTGGTGCGCGCCACGCCCGAGGCGACCCGTCCGCGGCGGGTGTCTTTGACCCAATGCCCGGTGCAGAGAACGGCAGCCCGGCCCGACAGGCGGTGCCAGTAGGCGATGGCCTCGGCGGCTGAGGCGGGCTTGCCGAGGGCCTCGCCGTCGAGATCGAGCATCGAGTCACACGCGATCACCACGGCATTGGTGCAGCGTTCGGCGACCGCTTCTCCCTTGCGCCCGGCGAGCACCCGGACGGCGGTGACGGCGTCGGGTGCGTCGATGGTCTCGTCGACGCCGCTCACGACGACCTCGGGTGCAAATCCGCCATCGGTCAGGACACGCATTCGTGCCGATGACGCCGAGGCCAGCACGAGCCGAGGAGCATCCACCGTGGCCGTCATCTCGGAATGATCTCACCTTGGTTCTGATGGCGATACCCGGCCCACACGAAGCACCTCCATGACCCGATACGCCTAAGGTCGACGACGATGGACCCGGAGATGGAGGAGATCCACGACGGCGACACGGTGTGGCGCTTCGACCGGGACTTCCTGGCTTCGAGCTGGACGTGCCTGTGGGGCCAGGGTTGCCAGGGCATCGGGCCCGAACCGGCCGAGCATCTCGGTCTGGGGTGCTGTTCGATCGGTGCCGACCTCGGTGATGAGGACGAGGCTCGGATGATCGCTGCCCTGGCCGCCACGTTGTCAGCGCCGCGCTTCGAGCACCGGGCCGACGCGGACGAGGGTGGCATCTTCAGTGACGACGGCCGCACCCACACCCGCGTCGTCGACGGCGCCTGCATCTTCCTGAACCACCCGGGATTCGCCGGCGGCGAGGGCTGCGCCCTGCACCTGGCCGCCCTCGACTGGGACGAGTCGCCGATCGAGTGGAAGCCGTCGGTGTGCTGGCAACTACCCATCAAGGTGGACTGGGAGCCGGGTGCGGGGGAGAGCGAGGTGGCGACGGTGCGCCGCTGGACCCGCCGAGACTGGGGCGCGCAGGGCGAGACGATGGCGTGGTGCTGCACGGAGTCCCCGTCGGCCTATGTGGGGGAGCGCCCCGTGATCGACTCGCTGGGCCCGGAGTTGGAAGCGGTCGTCGGTACCGAGGTCTACGTCGAGTTGCGGCGGAGGCTGCATGGAAGCGATCCGACCCGCGGGCGCACCTGACGCGGTCACCGACGCCCCGTGCAGGGCGAACCTGGCTGTGGGGCTAGGGCCCGTCCGCACGAGGCGGTGAGGCCGCGTGTTGCTGTTGAATGGCGCGAGCGAGCGACATCTTGAGGATCTCGGCCGTCAGCGCACCGATCTGCTGTGGCGTCTGATCGAAGTCGGTCATGAGTGCATGCGTGGCGAAGCCCGAGAGATGGATACCAAAGACCAGGAGGAGGCTCTCCGGAGGCTCGCCCTCGCCTCCGGCGGTCCGCCAGGCCAGCTCAGTCAGATAGCGAATCCCGCTGATGCGGTACTCGTGACGGAGTGCGTCGACTTCGTGGAGCACCTCCGACGCATCGGGGTTCGGAGCGTGTAGGTCCCAGAAGGCTTCGCCGATGATGTCGGCACTTCTGGTGTGAATCACGGTGGCAAGACCCTCGAGCCATCCGTCGAGGTCCGCGTCGGGCGTCGGCAGCCCGGGGATCGGGCGTCGTCCCCACGCTTCGTACATGTCCTTCACGGTCGCCACGATCAGTCGGTCGTGGCTCACGTAGTGCCGGAAGATGGTACGGGGGCTCACGCCCGACAGCTCGGCGATCTCGGCCACGGTGGCATCGAAGCCCCGCCTGGCGACGACCTTCATGGCCGCTTCTCTGATGCGCGACCGTGTCAGGTCCTGTCGTTCTTGCGCGAATGACGGAGGGGGATCGTCGCCGGGTTCAGGCATGATCGCACCGCCACGAGGTACCGGCGGTGGGGGTGGGGTATCCAATCCCAGTGGGGCAACCAATCACAATATGTATGACGTTCCCGTCAGAGATCGATGAGGCCGTATTGCAACCGCATTGGGCCCTGCGCAGGATCGGGATGAGTGCGGAAGGGGTCATGGGTCAGCTCGGATCCGAGCATGCAGATCGCCCGGAGCCTTTCGACCCGGCCAAGCAGCAGCGTCGGAGTCCAAGGATATAGCGCCACAAGGAGCGAGATGGCATCGGCTCCGCTGCCGGGGCAACGTCCACGACCCCGAAACACGGCGTCTCGTGGGAGGCCGGGCGGGTCGTGGGGGGCCGACCCGAAGGCGAGCCCCCACGCCGCGGTACGGAGATCCGCCCCACCTCTCCGTCAGCATGGCCCGGGCGGGCTCCTGCGTGGCCCTCGGGCCGCGCTCAGGTGTGGGTGGAGAGGGCTTGGAGAACGAGGTGCGTCGGCGGCCCCGCGTCTGTGGCAGGTTCGGCGTGACTGAAGAGATAGCCCTGGCTGAAGTCGCACGACGCCCTGGACAAGAAGGCGAGCTGCTCGTCGGTTTCCACTCCTTCGGCGACGACTTCGAGTCCGAGGGTATGGGCCAACTGGATCATGGCGCTCACGACCGCTTCGCCGCGGGGGTCACGGCCGATCCGGGCGACGAACGACTGGTCGATCTTGACGATCGTGATGGGGAGGTCCATGACGTAGCTCAGCGACGCGTAGCCGGTCCCGAAGTCGTCGATGGCGAGCTGGATGCCCAATTCGTGGAGGCTGGCCAGGCACCGTGTGGCTGCTTCCTGGTCAACGGGGAGAAGCGTCTCGGTGACCTCGAGTGACAGGCGGAGCGAGCCCGCGGTTACGCCTGATCCCTCGACGATCGCCTTCACCCGCGTGCTCAGATCGGGTTCGGCCAGTTGTCGGGCCGACAGGTTCACGCTCAGGGCGATCTGTTGCTCTGCGTCCCGGTGCTGGTTCCAGGCGCGGACGTCCCGACACGCCTCGGAGAGCACCCACTCCCCGATGGGCACGATGAGCCCGGTGTGCTCGGCCAAGTCGAGAAACGTCCCCGGCATCAACAGGCCGCGGGTCGGATGGTTCCAACGCAGGAGCGCTTCCACGCCCACGACGTGCCCGTTCGCCGTCTCGACGATCGGTTGGTAGTAGACGACGAGCTCGGAGTGCTCGAGGGCATAGCCCAGGTCTGATTCCGTCGTGGTGCGCTCGCGGGCCATGGCCCTGATCGCCTTGTCGAACACTTGGATCTTGCCCTGGCCGCCGCACGTCTTGGCGAAGTACATGGCCGAGTCGGCGTCGCTCAACAAGCCTTCGAGGCTGAGGTCCTCCTCATCGAGGACGGCCACCCCGATACTGGCGCCGAGTTGGAAGGATTGGCCTGCCACCACGAAGGGCGAGGCGAAGACGTCCATGATCCGCTGCGCGAAGGCCAGCACGAGTTCACGGTCGTTGAGCTCGTCGCAGGCGATGACGAACTCGTCCCCGCCGAAGCGGGCCAATGTGTCCGAAATGCGCAGCACGGCGGTGAGCCGTTCGGCCACCTGGACCAGGACAGCGTCTCCGGCGCTGTGGCCGCAACTGTCGTTGACGAGCTTGAAGCGGTCGAGGTCCAGGAACATCACGACCGGGAAGGGTGTCCGGCTCCGCCGGGCCCGGGCGATGCCTTGGTGGAGGCGATCGACGAGCAGGAGGCGGTTCGGGAGGCCCGTAAGGGAGTCATGGAGGACCTGGTCGGCCAGCTTGGCCTCGGCGAGCTCTTTCTGGAGGCCGGTGGCGCCCACCATCCTGATGACGAACAAGCTCACCACGAGGCCCAGGGCGGCGACACTCTGGGCTTGTGAGACGAGCAGGAACGAGGGCGCCCAACCGATCCCGATCGCGAACTGACCGCAGGCAATGCCGAAGAACGTCCACAGTGCCACGACCCGCCACGCCTTCGACCCGCACCGGGCGATGCTCTCGACGGCGATGATGGCGTAGGCCCCGACCGCGACCGGTCCCCAGCCGCTCAGATAGATCACGATGGTCACCGACGTCGCCGCCGCCGCCACCCGCAGATGCAGGCGGGGCATCGATGCCTTCATCGCATACCAACGGTTGGCCATCACGCTGCACAACATGGGGACAACGAGGACCGCCACGTAGACCCAGATCGGCTCCCGGGCCACGACGCCCCAGTGCCGGAAGGCAAGCAGGATGACCAGGGCGACCGGAGCCATGGCATAGGCCAGGAGGGTCGGGCTGACGCTCTTGTGTCGCTCGGGCGTGACCGGAGTCAGTGCGTACACCGGCGTCGTCGGATCAGGCGGTCTGTCACTCGATGGCGCTGGCAATGCCGGCGTCTGCACTAGGGGCATTGCCCTCCGCTTGCAATCCCTCCTTCTATCGACACGAAGAGGGGGCGCCTGAACAGCCGGGGCCACATCCCAACGTCTGGGGTTGCCGTGTCTGGGGGGGTGTCGTGCCCTGAGACCAGAGTTCAGGGCGAGGCTGCGCCCACCGCCTCGGCCCGGGGCTGCTGGAGTCGGGCGGCGGCCCGGCCCATTCGGGTGATGAATTGCACCAAGCGGTCACGCGCCGCCTCGGCCGAGGGTGTCAGGCCTGCTCTGTTGGCCACGTCCCAATGGCCCAGGATGACCGGCTTCAGGATCGAGTCGTGGTGCAGGGACAGGTCATAGATCCCGGCCCGGGCGATGGCCTTGGCGTGTTGGGCGAAGTCCGGGATCCCGGCGCCGGGCATCTCGAATCGCAAGGTCTGGCGCTTGATGGCCTCGATCATCCCCGACGGGTCGACCTCCAAGGCGGCCGATACCAGATCCCGGTAGAAGAGGTAATGGAGGTTCTCGTCGGCCGCCACCCGCTTCATGACGGTGTACCCCTCCCCGTCGGGAAGGGCCTTGCCCGTGTTGTGGTGCGCGATCCGGGTGGCGAGCTCCTGCAGGGCGAGATAGGCGAATGCGTCGGGAATGCTCGTGGGTTGCGGGGTTACGCCCCCGGTGACCTGGGCCATGCGGGCCCGCTCCAGGGTCACCGGGTCGATGTGCCCGCTCATGATCAGGTAGTCGCGGATGACGATCGAGTGTCGTCCCTCCTCGGCTGTCCAACGTCGTGTCCAGTACCCCCAAGCGCCGTCGCGGCCGAACAGGTTGTCGATCGAGGCGAAGTAGTAAGGCAGGTTGTCCTCGGTCAGGACATTGACGAACAGCGCACTGGCGATCCCCTCGGACAGGACCGCCTCGGGGTCGGCCTCCCCGGGCGCGGGCGGAGGGCGCCACTGCACGAGTTCGTGGGGGAACCATTCCTTCGCCATGCCCAGGTGGCGGTCCACCAGGCGCTCGGCGGTCGGAAGGAGCTCGGCGAGCAACGTCGAGTCATCCATGTGTCGAAACCTCTCTCTGGCCCCGTGATTTGCTCGAGCGCCACAGTCCCCGTTCCTGGATCAGAGGTCGCGAGACATCGGGGACGTCTACCTCTGCCAGCAGGCTACCGCTCGAGGCGCCCCCGCCCCGACAACCTGGCGCCGGGGGCGACGACATCCCTGGCCGGTCGCCCGTTGGTGCCTGGGGGATACGGTGTCGCCGGGTCGACAGGGGCGGGGGAGGCCGGGGGAGCCCTGCGGCGTCGTGACCAGAACGGGGCATCGAGCAGGGTCAGCAGGACGAGGGCCACCCCCGCCGCGCTGACCACGTACCAGGGCCACGGGCCGAGCACTCTCAGAAGTGTCCATTCTCCGGGGGGCGAGCGGAGGAACATGTAGTTGGCCCCGGTCAGCGCGTCGACGATCCCCACCACCGCGGTGTAGCCGAGGGTGATGGCGAAGACCCGGACGACGGCGTGGCGTCGGGGCACGATCCCCATGCCCACCACCAAGAACAGCGCGGCGACGACGATCCCGACGTGGCCCACCAGATACTGGAAGAACACCAGGTGCGGGAACCCGACGTTCAGATCGGGCGTGATGATCGCCTGAAGCGTACCCGCCAGGCCCCAGAAGTACGTCAGCTCCACGAGCAGCGCCCCCCGCCACCAGCACGCCGCCGCCGCCACCAGCACGCCGACGTCGCACAGCGCTAGGGGCAACGACGTCTTGGCCGACCACGTCCCCTGCACCGCCAGTCCCACGCTGTAGCTGACCGCATCCGCGGCCAGCAGTATCGCCAGGACCCGGGCCGTCGAGATCCTCCACGGGCCGGGCCGCCGCCGGGCCACCACGCACAGGGCGAGACAACCGCCGGCTGCAAGCGCCACGGCCGACCAGTACGCGAGGGGCGACACGGTGTCCAAGATGATGTCGCTATCGAAGCAGGACCACGGCCGCCGCGTCTCGGCGGCCCCGAAATGATCTGAGGTGGCAGAGTCTGCGAGGTGGCAGAGCCCGCGAGGTGGCAGAGTCTGGGAAGGACCCGATCCGCGCAGGAGGTCGAGCATGCAGCCCGTCGACGAGGAGTGGGAGCGGGCCGTGGCGGTCGTGGCCCATCCCGACGATCTGGAGTACGGCGCCGCCAGCGCCGTGGCGCGCTGGACGCGACAGGGCAAGGAGGTCTCCTACGTCCTGGTGACAAAGGGCGAGGCCGGGATCGACGGGATGGCCCCCGAGCAGGCGGCCCCGTTGCGCGAGGAGGAACAACGACGCAGCGCCGCTCGGGTGGGGGTCAGCCACGTCGAGTTCCTGGGGCACGCCGACGGCAGCGTCGAGCCCGGCCTGGCGCTGCGCCGCGACCTGGCCGGAGCCCTGCGCCGGCTGCTCCCCGACGTCGTCATCACCATGAACTTCGAGCTCACGTGGGGCGACGGCGCGAGCGTCAACCACGCCGATCACCGTGCCGTGGGCCTGTCCACCCTCGACGCCTGTCGCGACGCCGCCAACCGCTGGATGTTCGCGGACCTGGGCGACCCGTGGCAGGGCATCAAGGTCGTCTATGTGGCGGGAACCTCGTCACCCACACATTTCGCCGACGTCACGGCGACCATCGACGTCGGCGTGGCGTCCCTGCGCGAGCACCAGGCGTACATCGACGGCCTGGGTACGGACTTCGACCCCGACGAGTTTCTCCGCAACATCTCCGGATTCGGCGGGATGGCGGCGGGATGCGAGTATGCCGTGCTCTTCCAGGAGTTCCACGTCTGAGAGGCCGCGCCGCGGGACGCGCCGTCAGGCGCGCCGCACCCGACTGCGCAACGCCAACAGGGCCAGCGACAGCGAGATGGCCCCGAAGGCGGCGATGGCCAGGACCGCCTCTCCGAGGTAGGCCGCGTTCCAGCTCTGCGCCGGGCCCGGGATCCCCTCGCCACCGACGATGAGGGATCGCAACCCCAGGAGGATGTAGGTCATGGGGTTGTAGTTGGCCACCGTTCCCAGCCAGCCCTGCAGGAAGGGCTTGGGGGCGAAGGTGGTGCTCAAGAAGGTGATGGGGAAGAACAGGATGAAGCTGGCGTTGACGGCGCCGGGGTTGCCGGTCTTCAGGGCGATGGCATAGGGCAGACCCGTGAACACGAGACCCCAGATCCCCGACAGGACGACGAACACGATGATCCCGAGCACGCCGCCATGGAAGCGCACGCCCAGGGCGAGACCCACGACGATGACGGGGACGGCGAGTGCCATGACCAACGTCAAGTCGGCGGTCATCAGGCCGAGCAGGAGAGGCAGGCGTCGCACCGGCGTGATCATGAGCCGATCGAAGTAGCCGTTTTGGATGTCGGTCACGAGCGCGGAGGCGCGCGACACACCGGTCACGGCGAAGACCACCGCCACCGGAAGCTCGAAGGACTTGAAACTGAACCCGCCTGCTTGGTGCGCGATCTTCGACAGCGCACCGATGTTGAGGACATAGAAGAAGATCGGGACGATCAGGGCGGGGATGACCGCCTCGGGCTCGCGCGGGATCTGGCGGATGGCACGGCGGGCGACCGAAGCGACGTCGACGAAGAAGCCGGCGGGGCGCGCTTGGACCCGGAGTGCGGTGGTGGGCGCGCTCGACGTCAGGGCCATCAGGTCCTGGCTCCTTCGCTCGTGGGCGCCAGGCTCTCGGCCGACGGCTCGGCCCCCTCCACCTCGGCGCCGTCCTGGAGGTGGGTGCCGGTGAGCTGGAGGAAGACGTCGTCGAGCGTTGGCGTGCGCAGGGTGAGGCTGACCACGCTCGTCCCGGCGTCATGGAGGGCGAGGGCGACGGGGCTCATGACGGTGGCGCCGTTGGCGGCGTGCACCGTGACCTCGTGGCCCGTCCCGAGCACCTCGTCCACGCCCGACACCGACCGCAGCGCCTGAAGGGTCCGGTCGGTCAGGCTCTCCACCCGGGCGACGATGACGTCTGTCCCCACCGTCCGCTTGAGCGCGGCGGGCGTCCCCTCGGCGACGAGGCGACCCTTGGAGATGATGCCGACCCGGTCGGCGAGCTCGTCGGCCTCCTCGAGGTACTGGGTGGTGAGGAAGATGGTGGTGCCGTGCTGTTGGTTGAGGCTGCGCACCTCGTCCCACACGGCAGCGCGGCTCTCGGGGTCGAGTCCCGTGGTGGGCTCGTCGAGGAAGAGGATCTCGGGATCGTGGATCAGGGCGGCGGCGAGGTCGAGCCGACGTTTCATCCCCCCGGAGTACGTCTTGATCTGGCGGTCGATGGCGGTTCCGATGTCGACGAGCCGCAGCACCTGCTCGACCCGTACGGCGCGCTCGGTGCGTCGCAGCCCATAGAGCCGGCCCTGGAGGTCGAGGAGCTCCCGGCCCGTCTGACGATCGTCGAGCGCGGCGTCTTGGAGGGCGACGCCGATCCGGAGCCGGACCGCCTCGGGATCCTTGGCGACGTCGTGGCCGGCCACGAGCCCGCGCCCCCGTGTGGGCCGCATCAGGGTGCACAGCATGCGCACCAGGGTCGATTTTCCCGCCCCGTTGGGTCCGAGGAAACCGTAGATCTCTCCGGCGCCGATCTCGAGGTCCACGCCCGCCACGGCCCAGTAGTCCCCGAACTGCCTGGCGATGTCCTCGGTGACGATGGCGGGCTCGGGCACGAGCGCTCACGCTACCGGCCGCCACGGGTCGGTCGCGACGGCCCGGAACGGGCGACCGGCGACGGGGACGGTCCTATGGTGGCGCCATGGCACAGCCTGACTACGCGGATTTCGAGCACCTGACCTTCGACCGCAGACCCGACGGCGTGGTGATCGTGACCCTCGACCGTCCCGAGGTGCTCAACGCCGCCAACGTCCGCATGCATCGCGAGATGTCCGAGGTGTGGGCCGTCATCGACGCCGATCCCGATGCGCGCGTCTCGGTCGTCACCGGTGCCGGGCGGGCCTTTAGCGCGGGGGGAGACCTCGACATGATCGCCGAGATGACCGATGACTACGCGGCCGTCCTCGTGCAGTGGCGCGACGCGCGCACGATCGTCGAGTGCATGCTCAGCGCCGACAAGCCGGTGGTGTCGGCCATCAACGGGGTGGCGGTCGGCGCCGGCCTCGCCGTTGCGCTCATGGCTGACATCAGCATCATGGGGGAGTCGGCCCGGGTGTCGGACGGCCACGCCCGGCTCGGGGTGGCCGCCGGCGACCACGCCGCGCTGCTGTGGCCCCTGTTGTGCGGCATGGCCAAGGCCAAGTACTACCTGCTCACCGCCGATTTCATTGCCGGCCCCGAGGCCGAGCGCATCGGTCTCGTGACCAAGTGCGTCCCCGACGACGAGGTCCTCGCGGAGGCGCTCGCCGTGGCGGGGCGACTCGCGGCCGGGAGCGCCACCGCCGTCCAGTGGACGCGCCGGGTGATGAACCACTGGTTGCGCCAGGCCCTTCCCGGTTTCGGGGAGTCCGTTGCCCTCGAGATGCTCGGGTTCCTCGGTCCCGACGCACGCGAAGGCCTCGCCGCCATCCGGGAGCGTCGAGAGCCCCGGTTTCCCTCGGCGCCGGTCCCGTGACAGCCGTGGTGTCGGCAGATCGTGGGCGTCGGATCTACTCGACCGTGACGAGGGTCCCGATCGGCGTGTAGGGGTAGACGACCTCGGCGTGCGCCGGTGGCAACTCCACGCATCCGAGGCTCTGCGGGTAGCCGTAGCCGGGCCGGATGAAGCCGTGCAGGGCGTCACCGCCGTGGAAGTAGCTCACCCATGGCACGCCCGGGTCCGCGTACTTGCTGCCGTCGGGATTCGTGCCGCGCATCGTGGTGGAGACATAGCGTACGTAGACGGGCCACGTGCCCTGTTCGGTGGGCGCTACGGCGATGCCGGTGTTCGCCCGGGTCGTGTACACCATCTGGCCGTCGCGCCACACGTCGGCATGCTCGGGCAGCGTCTCATTCACGTCCACCCAGTCGTAGTGCCCGTAGGCGTCGACTTGGTCGGCCGCGGCCGCCTGGAGGAGAGCCAGCCACACGTTGGGTCCGGCGATGCCGTCCGTGGTCATGTGCTCCTGGCTCTCGAAGGTCATCACCGCTCCCTGGGTGATGACGTTGGGCTCACCGGGTGACCACAGCGCCATGAAGGAACTCGGCATCGTCGTCCACCGCCACGCGAACGAGCCGACCTGGGCGGTGGCGGCCTCGTCGGGGGCGACCCCGGCCGGATCGGCCGGGGTGAAGGTCAAGGGGAGGTAGTCCAGGGTGGCGAGCAACTGCTGCAGGCGCAGGGTCGTCATCGGTGCCACGGTGAAATGGGTGGTGAGGGTGTCGGCGAGCCGCTGCCCGTCACTGCCCTCGATGCCGCCGGTCCCCCCGGGGACCGTCACCGACATCGTCGCTCCGGGAGGAAGGGGAGCGGTGGCGTCGAAGGCCAGGACGTCGGGTGCCGTCTGTACCCACGACCCCGCCACGGCCGGGCTGAGCGTGGGCAGGGGGCTGGCGGGGGCCAGCGGCACGGTGAACTGGACGGTCACGGCGGTGTCCGAGGGGACGGCGGCGGCGTTGGGAGCCGGTTGACTCGTGACCACGGAGAGACGGCCCGGTGACGCCGTCGGCGTTGCTGCTGCGGGGGAGGGGGTCACCCGCGTCGCCACCAGGGCGGTCGAGGCGGCTGCGAGCGCGCAGAGCGCGACAACGACCGCGACGATCAACCAATGATGCCGGCCATCGCTTCTCCGGCGTCGGTGTGCGGCTTCCGGCATGGCATGCAGCTCCAGTGCGATCCTACCCGGCGGTGGTGGGGTCCCAATGACCGGAACCGCACATTTTAGGGGCGATTCCTCAGCGGTTCTGGCGCGGGAGGGTCGGATCGGTTGTGGGGGCGTTGATGGCGCGCATGACGCCGTCTTCGATGCGCCGGATCTGCTCGGGGTCCGTCACCTTTCCTCCCGTCGTCGCGTCGCGCACGTAGAAGGCGTCGAGGACTTCGTGGCCGAGGGTGGACACCCGGGCGGCCACGACGTCGAGCTCGAGAGCGAAGAGCGCGGCGGTGATCCGGTGGAGGAGGCCGATGTCGTCTTCGGCGCGCACGTCGAGGACCGTCGAGCCCGCCGACGCCGCGTTGTCGACTTGGACGCGGCTCTCCACGGGTCGCGACGCCGCCGACCGCCGCCCCTCGGCGTAGGCGCGCACCTGCTCGGTGAGGCGCTCTTCGAGCGGAAAGGAACCCCGCAGGACCGCTTCGAGCTGGTCGGCCACCAGCTTGAAGTCGGGCCACCGCTTCCGGGACGGCTCCACGACGAACGTCTCGACGGCGAAGTGGTCTTCGGCGGCGATGTCCGCAGAGCGAATGTCGAGGCCGCCTAGGGCGAACACGCCCGTGACCGCCGCGAGCAGGCCGGGGCGGTCGCGCGCCACCACGGTGACGTTGGGCGGGTCGGCGGCCACGACCGAGCGTCCCAGCCGTTCGACCTGGCGCATGAAGCCCCGATGCCGGTCGGTCACGAGGGGCGTGGCGGGTCCGATCGCACCCTCGGAGAGATAGGTCGCCACCCTGCGCACGAGGTCGGAGACCAGTCCCGCCTTCCACTGGCCCCAGGCGGCGGGCCCCGTGGCCAGGCTGTCGGCCTCGGTGATCGCCGCCAGGAGCTCCAACTGGACGCGGTCTCCGACCGCGGCGGCGACCGCTTCGATGGTGGTCGGGTCGTCGAGGTCGCGACGTGTGGCGGCATCGGGCAGCAGCAGGTGGTTGCGGACCAGTCCGACCAGGATCGCCACGTCCTGGGGTGCAAAGCCGATGCGACGTGCCATCTCCCCCACGACCTTCACCCCGGCATCGGTATGGTCCCCGGGGAAGCCCTTGCCGATGTCGTGGAGCAGGGCCCCCACGACGAGGAGGTCGGGACGTTGCACCGTCGGCACCAGGGTGACCGCCTGGGCGGCGGCCTCGAGAAGGTGCCGGTCGACGGTGAAGCGGTGGTAGGCGTTGCGCTGGGGCCGGTTCCGCACCGCGCCCCATTCCGGGATCAGCCTGACCAGGAGGCCGCGTTGGTCCAGTGCCTCCAGCGCGACGATGGCCGGGGGGCCGGTGGCGAGCACCCGCACGAGCGCCGCCCGCATGTCGTCGGGCCACGGGTCCGGTGGAGCGACATCCGCCACCGCCAGAGCGTCGAGCGAGCTCCGGCCGATCGGGAGCCGGTGCTCGGCTGCCACCGCCGCCACCCGCAGCGTCAGGCCGGGTTGGCCGCTTGGATCGGTCCCCGGGGCGAGGACGACCTGACCCTCTCCGGGGTTCCCGGCGACCAGTTCGAGGGCGATACCGGGTTCGACGGGTTCGAGGGTGACCGTGGCGTCGTGGGCAACAGGGCCGAGAGCGCGTCGGCGCCACCGACGGGGCTGTGCCGTGGGCCACGTCGAACGGCGCCGCCACACGTCGTCGGTCACCCAGGCGATGGTCCGTCCCGCTTCTGCGATCGCCGCCATCAGCGCGTCCGCGTCGCGGTAGCCGAGGTCCGCGGCCACCTGGTCCTGTTCCTGCAGCAGCAGGCGGTCGGTGGCGCGGTTGGTAGCGCGATGCAACTCCACGCGCGCTGCGGTCAGCGTGGCGCGGGGCCCGGACAACGACGTCAGGTCCACCTGTTCGGCCACGGCTGCCACCGCCAGCGAGGCGGCGCGCACGGCGTGGAAGTCGCGTAGGCCTCCATGGGCTTCTTTGAGATCTGGCTCGAGCAGGAATGCGACGTCCCCGTGCGCTCGGTGACGCTCATCGACTTGGGCGGCGAGCACCGGGAGCCATTGCCCGGCCATCTTCTGCCATTGGGCCCGGGCCTTGTCGAGCATGGGCTCGGCCACCGAAGCGTCGCCGGCGATGACGCGGCCGTCGAGCAGTCCGAGTTGGGCCCGGAGGTCCTCTCTGGCGACCTGGAGGACCTCGGGGGGACGGCGCACGGAATGGTCGAGGCGGATGCCCTCGTCCCAGACCGGATACCAAACGGCGTCGGCGACCCGGCCGATGTCGCGACGGCCGCGGTGGACGAGGACGACGTCGAGGTCGCTGTAGGGGCACAGCTCGCCGCGCCCGTACCCGCCCACGGCGACGAGGGCCACGCCTTCGGGGTTGCCGTCGGTGGCCCGGTCGAACAGGCCCGCCAGCCACTCGTCGGCGGCGGCCGAGAACGCCGTACAGAACGCGTCGCCCTGGAGGTCCGTGCGCGCCAGCAGCTCCCGGCGCAACGAGCGGAGGGACACGGGTGACGGTAGCACTCAGACTTTGTCCTTCCTGTGCCTGGCACCGACGGTGCCCCCCGCCGGGACCCGCCACGGGCGTAGCGTGGAGGGTGGCAACCCGGGCAGCCGGAGCCGACGGAGGGTCACATGAGCAACAGCGATACCAAGGGATCTGGACTGAGTCTGCTCGACACCGCCCTCGTAGTGGCGGCGGTAGTCGGCGGGATCTTCGTCGTGCTGTGGATTGCTCATGCCGTCATCGGGCTGGCGCTCTTCGTCTTCAAGATCGCCATCTTGGTGGTGATCGTGGCCGTGATCGTGCGGGTGGTCCACGCCTTCAGCCGCCGGGGGGATTGAAGAAGGTTCCACGCGCCCTCAGTGGCGCAGGAGCTCCCGGTAGAGCTCGATGTGGTCGGCGACCATGCGCTCGGTCGAGAAATACCCCTCCACCGAGGCGCGGCAGTCCGCACGCGACAGTTGGTCCACCCGACCGAGGGCGTCGGCCATGGCGGTTTCGTCCTCGCACAAGAAGCCCGTCTTGCCGTCTTCGACGACCTCGGGGACCGCACCCTCGGGGAACGCTAGTACGGGCGTCCCACAGGCCATCGACTCGAGCATGACCATGCCGAACGGTTCGTTCCAGCGGATGGGGAAGAGTAGGGCACTCGCCTTCGAAAGCAGTTCGAGCTTGTGCTCGTGGGGGACCTCGCCCAGATAGACGGCGTCGGGCCCGAGGAGGGGTGCCACCTGTTCGTCGAAATAGGCTCGCTCCCACTGCTCGCGCATCTTGGCGGCAAGGAGGACCCGCATGCCCGCCTTGCGCGCCACCTCGATGGCTCGATGAGCGCCCTTGTCGGGTGCCATGCGCCCCAGGAACAAGCAGAACTCCCCGTGTTCGTCACCGGCGCCGTCACCGAAAGGGAAGGCGGACGCGTCGAGCCCGTGATGGATAACCCGCGCGATCGGGATGTCGGGGGCGGCGCGGTGTTGGGCGTGGGAGATGGCGACGATGGGCACGCGGGGGGCGAGCACCCGGTAGAGGTCGGTCAGCTCGTCGTTGAAGGGACCGTGGATGGTGGTGACGACCGGAAGGTCGTGGTAGCGCTCGGCGTAGAACGGCCCCATCACCGTGTGGTCGTGGACGACATCGTGCCCGGAGACCGCTTCGTAGGCATGGACGACGTGGCGGAGCTCGGGCACGGCCATGCCGATGCGCATGCCCTCGGCGTGCTCGAGCGCCCACGCCTTCGGCACCGGGCAGGTCGAGTCACCCGTGGTGAACAGGGTGACATCCTCGCCCGCCGCGACGAGACCGCGGGCCATTTGATCGACCACGAGCTCGATCCCCCCGTACAGAGGAGGAGGGATCGGCGTCCATGGGGGAGCGATGAGCGCGATCCGCATGGACCGATTCAAGCACCTCGACGCCCCGAGCCGATGCACCCATTCGATCTCCACCAGTCGCCCGAAACAGCCCGGGGTCCCGCCTCCGGGCCGCCCCGCACCTGGCGGGACGCTCGGTGCCAGCCGATAGGCTCGCTGGTCGGCGCGGCGGCGTGGCCGAGTGGTTTAGGCAGGGGCCTGCAAAGCCCCGTACGGCGGTTCGATTCCGCCCGCCGCCTCGGGTGCCGGGACGTCATCGGCACGACGGACAAGGAGACGGCATGGCGGCAGTCGGTGACCGGGTTCAGGTTCCTTCTAAGCGGGTGGGCCAGGCCCCTCGCGAGGGCGTCGTCACTGGGGTCAGCGGTGTCCTGCTCCGGGTGACGTGGTCCGGCGGAGAAGAGTCGACCATCTTTCCGTCCATGGGCTCGGTCGTGGTCGTCGGGAAGGCGCGGGCGGCCAAGAAGGCCGTTGTGAAGAAGACCCTCTCGACCAGGCCGGAAAAGAAAGCCACCGAGACCACCAGAAGCGCTGCCAAGAAGCCGGCGACCGTCCCCGCTAAGAAATCCCCCAAGTCGGCGACGAAGAAGGTTGCCAAATCGGCGACAAAGAAGGTTGCCAAGAAGTCCGCCACGTCCGCGAAGAAAGCGGCCAAGAAGTCCGGGAAGCCGCAACGACCGCAGGGGAAGAAGTCGTCGTCCAAGCATTCGGGTCGGGCGCCCAAGCGACGGAAGTGACGAACATGGCGCCGAGGTCGTCACCATCATGACTCCGGATGCGAGATCAGGTCTCGGTGCCCCCGGCGTAGTCCCAGACGAGCGATGAGTCGGCCTCGGTGCCGAGAAGGAGCTTCCCGGGGTGCTGCTTGTCGATGTGCCCGATGAGCCCGTTGTAGATGGAGTAGCCGCACAGTTCCTGGAGACGCCGAGGGAATCGGCGCGCGATGTCGAGCGGGATCCCGAGCTGCTGGTTCTCCTGCTGCCGGACATAACCGGCGCAGTAGTTCATGGCGATCCCCACCCGACGCTGCGACGTGGTGTTGGCCCCGCCGCCGTGCCACAGGCTCCCGACCCAGACGAGGACGCTGCCCTTGGGCATCTCCGCCGCGATCGAGTCGTAGTGCTCGAGGACGTTGGGCGAGTGGTCCGATTCATGGGTTCCTGGGCACAGGCGGGTGGCCCCGTTCTCGTCGGTGAAGTCGGTGATGGCCCACATGGTGTTGCAGATGAGCGGCGGGTGGGGTTTTGGGAGCGGGATCAATTGATCGTCAGCGTGAATGGGCTGGGCCTGCTCGTCGGATCCGATGGCGATTGACGACAGCGACGAGATGAGCAGGCCCGGATCGAGGACCTGCTCGACGACGGGGAGCACGTTGGGATGGAGTGGGATCCGTTCGTAGAGTTGTCCGTGGACCAGGAGGTTGTAGATGCGGGTCGTCCTGCGCCCTTCGAAGAGATTATTGGCGGGCACAATGCCGAGATCGTGCTCGAGACGGAGAAGATCGTCGGAGATGGTGTCGACGAGCTCGAGATCGACGGCGTTCTCGATCACGGCCCAGCCCTCGGAGCGCACCTTCTGCGCGTACGCCGTCACTGCGCCGCTGTCGAGGATGCCCTGGCGTGATGCGACCTGATCGGTTCGAGACCTGTCCATTCTCGCTCCCGCTTGATCGGCCGAAACGGACGAGGACCATGGTGCCACGACGGCGAGAGAACCGCCCTCCAGGGACAGGTCGACGGCACAGGCGGTGGTAGAGTTCGTGGTCACGGGCCGTTGGCGCAGTTGGTAGCGCACTTGCACGACACGCAAGGGGTCAGAGGTTCGAGTCCTCTACGGCCCA
>CAWISP010000008.1:0-10358 GCA_963838775.1 uncultured Acidimicrobiales bacterium
GGCAATGTTGATCGTGAGAGCCCTCGACGTGATCAGCTCGGCGCAGGAGTTCGAGGTGCTCGAGATCGTTGCCGACGCAGTACCGCCCGTCACCTTGGAGACGTTGGACCCCTTGGTGGTGCATCCGGCCGCGCTCAACGCGACGGCGGTGGACTCGGCACTGCCTCCCTTGTTCGTGAGGGGAGGTGTGAACGTCAGTGAGCCGGTCATGCCGGTACACGTGACCCCACCGGTGGCGAGCGTAAGGCTGGTCGTGGTCGGGCCCGCGTGGGGCTCGTGCTCGAGCCACATGCCGTGGCCATCGAAGCCAACAATCCGATCGCGACGACCAGCGACAACCTCACCGCGTTCGCCCTGGACATAACCCGTTCCCCCGCTCGCTCGTGCGAGGCGCTCTTGATGCGCCCAGCCCGACCGTAGCTGCAATTGTCAGCTATTCCAAAGGAGAAACGGTGGACGAGACCCGCCTCCGCGCCGATGAGGAAGGACCGGTTGCGGCGCGATGAGCTTTGTCGAACCGAGACCGAGGTGATGCCCTCCCGCCAGCTCCTGCTGCATTCGTTACTTCAAGAGCGCGCGTCCGTCATAGCCGATGCCGCTCGATCAGTGATCGCAAGAAGTCTGCGAGGTCGGCGGTACCGTCGACGTTGCCCATAGCCAACGCCACCGTCGCGCTGCCCGGCGGATCAGCGTCCCGGAGCGTGGGGGAGCACCTCCTCGGCGACCAGGCGCAGATGGTCGAGGTCGGACAGGTCGAGGACCTGGAGATAGAACCGGTCGGCCCCGTGGTCGGCGAGACGCACCCAACTTGTCGAGCACCTCGGCGGGCGAGCCGGCCAGGCCGTTGTGGCGCAGCTCGGCGACGTCGCGCCCGATGGCGGCGGCTCGCCGCGGCGACCTCGGCCTCGGTCCGGCCGCAGCACAGCACCTGGCCGGTGGAGTAGATCAGCGTCGAAGGGTCCCGGCCGTGCTCCTCGCACGCGCGCCTGACGCGGTCGTGGACGTCGCGCATGACGGTCGGCCGGCACGAACGAGGTGTTGTACTCGTCGCCATAGGTGGCGGCCAGCCGAGCCGAGCGGGGCCCACCCTTGCCGCCCACGACGATGGGGGGATGGGGCCGCTGGCGGGGCCGCACGGTGTCGGCGTCGATGTGCACCGCACAGGTCCGTCCGGTCGAGCTCGAACGTCGCGCCGGTGGCGCCGACCACGTGCCGTGGAGGATGGCGAGCTGGTCCTCGAGCATGTCGTAGCGGGTGCCGAGTGGGCGGGAACGGGATGCCGAAAGCCTGGTGCTCCGCCTCGTACCACCCGGCCCCGAGACC
This sequence comes from uncultured Acidimicrobiales bacterium, assembly GCA_963838775.1. Classification (GTDB taxonomy): domain Bacteria; phylum Actinomycetota; class Acidimicrobiia; order Acidimicrobiales; family UBA8190; genus Chersky-840. Next base: position 1,324 of record CAWISP010000008.1, read on the forward strand.
GACCTCGATCCGGCCCCCGCTCATCTGCGTCGACCTGGGCGGCGATGACGGTGAAGGTCCCGATGGGTCGGAATGTCACCGGGCGTCACCAACGTCCCCAGACGGATGGTGCTCGTGTCACGGGCCAGGCCGGCCAGCGTCACCCAGGCGTCGGTCGCGGCAGGCAATCCGCTCGCAGCGCCCATCTTGAGCACGTGGTCGGACCGGAAGAAGGCGCCGAACCCGCACTCCTCGGCCGTGCGGGCCACGGTGAGCAGCTGGTCGTAGGACGCCCCCTGTTGGGGTTCGGTGAAGATGCGCAGTGTCATGGCACCGACGCTAGACGGTGCTCGGCAAACTAGACCTGTGGCGTGCGAGCTGATGACCAAGTGAGCCTCGGGCGACGGTGGACGGCAGCCGCAGCCGCGCGTCGGGGTCGCCTATGCCCTCGCTGGCGTCGTTCACGCGCCCCTTCACATGGGGAGCCGACGTCGTGACCGCCGTGCCGCTGGCGCTTGCGGTCGTGGTGACGGTCCGGTTCACGCTCGCGGCCGGCCGCCGATCGCAGGAGACGCGACCGGCGGTCGGCGCCGAGATCAGGTCAGCGCCGATGCCCGAGCACGACGCCGGAATCGTCTGGGCGGCGCCGATCCTGGCTGCCACAGGCTGGGAGTTGTACTGCTTCGCGAACCTGCCTCGAGCGGCGCATCCCACGCTGAGCTCGCTCCTCGACATGCTCGATGCCACCCGCGCGCGGCAAGATCGTCGCCTTTGCGTCGTGGCTCGTTCTCGGTTGGTTCCTGGTGACGGCGTGATCGACCGGCACACGACACTGATCGTGTGGGCCGTGCTCGGCACCGGTCGTCGTGGCATGCGAACTGGTGGCGGTGCTGTCAAGAGGTCGCGTTCCTGGTCTCGGCACCGTCGTGGGACGCGTGACCACGTCCCGGGCGGGGCGGTATCGTCCTCGTGCTGGCGTGGATGTGGCTCGGATGGCACGCCTTCGCCCGCTGACGGCCTTCGCTCCCGGGTACTGAACCGTCGATCCCCGGTAGGTTTGGCCCCGTGCACACGCGTCGCCCTGAGCCGTGCCCTCGGAGCAGTGATCGAGGGTGTTCGCCTCGCTCCGGACATGGACGACAGCACCGTCAGCGGTATCAGGTCGGCATTGCTCGAACACAAGGTCGTGTGGTTCCGAGGCCAGTCACTCGATGCAAGGTCGCTGACCGCCGTCGCCTCCCGGTTCGGGACCCCGACCGAAGCACACCCTGTCGAGCCCAGCTTGGAGGGCCACCCCGAGGTGCTGCCGCTCGACTCCGACGAAGGTGCACGCGCCGACGTCTGGCACAGCGACTTGACGTTCCAGGAGCGGCCACCGCTCGGAGCGGTCCTGCATGCGCTCGAGATCCCTCCCGTCGGGGGCGACACGATCTGGGCTGACATGACGGGCGCCTATCAGTCGTTGTCGGGGCCGCTCCGTGGCTTCGTCGACACGCTGACCGCGACCCATTCTGCGAACAAAGCGGGGGGCTACTTTGCCGGCCGCGACCGCACCGGGGGCGAGGCCGCGGGTCGGACAGCGACTGACGGCCACCCGACCATCCTGTGGTGCGGACGCATCCCGAGACCGGTGAGCGCAGTCTCTTCGTGAACCCGCTCTTCACCGACAAGATCGACGGGCTTCGCCGACATGAGAGCGACATGGTGCTGGGCCTGCTGCACGAAGCCGCCGTCGCGCCCGAGCGCCTCGTCCGCTGGAGATGGGAGACAGGCGACGTCGCCTTCTGGGACAACCGGTGCACGATGCACTACGCGCTTGCTCGACTTCGGAACCGATCGAAGGCGCATGCTCCGAGTGGCCCTCGAGGGGGACAAGCCCGTCGGGGTGTCGAGCTCCTAAGGGGAGGAACGGGTGGCCACGATCGTTCCGGCGCCACCAGCCCTGTTGGAGAAGACGCCCTGGAACCGCAGTTTGGCCTTGCTCGTCGAAATGGCAGCGCTGCCCTGCTCGGTGCCGTGCCAAGATCGATGACGAAGGTCATCGTCTTGCCTGTGACGGTACCGTTCATCGTCTCGACACCGACGGGTGACGTGACAGTTCCCGAGAACGCTCCGCTGGACACGTTCTCTTTCGTGACATGGAGGGTCGCCACGTAGAGCGATCCCTCGTACCCGTTGAGGACAGTCCAGACGCCCCGAATGTCGGTCGGAGGGCCCGTCGCTGTCGTCGGTGCCGCCGCGGCACCAGGAGCGACGTGGAACGGACCGATGTGTGTCAACGCCAGCACGCCGGTGACGATGGCGCCGAGGGCGATGACGACACCGAGCCGGCGAGCCATCCCGGAGCGACGTCGGGCCTCTCCGCCGTCTTCGACATATCCGGGGTCAATGGCCTGATATGGCCAACTGGGGGCGACACTCGCGTCGGGGAGGAAGGTCCACTCCGCGTCGGGAGGAGTCTCGGGCAACACGTCGGGGGTGGCCTCGGGCGCCGCCGGAGGTGGCACCGGCTCCGGCCGGAGTGGCGCGGTGCGGGGCGTCACCGGAGATCGCGGCGCAGCGGCGCGCTCTCGAAACCGCTGCAGAAGCCGGTCCACCGGCTCGGGGGCCGGGGAAGCGTCCGCCGAGAGGGTTCGAGGTCGGACAGGGCCGCCCTCGGGTGATTCTGGGCGCGGCTCCGTCACAGTTGTGACATCGGCGCACCTCGAAGGGGTCTTGAGGCGGGTCGCCCTCCGGGCAACGGGGTCTGCCCGTCCCAAGGTGGGATCCGGGCCAAGGAGGAGCAAAGGGGCCGGCGACGCGGCCGCATGCGGGGTATACGTCTTAACCTTAGGTTAGCCTTACCTAAGAGGTCGGGATGACCGTCACTGTGCCCCGAGCCGACTGAAGGAGCGTCCCGTGCCGCCTACTAGGACGATCTGGCTGCAGCGACAGGCCCGGTGCAGCGCATGGTGGGCGGTGGCGATCCTCGTTCCCGTCGGTCTTGTGGCATCCGCATGCGGGGGTTCCCCTTCGGCTCTCGGTCCTGTGGTGTTCCACGCGACGATCGCCGTCACGGGCGAAATCCATACCAAGGAGAGCTTCACCGACCCGTTGACGGCGAAGAAGGTGTCGTCGTGCAGCGAAGCAGCGACCCACGGTGATCGATCGTCGACGGGCTCCGACACCTGGGTCGTGCCCACCCCGCCTTCGATCAACAACCCCGTGGAGATCCAGATCGGGACGAGAGCGCGGGGCTATCACGGGCCGGGCCACTATCCCCAGAGCGTCCTCACCGCGGGGAATGGGGCATTGGGTGTGGGCCAGGAGACCTATGACCTGACGAGCTCGGACGCGACGGCGTCGATGCGGGTCGATGCCGACGGTTCGGGCAACGTCACGTTCACCCACGTGCCCGGTGACGACGACAACCCCTACCCGGGGTGGCGGGGAGGAATCTCGGGCACGATCGCGTGGACCTGTACGGGCTGACGCGGCCGCCCCACCCGACGATGCGGGCGTCGTCCGGGCCCTTCGGGCATGATGCGTCGGTGGGGCCGACCGACTCGGACCGGGAATTCGGGGATCCCACGCGCCGCACCTACCTGGCCCAGGAACGAACCTTGCTGGCGTGGTGGCGTACGGCGCTCGCGGCCATAGGGGTCGCACTGGCCGTGGGTCGCATCGTCCCCGAGGTCGCCCATCTCCCCAAGGTGCCCTTCTTGATCCTGGGCGCGGGATGGGGGGTCCTGGCCGTGGGACTGGTCTGCTTCGGCCTGTTCCGTCAGCGGGCGGGGGACCGGGCCATCCGGGCCGGCCGGTACCTCCATGTGAGCCCGCAGTGGTTGGTGCTCCTGAGCGCGTACATGGTGGCCCTGATGGTGGCGACGATCGCGGTGCTGTTCATCCCACGCCTAATTGGTGGCCGGCGGGGCGTCGACATCACCGATCGAAGGTCTGCACCATGAGTTGAACGGTGTGGCGCTGGCCGGCGGGAGATCGCAGCCCCGGAGCCGACGTGGGTCGGCCGCGGCGGTGAAAGCCCATGGCCTCGAAGAAGGCGATGGCGCGGTGGTTCTCGCCCAGCGTCTCGAGATAGCAGCCGGGCACGGCGGCACCCTGCAGGTGGTCGACCCAGGCGCGCAGCAACGTGGCCCCCACGCCGCGTCCCCGGATCGACGGAAGGAGGTCGATGTGGAGGTGGGCGGGCCATTGGTCGTCGTAGACGGACACGGGCGGGAGCCGGCGATGGAGGCCGTCGATCACCACGTCGCCGAAGGAGCGCCACACCACACCGGCGGTTCCGGGCCGGAACCCGATCCCGCGTCGCACGAAATGCCGCCCGAAGATCGTGGCGGGGTTCCAGGCGTAGCGGGAGTCGACGCATCCGAGCAGATACCCCGCCACCACGCCGTCGAGCTCGGCCACCAGGGCCGACTCGGGTTCTGCGTCGGTGTAGTAACCCGTGAAAAGGTCGGCGAAGCTCTCGACGTCACGCCACATCCAGTGGGCGGGCTCACCCATGTAGCCGGTCACATGGCAGATGTGCCGAACCTGAGCCCGGTCACGGGACTGGTAACGCCTGATCACGACGTCTCCCCCCGCGGGGCCCACCGTCAGCGCTCACGGCGCGAGCCCGGACGCGAGTCGCGGGCCAGTGCGGCCAGATACGCGTTGTACTCCGCCAATTCGGGATCCTCGGCCTCGGCACGGGCCAACGCGATCTCGCGGACATCGGGCTCGACGGGCGCTTGTTGGCCGGCGCTGTCGACGACGGCGGCATCCTGGAGACGGCGCAGACCCCGGCGACCGATGCTGTCGGGATCGTCGTGGACGAAGTGCCACCAGAACACCGTGCCGAACAGCGCGAAACACGGCCACATCACCGAATAGATCCAACCGAGCGAGTCGCCGGAGAGCCCGATCCCCACCTGCCACCAGGAGGCGATGGCGCAGCCGGGCACCCAGACGATGAGTGCAGCATGGGCCACGAGGGCACGCGCGGTGAACCAACGCCGGCGATCGAAGGGGCGCCCAGATGATGCTCCAGCCACGACCGTCAGGCCTCCTGCGGCGCCGTCCCCGCGTTCCCCTTGGCGGCGCGGCGCGCCTGTCGTGAGTATTCCGATGTCAACCTGCGCTCGGCGATGATCGCGCCGAAGGGAACGGTGCCGGCGATCAGGACGAGGATCGTCCGGAACACCGGGATGTGCATGGTCCGGGTCAACTGGAAGGCGACGAAGAGATAGATGATGTAGAGGAATCCGTGCATGGTGCCGACGACGGTGGCGAGGCCTGGGTGACCGGCCACCTGGAGAGGGACGGCCACGAAGACGAGCACGATCAGAAGCACGGCCGTCGTGTAGGCCATGACGCGGTATCGCTTGAGCACGGCGGGTTCCACGGCGGAGATCCTACGGGGGCCGGCGGCGGCGGTCGGATCGGTGCCTCTGGCGGGGTGCAGCGTCTCTGGGTGCCGGTACGATCGACCGGTTCATGCACGCCTCGGCGTTCGGTCGTCAGACCACGGTGGAACGACACCCCAGGCACGCTGTGATCAGCGACCAGTGGAATGCGCCCGTGCTGCCCCACGGCGGGGTGGTCACCGCCCTCGGGCTGCGGGCCATGGCGGCCGAGCTGGGCATGCCCGGTGAGTCTCTGCGCTCCGTGACGACGGTGTTCGCCGCTCAGGTCCCCCCGGGGCCCGTCGATATCGATGTCACGGTGCTACGTCGGGGCCGGACGATGTCCCAGGCTACGGCCACGGTCCGCTCCGTGGGCGCCGATTGCGGGCACATGGCGGTGGCGGTCTTCGGTGGTTCGCGCCACGGGTTCGAGTTCACCGACGTCACTTGCCCCGCGGTGCGGCCGCCCGAGCAGTGCCCGTCATTCGCGATCCGCTTCCCGAGGGTGTGACGGGTTTCGCCCCCGCGTCGTTCTGGGAACGTGTCGAATCACGGCCCGCCATCGGCCACGCTCCCTGGGACGACTGGGGGCCCACCTCCTCGGAGCGCGTCTACTGGTACCGGTTCGATGAGCCACCGATCTCCGACACCGGCGAGTGGGATCCCCTGGCACTGGTGGCGCTGTGCGACACGATGCCGGGCGCGGGGGAGAGCGCATGGGGCCGGGTCTCCCCCCGTGGTTCGGGCCCAGTGCCGATCTCACCGTCCACATCCTCGGGACGGCCTCGTCGCCGTGGCTGCTCGGCCACAACCGTGTCCGCCACGCCGGAGACGGCTATGCGTCGGAGGAGATGGAGCTCTGGGATCCGGCGGCGGCCTCGTCGCCTACGCCACGCAGATGATCCGCTTGAGAAACTGATGGCAATAGGGTCTAAATCCTCTGAGTCTCTTCGCACACCGCCATCGAATGGATTGCGAACGGGCCATGGGAGGCCGACCCGCATGACGTCGATCAGGTCCGACCAGACCCAGTATCTCGGTCACGGCGTGGTCACGCCCGGCGGTGTGCCCCGCTGTGGTGAGCCTTGCCAAGAAGATGAAGGAGCCGGACCACACCCCGGAAGACCCCGTAAGCGAGTCCAACGAGGCACAAGCCGATAGCGCCGGAGGCGACCACAAGTAGCGGTCCATGATCGACTCCCGAGAAGATGCCCCAAAGGGCCACGAGCACAATCACCACCCATCTGATCGTCCATAGGTGGCTCTTCTTCGCCGAGTTTCCGGCGGAGCCTCTGGCGATTGTCGGCGACGCATCCCGTCCCATGATGTGCCCCCTCTCCGGTTGGGCAACTTGAGTCTCAGGATGCACCACACCCGCACCCGGCACCAGGGTCCTAAGACAGGTGGTCGAACTGGACGCCCTGACCGAACGGAGGTGACCCCTTTGGACCGTGGACCGACAAGGTCAAGGCGTTTCGGATTCCAGGGGTCGGATTGGGTGAGGGAGCCAACCCCGGGGAGACTCGGCTACGACAGTCCATCCCCGGGGTCGCTGGGCAGGCCCACATGCACACGACCAATCGTCACCAGCCCCAGACCCGCTGGCTTGGCACCACGGCGGTCGTGCGCTTGGTCGTGGAGCCTCGCTGCCTCAGTATCAGCACACGGCAGCGTGAATGGCAATGGCCTTCGCACCACTTCTTAGGGACTACTCAGGGAGGCCGGGACACGGGCATCGCCATCGGTTCGTGACTTCCGACTCGTCTGGGGCGTTGCCACCGTGTCCCGCCAGTCCCTTTGGGTACTCATGGTGCCATGGAGGTGCACCGACCCCCCGGAGTCACCCGCTTGCCACCGTATGCCCGGGGGATGCGGCATGTCTATGGGCCTCACACCACGGTTCACACAACACTGATGCGGGGTCCTTGTATCGTGACCAGGTCGCCCCCCCCGCAGGGGTGATCAGGGGTATCGAGTCGGGCCGGACCCCGCCCATGCCCCACCTCTGGCGGGAAGTGAATCTGCAGTGGTCGAGATCGAGAGTATCGACGGTCACATGGCCACGACCGGGGACGGGCTGGCGTCATTCGTGATCACATACTCCGACGGCAGCCAAGAGGACGGGCGAGGGACGCTGCTGGAGGTGGGCCAACTGGCGACCGGTGCTGGCCTCCACCTCGCCCACTCCGAGGACGTCGGTTCCTTCCGATGGGCCGGAAGATCCTGAGACCCGGAATCGCCCACCGCCGTAGACTCGGGGAGCACCAGCGGCGGGATGCTTGGTCGAGGGCGCGTCCGTGCGAATGGCCCCTATCACCGAGGTCGGTGGACGATGCGTCGCCCCGTGAAGACTGGCGAAGCGATGGCGACCCAGTGCTCTTTTGCTCCTCCCGCCCAAGGTACGAGCAAGCTAGACACGATGCGCTTGGATCGAGCGTCACGAGCATCGGTTATGTCTGTGCCGATGCCCTTTACGAGCACGCTCCACCCCTCCCAGGCCAGCGGGTCAGTTGAATCGATCTGAAAGGCCACCCGTCCGAGCGTCGCCCCGGTGAGCTTGGTCCCGGGATCGGTTCGGAAGGCCACGGTCCGTCCGTCGAGGACGTAGTTGACCGGGAAGATCAGGGGTTGCCTGTCACGGACGACGGCGATCCGTCCAACCGAGTGGGCACCGAGCAGATCGAGGCACTCATCTTCTGACAGTTCGACCAGATTCTCGTTCACAGGTATCACTCTTCCACGGGAGGGGACGAAGGTGTCAGGTCCGCCAACACCGCCCACTCCGTCCGGAAGGCTGATCTGCAATTAGGCAGCACGTCAGTTGCCGAGCGGACGGTCCTTCGTGACGAGATGACGAGATGACGAGATGCGGATGGTTGTCATCGCTTGCGTGGTTTTGCGATACATGCGCCCTGACCTGGGGTCGAGCCTCTGACCTGGGGCGCAGTTCGGCCCAAATTACTTGATGTTCGTCAGCTTTCCCGAGGGCATACCCCTAGGTACAAGGCTTACTCCACCGTCGACGTGACGACGTGACGACGTGACCGGAGGTTGACAAGGAGCGAAAGGGCTACGACCCGCTGCCCATCTCTGCCTTCCGTATTTGGTCCAACCGGCGCTGGGCGCCCAGCAAATCGGTCACCATCCTCCGATGGTGCTCCGACAAAGTTCCACCAGCGACGACCCGGGTCCGGTCGAACCCGGTGGATTCCCACACTGCCTCGATGACTTTGTCGACGGCACCGATGACGTGCTCGAACATCGCCACCACCTCGCGATGCTCGTTCTCATGAATCGCAGCGACGAATGCGTCTTCAACATCCCCTGTGGTCCGAACTTCCTCGCGTCTGCGGCCTGCCGCCACGAACAGCCATCGGGTGTGCCTCGCCGGCTTGCCGTTCATCGAGGACGCCCGTTGCCGGGTTGTGTGGCGGATGCACGAGGCTGAATGGTCCAGCTTGCAACCATCGGCGGCTCCTCGGTGGGACGGCGGGTGCAGTCGTAGCCCTCGGCGTTCATCCGAACTTCGACATGGATCACAACGGCGGCGGCATCGGACGGGTCCACGTGATCGGAGCGAAGTGATTCCGAGTCGATCCGCCGAATCTCGATGTGGCCTTCGGTGTCCTCGACCAGCCACTGGTAGTGGATCGTCCATCCAAAGGTTTGGGT
>CAWISP010000009.1:0-217793 GCA_963838775.1 uncultured Acidimicrobiales bacterium
CTTGGCGGCGCTGCTCCAGACCTACGGGAAGACCCACGACGTCATGGCGGGCATGGCGGCCGTGCCCGCCTCGCTCAAGATCCAGGTTCAGGGTCTGCTGGCCTTCTCGCCCCTGGCCACCGACATCCAAGCCGGGCGTCCGGTCTCCACCGCCCAGGTCGCGGCGGTGCACGCCAGCTCGCCTCAGCTCGCCACGCTGCTCAGCGTCGAGAAAAAGGTGATCCCAGCCCAGAAGGCGTCGAGCAATGAGTGGAAACGGTGGTGGTGGGTGTGCGTCGCCGGGCAGCTCGTGTTCCTCGTGCTCGTGTTCTTCATGCGGGGACGGTGGAGCCCAAGGGCAGCCAAGGCCGACTTCGATCAGCACGAGCAGCTCGTGGCGGTCGAGCTCGCCAAGCTGCGAGGAGGCAAGGCCGAGCCTGTCGGACCTGTGCCGGTCCCGGTGTTGGCACCCACCGGCACCGAAGACGGTGCACTGTGGGTGCGCCAGGCGGGCGCGCCGGTGACAGCTCAGCTCATCTCGCATCGATCAGGGGTATAGGGAGAGGGTCATGAACGACACACCTCCCATCGTGATCGAAGGCGCCACCGTCATCGACGCCTTCCGCGCCAATGTACGGACGATCCCGGGTCGTCCGGCCCTGCGTCGCCGTGCGCATGTCGGGTGGGAAACCTTGACGTGGGCGGACTATGGACAGGGGGTCGAAGAGGTCACCGCCGGCTTGGCGGACTTCGGCATGGGCCCCGGCGAGCGGGTCGCCATTCTGTCGGGAAACCGAGTCGAGTGGCATCTGGCCGACGTCGGGGCACTCGCCAACGGGGCAGTCACGGTGCCGATCTACCCCACGAGCTCCGCCGAGCAAGTGGGTTACATCCTCAACCACTGCGGGGCGCGCTTGTGTTTCGTGGAGAACGATGAGCTGCTGGCCAAGGTGTTCGAGGTGCGCGACACCCTTCCCAAGCTCGATCGCGTGGTGGTCTTCGACGACGGAAAACGTCTGGACGACCCGTTCCTAGTGGGCTTCGCCGAATTGCGAGCCGTGGGAGCGGCCCGCCTGCAACGGGAGCCGGGGATCGCCGAGGAAAGGGCGTCGGGTGTCGTTCCCGAACAGACCGCCACCTTCGTCTACACGAGCGGCACCACGGGCCCTCCCAAGGCGGCGATGTTGACCCACGCCAACATCATGTGGACGATTCGAAGCGCCGCTTCGATGGTCCACCTGTCGTCCGGCGAGCGCTTCTTGTCGTTCCTGCCTCTGAGTCACGTTGCCGAGCGCGGCATGAGCGAATTCGCCCCCATCACCATCGGCGGTGAGACGTGGTTCGCCCGGAGCCTGGCCACGGTGGCCGAGGACCTGCTCGACTGCCGGCCCACGGTGTTCTTCGCGGTGCCCAGGGTGTGGGAAAAGCTTCAGATGGCGGTGCTGGCGAAGCTGGAAGACCGGCCGTGGCTCACGAGACAGGTGGTTGGGCGCTACGTCGAGTTGGGCCGGCACCTCGAGGCCGAGCGGGAGGCGGGGAGGCGCCCCGCTCCATGGGAGACGCTGCCTCGCGAGCTGCTCGACGCGGCGGCGGGGGCGAGGATCCGCCAGGAGATCGGCCTCGACCGGGCCCACATCCTGATCACCGCGGCCGCCCCGATCCATCCCGACCTGGTCCGCTGGTTGCATGCCATCGGGCTTCCCGTCATCGAGCTCTACGGCCAGACCGAGGTGTGCGGACCCACCACGTGCAACCCCCCAGAGGACAACCGGGTGGGTACCGTCGGGCGGGCCCTTCCCGGGGTTCGGGTGCGCGTTGCCAACGATGGGGAGATCCTCGTCCAGGGGGGCAATGTGTGCGCCGGGTACTTCAACGACTCCAAGGGCACAAGGGCGCTTATCGACGACGAGGGTTGGATGCACTCGGGAGACCTCGGGACGCTCGACCCCGACGGATATCTCCGCCTCACGGGTCGGAAGAAGGACCTCATCATCACCGCCGCCGGTCAGAACATCGCTCCGCAGGACATCGAGATGGAACTGAAGAGCCACCCGCTCGTCGCCGAGGCCGTCGTCGTCGGCGAGGGCCGACGCTACCTGAGCGCGCTGTTGACGCTCGACGCCGAAGCGCTCGGGGAGTGGGCCCGTGGGCGGAGCAAGGTGGCCGATTACGAGAACCTGGCCGGGGATCCCGATCTCCGCAAAGAGATCGACACCCTCGTGGCCCAGGTGAATTCTCGGCGCTCCCGGGTGGAAGGGATCCGCAAGCACCGGATCCTGGCCCACGAGCTGACCGTCGCCGCCGGTGAGCTCACCCCGACGCTCAAGGTCAAGCGGGCGGTAGTGTGCGAGACAAACCGCGATCTCATCGAAGAGATGTATGCCGAGACCTTGTGACGGTTTGGGGACGGATCGGCCGCCGTTGCCCGGCGGCGACCGGCGGACCAGGATGGGGAGGTGGTGAACCTCCCCCCACCTCGCGAGGTCGACGTCCCCGTCGTGGATCTGGCCCGCTTGCAACCGCTCATAGGAGAGCAGCGCTATAGCGCGCTCGTCGGCGAGGCAGCTCGTACCCGGGCCGCCCTCCGAGGCTGCACGGTCTGGAACGTCAACTCGACCGCCACCGGCGGGGGGGTGGCCGAGATGCTGCAGGTGCTCGTCGGGTACATCCTCGGCGTCGGAGTGGCCGTGCGCTGGCTCGTCATCGCCGGAGACCCTGCCTTCTTCACTGTCACCAAACGTCTCCATAACCGACTCCACGGCGTTCCCGGTGATGGCGGTGTGCTGGGCAAGGCCGAGACGGTCGTGTACGAGTCCGTGACGTCAGCCAACGCCAGAGCCATCACGCCGCAGATCCGCCCCGCCGACGTGGTCATCCTGCACGATCCTCAGACGGCCGGGCTGGCCGCGCCATTGCAGGCTGCCGGCGCCATCGTGGTGTGGCGATGTCACGTCGGCGCCGGGGCGCTCAACGAGTGGACCGACGAAGCCTGGGACTTCCTCCGCCCGCATCTGGCGGCCTGTGACGGCTTCGTGTTCACTCGCCGGCAGTATGTGCCGCCCTGGGTTCCGACGGGTCGGGTGTCGATCATCCCCCCTTCGATCGACCCGTTCTCACCCAAGAACCAGGAGCAATCCACGCCCCAGACTCTGAGGATCATGGCGGCGATGGGCCTGGTCGACGCGGCGCCCACCGGGGAGGCGACGTTCACCCGCCGGGACGGCTCGGTAGGTCTTGTCACCCGGCGCTCAACTGTCGTGGCTGATGGGCCGTTGGATGTCTTGGCTCCTCTTGTGGTCCAGGTGTCGCGGTGGGACCACCTCAAGGACATGGCCGGGGTGATGGCAGGCTTTGCAACGGGGGTGGCGGGACGAGGTGGCGCTCAGCTGGCTCTGGTGGGCCCCGCCGTCGATGATGTCACCGATGACCCCGAAGGTCACCAGGTGCTCGAGCAGTGCATCGACAGGTGGAGCGCCTTGCCCCCGCTCCAGCGCCGCCACATCCGCCTCGTGACCCTCCCGATGGACGACGGAGACGAGAACGCCGCCATGGTCAACGCCCTGCAACGTCACGCCACCGTCATCGTTCAGAAGAGCCTGGCCGAGGGGTTCGGCCTGACCGTGGCCGAAGGGATGTGGAAGGCCAAGGCCATCGTGGCATCGGCCGTAGGCGGCATCGTCGACCAGGTGGTCCCGGGGACAGGGGTGTTGCTCGACGATCCCGCTGACCTCGATGCGTTCGGTGACGCGTTGGTATCGCTGCTCGATCGCCCCGAGGAAGCCCTGCGCCTGGGACAGAATGCGCGACGCCACGTCTTGGAGAGTTACGTGGGTGACGAGCACCTCATGCACTACGGCACTCTCATGGAGCGACTAAAGGCGCGCTGACAGAGCCCTCGTTCGCCGTCTACTCATCGGGGGGGCTGGCGTGAATGATCCGGCCCGTCACCTTTCGAGGAATGATCTTGAGCCAGCGGTCCGCCGGCGGGGGTGCCCATGAATGGACGGTCAGCGCGCGTAGGGCCTCCGAGCGCTCGTCGATCGACGAGGAGATGTCCTCACCGATCCCCTGGATCAGCACACTCCATCCCACGCCCTTCGCCCAGTCGACATGGTCGACTTCGAAACTCACTGCGTTCAGAGGCGCATGAAAGACCTTGGCCCCCTTGTTCGTTTGAAGAACGACCGTGTCGCCGTCTATCGCAAACCGCATGGGCAGAACGACAGGGACTCCGTCTACCACCACACCGAGTCGACCGAGGCGTTGCGTTGCCATCCGAGTGAGACACTCGTCATGCCCAAGTTCCTCAATCTTGCCCCTGTGGTCCATGGTCGATCCTCTCTGTTCACGAGACGAGACATCTCGCTTAAAATGTATATGTGAAATCCCGGGGCGAGTCTGGGCGGCCAACTTCGACCCCAACCGTCACGACGCCGGGGTCGCGGTCGTGGACGGCCGGTACTACGCGGGAGGCAACGCTCCCTCGTCGGCGTCCGACGAGTTGTCGGGAACGAACTCCCTGAACCCGACCCTGTCGTGGATCTCGGTCATCGGAGGGCTCGGGTGTGCTGCGCTGACGCGCTCATGGGGCAGCTCCTTGTCTTGGCCGTCAGTTCTGGGACCGGTCGTGGCACGCGCGATCCATCCCCCGGGTGCCGTGAGAAGTACAGGCGCGTCCGATCCCAGTCGGACCCGAAGGTTCGAGCTGCAGGCCACGTGGACAGCGTCACTCCGGCAGCGCAGACTCACTCGGGCGCCGTGCCACTGCAACGTGATGCGCAGTTCAATCCACTGGGTGGGGATGTGAGGGTCGAGGACGAGGGCGTCGTCGTCGGGGTTGGTGACTCGAACTCCGGCGAATCCCAGCACGACGGCCTGCCACAACCCTGCCAGTGCGGCGAGGTGCAGGCCGTCCGCGGTGGTGCCGGCGGAATCGTGGAGATCGATCCTCTGGGCGACGTCGAGCAATTCGATCGCTTCGTCCACTCGTCCGGCCCTGGCCAGCAGACCGGCGTGAATCGCCGGCGAGAGCGAGCTCCCGTGCGCGGTCCTCGGCAAGTAGTGGTCGAGATCACGCTCGAAGCTCTCAGGATCCAGCGCATCGGGGATCATGTGGTGCGCCATGAGCACATCGGCCTGCTTGATGATCTGCGAGCGGGCCACACGCCCGTGGCCGAGGACCCGGTCGGCGGCGAGGGGAACCGGGCCTACCTCTGCGACAAGGAGTAGCTCGAGATCGTCGTAGCCGGAGAACTGCGCGTGACGACCGGACTCCGGGTCGTACCCGTCGGCGAGGGTGTCAGCCAGGGATCGCCACTGCTCGCTCTCGGTCCTCTCCGATGCCGCGTCGGCCCGTCTCACGAGTTCTGCCGCCCGATTCAGGTTCCATGCGGCCATCTGGTTGGTAAAGGCGTTGTCGTCGACGTCCTCGTGGTATTCGTCGGGGCCGATGACGCCATCGATGTGTCCGACCCCGGCTGCATCGAGGCGCACCCGGCTTGCCCAGTACCGAGCTGTTTCGATCAACAGGGGGCGTCCGGCGCCTTCCAGGAAATTCCAGTCGCCCGACCAGGCGGCGAGCTGCCACGCCGCCCACGCCACGTCTGCGGTGATGTGCTCCTCGAGCTCGCCGGTGTGGATGGCGACAACTTCACCCCTTCCATCGATTGCCTCCTTGGGCGTGACGTCGTCACCCCGAGAGGCCGACTCCCATGGAAAGCGCGCTCCACTCAGCCCGAGCCTGGCGCTTTGTTCCCGGGCGGCGGGAAGCCGTCGGATCCGATATTCGAGCATGGCGCGCGCCGCGTCTGGGTGCGTGGCCGCCAGGACCGGCAACACGTACACGTCCGCGTCCCAAAAGACGTGGCCGCCGTACCCCGGACCCGTCAGACCTCGCGCCCCCACGGCGGCTTCGCCGCCATCGGCCACCGACCCCATCAGGTGGAAGAGCGCCAGCCGGATCGCCCTGGTGAGCTCTGGATCGCCGACCACTTCTACGTCGGCATCGTCCCAGCGTGCCGCCCACGCTGCCCTCTGCTCGGCGAGAAGCCCGGGTGCACCGATGCGGGTCGCCGTCTGCTGTGACTCGAACTGCACATCGTCGTGTGTCTGAGGGTCGGTACGCCCGTAGGACCCGATGCGAAGAAGTCCGAGTGTTTGTGGTCCTCCCGGTGACCTGGGCTGGACCTCGCGGCGCGTCTCCACGACGCTGCTCACCTCGCCCCCGAACGTGACCCGGTCCCGCTCGAACTCGCGGCCGCCGTTGACCTCGAGGACAGTGGACGGTGCGGCAGCCACGAGCACCACGGTGCCCGGACGGGCCAGGCACGCCCAGCGGGCCGAGCACAGCGCAGGGCCGTCCTCGGTCTCGACACACCGCCACAGCACGCCCGATCGGAGATCGAGCACCCGGGTGCCTGCAGGCAATTCGCCTCGCAATGACAAGGTGGTCCACGTGGGCACGGCCAGCAACGACTCCGAACCATCGTCTCGAAACTCGTAGACACCGGAGACGAACACGCCCGAGACACCGACGGCGTCCTCTTCCAAGCGCCCCCGGGTCCCCGTGACCCCGTCAGCCACTGTCATGAGGGCTTCATAGACCCCGTCCGAACCCGGTGGTGTGTCGTCGACGACCAGCATCCAGGGCGAGGAGTCGGGGGCCGGCCGCTCGGTGAGGACCCCGACTACCTCGGTCGGACAGGGACTCGGGTTCACCTCGTCGCCACCTGATGGCGCACTGGCCCTCACGTCGGCGAGTGGTGAACGGAACCCGATCCTGTGACACCAGGGTCAGATGTGGTCTCGCCCAGAGGGAATCGGCGTCCCGTGACCACGTCCAGGCGAACGACAAAGATCATGTCACCTGGAGAGGGTACTAACGGTGTCGGCGCCACCTCGGCGATTGCCTGGCGCTCGGACTCCTCCAACGGTGTCGCCAGGCCACGCACGAGCACGCTCCAAGCCTCGCGGGCGTCCCGATCCACATCGTCGACCTCGAAGGCGACGAGCGCACCGGAAATGATGTCGACCAAGTGGCCCGATCCGAGTCGTATCACGATGTGGCGGTCGTGATACGTGAAGTTCACTGGTTGGATGATCGGCGCATGCGTGGTCGAGATACCCAGGCGCCCGGTCGATCCCTTCTTCGCCGCGGTGGCGAGCAACCGAACGCATTCGGCGAGGGGGAGCAATTCTGATCCACGTTCATCTGTCCACATGTGAAAAGCGTTGCACGACTAGCCCAACGTACCCAGGGCCTTTGGTCCCCTCCTGGCGCCGGCTCTCTGTCTCTCGAAGATCACCGATCGGCCTGTCCACCTCTCGAGAGGGCGACCCCGCCACTTATTGCGGATCACGGGTCCGGAGCAACGTCAAGGAGCTCCTCGAGGTCACCCACCACCACGTCCGCTCCGGCTTCAGTGAGCGCGGCGGCACTTGCCGCGTCGGGCCACTCCGATGACCAGTCCGAATCCACCCGAGTGCCCGGCTTTGACGCCTGCGGGCGCGTCCTCGACGACGGCACCTCGGGCCGGCTCCACCCCGAGCAGCGAAGCGGCATGGAGGAAGGTATCGGGAGCCGGCTTGCCGCGGAGATGCTCTTGCCGAGCCAACCGGCCGTCGACGGTGACGTCGAAGAGCTTGGCGATATGGGCCGCTTCGAGCACAGCCATGCAGTTCTCGCTGGCGGACACCACGGCGGTGCGACGTCCGGCCGTTCGGAGTCGTTTCACCAGTGCCACCGACCCGGGGAACACCGTCACGTTCCCGGCCAGACGCTCGAGCACGAGTGCGTTCTTTCGGTTGCCCACACCACAGACCGTTTCTCTGTCAGGTGGGTCGCTTTGACGGCCTTCTGCAAGCGTGAGCCCCCGCGAGGAGAGAAAGTCCCGGACGCCGTCGTAGCGGGGCTTGCCGTCGACGTAACGCTCGTAGTCGTCGACCTCGTCGAAGGCCCGGAAGGCTCCGTTCCGATCTGCGAAGTGCATTGCCAGGACCTCATCGAAGGCTGTCTTCCAGGCCGCGGCATGCACGCGAGCGGTATCGGTAAGTACGCCGTCGAGGTCGAAGAGCCACGCTTCGATGTCGACCAAAGAGCGCTTGAGGCTATCTGAAGGAGCCATTCGATGCCCAGAGCCATTCTCGCCGTAGCGTTTGGAGAGGCCCTCAGTTCGAATCGCGGGTTTGCCCATGGGCCTGCCTCTTGTTGACTCGGACATCATGAAACCTGGAGGTTGTCGGTTGAAGGGGCAAAGGTCCTCTTCCGGAGCTGTTCGAATGAGCACTAGGCCGGCGACACTTGGCATGGGACGCTGGCTAGGCCCGATATGGGTAGTTAACCTTCTCGGAGCGGAAAACCGCGACGCCCCGCCAACAAGCTCCATGGGACGGTTCCCCGGCGGAGCTTTGAAGACTGGCACGCGTATCTCCCAGACCGTGGGAATGGTCACCCGTTGATCCCAGCTCGAACTCCAGGCGGTGACGCACCGATTTGGGACTTTCGGCCCTGATCCTGTGCGATCCCACGTGCCGATTCAGATGCAGTGGCTCGCCCGGACCCTCGCCCCCCCACAGCTGTTCGACAGAGACGGTTGTTCGTCGTCGGGTCGATGTTGGCGGGATTGATGACCCTCGTCTTCTTGCTTTGGATCGTCCTCCGCATCGACGGGGCACGGGCCACAGACGGCGTCGATGACATCGGCGAACTGGTCGCGGCGTTGTGTGCCGCCCTCATGTGTGGTGCGGCAACCCGGCGAGTCTCGGTGGGCCGGACCAGTTGGGCGCTCCTGGCGGCATCAAGTTTGGCTTGGGCAATCGGAGAAGCGCTTTGGAGCTACTACGACCTCATCAAAGGCGTCCAGGTGCCGTTCCCTTCCCTGGCGGATGTCGGCTTCCTTGCCGCCATCCCGCTGGCGTGCGCCGGTCTCCTGCTCTTCCCGAGCTCGCACCAACGCACCTCTCGTCGCGTCCAGGGTTTGCTTGACGGTTGCATCATCGCCACCGCACTGCTCTTTGCCAGCTGGGCGACGATCCTTGGGCCTCTATACCGATCTCACCAGGGCGGCGTGCTCAAACAAGTCATCTCACTCGTGTATCCGATGAGCGATGTCGTGCTTGTGTCGTTGGTGGTGATCCTGCTCGCACGGGCCGGACGCCGGGAATGGATCAGTTTGGGCCTGGTCATGACGGGAGTGGTCGCCTTCGCCGTCGCCGACAGCTCCTTTGCCTATCTGACGGAGGTCAACAACTATGGAAGCGGGAACTTTCTCGATACCGGCTGGGTTGCCGGATACCTGCTGATAGGTCTGGGGGCACTGTGGGCGATGACCTCACCATCGCGTCGCGTCGAACAGACCGAGGTCTCCACAATGTCGGTGCTGGCGCCCTACCTTCCGGTGCTCGTCGTGCTGGCCGTGACATCGATTCAGCTACTGCGTGGGCGCCACATTGAGCCCGTCGCGTGGGTCATGGCGTTTGTGCTGGTAGTCCTTGTCCTTGGCCGCGAAGTCCTGCGTTTGTGGGATCAGGCGAGGGCCTCGAACCGACACGCCTACGCCATCCAAGCGACAGATGGGGCTATACCGCCTCATGATGCCGACGCCGTGCTCGTAGGTCGGCACACGTGATGAGTGGATATCGTCCTATGCCAGGATCGAGTTCCTCATCAGTACGAATCTCCCCGCCATTCGCTCTGAACTCGCCGCCACGAAGTCTCACGAGCTCCTCACGGCCCGTCGGCAGTGCCAGCGGAAGACGACTGACTGCTTGGATCGTTCGTACGATAATTCTCGCGACGACCGCGTTCGCAATTCTTGACCTCTCCCTTCTGGTGTCGTCCGTCCGTCACTGATCAGGGGCAGCCCAGAGAAGACCGTCATCCTTGCTCCCAAGCTCGATGGAGACGTCGCCAAGCACGTAGGGATTGTGTCGTGGGTGCTATCAGGGAGGGCAGTCGTTCGAGGACCAGCTCTCAC
Source organism: uncultured Acidimicrobiales bacterium (assembly GCA_963838775.1). Classification (GTDB taxonomy): domain Bacteria; phylum Actinomycetota; class Acidimicrobiia; order Acidimicrobiales; family UBA8190; genus Chersky-840. The sequence continues at coordinate 9,954 of CAWISP010000009.1, forward strand.
CCCGGCCCAGACGGCATGGGCCCGCGAAGGTCTGAACACCCAGTGCGGAGAGGAAGAGCCTTTTCGGGACTCGGTCAGTGCGCCAGGCCATAGGGCAAATCGTCGGCCGCCCCGATCTCGATGAGACGGTTGTACTTTGCCACCCGCTCACCCCGGGCCGGCGCGCCGCTCTTGATCTGCCCACAACCTGACCCGACGGCGAGATCGGCGATGAAGGTGTCCTCGGTCTCGCCCGAGCGATGCGAGACCATTTGCGCCCACCCCGCTTCCCGGCACACCGCCATGGCCACAAGAGTTTCGGTGACGGTGCCGATTTGGTTGACCTTGATCAGCGCGGAGTTCCCTGCCCGCCGATCGATCGCCTTGGCGATGATCGCCGGGTTGGTGACAAGGAGATCGTCGCCTACAAGCTGAAGGCGCTCGCCAAGGCGCTCAGTGAGACGCACCCAGCCGTCCCAGTCGCCTTCGGCCAAGCCGTCTTCCAGGCTCCATATGGGAAAAGAGGCGGCCATTGTCTCGTATCGCTCGATCATGTCGTCGCTCGACAATGATTCTCCAGCAACGAAGTAGCCACCGTCTCGGTAGAACTCACTTGCCGCTGGGTCGAGCGCGATGGCTACGCCGTCAGGGCCCGGCCGATAGCCGGCCTCGTCGATCGCCTGTACGAGCACCCGCAAGACCTCTTCGGGCTGGTCGATCTCCGGTGCAAACCCGCCCTCGTCGCCCAGTCCGGTCGCGAATCCCTTCCCCCGCAACAGCGTCCGTACTGCGGCATAGACATCGGCGCCAGCCCGTACGGCTTCGGCCATGTTCGGTGCACCTAGCGGGGCCACCATGAACTCCTGGAAGTCCAGGCTGTTCGGAGCATGCACTCCGCCGTTGACGACGTTGAAGTGTGGAACCGGGAGTCGTGCGATCACGCCGGAGGGGTTGAGGGTGCGCCACAAGGGAAGACCAACGTGCGTGGCTATCGCCCGGGCGGCGGCTATGGACACGCCAACGATGGCGTTGGCACCGAGGCGGCTCTTGTTCTCGGTGCCGTCCAGTTCGATGAGGGTTTGGTCCAGCTCGGCCAGATCAGTGAAACTCCGCCCGCAGATGGCATTGGCGATCTCGCCGTTTACCGTACCGACCGCCCCGAGCGTGCCCTTGCCGGCGAAGCGAGCAGGGTCGCCGTCTCGCAGTTCGACTGCCTCACGAGAGCCCGTCGACGCTCCAGAAGGCACGCCTGCCCGGGCGGTAGTGCCCTCGCGGAGAGTGACCGTGACCGCCAGAGTGGGATTTCCCCGAGAATCAAGTATTTCTACAGCCCAGATAGCGACCGGCGTCACGCCCATATTCCCTCCGCCTCCAGATGGTTCCGAACAGCATCACAGTTTCAGGAGCCAAGCACCCGGGCCGAAAGTCACTGTGCGGCCGTCAATCCAGGCTCCATCTTCAGCGATGAGAGTCCATGCAGCACAGCAGTACCCGCCTTCGTAGGATCATCCTCGTGTGATCGGAGGGGTCCATTGGTGGACGGCGAACAAGAGGACCAGACGGCACCTTCGAGTCAGGTAGGCGGTGAGGGGCACGTCCCCAGCCCACCTCCCCACGACTCGCCGCTCCCTGCTCCGCCTGGGGCCGGCATAACCCCGGGGCCGCCACCGATTTCCTCGGCCGATCGCGTGCACGCGGCGTGGCAACGCCGCGGCGAGTCGGACTACATCTTCGACTATTGGACGGCATTGGGTTGGACGATCCTCACCATCGGGATCTACGGCCTCTACGTCTTCTATCAGTTGGTTCGCCGCATGAGGGATCACAACATGCGGCGTGTCGAGCTGCTCGATGCCGCCCTCGTCTTCGGTTGGGAAGAGGCCGGGAGACGGGGATTGCAGCAGGAGCTGACTCCGTCGTTCCAGCGAGCCGAGGCTCACATGTCGGTGCTCCGGCGCATGACAACGGACTTCCGGGATCCCGTCATCTGGGTGATCCTCTCCATCGTGGCCCGAGGGATCGTGGAGCTCATCGCGTTCGTCCTTTTGGATCAAGATCTCGTGAAGCACGATCGTTCTGAAGTCGGCGTCGAGTACGAGCTGTCGTTGATCTTCGGCCGCATGGGCCAAGCCGTGATCGAACCGAATCAGGGTCGGGTGAAGGGTCAGAACAACTACGCCGGGCGGATCGTGGCGACCGTGTTTACCCTTGGCATCTATTTGTTCTGGTGGTACCACGACCAGATGGTCGAGCCGAACCGCCATTTCCAGACCAACTGGGTTCAGGAGGACAGCTTGGTCGCGGCCGTGCGCGCGCTTCGCTGACGGCACTCAGGCACGTAGGCACCTAGGTACATGGGCACCGATCGTCGTTCGTTCAGAGGTCCGAGCGCGCCGAACGGCGGGTCGCCGCCGTCCTTCTCGGCCCTGAAGTCATGACAGGTTCCGGTCTTCCGGACCCCGTTAGTGCTCGAGCAGACGGAGTGCCAGGCGCCTACCGCGGCCCTGCTTGATGGCGAGGGCGATCCAGAGTTGGAACAGCGCGTCGATGAGCACCTCCTGGTCCTCACCGACAAAGACGGGGCGCAGTCCCACCCCCTCGATGACGGTTTCGACCGTGGCGCGGTCGCCTTCGGGCGCGGAGAAGAACATGTCAGCCCGTCCTTCGGCGAACACAGGGTCCGCCATGTTCTCGCCACCGAGGGTGTTGAAGGCGCGTGCATAACGAACAGAGGAGGGCAGCATGGCCCGAGCATTCGAGACGGCCTCACCCATTCTGTTGGTGGCATCGATGATGAGCTTGCCGGCAAGATCGGATTCGAAGGAAGCAGCGATGTCGGCAACCGCCGTGCCCGGAACCGCGAGGATGATGACGTCCGCTCGAGAGACGGCGTCTCCGAGTGAGACCACGGTGGCGTAGGGAACGGCCACGTCATCGTCAGCGGGGTGTCGGGAGCCGAAGGTGACGTGGTGACCGGCGAGCGCCAGGGCTCGACCAAGGGTGGTTCCCATGAACCCTGTGCCGATGATGGTGATGTCCACGGGTCTCCTTTTACTTGTGGGCAAGCGTCAGGACGGCGGCCCCGTTCACGTCGTCATGGGCCAGGTCCGCCAGCGCCTGATCGGCCCGGTCGAAGGGGTAGGGGGTGGTCGACACCCTCACGCCGATGCGAGCGGCGACCTCGAGGAACTCGTCGCCGTCGTGACGGGTGTTGGCCGTCACGCTGCACAGTGTGCGTTCCTCGAAGAGATGGCGTTCGTAGTTGAGGGTCGGGATATCTGTCAGGTAGATGCCGGCGATGGCCAGTGTCCCTCCCCGGTCGAGGGCCGTCAGGGCGGGTGGGACGAGGGTGCCTACGGGGGCGAACAGGATGGCGGAATCAAGGGGCTCGGGTGGGGCGTCGTCGGCACCACCCACGCTGGACGCGCCCAGCCGCAGGGCGAGCTCGCGTGCCGCGGCTGAACGGGTGAGCACGTGCACCCGGGCCCCTTCGGCGATGGCGACCTGGGCGGTCAGGTGGGCGGACCCCCCGAATCCGTAGATCCCCAGCCGGCCCCCGGGAGGGAGGCGGGACTGGCGCAGCGCCCGGTACCCGATGATGCCCGCACAAAGAAGGGGGGCGGCCTCCTCGTCGGTGAACGCGGCCGGGATCGGGTAGGCGTAGCGTTCGTCGACGACCACGTACTCCGCGTAGCCGCCGTCGAGATCCCAGCCGGTGAACAGCGGGGAGATACAGAGGTTCTCGCGTCCTGTCGTGCAGAACCGGCACGTTCCGCACGTGTGCGCCAGCCACGGGATGCCGACCCGAGCACCTTCACCGAAACGGACACAGTCGGACCCGACGCCCTCGACGGTTCCGACGACCTCGTGCCCCGGGATCACGAGGTGACGTTTGGGGACGAGGTCTCCCTCGGCGAGATGGAGGTCGGTGCGACACACCCCGCACACCCGGACCCGCACACGGATCTGTCCGCGACCCGGGACTGGAACGGGTCGGTTGATCTGCATTAAGGGTTTGCCGTCGATGGGTCCGGGCGAGTCGACCGCCCATGCCTGCATCGTCTCGGAGGTCATCGGCGGCTCTCGATGGGTGACGGGGTTCGTTCGGCTCGCCACCGCAGAGGGCGGAAGTGTCCCTCGAGCCCAGGAGGCGGTGGCTGTCTCACGCTACTTCCGAAGGCGGTACCTCGGCCCATGGTTCGGGGGCCTGCGGCTCTCACACGGCTGGTCCCTCCACCCGGGCGCGCCTCGACGGTCTGTTTCACTCCCCCTGTAGATCACGCCGGGCGAACCCGATCGCACCCACGACCGCGCTCACGGCTCCGACGGCGATCAAGGTCCCGTCGACCCTCCAGTTCGGCGCCACGGCGGGGGCCGCTGCCATCTGGTGGAAGACCGACGTGTCGAGGACCCAATGGCTCAGAGTGCCGATTCCGCCCACGATCTCGACGAGCAGGGACCACGTGAGCACGCCGTAGGTCACCACCGACGTGGCCCGTGGCCACCAGCCCATGGCGAGGGCCCCGATCCCCAGGATGCACAACGCGGGGGGGATGATGTTCAGGCCGGCGTCGAGTGAGGTCGTGAACCCCACCTGCCGCGTGCTCGCTCGCCGTCCCAAGCCAGGTGAAGATGCCGGCGAGCACGCCGCTCACCGCTAGGACCGAGGTCGCCACCAAGACGCGTCCGAAGAACCATGCCGTTCGGGACACGGGCCGGACGAGGAGGTGCTCGAGGCGGCCTCCGGCTTCTTCGGCCCTCGCCGCAGTGACCGGAGCGGCTCCACTCGAACGCGACCAGGAGTGCCACGATCAGGAACGCCACGCCCAGGTAGGCGTCGGCGCCGGTGCCGGGGGCTCCGAGTCGCGTGAAGACCTGTTTCAACGACGAACCCGAGATGGTCGCACCGGCGGCTCGTGCCACGAGACCCAGGAGGAGGCCCGTGACGGCGATGGCGGTCCCCCACCCGACAACGGTGGGTCGGATCAGGCGAATTGCCAGTCCGGTCGGCCCGAAGAGCAGTCGCAGACGTGGTCTGTCGGTGGTCCGGTCGGGCAGCGTGCTCGCTCCCAGGTCACGGGTCCCGGCCAGCTGGACCGCAGCCGACGCGCAGATGATCGTGAGGGCGGTGATGGGGAGCAGGGCGATCGGACGAGGTGCGGTCAAGGGCTGAAGCTCCTCGACCCACCCGAGGGGCGACGCCCAGCGCAGCCAGTGCAGACCGATGCCCGAGTCGGCCGCCATGCGCAGCGCGTAGCTCACCCCGAGAACGGCTGCCGCGTAGGCGGCCGCCTGGCGGCGGGTGGGCGCCAACTGGCTCGTGAGGGCCCCGACGCCCAGGAACATCACGGCGCTCGACACGAGGGCCAACGCGAAGAACAGGGCCGGCCCCGGAGCGATGCCGACCTTCGAGGAGTCTCCGGCCACCATCGTGACGAGCGCCGTGACGACCCACAGGGCCGTGACGCCCAGGGCGAGGCCGCACAGCGCCTGGGCGGCGGCTCCTCTTCTCGTGGTCTGGCCCGACAGCAGGATCTCCCACCGCCCCGAGTCCTCCTCGCCGCGCAGGAGTCTGGTGCTGGCCAGCAGGCCCCACACCGCGCCCAGGATCATGAGGGTCATGGACGTCTTGAACGCAGTGAACCCGGCAACCGTCTGCAGACGGCTGGCGGGACCGAACAGGGCGCTCGTCGCGCTGTTCGACCCGAAGGCCATCTCCAGCTGCCCTCGCTGTGCGGGTGTCTTGTAGATCGACACGTAGCTCAGGGCCGATGACGCCACCACGACCCCGAAGACATATCCCCACAGGACACCCGAGCAAACCGCCTTTCGTGCCGTCAGGGAGCCGATCACCGTGGCCGGCGATCGACGGACCCGTGCCGGCGCCGCGAGCGTGAGCTCAGTCACCATGGGCCACAGGTTCCGCCGACGGCTCGTCCCCGCCGTAGATGGCGAGGAAGAGCTCCTCGAGCGAAGGCTCCCGGCTCAGCACGCTCTTGACGTGGGAGGCGGCCAGAACCTTCAAGAGCGGTTCGATGGCGCCGCGCACCTGCATGCGGACCCCGTGCCCATCCTGGTGGACCGCACTGACACCTGGGACGCCGGTGAGTTCCGGGATGGCGTCGTCGAACGTCACCTCGACCGTGAGCGCAGAGAGGTGCCGCATCTCGGCCAGGGTCCCCATCTCGATGAGACGTCCGTCGCGCAGGATCCCCACCCGGTCGCATAATGCCTCGACCTCACTCATGATGTGGGAGGAGAGGAACACGGTCTGGCCGCGTCCTTTTGCCTCGTGGATGCAGGACCGGAATGCCTGCTCCATGAGCGGGTCGAGCCCGTTCGTCGGTTCGTCGAGCACGAGAAGGTCGGGCCGGGTCATGAGGGCGGCGATCAAGATGATCTTCTGTCGATTCCCTTTGGAATAGGCACGTACCTTCTTGGAGGGGTCGAGGTCGAACCGGGTGATGAGCTCCCGGCGGTAGTCCTCGTCGACCCGGCCTTGCACCCGCCCCAGGAGGTGGAGCGTCTCCTCGCCCGTGAGGGAAGGCCACAGGTTCGCCTCACCGGCGACGTACGCCAGTCGTCGGTGGGCTTCGACCGGTCGTTGCTGGCAGTCGAGCCCGAAGATCTCGCCATGACCGGCGGTGGGTCGGATGAGCCCGAGCAGCAACCTGATCGTGGTCGTCTTGCCGGCTCCGTTCGGCCCGAGATATCCGACCACCTCACCTCGGGGGATGTCGAGCGTGAGGTCGTCGAGGGCGTCGACATCGCCGTAGCGCTTGGTCAAGCCCTCGGTTCGAATTGCCATGGACTCCATCGGGTGTGACCTCCGCGTTCTGTTTCCAACCGAACGACTCGAGCGGCTTCGGGACTAGCCGGTGTACGACGCAATACTGCAGGCGGATCTCCTGTGACCGGCTCAACCTGGCCAGCACCAGTCGGTGATCTCGGGAGCGTCCTCACCGTGCTCCCGGGTGTAGCGCCGGGATTCGAGACGGGCGTCGACCATCTGCTGGCGCAGTGCCGCCGAGGGCACCTCGAGGCCGGGGACCCGGTCGATGACGTCGATGACGAGGTGGAACCGATCGAGATCGTTGAGCATGACCATGTCGAAAGGCGTGGTGGTCGTGCCCTGTTCCTTGTAGCCGCGCACATGAATGTTGGCATGGTTGGTGCGCCGGTAGGTCAGGCGGTGGATGAGAGTCGGATAGCCGTGGAAAGCGAAGATCACGGTACGGTCGGTCGTGAAGAGGGTGTCGAACTCGGCATCGGTCATCCCGTGGGGATGCTCGGATGCGGGCTGGAGCCGCATGAGGTCCACCACGTTGACGACCCGTACCCGCAGCTCGGGGAGATGGCGGCGGAGCATGTCGACCGCCGCCATGGTCTCGAGGGTGGGCACGTCCCCGCAGCACGCCATGACGACGTCGGGGACGGTCCCCGCGTCGTTCGACGCGAAGTCCCACACCCCGAGGCCCCGGGTGCAGTGCACCAGGGCCTCGTCGGGTGACAGCCAGTCGTGCTCGGGCTGCTTACCCGCCACGATCACGTTCACGTAGTCGCGGCTGCGCAGGCAGTGGTCGGCGACGGACAGAAGGCAGTTGGCGTCGGGCGGCAGGTAGACCCGGATCACCGAGGCCTGCTTGTTGACCACGACGTCGATGAACCCGGGATCCTGGTGGGAGAACCCGTTGTGGTCCTGGCGCCACACGTGGCTCGACAACAGATAGGTGAGTGACGCCACCGAGCGCCGCCACGGAATGTGGTGGGCCGACTCGAGCCACTTGGCGTGCTGGTTGAACATCGAGTCCACGATGTGGATGAACGCCTCGTAGCAGTTGAACAGGCCGTGGCGGCCGGTCAGGAGGTATCCCTCGAGCCACCCCTGGCAGAGGTGTTCGGAGAGCACCTCCATCACCCGCCCTCCCGGGGCGAGGTGGTCGTCTCCCTCGAGCCTCTGCGCTTCCCAGGCGCGGTCGGTCACCTCGAAGACGTCCTGGAGGCGGTTCGACGCCGTCTCGTCGGGCCCCAAGAGGCGGAAGTTCGTCGGGTTGTCCCGGATGACGTCACGGAGAAATGTGCCGAGAAGCTTCGTCGGCTCGCGCCGCGTGGTGCCGGGCGCATCGACCGCCACCGCGTACGTCGACCAGTCGGGGAGCTCGAGGTCGCGCAACAGAACGCCTCCGTTGGCGTGGGGCGACGCGCTCATGCGGTGGTCACCGGTGGGTGCTTGTGCCGCCACCTCGGGTACCGGAGCGCCATCTTCGTCGAAGAGCTCCTCGGGCCGGTAACTGCACATCCATGCTTCGAGCTGCGCCAGGTGGGCCGGGTTGGTACGGACCTCTCCCAGCGGCACCTGATGGGCCCGCCATGTCCCCTCGACGGGGACTCCGTCGACGAACTTCGGGCCGGTCCAGCCCTTGGGCGTGCGCAAGATGATCATGGGCCAGGCCGGTCGGTCCCGTACCGCCCCCGACCGCGCCGCGTCCCAGATGCGGGCGATCTCATCGAAGGCGCCGTCGAGTGCGATGGCCATGCGGTGGTGCACGAGCATGGGGTCCTCGTCCTCGAAGCCCCCGCTGACGATCCAGGGCCGGTAGCCGTATCCGGTGAACAGTGCCGACAGCTCGTCTTCGGGGATCCGGGCGAGGATGGTCGGGTTGGCGATCTTGTAGCCGTTGAGGTGCAGGATCGGGAGCACAGCACCGTCACTCACGGGGTCGAGGAATTTGTTGCTGTGCCAGCTGGTGGCGAGGGCACCGGTCTCGGCCTCTCCGTCGCCCACCACACAGGCGACGACCAGCTCGGGGTTGTCGAAGGCCGCTCCGTAGGCATGAGCGAGCGAGTAGCCGAGCTCGCCGCCCTCGTTGATCGATCCCGGGGTCTCGGGAGCGGCGTGGCTCGGGATCCCCCCCGGGAACGAGAACTGACGGAACAACCGGTCCATGCCTGTGCCGTCTCGCGTGATGTGGGAGTACAGCTCGGTGTAGGTCCCTTCCAACCACGCGTTGGCGACCATGGCGGGCCCGCCGTGACCGGGCCCGCAGATGTAGAGGAGGTTCGTGGCTCGCTGGTTGATCACCCGGTTCAGGTGCGCATAGACGAAATTCAACCCCGGACTGGTTCCCCAATGGCCGAGAAGCCGAGGCTTGATGTGCTCGGCTCGCAGGGGCTCGCGCAGCAGGGCGTTGTCGAGCAGGTAGATCTGGCCGACCGCGAGATAGTTGGCGGCCCGCCAATAGGCGTGCAGCGAGACGAGGTCCTCAGCGGTGGCCGGATTCGCCTGCCCCGAGCTCGCCGGGGACGGTGACCGGACCGGATCGTGCATCGATGGTTCCTCCTTGGCATGGTGGGGACGTGCGAGTGCTGGTCGTCAACGCCGGGTCGAGCAGTCTGAAGCTCAGCGTCCTCGGGGACGATGACGCTGAGCTCATGGCTCGTGACCTGGAGATGCCGGATCCGGGCGCGATCGGCGAGCTCCTCGGCAGCGCCCTCGAGGGCGTCCCCGCCGTCGATGTCGTCGGGCACCGCGTCGTGCACGGAGGCCTCGAGTTCACGAGCCCCTTGCTCCTCGAGGCCGGCGTCGAGAGCCGTCTCGAGAAGCTCACCGATCTGGCCCCGCTCCAGAACCCACCCGCCATCGCCGCCATCCTCAGTCTGCAGTCCCGGTGGCCGAACCTTCCCCAGGTGGCGTGCTTCGACACCGCGTTCCACGTCACCATGCCGCCTGAGGCCTCAACCTATGCCCTCCCCGAGCAGTGGCGTGACTTGGGGTTGCGGCGATTCGGCTTCCATGGTCTCAGTCATGCCTGGGCCACCCGGCGCGCCGCCGAGCTCATCGGGGCCTCGGTCGAGGATCTGCGCCTCGTCACCGCCCACATCGGCTCCGGGGCGTCGCTGGCCGCGGTCAGCGGCGGTCGGTCCGTCGACACGACGATGGGCTTCACGCCCCTCGAGGGCCTGGTCATGGCGACACGTTCGGGCAGCGTGGACCCCGGGCTCTTGCTCTGGCTCCTGCGTCACGAGCAGATGACCGTTGACGAGCTCGAAATCGCCCTCGATCGCCGTTCCGGACTGTTGGGTCTGTCAGGGTCATCGGCCGATCTCCGCCATGTCCTCGCCGCCGGCGACCAGGGCGACGAACGATCGAGGCTCGCGTTCGGCGTCTACCTCCACCGGCTGCGCGCTCTGGTCGCCGCCATGGTTGCCGCCATGGGTGGGATCGACGGGCTCGTGTTCACCGGTGGCGCCGGTGAAGGGTCGGCGCGACTGCGGCGGGAGGCTTGTGCCGGTCTCGGGTTCTTGGGGATCGAGCTCGACGCGCCGCGCAACGAGGCCGGCGGCAATGAACTGGTCGATCGATTGGTGTCACGAGATGGTGTGACGCCCGCCGTGGTCGTGGTCCGGGCCAGAGAGGATCTCGAGATCGCCCGGCAGGTCCGGATGCTGCTCGGGTCGGGTGGTCCCCGGGTGAGTCAACAGGAGGGGGCGATGTGATGCCCTCGACGCCGTGCCGTTCAAGCGGCGATGCCGATGATGGGCCTGTCGAGGCCGACTCCACCCGTCGAGCCGTAGAACGTGCCGTCGCCGAACCCGAAGACCCCACCGTCTGAGGCCACGAGCCAATACCCCAACCCGAGCGGTGCGGCGGCCATGCCGACGATCGGCCGGCTCAGCGCCGTGCCTCCCATCGAGCCGTAGAACCTGGCGTCACCGAAGGCGAAGACCCCGCCGTCGGAGGCGACGAGCCAGTAGCCGACGCCAAAAGGGCTGGCGGCCATGCCGACGATCGGTTGGTTGAGATAGCTGCCGCCCATCGAACCGTAGAAACGTGCCCCCCCGAAGGCGAAGACCCCACCGTCGGAAGCGACGAGCCAGTACCCCAACCCGAACGGGGCCACCGCCATCCCGACGATCGGCTTGTCCAGCTGGGCCCCCCCCATCGAGCCGAAGAATGTGGCCACGCCGAAGGCGAAGACCCCACCGTCGGAGGCGACGAGCCAATACCCGTTGCCGAACGGGGCGCCGGCGATGCCCACGATCGGCGCGTGCAGATCGGTTCCCCCCATGGACCCGTAGAACGGGGCATCGCCGAAGGCGAAGACCCCACCGTCGGCGGCCGCCAGCCAATAACCACCCTCGTCGGCGGTCGAAGCCATGCCCACGACCGGTTGGGCGAGGGCGATGTCTCCTGTCGAACCGCAGAACGGGTAGTCGCCGAAGTCGAAGACGCCACCGTCTGACCCGACGATCCGGTAGCCGCGCGTCCCGGTCGGTGCTGAGCACGGCGGGATTGCTGACGCCGTCGTGGGCGCGCCGGGTGGGGTCGACGACGGAGGGATGGCGAGGGTGGCCTCGGCTTGCGCCCAGGTGTACACGACATCGTCAGGCGCCCCCGCCCCGCAATAGCCCTCGGTCAGCACTCCGATGGAGTTCTGGCTGTCGGCCACCCCCATCAAGAGATTGCATCCCGCGCCCAGGGCGGAGAAGTCCTCCAGGATGTCGTGGCGATGCTCCCAGGGTTCGGGTGGCACCGCCGAGCAGCCCGTGTTGAAGGCCGCCTGCTGCGCCACGGGAGTACAGCCGTCTTCGTACATCCACGCGAAGTCTGCGAACAGGGGGTCGGCTGTTCCCGCCCACAGTGTTCCGGCGGCGTCAGGTGCGCCGGGCGCGGTGGGGAGCGGGGGATCTTCCAGGTCGTTCGCCCCCGTCTGGGCGAGAGCGTCCAGTGAACTGGTCATCTCCTCGAACGCCGGCAGGCCCCGGGCAATGCGCTCGAGATTGATGACCACGAACATCTCCTGCGCCACGGAGAACTGACCGAGCCCGATGTCGGTGATCGGCGACAGGCCCTCGAGGGCGCGCCCCGCGTTCACCGCGTCGAGGAAATTCGCGTAGGTGTACGGCACGTTCGAGGCGGGATCGGCACGAGCGGTGACGCGGGCGGTGACCGTGGCTGCTGCTCCGGGGACCACACATGCCACCGCTGCTGTGGCCAGCACCGACACCACACCGGCGACGAGGAGTGCATGCCCGTTGTTGCGAGTCCAGAGCAAACGCGCCCGCCCGTTCACACTCGCTCGACGGATGGACAAGACTGAAGCCTTACAGAGCGCTCACGAGATCAACCTCCCCAAGATTGATGATTGGCGCGTTCCGAGGAGGACCGTCGTGTGTTGGTCTCCGCTAGGGCACGCTCTGGACCTTCCGCGACGGTGAGACGTCGCTCGACGCCACGGAAACCAGGTCGTCGGCGGGTCGTTCGAGAGCGTGGACATCGACTTCGACCCCGAGGGTCGGCACGACCTTGTCGAGCCAACGGGGCATATACCAATTGGCGCGGCCGAGCAGCTCCATCACCGACGGGACGAGGACGAGGCGCACGAGGCTGGCATCGATGAGAATCGAAGCGGCGAGGCCGAGGCCGAAGACCTTCAAGATCCGAAGGGGGTCACCGATCACGAAGGAGCCGAAGACACAGATCATGATGGCTGCCGCCGAGGTGATGACCCGTGCCGTCTTGGCCAAGCCGTCGGCCACGGCCGAGGAGTTGTCCCCCGTTCGCCGCCACTCCTCGCGCATCCGACTCAGCAAGAAGACCTCGTAGTCCATCGAGAGCCCGAAGAGAATCGTGAACATCATCAGCGGGATCCATGGATCGATCGGCCCGGTGTGGCCGATCCCGATGACCGAACCCCCCCAACCCCACTGGAAGACCGCCACGATGACGCCGTATGCCGCCCCGACCGAGAGCAGGTTCATGATGGCTGCCTTCACCGGGATCACCACCGACCGGAAGACCGCCATGAGCAACAAGAACGCCAGCACGATCACGGCGGCGATGACCCAGGGAAGTCGGTGGGACAGGTAGTTCGACGCGTCCACGCCCGCCGCGGTCTCCCCTCCGACGAGCACCCGCAACCCGGTGCCGGCGGTGGCACGGGGGATGACCGTCGTCCGGAGCGTGGCGACGAGTTGCGAGGTCTGCGCGGCCTGTGGTGCCGTGGTCGGATAGGCGATGATCACCGCCGCGCTGTGGTCGGCGCTGGTCTCGACCGGTGCCGCCAATGCGATGCCCGGTGTGGTCCGCAAGGCGAGGTCCACCCTTTGCATGGTGGCGGAGTCCCGGGCCGACGACAGGGGGGCGGCCACGACGAGAGGACCGTTGAAGCCGGGACCGAAGCCCTGCGCCAGCAGGTCGTAGGCCTGGCGTGTCGTCAACGTGGTCGGATCGTTACCGGCGTCGGTGAAGGCCAGGCGCATCGAGAACAACGGGACCGCCAGGGCCACCAACGCCATCAGGGCGATGATCCCGAAGGTCCACGGGCGCCTCTGGATCGCCCGGCTCCAGCGGTACCAGAAGCTGTCCGGCGCGGGGGTGGCACCCGTCTGCAGCAGCCTGGGCAGGTGCATGCGATCGATGGCCCGTCCCGCGTATCCCAACATGGCGGGCAGCAAGGTAAGCGCGCCCGCCATCACAAGCAGGACGGCGGCGATGGTCCCGACGGCGAGTCCCTGGAGGAACGGCAACTGCAACAGGAAGAGGCCGAGGAGCGAGATGACCACCGTCGATCCGGCAAACAGGACGGCTCGTCCCGAGGTGGCCAGTGCGGTCGCCACCGCTTGGCGCGGGTCGCGACCCTCGAACAGTCCCTGTCGATACCGGGTGACGATGAACAGGGCGTAGTCGATGCCCACTCCCAAACCGATCATCGCCAACATCTCGGGAGCGAAGATCGGGACGTTCAGGACGTGGCTGAGGAGGTCCTCCAGCGCGAAACCGATGGCGATCCCGAACAGGGCCGTCAGAATCGGCAGGCCCATCGCCACCACCGAGCCGAATGCGATGAGCATGATGATCATCGCACCCACGATTCCCGCCCCTTCACTCGGTCCGGGCGCGGCAGTGATCACGTTTCCGATCGGACCACCGCCCAGGGCGATGTGATAGCCGGGCCGATCGAACGACTCGGCGACCGTGATGACCTTCTTGACGGCGGCGTTGGGGACCGTGGACACGTCCTGGTTGAACTGCACGACCGCAAAGGCGATGCGCTGGTTCGACGAGATCTGATGACCGGTGCGGTCGAACGGACTGCGCACGACCGAGACATGAGGCAGACGTGACAGCTGGTCGACCATCGTCGTGGTCACGGACCGGTTGGTCGGTGACTCGATCGAGCCCGTGGTCGAGATGACCACATCAGCGCTCGTGCCCGCCGTCTGCGGGAAACGGGCGGTCAGTAGGTTCTGCACCTGCTGTGAAGCCGAGTTGCCCGAGCCGAACGAATCTTGGAAGCGGCTGCCCATGGACTGGGCCACCACGGTGATGACGATGATCGCCCCGATCCACAGGAGCAGCACCCGCCGGCGGTGGTCGTAGCACCAGCCCGCCAGGCGCCCCAATGGGGAGTCCTCGGCCTTCGCCGGTCCTGAGGAGGAAGATGCCATCGTCCGGGTGGAGGGGTTGCTATAATTCATCACTGATGAATTATAGCACGGCAGGCGCCCCCGTTGGAAGAGCGTTGCAAGCCCCGGGGCCGGGATGACGGTGGGTCGGGGCCGGCGCCCGGGCAACGTCGATACCCGGGCGGAGATCGTCGAGGCCGCTCGAGCCGTCTTCGCCGAGCACGGGTACGCCGAGGCGAGCATGCGTGGCATCGCCCGCCGAGCACAGGTGGACCCCGCCCTGGTCCACCACTACTTCTCCGACAAGGCGGCGCTCTTCGTCGAGACCATGGCCCTGGCGATCGATCCCCGAGAGATACAGACAGACGTGGAAGCCAGGGGATTCAGTGGCGAGCGCCTCATCGAGCGCTTTCTCGCCCAGTGGGAGCGGCCCGGGGAATCGGGTTCCCCGCTGTTCGTCGGTCTGGCGCAGGCCATGGTGGCGTCTCCCGACGTCGCCGACAACACTCGCCAATTCCTCGCCGAGCGCGTCGGACTGCATGGCGCTCCCGGCGACGACAAGGCGACACAGGAGAAGCGGCGCTCCCTGGTGTCTTCACAACTTCTCGGGATCGCCTGGAACCGCTACGTCATGCGCATGGAACCGATGGCGTCGGCCAGTCGAGCCGAGGTCGCCCGATGGGCGGGGCCGACCATCGAACGATACGCATCGGGCCAGCTCTTCGACTGACCGGCGCCCACGGAGTCCTGACGGTGCCGGGGGTGATCACAGGATTGTCGCCGCATAGTCGGGAACGTGGCGGTACCGATCCGGGGGGGGACGCTGGTAATCGCCGGCCGGTGGCCGCGGTGGAAGCTTGATCCTCTCACTCCTACGGCTCTGGTACGGAATGACCGAGAGCAGATGGGCTATGCAGTTGAGTCGGGCCCGTTTCTTGTCGTCGGCCTCGACTTCGTACCAGGGTGAGTCGGGCAGATCGCAATGAGCGAACATTTCGTCCTTGGCCTTGGAGTACTCCACCCAGCGGTTGCGACCCTCGATGTCCATCTCGCTCAGCTTCCACCGCTTCAAAGGGGCGTGCAGGCGCTCTTTGAACCTCCGCTCCTGCTCCTCGTCGCTCACCGAGAACCAGTACTTCACCAAGATGATGCCGTCGTCGATGAGCATGCGCTCGAAGGCCGGGCACTGCCGGAGGAACCGGTGGTACTCCTCGTCAGTGCACAGTCCCATGACGCGCTCGACACCGGCCCGGTTGTACCAACTGCGGTCGAACAGGACGATCTCGCCACCGGCGGGAAGGTGGACGATGTAGCGCTGGAAGTACCACTCGGTCTTCTCGCGATCGCTGGGAACCGGGAGCGCGGCGATGCGGCACCAACGAGGATTGAGGTACTCGGTGATCCGCTTGATCACGCCCCCCTTTCCCGCCGCATCGCGGCCTTCGACGACGATGATTACCCGCTTTCCCTCGTCGCGAACCCAGCGCTGCATCTTCACCAGCTCTTCTTGGCGTTGGAGAAGTGCTCTGTCGTAGACGCTGTTGTCAGCCATGACATATCCTGCCCGGCGGCGGCCCGCCGACGCCGACGAGGCAGGGCCCGCGGACACGTCGGTGTCGCGACGCGGGAGACCTGTCCGGGTTCACCCCCGCTCCCCGGGTGTCGGGGCACGGCGTTCGCCATGTTCTCTCGGGGGCCGGATGGGGTCATGGGTACCCCGCCGGATAGGGTACGATACGGTACCGTTTCCTAATCCCTCGAGGAGACCGCTCCAGCCATGACGGGCGACCGGCGATGACGACCACAAAGATCACCGAAGCCGAGCATCACGCCGGCCGACCCCTCGACGCCTCCCGTGACGTCGCCCTGAGCGAGGCCGCCCTCGAGCTCCTGACCGAGATCGGATACGACCGGCTGACGATCGAGGCTGTTGCCTCCCGGGCCCGTGCGAGCAAGACGACGATCTATCGCCGGTGGACCGGCAAGGCCGAGTTGGTTGTCGACGCCCTCAACGGCCTGAGAGCAACCGCGCCGGTCCCTGACACCGGGTCGCTACGAGGAGACCTCGAAGCGATCGCGCGCAGCGCCGCGAGCACCGACAACCGATTCGACGCGCAGCTCACGATCGGGCTCATCACCGCCCTGGCACGCGACGCGGAGCTCCGCCTGGCCTTTCGCGAGCGATTGATCGATCCTCACCGCGCCCTGCTGAAGCAGGTGTTCGAACGCGCCGTGGGACGGGGAGAGATTCCGGCCGATCGCAATCTCGACCTTCTGGTGTCGCTCTTTCCCGGCCTTGTCATACAACACCTCCTGATTTTCGGGGAGTTCCCGGAGGCTCAGTTCGTCGAGCAGGTGATGCACGACGTCATCCTGCCCTTGGCCACGGCCCCGCCGGGCCTGCCCCGGCCGTCGCCTGCCTCGTCGTCGGGCAGCTGAGGTGGATGGTGCGGCCGGTTGTGGCCGCGCCGGCATGATCGTTGAACACAAGTCATTTCAGGTCGGCTGGAAAGTCCAGTCTTCGCAACGTTGAGGAGTTTGGGCAATGCGTCGTCTCGCTACATGGTGTGTCCGACACCGCCGGTTGGTGGTCCTGTTCTGGGTCAGCGTTCTGGTGGTGGTCAGCCTGATCTCCAGAGCGGCGGGTTCGGACTACTCGAACAGCTTCTCGTTGCCGAAGACCGAATCCGCTGACGCCATCAACCTTCTGGAGGCGGCCTCCCCCAAGGTGTCGGGCGATGTCGATCAGATCGTCTTCACCGCCTCGGGCTCGGGTGTGCGGAACCCCGCCGTCGTGGACCGCATCAACTCGATGTTGGCTCGAGAGGCGAAGGTTCCCCACGTCTCGAACATCGTGTCTCCCTATGGACCGCAAGGGGCCACCCATGTGAGCAAGGACGGAGAGGTCGCCTTCGCGACCGTGACGTTCGACAAGCAAGCGCAGAATCTTTCGACCCCCATCGCCAAGGATCTCGTCAATACGGCCAAATCCGCTGATACCGCCGGCCTCCAGGTGGCGGTGTCGGGGCAACTTGCCGAGGAAGCGGACAGGCCGTCAATCGGAGGGACGGGCATCGGCGTGCTCCTGGCCGCCGTCGTGCTCCTGCTCGTGTTCGGGTCCGTCTTCGCCATGGCCCTGCCCCTCATCTCGGCCCTGGCCTCGCTCGGCACCGCCGTGGGGTTGATCGGACTGCTGAGCCACGTCATGAAGATGCCGGAGTTCTCGACCACGCTGGTGCTCCTCATCGGCCTGGGTGTGGGCATCGACTACGCCCTGTTCATCGTGACCCGCCACCGACAGGGCCTCATCGCCGGACGTGATGTCGAGTCATCGATCGTCACGGCGGTCGACACCTCGGGCCGCGCCGTGCTGTTCGCCGGCATCATCGTCTGCATCGCTCTTCTGGGCATGTTCGCACTCGGGGTGTCGTTCCTGTACGGCTTGGCCGTCGCGGCCGCACTCGGTGTCGCCCTTACGATGATCGCCGCGCTGACGCTGTTGCCCGCCCTCCTCGGGTTCATCGGTCCCCGGGTCCTGTCGCGCCGACAGAAGGCCAACCTGGCGAAGAACGGCCCCCGCATCGTGGGCACCGGCACGAAGGGGTT
This sequence comes from uncultured Acidimicrobiales bacterium, assembly GCA_963838775.1. Classification (GTDB taxonomy): domain Bacteria; phylum Actinomycetota; class Acidimicrobiia; order Acidimicrobiales; family UBA8190; genus Chersky-840. The sequence continues at coordinate 27,948 of CAWISP010000009.1, forward strand.
CTGGCCCCGCTGGGCGGAGATCGTCCGGCGGCGTCCTGCGCTTCCGGCGGGCGTCGCGCTGGTGCTCATCGTGGTCATCGCCCTGCCCTTCTTCTCTTTGCGCCTCGGGTCGGCCGACCAAGGAAACGATCCAGTGGGGTCGACGACGCGCCAGGCGTACGACATGTTGGCGCAAGGGTTCGGTCCGGGATTCAACGGGCCACTCGAGCTCGTGGCGGTCGTGCACAATGCGGCCCAAGACGGTGCACTCAACCGGGTCGTGACCGAGGTCGGGGCCCAGCCCGGTGTGGCCCGGGTGGCGCCGCCCATACTCATCCCGTCCAAGAACGGCGCCGATGTGGCATTGATCAACGTCTATCCCACCAGCGCGCCCCAGGACGCGGCCACGACGAACCTCGTCTACCACCTCCGGCAGGTCACCCTCCCGGCCGTGGTCTCGGGGTCGGGCCTGACCGTGCTCGTGGGCGGGACGACCGCCATCTTCATCGATTTCGCCCACGTGCTGTCAGCCAAGCTCCCGCTCTTCATCGGTCTCGTGGTCCTGCTCTCGTTCTTGCTGCTGTCGATGGTGTTTCGGAGCATCGTCATTCCGCTGGTGTCCGCAGCCATGAACGTGCTCTCGATCGGCGCGGCCTTCGGGATCCTCGTCGCCGTCTTCCAATGGGGTTGGCTCGGCTCGATCGTCGGCGTCAACAGGGCCGGGCCGGTCGAAGCGTTCCTGCCGGTGATGTTGTTCGCCATCCTCTTCGGCCTCTCCATGGACTACCAGGTCTTCCTCGTCTCTCGTATCTACGAGGAATGGCTCCACACCCGCGACAACCGGCTCGCCGTGCGCAACGGTCTGGCGGCGACGGGCAAGACGATCACCGCCGCCGCCCTGATCATGATCCTCGTCTTCGGCGCGTTCATCCTGGGGGGCGAGCGTGTGATCAAGGAATTCGGGTTGGGACTGGCCGGTGGGATCCTGGTGGACGCGGTCGTGATCCGCATGGCCGTCGTCCCCTCGGTCATGCTGCTCATCGGCAAGGCGAACTGGTGGTTCCCCCCGGCACTGGACCGGGTGCTGCCCCACATCGGGCTCGAGCATCCCGAAGCGCCCAAGGCCGACAGTGCGGTCGAGCGTGATCAGAGCGGCGGACCACACGACCTGGTGAAGGTCTGAGTTACGACGCCCGTGCGTCGGTCGCGGGCTCCGACTGCGTCGGATGGCCGAAAACGTGGGAGTCGTGTCATTGACGCTATGGTCGGGGCCGTGCAGGCTGGCGCGATGAAGGCACGCGCCGTCGTCATCGTCGCCTATCCCGGGGTCCAGCCCCTCGACGCCGTCGGGCCGTTCGAGGTCTTCGCGGGGGCCACGCGCGCCCTCGAGGCTTCGGGCCGGGCCGGCGGCTACGGCGTCGTGCTGGCCTCGGCGAGCGGGCCGCGGGTCCGGGCCGAGAGCGGGCTGAGCTTGTGCACCGACGCGCTGCCCGACGCCGGTGAACGGATCGACACCTTGGTTCTGGCCGGTGGCGACGGGGCGCAATCGGCGCGCCATGACGAAGGCCTCATCTCGTGGATCTCGGCCGTGGCGCCCCGCTGCCGCCGTGTCGCCGCGGTGTGCACGGGTGCCTTCTTGGCCGCCGAGGCCGGTCTGCTCGATGGGCGGCGTGTCACGACCCATTGGGCCCGGGCGGAGCAGTTGGCCACGGAGTTCCCCTCTGTCGACGTCGACGCCGATCCGATCTACGTCCGGGACGGAAAATTCTGGACGAGCGCCGGGGTCACCGCCGGCATCGACCTCGCCCTCGCCCTGGTGCAGGACGATTTCGGTGTCGACGTTGGCGCAGACCGTCGCCCGGTACCTGGTCATGTTCCTGCACAGACCGGGAGGTCAGACCCAGTTCGCCTCGCCCGTGTGGGTACCGCGCGCCGAGCGTTCGACCGTACGCGCCGTGCAGACCCTCGTCGAAGCGGCTCCGGGAGGTGACCACCGCCTCCCTGTCCTGGCGGCGGCGGCGGCCATGAGCGTGCGCCATTTCGCCAGGGTGTTCGGCACAGAGGTGGGCGAGACGCCCGGCAAGTTCGTGGAGCGGGTGCGGGTGGAAGCGGCCCGGCGCGAGCTCGAGAGCACCGACGACACCCTCGACGTGGTGGCGGCGCGCTGTGGGTTCGGCACCGCCGAGACGCTGCGCCGGGTCTTCCAGCGACGACTCAACGTGGCACCTGACTTCTACCGTCGACGCTTCCGCGTCGTCGCAGGCGAAAGGACCTCGGCGTGAGCGACACCCTGCATGTCGTCATCCCCCTCTTCCCGAGGTTCACCGCCCTCGACGGCGTGGGACCGTACGAGGTGCTGCAACGCATCCCTTCGATCGAGGTCACCTTCATCGGTCACACCCGGGGCGAGGTCAGAAGCGAGAACGGCATGCTCGGGATCACCGTCGACGCCACCTTCGAGGACATGCCCGAGCCCGACATCATCGTGTTCCCCGGAGGGGTGGGGACCCGCGCCCTCGAGCACGATGACCGGGTGCTCGAGTGGGTGCGCCGTGCGCATGTGACGACCCGCCTGACGACGTCGGTCTGCACCGGATCCCTCGTCCTCGCCGCGGCAGGCCTGCTCGACGGCCTCACCGCCACCACGCACTGGTCGTGCTACGCGGAGCTCGAAGCGCACGGTGCCGTGCCCACGGCGGTGCGTGTGGTGGAGCACCTGGACCACCGCATCATCACCGCAGCAGGGGTGTCGAGCGGCATCGACATGGCACTGCGCGTCGTGGAGCTTGTGGTGGACCGCACCGCCGCCCAAGCGGCCCAGCTGATGATCGAGTACGACCCCGACCCACCGTTCGACTCCGGCTCGGTGGCGAAGTCCGACGATGTCATCCTCCATCGGGTGATCGAATACGCGCAGCTCCGCCGGTAGTCGGAAGCGTCCGCCACGAAACGCGGCGTGGTCAACGAGGGTGAGGCTCTGCGAAGCGCGGTGAACGGCGGAGCACGCCGAGGACGTCACCCAGGGCGGCGATCTGCTGGCGTGCCACGGTGGGCGCCACGCCCGGGACGTGGATCCGGAGGTTGAGCGCATCGACACCCGCCCGGTCCGCCACCGCCGCCAGATCACCGGCCAGCGTGGCGGCATCCCCGGCCGCCGCCAGCTGCTCACCCTGCCAGTGCACCTGGGCACCGGTCGGGGCGTAGCTCCGATAGCGGTCCACCTGCCGGTCGACGTGATCCCGGGGCGGAGCCCCCATCCACGCCCGCCGCACGAGCACACAGGGCTGGTTCCCTCCCGCCTCGTGATACGTGTCGGTCAGGGTGCGGATCCTCTCGGGCGTCGACAGCGAGTCGAACAGCAGGCCGACGCCGAGGCCTGCGGCCCGGCGCACCGCCACCGTGCTCATGGCGGCGCTCACGACCGGCACCGGGTCCTGTGCGCACCGGGCGATGGCAGGGTCACCACCCAGAAGTCCGAGGTCCGTGCCGCCCAACGCCCCGGCAACCACGGCCAAGCCCTGCGCGAAACGACGAGTGAGGTCTTGCTTGGTGAGACCCATGATGTCGAAGTCCGCCTGGAGCGAGCCGGCCGCGAGGCCGACACCGACCCGCCCCGGAAAGCGCGCCGCCAGCCACGCCACTTCTTCGGCCACCAAGGCGGGAGGGCGCAGCGGCAGCAGGAGCGGGCACGGTGCGGCCCACCCCGCGGGCATCGCCTCGAGCAGCCATCCCGCCGCCTGCAGGGGATTGGGCATGTAGCCGGCGAACCCACCGTGGTGCTCGCTCGTCATCACCCCGTCGAATCCACTTTCTATGCCGAGCACCGCCTGGTCACGCAGTTCGCGCACCATCTCCTCGGCGGGGAGCTCGACATGGGGGTAGAGGCGGAGCGAGATCGATCCTCGGCCCAAGGGGTGACGGCGCTCCACCGGGAGATCCTGTCACAGCGTCGTGAACCGTCCACCGTCGACGACGACGGTCTGCCCGGTGATGTAGCGAGCTCCTTCGCCCAGAAGGAACACGACGACCGGGGCGATGTCGGTGTCGGGATCGCCGACCCGTCCGAGCGGGACGACCCGGGCCAGACGTCCCCGGAGCTCGGGGTTCTCGAGATACGCCCTCTCCAGCGCCGGGGTGTGGGCCAACGGCGACACGCACACCACGCCCACCCCGAGGGGGCCCCATTCCACGGCCAGGCTCCGGGCCAGGCCCCGAACCGCACCCTTCACGGCCGCGTAGGCGGGGAGCGCGACGCTTCCTTCCATCGCGGCGGGCGACGTCATGAGAAGAAACCGTCCTCGGCGCTTCTGCAAGAGAGGCAGAGCGAAGCGAGCGCAGTGGTACGCGCCCCGCAGCGACACCGCCACATGGTCGTCCCATGTCGTCGTCGTCGATGGCGTCGAGCGCGACGACCTCGCTCGAACGGCGACTGGTGGCGTTGTGGACCACGGCGTCGAGCCCACCGAAGCGCTGCACCGCCGTCTGCACCGCCGCCTCGACCTGCTCCGCCACGGCGACGTCGGTGCGCACGAAGAGGCCACGACCGCCGCCTCTGTCGATCAGGTCGGCGGTCTCCGCCCCGTTGTCGCCGGGGCCGGCCACGACGACAGCGGCACCGGCCTGCGCGCACGCCGCGCAGATGGACCTTCCGATCCCGGCCCCGCCCCCGGTGACGAGGACGACGTTCCCCTCGAGCGGCTTCGCCGAGGTTCGCCGACCCGGTTCTCTCGGCGATCGGCTCACGGTGCCATCCACACGCCGCCGTCCACGCCGATGGTGGCGCCGGTCACCGACCGCCACGAGGGGGACAGCAGCGTCTGGACCACCGGGGCCACGACGCCACGAAGGTCGGGCGGCTCGAGGGCGGGAGCAGGCTGTCCGGGTCGATCCGGAGGCGTGTCGCCGTCCTCGCCGTGGGGGGCGAGCAAGGTGGCGGGCACCGCCACGCAGTTCACGGTGACGCGCCGGTGTCCCCAGGCCCGCGCCGCCGCTTTGGCCAGGGCGCGCTGGCCCTCGGTCACCGCCGCCCAGGGTCCGAAACCGGCCGCGCCGACGAGCGACAACGTGGGCACCACCAAGACCAGCGTCCCCCCGGCGGCGTGCAACGCATCGAACACGCCCTGGAAGCACACCAGTGTCCGGTGCAGCGGGATCTCGACCCGGGTCCTCCACGCGTCGGCGTCGAGATCGGCGACGGCGCCGGCCCGGCCGGGATCATCGCCCACCGACGCCATCACGACCCCGTCGAGCGATCCCAGGGGCCGAACCGTCGCGTCGAGCGCGGCACGGAATAGGTCACGGCTCGCCAAGCTGGAGAGGCCCAGCGCTGCCACCGACGCGCCCAGTTCCCCGAGCCCCGCCACCAGCTCGACCCCGGCCGCGGTGTCGGCGCCGACGACGGCAACGGTCGACCGCCGGGCACCGACGCCGTCATCGAGGGGGCGGGCCGGGCCGGTGGCGGCCGTCAGCCATCCAGAACCTCTCCGTCGACCACCCAGCGCGAGCGCAGGTCGGCGAGCCACGGGGGCAATTCGATCTCGGGGTCCGGCAGTGCCTCCGCACCGCGCTGCGCCAGGGCACGGTGGAAAGGCGTCGGGATCGTCACCCCAGGACCTGGGGTCTCCCATCATCACCTCGAGCAGGAGGGTGCCCCCGCTCCCGGCCACGAACGGGCCGAAGGCCGCGCCGAACGGCAACTCGATGTGGGTGCCGGCGGGGCAGTGCCGGTCGCCGCACCACATGTCGCCCTCGATGACGAACAGGACGTGCGGGCTGTAGTGGCCGTGGCGACGGACCACGACCCCGGGGTCCCATTTGGCGTACAGCGAGAGGTATGGGGGATCGGGCGAGAATGCCAACCACTTCTCCCACACCGACGACACCGAACCGTCGGCGTTCCGGATCGCCTTGACCTGTTGCCAGGTGACGTCGGGGTCGTCGGTGTGACGGAAGGTGGGCTCGAGGCCCGGCACCCTCACGTCTCCCCGACGTCGGCCTTCCTCGGTCTCGCTCATCGTCGCTCCCCGGAACTGTCGTGGTGTCGTGCGCCCGGCGCGCCCGAAGCGGTCACGAAGGCCGGCCGACCGACGGAGGTCCGAAGCACCACCGGTAGCGCGACACCTCGACGAATCCCAGACGCAGGTAGAGCGGCTCGCCCGCTTCGGACGCCTCGAGCACGATGGCCCGGGCACCGAGCTCGAATCCCGCCCCGACCGCCCAGCGTGTGCACAGCTCACCGAGGCCTCGGCCCCGGGCCGCCGGGATCGTCCCCACCAGCTGGATGCCGGCCACGGCCCCGCTCGCCACGACCATGGCGGTCGCCACCGGTCGCCCCCCGCGGCGAGCCACGACGGCGCGGACGTCGGGCCCGCACACCGCCTCCAGGGATGCGAGTTGGGCTTCCGCCGCGTCCCGGGGGAGGAACGAGTCGGCATAGGCGTCGACGGTCACCGCCAGATAGTCGAGTCTGCCGTCGTCGTCGGTGACCTCGTCGAGGGTGACGCCCGGCGGCACGACACCGGCGTCGAGGGGGTGGTCCAGGGCCAGGCGGGGAGCTCCCAGGGGGGAGATCGAGGCGTAGCCGCTCTGGAGCGCGCTGTGCTCGAGGTCGACATCGGCGTGGGCGGCGACCCACACGCAGTACCCGGGGCGATCGGAGAAGAACGCCGCGGCGCGCGCCAACACCTCGTCGGGGTGCAGGGACCGGTCCAGGCGGATGGCGCCGTTGTGGTACGGGCCGGGCCAGGTCTTCGAGGTGGAGTACAGGAGCACGCCCCCGTCTTCCTCGAGCTCGGCGCCGGGGGCGGTCGTGGCGTACAGCCGCATGGTCGAGGCCAGGTTGTGGTCGCCGGCGGCCAGCAATTCGTCGCGATCCATCATCGGCAACGTAGTTTGCAGGACCGTGGTGAGAATCGGGTTCGTGGGGACGGGGGTGATCGCCTGGGCTCATGCCATCGGGATCCAGGCCATGATCCGCGCCGATGTGGTCGACGCGGCCGTGGTGGCGGTGCACGACCTCGACGGCGAGCGGGCCGCCGGGTTCGCGGCGGTGAACGGGGCCGAGGTCGCCGCCAGCGCCGCCGACGTCCTCGAGCGCGTCGACGCGGTGTGGGTGTGCACGCCGACCGCGGCGCACCGCGCCGTCGTCGAGGCGGCGGTCGCCATGGGCTGTGCGGTGTTCTGTGAGAAGCCGCTCGCCCCCGACCTGGGCGGGGCCGAAGCGCTGGCCGCCGCCGTGGCCGCGTCCGGGGTCCCGAACCAGGTGGGCCTGGTGCTGCGCTTCGCGCCGGTGTTCCGTGCCCTTCGGGACCTGATCGCCTCGGGCGAGCTCGGTGCGCCCATGACGGCGATCTTTCGTGACGACCAGTACTTCCCGGTGCAGGGTGTCTACGGCTCGACGTGGCGCGGCGACGTCGAGGTGGCGGGAGGCGGATGCCTCATCGAGCACTCGATCCACGATCTCGACATCCTCCGCTTCTGCCTGGGCGAGGTCAAAGGCGTCACCGGCCGCACCAGCAATTTCTCCGGCCACGAGGGCGTCGAGGACCTGGCCACGGTGTCCCTGCAGTTCGCCTCCGGGGCTGGCGCCGAGCTCGTGAGCGTCTGGCACGACATCTTGAGCCGCGGTTCGACGCGCCGGGTGGAGGTGTTCTGCCGCCGGGGCATGGCGTGGCTCGACAACGACTTTCTGGGGCCGCTCCACGTACAGACCACGGGCGGGACCGAGGTCCGTCCGTGCCCACCTCCGGGCTGGGTGCGGGACCTGGCTCTCGGTGACGACGACATCGGACTGGCCATCAGTGCCTATGTCGAGGCCGATCGTGCCTTTCTCGACGCCATGTCGGAGGGTCGCGCCCCGGCCCCGAGCTTCGCCGAAGCCGTCGTCGCGCACCGTCTGGTCGACGCCGCCTACCGGTCGTCGGCGGCCGGCGGCGCGCCCGTCACGCTGGCGTGACCGTGCCCGAGGGCCCGGACAAGGTGGGCCCCGACGAGCCTCAGGCGCTGGTGCGGATCTGGGCCATGGGGGCCCAGCTGCTCAGGTCGTCGGCGGGGAAGGGCTCGAGGGTGCTCGCCGGCCGGGGATAGCCGAACAGATAGCCCTGGGCGATCGCACAGCCGAGGGCCATGAGCGCGACGGCCTGGCTCCGGCGCTCGACGCCTTCGGCCACGATCGCCAGGCCCAACGAATCACCGAGGCCGACGATGGCCCGGACGATGGCGACGTCGTCGGCGTCCGAGTCGAGCTCGTCGACGAAGCTCTGGTCCACCTTGAGGGTCTCGACCGGTAGACGCTTCAGGTAGCTCAGTGACGAGTACCCGGTGCCGAAGTCGTCGATCTCGAGGTGCGCCCCGAGCGACCGCAGCGCCGACAACGCCGCCACACTGGCATCACCGGTGTGCATGAGCGTGCTCTCGGTGATCTCGAGCCACAACTTGTCGGGGTTGAGGCCCGACTCGCCGAGCGCGGAGGCCACCTGGCGGGGGAACGTCGGGTCGGCCAACTGCTGGGCCGACACGTTGACCGAGATGTTGAGAAGCCCGGGGTTCTCGCCCGCCGCTGTCCGACGCTCGTCCCACAGCGCACCCTGGCGACACGCCTCACGCAACACCCAGGCGCCGAGCGGCACGATCAGGCCGGAGTCCTCGGCCAGGCCGATGAACTCGCCCGGCAGGAGCAGGCCGCGGGTGGGGTGGTGCCAGCGGACGAGGGCCTCCATGCCGACCATGGACTCGGTATGGAGGTCGACCATGGGCTGGTAGTAGAGCTCGAGCTCGTCGCGCTCGAGGGCACGGTGCAGCTCGTTGGAGGTCCGGAGGCGACGGATGGTCCCCGTCTCGTCGTCGGCCCGGTAGACCTCGATGCGCGACGGCCCGATCTCCTTGGCGCGGTACATCGCCACGTCGGCGTTGCGCAACAAGTCGGCGCCCGACTCGGTGCCGTCGAGCGAAAGGGCGACCCCTACGCTCACCGACACGAACAGCTCGCTGTCGGCCAGGGCGAGGGGCTGTTGCATCGCCAGCACCAGCCGGTCGGCGATCTCGAGAGCCTCGGCTTTGTCGTTGACCTCGCACAGCACCGTGAACTCGTCACCGCCGAAGCGCGCCAAGGTGTCGACGGCCCGCAGCGCCCCGCCGAGTCGATGCGCCACCCGCTCGAGGAGCCTGTCGCCCACCTCGTGGCCGAGGCTGTCGTTGATGAGTTTGAAGCGGTCGAGGTCGAGGAACATGAGCGCCACGCAGTTGTGGTCCCGCTGGGCCCGGCTGAGGGCCAGCTCCAACCGGTCCATGAACAAGACGCGGTTGGGGAGCCCGGTGAGCTGGTCGTGGACCGCCGCATGCGCCAGGCGCTCGCGCATCTCGCGGCGCTCGGTGATGTCTTCGATCTGGCCGATGAGGTACACGGGATGCCCGGCGTCGTCCCGGACGCAACTGGTGCTCACCGTGACCCACACCTCGTTGCCGTGGACATCGATGTAGCGCTTCTCCATGTTGTACCGGTCGATGGCCCCGGCCACCAGGGCGTCGAACTGCACGGCGTTGGCCTCCCAGTCGTCGGGATGGGTGACCTCCTTGATGGTCTTGCCGACGAGCTCGTCGGGGTCGCAGCCGAGGATGGCGGCATAGGCGCGGTTGACCCGCACCAGGTGCCCGTCCGGCAAGGCGAGGCCCATCCCGATGGGGGCGTCCTCGAAGGCACTGCGGAAGCGCGCCTCGGCCTCGAAGATGGCGGACTCCGAATGCCGCAACAAGCCACCCACCCACGCCACGATCTCTCCCACGAGCACGCAGCACGGAACGACGAAGAGCGCCGAGCTGAGGCCCATGGCACGCCGCGCCGGGGAGATCTCGAACAACGGCAGCGCGTACGCGGCGGCCAGGAGGGGAGCGAAGCGGACACAGGTCCAGCGGGGGTGGCCGAGGCCCAGCCACACGAAGACGACGAGGAAGAACGTGCCGTAGACGAAGGCGTCGTTGCCCGTGGACCAGTTGTAGAGCGTGATCATCCCCAGCGCCACCGGGACGAGCCACAGTGTGGCCGATCGCCGCCACCGTGCCCACGGCATCCGGTACACCACGGCACCGATGACGACGCACGCCAACCCGAGCCCCACCATGCCGGGCCGTGAGAAACCGGGTCGGAACTCCAGCACCGCCCCGGCCACGGTGACGAGCATCCCGGTGGCGATCCACAGGGCGGCCGACAGCCGTCCCACGAGGTGGGTCGTGAGGGTGCCCTGCCCGGCCTCGTCGCGCCCGATGGTTTCCACACCGTTTCATCGGCGCCCCGGCCCTCGCGCCAACGGACATGGCCTGCGAGTTGGGTCTGCGTTGTGAAGTCTCTCGCTGATGCTGCCGGCCGTGGTCAGCCGCCGAACGGCAGCGTCGCGCCGGAGCGCCCCGCGCCCTGTCGGGTCAACCCAGTGGCGGCGAGCACCTCGGTGGCGGCGCGCCGGCCCGAGGACACCGCACCGTCCATGTAGCCCGACCACACACTGGCGGTCTCGGTGCCGGCCCAGTGGATGGGCCCGACCGGTTCCCGCAAGGCAGGGCCGTACCGTGTCCACACGTTGGGCCCGAACAGCGTGCCGTAACAGCCTCCCGTCCACGGCTCGGCCTGCCAGTCGAGCTCCACGAAATCGACGGGGCGGGCCGCCTTGGGCCCGAAGTAGCGCACGAAGGAGTCGAGCACGGCCTTGCGCCGCACGTCGGGGTCGGCTCGTCCCAAACGCCGGGCCTCGTCGCCCTCGAGGAACCCGAGCAGGATGCCCGGCGTGGCGTCGGGCGGCGAATTGTCGAACACGACACGCGCTCCCTCGCCGTCACCGGTGGCTTGGCCGCTCAAGCCTTCGGCGCGCCAGAAGGGCTCGTCGTAGATCGCATTGCATTTGATGACCGATCCCATCGGGGTGCGTTGGGTGAGCTGGTTGCGCCACGGTGGGAGAAGGGGGTTGTAGTCGATCCGGCCCGCCAACATCGGGGGCACCGACACGATGACGCGCCGACACGTCCACGTCCCGTTGTCGGACACCACGGTGGCCTTGTCGCCGGCGACATCGATTCGGCGCACGGCCGCTTCGAGTCGGACGACGTCGGGGCCGAGGGCCTCGGCCATCTTGTCGCAGACGAGCTGAGACCCACCGACGAAGCGGTCCTGCTGCGCGCCGCCGCCGGTGTCGATCGCCATCTGGAAGGACCCCGCCGAGTGGGCATAGAAGAGCACGTGGAGCAGTGACACGTCCCCCGGTTCGCAGGCGAAGACCGCCTCGATGCCCAAGGCGAGCAACATCCTTCCCGCCCGGGTGAGGGTGTTGCGCCGCAACCAGCTCTCGAAGGTGACGGCGTCCCATGTCTCGGCTCGGGCTGCGGTCCACGGCGCGTCCAGGGGCACCTTCTTGGCGAGCGATTCGAGGCGCGCCTGGGCGCGTCCGACATCCGCGATCACGAAAGGATTGATGCGCGGGATGGTGCCCTTGTATGTGCCGCGCCGGCCCCCGAAGTGCAGGACCCTGGCGCCGGTGTCGTAGGTGGGGAACGTCTCCACCCCGAGATCCTTGGCGAGAGCGAGCACCCGGTCCTGGGTGGGCCCGACCCACTGCCCGCCGACCTCGACGATCTTGCCGTCGCCGATGGGCTCGTTGCGGACCCGTCCTCCCACCCGGTCGCGCGCTTCGACGACGGCCACCGATCTTCCCGCCGCCACCAGGACCCGTGCCGCCGCAAGCCCGGCGAACCCGGCTCCCACCACCACCACGTCCACCTCGGTCATCGGCATGAGGCGGTTCTAGTGCGTGGTGGTCCGCTCCGCATCCGGTCGGGTCGGCGGGACCGAACGACCGGGGACCGAACGACCGGGGACCGAACGACCGGGGACCGAACGACCGGGGACCGAACGACCGGGGACCGAACGACCGGGGACCGAACGACCGGGGACCGAACGACCGGGGACCGAACGACCGGGGACCGAACGACCGGTGCCACGGTCGAGCCACGACGCCGCCCCACGCGCCGCGCAGTCGGTGAGCAGGACGACGCCCACGCCCAAGACGAGCCCGGCCGCAGCGTCGGTTGGATAGTGCCAACGCAGGGCCACCACCGCCACGCACTCCAGCACGGTGACCGTGCCGCCCACGGCGGTGACCACCGATCGCCACGGATCGGGTGTGGCCAGGAGGGCTACCGCGGCGATGGCGGCGACCACGGTGACCGTTCCCGACGGGAAGCTCACGACGTCGGCGAACGTCCGGCCCACGACGGGCTTCATCACCCAGTCGCACACCGCCACGGCCAGAACCGGTCCCACGAGCAGCGCCACGGCCCGGGGACGGTTGCGCCGCAACGTCGCCAGGAAGCCGGCCACGGCTGCCGCCACCATCACGAACGGCGATCCGATGCGTGTCAACGCGACCAGGAGCCCCGAGTGGTGGGCGGGCCGGATCGCCGCGAACGCCCACCGGTCGAGCACGGTCGGGCCCGGGCGGGCCATGAAGTAGAGGCCACCCACGACCACAGCGAGCAGGAGGAGCCCTGCCGCTGTCAGTTCGATACGGGCGCGCGCCCTTGATGTCATGCGCCGCCGCGGCTGAGCGCGTCGAACTGCTCGTCGGAGAGCACGACGGCCGACGCCGCGCAGTTCTCCTCGAGATGTGAGACCTTCGACGTGCCCGGGATGGGCAGCATGACTGGGGACCGGCGCAGCAACCAGGCCAAGGCCACCTGGGCCGGGGTCCCCCCGGCCGCCTCGGCGACCTTGGCGAGGGTCCCGCGCCGAGCCGACAACGTCCCGTCGGCGATGGGGAACCACGGGATGAACCCGATGCCTTCGTCCTCGCAGTGCTCGAGGACCTCCTCGGACCGACGGTTGGCCAGGTTGTAGAGGTTCTGCGCCGAGACGATGGGCACCACCTTCCGCGCCGCCTCGATCTGGGCCACGGTGACCTCCGACAGACCCACGTGGCGCACCTTGCCCTCGTCGCGCAGCTCCTTCAAGACTCCGAACTGTTCGGCGGCGGGGACCTTGGTGTCGATGCGGTGCAGCTGGAAGAGGTCGATGCACTCCAGGCGGAGCCGGCGCAGGCTCATGAGGCACTCCTGGCGCAGGTACTCGGGTCGGCCCACCGGCGGCCACTCGGCGGGATCGGGGCCGATGCGGGTCAGCCCCGCCTTGGTGCCGATGACGAGGCCCTTGGGATAGGGGTGCAGCGCCTCGCAGATGAGTTCTTCCGACACGTACGGACCGTAGGAATCGGCCGTGTCGATGAAGTCGACGCCCAGCTCGATCGCCCGTCGCAGGACCCGGACGGCTTCGTCGTGGTCCTCGGGGGGTCCCCAGATCCCCGGGCCGGTGATCCGCATGGCGCCGAAGGCCAGGCGGTGAACGGGCAGGTCGCCGAGCATGAATGTTCCGCTCGAGCCCACGGGCCGGTCGGTCTTCGAAGCCACGTCCACCTCCTCGGTGCCCGCCGGGGCACAGGGGCCCATCCTTGCATCTGGGTCCTCCGGGGTCGGAACCCCGGGCCCGGTCCGCCCGTCGCGGGGCGCTCAGTCGCTGCGCACTTAGTCGCTACGAACAGGGAACCACCCCACCACCGACCGCCCGAGGGCCCGTTCGGCGTGGGCGCGGGCCCGGTCGGCCTGAGCGAGGTCCACGGCCTCGAAACGCACCGCGTCGCCGGGGCGGAGTTGTCCGAGCACGCCGAGATCGGCGTGTACCACCGTGGCCGCCACCGGGTAGCCCCCCACCGTGGCGTGGTCGCACAACAGCACCACGGGCCGGCCATCCGGTGGGACCTGCACCGCCCCGGTGACCATGCCCCGCGAGGCGATACCCGGTGCCGCCGTGTCGAGTGGCTCGTCGCCGAAGAGGCGGACCCCCATGCGATCGCTGGCCCCGCTCACCTCCCACGTCCCGGCGATGAGCCGATGGACGGCGTCGGTCCCGAGCCCGTCGGGCCCCGGGATCACGCGCAGGACCGGCGCGCCGCGGTGCGCGCCATCAGGGTGCGATCCGGCGCCGCCTCGCACCATCCGGCCCCGTGGGCGCGTCGGTGGCCCGATGCCGAGGACGTCGCCGGCTCGCAACGCGCCCGGGCCCAGACCGCTGAGCACATCCGACGATCGGCTTCCGAGGACGGGGTCCAACTCGATCCCCCCGGCGACGGCGACGTAGCAGCGCAGATCGTCGAACGTGGCGCCGATCGAGACCTCTTGGCCCGGTGCCACCGGGACCACGGTGTCGACCGCCACGGGCCCACCGTCCACCCGCACCTCGCACCGCCCGACCACGGCGACATGGGCCGGTCCGGCGAAGCGGAGGCGCGGCCCCAGGGCCGTCACCTCGATGGCAGCAGCGCCGTCGTCGTTGCCCACCAGACGATTGGCGGCGCGCAGGGCGAAGGGGTCGGCCGCTCCCGCCCGGGGTACCCCCAGGGCCGCCACGCCGATCCTGCCCAGGTCCTGCACCATCGACAGCAGACCCGGTGCCTCGACCTCCAGCGTGTAAACAGCGTCCGATCGCAGGGGCGGCCGGGGCGCCGTCGTCACCGTTCCGGGATCCTCCACCGCGACCAGGCGGACCGTGTCGCCGGGCTGGAGCGCCGCGAAGGGCGGGGTCTCGGGGTCGAAGAGCGGGAAGCCGGTGCGACCCAGGATGTGCCAGCCGCCGGGAGAGACCCGGGGATAGATGCCCGCGAACCCACCGCCGACCGCCAGCGAGCCGGCCGCCACGGTGGTGCGGGGTGACGACCGGCGCGAAATGGCGGCCAGGGCGGGCGGGAGGCCGTCAAGGTAGGCGAAACCGGGAAGGAAGCCCACGAAGGCGACCGACAGATCGCACTCGAGCAGCTGCTCGATCACCGCGCTCGGGTTCATGGCGGCCCCGGCGGCCACGTCGTCGAGGTCGGGGCCGTCGAATGCCACCGGGATGTCCACCCGCTTCGTCGAGGTCGGGTCAGGGAGCTCCGCGGGTATCCGGGCCAGCTCGTCGGCGAGGGCGGAGAGATCCGCGACCGACGGATCGGCGACGACCACCACGGAGCGGTACCCCACCACGACGTCCTCGACCCCGTTCCGAGGCGTACGGCGCCGGACGGCGGACGCCAATCCGTGGGCCTCACCCACCGAATCCGTATCGGCGACGAGGGAGCCGTCGCCGAACCGGCGCACATGTCTGGGCGTGTTCACGACACGAACGGGCGGAGCGTCACCCCGACGGCCTCGAGCGCGACACGCACCCCGGACGCCATCCCGGCCCCGCCGGGCGTGTCGCCGTGCACGCAGATCGACGACGGCGCCAGGCGGATGGTGGTCCCACCGATGGCAGTCACCTGATGGTCGACGGCGATGCCCACGGCGCGGCGAACGACCTCGGCGGGATCGTCGAGCACCGCACCCGGCGCCGGGCGCGGGGCGAGGCGCCCGTCGGGCAGATAGGCGCGATCGGCGAAGGCCTCGGTGGCCACCGCCACTCCCATCGACTCGGCCACCCCGACGCACGGGGTACCCGCCGGCGCCAGCAGGACCAGGTCGCCGGCCTCCCCCACGGCGGCGGCGACGGCCCGGGCACACGCCTCGTCGTCGGCCATCCGCAGATAGAGCGCGCCGTGGGGCTTGACGTAGCGCACCCTGGTCCCGCACTGGCGCGCCACGGTGTCGAGCGCGGCCACTTGGGACAGGACCTCGGCGCTGATCCGGGCCGGGGCGATGTCCATGGGGCGCCGGCCGAATCCGGCGCGGTCGGGGTACGAGGGGTGGGCACCGACCACGACCCCGCGCCGGGCCGCGCTTTCCACGGTGCGAAGCATGGTGTCAGCGTTCCCGGCGTGCACGCCGCACGCCACGCTCGCGCTCGTCACGAGGCTGAGGAGGACCTCGTCACTCCCGACGCCCTCGCCGACGTCGGCGTTCAGGTCGATCGAACCCGGGGCCCGACCCGGTGACGTCGACCCCGGAACGACGTCGCGGTTCAGCGGAGGACGGCCTCGACGAGCGCCGGACCGGGCGTCGCCAGGGACCGCTCGAGTTGTGTCGTGAACTCCTCGGCCGTGGTGGCGCGGGTGGCGGGGACACCCATGCCCGACGCCAGGGCCACGAAGTCGAGCTCCGGGTGCTTGAGGTCCAGCATGCCCCGCGCCCGGGGTCCGGGATCACCGGCGCCCACCCGGCTGAGCTCGAGCTCGAGGATGGCGTAGGAGCCGTTGTTGAGCAGCACCGTCGTCACGTCGAGATCCTCTCGGACCTGGGTCCACAGTGACTGGAGCGTGTACATGGCGCTGCCGTCCGCCTCCAGGGACAACACCCGCCGGCCCGGGCAGGCCACCGCCGCCCCCGTGGCGACGGGGAGGCCCTGGCCGATGGCGCCGCCAGTGAGACACAACCAGTCGTGGCGCGGTGCCCCGGCGGTGGCGCCGGACACGAAGATCCCCGACGTGTTCCCCTCGTCGCTCACCACCGCACCCTCGGGGAGCAGCGCTCCGATGGCGGCCGCCACGCTCTGGGCGTTGAGCGCACCAGTGGGACGGTGGGGGCGCAACGGCGCTTCGAGGGTGGCGGAGACGGTCGGTGCCCCGAGCGCCTCGGCGAGCGCTTCGAGCGCGGCGACCACATCGTCGGATCCCGTGGCGAGGGTATGGACCTCGCAGTCGTCGGGCACCAGGTATCCCGGCACGCCCGGGTAGGCGAAGAACGACACGGGGGCGAGGGCGTCGGCCAGGACCAGGTGCTTGGCCCCCTGGAGCTGGGCGATGGTGAACTCGGCCAGGTAGCCGAGCCGTTCGACGGCGGGGAGCCCGGCGCCGCGCTCGAGGCGAGCCGGGAACGTCTCGCACAGGAGCCTGGCACTCGCGGCGTTGGCGACCCGGCTGGCCGCGACCAGGCCACGCTCGCGTACTGCGTTCCCGCCCACGAGCAGCACGGCACGCTCGCCGGAGCGCAGCGCCTTGGCCGCGCCGACCACGACATCGTCGTCCACGGTGGTGAGGACCGGCCCCGGGCGACTGGTGGTGGGGTCCCCGGCTTCCCGCCACGACAGGTCGGCCGGGACGACCAGGGTGGCCACGCCGCCGGGCGGACCGAAGGAACCCTGGACGGCCTGCATGGCGTCGGCGGCGAGCGCGTCAGAGCTCACCGACGACCGGAACCATCGCGACACCGGGCGGGCCAGGCTCTCGATGTCGGAGGCGAGGGGAGGGTCGTGGGCGAGGTGGGTGGTGGCGTGGTCGCCGACCACGTTCACGACGGGGGTCCGGGCCCGCCGGGCGTTGTGCAGGTTGGCGATGCCGTTGCCCAGTCCCGGCCCTAGGTGCAACAACGTGGCTGCCGGGCGCTGCGCCATCCGCCCGTAGCCGTCGGCGGCGCCGGTCACCACCCCTTCGAAGAGCCCGAGCACGGCCCGCATTTCGGGCACGTCGTCGAGCGCGGCGACGAAATGCATCTCCGATGTCCCGGGGTTGGCGAAGCAGACGTCGACCCCGCTGCCGACCAAGGTCCTGATGAGTGCCTGGGCGCCGTTCATGGTGTCCAGTTCATCAGGTCAGTCGAGGCAGTTCATCAGGTCAGTCGAGGAGATTGCCGGGGCCGAGGATCCCGTGGGGGTCGAAGGCGCGCTTGATGGCACGCATGAGCTCGAGCTTCACCGGGTCCTCGAGCTCGAGGAAGTACTTCTTTTTCTCCGTGCCGATGCCGTGCTCGCCCGAGATGGCCCCGCCTAGGGCGGTGCCGGCCCGGAACACCGCCCGCAGCACCTCGGTGCGGACGTCGGGGTCGGGCTGGAAGACCGACAGATGGACGTTGCCGTCGCCCACGTGCCCGCATCCCGTGATGAGCGCGCCATGCTCCTGGGCGATCTCGGCCACGGCCCGCAAGTACTGCGGGATGGCGGCCCGGGGCACCACCAGGTCCACGATGTCGTCCGCCCCGTGCGCCTTGGCCACGAAGAACGCCTTCTCCCGGGCGCTGATGAGCTGGGTGGCTGCCTGGGGCGGCAGGACGTAGACCTCCATGGCACCGAGCTCGACGAGCAACGCACCCAGCGACGACACATCGTCGTCGAGACGGGCGTCGTGGGTGCTCTCGAGCACGATGACGAGATAGGCGAGGGCCGCGTCGCGTACCGCCCCGGGGATCCCGAGGTCCAGGCCCACGTTGGCGGTGATGGCCGCCATGGTGATCAGGTCGACGTACTCGAGGATGAGCGGGCCGATCCCGCTGGCGACGATCCGGGGCACCGCGGCCGTGACGTCGTCGAGCGTGGTGAACGGGGCCAACACGGTGGCCGCGTGGGGCAGCCGGGGGTGCAGCTTGAGCGTTGCCTCGGTGACGAGGGCGAGCGTGCCCTCGGACCCGACGAGCAACTGGGTGAGGTCGTAGCCGGTCGAGGTCTTCACGAACTTGCCGCCGGTGCGGATCACGTCGCCGTTGGCGAGCACCGCCTCGAGACCGAGCACGTGGTGCCGGGTCACGCCGTACTTGATGGCCCGCATCCCGCCCGCGTTGGTGGCTACGTTGCCCCCGAGCGAAGCGCTCGACTCGCCCGGGAACACGGGGTAGACGAGCCCGTGCTCGGCCAAGGCGCCATTGAGCTCCTCGAGGGTCACGCCGGGCTGGACCACCGCCACGTGGTTGTCGAGGTCGATTTCGAGGATGGCGTTCATCCGCTCGAACGAGAGCAGGATCCCGTCGGCGGGCGAGATGGCCCCGCCCGAGAGGCCGGTCCCGCTGCCCCGGGCGGTAACCGGGACATGGAGCTCGTCGGCCACCTTGAGCACGGCGGCCACCTCGGCGGTGCATCCCGGACGCACCACCGCTAAGGGGATGCTCGGCGGGGCGGTCAGCGCTTCGTCGTGGCCGTAGTCGACAGAGACGTCGTCCCCGGCGAGGATGTTGCCGGCGCCCACGACGTCGGCGAGCAACTCGACGATCTCGGCCACGAATGCCTCCTGCTCGGTCCTGGCGTCACCCTAGGACGCAGTCGGCAGCGACACGTCCGGGGCCACTGAAGAGCCCTCGCGAGGCACCGTTCCCACCGCAGCACGAGCGTCGTGAGCAGGTGCCGGACGGGTGCGCGTGCGCAGTGTCGCATGTGGGGAAGGATCTACGACGATGAACTGGGTCGACTACGTGCTGCTCGTCATCGTGGCGTTGTCGGGCATCCACGGCCTGCGCCTCGGTGCCGCCATGCAGGTGCTGACCTTCGGTGGCCTCCTGCTCGGCCTGGTCCTCGGAGCGCTCGTCGCTCCGTCGATCGCCAAGGTGGTGCACGGGCGGGCCGCCCAGACGCTCGTCGCCCTGATCGTCCTGATCGGCGTGGCCACAATCGTGGGGGGTCTCGGCCGCTTGCTCGGGGCGCACTCGGGCCGGCTGCTGCAGCGGCTCCGGCTCGGGCCCGTCGACTCGATCTTCGGGGTGGCGGTGGCCGTGGTGGTGGCGCTCATCGTCACGTGGGTGGTAGCGATCCTGTTGCAGGACAGCCAGTACACCGCCCTCGACCGGTCGTTGCAGCAGTCGCGGATCGTGCGTGCCCTCGACGGCGTGCTTCCTCCCATCCCCACCGTCTTCGCTGGCATGGAGCGGTTCCTCGCCCAGAACGGCTTCCCCATCGTGTTCACGGGGCTGCCGCCCCAGACCGCCGCACCGGTGAACCTGCCGACCGATGCCTCGGCGCGCGCCGCGGTCCTCCGGGCCGAGGGATCCACGGTCCAGGTGGCCGGGGCGGGATGCGGCGTCATCCAGGAAGGCTCGGGCTTCGTGGCCGCGCCGGACCTCGTGGTCACCAACGCGCATGTGGTCGCCGGGATCCCTTCGCCCTACGTCATCGATGCCACCGGTCGTCACGCCACCTCGGTGGCGCTGTTCGATCCTAGGCTCGACATCGCCGTGCTCCGTGTGCACGGGCTCACCGACCCTGTGCTCCCCGTCGATGCCCTCGTGGTGCCACGCGGCACGACGGGTGTGGTCCTCGGGTATCCCGGGGGTGGTCCGCTCACCCCCCGCAAGGCCGGCGTGGCCGCCGCCTTCCAAGCCGTCGGGCTCGACATCTACGGGAGCTCGCAGACGACGCGTGAGATCTACCAGCTCGACGCCGTGGTCCAGCCCGGCAACTCGGGCGGTCCCCTGGTGGCGTCGGGTGACCCCGGCGTCGCCGACGGCACGGTCATCGGCATCGTGTTCGCGCGCTCGACGTCCAATCCGGACGTGGGCTATGCGCTCGCCATGCCCGCCGTTCAAGCGGACGTGGCCCGCGCCCAGGCCTCGACCCAGACGGTGAGCACCGGCAGCTGTGTCTCCTAGCGCTGGTCCCGCCGTCGCGGGCCGGGCGGTAAGAATGACCCCCGTGCCGCTGCGGATCGAGGACTACGGGCTCATCGGGGACACCCATACCGCCGCCTTGGTCGGCCGGAACGGGTCGATCGACTGGCTGTGCCTGCCCCGGTTCGACTCCGACGCGTGCTTCGCACAGCTGCTCGGCACCGACAAGAACGGATACTGGCGAATCGCGCCGGCGGCGAAGGACTTCGAGGTGCGGCGACGCTACCGGGGCGACACCCTGGTGCTGGAAACGGAATTCGAGACCGCCGACGGCATTGTCAAGGTCATCGACTGCATGCCCATCCGCGAAGTGCACCCCCAGGTGGTGCGGATGGTCGAAGCCGTCCGAGGCGAGGTCGCCATGCGCATGGACCTCGTCATCCGCTTCGGCTACGGGTCCATGGTGCCCTGGGTGCGGCGCGCCGACGGCCTGCTGTGTGCCATCGCCGGGCCCGACGCGCTGGCGCTGTGGACGCCCATCGAGACGCGCGGCGAGAACATGACCACGGTGGCGGAGTTCACCGTTTCTGCGACCGAGCACATCCCCTTCGTCCTCACCTGGTACCCCTCGCACGAGACCCCGCCCCGTCCGGTCGACGCCAGCTACGCCGTGCACGACACCCAGATGTGGTGGGAGGACTGGTCGTCCACGTGCACGTTCAAAGGCGAATGGCGCGATCCCGTCATGCGCTCGCTCATCACCTTGAAGGCCCTCACCTATCTACCGACGGGTGGGATCGTGGCGGCCCCCACCACCTCGCTGCCCGAGACCCTGGGGGGCGAGCGCAACTGGGACTACCGCTTCTGCTGGCTGCGCGACGCCACGCTGACCCTCGAGTCGCTCATGCGCGGCGGGTACCACGAGGAGGCTCTGGCGTGGCGCGACTGGTTGTTGCGGGCCGTGGCCGGTGACGTCAGGGAACTGCAGATCATGTACGGGGCCTCGGGGGAGCGGCGACTCGACGAGTGGGAGGTCGACTGGCTGGGTGGCTACGAGGGATCGAAGCCAGTGCGGGTGGGCAACGCCGCCTCGGGCCAGTTCCAGCTCGACGTCTACGGCGAGGTGCTCTCGGCCTTGTACGAGGCATGTGCGGTGGGCACGGCGCTGAGCCAGACGGCATGGGACCTGCAGATTGCGCTGGTGCAGTTCGTGGCGCAGAACTGGGAGCAGCCCGACGAGGGCATCTGGGAGGTCCGGGGCCCCCGCCGGCACTTCACCCACTCCAAGGTCATGGCGTGGGTGGCCGTCGACCGCGCCGTGCGGACCGTCGAGGAGTTCGGGGTCGACGGGCCGGTCGAGGAATGGCGCGACCTGCGCGACCGCATCCACGACGAGGTGTGCACCAAGGGCTACAACGAGACCGTCGGCGCCTTCACGCAGTACTACGGGTCCGACGCGCTCGACGCCAGCCTCCTCATGGTCCCGCTAGTGGGCTTCCTTCCCGCCACCGACGAGCGGATGCGCTCCACCATCGAAGCGATCGAGCGCGGCCTCACCGAGGACGGCTTCGTGCTGCGCTACCGCACCGACGACAGCGGAGGGGTGGACGGGCTCACCGGCCACGAGGGGGCTTTCCTGGCGTGCTCGTTCTGGATGGCCGACTGTCTCTATCTGATCGGGCGCTACGACGACGCCCACGCCCTGCTCGACCGGCTCATCGGGCTGAAGAACGACCTCGGGTTGCTCGCCGAAGAGTACGACGTGCGTGCCGGACGCTTGGTGGGCAACTTCCCCCAGGCCTTCTCGCACGTGTCGCTCGTCAACGCCGCGTACAACCTGTCGGGCCATCCGGACATGGAGAACCAGGTGGTGGCCGACGAGCGCCTGCTCAGGAGTGCGGGCCGGCGGTGGGGCCGGGCCGGGTCGATGAGCGGGCTCGCCGCGTCGCGCCGGGCCCGGGCCGCGAGCTTCGCCGCCGCGCCGGCCCGCGCGACCACAACGAGAATGACGAAGAGGAGGTGGGCGCGATGAAAGCGCTCACGGTACAACCGCTCACGGCGGGCTCGGCTCGCCTCGAAGACGTCGGTGAACCACCCGACTCCGACGGTGCGGTCCTGGTGGAGGGACTGGCGGTTGGGGTGTGCGGGACCGACATGGAGATCGTGTCCGGCGCCTACGGGTGGGCACCCCCGGGACGGGACCGCCTGGTGCTCGGCCACGAGTCCCTGGGCCGCGTGGTCGAGGCCCCGGTGGGAGCGACGGTGGCCGCCGGGGATCTCGTGGTCGGCATCGTCCGGCTCCCCGACCCCGTGCCGTGCGGGAACTGCGCGGTGGGGGAATGGGATTTCTGTCACAACGGCCTCTACACCGAACACGGTATCAAGAGCCACGACGGGTACTGCTCGGAGCGCTACCGCCTCCATCCGGAATACGCGGTGAAGATCGACCCGGGCCTCGGGGCGCTCGGGGTGCTCATGGAGCCCACCAGCGTGGTCGCCAAAGCCTGGGAACAGGTCGACCGCATCGGGGGCCGCGCCTACTGGGACCCCCAGACCGTGGTCGTCACCGGCGCGGGGCCGATCGGCCTGCTGGCCGCCATGATCGGGGTGCAGCGGGGGATCGAGGTCCATGTCTTCGACCAGGTCACCACGGGCACCAAGCCCGACCTCGTCCACGCGCTGGGCGCCACCTATCACACGGGCCGGATCGAGCACTCGTGCCCGCATCCCGACATCGTCATCGAATGCACGGGCGTGGCGTCTCTCGTCTTCGACGCCATGGAGCACCTGGCCCCGGGCGGGGTGGCCTGTCTCACCGGGGTCTCGAGTGGCAAGCACGCCCTCAAGGTGGACGCCTCGATGCTCAACCGGTCCATGGTCCTCGAGAACCAGACCGTGGTGGGCTCGGTCAACGCCAACCACCGCCACTACGAGGCAGCCGCCGAGGCGCTCATGAAGGCCGACCGCGCCTGGATCTCCAAGCTCGTCACGAGGCGCGTGCCGCTCGAGCACTGGCAGGACGCGCTGGCCCGACAGCCCGACGACGTCAAGGTGGTGATCGAGGTCGGCACGTGACGACCTCGGAGATCGCAACGGGGATCGTCGAGATCGACACGCTCCTCGGCGGCTGGGAGAAGGTGACGGCGGGCTATCTGGTGCACGGCGACGCGCCCGTCCTCGTAGAGACGGGCAGCCAGAGCTCGGTGCGGGTACTGCTCGACGCCCTCGACGGTCTCGGGGTGAGCCCGGACGCGCTGGCCGGTGTGGCCGTGACCCACATCCACCTCGACCACGCCGGCGGCGTGGGTGACGTGGCGCGCGCCTTTCCCGCCGCGACGGTGTATGTGCACGAGAAGGGGGCGCGCCACCTCGTCGACCCCACGCGCCTCATCGACTCGGCGTCACGCGTCTACGGCCCGCTCCTCGACTCGCTCTACGGGCGACTCGACGCCACCCCGGCCGAGCGGATCCACGTGCTGGCCGACGGGGAGGAGATCCGGGTGTCACCGGACCGGGTGCTCACCACCGTCGACTCCCCCGGACACGCCAAGCACCATCTCGCTTTGCACGACTCGGTGAGCGGCGTCCTCTTCGCCGGCGATGCCGTCGGGGTCCGGCTGCCCGACGCTGGGGTGTTGCGCCCCTCGACCCCGCCTCCGGACTTCGACCTCGATCTCGCCGTCCATTCGTTGCACCGCTTCGCGGCCCGCCGCCCCAGCGGCCTAGCCCTGGCCCACTACGGGCTCCTGGCCGAGCCCGAGGCGTTGCTCGCCGAAGCCGAGGAGACCCTGCGGCGGTGGGCGAGTGTCGCCGAACAGGCGTGGCGCGACGGCGCCGACATCGCGGCGGCCCTCGACTCCGCCTTCGCGGCCGACGTGGCGGGTGTCGACGACGTGCACCGCGACAAGCTCGACACCCTCAACGGCGTGCACTCCAACGCGGCCGGGTTCCGGCGTTGGCTCGATAGGCGCGTCGAGAGCGCTCCGCCGCTGTAGCTCGAGCCCTGCACCGACCCTTCTGGGAGACTGAGGTCGCATGCGCAGCATCACGACACCGGTCGACGACGTCGTCACCGCCCTCGAGCACGATGGCTACGCGGTGGTGGAGGACCTCCTTCCCGCCCCCGATCTGGCCGTGGCGCGCCACGACATGCGACGCGTGCTGACGGGGACGCCCGGGGGCCGCAACCCCTTCGAGGGCGCGCACACCAAACGGGTGTACGCGCTGTTCGCCAAGACCCGGGCCTTCGACGGGCCCGCCACCCACCCTCTCGTGCTCGGCGTGCTCGATCGCGTGCTCGGCCACTGCCAGCTCAGCGCGCCCACCGGCATCGAGATCGGCCCCGGCGAAGTGGCCCAGGTCCTGCACCACGACGACGCCATCTACCCGCTGCCCCGACCCCATGACGAGGTGGTGCTCAACACGATGTGGGCGCTCGACGACTTCACCGAAGCCAATGGGGCCACGCGCGTCGTCCCGGGGAGCCATCGTTGGACCGACGAGCAACCCGACGAGCACACCCCCACGGTGGCAGTCGAGATGCCGGCGGGATCGGCGCTGTTCTATCTCGGCAGCGTGTGGCATGGGGGCGGGGCGAACACCACCGACAGGGCCCGGCTCGGCGTCATCCTCGAGTACGTGGGGTCGTGGCTCCGGCCCCAGGAGAACCACTTCCTGGCCGTGCCCCGCGCCGTGGCGCGCGAACTCCCCGAGGTGCTGCAGGAGTTGCTCGGGTACAACATCCGCCCCCCGTTCATGGGATACGTCGACGGGCGCCATCCCCGTCGGGCCCTCGGGCGCGACGGGCCGTAGGGCGAGGGCCGGCGGCGTCCCGGCCCGGTACCGTGCGGCTATGGCCGACACCGTCCTCTACGAGCGACGTGGCCACGTGGCCACGATCACCTACAACCGTCCCGAGGCCCTCAACGCGGTGAACGGCGAGCTGCGCCGGGACCTCAACGCCGCCTTCGCCCGCTTCCGGGACGACGAGGAGGCGTGGGTGGGCATCGTCACCGGAGCGGGCCGCGCCTTCTGTGCCGGCGCCGATCTCCGCGACGGCCGGGGAGCGACAGGCGAGTTCCCCGGCACCTTCTGGGAGAAACCCACGCTCAACTCCTTCGAGAGCGGATGGGAGATCCACAAGCCTGTCATTGCCGCTGTGAACGGGCACTGCCTCGGCTACGGGCTCACCCTCGTGACATGGTGCGACTTCGTGCTGGCGAGTGACCGGGCCACGTTCGGCTATCCCGAGGTGCGTCTCGGCATCCCCGCCATCGTGGGCGCCATCCGGCTGCCGCAGAGGATCGGGTGGGCCGACGCCATGGAGCTCCTGCTCACCGGCGAGTCCGTCGATGCCGAGCGGGCACGCCAGATGGGGCTGGTGTGGCGCGTCGTCGCCCACGACGATCTCGTCGACGAGGCCACGGCATTGGCCGACCGTCTGGTGGCCGGGGCTCCTCTGGCACAGCGCGCCATGAAGGAGGTGGCATCACGAGCCCGTGACCTCTCGTCGCTCGACGCCATCCGGTTCGGCGAGACCATGCGCAGTGTCGTAGGCGCCACGGCCGACGCGTCCGAAGGCATGCGAGCAGCCGCCGAACGCCGACCGCCGCGGTGGCAAGGGCGCTGACCGCGGTTCGTTGCGCGGTGTCGCCGTCACCTCAGGGGTGAGGCGGTGTCGCCGGCGCCTTACCGTGTGTCGGTGTCGCCGGCGGCTTACGAGGTGAGTCGGTGTTGCTGGAAGAACCTCCAGATGATGGCGGTGGCGTTGATCTCGAAGGTCGACGGCCCGGTGATCGAGGCCAGGCTCGCGCTGACCTTGCTGCCGGGCCACGCGTGGCCGCCGCCGAGGATGATGTAGAACTCGACCGCAGCGCCCGGCGGGCACCGGTAGGTGCGCAGGATGACGTGGGCGCTCACCTTGCGGTCGGTCGGTTGCAGGTTGCACCCGTCCTTGGCCGCCCACGCCTTGACGTTCGCCGGGTAGCCCTTGCCGTTGAGGTTGACCGGTGGGGGTGTGGTCGTGGTCGGTGCCGGGCCCCCTCCCAGCGCGTGGTTGAGCACGGCCGTCCCGATGCCGCCGTTGAAGTACAGGATCGGGTCGGCGGTGCCGTGGAAGGCGAGGATCGGCACCTTTCGACCCGGGTCGCACGGCGACGGCACGACGACGCCGGCCACGGGGGCGAACGCCGCGAAGCGGTTGGCCATGGTGCACGCCAGCAACGACGTGAACAGGGCGCCGTCGGACAGACCGGTGGCGTAGAGACGCGACTCGTCGACGCACTGGCTCTTCTCCAAAGCATCGAGCATGGCGTTCATGAAATCGATGTCGTGGTTCGGGTGCCCGCTGGTCGACGGCGCGATGTTCCACGACACGGGAGAGCCCGTGCCTTCGGGAAACACGACCATGAACCCGTTCGCCTGTGCCGTGGGGCTGAACTGGGTCGTCTCCGCGTGCAGCGTCGCCCCCTCGGCCAAGCCGTGCAGATCGACGACGAGGGGGAGTGGCCCGGTGCCGTTGTGCGTCGGGGGGGTCGTGAGCAGGTACCAACGCGCCACACCGTCGACGGTGATGTCCTGGCGCGCCTCGGTGAGCGGCGCCGACCCCACCCCCGTCCCCGAGGCCGAGCAACCGGGCGAGGGCACCGACGCACCGGCGGCGACCAGGGCCCCCGCTCCCGTGCTCCCCGCCGGGAAGCGGGTCGTGGTCGGGACGGCGGCACGGGGCGAGGAGCACGCCCCGGCCATGATCGCCACCACCACGAGGGCGAATGTCCAGCGTGCCCCTCGTGTGCGCCCCCCCATAGGGTCGAAGCACACCACATCCCGGCTCAGGGCGTCGAAGTCTTCTATGACCAGCGGTTTCCAAGGACCGGTCGGGGGTGAGACAATGGCACAACGCCAAGTGGGGGGTGGTGCGGCAGTGCGGGGAGGCGATCTCGAGGAGCGTTGTGTCCACGCGCCGATGGGTCGAATTCGGTCGCTTGCCCGGGCCCGCCGTCCTCGCCTGCGCCGAGGCGCCCCCCTGCGCTGTATACCGGTGCTCGCGGCGGTGACGCTGCTCGCGGCGGCCTGCTCATCTGGGCCGACAGGCGAGGTGGGATCCACGTTGGCGGCCCTGAACGGGACCGTGACCCTCGACAAGGTTCTTTCGCCCGCACCCGTCGAACCCGGGGCTGCCGTCGCCGTTCCCGGCCAGAAGCTGGTGGCCGTGGTCCTGACCGTGCACAGTCCGGCCGGTTCGGCCGCCGAAATTCGCGTCGATCTACCACAACTCGAAGCTCATCGACTCCCAGAAGGCGGCACACGTCGGCCGGAGCACGACCAGGTTCGAGGTGGCCGCATGTGTGGCCTACCCCCCGTTCTCGACGTTGGGACCGGGGCTGTCGGCAACCGGATGTGACGTGTTCAGCATCGCGGTCGCGGCCACGCCCGTGGAGCTGGTGATCTCGGGCAAGGCCAAGGGTGATTGGAAGATCGCCTCCACCGCCGTGCAACCCGGCCCCGAGGCCGCCCCCGTCGCCCCGCCCGTGGGAACGACCCCGACCACGGTGGCACCGGGGACGCTGTCGGCCGAGGGATCCACGACCACGACAGCTGCCGGTGGGCCGGGCACCACCACGACCACGGCGCTGGCCGCGATCGGTCCGACAGGCCGCCGTCCGCATCATGTGGCCTCCAAGGCCCCGAAGGTCTCCCACGTCACCCCCCGGGCGGGCCCGGTGGGATCACGGGTGCAGATCTGGGGTAAGCACCTGAGCGGTGTGATCGAGGTCACCTTCAACGGGGTGCCGGCCCCCATTGAGGTCACCACGGGGGGCAAGCTCGTGGTGGTGGTACCCGACGGAGCCAGCGCGGGCCCCATCGTGGTGACGACGCCAACGGGGACGGCGACGGACGGAAAGACCTTCTTCGTCGACTGATTCCCCCGGGATCATGCCGCGTCGGGGGTCGCCGGCCCTTGGCGGTACTTCCCCACGAAGCGCTGGACGGCGATGAGGCACCAGATGGACTCGATGACCCCGAAGGGCCAGGCCCCGCTGGCGAAGCCGTAGCTGCTCGACAGGGCGCAACCGAGTGCAAAGGCGAGGACGAACCACTTCCCCTTTCCTTCGACGGCATACATCACCATCATGAACGTGAGGACGGTCACGCCGTAGACGGTCAGCACGATGCCACCGATGCCGTGGTCCCCTTGGGCACTCGGACCAGGCCCGCTCAGTCCTCGGAGCGCTGCCGCGAGACGGGCTGGTTGCGAAGTACTCCCCCGGGTGCCCGTTGCCACCGCGAGGTCTTTGTCGCCGCCGGCGCAACCGTGACGACACCGTCGATCCGAGCTCGTTCCGTCACGCTCCGACCATACCGGCCGCCCTTGTCTCACCGTTGCGGCGAGGGATCGAAGCCAGGGCGTGATGCCGTAATCCCACCGGCGCGCTAGACAAAGCTGATGCCAGGACGCCGATGACAGGGAAGCCGACCGGGCCCCGGGCCGCGCTCTCGGGTCCCGTCACCACCGGCCGTTTCATCGAGCCGGCCTCGACGGTCCCGATCGACCTCGTCGCCCACGGCTATGTCCGTGAGGAGTTCTTCGCGGCCGGATCGGCCACGGCCTACTCGGCCGCGGGGCCGCTCGGCCGAGACGGCAAGTGGTCGGCGACACCACACGACGCCGCCGATTACCGGACCAGGGTCGTGGTGCGCCGGCCATGGGATGCGGCGCGATTCAACGGCACCGTCCTCGTGGAGTGGTTCAACGTGTCCGGTGGTCTCGAGGCCAGCCCGGACTGGACACATCTGGGCCCTGAGATCGTCCGCGACGGGTACGGCTATGTGGGGGTGTCGGCCCAGGCATTCGGTGTGAACGGCGGTCACGCCCTCCTCGGCGTTCCCGGCCTGGAGCAACAGAGTGGGCTGGTGGCGTCGGGGCCCGAGCGCTACGGGTCGCTGCGCCACCCCGGCGACCGGTTCGCCTTCGACATGCTGTCGCAGATCGGCCGGGCCCTTCGGGCCCCGGACTCCACGTCCGCGTTCGGGCCTCTGCGCCCAGAACGCATCATCGCCATGGGCGAGTCTCAGTCCGCCTTCTTCCTGACCACCTACATCAATGCCGTGCAACCGACGGCGCAGGTCTACGACGGGTTCTTCGTGCACAGTCGGGGCGGGAGCGGTGCCGCCCTGTCGGGGACGCCCATTGCCAGCCCGGACGTGCCGCAAGGGCTCAAGATCCGCGGCGACAGCGATGTGCCCGTGCTGATCTTCGAGACCGAGACCGATCTCGGGCCCATGCTCGACTACGGGCCGGCGCGTCAGCCCGATGCGGAGCTGATCCGAACCTGGGAGGTGGCCGGAACCGCCCACGCCGACGCGTACGTGGTCGGGCCCTTCGCCAGTGCGCTCGGATGCGACTTCACCGTCAACGAGGGTCCCCAGCACTTCGTGGCGCAGGCCGCTCTCGTCGCCCTCAACCGGTGGATCGCCGACGGCGTGGCCGCTCCCTCGGCGCCCCCCCTCGAGCTCGCCAAGACGGCTCCGCCCGAGCTCGCCCGCGACCACCTCGGCAACGCGCTCGGTGGGGTGCGGACTCCGGCGGTCGATGTCCCGATCTCGGCGCTCAGCGGGGAGGCCCCGCCCGGCGCGAGCAGATTGTGCGCGTTGTTCGGGTCGACGGTGCGATTCGACGAGTCCACCCTGCTTGCCCTGTACCAGGACAGAGCCGGATATCTCGCCGCCTACCGTCGCAGCTTGGAGGCGGCCATCTCGGCCGGGTTCCTGCTCGGGTCCGACCGCGCCGAGCTGCTGGGGCTGGCCGAGGCGGTGCCGTTCCCCTCGTAGTCCCACCCGCCTACCGTGCTCGTAGGGCATTCATGTTCTTGTGCTGGCCGCACGGTCGCCAACTGCTCGAGGCAGATACCTGACGACGAACCGACGGTCTCCGCTTTGATGCGTCACGCGGGGCGGATGAGATCTCTCGCCCCGAAACGTTGGAGCTGCCTCGGTCCCTAGCTTCGAGTCATTTGCGGCGAACGGATGCCCCGTTCAGCGCCACGGCCGCTCGGATGAGAGCCTTGAATGCCGCCACATCGATCTTTTCCCCTTCATGAATATCGATGGCGCGGCGGGCATTGCCTTCGAGGCTGGAGTTGAACAGGTGTGAAGGATCCTTGAGGGACGCTCCCTTGGCAAAAGTGATCTTCACGTGGTTCTTGTAGGTCTCGCCCGTGCAGATCATGCCGTCGTGTGACCAGACCGGGACACCTTCGGGATTTGCAACCTTCTTCCACTTCCGCTCCTCAACCACTTCGGGATCGGCCTGCTTGATCAACTCGCGAATTCGGGAGAGCGTCGCGCCCCGCCAATCGTCAGACCGGACAGCATCCTCACCCTTCGGCGAGTTGCTCTTCTTCGTGTGGTTGGATCGCTCTTGGTTGCTCGGCATGCTTGATGAGGCTACCGTCGGAACAACTGAGAGCGGGCAAGACAGATCGGATCATCTGGGGTAGCCCCACCTCGGTGGCCTCGCTCGCTCGTCACCTCCGGTGAGGAGTTGTGGGTCCTACTCCTCGATGGCGAGGCTGCCGTACGTGGGCACGCCGGCAGTCTCGTAGGCGAGGTGGAGCGTGCCGCTCGGGTAGGTGACCGATTCGGTGAGGCGCAGCGCCGTGGGCACGGTCCCGTCGGCGAAAACGTGCTTGCCGCTGCCGAGCAGCAGCGGGTACACCCACAGGTTCATCCGGTCGACGAGGCCGAAGCGCAGCAGAGACTGCAAGAGGTCGAGACTGCCGATGACATGGACTTCGTCATGGCGCCCCTTGAGGGCGGTGATGTTCTCGGCGAGGTCGTCGGCGACGAGCGTCGACCCCTGCCAGGCGAGAGAGCCAGCGAGCGTGCGGCTGGCAACGTACTTGGGGACGCCGTTGAGCAGGCGGGTGAACGGGATCTCCTGGGGAGCGCTTGGCCAGTAGTCGGCAAAGATCTCGTAGGTCCTTCGCCCGAGGAGCAGGGCGTCCATGCTCCTAGCTTGCTCGAATATGACCCCGCCTGACTCCTGGTCCGCCAGTGGCGCCTGCCACCCGCCGTGCGCGAAGCCGCCGTCGCGGTCCTCGTCGGGCCCTCCAGGCGCCTGTGCCACTCCGTCGAGTGTCACGAACTCGGTCACGATGAGTTTGCCCATGGTGTGCTCCTTGCCTGGTGGCGATGCGTTCGTGAGTAAGACGCTGCCGTCGTGTCGAACTCATCCCTGGCGCCGCGATCAACGGACCGACGTAGCCACGACGCTGGGCTCGGCCGGTTGGACCCGTCGGCGCTCCATACCCTTTCCGCCGCCGGCGGGTCGTCGGACAGCAGCGGGAGTCAAGTCGCGCCCTCGGGGGGCAGGGGCCGTTCGTCGTGTCAGCCTCGCCCGGGGGAGGTCAGACGGGACGATATTTCAACCAGAGGTTGGCTGGTATTTCAACCGACACCCTCGGCAGCAGCGGAGGAGGTGGGATTCGAACCCACGGTGACCTTGCGACCACAACGGTTTTCGAGCTGGACTGCTCCCTTCTTGAGGTGTCTCGGCGGGTCGCAAATGGTGCCATCTAGCTGGGAGGATGGTGGACTCGATTCTTACCCTGTCCCGCCGATTCCGGGCCAGTTTCAGACTTTTTGAGGGATCGAATGAGGGATGGATCGTTCGAACGGATCCTCGGTTTCGACACCGGGGACACCCCCGGCGTTGGGTCTCCGGTTAACTCTGCGGGGTCTTCTAGCGGGCTCCGGACCGGATGAGGGCAGTGTCGCCCCGAGGGAGGCCGGCGAATGGTTTGGCCAACCCATCGTCGCCAAGAGTCACCCAGCCTCGGCGACCTCCAGCTTCCAATCCTGTCCATCTCCGGTCGCGCGGTGCATTTGTGCTTCGGCACCGACGCGATGCAGGCAGGTTTCTTGCCGACACAGCCGACGACCTCGATATTGCCGTGCATACCGTCAGCTGACAACACCCGGTTCAGCGTAGGCGGTTGGGTCTTCAATCAGGGTGACGTCACCCTCTCAGCTCACGGCATCAAATGACTTTGCGGAGGGAGACTTGGTAGCGATGGTTGAGCCGGTCACAATTTGCGATGTGAAGCAGGTCGAATCGCCACAGTCGTGTTGGCCTGCCGCGTGATCGGATGCACCGCACCGTTCAGCTGGGCTGCTACCGGATTTGCTCCTGAACGGCGGTCCCCTCGAGCCGTGCCTACTCTGATCCTGCGCGCTCCATGCGCGCGAACCCATCTCCCAACTCAGGGCCCGCTCACTCCCGTCGTTAGCCCAGTTTCGATCTTCCGTCATACCCGCTGAATACCTTGAACACGATTGCAAGGGGTGTCCCTTGCCGGTGAGAGGGAGTCGGCGTGGCATGGATGCGGATGATGGGAGCGGACTCTGTCGCCTACCACCGCGAGACCATCATCGAACGCGGCGACGACTTCCCTGGTGCTGCCCTCGAGTACTACGCCTCGAGAGGTGAGACCCCGCTGCTCTGGGGAGGATCGGGTGCTGCGTCCTTGGGCCTTGTGGGCCCCGTGGACAACCCCTCCTACGACGCCCTCTACGGCCCGGGCGGTGCGCATCACCCAAAGACCGGGGAACGTCTGGTCAACGCCAGGCGCCCGGGCATGGAGCTGGTCATCGCCGCCCAGAAGTCGGTGGCCGAACTGGGTGTCCTCGGTGCGCCTGAGGACATGCACGCCATCATGGACGCAGAACGGGACGCCACGCTCAGCTATCTGGACGATCTGACCAAGGAACGGGGCGGAAGGCGGGGCGTGGCCGCCGTCCCCACCGTCACCACCGGGCTGGTCTACGCCCACGCCCGCCATGCCACCACCAGGGCCGGTGACCCCGGTCCTCACGACCACGTGCTCATCGCCAACGTGGTCGAGATGCTGGACGCAAAGAGCGGAACAAAGGCTCCGGACACGACGCTGTGGCGTGAGCACCTCCACGCCGCCACCTTGGTGGGACGGGTGGCCTCAGCCGCCAGAGCGGTCGAGCTGGGCTACGGCATCGACGCCGATCCCGGTCCCTCGGGCAAGCTCGGGCACTGGAAGATCGCAGGCATCCCCGACGCCGCGCTGGCCGTCCACTCCAAGCGGGCTGCCGAGATCAGCGAGGCCGTGGCCGAAAAGGGCTTTTCCACCTACCAGGCCCGTCAGGTGGCAGCCCGGGAGACCAGGAAGACCAAGCGCCACACCTCGGTCGAGGAGCTGCTGCCCAGGTGGCGAGCAGAACTCACCCAAGCCGGCTTTCCACCCGAGCAGCTGGTTGCCGACATCGAGCGTGCCGGCCTCGCATACCAGCGAGAGCACTCGGGGGCCAACATCCTCGGGAATCGAGCGCTGGCTGCATTGGCCAAGGACACCCTGGGACCACACGGGACGCTTTCGGAACGGAAGGTGTTCTCGAAGCGCGACGTGATCGTGGCCGTCGCGCCATCAGTCTTCGGCCTCCCTGCCCGTGAGCTGGAGAAGGCCATCGAGCGGGTACTCCGTGATCCCGACACCATCCCCCTGGTCGGTGTGCCGAGGGCTTCCGAACAGGCCTTTGCCACTGCCCATGTCATCGCAACCGAACTGGCCATCGAGCAGGCCGTGGAACGAGGAGTGGAGAACCGGGAAGCAGCCAGTGTGACACCCGAGGTGGCAACCGGTGCGGTGAGCCGCCAAGGCGCTGTCCTGGGGTCTCCATTGACCCCCGGCCAGCAGGCGGCGGTCATGGGGATCGCCACCTCGGGTCGGGGAGTGGAGCTGGTCGAGGGTGTGGCCGGATCGGGCAAGACCACCGTCATGGCCGCCGTCCGCGACGCCTTCGAATCGGCTGGCTTCACCGTGGTGGGTACCTCGAACTCCGGCCAGGCGGCCCGGACCCTGGGTCGGGAGGCCGGACTCTCCGATTCGCGGACCCTGGCCTCCCTGCGGTGGAAGCTCGAACACGAGAGGATGCGGCTCAGCGAAGGCCACGTCCTGGTGCTTGACGAGGCGGGGATGGCCTCCGACCGGGACATCGCCTTCCTCCTCGACCAGGCCCGACACGCCCGATCGAAGGTGGTGATGGTGGGCGACGACCGCCAACTGGGCGCCGTGTCGGTCGGTGGGGCCATGGGCGCCCTGGTCGAACGCCACGGCGGGATCGTCCACACCCTGGATCAGAACGTCCGTCAGCACAACGAAGACGAGCGAGCAGCGCTGGCCGATCTGCGAGCCGGCAACATCAACCGGGCTGTCGAGTTCTACCTGACCAACCAACGCGTGGTCACCGAACGCACTCGGGACGAAGCGCTGGCCAAACTTGTCGACCAGTGGTCCCGGGACACTCTGGCCGGCAGGGACGCCGCCATTTTCGCCTGGCGGCGAGTCAACGTGGCCGAGCTCAACCGCCTGGCCCGTGAGCAGATGACAGCCGCGGGACGGCTGTCCGGGCCCGAGCTGGTGGCCCCTGGCGGCGCCATGTACTCCGCTGGCGACCGGATCGTCACCCTGGCTCCAGCCGCCAACGGTCAGGTGGTCACCTCCGAGCGGGGCGTGGTCACGGCGGTCGACCTGGAGGCACAGCGGCTGGCCATCGAGATGGAGGAAGGCAACAAGAGGTACTGGTTCGAGCAGGAGGCAATCGGGCAGTCCAAGCTGGCCCACGGCTATGCCACCACGGTGCACCGGAGCCAGGGCGCCACCCACGACATCGCCCACGTCTACGAGGACGGGGGAGGGAGGGAGCTGGCCTATGTGGCCATGAGCAGGGCCAGGGAGGAGACCCACGTCTACCTGGCCGCCGACGACCTCGACCAAGCCCGAGAGGACCTCTGTCGCAGCTGGGAGCCAGAACGGCGCTGGAAGTGGGCCATCGACACCGGTTCGGTCCAAACCGACACGCCGGGAACGCCATCCACAGAGATCGCATCCCTGAGGCAACAGGCGCTGAAGGCAGAGCGGGACGCCCTGGGTGCTGCCATCCCCAAGGACATCAACTACCTACTCCGCCAGGCCGGATACGAACTGAACGCCGCCGAACGGGAGCTGGCCTCGTTGCAGAAGGAACACGGCTGGCGGTCGGGCGGCGAGCTGGGCCAAGCCGCGGGCGACCTTGCCTTTGCCAGGCATCAGGCATTCCAGAACGAGCGGACGGCCGAGAACAACGACTACTCGAGGGGCATCCGCCGAGATGCCCGTCGCCACGCCCAGGCCGACATCGAGCAAGTGCGGGCTGCAGAACAGAGATTGGAGAAGCTGCTCCGTGCTGAGGAGCGGAGGCTGACCGGGGTCCTCGATGGAGCCAAGCAGAACGTCGGGGACATCACCCATGAGATCTCCGAGCGGGAACGGTGGATGGACGAACATCCCAAGGCCCCCACCCAGCTGACTGCATTGGAGACGAAGTTCAGGGAGGTCGAGCACGAGAACGACCATGAACGTTGGACCGTCGAAGGGGAGCTGAACCCTCGTCCGGCGCCGGCTCCCGCCATCGAGCTCAGCCAGTCGCACGACCGTAGCCACAGCATCGACCACGACCGCGACTACGGATTCGGGATGTGAACGCATAGGAGGCATGGCGAGTGAGGAGGAGAGCTGGATCTACACGACATCAGTGGACGTGTGTTTGAGCGGCACCACCTCGTGGTCAGTCCGGGCTCAACCTGCATAGTGGACGTCGAGTGACAACCCGGAAGGTATCTGGATGACGCCCGCTCACCGGGCATGTCACCGGACGGCCTTTCCGGGACATCCTCATATGAACACGGTCACTTGCGTGCGGAGTTCCCGTTTGTGGTTCCCCGTTCACGACGCCCGGCTGACCCGCATCGACCTACCTCGCAGGGACGCGATAACCGTCGATCTGTACGTCAAGGTCGGGGCCCGCGAGACGCTGCTGGCCGCACCGACGAGATGATCTGGCGCGTTACCGGGCGGGTCGTAGGCGAGGAAGCCGCCTTGGCGGGGGCGCTGCATCCGGCAGGGATCTCGAGCGGTCGAGTCCAACGATTTGACCGCACGAGAGCGGGTGTTAGATGCGCTCGCGAGT
The DNA here is from genome assembly GCA_963838775.1 of uncultured Acidimicrobiales bacterium. Lineage (GTDB taxonomy): Bacteria > Actinomycetota > Acidimicrobiia > Acidimicrobiales > UBA8190 > Chersky-840. Next base: position 64,206 of record CAWISP010000009.1, read on the forward strand.
CCTCGGAGCATGGTTGCAAACGGGACCATGTGAGTCGGGGTTCACGTCGGTGAGGCGACGTCACCGCTCTCCGACTGGCGTTTGCGACCTTGGACTAACTGAGGAGACTCGAAATCCTCGGCTTCGTCGTTAAATCACTCGCAAGACCGGATCAAACCCCGGCTCGGCAGGCCTGGACGTCGGAACCAGAGCCTGAGGTGGGGTCGAACAGCAAGAGGACCGTCTCATGGGCCACTGGCCGCCCGACTTTACCAATGGCCCCGGTGCCTACGATGATCTTGGCGTTGCGGTAGATAACGACCCACGCGGGGGTGTTGTTGAAGTCAGGGGTATCCGTGAGCGTTATGCGTGCGTAAACGATGTGAGGGAGCGGTGGTGGACCGACGAACCTCACGTGCACTTCAGACTTCTTGATTCTCGGTGCGGAAACGCGCGGGTGTTCTGTGGACGTCGGTGGATTGAGAAGAGCCTTGCCGCCGCACAAAGACTCAGCGGAATGCAATCGGTGGCCTGTCGGTCGGAGGGCCGAGGTCGTGGCAGGACCGGAACAAGCGGCCAGGAAGAAGGCGGCCGCCAGAAACAAGGTCCGCATGCCCCGATTCGGACCGACACGGAACCGGCGGCGTTCAGCCACACCGGTATCCTTCCACAGGGGCAACTCCTCGGCGTCACGGATTGGAGTCGAACCCAAACCTGGGAGCGAGTTCCGGTCGGACGGCGGGTGCGGACCCTGTAACTCAGCAGCCGCAAACTGCATGGCTCGTTCCTCATGCGCCCGGTGGCTCCGGGAAAGGCCGGTCAAGGCCGGCCGAAGGCCGCCCAAGGGGAACGCCATAGCGGACAATCGGCGGTGTGTACGGACGTCGGCTCTCGGTGCCCGCAGGGGATCCCTTTTGAGACGGCTGGGCCAACCCACGTTGGCGCCTCGGTAAGCGCAGATCGCCGATCCTGGGCGCTTCGGCGATGAGTCCAGATTCGGTGCGGCCGTCGTTCTGTGCGGCCCTCGGCCCGGGCGGCCGCCACCACTGGCGTGATACCAATGGTTGTGGTCCCATCGCGGACGAAAGTACCCCGAGCAGGAACATCATTATCGAGCGCTCTTGGGACGCTCGTTCCGTGGCTCGTCGGTGATCTACCATGCGGCGCAGGCAAGGGGGTCAACGCTGACCGAGGTGGTGGAACGGCACATCCACGCGTGTGAGGGTTTCTCCGACATTGTCGCCAAGGCCGAGGGCCGGTGGGAGCACCCATCGCCATGTACGGAGTGGGATGCACGGGGCATCGTGGAACACATGATCGGATTCCACGACGTGCTCTTGCTCCGACCTCTCAACGCCAAGCCACAACGACCCAAGGGAGACACATGCAAGAGGTGGGCGGTGACATTTACCGCCCTCAGCACCGTGCTTCGGCGCATCGCCGACGATCCCGCGCCGGTAGAAGGTGGCACCTCAGAGCCTGACCTTGGTCGCCTCCTTCCGGCCCTCACTACGGAGGCATTGGTGCACACGTGGGACTTGGCTCGTGCGGTTGGGGTCGATCCGGCCCTCAATGTCGGTCTCTGCGAGATCGTCTATGAGGCTGCACGATCGAATGAGAAGCAGCTCCGGGACTTAGGCATGTTCGGCCCTCCCGTTCCAGTGCCCAACGATTCTGACGTCGGGACAAAGCTGGTTGCCTTCTTGGGCCGTGATCCGTCCTGGACGGCACCGTAGACAATCGCAAGAGTCCCGACGATCCGGTCACAACTTGTCGGGAAGGTCCCGGCAACAACATTCTGGGTTCCCGCAACGGACGACAACCCGCCCGGCATCGACCAGGCACCCGCACTCGGCGCAACGTATCTCCATGTCTCCATGTCTCCATGTCTCCATGTCTCCATGTCTCCATGTCTCCATGTCTCCATGTCTCCATGTCTCCATGTCTCCATGTCTCCATGTCTCCATGTCTCCATGTCTCCATTGTCCCACTGGACCAAGTGCCAGGGTCTGATTCGAACAGGTACTTGTCGAAGTACTCCGTTGTGACCTGGCCGGAGCGAAGAACACACATTCTCCGCGGAGCCGGGAGGGGGCGTTTACGGCACGGGCAAGTTCGATCAGTTCGCTGGTCAGTATGGGTTCAGTCTCGCAGAAGGGCTTCTACGGCATCCCGGCTGGCAGCACGGAGGGATCGTTCAGCGGGCAAAGGGGTGAGATCCGTCGGACGAGGCGTCCGTAAGCTGACCCGGGACGCAACGCTGCAATAATGGCGTCGTGGCCGACCAGCACGACAGGCTCGTAACCAACACACGCGTTGGACTTGATCGCTTCACTGCCTCATTGAGCAAACTGGCACCGGCTGAACTGAGCGTCCCACTCCCGAACGAATGGACGGTGTCGGTCACCCTGGCTCATCTTGCTTTCTGGGACCAGTGGGTCGTGGCGAGGTGGCGGCGGTTCCACGAGATCGGGTGCTTCGAAGACATCGACGACAGTGTCATGGACCTGGTCAATGAAGCAGCGCTGCCCGCGTGGACGGCCTTGGCACCCCAGGAGACAGTGAGGATGGCATTGGCCTCAGCTCGACAAGTTCTTGCCACTGTGAGCAACCTGCCAGAAGAAGCTCAAACTGCCGCTACTGACACGGGTCGCAATGCCATGCTGGACCGCTCTCTTCACTGGGATCCGCATCTTCGAGAGGTTAACGAGGCCGTGGGAGGCACGGTTTGACGATGACAGCCCAGGTGGCGAGTCGCGAGGACGCTTGACCCTGATCACTGCTTCACAAAGAGTCCTTGAACTGTAACGACTTGCAAAACGCGCTCCCGCTCAATACTCATCGCCATCATGTACACCCCCTCGCCTCAATTCCAGCATTGATGATCGACTCATCCCTAAAGGCAGCGTCCCGATGGTCGCAGGGGATCGATGATCGGGCGCCGGTCGCGGCCCTCTGTCGACCGACAGACCGCCAATTATCGATGGGGACCAGCGCGGTCAAACGAGGACGGTCTGTCGGATCCTGAGTCAGGCGTAGAGGGCGGCGCCTTCCGGTTATGTCCGCCAGCGACGAACAGCGACGATGGTGAGACCGCACAGCACGGACGCAGCGGCAACGAACACCCCGGCTTCGGCAAGCTGGAGCGTCCAGTAGTGGTTCCCGGGCTGCATCTGGACGACGTAGTGGAGTCTGAGGAGGGATTCACAGTGTTGGACGCTATGGACGGCCTTGCCGACGCCAGCATTCGTGCAGCTCGCGACACTCTCGCTCTGCCAAGTGATCCCGTGCCCCGGACTCGACTGCCCGAGTGGCAGGTATCCCTGGTTGAGCACCCAGTTATTCGATGGTGCTATTTGGGCCGTTGAGGTATAGGCAGGCGGCACCAGACCGGAGCGAACGTAGGTGCGTTCGAGGAACCGGAATGCCCCAAAGAGGGGCACTCCAAGTGCGAAGGCCCAACCGGTGCGTTGCACGAGTGCGCCGAGCAGCGCACCGAGCATGAAGGCGAAGAGGGCGTAGGCGACAGGCACCAAGCCCGAGATGTCGAAGTTCGGAGGGACGATTCGGTCCCCGCGTTGCACCGCTCCGGTCCACCATTGGAACACCGGTGTCAAACCGGCGACAAGGACCGCTGTCGCGAGCGCTCCGACGCCGAGCTTCAGAACGAGCCATCGGGTTCTCGTGATCGACTGCGTCCATGCGAGCCGGTTGGTGCTCTGCCCGATCTCCCTGGCGACGATGGGAACACCGAGTACGAGACCGAGCAAGCCGGGCGCGAGGAATCCGATGACGACACCGGTGCTGCTGAATCGGCTCGCGCTGTAGTAGCTATCTGCAGCCGACAGACAGCCTGAACTCGCTCCAGGCTGGCTGCAGTGGAGGTTCGAGAACGTGGTCCACGCAGCTTCTTGATGAGCGCCGGCGAGGGCCAGCAGAACGGCGATCAATGCCAGCACGGCAACAGCGACGAGATAGAGCGACCGCTCCATGCGCCACGTAGCCCAGATCATCGGGAGGGCTGCCCCTGCTCGCCGCTGCCCGATGCGATCCCAGGAGCCTCGAAGGACAGTGCGCCTCCAGCCTCGGCACTCTTGAGGTAGGCGATGACGATCTCCTCGAGCGTTGGTTCTTCGACTCGCCATGCCCCATCGATGATCGGCTCCTCTACTCGGACGAGCAGGTTCGTTTGGCGTTCGGCGTGAGTGGCAGCAATGACATCGGCCCCGGCTGGTGCGATTCCGTCGCGCGCCCCGATGAGCAAGCGGTGGCTAGCGAGCACATAATCGAGATCGTCGGCCAGGCTTACACGTGACGCGGAGAGGATGATCACGTAGTCGCAGACCATGGCGATATCCGCAATCGCGTGCGAAGACAAGAGCACCGTGGTCCCGTCGTCGACGACTGATCGCAGCAGGATCTGCATCAAGGTCTCACGGGCGAGCGGATCGAGCGCAGCGACCGGTTCGTCAAGCAATAGCAACTCGGGGCGTTTCGCCAAGCACATCGTGAGTGCGACCTGCGCCTGCTGCCCTATTGAAAGATTGCCGACCCGCGACTCGACGGGGATGTTGAGGTCAGCGAGGTACCGACGAGCGGTCGCCGAATCCCAGCTGGGATTTAGCTTCTCGCCGAACCGGAGCATCTCGCCTACTTTGAACGAGCGGTAGAGGGGGCGCTCCTGATCGAGGTAGCCGATGCGGCGCAAGACTTCTTCCGTCTGCTCCGCAGGCGAGTGGCCGAACACGCGGACCTGCCCGGCCGTCGGCCGAGTGATGCCGACGGCCATCCGAAGCAGGGTCGATTTGCCTGAGCCGTTCGGTCCGACGAGGGCGGCGATTCGCCCGGGCGGGATGTCGAAGGAACAGTCCCGGAGGCCCCATGTGTGGCCGTACCGCTTGCCGAGGCCCGTGGCCTCAAGGGCGGGCGTCGCGCTCATTTGGCATCCGAGAAAACGCCGGGCCCGACGTTCAACGTGGCGTCGATCAGCGCCGAAATGCTCTCATCATCGAGTCCGGTGCGTCGCGCTTTATCCACCCATTTTCGAAGTGCCACCGATAGTTCCTTGAGGTGTTCGGGACTGGCGGCCGATGAGGCAGCGCCGACGATGAATGTGCCGACACCCGGGCGACCGGCGACGACTCCAGCCTGTTCGAGATCCCGATAGGCCCGGTGCACTGTGTTGGGGTTGATGGACACCTGTCCGACAACCTCTCGTACCGACGGGAGCTGGTCACCCGGATGCAGTAGCCCGAGGCTGACGGCGCGGCGGACCTGATCGACAAGCTGTCGGTAGGGGGCGACGCCCGAGCGCGGGTCGAGTCGGAAGCGGATGAGAGGAGCTTCGTCCATACCACTGTATTAGTATGTTGGGACAGAGTTCGCAAATATCCCGTCCATACACGTGCGGCGCGATGCACGGACGCACCGAAATCAGAGGGGGCCTCGAGTTGCCTGTCAGGTTGCGCTCGTGCACAGAACGCGCACGCCCAACTCCGAGCTGGGCGGCTTCCGCGACGAGACAGAGCGACGGTTCCGCGAGCACCGTCGGTGCTCGCGTAACCGTCGATCGGTGCGGGTCGGTCACGCGTCCAAAGCCAGCCTTCAACGTGCAGATGGATCGATCTGGTGTCCCCGTCGGGTAGGGCATCATGGCGGCATGGATCCGCTCGCTGAGCCGTACTTCTCTCTCGCCGCACTCATCACGATCGACACCCAGCTCGATACCCTCAATGGGCAACCGCTAGAGATCCTGGGATCTGCGGCGGTCCCCTAGGCACCGCCGCAGATGTCTCGCCCTCCGGGTAAGCCGTGAGCGGGCTCGGTGCAGTCTCACTCAGATCTCGGAGACCGAGGCAAACAGGCCGGACGCTCGGAGCGTCTGCATGAACTGGCTCACGACCGGGCCGGGACCGGCGAACGACCACTGGAAGAGACCGGGCGAGTTGGGGTTCGACGGGTCCGTCGATCCGGATTCGATGGATTTGAAGAAACTGAAATACGGCTGCGCGATGTCATGGACGACCGTCATCGCATCGTTGTACGACAGTCCGGGCTTAGTGGTGGCAAAGACGTACACCGGCAACCCCGTCGGCAGATCCGACAGACCTATCACCGATGGTGAGCCGATCGGGTCGAGCCACTGCAGCTGGGCGGAGTACTCGTTGACCATCATTGGCCCACCACCGAGATAGTTGACGGCGATCGAGCTCAGGGAGTCGGAATCGTCGAGACCGCGGACCTCGAGGAGCCGCCCGGTGGACGCGTCAACGACGATGGTGGACTGGCCACTTCCGGGCCCCGACGCGAAGCCCTGGCCAGTTTCGCCGTCATGGGTCGTGATCGGTCCGAGTGCTGTGACGCCAGGCAGTAGGGCGATCGCCTGGTACAACGTGGCGTCGAATTGTGGGGTGGCTCCCACCGTGGGTCCGATCAGGAGCATGGCCGCCCGCTGGAAGCCTGGGTTGGGAGCCGCCTCGTCGGCCAGCAATTGGTCCAAGGCAGCGACGCCAGTGGTCCCGGACTCGAGCTGCTGGGCCAGGGTCGCTGCGTCTGTGGGGAGCGACGACACGTCGATCAACTGCCCAGCCCCTGTGATGGCGTCGGGCGGCGCGGCACCGCCGCCTCCCTGCAGGCACTGGTTGGCCGTCGGGGGGCTCGGGGTGACGAGCAGGTGGAGCCCTACCCAGGCCGCCTGCTCGGATGGCGAGGTGAACTGGGCCGGCTGGGCTGTGAGGGTGGTGCAGGTCTGTCCCGAGGCCGTCGACCACTTCTCGACCGAGAGGCCAATGGTCGCCTGGGCAGCGTCGTCGTTCACCGTGGCGACTACCGACAGGTTGGCCTGGGTGTAGAGGGCCTGATCGGCCTGGAGGTGAGGGATCGGTTGCTCGACCACTCGGTCAGCGATCAGCCGTAGCTGGTCGCCGACCGGCAGGTGCGACGGGAACGGCTCGGTGGTCGTTGTGCGTGTGCTGTGAGGGGCGGGCGAGGCGGAGACGACCAGAAGCGCCACAACGGCGGCGGCAACACCGGCCGCGCCCAGACTGCCGAATGACAGGGCGGCGCGGCGGCCGAGCCGATGTGGGCCGCGAAAAGGCCGCCGGCCCGGCGGGGCGGCCTCGCCCTCCTCGTCGATGGCGGTGACAAGTCGTCGTCGCACCGGCTCGAGGTCGGGGTCCGAGTCGACGGTGGCGTCGATGTGACGGCGGAGGAGTTCGAGTTCGTCGATCATCCGGGGGTCCCTTCGCTGAATGGAGTGACGTGGTCGACGTCCCTCTCGTGTTGCGCGCCGGCGTCGAGGAGTTCCCGGAGCCGGCGGCGGCCGCGGGCGAGGCGCGACCGTACGGTGCCAATCGGGACGCCGAGAGCCCGGGCGATCTCGTCGTAGGTGAGGTCGGCGCCGGCTGCCAGCAGCAGGATGTCCCGATAGCGATCGTCGAGTCGCGCCAGGGCTCGAGCGACGCGGTCGGTCTCGGCGGCGACGTCGACTGCCGCAGCGACGCTTTCAGCCAGATCGAGCTCGGTCTCGGGGGCGTGGGCACCCGCCCGCAGGCGAGTCACGCGCCGGCCCTCGGACCGGCGATGATGGCGTAGGACATTGGTGGCGATGCCGAGCAGCCACGGCCGGGCGTCGTCGTAGGTCCGGTCGTAACGGGCCCGCGTGCGGAATGCGGTGAGGAAGGTTTCGGAAACCACGTCGTCCACGTCGCCAGGCCTGGCCCGGGACGCCACGTAGCGGTGGACCGCCCGGGCGTGGCGGTCGAAAAGGAGCGCAAACCGTTGCGGGTCGTGCAACGACGCCGTCACCAGGTCGGCGTCAGTTCGTGACGCACCCACCACCTCTCCCATCGGCACCACGTCCCCCATCGGTACCTATTGCCCGCCGCCCGGACGGCGGTTCCCGAGAACCGTCCCACAAGGGGAACCCCCTCCGGGAGCGGTGCAGGTCAGACAAGGTCGCTGCCTGGAGGCGTCCCGTATGCCCCGCCCGTTGAAGATTCTCGCACCGGGGCGTCAACTGGGACGGGCGGCGAACTGATGCAGGCCTTGAGCAATCGCTTCCTCCAGCCGTCACGGTTCCTGGCTGCTTGCTGCGCCATCGACGCCTTGACCAGGGAGGGTGACGTCACCCTTGAACCGAAGGTGACGTTGACCATCGACAGGCGGCATTGAGGGTGACGCTCTTCCCGATAGCCGGGTTACGTTCAGGGTTACGTCGATTCGGAGGATGGAGTGCGACACCGGCACACCGCCTGGTACCGATCATGACCGGAGAAATATCAATGCGAAACAGCCCATCACCGAGGGCTCCCAAGCCGCTCCTCAGCGTCGAGGAGGCCGCAATCCTCTTGGGCGAGACCCGCTCCACGCTCTATCGAGCTATCAAGGATGGAAACTTTCCGATCCCTGTGCACCGGATCGGCTCACGGATCCGAATCCCTCGCCGCTCCATCGAGCGCTTCCTGGCCGGTGAAGTCTCCGCGACCTCGTAAGGCACCTACCTCGATCTTTGGGTCAGATCCGGGAGAGCGAGCCTTCCCATGACTTCGGCGGCCTGACGATCCGTCGCCTCGAGGAAGTGGGCGTAGGTGCGCAAGGTGATTGCAGGGTTGGCGTGACCGAGACGACCGGCGATTGTCCGCACGTCGACACCAGCTCCGGCAAGAGTGGTCGCTGAAAAATGCCGGAGGTGGTGAAAATTGACGTGCTCCAACTTGACCCGCTTTCGGTGGGTGCGAAACGCGTCGGTGACCCGATCCGGTCTCCACGGGGCTGTTGAGTCTCCTTCTTGAGACCATATGTAGGCCTCCGGCGACAGCTCGGAGCCGACGTCCTTGGCTCTCCGTCCAATCCTCTTGCGGTGGGACATCAACACGGATGTGGTCGCCTGATCAAGGGAGATTCGCCTGGCACGATGAGTTTTGGGATCCTTGACCTCAACGCCACGGCTGGTATCGGAAATCGAGCGTCGAACGGTCAAGGTGGCATTGTCGATGTCCAGGTCCGACCAGCGCAAGCCGCAGAGCTCGCCGCGACGACACCCTGTAGTGGCAGCTACGAAAAGCATCGAGGCCATGTCGGGATCGACACTCTCCACGGCCGTGATGAGGCGGCTGATGTCATCGGCATCGGGCGGGCCCACCTCCGGAGGCATCGCCCCTGGGGGGGTGGCCCGTTCTGCCGGGGAACGAACAATCCAATCCCACTTGACGGCCTGGCGGAGAGCAGCGGACAGCGCTGCATGGCAGTGGCGGACGTAGACGGGAGAGAGGCCGGCAGCGAGGAGCGACAAGTAGAAGTCATCGAGCTGCACGGGAGTCAACTGGCGGAGCTTGACCGATCCGAGTGCCGGTTCGAGGCGCGCTCGGGCAATGGACCGATACCCGTCGATGGTCTTCGGAGTGCGTCCGCGGGCTTCGAGGTGATGTATCCAACGATCCAGCAGTTCCTTGACCGTCTTATCCCCTCCGGCGCGACCGAGGTCTGACGACTTGCTCAGCAGATGCGCCATCTCTTTGGAGGCTTGGCGCTCAGTTCCCCGGAAGGTTCTGCTGATCTGTCGGTGTTTGCCGGTGACCGGATCTCGTCCTACGCGGACGCGCAGCTCCCAGACGCCGGGTTGGCGTTCGCGCATCGTCCCTGCCATGGCAAACAGCGTAACCGTTGGATGATCTCTGAGGGATTTTTGAGGGATAGCGCTACTTGGCCGGTAATGGTCCGGATCGAGGAAACTGCCCCTGAGCAGCGGAGGAGGTGGGATTCGAACCCACGGTGACCTTGCGACCACAACGGTTTTCGAGACCGTCCGATTCGTCCACTCTCGCACTCCTCCAACTGGACTTCGCGTAGCCGGCCTCTTGCCGTCTGGACATCCCATCGACTTCTTGTGATACCGGTTACACGAGCCGCCAATGATACAGCCACGACGCGGGTAGCGACGAGCGCTGCTCAACCCTGCATGCGGTAATCGGAGACCACTTCATCGACGACCTCACGGGCCGGCCGACGCCAGCCGAACCGCATGCCGGCTGATCCAGCGTCCTGCGGATTCAGCCGGAGTGCTTCGGCATGGGTGACCAGAGCCTTCCAAAGCGCCCACCCACGCCCGCGGTCCCAGGCGGCCCTGTCGACCGGGACACTCTCGAGGAAGACCCTTCTGCTCTCGCCGGTGAAGAACGTCCATGCGATGGCCAGATCACAGGCGGGATCGCCAACTCCTGAGCATCCGAAGTCGATTACCGCGCTGAGGCGACCGTCGAGCACGAGCAGGTTCGATGCGGTGACGTCGCCGTGAAACCACATCGGCCGTCCCTCCCAGTTCGCCGCGAGGGCCGCCTCCCAGACCCGTGTGACCAACTCGGCGTCGATCTCATCAGCGATGTCGGAGATCGTTTTCCTCGTCCACGAGTCCCACACCGCGAGGGGGGCGCCTCGATTGTGCGTGTCCGCCCCTGCGGGTGGCCCGTCCGCGGGATCGATCGCTTGCAGGACGACCAGGAACTCACCCAATGCTCGCGCGAACTGCGTGATGTTCGCGATCCGGTCAACGGTGGCGTGCTCGCCCGGCAGCCAGCGATAGACCGACCACGGCCACGGATACCCGCAGCCGGGAGCGCCCAACGCCAGCGGCTGTGGGATCGCCACAGGGAGGTGCCTCGCGAGCACTGGCAACCATCGGTGCTCCTTGTCGACCTGTGCGCTGTAGGACTCACCACTCGGCAGTCGCACCGACATGTTGTCACCAAGACGGAAGGTGGTGTTGTCCCATCCATCGAGTTCGACGGGCGTTATCGGTAGATCAGCCCACTCGGGGAATTGGGTCTCGAGCAGACAGGCGACGAGTGACGGGCCGATGTCGGCCTTCTCCATTTCCTCATTCTGGCAGGGCGGCGTATTCGAATCACACGACGGTTACGATCACGAGCTGCGAAGGCTCCGTGGTCGCGCCGATTGTTCGCTACGAGGGCGTCCAGAAGCTGGGAAACTCGTTGTGATTCGGAGAAGCCCCGAGTTACCGCGGTGGCGGAAATGCTTCCAATGGCGACGTGCTCAGCCAAGAAGGATGGCTAGTGTACGCCTCCACGAGCCAGTGGGCGCTCTTTTGGGGCGCGACGGTGAGGACCGGCGGGTAAAGGGTCACGGTTTCCGATCCTTGGGCGCTCACGATCACGGATCGGTGATCCGAAGGAGCCCAGAAGCCATGCGGGTCGTTTCCCGTGTTGACCATGAAGTGGGGGATGAGAGTAGAACCGGTGCGATTCCGAACCGAAATCGTGACGGCGTCTACCACTCTGTTTCCATGGGACAGGGCAACATTGCGCACGGTCAGCTGCAGGGGTGGTCCGATAAAGGCGAAAGCGGAGGCAACGACCACCCCCAACGCAGGAATACCGACCACCAGGACAGGCAAGGTTCTGGCGCGTGTCCATCTGTTGGCCGGTGCAACCGCAGGGCGGGACACCCCACGAACCGAGAGGGCGGCGACGACGGCGGCAGGAAAGAGATCGATGAGGTAGCTGGACAAGCTCCGAGGAGAAAAGAAGAGCGGGATGGGCACGAGCAAGAGCCAAATTCGCTTGAGATCCGGGTACCACACCGCGAAGGCGATGACGACAGTCACCAGGGCCAGGGCAGCGGCCACGCTGAGCATGATCAAGTCGACCCCGCCCGTGATCCCGTGCGTGGCCAAGCTGACGAGTCCCTGGCCGCCCGCCACGAGCCCACCGGCGATGGGGATAAGCGTGCCGTGGAACCATGCCGACGCGTGCCAGACGACGAAAGGGAGATTCACCGCGCCGAACACCGCGACCACGATGAGCATGTACCGAACGGCGAGGCGAGCCGCGGGTTTTCCCGCCAGGCGCGCTTCGAGGAAGACGCCAGTTACCAAAATCGGCACACAGAACCATGGGGTCTGCTTGATAGCGCAGGCCAGACCAAGTGCTACCGGCCCGAGCCAGCGCGCCAGTCCTGCGTTACGCCCCTCGCCGAATCTGTCCCACCGCCAGACGGCCAAGATGAGGAAGGGCAGGAAGATCGCGTCGGTCTCACCCGAACTGAAAGACCCCAAAAGGGCCGGCGTCAGGACGACGAGTGCGGCCAACCAACGAAGCGATGTCGGCAGAAGCACGAACAGAAGGACTCCTGACACCAGCCAGGCGATTAGATCCATCCAGTCGACAACGGCGTGGTGAAAACCGAGCGCCATAGCGGGAACGTCGAGGAGGAACGATCCCGCAGGATACGAAAACTGGGATACGTGACCGCCATTGACGGTGTAGGTCCAGAAAAGAGCTGGTACCTGGAGAAGGTGAGCGGCGGGCGCCATCGAAACCGCATAAGGATCCGTCCCGTGCACCAGAGCGTTCGCCGCCACGTGATCGAACGCCGCCGAGTCGGTGGTATAGAAGTTTCGTGTGTGGATCTCCAACGCCTGCGGGAACACGACGGTGACCATGACGGCGACGAACGTCACCCGTTGGAATACCCTGGAGTGAGGGTTCTCGGTGAACCAACACGCGGCCGTCCCAATGAGTCCGCTCAAGATCATGAGGGGGGCAAGGGCGCCGATGAACGGTGATGACCACCAAAAGCCCCATGTGTTGATCCCCCCGGTGAGCACCGCCAGCCACACGAGACTCCACCCCGAGCGCTCGAGCATGTCCCGGCCTAGCGGGTCGCGTGTCGGGGACGGTGCGGTGGCAACATCCAGGCCGGGGAGACGCTCCTCTGGGATGTCCTCTCGGGTGGTCAGCACCCGCTTAGTATGCCGACCCGTGGTTGGCGAGGCACCCCGGGCGGCGTTCGGCACCAGCCGCAGAAAGAGTCCGAAGTGAGACCCAATGGGCTCTCGATGACGTACCGGCCTGAGCCGGCAACGGGCTGGCACGCAGTGGCCCGAGGAGGCTGCCAGCCCCGACCAGTTGGTCCAGGCTGAAGCCACATGCCGTCGAGGGGCCAGATCCCGCCGTGACCAGGCGCCCTCGTGAAGCAGTCGCTACCGTGGCCGCATGACGCGTCGATCCAGCGCGCCGGTGAGCGCGGTCGATCATCGGTGACATGACGTCGATTGCGGTCAGAGATCTGCCGCTCCACCGAGAGTCCCCTACTGAAAGTCGCTGGACGAAGCGACGCCTGGCCGGCTTCCTGGTCTGGGTGGCAAGCCTGAGTGGGTTCGCGACGTTGGTCGCGCTCCTTTACACCGTTTCTCTCCACAACGTTGTCGGCAACTCAGACGGTGCGACGGTAATCCTGGAGGGCCAGTCGATGACTGGCGGAAACGTCTTGCTCCATGGGTGGGCACTTTCCCTGGACTCGTTCTGGACGGTAGACGCGCTCTTTTACATGCTCGTCGAATTCGTCACGGGGATGCGTGAAATGCTGATCAACCTCGTCCCTGCCCTCATCGCCGCGGTGACGATTGTTGTAGGTGCATGGTTGGCTCGCGATGGTCGACGGGGAACTGCCGGCCTCGTTGCCGGCGCAGCAGTTGTGGCCCTACTCGGCTTTCCGTCACATGTCCTGTCGATGTTCCTGCTTCAGGGCCCGCTCCATGTCGGCACGACGCTGTGGTGCCTGATCGCCTTTGCCGGACTGCGGTCGGGGCGTCTCGGGTGGGGTTGGGTTGTCGCCGTTGGAGTTCTCGCCGCTGGGACGCTTGGCGACTTCCAGACGGTGGCGCTGGGCATCGCCCCCATCTGCATCGCGGGAATCGTTGCCATGCTCCGAACCAGGAGCTGGCGAACCGGACTTCCCACCGTGAGCGCGGGGGTCGTGAGCTTGATTGTCGCGGGGATTCTTCGCGAGCTTTCCTCGGCCATAGGGACCTTCACGGTGGCCACAAGCCATCCGACGGCTTCCCTGCACGGCATGGTGACCAACGTGGGTCGCGTAGCGACCTGGGGAGCCGCCATGCTCGGCGTCGGCACCGGCGGGTTTGCGAACGGAGGCGTGCCTGCACCACTCCAGGCTGTGCACGTCGTCGGTTTGGTTGCCGTCGTCGCAGGTGTTGGGGCAGCAGCCCTGTCCCTCGTGCGGGGAGCGATAACGGGGAGTTCGCGGTCAGCGTCTTCCGCAACAGCGTGGCGACTCGACGATCTTCTGGTCACCGCCTTCATTGCCGACCTCGTGGTGTTCGTGGATCTGACGAGTAGCAACGATCCTCAGTTCATGCATTACCTGACCGCCGCTACCGTCCTCGGAGCCGTCCTCGCCGGGAGGTTGTTGGGTCGGCTCGTCGCCACCACGGAGCCGGCACCATACCGTCGTGTCGCGGGGGTGGCCGGTGTTGCGGTTATCGCCGCGCTGGCGGTAGGGCTCGGATTCAACGTCACGGCCCCGGTTCCGAGTCGGACCTACACGCAACTGGGGCAATTTCTCGAAGCCCATCACCTTCACCACGGGATCGGTGATTACTGGACCGCCTCGATCACCACGGTGGCAACCCGCGGCTCAGTGGCTCTCCGTCCGGTGATCACGACCCCTCAGGGCCAAATTGTGCGCTACGAGAGGCAATCGACAGCGAGTTGGTACGCACACCAACCTTTCGCGTTCCTGGCGTACAACAGCGCCCGACCCTGGGGCGGCGTCGACACAGCCACGGCGTCGGCGACGTTCGGTCCCGTCGCCCGTACCTATCAGGTCGGCACGTACCGGGTGCTCGTATGGCGCCACCCGGTTGTTGTTTCATCGGTCGGATTCTCGCCCATACCTCAAGTGGCGTCACCAGTCTCGAACACGACATCGCTACAACCGCGGTAGACCTCGATCGGGGACACACGCGAGCGATCGAGAACGAGCCCGCGCCGGCGCCGTGCTCACCCTGATGTCGTGGTCGTGGTGGTCGCAGGTGTCGTGGTCGTGGTGGTCGCAGGCGAGGTCGTAGTCGTCGTCGGAGGTGCCGTCGTCGTTGTTGTCGTGGTGGTGGTGGTGGTCGGAGTCGTCGTCGTCGTGGTCGTCGTCGTTGTTGTTGTCGTCGTGCTCGTGGTCGTGGTCGTCGGCGGCGGCGACGTCGTGGTCGTC
The DNA here is from genome assembly GCA_963838775.1 of uncultured Acidimicrobiales bacterium. Taxonomy (GTDB): domain Bacteria; phylum Actinomycetota; class Acidimicrobiia; order Acidimicrobiales; family UBA8190; genus Chersky-840. The sequence goes on from CAWISP010000009.1 coordinate 79,206, forward strand.
GGTGGTGTCGTGGTGCCCGACACGCCGGTTCCCGCTGTCGTCACAGGGCTCGTGGTCGTGGGGTCGGGCGACGATGAAGCCGTCCTGACCGTGCCGTTCGACTTCGTCGTCGTGGACGGTCGTTGCGTCGTCCGCTCGGGCGATGCCGCCTTCGCCGCTGACGTTGTCGGCGTCGAGCTCGGGTTCGCCGAGATCGTCACTTGACCCGCTTGGGACGCGAGCACCATCTGTCGGAGGCGGGACATGACCGTACCGGAATTGGGAGCTGTCGTCCCGCTCGTGGGGTCTGACGATGGCGCCGTCCCTGATCTCGGTGTGGTCGTCGTGGTCGCCGACGTACGGCCGGCGAGGGGCGGCGACGACGAGAGTCCGAAGACCAGTGCCAGGAGCCCACCTATCAGGATTAGAATCGCGGCGCCCCCCATATACAGACGCGCATCGCGGCGGAAGGCCGGCCGCGACGTGTTGGCGAGGCTCCTGGACTCGCGGGGGGTGACTTGAACCTCGCGGTGGGAATCTTGCCGTATGGCGCGATCGGAACCTTGGGCCGGAGTCGCCGAGGGGATCTGAGGCTCCGGGTGCTCATCCGTGGAGGCCAGGGTCAACTCGTCGATCGGGTCGTAGCCGATCACCTCGCCGCGCTTTACCAACGACGTGGGTCTGCCGAGGAAGAATCGGCGCCACTCGTATCGCCTCAAGGGATCGGGACGCCACTCCGCGTTCGGACTGTCCTTGGGCTCGGTGGTGGCACCGGGTCCCGTGTACGGACTCGGCGCCTGGCCGGATGGCCCTTCCATTCCCCTCGGTCCAGTTCCCGGGGAGACGTGATCCGGGTGCAGTTCAGGCGCGTACCAGTGTCCGTCCGATGCCTGCCACCACCCCGGGGGCGGTGATGGGGTCCAGTCCGGGTGCAGCTCCGGCGCGTACCACTTGCCGTCGTTTGCGAACCACCAGCCGGGACCCTGCGATACGTCACTCACGGTTCAGTGCCTCGATTTTGTGACGGTGATTGCCTCACGCTACCCACGCCCAGAACTTGTTGCCATCGTCAACTTTGTGGAACTTGGAGCTCCCGAGCGACGAATCCTGACGTCCCGGACCGGGCCACCGCACCTTCAGGTCCGATTCTACGAGCCCGGGCTCCGATGTGTACCTCCTGCGCCCGTCCTCGCCCGATGCGTGCCCGGGGCGCCCCAGCGCGTCCGAACGGTGTGGAGTCACGGTTCGGAGCGCGACGACGTCGTCGTCGCGTCGTTGTCACTGACCCGGAAGAGCACGACATCATGCCGCGTGTTGTTCGAGCTCGAGCCCTTCGTGGAACGAGACGAAGGTCGAACCGTTCGGTTTACGCTTTCGAGGCCCGTCCCCAAGGTGAACGACGCGTGACAGTTGCGTGACCGATGCGTGCGGGAAGCGGTCCGACGTAACCACCCGCCGGCGCGAATTCACACCATCCGTGATGGGATTCAAGTTCCCGGATGGTTGGTGTCGACGATGCCTCTATGGGAGGTTCGACTGTCTCGACTGCGGCGCGGCCGCCTCGGAATGTCCGGCTGGCGAGAAGGCTGACCACCGCGCAAAAAGGAGTCGTTGCCATCGTCATCGAGTGCGTCGACAAGAGTTGCACGGTCGTGGGAAGCGGTTTCGCCCTCGACTGTCGATCACTGCAGGATGCGACGTGGGTCGTCGAGGACATGGCAGCGCAGCGTGTCCGGTGGCGTGAGACGGCGCCCGGATTCTGGGTGGCCCGCGCTGGATGACTCTCGACCGTCTCCGTGGTCAGCCCGGCGAAAAAAGGTCCAGCAACCGCAACACGGAACGCTCGACGTCATCGATCCGGAGCGGCTTCGTCATCCAAGCCACCGCTCCAGCTTGGATGTACCGCGACCTCTCTTCGTCATCTGCCGATAAGACCGCGATCGGCACCGTGGCTCGGAAGGCGGCGCGACCGAAATAGACCATGAGGTCCTGAGCGGCACAGTCGGGAAGATGCGAGTCCAGCAAGATGAGGCTCGGAGCACACGCGAAGGCCGAAAGCCGACCCTCGCGTCCACTTCCGGCCACAACCATTTGAGCGTTGTTCATGCGACGCACGATTCGCGACAGGATGATCTGGCACTCCTGGTCGCCGCCGATGTAGAGAATGGTCCGTCGGGAGAGTTGGTCTACCGGATACCTTCGGCTTGCCTTACGGGACGAGTGAGTCCGCGGCCCCGTGCCGCATCCGACCACGCGCAACCGGGAGGGTTGCTGTTCCATGACCACGTCTCGCACGTTACGGCGTGCAGTTGAACGCCGTGCAACGAAATGGGAACCGCCATATGAAAGGTAGGTGGACGGCCTGTTGCGTCGGCTGACCGAGACGGGTCCGATCGAGAATTTCCAGCTCAAGGAGGCCCGGTTGACGGCTCGGACGTCGTGACTACCATTCCGCCCTGTGAAGAAATGGCGCTACGGCCTGACGCCGTTGCCGCGGGACACGACCACCCCTGGACACCGGATCGAAGCGACCGTCGAGGCGGTTGTGCGCTCGCGTCGTGACCTCGGATGGGAGCTCGTGCGGAAAGCAGAACGCGACGGCTCCGAGTTGCTCGTCTTCCGACGTCCTGCCTAGAAGGTCGTTTGAGCGCCGTGCATCGGTCCGGACCGCGCCCGTCCACGTACCGGTTGGGAGTGCGGAGCTTGAACTAGGCACCGGCAGGGTCCGGCGCGCGACGCCACCGGTCGGGGCCTACGAGGCCGCCTACGGCGACGGTCGATGAGATTGCCGGTCGCCGGCCGTCCTCTTTGTGATGGAGAGCATCCAGCGGTGGTGCCGGGTCACGGTCGTGGGCCCTGACGGCGCCGAGCTGGCCCGCCTCGTGCTCGACGGTCCGGGGGCACCAGACCTCGCCGCCGTGGACGACGTCGCCCGTCTGATGCTGGTGGTCGGTCGCCTCGGCGGTCGCATCATCCTGGACGAGGTCGCTCCCGCCACGGGGGCGATCCTCGAACTGGCCGGCCTAGGCGTCGAGGTGGAGGGGCAGGCCGAATTGGGGGAACAACCGCTCGGGGTCCAAGACGGCGAGGAACCAACTCATCCCGGCCACCTTGCCCCTCGAGATCTCGAGGACCTGTAGCGCCCACGGCGCGTACCCGCCGGCCGGATCGGGCCGGTACCGCCCGAACGCTGGGCAGCCGTTGGCGGACGTGGGAACGAGGCGCGAGCCCCGGCATCCGCTCGGCCCCGGTTGGACCATGAACCGGCCGATGTTGGCGGCTCCCCGGATCCACATGGCGAACGGTGGCATCGACTGGACGGCGTCCTCGTGCAACATGCTCACCAGCCGCTCTATGTCGTAGCGCTGGAACGCGTCGACGTAGCGCTCGAGCAGCTCGGCGTCGGCGCCGTCCAACGCGTCGTGCTCAGGCTCCCCCGGAAGGGCGCGCAGCGTGCTCCTGGCGCGTTGGAGTGCGCTGTTGATTGCGGCCACGCTCGTGTCGAGTAGCTCGGCCACCTCGGCCACCTGCCAGCTCAGGACCTCGCACAGGATCAAAGCGGCACGCTGGCGGGCCGGAAGGTGCTGGAGGGCGGTCACGAAGGCGAGACGGATCGATTCGCGGTACTGGGCGACCTCGGCCGGATCTGCTCCCTCGGGGGTGACGCGGGTATCGGGAACCGGCGTCACCCAGGTGGCTTCGGGCAACAGGGGTCCGAGGTGCGACTCATCAGGAGGCGATGCCGGGCCCATTTCCATGGGCCGGGCCCGCCGCTGGACCTGGCGTTGCATGTCGATGCACACGTTGGTGGCGATGCGATAGAGCCACGAGCGCACACTGGAACGCCCTTCGAACGACGCCGCATTCCGCCACGCCCGCACCATCGCTTCCTGGACCGCATCCTCGGCCTCGAAACCGGAGCCGAGCATCCGGTAGCAGTAGCCGGTCAGCTCCCGACGGAACGGTTCCAGGTCGGAGAGAGCCAGAGGGACCTCGCGCACGGCCACGCCACCGCATGTTACCGAGCCGAGGTCGAGCGAGCCGTCTGCCACCGGGAGTTGGACGGAGTCCACGGTCAGGAGTCATCGGTGCTCGTCCGCCCGCCGGTCTAGACCCGTCACGGCCTGGGCATCAAACGGGCTTGTCTCGGGGTCCGGTCAGGGACACGCCCGATGTCGTGCTCGTCGGCCGGGGCGCAGACTGAAGCGATGGTGGCGGCGGGGTGGAGCACCGGGCGCGATCCGAGACGAGCTGCCGCTCCATCCCACCCGGATCCGTTGGCACGCCCTCGCGGGATCGTGCTGGCGGTCTACCTCGTGGTGCACACGGTGCGCCGGCGAGCTCGTCTGCGATCCGCAAGTCCGCGGATGACAGGTTGACCGTTTGGCACGGCGTGAGGGATAGGGCTGGTCCGGTGGGGGAGTTCCGCCCATCACCTGGTCAGCGCCGGCCGGCGAAGAACTCCTCCAACACGGATCCGCACTCCTGGGCCAGGACTGCACCGGTCACCGGCACTTCGTGGTTGAGGCGCGGGTCGGCGCACAACTGGTAGAGGGAGCCACACGCCCCGGCCTTGAGGTCCACCGCCCCGAAGACGAGACGTCCCACGCGCGCCGCCACCAGGGCTCCCGCGCACATGGCACAGGGCTCGAGGGTGACGACGAGGGTGACGTCCCCGAGCCTCCAGGTGCCGAGGGCAGCAGCCGCGTCGCGCAGCGCCAGGATCTCGGCGTGAGCGGTGGGGTCGAACCGCAGCTCCCGCTCGTTGTGGCGCGCCGACACGACTTGCCCGTCCACGACGGCGACGGCACCCACGGGGACGTCGCCGTGGCCGATGGCCCGGGTGGCTTCGGCCAACGCGAGACGCATTGCCGCCTCGTCGTCCAGGCGTTCTCCCAGGTCGGTCGCGGTCTCAGCCATGGACAAACGGTAGGGCAGACGGCTGGGCGGGAGTTCCCCCCGCCTCGCCGCCGACCCGTCACGCGGAGGAGGTGGGATTTGAACCCACGGTGAGTTTCCCCACACACGATTTCCAGTCGTGCCGATTCGGCCGCTCTCGCACTCCTCCCGAGCTGCCGGTGCGCAGCAGCAGGGAGGCTATCGTCTGCCGTGCATTGCCCGGTGTTCCGTGCGACGGCCGGGTCCTGCGCAACGGTCTCCCGTGAACCGAGTCAGGGCCGGAAGGCAGCAGCTCTCAGCGGGTCAGGTCGTGTGCCGTAGCAAACCTGGCCGTCGCACCGATCACCGGCCTCCTCTCACGTGTGCCCGACACCCGCGTCGGCATCGAACGGGCGCCCTGGCCAGGCCGCCGGGAGCGCCCGGTCCCCCCGATAGGCTGCGTCCGTGGCCGATGCGGGCGACAAGGATCCCGTTCCCTACCAGTCTCTTTACCGTCGCTTCCGCCCGCAGCGCTTCGAGGAGGTGCTCGGACAGGAACACGTGAGCCTGGCCTTGAGAAACGCGGTGCGCGACGGCCGCGTCGGGCACGCATTTCTCTTCAGCGGCCCGCGCGGGACCGGCAAGACGTCAACGGCCCGCATCCTCGCCAAGGCGTTGAATTGCGCCGCCCTCGAGGACGGCGAGCCGTGCGGGCGTTGCGACTCCTGCGTGGAGATCGCCCGGGGCTCTTCGCTCGACGTGCACGAGCTCGACGCGGCGTCGAACAACGGTGTCGACGCCATGCGCGATCTGGTGTCGCACGCCGCCCTCGGCACGCCCGGTCGATGGAAGGTCTACATCGTCGACGAGGTGCACATGCTCTCCACGGCGGCGTCGAACGCATTGCTGAAGACCCTCGAAGAGCCACCCGGCCATGTCGTGTTCGTGCTGGCCACCACCGACGCCCAGAAGGTGCTTCCCACTATCCGGAGCCGGACCCAACACTTCGAGTTCCGACTGCTCGGGTCCGAGACGCTGTCGGCGCTGCTCCACCAGGTTCGCACCGCCAGTGGTCTGGCCCTTCCCGACGAGGCACTCGACGCCGCTGTGCGCCGGGGCCGGGGATCGGCCCGCGACGCGCTGTCGGCTCTGGACCAGGTCGCCGCGGGCGGCATCGTCGACGACGACATCGAGGTGCTGGCCGAGCTCGCCGAGTCCCTGGCCGAGCGCGATCCTGCCCGGGCCCTCGTCGCGGTGGCGCACGCGTCCGAAGCAGGACGCGACCCGCAGCGCCTCGCCGCCGACCTCGCCGAGTACCTCCGACAGGGGTTCCTGGCCATCGTGGCGGCCGAGCTCGTGAGCTTGTCCGGCGCCGACCGCTCCCGGGTCGAAGACACCGCTCGTCGCCTCGGGCTCCCCGCCTTGGTGCGCGCCCTGGAGGAGCTGGGACGGGCCCAGGTGGACATGCGCGACATCCCCGACCAGAGGGTGCATCTCGAGGTCGCGCTGATCAAGCTGACTCATCCGCAGGCCGACGATTCCACCATCGCGTTGTTGGAGCGCGTCGAGCGACTCGAACGCGCCCTGGCCGAACGAGACACGGGCACCGGCGGTCCTCCGCCTCCGACCCCGTCCTCGCCGGCGCGCACACTCGAGGCTCCTCCCGCCCCACCCGGTGGACCGCCGCCGACGCGGGCGGCCACGCCCACGCCGACGGGGTCGGACACCACCCCCGAAGACAGCGTCGTCGATGCCGGAGGCTCCACTCCGCCGCCCGGGGCACACGAGACCACCACCGATGCGGGTCCCCAGAGCGGCCCCGACCTGGCTCGGCGGACGCTCGGGGCCGTCCGGCGGCAGAGCGGTTCGAGCCGGCGCATCCCCCGCTCCGACGGAGCGGGCGACCCGCCTTCGGGCCAGCCCGGTGGAGCCGACGCCGTCGTGGCGCGCCCGGGCCCCGACGCGGCTTCGGCGGCGCGCCCGGCTCCTGCCGGCACCGTTGCCACCCTGCCGTCACGCGACGAGCTCGTCCAGGTCTGGGGCGACGGGCTGCTCGCCCAGCTGCCGAACCGGGCGAGGGCTCGGTTCCGGGTGGGAAGGTTCCTCACCGTCGACGGGTCCGAGGCGGTCTTCGCGTTGCCCAACGAGACACACCGTTCGTACTGCGAGGAGGTCCGTCCCGACGTGGAGGCCGCCTTGGCGTCACGCTTCGGGACGGCGGTTCCCATCCGCCTCGTCGTCGACGTGGAGGACCCCGACGAGCCCAGCGCCCCCCGTCCCGCACGCGTGCCCACAGAGCCACCGTCGTCGGCGGGCCCGGCCGGACCCCGAAGCGGGGAAACGCCCCGTCCGGTTGCCCACGCGCCGGCACCGGCACCGCAGTCCGCAGCCCCCGACAACGACGACCCCCCCGACAACGACGACGCCCCCGACAACGACGACGCCCCCGACAACGACGACGCCCCCGACAACGACGACGCCCCCGATCTCCTCGATCCCGCCGTACTGGCAGCCGAGACCGAGCCCGCCGGCGCCGGGCTCAGTCCCGAAGAACGGCTGAAGCAGGCATTCCCCGGCGCGCAGGAGGTGTAGGCGTGTTCGCCGGCCCGTTGCAGGCTCTGGTGGACGAGCTCGGCCGCCTCCCCGGCATCGGGCCCAAGTCCGCGCAGCGCATCGCCTTCCATCTCTTGAAAGTGGCCCCCGAGGACGCCATGCGCCTCGCCGAGTCGATCGTGGCCGTGAAGGAACGCATCACCCTGTGCCCCCGGTGCTTCAACGTCGCCGAGGGCGATCTGTGTGCGATCTGCAGCGACGCGCGACGCGACGGCACGGTCTTGTGCGTGGTGGAGGACCCCCGCGACATCGTGGCGGTGGAGAAGACCCAGGAATTCCGAGGCCGGTACCACGTCCTGCACGGCGCCCTCAACCCGATCGAGGGGATCGGGCCGGACCAGCTGCGCGTCAAGGAGCTGCTCGGGCGCCTCGATGACGAAGCGATCACCGAGATCATCCTTTGCACCAACCCCAACCTCGAGGGTGAGGCCACCGCCATGTACCTGGCCCGGCTCCTGAAGCCGATGGGGCTCAGCATCACCCGCATCGCCAGTGGGCTGCCTGTCGGTGGGGACCTCGAGTACGCGGACGAGCTCACGCTCGGTCGAGCCCTCGAGGGCCGGCGCGAAGTCGACGCCTGACGACGCCTCGCGTCACTCCCACAACTCGGGCTGGTCGGTGCCCCGCTCGAGTGGGAAGTAGCCGGGGAGCTCGTTCGAGGGCGTGTCGAGGTACACCTTGGCCTCGGGTGGCTGCGCGAACCGGCCGTGGCTCCAACGCACCTCCACGTGTCCCTGCACCGACCGCCGGCGCATGGTGGCCCGCTCGACATACGTGATGGACCAGTTCACCTGGGGCTGACCCGACGTGGCGGCGACAATGTCGAGGCCCACGAAGCGGTAGGCCTGGCGCCAGTCCCACGAGCTCGCCACGCGCAGGCGAAGCGACCGGCGGGGGTCGGCGCCGAGCAGGAAGTAGGCGGCGTTGCCCACGCGCAGCAGCCGCCACACGAGCTTCTCCGCCGCACCACCCCGGTCCACGTTGGCGAGCCATCGTTGCGCCGACGCCTCGCTCACCCGCGCGCAGAGCCGTCGATAGGCCTGGCGCGCGGCGGGAGGATACGACCGTCCGGGGAGGGCACGCCGGAGGCGCTGGCGGTCCTCGGAGGCGAGCGCGCCGAGGTCCTCGGGGAGATCGGTGAGCCCTGTGGCGCGCCGGCACGCGTCGTACAGGGCGCGTAGTTCGTCGGGGGCGACCACTTCGTACCAGTCGGTCTGCTCCCACGTGCCCGATGTGGCGAGCAGCCCGTCGAAGAGGCGGGCCGGAGATGGATTGGCGATGTTACGCGACAAGTACTTGCAACTGACGAGGTAGACGTGGTCGATCCGGAGGTCGACCGGAGCCACCTCGTCACCGGGCGGACGACGACCGCCGGTCCACTCGATTAGCCGGGGGCGCCGTCCTCGCAGCGCGTCCTCGGCTTCGAGAAAAGCGCGTCCGTTGGCGAATGCGGTGGTGAATTCGCCGTCGAACCTTCCCGAGGCGTGCAGGGCATCGAGCTCCTCCCAGGTGGTGTTGGCGATGTCGAGCTGCTCAGGCCGGCGCGCCAGTGTGGATGGACAGGTCCCCGAGGCCGAGGGTGCCGAGCGCGGTGGCGAGCTCGGTGATCGTCGTGCGGTCATTTGGCACGGGGAGCGCGGCGCCGACTCTTGAGTTCTGTCACGGAATGTCCGGAGGCGCACTCGTCCATCGGAGAAAGCCCATCAGCTGCGAACCGACAAAGGCGATCGTGGCCTTCAGGCGATTCCATCTCGATGACGTCATATATGGCCCCGAAGCTCTCTCCCGGCGCCGCCGCCTCGCCGAGCGAGCGCCAGGCTCGTTCACCTGCGCTCTTCGCGCGGTGGTGCATCCGTAGTGAGGAGAACTAGTGGGACGTCGGGCAAGACGGCGTGGAGCACGGCGGCCTTGCCGAGTGCCTTCCAAAGCGTGTCAGTCCGCTTGAGGCCCGTACTCGTGGTGGTGAACGCACCCGGGAATCGAAAAACCAAGTCTGACCGTTCGAATCGGTCGCTGGAAAGTTGCACCTCCACTCCTGCAGCCACTGTGGCCGGGGATGATCTCGATAGAATCCGCAAACTCCGAGCGAGCTCTTGCGCCATTTCCGGGCGCGCATTCCCTCGCGTCGCGCCCGTGCTTGAAAATCCGCTATTTCAGAAGCTGGTTCGAACGTCGGAGGCTCATGGCCGCCTTCGATGAGCCCAGCGTCTCCCTGAGCACCAGCTCCTTGGCAACTCGCTGCTCTGCGATGCTGTACGTAGTTGACATCGGTGTCGTAACCGACGTACCGACGATCGTTAATGCACGCCGCCACAGCCGTCGTGCCCAGAGCCAAGGAATGGGTCGAGGATTAGGTCACCGTCGTAGGTGTACAGCTCTATGAGGCGCCGAGGCAACTCAACTGGAAATGGGGCTGGGTGTCCAACCTTGGTGGCGCTCTCACTCGGAAGTTCCCACACGTCGGTCGTGGCTTCGATGAACTCGTCCTTGGTGAGCGAGATGGAAGCTCGACGATCAGGCCGACTACCGACGATCGTGCCCGACTTCGCCCGGTCGAATCGTCCCTTGCTTGCGATGACGACTCGCTCGGTCACGTCACGAAGGACTGGGTTCGCTGGACTGCGGAACGAGCCCCATGCACACGAACTACTGGCGCCACGTGCCTTGCTGCCAGATGACTTCGCCCCGCAGCAGCAGTCCGAGGCGGTCCTGGAGGATGGTGATGACGTCCGCTGACAGGGACCGGTATGGCTTGCGTCCCAAGGTTGGCGACGTTGACGGCGATGCGACCACCAGGCTCGAGTTTGCGCACGCATTCGGCGAAGACCTCGGTGAGCATGTCCAGATAGTCAAGGTAGCTGGCGGGAATGTGACCCTCCCCGAGGGCTTCCTCGTATTCCTTGCCCGCGAAGTACGGCGGCGATGTAACCACTAGAGCAACCGAAGAGTCCTCGACTTCGACCATCCGACGAGCGTCGCCCTTGACGATCTTGCCCTCTATCGCGGATGTTCTTACGTGTTGTCGTCAGACAAGACTGGGGGGTTGAACCGACTGTAGAAACTCACTCGCATCATGGCTCTCACGTCGTCCCACCCCAAAGGCTGAGGTGGATGTCGGCTGACGGCGACGGCTCACTGACTTGACTCTCCATGTACCAGTGCGGCAATCGGACACCTGATCATGCGCTGATTCATAGTACCGAGGTGTGACGAGCCACTGCGGACCACGCGAAGTGAGTCGCTGAGCGCGCATAGAGACGACGAAACGCAGCCGTAGCGAATCAGCCGGCCAGCACGAATCGTGCTCTCGGATCAGGCGATCGAACGCACCACGAGGGCGTCGCCCTGACCACCACCACCGCACAGGCTCGCCGCCCCGAGGCCGCCGCCGCGCCGCCGCAGCTCGTACAGCATCGTCAACGCCAGGCGGGTACCGGACATGCCGATGGGGTGGCCCAGGGCGATGGCCCCGCCGTTGACGTTGGTGACCTCGTCGGTGATGCCGAGTTGGGTCATCGAGGCCAGGCCCACCACCGCGAAGGCCTCGTTGATCTCGAACAGGGCGACGTCCGAGGGCGTCTTCCCGATCTTGGCGAGGGCCTGGACCGTGGCGTTGGCCGGCTGGAGCAGCAGCGAGGCGTCGGGCCCCGCTACCTGTCCGTAGCTCAGGACCTCCCCGAGAGGCGTCACCCCGAGGGCCTCGGCCCGGGCTTTCGACGTCACCACCACGGCCGCACCACCGTCGGAGATCTGGCTGGCGTTGCCGGCGGTGATGGTCCCCTCCTTGTCGAAGGCGGGCTTCAAGGCGCCGAGGGACTGCGCCGTGGTACCGGGGCGCACACCCTCGTCGGTATCGACGACGATCGGGTCGCCCTTGCGCTGGGGTACCGACACGGGGACGATCTCGTCGGCGAAGCGACCGTCTTTGATGGCGGTGGCGGCACGTTCGTGGCTGAGCGCGGCGAAGCCGTCCTGGGCGTCACGGGAGATCCTGGCGGCCCGGTTGTACTGCTCGGTCCCGAGTCCCATGGCGCAGTGGTCGAACTGGCAGTAGAGGCCGTCGTACATCATGGAGTCGACGAGCGTCGCGTCGCCGGCCCGGTAGCCCGCCCGGGCGCCGGGGAGCAGGTACGGGGCCTGGGTCATCGACTCCATGCCCCCGGCCACCACCACGTCCGCCTCGCCCGCGGCGATGAGCATGTCGGCCAGGTAGATGCTGTTGAGCCCCGACAAGCACACCTTGTTGATGGTGGTGGCGGGGACCGACATGGGGATCCCTCCCTTGGTGGCGGCCTGGCGGGCCGTGATCTGGCCCTGCCCGGCCAGGAGCACCTGGCCCATGAAGACGTAGTCGACGTCCTCGGCGGACACCCCCGCCCGTTCGAGGGCCGCCGCGATGGCCAGTCCACCGAGGTCCATGGCGCTGAACCCGGCCAGGGCACCCGACAGCTTGCCGATGGGGGTACGGGCCCCCGCGAGGATGACGGAACCGGGCATGGACGTGACCTCCGATTGGACCGTGTCAGCCGGATGGGGCCGGACGGTGGGCGGAGACGCATTCTACGGGAGGAACAAGGTCCTCCGCCGAGTCGAAGGGGGTAGCCGCGGAGCCCGGGAACCGGCCCGGGGAGGCGGGTAGGGTGCGTGCCCATGCAGGCAATCCTTGATGCCATTGTGGCGGGAGCGACCGGCGAGGAGCTGGCCGGGATCCCGCTGCCCGCGTCCTACCGTGCCGCCCACGTCCGGCGCGACGAGGTCGAGATGTTCGCCGGGGTGGACTCCGACGACAAGGATCCCCGCAAGTCCCTCCACGTCTCCGAGGTCCCGGTCCCGGAATTGGCGCCCGACGAGGCCTACGTGGCGGTCATGGCGTCCTCCATCAACTTCAACACCGTGTGGACCTCGATCTTCGAGCCCCTCCCCACCTTCGGGTTCTTGGACCGCCTGGGCAAGGAGAGCGCCTGGGGGGCGCGCCACGCCCTCGACTATCACGTGGTGGGATCCGACGCCTCGGGCGTCGTGCTCCGGGTCGGCTCCGCGGTGCGGAACTGGCGGCCGGGTGACAAGGTCGCGGTGCACTGCAACTACGTCGACGACCAGGACCCCTCGGCCCACGACGACTCCATGCTGGCCGCCAATCAGCGCATCTGGGGCTTCGAGTCCAACTTCGGAGGACTGGCGGACCTGGCGGTGGTGAAGGCAAACCAGCTCATGCCCAAGGCGCGCCACCTGAGTTGGGAGGAGGCCGCCATCAACGCGTTGTGCAACTCGACGGCCTACCGGATGCTCGTGTCGCACAACGGGGCGACCATGAAGCAGGGCGACCGCGTGCTCGTATGGGGCGGCAGCGGCGGACTCGGGAGCTACGCCGTCCAGCACGTCATGAACGGGGGAGGCACCCCGGTGGCGGTGGTGTCGTCGCCGGACAAGGTGGACCTCCTCCACCAGTTGGGTGTCGAGGCGGTGATCGACCGGGCCGCCGCCGGCTACCGGTTCTGGAGGGACGAGCACACCCAGGACGAGTCCGAGTGGCGCCGCTTCGGCAAGGACGTGCGGGCGCTGGTGGGGGCGGAACCCGACATCGTGTTCGAGCATCCCGGTCGTCAGACCATGGGGGCATCGGTGTTCGTATGCAAGCGGGCGGGGACGATCGTCACGTGCGCAGCCACATCGGGCTACATGATCGAGTACGACAACCGCCACCTGTGGATGAAGCTCAAGACCATCAAAGGCTCGCATTTCGCCAACTACCGCGAGGCCTGGGATGCCAACCAGCTTGTGTGCGACGGCAAGGTGGTCCCCCCGCTCTCCGCGCTCTACCCCCTCGACGACGTCGGGGACGCCGCGTACCAGGTGCACCACAATCTCCATGAGGGGAAGATCGGGGTGCTGTGCCTGGCCCCCGAGGAAGGTCTCGGCATCGAGGATCCCGAGCTGCGGGCCCGGGTCGGCGAGGACCGGATCACCCTGTTCCGGAGGCGCGGGGCATGACCGCCGGCGCCGGACCCGTCGGGGCACGCCCCCTGCTCACCGAGATCGACCACGTCGGGATCGCCGTGCGCGACCTCGACGCCGCCATCGGGTATTACCGCGACATCTTCGGGGCCACCGTGAGCCACCGCGAGCACATCGACCTCGACGGGGTGGAGGAGGCGCTCATCGCCGTGGCCGACTCCTACATCCAGCTCCTGTGTCCGACGCGGCCGGACTCCCCGGTCGCTCGGTTCCTCGAGCGGCGGGGCGAGGGGCTGCACCACGTCGGCTACCGCGTCGAGGACTGCGCCGTCGCACTCGCCGCGGTTCGTCACGGGGGCGGGACACTCATCGACGACGCGCCGAGGCTGGGCTCACGCGGGACGACGGTGGCCTTCGTCCACCCCAAGGGTGCCTACGGCACCCTTATCGAGCTCGTCGAGGAGCCTTCCTGACCGAGCCGCCGCCGACGGGGCTCAGGTGCCGAATCGCACCACGGTGCCGGGATTGGCCGTCGTCCCCCACAGCGTACCGTCGTCGATGACCAGCTGACGGATCACCCCCGGCACCGCGACGGGCATCCCCGTCTGCTGTCCGGTGGTGGGTTCCAGCGCGACCACGACGCCCTGTTGCCCGTCGGCCACCCACAAGCGGTTGTGCCACAACGCCACCATCTCGGGATTGGCCGGAACCCCTCCCCCGGCACCCCCCACGGCGTAGGTGGCGGTGACGTGCATCGACACGGGTTCGACGCGTGACACCGATCCGGACTTCACGTTGGCCACCCACACCGACCCGTCGCCCACGGCGACGCCGAAGGGGCCCTGCCCGACCTCGACGGTGCGCCACTGCAACGAGCCGTTGACGGGTCGGGCGTCGACGCGGGTGAGCGAGTCGGTCTGGCCGCTCACCCACACGCCGTCGGGGCCGATGGTGAGGCGCACGGCCCCGTCGGGCAGTGTCGCCGTCGCCACCACGTTGCGGGTGCGGGGATCGATGAGGCTCACGCTCCCTGCCACCAGGCTCGCCACCCAGACCCCGCCGTCGCCCGCGGCCAGCGACACCGGCCCTTCGGCCACCGGGATGGGGGAGCCGACCACGCTCGCCGTCTTCGGGTTGATCTCCCACACCACGCTCCCGGAAATGTCGGCCACCCAGATCCGACCGAAGCCCGAGACCACCGAGATCGGCCTCCCCCCGAGCGCCAGGGGATGCCCGATGGTGGTCCCCGTGGCCGCATTGAAGTGCCGGAGCGTCGCGGCGTGGTCGTCGACGAGCCAACCCCCCGTCGAGTCGAATGTCACCGACGCCGCCTCGCTGTGTACCACTACCTGCGCGACGGCCGGGGGCGGGCCGTTCGCTCCGGCCGACGAGGGCGACGTGAGGACGTGGACCGACGTCGCGATCCCGATGACGAGTGCCAGGCCGAGGGTGAGCACGACACCGCGGCCGCGTCGCGACAGCTTCATGTGGGACGGTGGTCGTGGGCCGGGCACCCGGGGTCTGCCGAGTCCCGGCCCCTCGTCCTCGAGCGTTCGGAGCGTGTCCTGGGGCGAGCGGGCCCGCGCCGGTGGGCGCTTGTCCGGGAGTGGGGACGTGTCGGGTGCCGGTCGATCGGCTCTTTGGGGCTGGCGTTGGAGCTGATTCCCCGTCGGGGTCACCACTCCATCCTGGTCTCGCCGCGTGCCGCGCGGGGTGATCGTCGCGTTCCGTCGCCCGCGTCGACGGCTCGGCGCGACGTGTCACCCGCCGACGGACCTCAGATAGCCTCGGGTCCCATGGACCACCCCATGACACAGCGGCTGGCCGAGCTCAAGGCCCGCAAGGAGGAGGCCCTGCACGCGGGATCGCCCCACGCCGTGGAGCGTCAGCACGCCAAGGGGAAGATGACCGCCCGCGAGCGGATCGAGCACCTCCTCGACGAGGGATCCTTCCAGGAGCTCGACATGCTGGCCCGGCACCGGGCCCACGGCATGGGCCTCGAGGAGAAGCGCCCGTACACCGACGGCGTCATCACGGGCTTCGGCACGATCGACGGCCGGCGGGTGTGCGTGTTCAGTCAGGACTTCACGGTCTTCGGGGGCGCCCTCGGAGAGGTGTTCGCCGAGAAGATCCATAAGGTCATGGACCTCGCCGAGTCCATCGGCGTGCCCATGATCGGGCTCAACGACGGCGCGGGCGCCCGCATCCAAGAAGGCGTCGTGTCGCTGCACTCCTACGGCGGGATCTTCCATCGCAACGTCCGCGCCTCGGGGGTCATTCCGCAGATCAGCGTGATCATGGGCCCGTGTGCGGGGGGCGCGGTGTACTCACCCGCCATGACCGACTTCATCTTCATGGTCAACCAGTCGAGCCACATGTTCATCACCGGGCCCGATGTGGTGAAGACCGTGACGGGGGAAGACGTCACCCTCGAGGAGCTCGGCGGGGCCATGAGCCACGCCACCAAGTCGGGCGTGGCTACATTCGTCGCTCCCGACGAGAAGACGTGCCTGGACGAGGTGCGGTATCTCCTCTCCTTCCTCCCGTCGAACAACCTCGAGGAACCACCCCTCGTCGACACCGACGACGATCCGGACCGGGGCACGCCCGAGCTCGTCGACCTGATGCCCAACCTTCCCACCCAGCCCTACGACATGAAGCGCGTCATCACCTCGGTCGTCGACGAAGGTGACTACTTCGAGGTCCATCCCCATTGGGCCATGAACATCACGTGCGGCTTCGCCCGTATCGACCGGCGAGTGGTGGGGATCGTGGGCAACCAGCCCGCCGTCCTCGCCGGTGTGCTCGACATCGACTCGTCGGAGAAGGCGGCCCGCTTCGTACGCACGTGCGACGCCTTCAACATCCCGTTGGTGACCTTCGTCGACGTACCGGGTTTCATGCCGGGGACCGACCAGGAGTACGGGGGCATCATCCGCCACGGCGCCAAGTTGCTCTACGCGTACTGCGAGGCGACCGTCCCGCGCATCCAGGTCATCACCCGCAAGGCCTACGGGGGTGCCTACGTCGTCATGAACTCCAAGTCGATCGGTGCTGATCTCGCCTTCGCGTGGCCGTCGGCGGAGCTGGCGGTCATGGGGCCCCAGGGAGCGGTCGAGATCGTCTACCGGCGCGAGCTCGCCGAGGCCGCCGATCCCGGGGCGCGACGGGCGGAGCTGGTCGAGGAGTACACCGAGCGCTACGCCAACCCTTATGTGGCGGCCGAACGCGGCTACGTCGACGACGTCATCGACCCCACCGAGACCCGGCGGGTCCTCGTGCGTAGCCTGCGGCTGCTGGCATCGAAGCGCGAGGAGCTTCCCCGCCGCAAGCACGGGAACGTGCCTTTGTGAGCGAGGCCACCAAGGCCGGGGGGCCGGTTGTCGTCTCGGTGCGCCCCGAGCCCGAGCCCGCCGTGCTGGCCGCCATCGTCGCCGCCGTCGAAGAAGCCTGGCCCCGCCCCCGTCCCGGTGATGACGACGCCGCCGGCTCGGAACACTCCGCCTGGCGCTTCAGCGGTCGGTGGTGGACACAGCCCGCGGCGTCGCGCCGCCAACGGCCTCGATCGGGTCGCTGAGTCGCACGCAGCAGCGCTGGTCGTCGGGATCGAGCCTGGCCTCGAGCCCGGTTCGCTCGAGGCCCTCGAGCAGCCCTTCCAAGAGTTCGAGGTTCATCCCGCACACCAGATCGGTGTAATCCTGGGCGAGCGAGTGGAACGGGCAGTTCACGAGGGTGACCCCTCCGGGCTCGCATCGGGGCTCATAGCCGCATTCTTCGAGGACCTGCACGGCCGCGTCGCGCAGGGCTCCATGCCCACGGCGCGGCCCGGCGCGTCGGCGCGCGGTTTCACCGAGGGATCGACCGGCGGTGCGCGCCGTGCGAGCCAGGGTCACCGTCACCGGCACCCCGCTCTGCGCCGCGTCGGTGACGGCCTGGGCGAACAGACGCCCGGCGAACTCGTAACGGCGCAGTGGCAGAGACACTGAGAACTCGCGCCGCGATCTGCGGTAGACCTTGGCGGGTCGGCCCGCTCCGGGCCCGGTGCGCTCAGGTGGACGGCGGTACCCGAAGTCGAGCAGGCCATCGTCGACGAGCTTGTCGAGGTGGAATTTGGCGACATGCCGGGCAACGCCCGCACCCGCTGCCGCCTGGTCGCGGCTTACCGGCTCGGTTTGCGAAACGACGAAGCCGTACAGGGCGCGTCGTGCCGGTTCGGCCAGCGCCGCAACGGCGTTGACCCCGGCGTCGAGATCGGGGCTCGTCGCCGAGCGACCCATTGCAGCCTGACCGATCGTCTTGGGACCCATCGCTGGCATGGGCGCTCCTTCTAAAAGAGAGATGAGTTGACGGAACCCCTGTTCCCTTCTAGAGTCCATCTTAGTATCCGTTAGAAAGAGGGACAACCTAGTGACCAGCACCCTTACGACCGCAGGGCAACGCAACGGTCGTCTCCGGGTCGTCGCCGACAGTCAGGCCATCGACATCGAATCGGCACAGCGAGCGGTCTTCGACCTGCTCGTGGCCCTGGGCCGCGATCCCAGTTCCGAACACCTGGCCGAGACACCTCGTCGGGTGACAGCCGCGTTCGCCGAACTGCTCACCCCGGAGTCGTTCGATCTCACCACCTTTCCCAACGACGAGTCCTACGACGAGTTGGTGGTGGCACGTGGCATTCCCTTCCGGTCGGTTTGCGAACACCACCTGCTCCCGTTCAGCGGAGTCGCCCATGTCGGCTACCTGCCCGCGCACCGGATCCTCGGGCTGTCCAAGCTGGCCCGGATCGTGGACCGGTTCGCCGGTGATCTGCAGACCCAGGAACGGCTCACCAAGAACGTCGCGGACTGGCTCGACCGCCATCTCGAGCCGAAGGGGGTGGGCGTGGTCATCGAAGCCGACCATGCCTGTATGTCACTGCGAGGCGTGCGGGCGCACGGTGCACAGACCCTCACCTCGGCCATGCACGGCACCCTGCGCGACGATGCCCGGTCGCGTCAGGAGTTCTTCGCCCTCACCGGAACGCGGGCGTAGTTCCCGTGCCGTCACCGCAGACATTCGTGATCGCCGGGGCCAGTCTGGCGGGAGCCAAAGCCGCCGAGACCCTGCGGGGTGAGGGATTCGACGGACGGGTCGTGCTGGTGGGGGAGGAACCGTTCCGACCCTACGAGCGGCCCCCGTTGTCAAAGGGCTATCTCCGTGGCGAAGTCGGCTTTGAAAAAGCCGCCGTCCACGGCGCGGATTTCTACCAAGAGCACGACATCGACCTTCTGACTACGACGGCGGTGCGAAGCGTCGATCCGGTTGCCAAGAGAGTGACTCTCGATCCCGGCGGTGAGATCGGATACGACCAGTTGCTCCTCACCACCGGGGCGACGCCCAGGACACTGTCGATCCCGGGGGCGGATTTGGCCGGGATCCACTACCTGCGCAGCCTTGCGAGCTGTGACGCCTTGCGCGCCGCCATTGGCGAGGCGAGCAGGGTCGTGGTCGTGGGTGGGGGGTGGATCGGGTCCGAGGTGGCGGCATCGGCCCGTCAGATGGGCAAGGAGGTGGCATTGGTCGAAGCCGCCGCAGTTCCTCTCGAGCGCGTGCTGGGGGCCGAGGTGGGGGCCATCTTCAGGGACCTTCACGACGAACACGGGGTGGAATTGCATCTCGGGGTGGGTGTCGAGGGTTTCGCCGGCCACGGTGGGGCGGAAGAAGTCGCGCTGGCCGACGGCACCGTCGTGGCGGGCGACGTGTTCGTGGTGGGCGTCGGGGTTATGCCGCGCACCGAACTGGTCAAGGGCACGGGGGTGGTGCTCGACAACGGCATCGTGGTCGACAGCCATCTGGCCAGCGCGACGCCGGGGATCTGGGCCGCGGGCGATGTAGCCAACGCCTACCACCCCCTCTTCGGTACCCACATCAGGCTCGAACACTGGTCGGCGGCGCTCAACCAGGGCCCGGTCGTGGCCAAGAACATGCTCGGGCAGCGCGTCGCCTACGAGAAGGTTCCCTACTTCTTCTCGGACCAGTACGACCTGGGTATGGAGTACAACGGGTTTGCCCCGACCTGGGACCAGGTCGTCTACCGCGGCGACAAGAGTCGCCGGGAGGTCATCGTCTTCTGGCTCGACAAGGGGAAAGTGGTGGCGGGGATGAACGTCAACGTGTGGGACGTTGCCGATGACATCGCCGAACTGGTCCGAGCCAAAAAGACCGTGGACCCCGATCGGCTGGCCGACGCGTCGTTCGAGCTCACCGCCCTGTAGGCACTCGTTGGGGAGGGACCGGAACGCGTTGCTCAGCGCGCCGGGGCGCGGCTCCCGTCGCGATGGCGCTCGACGAGCGTGAGCAGCTCGTCGACGATGCGACCGAGCTGGAAGTCCTTGGGTGTGAAGACCGCGGCGACGCCTTTGCCCCGCAGGACCTCGGCGTCCTCGGGGGGGATGATGCCCCCCACCACGACCGGGGCGTCGACGCCCGCTCCTCGGAGGCGGTCGAGCACCTCGGGGACCAGCTCGAGATGGCTCCCCGACAGGATCGAGATGCCCACGACGTCGACGTCCTCGTCGCGCGCCGCCACCGCGATCTGCTGGGGACTGAGGCGGATGCCCTGATAGATCACCTCGAAGCCGGCGTCGCGGGCCGCCACCGCGATCTGCTCGGCCCCGTTGGAGTGCCCGTCGAGGCCGGGCTTGGCCACGAGCAGGCGCGGAGGCCCCCCCGAGCGCTGGGCCAGGAGCCGGGCGCGCTCGACGGGCTTCGGCGAGCTCGGCCCCGCGGTGCCCGACCCCACCACTGACACCGGTCGGGGCCCGGTACTCGCCGAACACCTCTCGCAGCGCCCCTGCCCATTCCCCGGTGGTGCCCCCGGCGTGGGCGAGGGCGATGGTGGCCGGCATGAGGTTCTCGCTCTCGTCGGCCGCCACCCGTCGTAGCTCGTCGAGCGCCGTTCGCACCGCGGCGTCGTCCCGCTGCGCCCGCCACGCGGCCACGTCGGCACGTTGTTGCGCCTCTTCGGCGGGGTCCACCTTCAAGATCGTGGTCAGGCCGTCGTCGGCGGTTTCGAGCGGTGAGGGCTCTGTCTCGGTGAAGGAGTTGACCCCCACCACGACGAGTTCTCCCGTCTCGATGCGGCGCACCCGCTCGGCCTGGCTGCGCACCAGGCGGCGCTTCAACTCCTCGACCGCCTCGAAGGCGCCACCGAGCTCGAGCACCTCCTCAAGCTCTACGCCCGCCGCCTCCGCGAGCTCGGCCGTCTTCGCCTCGATCACGGTGGAGCCCTCGAAGATGTCGTCGTACTCGAGCAGATCGGTCTCATAGGCCAGGATCTGCTGGATCCGCAGCGACCATTGCTGGTCCCACGGCCGGGGCAGACCGAGGGCCTCGTTCCACGCCGGCAGCTGGATCGCCCGGGCCCGCGCGTCACGCGACAAGGTCACGCCGAGGGCCTCGAGCACGATGCGGGGGACGTTGTTCTCGGGCTGGGCCTCGGTGAGTCCGAGCGAGTTGACCTGCACGCCGTAGCGGAACCGCCGCAGTTTGGGGTCCTCGACCCCGTAGCGCTCCAGGCAGATGCGGTCCCACATGCGCGTGAGGGCCCGCACCTTGCACGTCTCTTCGACGAAGCGGATGCCGGCGTTGACGAAGAACGAGATGCGCCCCACCACGGCGGGGAGCTCCGAAGGTTCGATCTTCCCTGAGTCGCGTACCGCGTCGAGCACGCCGATCGCCGTCGCCAGCGCGTAGGCGACCTCCTGGACGGGCGTGGCGCCCGCCTCTTGCAGGTGATAGCTGCAGACGTTGATCGGGTTCCACTTCGGGACCTCGCGCACCGTGTACGCGATCATGTCCACGATCAAGCGGCGACTGGGCCCCGGGGGGAAGATGTAGGTGCCGCGCGACAGGTACTCCTTGACGATGTCGTTCTGGGTGGTGCCCTGCAGCTGGCGGTGGTCCACGCCGGTGTCCTCGGCGTAGGCGATGTACAGGCCGAGCAGCCACGCCGCGGTGGCGTTGATGGTCATCGAGGTGTTCATGTCCCCGAGAGGGATGCCCTCGAAGAGCTCGGCCATATGTCCAAGGTGGACGACGGGGACGCCCACCTTGCCCACCTCGCCGGTGGCCTCGGGCGCGTCGGGGTCGTACCCGGTCTGGGTGGGCAGGTCGAAGGCGATCGACAGCCCGGTCTGGCCCTTGGTGAGGTTGGTGCGGTAGAGCTGGTTCGACGCCCGGGCCGAGGTGTGGCCCGAGTAGGTGCGCATCATCCAGGGTTTGTCCCGGCCACGATCCCGAGGCGCCACGTCGCTCACCTCTCCATTCTCCCCCCGCTCCCGCCCGTACTCGCCTTCCGCCCCCGTGGGCCGGCCCGGAGCGCGACGGGCACCGCGTCCGGCAGGGACGATTACTTGCGGTAGTCGAAGAAGCCCCGACCCGACTTCCGCCCGAAGAGCTCGGCGGCCACCATGCGCCGCAGCAGCGGCATGGCCGCGTAGTTGGGGTCACGGAACTCGCCGTAGAGGGCGTCGAGGATGGCGAGGCTCGTGTCCAGGCCCACCAGGTCGAGCAGGGCGAAGGGGCCCATGGGGAACCCGCACCCTCCCTTCATGGCGGTGTCGATGTCGTCGCGGCTGGCCACGCCGTTCTCGAGCAACCGGACGGCATTGTTGAGGTAGGGGAACAGGAGGGCGTTCACGATGAAGCCCGCCTGGTCCTTCACCTCCACCGGCGTCTTGCCGCATGCCTCGGCCAGCGCCTTGGCCGCCGCCACGGTGGCGTCGGAGGCGGTGATGGGCCGGACTACCTCGACGAGGCTCATCACCGGCGCGGGGTTGAAGAAGTGGATGCCGCAGACCTGGTCGGGGCGCCCCGTCTCCATCGCCATCTCCACCACCGGGAGGGTGGAGGTGTTGGTGGCCAGGATCGTGTGCTCCGGGCAGATGCGGTCGAGCTCGGAGAAGAGGTGCTTCTTCACCCCGAGATCTTCGACGACGGACTCGATGACGAGGTCGCAGCCGGCCAGCTCGCCCAGGTCGGACACGGCCGTGACCCGCGACAGCGCCCCGTCCCGGTCGGCCTCGGGCAGCTTGCCCTTCTCCACCTGTCGCGCCAGGGACTTCTCCATGGCCGCGACCATGGCATCGGCCGTGCTCTGGGCCCGGGAGCGCAGGACGACCTCGATGCCGTGCACGGCGATGGTCTCGGCGATGCCCGAGCCCATGATCCCCGAGCCGACGATTCCCACTCGTTTGATCGACATGGGCCGTATGTTACCGGCCGGTTACCTGTACGGCCCGTCCGACGGCCCGGGCCTGACGGCGGGCGCTCAGCCGCCCGAGATGCGCAGCGCCCGGCGCATGAAACGGGGCCCGGTCTCGATCATGAGGCGGGGCGACACTCGGTACAGCCGCCACGGGATGCGGGCGTGGCGCGGGGCCACGACGATGGGCCGGTTGCGCGCCACCCCGTCGAGGACGTCCTCGGCCAGCGACGAGGCGGGATAGGCACCCCCGATCATCTTGGTGAGCAGCGTCCGGGCGTTGGGGGCGTGGACGACGGCGGGGAGATCGGGAGGGTTGCCCTTGTCGAGCAGGGGTGTGTCGATCACCCCGGGGCAGACGACGCTGACCCGGACGCCGTGCTCGGCCCCCTCCATGCGCAGGCTCACGCTGAGGCCGACCACGCCGTGCTTGGTCATGCCGTAAGGCGTCAGCATCGGTGACGGGAGCAGGCCCGCCAGCGACGCCGTGTTCACGATGTGGCCACGACCCTGGCCCACCATGACGGGGTAAGCGGCCACGACGCCGTGTACCACGCCGCGTAGGTTGACGTCGATGGCGCGGTTCCAGTGGGCGAGGGTGAGCTCGCTCACGGGACCGACGACGGCGACCCCGGCGTTGTTGAACATGAAGTCGAGATGACCGTGGTCGTGCGCCGTGCGCGCCACGAGGGTGGCGACGGCCTCGGGGTCGGTCACGTCGAGGGCGACACCCGACACCCGGCCCGGCGGTCCTGCCGCCAATGCGTCGGCAGCGTCCTTGACGCCGGCTTCGTCGATGTCGGCCAGGATCACGGTGGCACCGCGCCGCGCCAGCGCGCCCGACACCGCTTTGCCGATCCCCGAGGCCGCCCCGGTGACGATGGCCACACGCCCTTGGAAATGGGTGCCGACCGCCACGGGGCGAGCCTAGGCCCGGCACGCGCGTCGGGCCACGGGTCGGCGCCGGTCCGGTCCCGGGTGCAGCGTCGCCCACCCCTACAGTGACGCCCATGGTTGCGACGACGGGGCGGTGCGGTCCGTTGGCCCTCGTAGGTGGGGGCGAATGGAGCGACGGGTGCGATTTCGACATCGGCCTCCTGGCGGCGTCGGGCGGCGACGAGGTGCTCGTGTTGCCGACGGCGGCCGCCTACGAACACCCCGACAAGGCGGTGGCGACGGCCCAGGCGTGGTTCGCCCGGCTCGGGGGTCGGGCCCGGGGACTGATGGTGCTCGGCCGCGCCGACGCCGAGGACGAGGCCAACGCTGCGCAGGTCCGGTCCAGCCGTTTCGTCTATCTCGGCGGGGGGTCACCCATGCACCTGCGGTCGGTGCTGAAAGCCTCGCCGGTGTGGGAGGCGTTGCTCGACGCGTGGCGCCAGGGGGCGGTGGTGGCCGGCTCCTCGGCGGGCGCCATGGTGCTCACCGATCCCATGGTCGACCCCCGCGGCGGGGCGTTGACCGTCGGGCTGGGCATGGTGCAGGAGCTGGCCGTGATCCCGCACTTCGGCGACGAAAACGCCGAGAAGGTCCATCGGTCGATCGCCCTGGCGGCACCGGGACTGCCCGTCGTGGGCCTCCCCGAGCGCACCGCGCTCATCCGTGACCCCGACGGGGGGTGGAGCCAGGCGGGGCAGGGCGAAGCGCAGGTGTTCGTGAGCGGCCAGCCCGCCGGGCTCGACGCCCTGCCGCACTGAGCCGGCCGGGTCAGTCCGACTCGGTGATCGTCACCGACTCGATGGTGACCTTCTCCTTGGTCTTGCCCGAGCTCGATCCGACGGCGTCGATGGCGGCGACGACGTCGAGACCGGCCACCACCTTGCCGAACAGCGAGTAGCTGGGTGGCAGGCGCATGCCGTCGGGGCCCGAGATGACGAAGAACTGGCTCCCGTTGGTGTCGGGCCCGGCGTTGGCCATCGCCAGCGATCCCAGCTCGTAGCGTCCCGGCGCGGGGAGCTCGTCGGCGAACTTGTAGCCGGGGCCGCCGGTGCCGGTGCCGGTGGGGTCGCCGCCCTGAAGCACGAAGCCCGGGATGACACGGTGGAAGACGATGCCGTCGAAGTAGTGGTAGCGGGCGAGGAACACGAAGCTGTTCACCGTCCGGGGTGCTGCCTGGGGGTCGAGGGCGATCGTCATGGACCCCTTCGAGGTGACCATGGTGGCGGTGTAGCGCTTGGCCGTGTCGATGACCATGGGAGGCTCGCCCTTGAAGGATCGCCGCTGGGGGCTCGAGCCGTCGGCGGCGGGCAGTTCGACGGACATGGTGGTCCTCCTGTCGGGGGTTGTTCGGGAACGGTACCCGGGAACGCGAAGCCCCCGAACCGAGCCGTGCCGACCTGCCGTTCTGTGGGGAATGGCCGGTCTACGAGGACGAGATCGTCACCGACAGCATGCGGTGGATCACCTTGGGAGGGACGCCGCTGGCCGACGGGTTGGCGTTGCCGTCTTCGTTGATCTTCATGGCCACGTCGATGCCCGACGTCACGTGCCCGAAGAGCGAGTAGCTCGGTGCCAGGGTGGCACCCTCGGACCCGGTGACGACGAAGAACTGGCTCCCGTTGGTGTTCGGGCCCGAGTTGGCCATGGCCACGGCGCCGACGGGGTACTGCGGGCTCGTCTTGGCGGGGAGCTCGTCTTTGAACGCGTACCCGGGGCCGCCGGTGCCGGTCCCGGTGGGGTCACCGGTCTGGTCCATGAAACCGGGCACCACCCGGTGGAAGGTCACGCAGTTGAAGAACTTCTTCTCGGCGAGGAACACGAAGTTGTTCACCGTGATCGGTGCCTGCTTGGCGTCAAGGGTGATGACGAAGGTGCCGACGTCGGTCTTCACCGCCGCCGTGTAGGTCTTGGCCGTGTCGATGGTCATGGCCGGGGGGCTCTTCCACGACGGCTTGTGCAACACGGTCTTGGGGCTCGACGCGCAGCCTCCCGCCACGGCGGCGTTGTCGGCCTTGTCCTGGGCGGTCAGGACCGTCTTGCCCGGCTTGAGGAGGAAGTAGACGCCGATGACCACCGCGGCGACCACCACGATGGTGATGACGCGCCGGACCCGGGCACGCCGGCGGCGCTGGCGCTCCAAGGCCGCCATCTTCGCTTCGCGCGCCGAGCGCTTGCGGGCTCGTTTCTCGGTAGGCACGGCCCGCCACCCTACCGGCCGCCGCGGTGGCAGATCGCTCGCCGTCCGTCCGGGCACCACCCCGGGAGGGCTGACGGTGCCGTGCCGGTAGGGGGTCCGCACGCCCGGTAGCTTCGACGTCGTGGCTCTGGTGGTGCAGAAATACGGTGGGACCTCGGTGAGTGACGCCGAACGGGTGCGCGCCGTCGCCGACCACGTGGCCCGGACCCGGCGCCAGGGCACCGACGTGGTGGTGGTGGTGAGTGCCATGGGCAAGACCACCGACGACCTGCTGCGCCTGGCGGCCGACGTGAGCACCGTGCGGCCGCCCCGTGAGCTCGACATGCTGTTGACGTCGGGTGAGCGGGTCTCGATGGCGCTGCTGTGCATGGCACTCGCCGAGCTCGGCGTCGACGCCGTGTCCTTCACCGGAAGCCAGGCGGGCATCATCACCGACACCACGCACCTCCAGGCCAAGATCGTCGAGGTCAAGGGCGACCGGCTGCGCTCGGCGCTCGAGGCAGGACGTGTCCCCGTGGTGGCCGGATTCCAGGGGGTGTCGCTCGAGCGCGACGTGACCACGCTCGGCCGGGGCGGCTCTGACACCACCGCCGTGGCGCTGGCGGCCGCACTGGGCGCCGAGGTGTGCGAGATCTACACCGACGTGTCGGGGGTCTTCAGCGCCGATCCCCGTATCGTCCCCGAGGCGCGCCGCCTGGCGCGGATGAGCTTCGAGGAGATGCTCGACATCGCCGCCAGTGGCGGGCGCGTCCTGGCCCTGCGATCGGTCGAATTCGCCCGCAACCATCACGTGCCGTTGCACGTCCGTTCGAGCTTCACCTGGGAGCCGGGTACCTGGGTGGTCGAGGAGGATCCGTCCATGGAGCAGGCCGTCGTCACCGCCGTGACCCACGACACGTCCGAGGCAAAGGTGACCGTCACCGGTGTCCCCGACAAACCCGGCATCGCGGCGCGCTTGTTCCGGGCGCTGGCCGACCGTGCGGTCAACGTGGACACCATCGTGCAGAACACCTCGTTGCACGGGACGACCGACATCTCCTTTACGGTCCCCAAGACCGATCTCGCCGTCAGCCTCGAGGTGGCCCGGGACCTCGCCCCCGACATCGGTGCGGGCGAGGTCACGGCCGACGACGGCATCGCCAAGGTCTCGCTCGTGGGGGCGGGGATGCGCAGCCACCCCGGTGTGTCGGCCACCATGTTCGAGGTCCTCGCCACGGCGGCCATCAACATCGAGATGATCTCGACATCGTCTATCCGTCTGTCGTGCGTGGTGCGCGAGGACCGGGTCGAAGAAGCGGTACGCCTCTTGCACCAGGCCTTCGAGCTGTCAGGCGGATGACGACGGCGCAGTAGGATCGGGGCATGCGCGTCGCCGTCGTCGGTGCCACCGGCCAGGTCGGCACGGTCATGCGAACGGTGCTCGCCGAACGCTCGTTCCCCGTCGACGACATCCGCTTCCTCGCCTCGGCGCGTTCAGCCGGGTCCCGCCTTCCCTGGCGGGACGGCGAGGTGGAGGTCGAGGTCGCCGAGAGCGCCGACTATCGGGGTGTCGACATCGCGCTCATGTCGGTGGGGGCCGACGCCTCCCGGGAGATCTCACCTCGGATCGCCGCGGCCGGCGCGCTGGTGATCGACAACTCCTCGGCGTGGAGGATGGACCCCGCCGTGCCACTCGTGGTCGCCGAGGTCAACCCCGACGCGCTGGACCACATGGACCGGGGCATCGCCGCCAACCCCAACTGCACCACGATGGTGGCCATGCCGGTGCTGGCTCCGTTGCACCGCGAGGCGAGACTGCGACGTCTCGTGCTCTCGACCTATCAAGCCGTGTCGGGCGCAGGGCTCGCCGGCGCACGCGAGCTCGAGGAGCAGTTGGTGAAGACCGTCGAGACGGCGGCGGGGCTCACCTTCGACGGTGCCGGTGTCGACTTCCCGACACCGGAAGTGTTCCCCGGACCGGTCGCCTACAACGTCTTGCCCCACGCCGGCCGCTTCGTCGACGACGGGACGGGGGAGACCAACGAGGAGCAGAAGCTGCGCGACGAGAGCCGCAAGATTCTCGGCATCCCCGATCTGGCCGTGTCGGGCACCTGCGTGCGCGTGCCGGTGTTCACCGGTCACAGCATGTCGGTCAATGCCGAGTTCGAACGGGCCATCACCGTGGAGCGGGCCCGTGCCCTGTTGGAGCAGGCCCCGGGCGTGCGCTATGTCGACGTGCCCACACCGCTCGCTGCTACGGGCACCGATCCCGTTCTCGTGGGGCGACTGCGTTACGACGACACCGTCGCCCATGGGCTCGTGCTCTTTCTCTCCGGCGACAACCTCCGCAAGGGTGCGGCGCTCAACGCCGTCCAGATCGCCGAAGTGCTCCTCGCCTGCCGGGCTTTCTGACCGCTACCTCGGCGTCGGCCTGAAGCGCTCGGTCGCCCCCGTGGGGGCTCGGCCCACCATGACGGCGATGCGGCGCGCCAGGTTGACGGCGTGGTCGCCGAAACGCTCGTAGAAGCGGGCCACGAGCGCCGCCTCGATGGCCACCGGCAGCGCCATTGACCCGCTGGCGATCTCGGCCGTGAGTGTCACGTGGAGCTCGTCGAGCTCGTCGTCGAGCTCCTCCACCTCGTCGGCGACCGGAGCGCGATCGGCGTAGGCGTCGGCGGTGGCACGCCACATCTCCGACGCCACCTCTCCCATCTGCTCGACGAGACCGCGTGCCCGGGGGGACAGCTCCACCCCGAGGCCACGCACGGCCCGGCGCGACACGTGCTCGGCGAGGTCGCCACTGCGCTCGAGCTCGGGCAGCATGCGCAACACCGCCACGAGGTAGCGCAGCTCGTCGGGACCGGTTTCGCGCTCGAGGAGCTGGCTCGTGGCCAGCTGCTCGACCTCGCGGTACAGCGCGTCGATGGTGTCGTCGCTCTCGGCCAGCACACGAGCCGCCTCGCGATCACCGTCGAGCAGACAGTGCGTCGCGCCGGCCACTCCTTCACCGACCAGCGCGAAGAGCTTGATCACCTCGCGGTTGATCCGCTCCAGGCTTTCGATGACCTGGTCGGTGTTGCCCAACTCGACCACGACGCGCTTCGCCACACCGGTCACCGTAGCGCCATCCCCATCGGATCTCCCCCGGACCCGGAGCAGCCGCTCTCAGCAGCGACGACGACCTCGATCCGCCCCGCCGTCCGAGCCGCCGTCCTGCGCAGATGCACAGGTCGGCCTCGACGTCGGCGGTTCACAGGTCGGCTTCGACGTCGGCGACGATGAGCCTCGGCCCCGACGGCCAGTCCAGATACCGCCACCACCAGTTGACGAGGACCACCACCCGGTTGCGAAATCCCACCAGGTAGACCAGGTGCAGACCCAGCCAGGCCAACCAGCCCAGCGTCCCCCGCAAGATGGGGCCGTGTCGGAGCTGGGCGACCGCGGCGTGGCGCCCGATCGTGGCCATCATCCCCTTGTCGTGGTAACGGAACGGGGTCGTGGGCTCGTTCTGCAGTTGCCGCCAGATCTGGAGCGCGGCGTGCTTCCCGGACTGGATCGCCACCTGCGCGAGCTGGGGACAGGCCTCGGGGCGCGCCGGTCCCCACGGCACTGCGCCGGCGTCGCCGACGACGAAGACTTCGGGATGCCCGGTCACCGACAGGTCGGGCTCGAGCGTCACCCGCCCTCCCCGTCCGTGCGCGGTGGGGAGCGAGGCCGCCAGGGTGCCGTCGACGGTCACGCCCCCGGCCCAGATCACCGCGGCCGCCTTGAGCCAACCGCCGCCACCGAGCCGGACCGCGTCGCCGGTCACCTCGGCGACCGGAGTCCCGAGCCGGACGTCGACGCCACGGGAGTGCAGCGTCTCCAGCGCGTAGCGGCTCGCCTCTTCTTCGAACCCGGGGAGGAGCCTGTTGCCCGCCTCGAGCAGGACGACCTTGGAACGTACGGGGTCGATGCGGAGGCGGTCGCGGCGAACCGCCACGTCGAGCAGCTCCAACAGCGCCCCCGAGATCTCCACACCGGTGGCACCGCCGCCGACCACGACGAAGGTGGGAGCCCCGCCGTCGAAGTCCTCGGGACGGGCGTCCGCCGCCTCGAGACAACTGAGGACGTGATTCCGCAGATGGCGGGCGTCGGCCAGGGTGTACAGGGGAAGCGCGTGTTGCGGGGCACCCGGCACGGACAGGAACCCCGTGGTGGCGCCGGTGGCGACGACGAGCCGGTCGTAGTCGAGGGACGTGCCGTCGGCGAATCCCACCCGCCGCGCGTCGACGTCGACCGACACGGCCCGGCCGTGGCGGAACACCACGTTGGGCTCGCGGCCGAAGATGGTACGAACGGGATAGGCGATGTCGGCGGGGTCGAGCCCGGCCGTGGCCACCTGGTAGAGCAGAGGTTGGAAGGTGTGGAAGTTGTGGCGGTCCACGATGGTCACCTCCACCGGCCGGCCCCGCAGATGCCGGACGGCGCTGAGCCCGGCGAATCCGGCCCCGATCACCACCACTCGGTCCACGTCCTCAGGATGGCACGCCCCACCGGCGCCGTCATCGCCGATCTCGGACGGGCCGACGCTGCGCCTCGCCCTCCGGGGAGGGCGCGGTGTCGCCGAGGGTCAGGTCCGGACCAGCGTGCGTACCGCGGTGACGATGTCCTCGACCTGGGGGAGGATGGCGTGCTCCAGGGACGGCTCGTACCCCACGAACGTGTTCTGTGCCGCCACGCGGACGACGGGCGTATCGAGGTCCCAGAAGCAGTGCTGTGCCACCCAGGACGCCACCTCGGCTCCGAATCCCGCTGTGAGGGTGTCCTCGTGGACGACGACGAGGCGGCCCGTCCGCTGCACCGACTCGCACACGATGTCGTGGTCCCACGGCGAGATGGTGCGCAGGTCGACGACCTCCACCGAGCACCCTTCGGCCGAGAGCTCCTCGGCTGCGACGAGCGACTTCTGCACGGTGGCGCCCCAGGTGGCGATGGTCAGGTCGCGCCCTTGTCGTGCGATGGTGCCGCGACCGAAGGGCAACACCCATCCCGGCCGCGGGATGGGGTCGGCCGCGTAGCGCTGGCGGTAGAGGTGCTTGTGCTCCAGGAAGAGGACCGGGTCCTCGGCCGCGAAGGCGCCCCGCAGCAGTCCGACGGCATCGCGCGCCCGGGACGGGAACGCGATCAGCAGGCCCGGGATGTGGGCAAAGATCGACTCGCCGCTTTGCGAATGCCACAGCGCCCCACCCGTCAGGTAGCCCCCTATGGCGACGCGCACCACCAGCGGACAGGTGAAGTTGCCGTTGGAGCGCCACCGGATGGTGGCGGCCTCGCTGTGCAGTTGTTGCATGGCGGGCCAGATGTAGTCGAAGAACTGGATCTCGGCGCACGGTCGCAGGCCCCGCAGGGCCTGCCCCACGCCGCGGCCGATGATGTTCGATTCCGCCAGGGGTGTGTTGTAACAACGGGACGACCCGAAGTGGCGCTGGAGCCCGCGCGTCACGCCGAACACCCCACCTTTGCCCTCGACATGGTCGAGCACGTCGTCATCGGCGTCGGCGACGTCCTCGCCGAACACCCGGATGCGCTCGTCCGCACCCAGGAGCTCGTGGAGGGTGAGCCGGATCGCTTCGGCCATCACCACCGGTTCGGCGTCGGCGGACGCCGGCGCGGGGTCGGGCTCGGGATCGGCGAGAGCCGGCAGACACACCACGTTGTCGGTGACGGTCGAGGGATCAGGACGTGCCGCGGCCAGCGCTTCTTCGGCGGCGGCGGCAGCGATGGCGCGAGCCTCGGCGCGCACGTCCGCCGCCTCGTCTTCGGTGAGGACCCCCGCGCCGACCAGTTGCCGTTCGAGGGTGTCGATGGGGTCGTGTGCCTGCTCTTCGGCGAGCTCTCCGGCGTCGCGGTACTTGGACTGGGAGTCCGCCGACGAATGCGAGTACGGGCGCGTCACGTGGGCGTGGATCAATCCCGGTCCCTCACCGGCGCGCACCCGGGCGATGGCGCGACCGCCTTTGTTGCGGCACGACGCGTAGTCCCAGCCGTCCATCTGGGTCACGGCCAGACCCCGGAATCCCCGCACCAGCTCGGCGACGGGCGCGGGCGACTGGTCGGCGGCGCGCACCGAGATGGCGTAGCCGTTGTCGGCCACCACGAACAGCGTCGGCAGGTGCAGGCGACACGCCGTGTTAAGGCTCTCCCAGAACTCTCCTTCGGAGGTCGCACCCTCTCCCAACGACACGTAGGTGATCTCGTCACCGTGGGCCCGACATCCCGCCAGGCCCGGTCGCCGGGCGATGTAGCGCCCCGCCTCCGCGCACCCCACCGCAGGAAGGCACTGGCTGCCCGTCGGGCTCGACTGGGTCACGATGTTGTAGGCCACCGCGCCCCAGTGACACGGCATCTGCCGCCCACCGGAGGCGGGGTCGAGGGACGAGCCCACGGCCTGGAGCATGATGTCGAGCGGCGTCACGCCCAGGGCCAGCACGAGGGCCCGGTCGCGGTAATACGGAAAGAACCAGTCGTAGGCAGATCGCAGCGACCGGGCCAGGGCCAGGAGCAGGATCTCGTGGCCGGCCCCGGAGATTTGGAAGAACACCCGGCTCTGCTTCTGCAGCAGGATCTCCCGGTCGTCGAGGGCCCGGGAGAGACAGGCCAGGCGGAAGTCCTCGACCAGCTCCGTCGCCGGGAAGCTCCGGAGTGCCCCCCGGGAAACCTGCGTGGCGCCGTTGCCGTTCCCCGGGCGTCCGCCCGTGCCCGTGGAGCGGGCCTGGGCCTTCACGCCGGCACTTGGTCCCTCTGTGCCCTTGCGCACCACGATCGACGCTACCTGCCTGCCGGCTCCAACCGGTGGCCTCGGCAGGTTCCCCGGCGCCGTTACACCCCGGCGTTACGCTCGGTCGCGTGCATCCTCGGATCAGGGAGACCCCATGATCGTTGGCATCGTGATCGGCATCGTGATCGGCGGCGGGGGTGGGGCCGCCATCGCCTGGACCCTGACCTCGGCCCATGCATCGGCTCGGGCCGGCACCGAGCGTGAGCGCCACGCCGAGGCGTTGGGCTCGGCGCGCGCCGAGATGCTGTCGCTGCAGACCCTGCTCGAGCACGAGCGCGCTGCGGCCGAGGAGCGACAGGCAGCGACTGAGGAGGTGCGGCGGCAGCTCGTCGGCGAGTTCGCCGCGCTGTCGCGTCAGGCGCTCGAGCACAACAACACGCAATTCCTAGAGTTGGCCGATGTCCGTATGGGCCATGCCCAGCAGGCGGCGCGCGGCGACCTCGAACAGCGCACCCAGGCCTTCGAGCAGCTCCTCAATCCGCTGCGCGAGCAGCTCGGCCGGTACGAGCAGGGGCTGCGGCTCCTCGAGCTCGAGCGCCAGAAGGCCTACACCGGGCTCAGCGAGCAGGTGCGGACGCTCACCGAGTCCCAGGACAAGCTGCAGACCGAGACCCGCAACCTGGTGACCGCGCTGCGATCGCCCGCCACGCGCGGTCGTTGGGGCGAAATGCAGCTCCGGCGCGTCGTCGAGATGGCGGGGATGGTCGAGCACTGCGACTTCGACCAGCAGGTAACCACCGACGGGGCCGACGGCCGGTTGCGGCCCGACATGGTCGTGCATCTGTCGGGGGCCAGGAACGTGGTGGTCGACGCCAAGGTGCCGCTCCAGGCGTTCCTCGACGCCAACGATGCCACCGACGAGGCTGCTCGACGGGACCACCTCGTCGCCCATGCCCGACAGTTGCGGACGCATGTCGACTCGCTGTCGAAGAAGGCGTACTGGGAGCAGTTCGGCGACTCGCCCGAGTACGTGGTCGCCTTCGTCCCCGGCGACGCCCTGTTGGCGGCGGCGCTCGAGCACGACTCCTCGCTCCTCGAGCACGCCGTGTCACACCGGGTGCTGTTGGCGACGCCGACGACGTTGATCGCCCTGCTGCTCACGGTCGCCAACGGATGGCAGCAGGAGGCCCTGGCCGACAACGCCCGTGAGGTGCAGGACATGGGCCGCGAGCTCTACAAGCGGCTCTCCACCTTCGGCGAGCACATGGCGCGCACCGGCCGCAGCCTGGGCGGAGCCGTCGACGCCTACAACAAGGCCGTGGGTTCGCTCGAACGCAGCGTCTTCCCCCAGGCTCGGCGCTTCCACGAGCTCGGTGTGGTGGGTGGTGCCGACAAGGAGATGCCCGAGCTCGAGCACATCGACGCCACCGCGCGCGGCCTCGAGGCACCCGAGTTCGTCGGCGCGCCGCGCCCCTTGCCCGGAGAGTCGGGGCTCGAGCTCATCGAGGGATCTCGCCGCGACGACCACGACCTTCCCGGGGCTGCTGTCACCTGAGGTCGGGGTCCACGGTGCCGACGGCGAGAAGTTCGTCGGCGGCTCGCCGGGCTGTGCCACACGCCTCGGCCAGCTCGGTCCCTTCCAGGACGACCTCGATGGGCGCACCGTCACCCACGAACACGAGCACAGCGCGACGAACCGTGCGCCCCGTCGCCTCCTCGAGCGCCAGCGCGTAGCTCGCCACCTGAGGCCGGTACCGGGCTGCGGCGGCATCGAGCCCGGCGTGCCCGCTGTTGGTGCGGTCGGTCTTGTAGTCCACCACCACCAACCCGTCGTCATCCTCGACGACGAGGTCGACGTAGCCCTCGAGGACACCGTCGCCGACGGGGACGGCGACGAAGAGCTCCCGCCAGTGCCGGCGCGTCGCACCCGCGGCCACAGTGGGCGAGACAAGCGCGGCGCTCACCATGGAGACGACGGCATCGGCGTGCGCGCCGATGCCGTGCGCGGCGGCCCGGGCCCGGCCCACCTCGGGTGCGGGGTGCCCGGCGTCGTCGGTGCCCGTGGCCAGGTCGATGACGGCCAACGCCGAATGCACGGCCCGCCCGATCTGCAGCGCCGTGTCGGCGTCGCGCCACAGCGCCCCGACGGCGTCGGGCGACCCCGGATCAGGCGCCGGTGGCGCGCCGCGCCGCGCCCTGGTGGCACCCGGGACCGGTACATCGCTCACGGCGACCGCCGAAGAGACCGCCGTGGCCGTAGTGACCGGGGCGCGTCGGGTCGTGGCCAGCGCCGCAGCGCGCCGGGTCGCGAAGGCGTGGACACCCTCGCGCCATGCCGACACGTCCGCGTCGTCGGATCGGGACTCCGCCCCCGACTCCGCCGTGGCGGCTCCGTTCAGTCCGAAACCCGCCAGCACCTTCGACAGCGCCTCGCTCGGGGCGACTTCGTCGGAGACGTCGTCCCCGACGAGTGCCGCGATGGGCAGGCGCCGCCACAGCTGGGGCGAGCGCAGGCAGATCTCGAGGAGACGGGCCGCTTCCGAAGGTGTGGCGGTGGCGGCCTCCCTGAGCTCTTTGTGATGCAGGCATACGAGCAGGTGGTCGCGCGCTCTGGTCATGCCCACGTACAGCACGCGGTGCTGCTCGAGCGCCTCGAGCTCACGCTCGCGCGTGTTGGCCTCGTCGAAACCCAGTGAGCGCAGGCCCCCGCCTGCCCGCAGCTCGGGCGTTCCGTCCTCGCGCCACAGCACCGCCGGGGGTCGCTGCCCGGACGCCACGTCGCGCTCGAGCCCGGCCAGGACCACGATCGGGAACTCGAGGCCCTTGGAGCCGTGGATGGTCAAGACGCGCACGGCGTCGTCATCGGGGTCGGGCGGCCCCACCCCACCGCTGCGGCGGTCGTCCTCGGCCTGGAGGTCGGCCCAGCGCAGGAAGGAACGGAGAGGGCCGCCCACCGTCTCGTCGAAGAGCCGAGCCTGGTCCATGAGCCAGCGCAGCCGCTGCCAGTGGTCGCGGGGCCGGTGGTAGGCGAGGCAGAGCTCGAAGCTGCGCAACTCTTCGAAGGCGCGCTCCACCATGGCCGAGGGCTCGCGCCACCAGCGCTCTTCGTGCAACCGCGCCAGCACGGCCATGGCGCCGGCCACGGGATGTGCCTCGAGGCCCTCGGGCGGGGGCTGGCGGGGATCCCAGCTCCCCTGCGCCTGGTGCCAGGTGACGAGGTCGTCGTCGCCGCAGGCGAGCCCGGGACTCCGGAGCGCGCCGAGCACGGCCACGCTGTCGACGGGATCATCGGCGGCGTGCAGGACACTGAGGACGTCGCGCACCTCGTCGGCTCCCCACAACAGGGCGACGCCTTCGAGCCGGTAGGGGATCCGGGCCTCCTCCAGAGCTTCCTCGAGGGCCGCCAGCGCGGTACGGGCCGGAAGCAGCACGGCCACGTCGCGCCAGCGCGCCGGCCGGACGGCACCGTCTTCCTCGTCGACGACGGCCCAGCGGTCGTCGACGATGTCGTCGATAGTGAGCGCCACGTCGTGGGCGGCGGCCCGGCGGACCTGGGCGATGCTCGTGTTCATGGGGCCGCCCAGCAAGACGACGGGGGGCATCGTGCTCCCCGCCCGCCCCGGCGGTGACGTCGTTGCGACCGCCGCTTCGTCCGGGGTGGACCCCAATCCGTCGAGCGAGAGCTGGACGGCCCCGGCCCCGGCCCCGGCCCTGGCCCCGGGCCTCGGAGTCGACGCGGGCGCCGACTTCGGGCCCCGGCTCGTCGAGACGCCCCGGTATCGAAGTGGCACCGCGGCGCGCTCGCCGACCAGTTCGTGATGCGCGGCCTGGCCCTCGACAGGATCGATGCCGAAGAGCTCGCCGAAGACGGTGTTGACGAACTCGAGGATGCCCGGCACCGACCGGAAGTTGGTCACGAGCACGATCTGTTCGCCGAGTTCGCGCCCCACCCGTGAGAACAGTTCGATGTCGGCGCGCCGGAACCGGTAGATCGACTGCTTGGGGTCTCCCACGACGAAGAGCCCGCCCGGCTCGGCGTCGTGCAGATCCGCCGAACCGTCCACGGCGGCGGCGATGCGGGCGGCGAGCTCGACCTGGATGGGATCGGTGTCCTGGAACTCGTCGATGAGCAACCGCCGGTAGCGGCGATGTAGGGACCGCGCCGTGCCGGGGTCGTCCCGCAGCAGCCTCCGGGCATGGACCAACAGGTCGTGGAAGCCGAGCCGGCCCTCGGCCCGGCGTTGGTCGGCGACGTCCATGACGAACATCGCCAGCCGTGCGCCCAAGTCGCCGAGAATGGCGTGAAAGCTGGCCCGCTGGAGATCGAGGCGCGCCTGCTCGGCGGCCGCGCAGGCGGCCCGCACTTCGTCGACGTGCCCGTTCCAATTCCCCTGTTGGCCGTAGCTGCAGCGCAGGGATTTGAGACCGTCGAGGAGCCGCAGGATCGACG
Organism: uncultured Acidimicrobiales bacterium; assembly: GCA_963838775.1. Taxonomy (GTDB): domain Bacteria; phylum Actinomycetota; class Acidimicrobiia; order Acidimicrobiales; family UBA8190; genus Chersky-840. The sequence continues at coordinate 116,194 of CAWISP010000009.1, forward strand.
GCTCGTCCTCGCAGGCCGCCAACGCCGCGCCGGTGACGCGCAGCGCACCGAGATGCTCGTACAACTTGTCGCTGCCGTCGCTGCACCACACGCCCATGGCCAGCGCGGCGTCGATGGCGTCGAGCACCGGTCCGCGCTCGACGGCGGGCCATGCACCGGGAACGGGCCGCATCTGCTCGAGCGCGACCCGGCCGCCGTCTTCGAGCCGGTCCCAGTGCCGGTGCAGGGCCCGGGCGATCTCGACGAGGTCGTCGTGGCCCAACCCGATCGAGAACCCCTGGACGAGGGCAGGCTCGGCGTCGGGATCGGCCAGCAGGGTGTCGGCGAAACGCTCGAAACGCGCCTCGAAGTCCGCCCGTTCCGCGGTCTCGTCGAGCACTTCGAACCCGGGCGGGATGCCCGCCGCCACGCAGTGCTCGACGAGGATGCGCTGCGCGAAGGCATGCAGCGTGCAAATGGCGGCCTCGTCGACCTCGTGGCGCGCCGCGACGAGGCGGGCGTCGTCGGGGTGGTCGAGGGCGGCTTCGTCGATGTGGTCGCGGATGCGCTGGCGCAGCTCGGCGGCGGCGGCTTCGGTGAACGTGATCGCCGCGACCGCGCGCAGCGAGGCGCGTCCGCTTCTCACGAGCTCCACGATCCGGTTCACGAGCGCGGTGGTCTTCCCGGTGCCCGCCCCGGCCACCACCACCAGGGTGGCGTCGAGCTCGAACCCGATGCTGTCGCGGGCCCCGTCGTCGACGCGCCCCACGGTCACGCCTCCATCCCGGTGGCGTCCTCGAATCCGTCGATGACCGCCCCGACGAGCCCGTCGGGGACCTCGGCGTGCATGAGCGCCAGCACCGGGGCGAGCGCGGGGGCCCCGCTCTTGCGGGCCCATTGCCGCTCGCGCGTCACCGGACACAGGGTGTCGAAGTCGCAGGTCCGACAGGCGTCGAACTGGCGGTCCCCGGGCTTCTCGGTGGGTGCTCCCGGGAAGGCACCGGCCTCGACGGCGCCGGCGATCAGCGTGAGGACGGTGAGGAAGCGGGCGCGCACCTCATCGGTGATGGTGAGGCTGAAACACGGGGCCACGCGCGTTTGCGACAGGAGCCAGTACCGAGCCCGCACGCCTCGGCCCGAATCGCCGAACCGCGCCTGCGCCGCCATGGCGTAGATCGGGAGCTGGAGGAGCCTGCCCCCGGCCACGGGGTCCTTCTTCAGCGCCGACAGCATGGTCTGCTTGCCCGTCTTGTAGTCCGACACCACGAGCTCGCCCGACCGGGCCCGGTCGACGCGATCGGCCTTGCCCTTGAAGCGGACCTCGAGCCCGCTTTCGAGGGTCACGGTGACGGCGGGGTCTGCGCCCTCGACCCCGGAACCGAACTCGAGCTCGGCGGCCAGCGGCTCGAGGTCGCCCTCCTCGTCGTGGAAGCGCTCGAGGTCACGGCGGATGGCCGCCTTGTCCATCCGCCACAGCAGCGGCTTTCCCACCAGGCCGCGCCCCTCGGCGTTCGAGAATTGCGTCTCGGCGATGGCGAGGAGGCGGGGCAGGGCGCGGGGCGCGCCCGCCAGGCGCTCGAGGAGGTACTCCTCGAGGATCGAATGCACCAGGGTGCCGCGCTCGGGTGGCTCCATCTGCCAGATCTCCTCGGGAAGGGTGCGCTTGGAGACCTGCAACACCCGGTCGTAGAGGAAGCGGCGCGGGCACTTGGCATAGGCCTCGAGACGCGTGGCGGACATCGGGGCCTCCGCCAGGAACGGGGACACCAGGCCCACCCCGACGTTCCCGTCGAATCGGGTGAAGTCCTGTCCCAACCGGTGGCGCGCCGCGCCGACTCCGATGCGCAACCGGCTCGAGGACAGCGCCAGCGGGGAACGTGTCGGGTCGCGTCCCTCCGCCGCCCAGTGCGCCGTGTCGTGGAGCTCGAGCTCGCGCACCGACAGGGGCGGGCGCGCCGACAAGATCCCGGCCGCGAAGGAGTCCACCGGTCGCTGCCTCGTCCCGATACCGGTGAGGGTGGCCATCCAGCGCGACGCCACTTGCTCGCGTCCGGTCCTGGGGTCGACGCGCGGGTAGGTGGCCACCCGCCGGGCCGTCCCCGCACCGATGGCGGCGACGACGTCGTCGCGCAGCTCGTCGAGGCGCGCCGCCCGCGTGCGCAGGCCGCCTGAGGTGTCGAGTCGGCGGACATCCTCGGGCAGCAGGGCATCGTCGCCGATGCCTCCGGGGACCACGGCGTCGGTCATGCCGACCAGCACGACCGATTCGAACCGCAGGCCGCGGGCGCGGCCGAAGGGGGCCACGAACACGCCATCGCCGAAACCTCCGTCGGGTAGCTCCGAGGTGTCGAGACCCGTCTCTTCGAGCACGGTCCGCACCGACCGCAGGAACGCCCCCTGATCGGTGCGGTCCGATACCGCGTCGAGCTCGCCGAGCGCGAGCACCGCACCGCGTACCTGTTCGGTGGCGGCGAGCTCGTGGGCGGGCCACGACGCCGAGTCGGTGTCGAGGTACCGGTCGAAGAGGTCGACGGCCCAGGTGGCGTGGGCCTGCCACGTCCCTCTGGGTACGACCGCGCTCGTCACCAGGCCGGCGACGAAGGCGGCCAGGGCATCGGCCTGCTGTGCCTGTTCGGGGTGGCGTCCCCCCAGGTTCTTCAAGCGCTCGGCCCACTGGGCGCTCCCGCGCACCACGCCGGCCTCCGACGACAGCGCGTCCCACCGGCTCGTCGGCACGCGGCGACGGTCCGGGCCCGACACGATCGGCGCCGTGGAGAGCCAGGCCATGACCGCGTCTCGCGCCCAGTCCGACGCGGCCAGGTCGAGCAGGCCGAGCAGTGCCGTCCCCGCCACCGACCGGTCCAGGCGCCGTGTCTCGGGTCCGTTGGCGGCGACACCGGCGGCGGCGAGCTCCTGGTGCAGGGCTCGGGCGTAGCGGGGACCCGCCGGATGGAAGATGGCCTGCGCCCACGAGGGGACGCCGGCGTCGACGGAGGCGACGACGTCCCGGACCGCGGCCCGTACCTCTTCGTCGGGGTCGGCACAGGCGCGCACCTCGGTCAGCACCGGCCCGCCGCCGGGGGTGCCGGCGTCGCCCGGAGCGCCGGTGCCAACAGGTGTTTCGGTGCCGACGGGCGTGGTGGTGGTCCGGGCCACGACGGCATCGAGCACGATCCGCTCGAAGGGCGCCAGCACGCCGGGGTCGAGCACGAGCACCGGGCCCAGGGATTCGAGGGCCCCGCGCTGCGCCGTGGTCTGTGCGGCCTCGGCGAGATCGACGGTGTCGGTGAAACCCCGTCCGTGGAGGTGGGCCCGTACCTCTTCCGATAGGCGACACAGGTCGCCCACGCGGTCCCGGCGCCCTCGCAGGGCGGCGACGGTGGGAGGGGGGCAGCGTCGGAGCTCTCCCACCGCATCGCGGATCGCCGCCAACCCCCGGGGATGCCCGACGAGGTCGGCCAGCCATCGCTGCGACGCCAATGCCGTGGTGCGGATGGCCTCGAGGTCGACGTGTGGTGGTGCCAGGCGCTGTCCGCGTGCCGACAGCACCGGGATGCCCAGCTGGCGGAGCAGCTTGTCGACCGTCGTGCAATTGACGTTGGCGACACCCCGCCGCCCCCCCGGCCCGTCGCCGGCGCCGAGGGCCCGGCGCGCGAACAGGGCCGCGTAGGCCGAGGGTGCCACCACCGTCACCGGCGCGAGGGGATCCGACCCCTTGGCGACGTGCACCGCCGCGCCCAGGGCGCTCACGACGGGGCCGGTGGACAGCGCGGCGCGTCGATCGGGGACCGGCGCGCGCGTCATCGCGGCATGCTACGACCCCGTTGTCTCAGCGCTCCCGGGGGGAGGTCAGGCTGGGCGCTTCGCTCCGTAGTCGCCCGAGCGAAGTCGCCACCAGATGGCGAAGGTGTCGCGCAGCATCCCCACCACGACACGGCGGGACACCGTGCTCGAGAAGCGGATGCCGATGCGGACCGGGGCTTCCACCAGGTCACGGTGGCCGAATCGCCGGGCGATCACGAGCATCTCGAGGTCGAAGGCATAGCCCTGCTCGACCATGAGGGGCAGGACGTCGGCCAGCACCTCTCGGCGTACCAGCTTGATGCCCGCCTGGGTGTCGCGCACGTCGAGATGGAACAGCGTGCGCACGAGCTGTTGGTACCCCCACGAGTACAGGCGCCGGGCTACGGGGTAGACGACCTGCGAGTCTGGGTGTCGCTTGCTGCCGAGGACCACGTCGGGATGACGCTGCTGGACCACCTCGACGAACTCGGCCAGGAGCTCGGGCGGCACGTCGCCGTCCCCGTCGATGAACCCCAGGTAACGACCCCGTCCCCGGGCCAGCCCGGCCCGGACCGCTTTGCCCTTGCCGGCGTGGGGGAGCACGACCTGGACCACGACGTCGGTGGGGAGTCCCTCGAGCGAGGCATCGCTGCCGTCGGTCGATCCGTCGGACACGGTCACGATCTCGAAGGAGATCCCGGTCCCACGCAGGACCTCCACGGCGCGCTCCACCGTTGCCCGCAGCGCCGGGCCCGGGTTGTAGTAGGGCACGACGACGGTGAGGTCGAGAACCGGGGGCGGGAAGGTGACGGGTTCCACGAGGCTCAGCGCCACCGCAGGCGTGCGCGAGTCACGGAGCCCGGCTCCGGGATGCTCTCGCCCCACTGCCCCCCCTCCCACGCCCGGACACCCCCACTCACCAGCCAGGTGCCGGCACTGGGCATTTTACCGGGGAGCCCGGGCCAACTTTGGCGCGGCCCGTTCCGCGTCCCCTGCAACGGCGTCTGCTCGGCACCGGTGGGGGCTCATCGCAGCGCGATGTAGATGGCCATGAAGGTCCCGAAGGCCACGCAGTAGATCCCGAACGGGGTAAGTGTCCTCGTCTTGAAATAGCGCATGAGGAAGCGGACCGAGAGCGATGCGGTGACCCCGGTGATGACCATGGCCACGAGCGCTTGGGGCCGGAGGCCGTTGCCCAGAGGACCGGTCAGGTCCGAGATCTTGAGCACGCCCGCCGCCAGGATGACGGGGGTGGCGAGGAGGAAGGCGAAGCGGGCGGAGTCTTCGTGGTCGAGCCCCCTCACCAGGCCCGCCGTCATGCACACCCCCTCCCGGCTGATGCCGGCGACCAGCGCGGTCGACTGGGCCACGCCCACGATGCCGGCTTCGCGGTACTGCAGCGACTCGAGACGACGGCCGCCGTCGGCCTTGGTGTCGCGCCGCCCTGGTGCCGCCCCCTCCGAGCGCCGTCTCAGGCGCTCGGCCCCCAGCAGGATGCCCCCGTTCAGGATGAGGAACAGGGCGGCGGCCTCGGGCTTGGCCAGCGCCACGCGGCAGCGGGTGCTCGAAGACCAGGCCGATGACGCCGGCGGGGATGGTGCCCACGATGATCAACCAGGCCAGGCGCTCGTTCGGGGTCTCGATCCGCCTGGTCACGAGGGTACGGAACCAGGCGGTGATGATCGCCACCCAGTCCCGCCAGAAGTAGACGAGCAGGCCCAGCGCGCTGCCGACGTGGAGCATGACCACGAAGGCCAGCCACGACGACTCGGGGTCGGACTGGGCCGCCACGACCTGGTGCCAGCCGAAGAGCGAGGGCAGGAGCACGACGTGGCCCAGGCTCGAGACCGGGAACAGCTCACTCACCCCCTGCAGGACGCCGAGCACCACCGTCTGGAACCACGACAGGTGCAGGTGCACCGGGGCGGCGGGGGCGGCCAGGAGCACACGACCGGCGCCGGGCACGGCACGGATCGTACCGCCACCTGGGTGTCGTCGAAGGGAAGCCGGGACCGGTAACCTCACCCACTCTTCACGACTTCACAGACCTTTCTGCAGGTCATCCCAGCTTCCTCCCAGCTTCATCAGGGATCCTTGGGGTGCCTGATGCACATGCACAGGGACGAAAAAGGAGGTGGCACGGGTGAGGATCCTCGTTCTGGGGGGCGACGGGTACCTGGGGTGGCCGACGGCGCTGCATCTGTCTCGGCGGGGCCACGACGTGGGCGTGGTCGACAACTTCTGCCGGCGCCAGTACGACTTCGAGATGGGGGTCGACAGCCTCGTCCCCATCGTCCATCTCCAGTCCCGGGTGCGGCGCTGGGCCGAGGTGTCGGGCCTGAGCGTCGAGGCCTTCGTGGGCGATCTCACCGACCACCGCTTCTGCGAGACCCTGCTCGAGCGCTTCGAGCCCGAGGCCATCGTGCACTTCGCCGAGCAGCGCAGTGCGCCCTACTCCATGATCGACCGGGCCCATGCCGTCTACACCCAGGTCAACAACGTGGTGGGCACGCTCAACCTGCTCTACGCCATCGCCGAGCGAGACCCGCAGATCCACCTCGTGAAGCTCGGGACCATGGGGGAGTACGGCACCCCCAACATCGACATCGAAGAGGGCTTCATCGAGATCACCCACAAGGGCCGCACCGACGTCCTGCCCTATCCCAAGCAGCCGGGGTCCTTCTACCACCTGTCGAAGGTCCACGACAGCCACAACATGCACTTCGCCTGTCGCATCTGGGGCCTGCGGGCCACCGACCTCAACCAGGGCGTGGTCTACGGCCAGGAGACCGACGAGACCACCATGCACCCCGACCTGGCCACGCGCTTCGACTACGACGCCGTGTTCGGGACCGTGCTCAACCGCTTCTGCGTCCAGGCCGTGGTGGGCCACCCCCTGTCGGTGTACGGCAAGGGGGGCCAGACCCGGGGCATGCTCGACATCCGAGACACCCTGGCCTGTGTGGAGCTGGCCCTGCTCCATCCCGCCGCGGAGGGCGAGTACCGGGTCTTCAACCAGTTCACCGAGTCCTTCTCGGTGCTGCAGATGGCCGAGCTGGTGGCCGACGCCTATCCCGGTGCCACCCGCATCGAGCACGTCGAGGACCCCAGGGTGGAGAAGGAGGAGCACTACTACCGCGCCGCCCACACCAAGCTCCTCGACCTCGGCCTCGTGCCCCATCTGCTCGGGCCCGCCACCATCCACTCGCTGCTGGCCGTCGTCGACCGTCACCGCGACCGTGTCGACCCCCGGGCCATCGACCCCACCGTGCAGTGGCGCAAGACCGCCAGCACCCTGACCACCTCGGCGGGGCTCGGCAAGGATTAATCGGGCCGGCCGGCCCCGGCCGTCAGGGTCCTTCGCCGCCCGAGGCGGTGCAGGACCGGGGGTCGAACGACGCCAGTGCCTGGGTCGGCGGCGTGGGCGGTTGGAGCGACGACGAGGAAGCCGGCGCCGACGTCGCCGGGGCCGAGGAGCTCGACGATCCCTGCGACGGTGCGTTCACGGAGAAGTTCGTGCCCGTGACGACGGTCACGTCGGCTCCGTTGCTGGTGGGGCCCTTGGCCAGGGTGACCGCTCCGGACAGCGAGTGCACCACCTGCTCGGCTTGGGCCAGATGGGCCGGTGATGAGTAGTACACGTAGGTCTCTGACAGCGAGGCGCTCGGGGCCGAGTCGCCCTGGCCGACGGTGTTGAAGCCCTCGGCCTGGAGCGCCGCTGCGGTCTGCCCCGCCTGGCCGGTCTGGCCCGTCCCGTTCAGGACCGACACGGTGACGCTCCCGGGGGAGGGGAGCGGCCTGCCCGTCATGGTGTTGTCGTCGGCGCCGATCCCGAGGAAGCCGGTGATGGCATGGAGGTCGTTGGGCTGGCTCGTGAGCTCCACGTTCCCGTAGTCGTACCCCTGGTAGTAGTAGTGCAGGCTCGACATGACGATCACGGGCAGGGTCTGTTGCGGTGTCTTGTTGACGTTGATGCCGTGGAAGGTGGTCACGAGGCCGAACATGGCGGAAAGTGACAAGCCCGAGTCGACCTGGAGCTGGGGCGCCACCGCCCCGAGCAGGTCGTTATCGGTGATGGGGTTGCCGAGTCCCTTCTTGTCCACCGCCGTCGCCAGTACCCGCAGGAACTCGTGGTCACGCCGGATCCTGCTCAGGTCGCTCTCGGGGTCGGGGGTCCAGTCGGCGTGGTTGTTGGAGGTGACCCCGGGACCCTTGTAGACGAGGTGCCGGGCCCGCACCACCTCGAGCGCCTGGAACCCGTTCAACGAACGGCACCCCGCCGTGGGCACGTTGAGCCCCGAATAGGCGTCGAAGACGGGCTCGGGGAAGTACATCTTGATCCCGCCCAAGGCGTTGACCACGCCCTGGAAGCTGTCGAAGTTGAGCTCGACGTAATGGTGGACCGGAATCCCGAAGTCTTCCTCGATGGCGCTGACCAGTTGCTGGGGCCCTTCGGCCAGGGCGGCGTCGATCTTGTTGGCGCCGTCGGCGCGCGCGTTGGGGACGAACAGGTCGCGGGGGATCGACAGGATGGCGGCGGTCTTCGTGGTCGGGTTGACGTGGAGGATCATCACCACGTCGCTGTTGACCCCGGTCACCCCTTCGGAGCACAGCCCGAAGGCCTTGTTCTGCTGTTTGAGGGCGCAGCGCGACGTGGACCCCACGAGCACGATGTTCTCCACGCCTGACGGGGGCTGGGCGACGAGATCTCCCACGACGATGCGATGGATCTGGTGGGTCCGGTACTCGGCGTAGCCGATGGCGGCCCCGGCGAGCACCACGATCAAGGCCACCACCACGATGCCCACCCGCAGGAGGCGCCTGGTGGCGCGGCTGCGGCTCTTCTTGCGGATATCGGCGCGCCCGAATACGGGCGGCGGTGCCGGGGGGGTGCTTTCAGGCACGGGAGGCGAGTGTAGCGGTGGGGTACCACCGGATTTCGTCATGCCGGGCCGGCTGCGGGCCGTGTCGACGGGCCGCGATGTCGTCGGATGGCTCCCCGCCACGGCATCGGGCCCGGTGGACCGGTGCCCGGGACCAGTAGGGTCGCATCCGATGGTCGGGGATCGACGTCGACCGGTGCCTGGGGATCGACGTCGGCTCGGGCGACGGCGAGCGCGGGCGAGAGCGCTGGTGCGGCTGGCCGTCCCCATGGTCCTGTCCGCCGTGGTGGTGATCCTGGCGGTGAGCTCGGTGGCTCAGATCAGCCACTCATCGGGCCCGTACCGGCGGACGGTGGACCGCGGGTACGCCGCGCTGGCGGCACCGCTCGTGGCGCAGAGCAATGCCGCGGGGGTGGTGCTGTTCGCGTTCCTGCACGACGCCGGCTCGCTCGGTCGTCTCACCTTCTTCTCCGACCTCGACTCCTTCGCGTCCGACGCGTCGTCGTTGCAGCGCCAGTACGACGCCATCACCCCGCCCGATCCCTCATCGGCGACGGGGTGCTCGACGGCCATCGCCGAGCGGGCCACGGCGATCTCGACACTGCGCACCGCGTTGGAGCGCGTCCTCGGTGGCACCACCGGGCTCGGTGCCGTCGACGAGGCCGGCGCCACCGCGTCGGTGGAGTCAGTGGGCACCGAGCTGCAGTCCGCCGACGCGTCGTGGGCGGCGTGCCGACGGGCCTTGCGGCGCGCCCCGGGCTCGGCTCTGGTCCCCACCTCGACGTGGGTCCGGGACCCTGCCGTGTTCGCCGGGGCCGTGAACCTCGTCTCCGCCCTCGCGGGCTCGCATTCGCTCGCCACGGTGCACCACATCGTGGTGCTCGCCGTGGTGACCGAACCGAGCCCCGTCGCCACGGGGTCGACACTCGTGACCCCTGCCACCACCAGCGTCGTCGCCCACGTGGTGCTGGCCAACCAGGGGAACGTGGACGAGGTCGGTGTCGAGCTCGGCGGGGAGGTGACCCTGCTGGGGGCGACGGCGAGCCCGGTCGTGGTGCAGCGCACCATCGACCTGGGCGCAGGGCGGTCGACGACGATGATGCTCCCGGCGCTGAAGGTCGAGCCCGGCTCGTCCTACACCCTGCAGGTCGTGGCGGAGTCGCCCCAGGCCCCGGGCACCGGCGCGCTCGACGTCTCGCTCGGTCGAGGTCCAGGTGCAACCGACCGCCACGTTGACATCGGTGACGTCCTCGCCGCTGATCGCCGTGCGGGGCCAGACCGTGACCCTGATCGCGGATGTGGCGTCCTCGTTGTCGGCGGCCGGAGCTCCCACGGGGACCGTGGCCTTCCAGGATGCCGGCACCCCGATCTCGGGATGCGGGTCCCGGCCCGTGAGCAAGGGACAGGCCACGTGCTCGGTGACCTACCCCGTCGCGTCCGAGCACTCCATCACCGCCGCGTACTCTGGCGACGCGCGCGACGCGGGGTCGCTGTCGCCCGCCATCACCCTCAGGGTGGACAACTGACCGCTCGCTCCGGCCCCATGAGATGACCCAGGCGACCGAGGCGCCTTAGGATTCTGGTGGGACGTCACAGGAGGGTCCGAGCGTCGTGGCAGAGAGCATCACCATCATCGACAACCGGACGGGCAATCAGCTCGAGATCCCCATCCGCAACGGGGGGGTCGAGGCCGGCGAGTGGAGCAAGCTCCTGCCCGGCATTTGGTTCTACGACCCGGGGTTCACCGCCACGGCCGCCTGCGAGAGCTCGGTGTCCTTCGTCGACGGCGACGCCGGGATCCTGCGCTACCGCGGCTACGACATCGCCGAGCTGGCCGAGAACTCCAACTACCTCGAGGTCGCCTATCTCCTGCTGCACGGGAACCTGCCCACGGCGGCGGAGTACGACGGATGGCGCCACGAGATCACGTACCACACCTACATCCACGAGAACGTACGGAAGCGTTTCCTCGAGGGGTTCCACTACGACGCCCATCCCATGGGGATGCTCGTCTCGGCGGTCGCCGCGTTGTCGACCTTCTACCTCGATGCCAAGGACATCTTCAACGACGAGGCCAGGCGCCGCCAGATCATCCGGCTCATCGCCAAGATGCCCACGCTGGCCGCCGCCGCCCACCGGTTCTCGGTCGGGATGCCCTTCGTCTATCCCGACAATTCCCTCGACTTCGCCGGGAATTTCCTGTCGATGATGTGGAAGGTGGCCGAACCCCGGTTCGACGCCAACCCCACCCTGGCCCGGGCCCTCGACATCCTGTTCATCCTTCACGCCGACCACGAGCAGAACTGCTCGACCACCGCCATGCGCGTGGTGGGGTCTTCGCACGCCGACCCCTATTCGTGCTGCGCGGCCGCCTGTGCCGCTCTCTACGGTCCCCGCCACGGAGGGGCTAACGAGATGGTCATCCGCATGCTCACCGAGATCGGCTCGATCGAGAACGTGCCCGCGTTCATCGACTCGGTCAAGCAGGGCGAGGGGGGCCGGCTCCAGGGCTTCGGCCACCGGGTTTACAAGAACTACGACCCCCGGGCCCGGATCATCAAGCAGACCGCCGACGAGGTGTTCGCCATCACCGGCAAGAACCCGTTGCTCGACATCGCCTTGAAGCTCGAGGAGATCGCCCTCTCCGACGAGTACTTCACGTCCCGTCGTCTGTATCCCAACGTCGACTTCTACTCCGGCCTCATCTACCAGGCCATGGGGTTCCCGCTCGAAATGTTCCCGGTGCTCTTCGCCATCCCGCGCACCGCCGGGTGGTTGGCGCACTGGGAGGAGATGCTCGACCAGGACTCTAAGATCGCCCGTCCCCGCCAGCTCTACATCGGCGAGGAGCCCCGCCAGTACGTCCCCATCACCGAGCGCTAACGGCGCCGCGTCCGAAGCGGCACGGCTCCGGCTCCGTCAGGGCGTCGCCTTCGGGACGAGGCGCATCAAGCCCTCCTGGACCATCGACACGACCAGGGTCCCGTCGCGTGAGAACAGAAAGCCACGCGCCAGGCCCCGCGCCCCGTAGGCATTGGGGCTGTCCATGTCGTAGAGGAGCCATTCGTCGGCCCGGAAGGGCCGGTGGAACCACATGCAGTGGTCCAGGCTCGCCCCCATGAACTCGGCGTCCTCCCACCGGGCCTCGTGGGGGGCGAGCATGGTGTCGAACAGCGACATGTCCGACGCATAGGCCGCCACGCACGAGTGCAGCAGGGGATCGTCGGGCAGGGTGCCGTCGGCGCGGATCCATACCCGCTGGATGGGGTCCCGGGCTTCGTGCTGCATCCACGGTAGCTCGCCCACGTGACGCTGGTCGATGGGGTGGGGGCGGGCGAACCAGTCGGCGAGCTCGTCGCGCAGGGGCTCGAGCCGGTCGTGTAGCGACGGCAGCGTCTCGGGGTCGGGCACCTCGGGCATGGGGGCCTGATGGACGAAGGCTCCCTCCTCGTAGACGTGGAACGACGCCGCGACGTTGAAAATGGCCTGGCCGTGCTGGATGGCGACCACGCGCCGGGTGGTGAAGGAGCGGCCGTCCCGGATCCGGTCGACCTCGTACAGGATCGGCACGTTGGGGTCCCCGGGGCGGAGGAAATACGCGTGCAGCGAGTGCACGCGCCCGCGTTCGACAGTGCGCCCCGCCGCCATGAGAGCCTGCGCGGCGACCTGGCCGCCGAAGACGCGCTGACGGTGCTCGTCGGGGCTCACCCCTCGGAAGATGTTGACCTCGATGGGCTCGATGTCGAGCAGCTTGACGAGAAAGTCCAACGCGTCGCTCACCACCACATCCTGGCAGGCCCTGCCGCTACGGTGTCGCGGTGCCGAACGCCGACTTCCCCGAAGGGTTCCTGTGGGGGACCGCGACCGCCGCTCACCAGATCGAAGGGGGCAACACCAACAACGATTGGTGGGCCTTCGAGCACGCGCCGGGGACGCCGTGCCTCGAGTCGAGCGGCGACGCCTGCGACTCGTGGCGGCTGTGGCCGGAGGACCTCGACCTCGTGGCCGACCTCGGGCTCGGGGCCTACCGCTTCTCGGTGGAATGGAGCCGGATCGAGCCCGCCGAGGGGGAATGGTCTCTCGCCGCGCTCGACCACTACCGGCGTCATTGCGCCCGCTGCCACGAGCTCGGCCTCGCCCCGGTGGTGACGCTGAACCACTTCACCATCCCCCGGTGGTTGTCAGAACGAGGGGGATGGGAGGCCGCCGACGCGCCCGAGCGCTTCGCCCGGTTGTGCGAGCGCGTTGGCCAGCACCTGGGCGACCTCGTCGGCTGGGCGTGCACGCTGAACGAGCCCAACGTCGTGGCCACCATGGGATATCGGCTCGAGGTCTTCCCTCCTGCGGTCCGGGACGCGGGCCGGCGCCACGCCGTCAACGACGCGCTGTGCCGGGCCCATGTGCTCGGGGTCGAGGCCCTCCGCAGCGGCCCCGGGTCGTACCCCGTCGGGCTCACCCTGTCCATGCACGACTGGCAGCTGATGCCAGGAGGCGAGGACCGGCTCGAACGGATGCGAGGCCCGATGGAAGACGTGTTCCTCTCGGCCACCGCCGGCGACGACTTCGTGGGCGTGCAGTGCTACACCCGGATGCGGGTCGGGCCCGACGGGGTCCTCGGGGCCGAGGAGGGTGTGCCCACCACCCAGATGGGCTACGAGTTCTATCCCCGCGCCCTCGAGGCCACGGTGCGCCGGGCCTGGGAATTCACCGGTGGCACACCCGTCGTGGTGACAGAGAACGGGATCGGCACCGCCGAAGACCCCCAGCGGATCGCTTACGTGTCCGACGCCCTTGCGGGGGTGCAGCGCTGTCTCGGCGACGGGATCGACGTCCGGGGCTACTTCTACTGGAGCCTGCTCGACAACTTCGAATGGGTACTCGGCTACGGCCCCACGTTCGGTCTCGTCGAGGTCGACCACACTACGTTCGAGCGCCGTCCCAAGCCCAGCGCCCGGTGGTTCGGGGACGTGGCGAAGGCGAACGCGCTGCCCTGAGAGAGCTTCGGCGGCGCCCCGGCTGGGTACAAGCCGCCCGTGCAGGCTAAATTCGTCCGATGGTCGCCACCGTGGAGCGCCTGTGGCGCCTGTACCACACCCCGACGGGGAAGAAGATGTTCCGGTACGCCACGGTGTCGGTCATCTCCACCGCCGTGTCCTTCACCGTGCTCGGGCTCGTCTTCGGCGTGTTCCGGGTCTGGACAGAGGTGCCGAGCACCGTCTTCGCCAACCTGGTGGCCAGCGTGCCGGCCTACTACCTCAACCGGTCCTGGTCCTGGGGCAAGTCCGGCCGTTCGCACGTGTTCAAGGAGGTCGTCCCCTTCTGGACGATGACCGCCATCGGCATCACGCTGTCGATCGGGACGGCATCGCTGGCGCATCACCTCAGCGACGTCTACAACCTCCACCACTTCGGTCGGACCGTGGTGGTCGAGGGGGCGAACACCGGCGCCTTCGCCGTGCTGTGGATCGTCAAGTTCCTGGTCTTCAACCGCCTGTTCCACGTGGACCCCGTCGCCGAGGCGGGCACCGAGATGTTCTTGGAGTCAGTGGTCGAGGTGGAGGGAGCCGAGCCCTGACACTCGTGGCTGCATGGACGGGGCCGCTGTACCCGGTACCCTGAGACCGCCGACGGGGTCGCTCGTCAGTCCCTGAAGTTCTGGAACTGCAGGGGGATGCCGAAGTCCTGCTCTTTGAGCGCCTTGATGACGGCCTGCAGGTCGTCGCGCTTCTTCCCGTTGACCCGCAGCTGGTCGCCCTGGGCCTGTGACGACACGCCCTTCAGGTTCATGTCTTTGATGAATTTGTTGAGGCGTTTGGCGTGATCAGCGGAGATGCCGGCCTTGATGGCGATGCGCTGGCGGACCGTGCCCTTGGTGGCCTCCTCGATCTTGCCGTCCTCGAGAGCCTTGAGCGACACCTCGCGGCGGACGATCTTTTCCTGGAGCACCTGGTGCAGCGCGCGCAGCCGGTCCTCGGTCGATGACCGCAGGACCATGTCGTTCTCACCGAGCTCGATGCTCGAGTCGGTTCCTTTGAAGTCGAAGCGGGTGCCGGCCTCGCGGTTGGCTTGGTCCACGGCATTGCGGACCTCTTGCATGTCGACCTGCGAGACCACGTCGAACGTGGGCATGGCGACACGATAGTGCTGGGCCACACCCGGCCGGTCGGTGTCCCTGCGGTCGCCGTTGGCTACGCCGTCGGGGTCCCGGGCCTCGCGATCCACGGAGGCCTCGCGGTAGGGTCTTCGCCTCGCGGGTCGGTGCCCGAGCGGCCAAAGGGAGCAGACTGTAAATCTGCCGGCACAGCCTACGAAGGTTCGAATCCTTCCCGGCCCACACTGACGTTCTTCCTGCTAGGACGCATGGTCCGCCATGCCATTTGCCGTACACCTTGTCGCCGGGGGCCCGGTTGACCGCCAAGTTGACCGCCAAACCGAAGACGGGGTCGACACATCGGTCAGGGTTTCGACAATCCGAGCGCCTGGCGAACGGCGTGGACCTGGCCTGGTGGTACGTGCCCCTTCTGCTCCCATTTGTTGACCGTGGACTCAGATAGCCCGAGACGCCTGGCGAGGGCCACCTGAGACAGACAGGCGCCCTCTCGAGCCCGAACGAGATCCTGAGCCGTCATGCGCTCCACAGGCAGGGCTTGGGCCGGCCCGACGACGAGGAAGCGGCGGGCGTAGCTTCGGCCATCGCGGCGGGGCACGAGACGCTCTTCGACGTGGACATCGCCCGCGTCGATGGCCGCATTCACAACGCCCCCCCGCGAGAAGCTCGTCGAAAGGTCCCCGGTGACGATTCCTCCCGGCCGGGAGGCGAGGTCGAGCAGCCGCTGAAGCTGCCGCCCCGGCGAGGGCTCGGGACGCGGGGCCGCCAGAGCACTCCGAAGGCGCGCAACCCACGGCCCGGGGCAGGTGCGGTCGCCCGTTTCCCATCTCGTGAGCCGGCTGGTGTGGATGCAGAGGGCCTTCGCCAACTTCGTCGAGCTCCATCCGGCAGCGCGCCGTAATCGGCGCAACTCGCCCGGCTCGAAGCGATCGCCGGCGACCTGGCTGCCGGGTCGGAAGAGGCCCCTGCGCTCCCGGCCCTGCCCGTCCCACGTGGGTCCCTCGACGAGCTCTCCGTCGCCCAAAAGGGCCTTGAGCACCCGGGTGGCACACTGGGTTCGGCCGACAGTTGCGCCCAGGCGGTGGAGTGAGATACCGGGTTCCTTGTCGACCGCTTCGAAGATGTCGTGGCGGGCTTGGTCGTCTTGCCCAGGGAGATCGGCCAGCTGGTAGAGCGCGGCCCGCAGGGCCTCCTCCCAGTGCAGCGGTACCGGTCGGTCGGCGCGAGCTTCGAGTTGGTGGATATTGCCCTGGGTCGTGCCGACCATCGCCGCGACCTGGCTCTCAGTGGCGTCTACGTCCCATCGCCCACGACGGAGCTCATTACCGGTCAGGCGGGCTTGCGACCGCTCGAGAGGCGCGTCGGCGGCCATGAAGAGACCCCGCACAGTCCGAGCGCCACCCCTCGGACCTCGCGCCGTGGTCTCTGCCTCGATGACCTCTCGGCTTCGCAGCATCTCGCGTAGCTCTCGCGCCGCGTCGATGCGGGGTCCGCGGTAACCGAGGGACGGTTCACGGTGACGGTGCAGCACCGTCTTGGCGGTGATCCCTGGCTCGGCGGCTATATCGGCGGCCATGGCCGCCGCGAGCTTGTGGCGCCGCGCCTCGAGCGCTGCGGGGCTGGCGGTGCGGGCCTCGTGCAAGGCAGCGGCGAGCGCCACCATCCGGCCGGGAGGAACACCCCGTGTCCCGGCTTCCCACGAGTGGACCACCGTTTGATCCACTCCAACGCGCTGAGCGACGTCCTCCTGGGTCCAGCCGGCGGCGAGCCTGTCGGCTCGGATGGTGGGCCCGTCCAGCCGTTGGCTTAGGCGAAGCGCGTTAGCGACTTGGATGACCCGGGCCCGCGGTGCTCGGGGTGAGGCTTCGATGTCACGCACGGTCGACGTGGCAACCCCGAGTTTCGCCCCGAGCTCGGCTGCCGTGGCGCCCGCGTAGCTCCGGGCGGCGTTCACAGCGGCGCCTTCGACCGTCGACGGGGCGAAGCGGTCCAGGGCCCTCCTCGCCCCGTCGCCGACCAGAAACACGCCTTTGCGCACGTACTGCCGCCCGGCACCGTCCGGACGTGGCACGGGCGCAAAGACGAGCGCGCCTTCGTCAAGGAGGCCTTGGAGGGCCCGTCGCCCGGCTCGGTCCAGGCGGTTGCGCAGCTCGAGTTCAGTGAGCCCGGGCTCTCCCCGCACGGCGGTCATCACACGCTCCTGAGGGGTCGGCCCACCGAGGAGGATGACGAGCCGCTTCCTCGCCGCGTCGGGAACCGACCGCTCGCGCTCCCAGCGGAGCACGGTCGGAGGGGTGACCCCGAGCGTGACGGCAACGTCTCGGAGGCTTAAACCCGAGCGCTCACGGGCGGCTCGGAGGTCAAAGCCGGTCCACGTAACACTTTCGACGGTCATCCGGCGTGGCGTTCGGCGTGCCCCCTGAGCTGGCATTGGTAACACTTTAGCCGCTCATCCGGCGCGCCTAACACGACTATCCCACACACCCTGGCCAGAGTGCTGTTTCCTCGTCTTATGGCACAGGCTTACGACCAAGAGGCCCTATTGCTCACCGTGAACGAGGCATGTGGCCGCCTTCGGATCAGCAGACCGACCATGTACCAACTGCTCAACTCCGGGCGAATCGCGAGCATCCGCATCGGCAGGGCTCGTCGCATCGCCGTCAGGGCGCTCGAGGAGTTCGTCGAGTCGCAGAGCGGAAATGGCCACCACGCGGCATGACCGCCGGCCGGCCGGTCGCCGCCGGAGCCGGCCGGCGACCGGCGCTCATCCCGTTCGACCCTGAGGCGGAAGAGCTGGCGGCGGCGTTCGCAGTCGCGAACGAGGAGAGCGCTGCCGCTGCCGCAACGGTGCTGGCCGAAGGGGACTTCTACGACATGCGTTACGGTCGGTGGTTCGACGCGGCAATCCAACTAGTCGGGGTTCGCGCCGAAAGCCGGCGGGTGGCGATAGTGGCCAGCACGGTGGGCGTCACTGAGGAGGCGCTCGGACTCTTCGTCGCCAATCGGCCCGCAACATGGGACCGGTCGGCCCGTTTCGCCCGGCGCGTCCGGGAGACGGCCCGGCGAAGGCGGGTTATGACGCTCGCCGCCGAGATACACAACCGGGCAGCCGAGGCCACCGCGGAGGAGCTGGGGCGGTTGGTCGCAGACATTGTCGCCGAGCTTGAAGCCCGGATCCTCGATGGCGAGCCGGTGCTCCTTTCGTCACCGGTGGAGCTCGTTCGATGACGGCGCCCACGGTCTCTCCGCTCGCGCTGGTGCCGTGTCCGCCGGGGTCTCCGTCGACCAATGGCTCTTCGTCGGCTCAGGTCGAGTGGCCGGTCCTCCAATCCGCCGCGCTGTATGGCCTGGCTGGCAAGGTGGTTCGGACGCTCGAACCAGAGACCGAAGCCGATCCGCCCGCGATGCTGGTGAGTTTTCTCAGCGCCTTCGGGTGTGCTGTGGGGCCGGACCCCCATTGCCGCGTCGGCGCGGCCAAGCATCCGGCGCGGCTTTACGTCGTCATCGCTGGCAAGAGCTCGAAGGCCCGTAAGGGGACATCGTGGACTGAGCCCCGCGAAGTGTTTCGCCACGCCGACGGGCGGTGGGTCAGCGAGCGAGTGAAAAACGGCCTCTCGTCGGGGGAAGGCCTGATCCAAGCAATCCGCGACGCCGGTCCCGGCGGGCTGCTCGTCTACGAGCCCGAGTTCGCGCACGTTCTCACGGTGGCTGGCCGCGATGGAAACACCTTGTCGACGGTGATCCGCCAGGCGTGGGACACCGGCAACTTCAGCGTGATGACCAAGGTGCCCCTCGCGGCCACCGGCGGCCATGTGAGCCTGCTCACTCAGATCACGGTGGAAGAGCTGCACCAAAAACTGACCACCGTGCAGGCAGCGAACGGTTTCGCCAACCGTTTCCTCTTTTGCTGCGCGAAGCGCGGTGCCCTCCTTCCGTCGGGCGGCCGGAGCGACGACGAGATACTGGCGCCGCTCGGCAAAGAGGTGGCCAACGCGCTCGTCGACGCTCGTTCACGCGGTGCCCTCTATCGGTCGACGGCGGCCGAGGCGCAGTGGGAGGAGATGTACCGGGAGATCGCGCGAGACGACCCCGCTGGGCTCCTCGGTGGGGTGGTCTCTCGGGGCGACACGCAGGTGCTGCGTCTGTCACTTATCTATGCCCTCCTCGACTGCTCCCCGCGAATCGAGCCGGTACACCTGGATGCGGCTGGGGCCGTGTGGTCCTACT
Source organism: uncultured Acidimicrobiales bacterium (assembly GCA_963838775.1). Classification (GTDB taxonomy): domain Bacteria; phylum Actinomycetota; class Acidimicrobiia; order Acidimicrobiales; family UBA8190; genus Chersky-840. Next base: position 135,175 of record CAWISP010000009.1, read on the forward strand.
GCCGGCAGTCGGCCGCGTGGTTGTTCGGGGGCCGCTCCGGCGACCCGGGCGCCGATCGAATCATCGCCATCCTCACCGCGATGCCAAACCGATCCGCCACGCGCCGTGAGCTCCAAGAGGCCTGCGCCAGGCACCTTTATGGAGCCCGCCTCGACCGCGCATTGGAAAGACTCGAGGAGCGCGGAGTGATCGTCCGGATGTCGGTGCCGACTGGCGGGCGCCCCGCCCAGACAATCGTGCTCGTGGAGCCTGATCGGTTATGACCGCCGGCGAAAGCGGCGAAAGCGGCGAAAGCGGCGAAAGCGGCGAAAGCGGCGAAAGCCTGGTCAGAGTCGGTTTTCGTCTCGCGGCGAAAGCCGGCCAAACGCGGCGTAACAATTGCTTTCGCCGCACTTCCGCCGCCCTTATGACCAGGCTTTCGCCGCGTTCCGCCGCGGGCTCTCCGAACCGAATTGTTACGGTTTGCCAGGGTGTTTGCCCGAACGATCGGGACTTTCGCCGCTTTCGCCGCTTTCGCCGCACTTCAACCCCCCGCCTCGGCTTGCCGTCGAAGGCCGTCGGACCGCAGGAAACAGCCCATGCTCTGCGGATAGAGAGCGGGGGCCAGGCGTCGCAGCGGGCCCGTCACAGATCCCGATGAGACGTCTCGACGTCCTCGATGACGCGTCCCCGAGGTCGCTGAGCCCGAGCTCGACCGGGTCAGTGTGTTGACCCCCCGGGCGCTCCCTTGCCAGTTCTCGCCGTTCATCTGCCCGATTCGTTTAGATCCGATATCCGACCCCCCCAGAGCAGCCGCCACGCGCGAGCCTGCTTCGCACCGGCGAAACGGAGCGCTCGCCCCTCCCCTCGACCCTCGAGCAGGAATCGGCCACCGCCGACGCGCCCCGGACGGCTCCGCTCCAGGTCAGCCGCTTGGTCGCCGGGCCAGTCAGTCTCGCTACGAGCCCCGATCGGCCACCAGCTGGCTGGAATCGGCCACGTTCGAGCCCCGACCGGCCACCGTTCACAGCCCGATCGGCTACCTCCGGTGAGCCCCGGAGGGGCCCTCGACGACGTCGACCGTCGGGTGCTGGGCGCTCTGGCCAAGCTCGGCGGCACGGCTGCCCCGGGGGAGCTGTGGACGCGCTCGGAGCTCCCCGAGCGAACCTTCCGACGCCGGCGCGTCCGGCTGGAGGAAGCCGGGCTGCTGGTTGGCGACAAACGGGCCGTCCGGCTGACCTCGGCGGGATGGGATGAGGTCGGCCGGGCCACGCTCCCGCCTCCGGCCTCGGCATTCGAGACCGTCGTCAGGGAGCTGCTACCGGTCCCTCACGCCGCGTTCGTCCGGCTGTTGGCCGACGCCATCGTCTGTCGGCATCTGGCCCCGGGGCGGGCCTTTCACCCGTCGTTCGGCGCAGGCGGCTCGCCGGGCATGGGCAAGACGTTCTTGGCCGAGTTCATCTGCGACGCCTTTGGCTGGGAGCGCTCGGCCATGGTCCGGAGGGCAGCCGCGCTCGCGCCGGGGGAGGTTCTGGGTCGCCGGTTCGCAGAGCCCGGCGGCTATCGCTTCGAGCCGTCGCCGATCACCCGCCTCTCGTTCGTCTGCTTCGACGAGTGGGCCGAAGCAGAGCCCGAGGTTCGCCGAGCCATCCTGCGGATGCTCCACGGCGAGCGGGTTGTGACCGTCGAGGACGACCGGGTTGAGCTCTCTCCGGTCGCCATGGTCACTTTCAACCCCAGCCCCGGTGCTGGCGATCCACGCCGGCCGCTGCCCGAGTCCTACTGGCGGCGATGTCTGATTCTGCATCCCGACGCCGCTGCTGGCGTGGAGCAGCTCCCGGGCCGGCTCGCTCGCTACGACGCCGACCGGGCTGGCCGTCTCATCGACCTCCGGCGTCTCGGCCCACCCTCGGCCGGGCTGCCGGCGGCCGTCGACGACTTGCTCTCGGGCTTCGCCGAGCAGCTCACCGCGTCGGGCCGGATGCGCTACGGCGACCGGCGGACCGTCGAGGCCTGCGTCCTCGGACGCGCTGCTCGCATCGGCACCCCCGACGACCTGCGGGCCGTGGCCGTGGCCGTGACGGTCGATCTGCTCACCTTGGCCGAGACCGTCCCCGGTGAGCTCGCGAACCCGGAATGGGAGTACGAGATGGATGTGGCCCGGCGGGTGCTCGCGACGGCGCCCGGCTTCGACCACCTGGCGGCGGCGCTCGAGGCGCATGAAGAGGCCCGGCGCGAGACCACCCGGCGCCAGCAGGCCAAGCGGGTCGAGGCCGAGGCCATCTCCCTCGAGCTGGTCGGCGACCGCGACGCGCTCTCCGAGGTGTTTCGCCAAGCGCAGTACGCCATTCGCACGGTCCCCGTCCAGGACAGGCCCGCCGCGAAGGGGCTCCGTTCCCAGCTCTCGGATCTTGCCAGGAAGGCGGCGCAGGCCCGGAGCGCCGAAGCGCTCAGCGCTGTCGACGCGCTCGGTGCGCCGGTCCTCCAACGCGCCGCGGCGATGCGCGATCGGATCGTCGCCGAAAGGGCACAGTCGGCCGAAGCCGAGACCAAGCGCAAGCGCGACGAAAAGGCTGCCACTGAGCGGCGCCGGGCCGACGACGTGGCTCGGCGAAAAGCGATCGCCACGAGCGACCGGGCGGCAAGGCGCGACGCCGCTGAACAACGGAAGGCTCTGCTGGAACGGGAGCGCTACGCCGGCCAGCTCCGGAGACTGCTCGCCCGCAAGACGACCAAGCCGGACGAGGATGTGGCGGCGCGCCTCGTCGAACTCGGCTGCCTCGAGCTGCGCCGGGAGGAGCGCTGGGACGAGCCTTTCCTTCCCGGCCTCCGCAAGTGGCTCTCGGGAACCGAACCGGGCAAGGTGCGCCAGATCGTCACCGTCTACGTCGACGCCACTGGCCGCCGGTACGGCCCCGAGATGTTTGCCTTCTGGCAGCACCCCGCGACCAGGGCGGCCCTCAAGGCCGCGATCGCGCAGCTGGAAGAGCGCCCTCTCCTGCCGGCTGTCGCCTCACGGGCCCGCGACCAGCTGGGAGACCCGTTCGCTTCCCTTCAGGAAACGTGGGGAATCCAGCCTTAACGATCGGTTCCGGCCGCCCGGTAGCGGGTGATCCCGATGTGCGTCCAGCAGCTTGGGCGCCATGACGACAAGGAGGTTGGCATGGTGTAACCAAGCGACAAGCTGAGGGCAGCCAGCCGGTGCAAGTCCGGTCCGGGGAGACGCCAGGGTCCCCGGTAGCTGGCTCCCGGCGTCGGGCGAGATCCCGGCGTCGAAGCGGAGTGACGACACCGCATGAAGGCGGTGGCAACTGACCAGTCCGCAATGAAAGTGAAGCCTGACAAGCGTCGTCACACCCGATCCGCCCGAGAGGGTGGACCAAGGAGGAGCCGAGCCTTTATCGGGAGGGCGAAGGCCATGGAAAGCACCTCTGGACCTGGAGCAGGTGCCCAAGAACCTCCCGGCGTAGTGGGCGTGGAATGGTCAGAAGGTTGTCCTTGGAACTGGAGAGGCGTGTGTCCTGACGAAGTCGCAGCAGGCTTGCCGGTGAAAGTCCGGTCCGGGTAGTGGCCAAGCAGTCCGGTAGCTGGTGGCCGACGCCAGGGGAGACCCGACCGTCGAAGCGCCACGACAAAGTCCTCTTGGAGGGCGAGCAAGTGAGCGGTCCGTACGATGAGGAACCTTGCAGCGTCGTCAAGTTCCACCCCGCTATCGCGGGGCCAAGCGGGAGCCGAGCCCTTGTCTCTCAGGCGAAGGCCGTGGACGGTGCGAAGACCTTGGATGAGCAGCACCCAAGAACCCGCCGGCGTAGGGAGGGTGGAACGTTCACACAGTCTGCTGACGAAACAGGAGAGATCCGTCTCGGCACCGGCGTGAATATCGCAGGTCGCCGTCCTGCGGTGTCCGGTAACGGCGAAACCTATAAGCAGTCACCCTGCGAAGTGGTGGAGCGCCGAGCGGAAGTCGGAGGAGGCCGTAGTAGCGAGGAGGGCTGGGACAACAGAACCCGCCTGAGCGAAGGGCCTCCAGCCAGGTATGCGCACCGATTGGTGAGAGGGAGTGCGGGATTGCCCCTGGGGCTATCAACCCGCCATGCGTTCCCCGAGATCCGCCACGGGCGCTTGGGGCGTCCGCCAACGTCGTGGCGATGCGGAATGCGGGCGTCCGACTGCCTGGGGGAGAGCCGGATGAGGGAGAACCTCACGTCCGGTTCGGGGAGAGGGCGCTGGAAACGGGCGTGGTGTTCCATGGTCACGGGAGATGAGCGCCGGGTCAGGAAACGCCCGGGATGTGCGCCCGCTGGCCCACGGATTTCATGGCGAACCGCGCCAGCGCCCTACTTCACCCTCCTCGGCCCCGGGCCTGCGGCCCGGGAAGCGTGCCTGGCTATAACCACACGGGAAGTGCCAGGTGGTCGAGAGGGAGTCGGAGGGGGTCGGAGTAGTGACGACGGGCAGGACAACACAACCTGTCCCGAGCGAAGGGCCCCTACTTCACCGATGCACGACGAAGGAGACGAGGAGCTCTGATGAGTGCCGAGCGATCGGCTAGGTCCGTCAGCGGCGCCGAAGGCGTCGACCGGGTTCGAGCGCTCCAACGCGTGCTCTACCGCAGTGCCAAGTCAGATCCCGCCCGTCGGTTCCATGCCCTGTTCACCCACGTCGCCCGCAGCGACATCTTGTGGAGAGCATGGAATCACGTGGCAGCCAACCGAGGAGCCCCCGGCGTCGACGGTGTGTCTGTCGACGATGTCGAGGACTCCGGGGTGGGGGAGTTCCTCGAAGCCCTCGCCGGTGAGCTGAAGGCGAAGACCTATCGCCCCAAGCCGCTGCGGCGGGTGCACATCCCGAAGTCGGGGAAGCCGGGAGCCCGGCCCCTCGGCATACCCAGTGTTCGTGACCGGGTGGTCATGGCGGCGGCCAAGATCGTCCTCGAACCGATCTTCGAGGCCGACTTCCTGCCCCAAAGCTTCGGGTTCCGCCCGAAGCGCTCGGCCCATATGGCCATCGAGGCCATCCGGGTCGAGGCCAACCGGGGAGCGGACTGGGTGCTCGACGCCGACGTGTCGGACTGCTTCGGCTCCATCGACCACGACGTGCTCATGGCCCTGGTGGGCAAACGGGTATCGGACAGGTCGATGCTGAAGCTGATCCACAGCTGGTTGCGAGCCGGGGTACTCGAGGACGGGGTGATGTCCGGCAGTATGTCGGGGACGCCCCAGGGATCACCCATCTCGCCGCTTTTGGCCAACATCGCCCTGCACGTCTTGGACGTGGAGTGGGAGAAGGCCGGTCGGCGCCTCGGTGTGCTCATCCGCTACGCCGACGACTTCGTCGTCCTGTGCGCCACCAAGTCCCGAGCCGAAGAGGCTCGGAACCGGGCGGCAGCGGTGTTGGCTGGTCTGGGTTTGCAACTGCACCCGGACAAGACCCGCATCGTCCGCCTGACCAAGGGCGAAGAGGGCTTCGACTTCCTGGGCTTTCACCACAGAAAGGTGGAAGCCTGGCGTTGGCCGGACCGCTTCTACATGCAGCGTTGGCCGTCGAAGAGGGCCATGGCGTCCATCAAGGACAAGGCTCGACAGGCGACCGACCGGCGGTTCGTGGGCTATTCGCTGGAGACGGCGGTGCAACGGCTCAACCCCGTGCTTCGGGGCTGGGGCAACTACTTCCGGGTCGGGAACTCTTCTCGGAAGTTCTCCACCGTCGACAGCTACGTCCATATGCGGCTGGCCCGACTGGCCAGCACCAAGTACGGGTTGTCGCACCGGAACTGGGCTCGCACCAACCGCTTCAACCTGGAGTGGCTGGTGAGCCTCGAGGTGTATCGCCTCACGGGGACGGTGCGGCGGAAGACGGCGCATGCAGTGCGGTGAACGGTGTCGGAAAGCCGTGTGCGGGAGAACCGCACGCACGGTTTGACAGGGGGCCGCTGGCGAAGCGGGAACGGGACCGGTCGAGATGGGCGAGAAAGCGTTATGCCCAGCGCCCGACGCCGGTCAACGGCCGACCAGCCAGCGGCCTACCTCACCGCCGCCTCGACACTGATCCTGGCCCTTGCCTGGAGGCCTGTAGGCAGCATTACGGGTCGGTTGATATTCGACAAGATCGACCCCAAACTACGTGATATGGGCTGGAGGCAGCCGCGCTCGGTGCTTGGCCATTCGTGGAGTCTCCTGGTTGCCATGTGCGTGCTCGCCGGGTGTTCAGCGGTCCACTCGGCCAACGCCCCGACCAGGACGATCGAGACAGGCACGAAAGTGGTGAGCTACCACGGGGTCCAGGTGGTCGTTCCTGTCTCGTGGCCCACGGTGGACGGGATGCATTCTGGCATCTGCGACGGTCCCTTCCCTGCGACTCCCACCGCCTTCTTGGGTCCGCAACTCCAGGTTGGTGCCAGCTGTGTCTTCAATGGGCCTCCACCCCACCGAGATGGCGTCTGGCTCTTAGCTGGACCCAAGCCGACGAAGGATGTGGCCCCTTTTAGAACACCGTCTGGGCAGCGCCTGCTTCAGGCTCAACCCGCACCGTCCGGCTCTGCAACTCTGAACTGGTTTTGGTACCACGGGGTTACTGTCGAGATTGGGATTGGGCCAGACCCGAAGGTCGGAACCGCGATTCTGGACTCAGTCAGATTTGCGCCCCACGCCCCCGACACACCTGCGGCAGCAAAGTGCTCGTTGTCCCAAAATCCACTCGCCATGCCAGCGCCCGAAAGGCTCCCGATGTCCATGACGTTGAACGGCGGGGGTGTCACCCTTGAGCCGCCGCCCGCCTCTGCACAGCCAATCGTCTCTGCTGCAAAAGTGTGGAACGAGACGTCCGTGAAATACTCATTCGAGCGCCCAAGTCTGCTCTTGGCGCTCTATTCGGCCAAGCTACCGGCAAGGGTTGATGCAAACGGCTCGCTCGTCCCAGTGAACCAAGACGTCCTCTCCTGGGTCGTCTACTCAGTTCCTCGCAGCCAGAACCTTCCTGGATGCGGCGAATGGGGCGTGGACGTGTGGGACGCCACGACCGGCCAGCACGTCATCACTCGTGGCTGGTCTCCGGGACCTTGAAGCCCTCGGGGCATCCGGTGACGTCGAGGCCGGTGGCAGAATGCGCCCCACCAACGGAAGGTGCCGATCGACGAGCGTGCCTCTGGTTATGAACCGAGCCGAGCGCCAGCACGGTAGTCGGGGATACCGGGCTATCGGGACCGGCACCCCGGAGGCGCCCTCGGGTCGCCGTCGCGGGTCGATGTGACCCGCTTCCTGGCTCAAAGCAGGGTAAACGTTCCCTGTCGCGGCTTAGTCGTCTCGCCCCCACTTCGCGGCCCCCTCAAGGCACCTACCGTCGGTGCCGATGAGAGACGGGCGGACACCGCGGCAGAAGGACGACTCAGATGACAGAAGGAAGTCGGCCCTGGTACCGCATGAAGCGGTGGTGGATTCTCGGTGTTCTAGTGGTCCTGATCGCGCTCGGAGTCATCGGGAGCAACACCAAGACCACGGCGGCGAAGGTTCCAGCTCAGGTCGCCACTTCGGCGCCGACGACGACTCGGGCCCTGAAGGCCACGACGACGGCGCCACGGCCGACAATCACGACGACGGAGTCACGACCGACGACCACGACGACTGCGCCGCCACGGCCGACGACCACGACGACGGCGCCTCGGCCAGTGACCAGCACGACCGCCGCACCGCCGGCTACGCCAACCGCAACGACTGTCTGTTACACCGACCCCGAGGGCAACTGTTACCGAGCTGGCGAGTTCTGTCCCGACAGTCTCCACGGACAGACAGTCCAGGGCGAGAGCGGACCCATCCTGTGCACAAATAACAACGGTTGGCGTTGGGAACCAGCCTGAGTCCAAAGCTTCGCTCAGAGACCAGCGATAGTGCTCCTATCCCAGGGAGGGACAGAGATGCCCACCAACGCCAAGCCCGTGACCGAGATCACCTGCCCGAAATGCGGTGAACATTTCGAGCTTGAGGCGAGCATCGTCGATCACCTCCGTGATGAGTGGGTAAGCCAGGAGCGGGCGCAGCTCAAGCGCGAACTGCTCGCCGAACAGAAGCCGGAGATCGAGAAGCGGGCAAAGAAACAGGCAGACATCCTCGCCGCCAAGAAAGTCCGAGAGGCCGAGGAGGAGCTGAGCGAACGGAACCGGCAGATCGCGTCGCTACGGCGCCAGGTGACGACGCTTCAAAAGAAGCTCCCCCCAGGGAGGGCGCAAGAGCTCGGCGTCGTCCGTCAGCAGACACTCGCCGACATACTCGAGGCCCGGTTCCGTACCGACCGGGTCAACGTCATCTCTCGCGGTGTCGCTGGGGCGGATGTGGTCCAGATCGTGTGCGACGGAGGCGGCGTGCCGTGCGGGTCGATCCTCTGGGAGACCAAGCGGGCCGCCAACTGGCAGAAGAGCTGGGTCCAGAAGCTTCGGGGCGACCAGAAGGCGGGGAAGCACACGGCGGCGGTCATCGTGTCCGATGTGCTCCCAGACCCCGACAGAATCCTGATGGAAGTCGACGGAGTCTGGGTTGCCACGATTGACGTCGCTGGCGACGTTGCGATGATCCTCCGACAGACGGTGCTAGATGTCGCGGCCACGCACGGAACTGCGGCCCGCCGCGACGACCTCAAAGGCCTGGTCTACGATTTTCTCACGAGCGCCGACTTCACGGGGCGCATCGCAACCATTGTCGAGACGGCCCTGCACATGCGCGGCGACGTCGACCAAGAGCGCCGAGTCTTCCAGGCCAGGTGGAAGCAGCGCGAGCAACAGATCGAGTCGGTCGTACACGACGCCGCGACGATCTACGGCAACCTGAAGGGCATCGGGGCCCGGCTGCCCACGGTCGAGGCGCTCGAACTGGCCGCCCCCGACGCCATGGAACTCCCGATGGCGGCAGAGACTGGGCGCCCGAGTCCAAGCGCCGCGTAATAGTCGACGGGTTCAGACCCTCGTCAGAAGGCGGGGGCGCTACCGGCCGAAATCCCGAGTGACTTGGCTTGCTAGGGCGAGAGCGCCTCAGCGAACGAGGTGCACGACCGTTCGGGTGATCGGGTGAGGCGTGACACGCCGGCCGCCGCCAGGGCCTCTCCAACCGTTGTCCGAGAACTCTCATTCTCGGTCGCTCCCCGGGCGGATTCGTCCGAGAAGCGCGCCCCGACACACCCCGGGCATAGGTTGCGTAGCGTCCGAGAACAGGAAGGTGGTGGCGCATGGTCACGACCATTGCAATGGCCCCGCTGGTCGAGGTGGCCGACGTCCGGGCCGCTTACCAGGCGCACCTCGAGCGAACGGCATTGGCACCCCTGAGCCGGCGGTCCTACCAACGGCGGGTGGGCGCCTATCTGGAATGGCTCTCTGGCCAGGCCGACCACGGCCGAGCCCTCTCGGACGGCTCGGCTCGGGACTGGGCAGTTCGGGACTACCGAGGAGCACTCAAGGTCGCCAAGCGGGCCCCAGCGACGGTCAATGCCGCCTTGGCGGCCGTGGACGACCTTTACCGATTCCTCGGACTGGGCCCAGCCCAGGCCCGAAGAGAGACAATCCCGCAGGGTGCGCCCCGGGCTCTGTCAGAGCCCCACTTGCGCCGGCTGCTTCGTGCTCTCGAAGCTCGTCGCCGTCCACGAGACCGGGCTCTCGTTTCCCTCATGGCATTCGCGGGCTTACGGGTGGCGGAGACGGCGGGTCTCGAGACGGACGACGTCGCTCTGACCGCCCGCACAGGAACGGTGCGGGTCCGACGGGGAAAGGGCGACGCGGAGCGCACGATCCCACTGCCTCAGGAGGCGCGATCAGCCGTGGCCGCATGGTTGGGGGTGAGGCCTGGGGAATCCGGAACGTGGCTGTTCCCCAGCCCTTCGCCGGGGCGCCCTCTTTCGGTGCGGGCAATCCACCGGGCTGTGGTGGCAGCGGGCCGTGAGGCCGGCGTCGAGCTCTCGCCTCACTGCCTGCGGCACACCTATGTCACTCGGCTCGTCCGCCATGGCGTGGACCTGCCGACCGTCGCGGAGCTGGCTGGGCATCGCCGGCTTGAGACGACCCGTCGCTATGCCCGACCGTCCGACGAGGACCGTCTGGCCGCCGTTGAAGCTCTAGCAGTCGATTACTAATCGTTCGTTAGCAATGTCCCGAGAGGAGAGAACGTGAGCCAACAGGAACGCCGCGACGCAATCGGCGCCCTACGGGATGCCCGGGAGGGCACCACCGTCATCGCCTATGTGACCTCAACTAGGCCAGGCCTCGAGGGGCAGATGGGGCTTGACGCCATCTCACAGCTCTATCGCCACCTTCGGGCTCTCGATCAGCACCAGGCCGACGAAAGGCGGATCGATCTGTTCCTCCACAGCAACGGCGGCGAGGGCATCGTTCCATGGAGGCTCGTCACTCTCGTCCGGGAGTACTGCTCCGAATTCACCGTTCTGGTCCCTCACCACGCCTTCAGTGCAGCCACCCTGACGGCCCTTGGCGCGGACAAGGTCCTGATGCACCCGATGGGGATGCTCGGGCCCACTGATCCGAGTATCTCGGGCCCCTTCAACCCGCCCGATCCCAGAAACCCGATGCAGGTCCTGCCAGTGAGTGTCGAGGACGTCTCCTCCTATATCGATCTGGTAAGAGACGACGTCGGTATCCGTCACGAAGACGAGCTCGTTCAGACATTCCTAGCCCTCGCGGACAAGGTGCATCCTCTGACGCTCGGCAGTGTGAAGCGCACGACCTCGCAGTCGCGGATGCTCGGCGAGAAGCTCCTCCGGAGACGGAATCAGCCGATGCCGCAAAGCACGATCGAGGAGGTTGTCCGGAAGCTGACCTCGGAGCTCTTTTTCCACGGGCATCCCATCAACAGTCGGGAGGCAAGGGAAGACGTGGGGCTCGACTTCGTCGAGGATGCACCACCGGAGGTCGCGGAGGCCATGTGGCAGCTCTACGAGGTGTATCGGGCCGATCTGAAGCTCGAGGCGCAGTTCAGCGTGCTTCAAGAGGCGATCGCTAAGAATCCGTTGCCCGTGCCGGCAGCCCCGGCGCCTCTCCCGGCGGGTATGGCGCTTCCCGGCATGCCAGTTCCGATGGTGGCGCCAGCACAGGCGACCGTGAGGCTCGACCCGCTCCGCTTCGCCTTTGTCGAGAGTGCTCCCCGGACGGATGTCTACGAGGCGGAGTGCGAGGTAACCGTTCTACGGGACTCGATGGGGAACTACCAAGCGGGGGCTCCGCAGTTTCTGAGCCAACAATGGACCGAGGAGGTCCCGGCTGCTCCTGCCGCTGGTGCCGCTCCGGCTGGCGGACCTGCCGCTCCGGCTGGCGGACCTGCCGCTCCGGCTGGCGGACCTGCCGGTGCCCCCTCTACGGGGCCGTGAGCAGTGGGGCACTCGTCGAGCGCAGCGGATCTGCCGCCACTGACGAGCCAAGAGGAAGCGCCGACGACTGGGTGAATCGCTCGGGCACGGTCGACGCCCCGAGCGGAAGGGAGGTGGTTGCCGAGACCGGCGCCACCTCGAGACCTGGCTGCCCAGCCGTGGGGCGGGCGGAACTTCCCACGCAATGAGCATATACAGATCGGGCGGCCGTCAACACCCTGGATCTCTCGGCAGCTCGACGACGGGTCTTGAGCGTTCGGGTCGACTCTGGGTGGTGCTTTCAACCCTCTTTACTTGTCACGCAGTGTCGTTACAGGTATAGTTACGAGTATATGGCACCCAAACGAGCGGTCCGGACGTTCCGCTGCGCATATTGCGGCGAGACGAGCTCTGTACCGTCGACCCGCGGCCCGGCGCCGACCTATTGCTCACCGGCTCATCGCCAAGCGGCCTACCGGGAGCGATCGGGCAGCCGCAGCCAGGTCGGCCGTCCGCGCCTCGGGTTTCAGGAGGAGCTCGACGAGCTCCGGGCGGCCCTTGAGTTGGCGTGTTCGGAGACGAGCTGGTCGAGCGCACGGCGGATCCTGGTCGAAACCTTGCAACCCGGCGAAACGAAATGGAGGCGAGCATGACGCGACGAGCTCGTGGCGAAGGCGGGATCCGACTCAGGCCTGACGGGCGATGGGAGTGGTCGATCCGGACCCCTGACGGCCGCCGAAAGACGGGGTACGCCAAGCCCAACACGGGGGCCGGAGCCAGAGCCGCCCTTCGCCGGGCCAGGTCGACGCTCGACGCCGGACGTCCACTCCTCGACGAGCGAGTCCGGGTGGGAACGTTCCTCGACACCTGGCTCACTGAGGTCGTGAAACCACACCGGAGCCATGGCCACTGGAGGAACTGCGAATCGGCTGTCCGACTCCATATCAAGCCGACCCTTGGGAATCTGCGACTCTCACGCCTCACAGCGGCCGACGTCCAGAGGCTCGTGAACGGTCTCGAAGGCCAAGGGATGGCCGGGGACAGCGTGCGCCTGATTCACGCTTCGCTCCGAGCCGCGCTGGCCGTGGCCCGTCGCTGGGGGTATGTGCACGACAACGTCGCTCGCCTGGTGGAGCCCATCGCAGTACGCCGCTCGGAGGTGGTTCCGTTCACTGAGGAGGAGCTCAGCCGCTTACTCCGTGCGGCTAAGGGAGACCGCCTTGGTGCCTTCGTGACCGTCGCCGTTGCCTTGGGTCTCCGTCCTGGGGAGGCCCGGGCGCTCACCTGGGACTGTCTCGATCTCGACGGCGACCATCCCTCGCTCCGTGTTCGGCAGGCCTTCAGTAGGAGCGAGGGCGGCGAGCGCTTGGGGCCAGCCAAGACTCCCCGTTCGCACCGTGTAATCGCCCTGCCGGCGCAGTGCGTCGAGGCCCTCAGAGGCCACCGGCGCCGACAGCTCGAGGAGCGGGTTCACGCGGGCCCAGCGTGGCAGGACGGGGACTTCGTCTTCACCTTGGCGGATGGCCGCCCGCTCACCGACCGTTCCCTTGGCCGCTGGTTCTCCGCACTGATGACGAAGGCCAACGTCACGGACCATCGGCTCTACGACCTTCGCCACACCGCGGCGACCCTCCTCCTCGCCCAGGGCGTCCAGCCTCGCGTTCTGATGGACGTCCTCGGGCACTCCACGTATCGGCTAACGATGGACACTTACGCCCACGTGATGCCGGCAGCGCTCCGTGAGACGGCTAACGCGATGGATGTCGTGCTCGCCCGCGTCGCGGCCATTGCCTGACCTATGGGCAAGCACGACCCAGTTCTCTTGAACCTGCTGAACGAGCGGGGTCCGAGGCGCGTCAAGCGGGCACTTCGTCGCACCATTGCATCGGGAGCCGCTGCGGCGGGTGCCTCGACCGACGCCTACTTCCACGTCCTCGCGGATGCTGTGGCCGAGCGATCGCAGCCAACCGACCCGCCGACGATGAGCCTTCCCGGATTGATCGACGTGATCGTGGAGCACCACGGCTCTGCGCTGGCAGCCGCCTCCGCGACCATCCGTGCGGTCGCAAGAGAGGAACCCGGGCTCGAGGCCGGCCAGATTGAGGCTTTCGCGGCGTGGTTCCTCCTTTACTCCAGCATCGCAACCTTCCTTGCCACGCAGCGGTTCACCCACCTGATGGGCAAAGAGCCCGTCGGCGTCAGCAAGCAAGTGGCGATCAGCATGGCCGCGCCGGCTGCGGATCTCCTTTGGACCTTCCTGGCTGGTGCCGTCGACGTGAGCCGAGACGAGCTCGTTCTCATGTCGCCCATGGTGATTCGCGAACGCCGGTGGACCGGGCGGCCGCCTTCCACTTGGGCCAACTGAATGTCGCCATGTGGGGAACCCGAGATGCCGACGACATGAACGGAACCGATTGACCATCCCGTTTGACCGCCAAGTTGACCGCCAAACCGGCTGCCGACCGCTGCCGCCGGCTTCCCATGAATAACGGCGCACCCCGGGTGACCTGCGACGATTTCTGGTGGCTGCCGACCATTTACACCCAGCCTGCGACTGTAAATCTGCCGGCACAGCCTACGAAGGTTCGAATCCTTCCCGGCCCACGCTTTCCCACGCACAGCTGAGGGGACCCGCCCCGGATTGGGTTCGGGTTGGGGACCCTGCACTTGCCGGATCGGCGACGTTCATTACAATGCCGTTACGAATGTGTCCGATCCGTATCCTCCCGGCCCGGCGGACGGGGGGCGGCGGCGGGTCGACAGGCACTGGTCAGGTGCATAGAAGTTCGAGCTGGGTTCAAACACGTTCGGGGCGAGGACCGAAGCAATGGGTCTAATGGGAAGGACCGCCGTATCCGTACGCGGCCTCGATCCTTCGGCGATCCCCGTCGTGGGGCGCACGCTCGACCGCCTGACGATGTGGGACGAGGCCGTCCGCCGCCGCTGGCCCTTCAGCGCGCTCGTCGGGCCCGACCTCGAGCCCGGTGTCGTCGAGGGCGACGGGACACGCCTTCTCGTCCGGCCCGCCATTCTCGGGTTCATCGCCGTCACGGCCATCATGCTGGGCTCGATCCCTCAAGGCTCGCCCTTCGTGCTGAAGCAACCCGGCGCGTGGTTCTTCGGCGTCCCGGCGGCCGGCTCGACGGTCAAGCCGCCGCTGAACTTCCTCGGGCTCATCGCCATGTACGGCGGTCTCGTGCTGTTCATGCGCGTCTGGTACGGCCTGATCCGCACCCTCTCGCAGGTGAAGGGCGTGCCGGTCCGCAAGCTCGTGATCGTGCTGTGTCTGTGGATCGTCCCCCTGCTCCTGGCGCCACCGTTGTTCAGCCGCGACATCTACAGCTACGCGGCGCAGGGCGAGATGATGAGCCACCACATCAGCCCGTACCACTACGGCCCCGGCGTCCTCGGCGCCACCCCGTCGGAGTCGTTGGTCGATCCTCTGTGGCTCAACACCCCGGTGCCCTACGGGCCGTTGTTCATGGAGACCGACGGCTTCCTCACGAGCGCGTCCGGCCACAACGAGCTCGTCGACCTCGTCCTGCTGCGGCTCCTGGCCCTGGTGGGCGTCGGACTCATGGCCATGTCCATCCCGTCGCTGGCGAGGAGCCTGGGGCGAGATCCGTCCTACGCCTTCACCATGGCCGTGCTCAATCCGGTCACGATCCTGCATCTCGTGGGGGGTGCCCACAACGATGCCCTCATGCTCGGCCTGCTCATGGCTGGCCTGGCCGTGGCGCGTCGAGGGAGACCGGTGGCAGGCATCGTGCTGTGCGCGCTGGCCGCGGCGGTGAAGGTCCCGGCCGCGCTCGGCGTCATCTACATCGGCTGGGACTGGTTGGGCACCGGGCTGCCCGTGCGCGCCCGAATACGTCCCGTGGTCACCGCCGGCCTGATCGCGTCGGCGGTGATGGGCGCGCTGTCGATCGTCACCGGTCTCGGATGGAGCTGGGCGCTGAACCTGTCCACCCCGGGGACCGTCCGGTCATGGGTCGCCCCCGCCACCGGGGCGGGGATCTTCGTCACCGACCTCGCCCACCTGGTGGGGATCGGGGTGTCGCTGCACACCACCCTGTCGTTGACGCGCGGGCTCGGCGTGCTCGTGGCCTGCGTCGCCGGCGTGCTGCTGCTGCTGCGATCGGACCGGATCGGGTCCCTCCGCGCCATGGGGATGACCATGCTCATCATCGTGGCCCTCGGCCCGGTGGTCCAGCCCTGGTACCTGTCGTGGGGGCTTGTCGTACTGGCCCCGGTGGCGACGGGCAAGGTGCGGACCCTCATCGTGGGGTCGTCGATCGTGGCCGCCTTCATCGGCCTGCCCGCCGGGCGCCAGCTCGTGTCGGGCCTGTTCCGGGCCGACCCGCTGGCGGTGGCGGTGGCCCTGCTCGCCTGCCTGGCGATCCTGACCCTGCCGCTGTCGCCCTTCGACCGTGAGCGCCTCCTGTCCCGGTGGCGCCGACGGGGCGACGGGGGCCCGCCGCCCGATCTCGAAGAGCCGGCGGTGTCGCTCGGCTACGCCGAGGCCTGATCCGCCCCTGGGCCGCCGTCAGGCCCCGGGCTCATCCGCCTTCGTCGAGACCGGCGCGGGCGTCGCGACGCGGATCGCCCTTCACAGCATGCGTTGCATGACAGCGACGTCGATCCACTGGCCGAACTTCCGACCCACCTCCCGCTCGACGCCCACCGGCGCAAAACCACACCTCCGGTGCAGTGCGATCGACGGCTCGTTGGCGCCCGAGATGCGGGCGATGACGGTGTGGAACCCCCGGGTGACGGCGAGGGCCACGAGCTCGTCGAGCAGGAGGCGGCCGAACCCGTTGCCCCGCCACCGAGCATCGACGTAGAGCGAGTCCTCGACTGTGGTGGCGTAGGCGGCACGGTCCCGGAACGGCGACAGGGACCCGAACCCGACGACGGTGGGCCCCTCCACGGCCACGACGGCGGGGTGCGCGCCCTGGTGGCGGGCGATCCAGGCGCGCTGCTCCTCGGCGGTCCGGGGTTTGATGTCGAAAGTGACCGTCGAGCCCGTGACCTCTGCGTTGTAGATGGCCCGGATCGCCTCGGTGTCCTCCTGGCGTGCCAGCCGGACCTCCATCGGACGATCGTACCGGCGCCGCGATCGCCGTTTCCGGTCGCTCCCGCACGCCCCGACCCCACCGGAGAACGGGCACGTGGCGACTATGCTCGTCCGGCGCGCAGTTGCCGTGTCCGCCCCCTTAGCTCAGTCGGCAGAGCACAGCCATGGTAAGGCTGGTGTCGTCGGTTCGATTCCGACAGGGGGCTCGCCCCTGGCGGCGTAGCTCAGTTGGTCAGAGCACACGGCTCATAATCGTGTTGTCGCGGGTTCGAGTCCCGCCGCCGCTACCAGCCTGAGGGAACGGCCCCCCGCCCCGAGCGGGAGGCCCGAGAAGGAGCACAGTCATGGCCAAGAACGAGAAGAGGGTCCAGGTCACCCTGGCCTGCGAAGTCTGCAAGCGCCGCAACTACATCACCATGAAGAACAAGCAGAACGACCGGGAGCGGATCGAGCTCACCAAGTTCTGCCGCTGGGACCGCCAGCACACCCTCCACAAAGAGACCCGCTGACCGTCGGGAGACTGGGCGCGGCCGGTGATAACCTCATTGACCGGCCCCCTTGGCCGCTCGGGCGGTGACCGGTGTCCTGGCCGCCGAAGGGCAGTAGCTCAATTGGTAGAGCACCGGTCTCCAAAACCGGCGGTTGGGGGTTCGAGTCCCTCCTGCCCTGCCATCTGGCCGTCGAAAGGCGTGCGAAGCCGTGAACCGTGAGATGAAGCGCATGATGCAGCGCCAAGGTCAGATCGAGGCTGACGGCTCTCCCGCGAACCGACGCACGCCACCGCCCCGCTCCCGTCCCGTGGTACAGCCCGAGACCTCGGTCTTCGGCCGCATTGCCGAGTTCTTCCGCGAGGTGCGCTCCGAGCTCCGGCAGGTGGCCTGGCCCACCCGCAAGGAAGTCGTCAACTCCGCCACCATCGTCTTCCTGACTCTCGTGCTTCTGGTGAGCCTCATCTTCTTGCTCAACTACGCCTTTTCGCACGCCGTCATCTTCCTGTTCAAGTCATGAGCGATCCCGATCTCGAGCAGGGCGAAGACCTGGGGGAGATCGCGGGGCCCCCGGGCGCGTCCGCCCAGGCTGACTCGCCGGTGGACGACCGAACCGGTGCCGACGCGGTCGACGCGGACGGCGGCCTGTCGGGGGACGCCGAGGAGAACGGGCACGTCTCGGGGCCCGTCGTCGAAGAGCCCGTTCTCGAAGAGCCCGTTCTCGAAGAGCCGGTGTTCGAAGCGCCCGCGGTCGCCGAGGCCGTCGAGGAGACAGTCGTCGAGGAGACCGTCGTCGAAGCGGCGGTGATCGAGGGCCCGGGCTGGGACAACGACGACGAGGACGAGCCCCCCGTCGTCGTCGAGAGCCCCTATGACCGGCCGGGACGCTGGTTCGTGGTCCACACCTACGCCGGCTACGAGAACAAGGTGAAGTCCAACCTCGAGAGCAGGATCGTCTCGATGAACATGGAGGACCGGATCTTCGAGGTCGTGATCCCCATGGAGGACGTCGTCGAGTTCAAGAACGGCAAGAAGGTCGTCGTCCAGAAGAAGGTGTTCCCCGGCTATCTGCTCACCCGCTGCGACCTCGACGACGACTCGTGGTCGGTGATCCGCAACACCCCCGGGGTCACCGGGTTCGTGGGTCCCGGGACCAAGCCCACCCCCTTGTCGCGCCGCGAGGTGGAGAGCATCCTCCAGGTCAAGGTCGAGGGTGGCGCCGAGCCCATCAAGAAGACGCGGCCCCGTCTCGAGTACGAGGTCGGCGAGACGGTCCGGGTCAGAGAGGGGCCTTTCGCCGACTTCTCGGGACAGATCGACGAGATCAACGAAGACCAGCTGAAGCTCAAGGTGCTCGTCAACATCTTCGGCCGCGAGACTCCGGTCGAGCTCGAATTCAGCCAGGTCGCCAAGCTCTAGCCCAGGAGGCTCTCCGTCATGCCCCCCAAGAAGAAGGTCCTCGCCGTCGTGAAGATCCAGCTCCCCGCCGGGAGCGCCACGCCCGCGCCACCGGTCGGTACCGCGCTCGGGCCCCACGGCGTGCAGACCATGGAATTCTGTAAGCAGTACAACGCCGCCACCGAGAGCCAGCGGGGCACGATCGTGCCCGTCGAGATCACGATCTTCGAGGACCGCTCGTTCACGTTCGTGCTCAAGACGCCGCCCACGCCGGCCCTCATCCGTGAGGCGCTCGGCATCGACAAGGGCGCCGCCGCGGCGGGCCGGGAGCGGGCGGGATCGATCACCGATGCCCAGGTCACCCAGATCGCCACGGTGAAGCTGCCCGACCTCAATACCGACGACATCGACGCCGCCAAGCGTCAGGTGGTCGGCACGGCGCGCTCGATGGGCATCGCCGTCGAAGGCTGACGGCGCCGCACCGCCAGACGAAGAAGAGGAACCCCACGTGCACAAAGGCAAGAAATACCAAGCCGCGCTCGAGCACTTCGACCGGCAGCATCTCTACTCACCGAGTGAAGCGGTGGACCTCATCAAAGAGCTCGCCCCGGCGAAGTTCGACGAGACCGTCGAGCTTGCCGTCCGCCTCGGGGTCGACCCCCGCAAGGCCGACCAGATCGTGCGGGGCACGCTCAGCCTGCCCGCCGGCACCGGGCGCACGGCCCGGGTCGTGGTCTTCGCCCAGGGCGATGGCGCAACCGAAGGCCGTGCCGCCGGCGCCGACGAGGTCGGAGCCGACGATCTCGTGGCCAAGGTCGAGGGGGGCTTCCTCGACTTCGACGTGGCCATCGCCACCCCCGACATGATGGGCCAGGTCGGCAAGCTGGGGCGGGTCCTCGGCCCCCGGGGGCTCATGCCTAACCCCAAGACCGGGACCGTGACCACCGACGTCGGCAAGGCCGTGACCGAGTTCAAGGGAGGGCGCGTCGAGTACCGCACCGACAAGGTCGGCAACGTCCACGTCCGGGTGGGCAAGGTGTCGTTCACGCGCCAGCAACTGCTGCAAAACGCCCACGCCGTCATCGAGGAGCTCATGCGGGCGAAGCCCCCCGCCGCCAAGGGCCGGTACCTCCGGGGGGTGACGCTGTCGTCCACGATGGGGCCCGGGGTCCACATCGATCCCGCCCGTGCCCGGGAGCTCGACGAGGAGCTGGCCGCCTCGGCGTAGAGAAGCCGTCCTCCGGGAGATCCGTCCCCGGGGAAGTAGTAGATTTGACCGGCGACCTCTTCGGAGGTCGAGGACCACAGATCGAGTATTCGCCGTCGCCGCAGACCTCCGGTCACGCCCTCGGGCGTCGAAGGGGCTCCTGAGCCCGCCTGACCAGGTGACGATCGTGACACTCGGCGGGGCGTCGACCCTGCTCGGTGAATGCGGTGGCGGCACGACACGAGCGGTGCCGCACCGTTCCGAGCACGGGAGTCGATGATGGAGAACCCCAGGCCGCAGAAGGTGGCCGTCGTGACCGAGGTGCGTGAGCGCCTCGACGCCGCCCAGGCCGCCATCCTGACGGAGTACCGGGGGCTGACCGTCGCCGAGCTCGCCGCGTTGCGCAATGTCTTGCGGGCGGCAGGCGGGGACTACAAGGTCTACAAGAACACCCTGGTCAAGCTCGCAATTTCCGGCGGCCGCCACGAGGCGTTGTCGCCGCTGCTCGAGGGCCCGACGGCCATCGCCTTCGTCTCCGGCGAGGTGAGCGCGGCGGCCAAGGCCCTTCGCGATTACGCCCGGACCTCTCCGAGCCTGGTGATCAAGGGCGGCCTCCACGGTGACGGTTTCCTGACGAGCCAGGACCTCGCCGCCCTGGCCGACCTGCCGCCACGCGACGTGCTCCTGGCCCAGCTGGCAGGGGCGATCGCCGCCCCGCTGCGACAGTTCGCCGGCCTCCTGCAGGCGCTACCTCGTAATCTCGCCTACGGGTTGTCAGCCCTGCTCGACGAGCGCGGGGGTGCTCCCGTCGAGGCCCCTGCCCCCGCCGAGGATGCTGCCACCGAAGCCCCTGCCCCTGTCGAGGCCACCGCCCCCACGGAGACTGATGTCCCCCCCGAGGCCGCCGCCACGCCAGAGGCGGCCGTGCCCGTCACCGCCGAGGTCGATGCCGCCGCCGGCGCCGAGGCGGCATCGGAGGTCGACGGCGAGCCCGGCGAGGGCTGAGCCGGCTTCCCGGACCGCGCCAGACCTTTTCGATCGAGCAATTCCGAGCGATTCAGACCATCGAGCAACGCAAAGGAGCAGAACCACCATGGCCACCAAGATCAGCAAAGACGACATTCTCGAGGGGATCGCCAACCTCTCGGTCCTCGAGCTCTCCGAGCTCCTCAAGGACTTCGAGGAGAAGTTCGGGGTCACCGCAGCCGCCCCCGTGGCGGTCGCCGCGGCCCCGGCCGCCGGCGGCGGGGACGCCGGTGGCGGTGAGGACGAGAAGACCGAGTTCGACGTCATCCTCAATGCCGCCGGCGACAAGAAGATCCAGGTCATCAAGGAAGTCCGGACACTCACCAGCCTGGGACTGAAAGAGGCCAAGGACCTGGTGGACTCCGCCCCCAAGCCCGTGCTGGAGCGGGTCTCGAAGGAGGACGCCGACAAGGCCAAGGCCCAGCTCGAGGAGGCCGGGGCGACAGTCGAGGTCAAGTAGTCCGGGGCGCCCCGTGGGGCGCGAGTGCTTGACGACACCCCGGCGCGTCCGTAGCCTGTCGGTGGCAGTACGAAGGGGTTGCCATTTGCCGCGCGCGCGCGTATGCTGTGCGGTTGCCGTGCCCCTTTCTTCGCGCCACCCTTGCCGTATCCGGCTGGCTGACGCGCGCCGCTGTGCCCGCAGAGCAGGCGTAATCGTCACCGTTTTCCCCTGCCCCTGCCCGTCCCCCGTGTAGCACCCCTAGCCACCCCGTTCCCGGCTCGCCCGGGGACACTCCACCCGCCACCGTCCCGCCGTCTCGTTCATTGCCCGCCACCCACCTGGGAGGAGTCGACCGTTGCCTTCACGGTCTAAAAGCCCGGAGCGTTTTTCGTTCGCCAACCTCGATGAGGTCCTGCGCCTGCCTGATCTCATCGCCATTCAGCGGGACTCGTTCCGCTGGTTCTTGGACAAGGGTCTGGCCGAAGCGTTCGCAGATATCAGCCCCATCGAGGACTTCACCGGCCAACTGAGCCTCGAGCTCGAGTACGACCCGTCCGACCCCGACCTGCGCCCACCTCCCAAGTTCCCCGAGGAGGAGTGCAAGGAGAAGGACATGACCTATGCCGCCCCGGTGTTCGTCCGGGCGCGGTTCATGAACGCGCAGACCGGGGAGATCAAGGAGCAGACCGTCTTCATGGGGGACTTCCCGATGATGACGGACAAGGGCACCTTCATCATCAACGGCACCGAGCGGGTCGTGGTGAGCCAGCTGGTGCGTTCCCCCGGTGTGATCTTCCAGCCCGGTCGCGACGCCAAGACGATCGTGACGGGCACCGTCCATCCTTACCGTGGGGAGTGGATCGAATTCGACGTTGAGGCCAAGCCCTCCAAGGACGTCACCGCCGGTGCCCGCGTGGCCCGCAAGCGCCGGTTGTCGTTGTTCGTTCTGCTCCGTGCGCTCGGCTACGAGGACGAGGGGTTCCTGAACCGGTTCGTCCGACACTTCGACTTCCTCGAAGGGCAGTGGGAGAAGGAACGCGACCTCGCCCCCACCCGCGAGGACGCCCTCCTCGAGATCTACAAGAGGGCCCGCCCCGGGGAGCCGCTGTCGGCCGACGCGGCCCGCGCCTACTTCGAGAACGCCTTCTTCAACCCCAAGCGCTACGACCTGACCCGGGTCGGCCGCTATAAGTTGAACCGGAAGCTCGGCCCCGAGATCGAGCGGATCTCGAGCGTGCTCGACATCGACCTGGAGCGGCCCTCACCGACCCAGGGCGTGTTGAGCCCGTCGGAGATCCTCGCCACCGCCACGTACATGCTCCACCTGGCCGACGGCGAGTCGGGGTACCGCATCGACGACCAGGACCACTTCGCCAACCGCCGCATCCGGTCGGTGGGCGAGCTCATCCAGAACCAGGTGCGCGTCGGCCTGTCCCGGATGGAGCGCGTGGTGCGGGAGCGCATGACGACCCAGGACGTCGAGGCGATCACGCCCCAGACGCTGATCAACATCCGCCCCGTCGTGGCCGCCATCAAGGAGTTCTTCGGGACCAGTCAGCTCAGCCAGTTCATGGACCAGAACAACCCACTGTCGGGCCTCGCCCACAAGCGTCGCCTCTCCGCCCTCGGGCCTGGCGGCCTGTCGCGTGAGCGGGCCGGCTTCGAGGTTCGTGACGTGCACAGCTCCCACTACGGGCGGATGTGTCCCATCGAGACCCCCGAGGGCCCCAACATCGGCCTGATCGGTGCGCTGGCGACCTACGCCCGGGTCAACGAATACGGGTTCATCGAGACCCCGTACCGCAAGGTCGTCGACGGTCGCGTCAGCGACGAGATCGTCTACCTGGCCGCGGACGAGGAGGAGGAGCACGTCATCGCCCAGGCCAACGCCAAGCTCGACGAGCGGGGCCGCTTCGTCGACGAGCGGGTCCTTGTGCGGCGCGGGCCTCAAGGGGCCGGCGTGCGGGTCGGGGCCACCACCACTTCCTACGGCACGACCAGCGAGATCGACTACGTCCCGCCGGCCGAGGTGGACCTCATGGACGTGTCGCCGAAGCAGATCGTGTCGGTGTCCACCGCGCTGATCCCCTTCGTCGAGCACGACGACGCCAACCGTGCCCTGATGGGCGCCAACATGCAGAAGCAGGCCGTCCCGCTCGTGGTGCCCGAGGCTCCCTACATCGGCACCGGGGTCGAGGCTCGTGCCGCCCAGGACGCCGGCGACGTGCTGCTGTCCGAGGGCGAGGGCACCGTGGCCGAGGTGTCGGGCGACCACGTCGTGGTGGAGTACAAGTCCGGCCAGCGCGACCGCCTCGGTCACGAGCTCGGCCGGCGGCGCTACACCCTGGCCAAGTTCCGGCGTTCAAACCAGAACACCTCGATCAACCAGAAGGTCATCGTCGACGAGGGCCAGCAGGTCGGGGCCAACGACGTCCTGGCCGACGGGTCCGCCACCCACAACGGTGAGCTGGCGCTCGGGAAGAACCTCCTCGTCGCCTTCATGCCGTGGGAGGGCTACAACTTCGAGGACGCCATCATCCTCTCCGAGCGCCTCGTGCGCGACGACGTGCTCACCTCGATCCACATCGAGGAGCACGAGGTCGACGCCCGCGACACCAAGCTGGGGGCCGAGGAGATCACCCGGGACATCCCCAACCTGTCCGAGGAGATCCTGGCCGACCTCGACGAGCGCGGCATCATCCGCATCGGGGCCGAGGTCGGTCCCGGCGACGTGCTCGTGGGCAAGGTCACGCCCAAGGGTGAGACCGAGCAGACTCCCGAGGAGCGGCTCCTGCGGGCCATCTTCGGGGAGAAGGCCCGCGAGGTGCGCGACACCTCGCTCAAGGTGCCTCACGGGGAGTCGGGCAAGGTCATCGACGTCCGCGTCTTCTCCCGTGAGGACTCGCACGAGCTGCCCCCCGGGGTCAACCAGCTCGTGCGGGTGTACGTGGCCCAGAAGCGCAAGATCTCCGAGGGCGACAAGCTCGCCGGACGCCACGGCAACAAGGGCGTCATCTCCAAGATCCTGCCGGTGGAGGACATGCCGTTCCTGTCCGACGGCACCCACGTCGACATCATCCTGAACCCCCTCGGCGTGCCCAGCCGGATGAACGTGGGCCAGGTGCTCGAATCGCACCTCGGTTACGCGGCCCGCTGGGGCTGGGACGGGTCAGAAGCCCACCAGACCCTGGCCGGGGCCAACGAGGAGAAGACCCGGCCCCGGACCGACCCCGCCGTGTGGGTCTCGACCCCCGCCTTCGACGGTGCGCACTGGGATGAGGAGGACGACGCCGGCCGGCACCCCACCATCAAGCGGCTGTTCGAGCTGTTGCACACCGACTCCGCCGACGGCACCCGGCTCATCGGGCCCGACGGCAAGGCGACCTTGTTCAACGGCCGCACCGGCGAGCAGTACGACAACCCCATCTCGGTGGGGTACGTCTACATCCTGAAGCTCGCCCACCTCGTCGACGACAAGATCCACGCCCGCTCGACGGGGCCGTACTCGATGATCACCCAGCAACCCCTAGGCGGGAAGGCCCAGTTCGGTGGGCAGCGCTTCGGAGAGATGGAAGTGTGGGCCCTCGAAGCGTACGGAGCGGCCTACGCCTTGCAGGAGCTGCTCACCATCAAGTCCGATGACGTCCTCGGCCGCGTCAAGGTCTACGAGGCCATCGTCAAGGGCGAGAACATCCCTGAGCCGGGCATCCCCGAGAGCTTCAAGGTGCTGATCAAGGAGATGCAGTCGTTGTGCCTCAACGTCGAGGTGTTGTCGACGACCGGTGAGGAGATCGAGATGCGAGAGCTCGACGAGGACGTCTTCCGGACGGCCGAGGAGCTCGGCATCGACATCAGCCGGCCCGAGCGTGGGTCGGACGAAGAAGACGAGCGTCGCGCCGCCGAGAGGAGCTTCTAGCCGTGCTGGACGTCAATAATTTCGACCAGCTCCGTATCGGGCTGGCCACCGCGGAGTCCATCCGCTCATGGTCCAACGGAGAGGTCAAGAAGCCGGAGACCATCAACTACCGGACGCTGCGCCCTGAGAAGGACGGCCTCTTCTGCGAGAAGATCTTCGGTCCGACCAAGGACTGGGAGTGCTACTGCGGGAAGTACAAGCGCGTCCGCTTCCGCGGCATCATCTGTGAGCGTTGTGGCGTCGAGGTCACCCGCTCGAAGGTGCGGCGCGAGCGCATGGGCCACATCGAGCTCGCCGCTCCCGTGGTCCACATCTGGTACCTGCGCGGTACCCGCAGCTGGCTGGCGTACCTCCTCATGGGGACCGAAGCCCGCGAGGAGCTGAAGGCCAAGCAGCTGGAGAAGGTCATCTACTTCGCCGCCAACCTGGTTACCTGGGTCGACGACGAGCGTCGGCACGAGGACCTGGCTGCGCTCGAGGGCGAGCTCGCCGAAGAGGTCACCCAGCTCGAGCGCCAGCGCGACCTCGAGATCGACCGTCGCTTCAAGGAGCTCGAGAAGGAGCTCGCCGAGCTCGAGTCTTCGGGCGCCAAGGATGCCGAGATCAAGGCCCGTCAGCGCCTGTCGGAGAAGGAGATCGGCTCGGTCCGCGAGCGGGCCGAGGGCGATATCGACCTCGCCAAGCGCGCCTTCGACGAGTTTCGCGACCTCTTCCCCCGCAAGATCATCGAAGACGAATTGCTGTGGCGCGAGCTCAAGATCCGCTACGACGACTACTTCGAGGGCGGCATGGGCGCCGAGGCCATCGCCCGGCTCATCGACCGGATCGACTTCGACGTGGAAGAGGTGAAGCTGCGCGAGGCCATCGACGCCACCGACGGTCGCCGTCCCCTGTCGGCCCAGCGCCGGCAGAAGGCGATCAAGCGCTTGAAGATCGTCACCGCCTTCAACCGCCGCGACGACCACGGCCGTCGTGCCAACGACCCCCGGGCCATGATCCTCGAGGTCGTCCCCGTGATCCCCCCCGACCTGCGGCCTATGGTTCAGCTCGACGGTGGCCGCTTCGCCACCTCGGACCTCAACGACCTGTACCGACGCGTCATCAACCGCAACAACCGGCTGAAGCGCCTGCTCGACCTGGGCGCCCCCGAGATCATCATCAACAACGAAAAGCGCATGCTCCAGGAGGCCGTCGACGCCCTGTTCGACAACGGCCGCCGCGGCCGGCCCGTGACGGGCCCGGGAAACCGGCCCCTCAAGAGCCTGTCGGACATGTTGAAGGGCAAGCAGGGGCGTTTCCGCCAGAACCTGCTGGGCAAGCGCGTCGACTACTCGGGCCGGTCGGTCATCGTGATCGGCCCCACGCTGCAGTTGCACCAGTGCGGCCTGCCCAAGCTCATGGCCCTCGAGCTGTTCAAGCCCTTCGTCATGAAGCGCCTCGTCGACCTCGAGCTGGCCCAGAACATCAAGTCCGCCAAGCGCATGGTCGAGCGCCGTCGCCCCCAGGTGTGGGACGTCCTCGAGGGTGTCATCAAGGAGCACCCCGTGCTGCTCAACCGGGCGCCGACCCTGCACCGCCTCGGCATCCAGGCCTTCGAGCCGGTCCTTGTCGAGGGCAAGGCCATCCAGGTCCACCCGCTCGTGTGCACGGCCTTCAACGCCGACTTCGACGGCGACCAGATGGCGGTCCACCTGCCGCTGTCGGCCGAGGCCCAGGCCGAGGCGCGTGTGCTCATGCTGTCGGCCAACAACATCCTGTCCCCCGCCACGGGGCGACCGATCACCGTCCCCACCCAGGACATGGTGTTCGGTGCCTACTACCTCACCCTCGAGGTCGACGGGGCCAAGGGCGAGGGGAATGTGTTCCGTCACGCCTATGAGGTGGAGCGCGCCTTCGAGGAGAACGAGATCGACCTGCACGCCAAGATCGTGCTGCGGACGAACCCCGGTTCCTCGATGCACACCGCGCTGACCAAGGCCCTCGACGCCGTCCCCGGTGAGGACGACTTCCTGTCCATCGTCACCACGGCGGGACGGGTGTTCTTCAACAGCGCGCTGCCCAAGGGCTTCCGCTACGTGAACGACGTCGTCGGCAAGCGCTCGACCCCCATCGGCGGCATCGTCGAAGAGGTGTCGGCCACCGAGCCAAAGAACGTCGTCGCCGAGAGCCTCGACCGCATCAAGGCGCTCGGCTTCCGGTACGCGGCCCAGTCCGGGCTCACCATTTCCATCGATGACGTGCGCACGCCGCCCGAGAAGCGGGCCATCCTCGACCGTTACGAGCGCGAGGCCGAGAAGGCCGAGGCGCAGTTCAAGCGGGGCATCATCACCGACGACGAGCGGCGCCAGAAGGAGATCGAGATCTGGACCTCCGCCACGTCCGAGGTCGGGCGGGCCATGGAGAAGACCCTGTCGGCGATCGCCTTCAATCCGCTCGACATGATGGTCGACTCCGGGGCCCGGGGGAACTCCCAGCAGATCCGCCAGATCGCCGGCATGAAGGGCCTGGTGTCGAACCCCCGCGGCGAGATGATCCCCCGGCCCATCAAGTCCTCGTTCCGTGAGGGCCTGTCGGTGCTCGAGTACTTCATCTCCACCCACGGCGCCCGCAAGGGCCTGGCCGACACC
Organism: uncultured Acidimicrobiales bacterium; assembly: GCA_963838775.1. Taxonomy (GTDB): domain Bacteria; phylum Actinomycetota; class Acidimicrobiia; order Acidimicrobiales; family UBA8190; genus Chersky-840. The sequence continues at coordinate 162,669 of CAWISP010000009.1, forward strand.
GCCCTGCGGACCGCCGACTCGGGCTACCTGACGCGGCGTCTCGTCGACGTGGCCCAGGAGCTCATCATCCGGATCGACGACTGCGGCACGTCGCGGGGTATCTGGCTCGACGGCATGGTGCCCGACGAGGCCAGCCGCCGTTCCTACCTCGAGACGCGCGCCTACGGGCGGGTCCTCGCCGAGGACGTCAACCTGGTCGGCGGGGTCATCCCGGCGGGGACGATGCTCGACGACGACTTGGTCGCCCGCATCCGCGACGACGAGCACGTCGACCGGGTCCGGGTGCGCTCGGTGTTGACGTGTGAGTCCGAGCACGGCGTGTGTGTCACCTGCTACGGCCAGTCCCTCGCCACGGGGCGGCTGATCGAGCTGGGCGAGGCGGTCGGGGTCATCGCGGCGCAGTCGATCGGTGAGCCCGGCACGCAGCTGACCATGCGTACCTTCCACACCGGTGGTGTCGTGGGTGAGGACATCACCCACGGCCTGCCCCGCGTCGTCGAGCTCTTCGAGGCCCGCACGCCCAAGGGTGCCGCCGTCCTCGCCCACTACTCGGGCGTGGTCCGCATCGAGGACGAGGAAGGTGGCCGGCGCATCACCGTCGTGGCCGACGACGGCACCGAGGAATCGGTGCTCGTCTCCGCCCGGGCGCACCTCGAGGTGACCGCGGGCCAGGAGGTCGCCGCCGGCGACGCGCTGGTCGAGGGCCCCAAGGACCCCAAGGAGCTCCTCGAGGTCAAGGGCATCCGCGAGACCCAGCAATACCTCGTGGAAGAGGTCCAGAAGGTCTACCGGGACCAGGGTGTGTCGATCCACGACAAGCACATCGAGCTGATCGTCCGTCAGATGCTGCGGCGGGTGCTCGTGGCCGAGCCCGGGGACGCTCCCTTCCTCCCCGGTGAGCGCGTGGACAACCAGATCTACGCCGAGGTCAACCGCAGCCTCGTCCAGGAGGGCAAGCGCCCCGCCGAGGGACGCCCCGAGCTCATGGGGATCACCAAGGCGTCGCTCGCCACCGACTCGTGGTTGTCGGCCGCCTCGTTCCAAGAGACCACCCGGGTCCTTACCGAAGCGGCCATCGAGGGCAAGTCGGACCAGCTCTTCGGGCTCAAGGAGAACATCATCATCGGCAAGCTGATCCCGGCCGGGACCGGCATGGGTCGGTACCGCGACATCGAGGTCGACCTGCCCGACGCGGCGGGGGTGTCCCTCCGGACCTACGGGTTCGACGAGGAGACCGAGGACCTCGCGGCGTGGCTCCGTGACGTGGGCGGGCCCACCGGAAGCGGCGACGCCGGTTTCGGCGAGGCCGGCCTCGGTGACGCCGGCTTCGCGGCGCCCGAACCCGGGGGCAGCTCCGCCGGGTGGGGTGCGCTCGATGCCGAGACGGCCGACCCCTTCGCGGTGTCGTCGAACGGCGAGGGCACCGACCACGGGGTCGACGGCGACGGCCAACTCGAGGCCGGGGCCTGACTGGGACGGCCATGGCGTCACCGGCGCGATTGCTCCCAAGACGCCATAGGATCTAGGATTGATTGTTCGCGTGGCGTGGTGTCCTTGAGGACCCCGCGCCCGGCAGTTCCCGCGAGCAAGTCCGAAAATCCCCCAGAGGTCACGCGTGCCCACGATCGAACAGCTCGTCCGCAAAGGACGTGCGTCAAAGCAGTCCAAGACCAAGACGCCGGCGCTCCGAGGCGCGCCCCAGCGTCGGGGTGTGTGCACGCGCGTCTTCACGACGACCCCCAAGAAGCCGAACTCGGCGCTGCGCAAGGTGGCCCGTGTGCGGCTCACCAGTGGGGTCGAGGTGAGTGCCTACATCCCCGGCGTGGGCCACAACCTCCAAGAGCACTCCATCGTGCTCGTGCGCGGCGGCCGGGTGAAGGACCTCCCCGGGGTGCGCTACAAGGTGATCCGCGGGGCCCTCGACGCCGCCGGGGTGCGTGAGCGCAACCAGGCGCGTTCGCGCTACGGCGCCAAGAAGGAGTCCTGACATGCCCCGCAAAGGCCCCGCCACCCGGCGCGAGCTCGTCCCCGACCCGGTCTTCCGGTCGGTCCTCGTCACCCAGGTGGTCAACAAGGTCCTGTCGCGCGGCAAGCGGACGCTGGCGGAACGTCTCGTCTACGACGCGCTCGAGGTCGTGCGGGACAAGACCGGTGGCGACCCCGTGACCATCCTCAAGCGGGCCGTCGAGAACACGAGGCCCGAGCTCGAGGTCAAGAGCCGTCGTGTCGGTGGTGCCACCTACCAGGTGCCCGTCGAGGTGCGTCCCCGTCGAGCCACCACCCTGGCCATCCGGTGGTTGGTGGGGTTCTCCCGGCAACGGCGCGAAAAGACGATGGCCGAACGGCTGGCGAACGAGGTCCTCGACGCCGCCAACGCCACCGGCGCGGCGGTCAAGCGCCGGGAGGACATGCACAAGATGGCCGAATCCAACAAGGCCTTCGCCCACTACCGCTGGTAGCGGCGAAGGCGCCCGGCGGGCGCCACCGCGGCGGCCGGGCCCACCCACGAACAACCTGAAAGCTCAGCATCATGGCCGAAGCACGCCCTATTCGAGAGTTCCCCCTCGCCCGGACCCGCAACATCGGGATCATGGCCCACATCGACGCGGGCAAGACCACCACGACCGAGCGCATCCTGTACTACACGGGCAAGAACTACAAGATCGGTGAGGTCCACGAGGGCGCCGCCACCATGGACTGGATGGTCCAGGAGCAAGAGCGCGGCATCACCATCACGTCCGCGGCCACGACCTGTAAGTGGCGTGACTGCTGGATCAACATCATCGACACCCCCGGCCACGTGGACTTCACCGTCGAGGTGGAGCGGTCCCTGCGCGTGCTCGACGGGGCCGTGGCCGTGTTCGACGCCGTGGCCGGCGTGGAGCCGCAGACCGAGACGGTGTGGCGCCAGGCCAACAAGTACTCGGTGCCGCGCATCTGCTTCATCAACAAGATGGACCGCATCGGCGCCGACTTCAACCGCGCCGTGGAGATGATCCGGGACCGCCTCGACGCTGTCCCGGCGGTGATCCAGCTCCCCATCGGGGTGGAGGGCGGCTATCAGGGCATCGTCGACCTCCTCGCCATGGAGGCGCTCGTATGGAACGACGACATGGGCGAGAAGTGGCGGACCGAGTCCATCCCCGCGGAGCTCGCCGACGAGGCCGACGCGGCGCGCCACCAACTCGTCGACGTGCTGTCGAACTACGACGACACCATCATGGAGAAGTACGTCGGCGACGAGCAGATCACGAACGACGACCTGCGCCGGGCGCTACGCCGCGCCACCATCGCCAGCCAGATCGTGCCGGTGCTGTGCGGGTCGGCCTTCAAGAACAAGGCCGTGCAGCCCCTTCTCGACGCCGTCGTGGACTTCCTTCCGAGCCCGCTCGACGTCCCCCCCGCCATCGGGACCACCACCAAGGGCGAGCCGATCGAGCGCAAGGCCGACGACGCCGAGCCGTTCGCGGCCCTCGCCTTCAAGATCATGACCGACCCCTACGTGGGCAAGCTGACCTACCTGCGGGTCTACTCCGGCACCCTGGCCAAGGGCGCCACCATCATCAATTCCACCAAGGGCGGTCGCAAGGAGCGCGTGGGCCGGATCCTGCAGATGCACGCCAACCACCGCGAGGACAAGGACGCCATCTTCACCGGTGACATCGTGGCCGCGGTGGGGCTCAAGGACACCACGACGGGTGACACGCTGACCGACCCGGGCCACCCCATCCTGCTCGAGACGCTCGAGTTCCCCGAGCCGGTGATCCACGTGGCCGTCGAGCCCAAGACCAAGGCCGACCAGGACAAGCTGGGCAAGGCTCTCTTCGCGCTGAGTGAGGAGGACCCGACGTTCCGCGTCCGAACCGACGAGGAGACCAATCAAACCGTGATCTCGGGCATGGGCGAGCTCCACCTCGAGGTCCTCGTCGACCGGATGCTGCGGGAGTTCTCGGTGGACGCCAACGTGGGCAAGCCCCAGGTGGCCTACCGCGAGACCATCCGCAAGACGGTCGAAAAGGTGGAGGGGCGATACATCCGCCAGACCGGTGGCCGGGGCCAGTACGGCCACGTGGTGATCAGCCTCGAGCCCACCGGGCCGGGCGGGGGCTACGAGTTCGTGGACAAGATCACGGGCGGGGTGATCCCCAAGGAGTACATCCCCGCCGTCGACGCCGGGATCCAAGAAGCCCTGACCAACGGCGTCCTGGCCGGGTACCCCATGGTCGACGTGCGGGTCCTGCTCACCTACGGCTCCTACCACGACGTGGACTCCTCGGAGATGGCCTTCAAGATCGCCGGGTCCATGGCCGTGAAGGAGGCCGCCCGCCGGGCGAGCCCCGTCCTGCTCGAGCCCGTCATGGCCGTCGAGGTCGTGACCCCCGAGGACTACATGGGCGAGGTCATCGGGGACCTGTCGTCGCGCCGGGGCAAGGTCGAGGGCATGGAACAGCGGGGCACCAGCCACGTCGTGCGGGCTCTGGTGCCGCTGGGCGACATGTTCGGCTACGCTACCGACCTGCGTTCGCGGACCCAGGGCCGGGCCACGTACACCATGCAATTCAGCGCATATCACGAGGTCCCGGACTCGATTGCACGCGAGATCGTGGCTCGGGCACGCGGCGAGTAGAGGCCTTCGCACCAAGGACAGCCGCGCAGTAGCAATTCGGTACGCCACGCAGCATGCAGGACCAAAGACACAGGAAAACGAGGCGGCCCCCGAGAGGGAGCCGCCGGAGATAGGGAGCCGGAGCAACAGTCATGGCCAAGAAGAAGTTCGAGCGCTCGAAGCCTCACGTCAACGTCGGGACGATGGGTCACATCGACCACGGCAAGACCACGCTCACGGCGGCCATCACCAAGGTCCTGTCGGAGAAGAACCCGAACGTGTCGTTCACCCCGTTCGACCAGATCGACAAGGCCCCCGAGGAGAAGCAGCGCGGCATCACCATCTCGATCGCCCACGTCGAGTACGAGACCGACAAGCGGCACTACGCGCACGTCGACATGCCCGGCCACGCCGACTACATCAAGAACATGATCACCGGAGCGGCCCAGGTCGACGGCGCCATCCTGGTCGTCTCCGCGGCCGACGGCCCCATGCCCCAGACCCGTGAGCACGTGCTGCTCGCCCGCCAGGTGGGTGTGCCCTCCATCGTGGTGGCGCTCAACAAGGCGGACATGGTCGACGACGAGGAGCTCCTCGACCTGGTCGAGCTCGAGGTACGCGAGCTGCTCACCCAGTACAGCTTCCCCGGTGACGACGTCCCCGTGATCCGCGTGAGCGCCCTCAAGGCGCTCGAGGGTGACCCCGAGTGGACCACCAAGATCATCGAGCTCATGGACGCCGTGGACGATTTCATCCCCGAGCCCGAGCGTCCCATCGACAGGCCCTTCCTCATGCCCATCGAGGACGTCATGTCCATCACCGGCCGTGGCACCGTGGTGACCGGCAAGGTGGAGCAAGGCCAGGTCAAGGTGGGCGAGGAAGTTGAGATCGTCGGGCTGCGTACCACCCAGAAGACCGTCGTCACCGGTGTGGAGATGTTCCGCAAGCTCCTCGACGAAGGCAGGGCCGGCGACAACATCGGCGCGCTCCTGCGGGGCACGAAGAAAGAGGACGTCGAGCGGGGCCAGGTGCTCGCCAAGCCGGGGTCGATCACGCCCCACACGAACTTCGAGGCCAACGTGTACGTGCTGACCAAGGAGGAGGGCGGCCGCCACAAGCCGTTCTTCAACAACTACCGGCCCCAGTTCTACTTCCGGACCACCGACGTCACGGGCTCGATCACGCTCCCTGAGGGGACCGAGATGGTCATGCCCGGGGACAACACCGAGATGACGGTCGAGCTCCAGAAGCCCATCGCCATGGACGAGGGTCTGCTGTTCGCCATCCGTGAGGGTGGGCGCACGGTGGGCTCCGGCCGGGTCACGAAGATCCTCAAGTAAGGGATCAGGGCGCGGCGGCGGGAAGGGATCGGAGACCCAGGATGGCAGACGCATCGCGCCAGAAGATCCGTATTCGGTTGAAGGCCTACGACCACGAGATCCTCGATCAGTCGACCGAGAAGATCGTGCAGACGGTCCTGCGCACCCAGGCCAAGGTCCAGGGCCCGGTCCCGTTGCCCACCGAGCGGCACCGCTACACCGTCATCCGCTCCCCCCACAAGTACAAGGACAGCCGCGAGCACTTCGAGATGCAGGTGCACAAGCGCCTGGTCGACATCGTGGAGCACACCCCCAAGACCGTCGATTCCCTGCAGCGCCTCGACCTGCCCGCCGGCGTCGACATCGAGATCAAGATACAGACCGTCTAACGGTCTCCGCCTGGTCGACCCTGACGACCTGGGCAGCGGTCCCGATCTCCTGATTGCTGAGTTCATCCGGCGCTACTCCAACGCCAAGACCCAGCACCAGTACCGGGCCGAGCTCACCGACCTCTTCGCCTCAACCGGACGCAACCACCCGTCCCAGCTGACGGAAGCCGACGTCCTGGCCTGGTGCGGAGGCCACGGGAAGGGTCCGGCCAACAACACGATCCGCAACCGCCTATCCCGGGTATGCACCTTCCTGCGCTGGTGCGTCCGGTCCGGCACCGCCGACCCGGCCTTGGTCGAAGTCCTGACCAGCCGGGACAATCCCCTGCGACGCATTCCCCGCCTGTACGGGAAAGTTCAGGGAAAGAATCCGGCCCGCTGGCTGACCCACGACGAGGCGTTTGGCCCCCTTCTCGCCACCTGCGCCGATGACGGCGAGCCCGGCATGCGGGACGAGGTCCTCCTCCGCCTGGGACTGGCCGGGATGCGAGCAGCCGAGATCATCGGCCTGCGGGTAGGCGACCTCCGCCTGGACCACAGCCCCCCCACCATCGCCTGGATCGGCAAGGCCAGCCGATCACGGCGCATCGTCCCCGGCCCCGCCACCGTCACTTTGCTCCGGACCTACCTGGCGACGTACCAGGAGCACGTCGGCAGGTCGCTGCGGGACGACGATCACGTCATCTGCCGACGCAAGCCCGGCAGCGGCGGGGGCCAGGTCTCCTGGGGACAGCCCATCGCCCGGACCTGCTCGGTACAGGACATCGTGAAGGATCGGGCGGCCCGAGCAGGACTGGGCCACCTCTCGCCCCACGACCTCCGACGGACAGCAGCCGGAATCCTCCACCACAGCACCGACGGCACCGGAGCGCATCACTTCGACCTTCTCGACATTCAGCGGGTACTCGGCCACACCGACCCGGCCACCACGATGAGAAGCTATTTGGAGCCCATCGACAACGAAGTGACACAACGAGCATCACAGGTCCTCGACTGAGCCTCCCAGTGCGGACTCCCACAGACCGCTATCCGCTCCGAGTATCGGACACCTACCCAGGCAGCTCGCGGGTGCTGTGTTACAGGGTCCGCACCCGCCTCCGACCCACCGTCAACGTCGCCGGGCCCAACTCCATGCTGGCCGCCTATGTGGAGGTTGGGTCATCATGGTGACGTGCAGGGGCGGGCCATACCTTTGAGGTGGGCAGGACCACTTGTTTTCGTAATCACGCTCGTGGCTTTGGGTGGGTGTTCCTCGGGCCCAACCGCAGCCGAGACGTCAGCTTGTTCCGCCGCCAGGACCGTGATAACCCCACCGACCTTTCCGAAAGGGGAGGGTGGGATTTATGCCTACGACATAGAGCAGATTCGTGGAGTCGAGAGCACAAACAACACCTCGATGGCGAATGCCGCCAAAGAGTGGCTCAGCGCCCTGGCTCATTCCAACCAGGCTGGAGTCCACCGAGCTGCAACGAGGATGCTTAATGCCTGTCACCAGCTTGGGGCGTAGTCGACAGAGCTACGGCTACAAGCGGAGAGTGTCCTGCACCGCCGGTGGCCCGGTCAGGCTGTTGAGTCAGCGGAGCCTGAACACCGATTGACTGGTCATCCCTGTACTCCCCACGACGCCAGCCGCCAGTCGGAGATTGGTGACGTCGGTTCTCCGACGTGACCCCCCATAGGTTCAGCTTCCCCAAGTCAGCCTGACCCTCCGCCGGGCCAGAGGCAACCCTCCAGGCCGACACGGCGACAGAGACGAGCGGGGGCCGACGGACCGACATCGGAGCCAGGAGAGGGGGAGCGCCCCTCGGCGTTCCGCCTCGGGGCAACTCCCTTCCCGGCCACGCTGCACGTCCTCAGTGCCACCAGACCGACCCTATCGACATGACACAGCCGACCGGCGGGGCACCGGTGACCCGAAGCCGATCCGCAACACCCAGGGAAAGGAGCGGATCAGACCAGACCAGCTGCGCACATGGGACACCGGTCCGGCCACTCATCCGTCAAACGGAAAAACGCACCCCCGCCACCCGGACCATACAAACAAGATGTACAAGCCGCCCCCGTCGCTTCATGACCACACCCACAGTCATACGACCGACGGACGACAACCGCCGTCTCACCCTCGACACATTTCTCACCACAGAACACGCACCTCTGCCACACCCCGCACCGAAGCTCCTGCTCCGACACTCCACCATCGAAGTGACCTATCCCTCCCCACGCTCCTCCTCGATGTCCACCCCGCCGATGGCCCACCATCACCCGTACGCCTCCGCCGACTCTGCCGTCGCCCGATACGCATCAAACTCGTCGTTCTCGTACCACGCACACCCACGTTCGCATTCCATCACCGACCACCGATGCAACCGCTCCCACATGGCCTCTGCATGGGGCACCATGAGAGTCATCCCTGCCGACGTCCCACGGAACTTCTTCGACCCATACACCCTTCCCGCCACCTTCGACCGCCAGTAGCGCCGCATTACCCGTCGCATCCCAAGACTCGTCCGCTCGCAGCACAACCCCACCTCCGGACGACGCTCGCCCGCTCCCCACACCCCCCAGAAGTGCCCCATGTTCTCGTAGCCTTCCGGCACGACCTTCTGAGCCCACTTTCCCGAGTGCCGGAACAGATACGACCCCACCACGTCGCCACCCTCTTCGATCGCAAACCACGGGTTCGACACATGGAACCGAAGGTGCATCCTCACAGCATGGGACCACGACGTCTCAATCATCAGCGCCCTGCGCTTCGGATCTGGATAATCCTTCGCCGGGTTCTCCCACTCATCCCACCTCACCACCTCCGACCACGCCTTCAGGCCCCACCACTCGAAGTCCTCGTACTCCACACGAAGCGGCATGAACAAGAACAGGTGGAAGTGGGGTGCACCCCGCTCTTGGAACTCCAGACCCCATATCCCACGGGCCTTCTCCCCGTACTCCCGGGCGAAGCGCCTGCGCAACATCGCCACCTGTCTCTTCACCAACTTGTCGTCCGTCGGGAAGTACTTCGGGTACGTCAGCGTGACCGCCACCAACCTCCTCGGCTCATCCCACGGGAACTCCCAGCACGCCTTCTCCAGCTCCCGTCGAGACTTGTCCGAGAAGAACCGCACCTGATTGCCCTCACCACGACGGTTCCAATCCGGCAGAACAACAGGATTGTCCTTATGCCGCTGCGCTCCGAAGCGCAGTGTCAGCCGCGAACCTTTGGCCGACACGAACGCCGACCCCCATATCCGACTCACATCGCCAGCTTACGAACACGCGTTCCCCTCCGCGTCCCCAATATTGACGAAGAACACCGCACGTCGCCAACCTCGATGTCGCAACGAGCGGTACTGCCGACCGCAACTCGGCCATGGGGGAGGAATGGAGGTTTTGCCAGAGCCTCTCTCCGGGCGACTGACCATGGAGCGCCGCCGGGTCGGTGCCACTGACTCGCTACTGGGGGGAGAAGCCCCCCAGCCCCCCCACAGGATCAGCAGAAACCGAGGCCCCGCCATGTCCATCGTCATGAAGGCACCCGACGGCGTCGACACACCCCTTCTCTTTTTAGGGAAATCCTCTTGTAATCCTTTTGGGTTTCGATTAGACTTCTTCGCATGGACCTACAAGAAGAAATCAGAACATTGGATTCACAGCTCAACGAACTTCGCCTCGAACAAGCTCGGCTGGCGGCACGCATTGAGGGGTCGCAGGCTGAGCGCGACGCCCTCGCCGCTGCCTTGACAGTCCGCCCTGTCGAGACCGATCCCGACCTACTTCACACGACCAAAGATCGGGCCATTGTTGCCGTGCTGCGGGCTTCGGAAGAGCCGATGCGTATCTGGGACATCGTCAATACGCTCAACGCCGCCGGGCGGAACGAGAACTACAACGGCATATCGGTCTACCTGGACACCCTGATGAAGCAGGGCCGGATTAGGCGCGTCGACCGCGGCCTCTACGGAGCTGCATAGGCGCCATGAAAGGACCCAACACCGTGCACCCCTCCCCACCAGGCAACGGACCAGAGCGTTATATGTTTCTATCAAGATCCAGAACGTCTGAGCCTGCCGCACCCCGTCGCCGGGGTGAAACGGCGGGTGGCAGGCCCCGAAACCATGGTGTAACGTCGCAGGTCGGGCCGATTTCGGCCCTGTAGGCCGAATCGACGTCTCCGAGCGCCTGCCGGCATTTCAGGTAGGGACCTCGGGGCAGAACCTGGCGAGCGCTCCGCTCCGGGCTTCCCGGGCGGAGCGTTGGCATGCGAACCGGGCGCCGGTGACGGCGCCGAAGAACCGAACCAGGCGTGCCGCGCGTTGGCGGCCGCTCCAGCAAGAGGACGGAAGGGACCCCATCCACCGTGGCGACCAAGGCGATCGTCGGCGAGAAGGTCGGCATGACCCAGGTCTGGGACGAGAACAACCGCGCCATCCCGGTGACGGTGCTCAAGATCGCGCCCCTGCGCGTGGTGCAGGTCAAGACGCCCGAGCGCGAGGGATACGCCGCCCTGCAGGTGACGTGGGGTGTCCAGCGGACGTCGTCGCTCAACAAGCCCGAACAGGGACACTTCTCCGCCGCCGGAGTGGAGCCGGGCCGTCATCTCGTGGAGCTCCGGCTCGATGACGCCAGTGGGTACGAGGTCGGCCAGCAGCTCACCGCCGACCTCATGACGGCGGGCGAGCGGGTCGACGCCATCGCCGTCTCCAAGGGCAAGGGCTTCGCTGGCGCCATGAAGCGGCACAACTTCAAGGGCCAGGGTGCGGCGCACGGCAACCACAAGAAGCACCGGTCACCGGGATCGATCGGGGCGTGTGCCACTCCCTCTCGTGTTTTCAAAGGAACCCGCATGGCGGGGCGGATGGGTGGGCATCAGGTCACCACGCTCAACCTCGAAGTGGTCCAGGCCGACGCCGAGCGCGAGCTGATCCTCGTACGGGGCGCCGTCCCTGGCCCGCGGGGCGGCATGGTCGTCCTGCGCAACACCGTCAAGGGCACGAACGGGGTGAGCGTCTCATGACCACCGCCACCATTACCCCCAGTGGGCAGCGGCGTCGTGTCCGACCCGAGCCCGAGCACCGCACCGTCGAGCGCAGGCGGATCGATGGCACCGTGATCGACACCGTCACCCTCGACCCGCAGATCTTCGGGGTCGAGCCCAACAGGGCCGTGCTCCACCAGGTGATCACCGCCCAGCTCGCCGCGGCCCGGGCCGGTACCCAGTCGACGCGCACCCGGGCCGAGGTGTCGGGTGGTGGCGCCAAGCCCTTCCGTCAGAAGGGCACGGGCCGTGCCCGTCAGGGCTCGACCCGGTCCCCGCAGTGGTCGGGTGGTGGGGTGGCCCTCGGGCCCAAGCCCCGCTCGTACCACCAGCGCACCCCGAAGAAGATGATCCGCCTCGCCCTGTACTCGGCCCTCTCGGACCGGGCGTCGGACGGCAAGGTCGTGGTCGTCGACGAGTGGTCGTTCCCGGCCCCGAGGACCAAGGACGCCGTGGCGGCCCTGGCTGCGCTCGAGCTGACCGGTCGGGTGCTCGTGGTGCTCGACCCCGACGACGGCATCCCCGATCGTTCCTTCGCCAACCTGCGTGAGGTCCAGACCATGCAGGTCAGTGAGCTCAACGCCTACGACGTGCTCAAGAGCGACTGGGTGGTGTTCACCGACGCCACCCTGCCGGGGGAGACGACCCCGGCGCCGAGCAAGCTCACCGCCGCCCGCAAGCCTCGGCGCGCCCCCCAGCCCAAGCCGGCTGCGGCCGCCGACAAGACCCCCGCCGACGTGACCGCCGTCGGCGAGGAGACCGCCACCGACGAGGTCGAGACCACGACCACCGCCGGGGCCGACACCGCCGCCGACGGGCCCGATGCCGATGACGACGGGAGCGACGCATGAAGAACGCCGAGCAGGTCCTGGTGCGGCCCGTCGTCTCGGAGAAGTCCTACGCCCTCATGGAGGACGGCGCCTATGTCTTCGTGGTGGCGCCCGACGCCACCAAGATCGACGTCCGTCACGCCGTCGAGCAGGTGTTCGGTGTGCGGGTGAAGAGCGTGAACACCCTGAACCGCAAGGGGAAGACGCGCCGGAACCGCAAGACCAACACCGTCGGGACCCGTTCGGCCACCAAGCGGGCCGTTGTCACGCTCGCCGGTGGCGACAAGATCGACCTGTTCGAGAAGAGCTGAGAGGTCTCCTCCGATGGCCCTGCGTAAACGCAAGCCGACCAGTGCCGGTCGCCGGTTCCAAACCGCCTCGGACTTCTCCGAGATCACCCGGTCCGAGCCCGAGCGATCGCTCGTCGTGCCCAAGCCCGGGACCGGGGGACGCAACAGCTATGGGCGCAAGACGGCGCGGCACCGCGGCAGTGGTCACAAGCAGCAGTACCGCCTGGTGGACTTCAAGCGGGACAAGGATGGCGTTCCCGCCAAGGTGGCGGCCATCGAGTACGACCCCAACCGCAACGCCCGTATCGCCTTGCTGCACTACTACGACGGCGAGAAGCGTTACATCCTCGCCCCCGCCCAGGTCCAGGTGGGCGACGTGCTGGCGAGTGGTCAGGGCTCGGAGATCCGGCCCGGCAACGCGCTGCCGCTTCGCTACATCCCGGTGGGCTCGACGGTGCACAACGTCGAGCTGCGTCCCGGACAAGGTGGCAAGCTGGCCCGGGGCGCGGGGATGAGCGCGCAGCTCGTGGCCAAAGAAGGCCAGTTCGCTACCCTCCGGCTTCCCTCGACCGAGATGCGCCGCGTGCCCATCGACTGCCGGGGGACCCTGGGGGAAGTCGGCAACGCCGAGGCCGAGCTGATCTCGATCGGCAAGGCCGGCCGTAACCGTTGGAAGGGCGTGCGTCCCCAGACCCGGGGCGTCGCCATGAACCCTGTCGACCACCCTCTCGGTGGTGGGGAGGGCAAGTCGTCGGGAGGCCGGCACCCGGTGTCGCCGTGGGGAAAGCCCGAGGGCCGGACCCGCTCGCGTCACAAGCGGTCGGATCAGATGATCGTGCGCCGCCGCCGCAGTCGTGGGGCGCGGCGATGACCGGAGTCGAAGGAGCACTGCCGCATGCCGCGTAGCCTCAAGAAGGGGCCCTTCGTGGACGACCACCTGCTCAAGAAGGTGGACGCCCTGAACGCCACCAACGAGAAGCGCGTGATCAAGACGTGGTCACGACGCTCCACGATCATCCCCGACATGGTGGGCCACACCATCGCCGTGCACGACGGGCGCAAGCACGTGCCCGTGTACATCACCGAGTCGATGGTGGGCCACAAGCTCGGCGAGTTCGCCATGACACGCACCTTCCGGTACCACGCCGGTCAGGAACGGCAAGCGAGGCGATGACGTGCCGGGTGTGAAGACCAACGAGGTTCCCGGCACGCGGGCGGTACTGCGTCACTACCGCATGTCGGCGTACAAGGCGCGCCAGGTTCTCGACCTCATCCGGGGTTGCGACGCCGATCGGGCCGAGGAGATCCTCCACGCCACGCCGCGCGAAGCGGCCCGGGTGGTCGCCAAGGTGCTGGCCTCGGCCGTCGCCAATGCCCGCACCAACGATCAGCTCGACCACGACGAGCTCTTTGTGTCGGCCTGCTACGCCGACGAGGGGACCACCCTCAAGCGGTGGCGCCCCCGGGCCCGGGGCCGCGCCACCCGGATCCGCAAGCGCACGTGTCACATCACGGTCATCGTGAGCCGGCTGCCCGAGGACAAGCTCGAACGGCGCCGCGCCCGACGCAGCGCCGAGACGGCGGGCCTCCGTTCCCGCCGGGTGGCTGCATCGAGGCGAGGAGACGGCGGCGTCGGTCCTGACACGCCCCGGTCCGCGACCAAGGCCGCGAGCGACGTCGAGGTCGAGGATCTCGATCCCACGTCCACCGGCGTCGTCGAGGACGGCGACGAGGTCGACGGCGAGGCGGTCGGCTCGGAGGTCGACGAGGTCAACGGCGACGACGTCGGACCTGTGGTCGAAGCCGATACCGAAGTGGCGGCGGACGAGGATGGCGAATTCGAAGAGCCGGCATGGTTGAACGAGGAGCTCGCCGAGACCGACGCCGACACGGAAACCGAGCCCGAGACCGAGGAAGAAGCGCCTCCGGCACCCAAACCACGCCGCACGCGCGGCGCCCGGAAGCGCACGACCAAGGCCACCGCCGACGCCGATGAGGGCGACTCCGGCGCACCGGGCGAAGAAGAGAAGGACTGAGCCATGGGCCAGAAGGTCAATCCGTACGGGTTCCGCCTCGGCGTGACCACAGACTGGAAGTCGCGCTGGTTCGAGGAGCGCAACTACCAGGATTTCATCATCGAGGACTGGAAGATCCGTGACTACCTCATGTCCCAGCTCGAATCGGCGGCCGTGAGCCGTATCGAGATCGAGCGGACGCGTGACCGTTTGCGGGTCGACATCCACACCGCCCGGCCCGGCATCGTCATCGGGCGGCGCGGTTCGGAAGCCGACCGCCTCAAGAAGAAGCTCGAGGACATCACCGGCCTACGTAACCGCATTCAGCTCAACATCCAGGAGATCAAGCAGCCTGAGCTCGATGCCGCCTTGATCGCGCAGAGCATCGCCGACCAGCTGACCCGGCGGGTCGCCTTCCGCCGGGCCATGAAGCGCGCCATGCAGACCGTGACCAAAGCCGGGGCCCTCGGGGTCCGCGTCCAGTGCGCGGGACGCTTGGGGGGTTCGGAGATGGCCCGTCGTGAGGGGTATCGGGAGGGGCGGGTCCCCTTGCACACCCTGCGCGCCGACATCGACTACGGGTTTCGCGAGGCGAAGACGACCTTTGGCCGCATCGGGGTGAAGGTGTGGATCTACAAGGGCGACATCCTGCCCTACAAGCTGTCGTCGGAGGACAAGATCTCTCGTGAAGCGGCCATGGCCGCCGGCGAGACCTCGGGCCAGTCGGGCCCGCGTCGCCTCGTCACCGCCGGTGGGGGACGTCGTCGCGCCGAGCAGGGCGAGCCCGGCAGTGTGCTCACCGCCCCGGAGTCGACCGACGCCGACGGCGTGGCGTCCCCGACCGATGCCGGGGCCCCCGGCGACGCCGGGGTCGAGACGGCGGCGGCACCGCTGCCCGGCGCCGCGCCGGCCGGGGACGACTTCGAGCGCCTGTTGGCCGAGGAAGAAGAGATCGAGCGCCGTACCCGTAACGAGCATCACGAGACGCCGCACTTCCGCAAGGAGTCCGACTGATGCTCATGCCTCGGAAGGTCAAGCACCGCAAGCAGCATCGCGGGCGCCTCAACGGTTTGGCCAAGGGCGCATCGACGATCAACTTCGGTGACTTCGGGATCCAGGCGCTCGAGCCGGCGTGGATCACCCAGCGCCAGATCGAAGCCGCTCGAATCGCCATGACCCGTCACGTCAAGCGAGGCGGCAAGGTTTGGATCCGGGTCTTTCCCGACAAGCCCGTGACGCAGAAGCCGGCCGAGACGCGCATGGGGTCGGGCAAGGGGAACCCCGAGCACTGGGTGGCCGTGGTCCGACCAGGTCGGATCCTGTTCGAGTTGGCCGGGGTGGACCGCGACCTGGCCCGCGAGGCCATGGAGCGGGCCATCCAGAAGCTCCCCTTCAAGGCCCGATTCGTCGTTCGGCCGGGCACGCACGGCGCGCCCGAGGTGGAGGTGTAGTCGAGCCATGCCCAACGCTTCCGAACTGCGTGAGCTCGACGACGAGGAGCTCGAGAACCGCCTGACCGAGTACCGGCGCGAGATGCTGAACCTCCGCTTCCAACTGGCCACCGGACAGCTCGACAACATCGTGCGCCTCTCGGTGGTCCGCAAGGACGTTGCCCGGGTCCTCACGATCATGCGCGATCGCGAGATCGCCCTGGCCGAAGGCCGCGACGCCGGTCCGGTGCTGTCCACCCGCCCGGCGCGACGGCGCGCCGCCGAGACGTTCGAGCTCGAGGATGAGCCGATCCAGGCTCGTCGCCCCCGGCGCCCGCGGGCCCAGAGCTCCGACGAGGTCTCCGAGCTCGCCGACGAAGAGGACACAGCAATTCCGGGCGGCGACGATGATGCGGACGAGGAGGACGAGTGATGGCCGAGGAAGAGGCAGCTGCCCAGGCGCCGCGTCGCAGTCGCAAGACGCGCGAGGGTCTCGTCGTCTCCGACAAGATGGAGGCCACCGTGGTGGTGGCGGTGACCGAGCGTGTCCGCCACGCCCGTTACGGCAAGACGGTGCAGCGCACCCGCAAGCTCTATGCGCATGACACGGAGAACGACGCCAAGATCGGTGATCGGGTCCGGGTCGTCGAAACGCGTCCGCTGTCGAAGCTCAAGCGCTGGCGCGTGACCGAAGTCCTGGAGCGTGCCCGGTGATCCAACAGGAGTCTCGCCTCAAGGTGGCGGACAACTCCGGAGCACGTGTCGTGCTGTGCATCAAGGTGCTCGGGGGCTCGCGCCGTCGCTACGCCGGCATCGGCGACGTCTTCGTGGCGACCGTCAAGGACGCCATCCCCGGGGCCGCCGTCAAAAAGGGAGAGGTCGTCAAGTGCGTGGTGGTACGGACCGCCAAGGAGACCCGCCGGCCCGACGGCAGCTACATCAGATTCGACGAGAACGCCGCTGTTCTCATCAACGACCAGCAGCAACCACGAGGCACCCGGATCTTCGGGCCCGTGGGACGCGAACTGCGTGACAAGAGGTTCATGCGGATCGTGTCGCTTGCTCCGGAGGTGTTGTAATGCGAATTCGCAAGGGTGACACGGTGCAGGTGCTGTCGGGCAAGCACCGGGGAAAGCGCGGCCAGGTGATGGTGGCGCTCCCCGAGCAGGGCAAGGTGATCGTCGACGGCGCCAACATGGCCAAGCGCCACACCAAGCCTCGGGGTGCGACCATGCAGGGCGGGATCATCGACAAGGACATGCCGTTGCCGGTGTCCGCCGTCGCCATCGTGTGCCCAGCGTGCGGGCCGACGCGCATCGGCATGCGGATCGACGAGACGGGTCGCAAGGTCCGGGTGTGTCGCAAGTGCGGGACGGATCTGTCATGACCATGGCTCCCACCCGTAGCCGTCCCCGGCTGAAGGAGCGCTACGACCAGACCCTGCGCGCCGAGCTCCAGCAACACCTGGGCCTGGCCAACATCATGCAGGTGCCGCGCCTCGAGAAGGTCGTGATCAACATGGGGGTGGGCAAGGCCACCCAGCAGCCTTCGCTCATCGAGGGGGCGGTCCGCGACCTGGAGGTGATCACCGGTCAAAAGCCCGTGGTGACCCGGGCCCGACAGTCCATCGCCGCCTTCAAGCTGCGCGAGGGCATGCCCATCGGTGCCAAGGTGACGCTGCGGGGCGACCGGGCCTGGGAATTCCTCGACCGGCTGATCTCGGTCGCCATCCCCCGGATCCGCGACTTCCGGGGTCTGTCGCCGAGTTCCTTCGACGGCCGGGGCAACTACACCTTCGGGGTGACCGAGCAGCTGATCTTCCCCGAGGTGGACTACGACCGCATCGACAACATCCGCGGCATGGACATCACCATCTGCATCAGCGCCCAGAACGACGAAGAGGGCCGCGCCTTCCTCGTCGCCTTCGGCTTCCCTTTCAAGCAGGAGATCGTCTAGCACCATGGCCAAGAAGGCATTGATCGAGAAGCAACAGCGGACGCCCAAGTTCAAGGTCCGGGCGTACACGAGGTGCCGGCGGTGTGGCCGGCCCCGGGCCGTGTTGCGCAAGTTCGGCCTCTGTCGCATCTGCCTGCGCGTCATGGTGCACTCGGGGGAGATCCCCGGCGTCACCAAGGCGAGCTGGTGAGGGGAGGAACGCGCTCATGACGATGACCGACCCCGTGGCCGACATGCTCACCCGCATCCGCAATGCCAACACCGCGATGCACGACAGCGTCAAGATGCCGAGCTCGAAGCTCAAGGAATCTCTCGCCGTCATCCTCCAGCGTGAGGGGTACATCGCCGGGTTCGACGTTGCCCAGTCGGGCACGGGCCCCGGCAATGTGCTCGAGATCCAGCTCAAGTACGCGTCGGACCGGACGCGTACCATCGCGGGCCTCAAGCGGGTGTCGAGGCCCGGCCTGCGTATCTACGCGCGTGCCGACGGGCTGCCTCGGGTGCTGGGCGGCATGGGCGTGGCCGTGGTGTCCACCAGCCACGGTCTCATGACCGATCGCGAGGCCCGTCAGAAGCGGGTGGGCGGGGAGGTCCTCTGTTATGTGTGGTGAGAGCTCCCGTCTCTGTGCTCGCGAGGTGGTGCGCTGATGTCTCGTGTTGGCCGTTCCCCCATCGCCGTCCCCGGCGGCGTCACCGTGACCCTCGACGAGAGGGTCGTCACCGTGGCCGGGCCGCAGGGCACCCTGACGCGTTCGCTCCCGGGAGCCATCACCGTGCGCCAGGAGGACTCTGACCTTCTTGTCGAGCGCCCCGACGACCAGCGCCAGAACCGCGCCCTGCACGGCCTCACGCGCTCGCTCGTGGCCAACATGGTGACCGGGGTGACCGCCGGGTTCTCGAAGGACCTCGAGATTGTGGGGGTGGGCTACCGCGCCATCGCCCGGGGGCCCTCCGCGCTCGAGCTCGCCCTGGGCTTCTCCCACCCCGTGACGGTGGAGGCTCCCGAGGGCGTAATCTTCGAGGTCCCCACGCCGACCCGGATCGTCGTGAAGGGGATCGACAAGGAAAAGGTCGGCCAGGTGGCTGCAGACATCAGGAAGCTCCGCAAACCCGAGCCCTACAAGGGCAAGGGCATCCGTTATGCCGGCGAACGCGTGATTCGCAAGGCCGGCAAGGCGGCCAAGTAGCCATGGCCATGGCCGCAGCGCGCAAGCGGACCCTGCGCATCCGGCGTCACGCCCGGGTGCGCAAGCATGTGGCCGGGACCACGACCCGTCCCCGGCTGGCGGTGTTCCGTTCCGGGCGCCACATCTCCGCGCAGGTCATCGACGACACCGCCGGCCGCACCCTGGCCGCGGCCAGCACGGTGGAGGCGTCGTTGCGCGGCGCCACCGGGGGCAACGTCGCCGCCGCCACCGCGGTCGGCAAGTTGGTGGCCGACAGGGCGAAATCGGCGGGGGTGACCCGCGTCGTGTTCGACCGCGGGGGCTTCCGGTATCACGGGCGAGTGGCGGCATTGGCCGATGCAGCCCGCGAGGGAGGACTGGAGTTCTGATGCTCGACGGACAATTCGAAGAGCGCACCATCAAGGTCAACCGGGTCGCCAAGGTGGTCCAGGGCGGCCGTCGTTTCTCGTTCACCGCCCTCATGGTCGTCGGTGACGGCAACGGGCGCGTCGGCCTCGGCTACGGCAAGGCCAAAGAAGCGGGCCTGGCGGTGCAGAAGGGCATCGAGGAAGCCCGCAAGAACATGTTCGACGTTCCTCTCGCCGGCTCGACGATCACCCATCCGGTGATCGGTGTGGCCGGGGCGGGCCGCGTCATGTTGAAGCCCGCCTCGCCCGGGACCGGCGTCATCGCCGGCGGCGCGGCACGCGCCATCCTCGAGATGGCCGGCATCCACGACATCCTGTGCAAGTCGCTCGGGTCGTCCAACGGCATCAACGTCGCCCACGCCACCATCGCCGGTCTCAAGTCGCTCAAGCGGCCCGAGGACGTGGCCCGTCTGCGTGGCCTGCCGGCCGACCAGTGCGTGCCCCGCGGCGTGCTGCGCGCCTATC
This sequence comes from uncultured Acidimicrobiales bacterium, assembly GCA_963838775.1. Classification (GTDB taxonomy): domain Bacteria; phylum Actinomycetota; class Acidimicrobiia; order Acidimicrobiales; family UBA8190; genus Chersky-840. Next base: position 182,592 of record CAWISP010000009.1, read on the forward strand.
GCGAGCGCCAGCGTGCCTCCGACCTGTTCCAGGAGGTGCCGACGTGAGCGCCGCCAAGGCGTCGTCGGCGGCCAGTACCGAAGGCCACGTGCGGGTGACCCAGATCCGCTCTGGCATCAGCACCAAGCCCAAGCATCGCGGCACGCTGCGCGCGCTGGGGCTGCGAGGTGTCGGTCGCAGCCGGGTCCTCCCCGACCGCCCCGACGTCCGGGGCATGTTGGCGCGCGTGCCCCACCTCATCACCGTAGAGCCCGCCGACGAGGACGCCGCCGCCGCCCAGCGTGAGCGTGCCGCGACCGCACGCCGGGCCCGACGCGTCTCGCAGGGCATGGAGACGGCGCCACCGGCGCCCGCGCCGGCGAAGAGGGCACGGCGCGCCACCAAGGAGCTCGCATGAAACTGCACGACCTGCGCCCGCCCGCGGGCGCCAATCGACCGAAGCGACGTGTGGGACGCGGCATCGCCGGCAAAGGTGGGAAGACGGCGGGACGCGGCACCAAGGGCACCGGCGCCCGCGGCAACGTGCCGCCGGGCTTCGAAGGGGGCCAGCTCCAACTCGCCCAGAGGATCCCCAAGCTCAAGGGCTTCCACAACCCGTTCCGCGTGGAGTACGCGGTGGTGAACCTCGACACCCTCGACGCCTTCCCCGGGGATGAGGCGACACCGGCCACGCTCAGCGCCGTGGGGCGCGTGCGCAAGGGAGCGCTGGTCAAGGTGCTCGGACGCGGAGAGCTGCACCGCGCCCTGCAGGTCAAGGTCCACGCCGTGTCGGCTTCGGCCCGCACCGCCATCGAGGCCGCCGGCGGCAGCGTCGAGATCCTGCCCATGCCCTTCGGCCACGGGCGTCCGCCCGCGCGGGGCAACGCGCTCACCAACCGGTAGCCTCGTACTCCCGGGAAAGTGCGCAGCGAGGAGGAGGGGCGTTGCTCTCGAGCCTGAAGAACATCTTCAAGGTCCCTGACCTGCGCAACAAGGTTCTCTTCACCCTGTTGATCATCGGGCTCTACCAGCTCGGTGCCAACCTCATCGTCCCCTTCATCTCCATCACTCAGGTCCAGGCGCTCGAGCAATCGGCGAAGCAGGCCGGGATCCTCGGGTTCCTCAACCTGTTCTCGGGCGGTGGCCTGCTGCGGATGGCGCTGTTCGGGCTCGGGATCATGCCCTACATCACGAGCTCGATCATCATCCAGCTGCTGTCCACGGTGATCCCGAAGCTCGAGGAATGGCGGGACCAGGGCGCGGTGGGCCAGAAGAAGCTCACCCAGACGACGCGCTACCTCACCATCGGCCTCGCCCTGCTGCAGTCGGCCGGTCTCGTCTACGTGTTCCACAACGGCGGGGGCGGACTGCTCGGCACGAAGAACGTGGACCTCATCCCCAACTTCACGTTGTGGAAGGCCGGCTTCATCTGCATGACGCTGACTGCCGGGACGGCGTTCGTGATGTGGCTCGGTGAGCTCATCACCCAGCGCGGCATCGGCAACGGCATGTCCATCATCATCTTCGCCAACGTCACGGCCGGGATCCCCGCCGGGGGCACGGCCGTGCTCACCCAGGGCGGAAGCCTGAAATTCGGGGTGATCGTGGCGGTCACCCTGGTGCTGCTCGTGGTCGTGGTCTTCATGGAGCAGGGTCAACGACGCATCCCCGTCACCTTCGCCAAGCGCGTGGTGGGCAGGCGCATGTACGGGGGGTCCTCGACCTATATCCCGCTCAAGGTCAACCAGTCCGGTGTGATCCCGATCATCTTCGCCAACTCGCTGCTCTACATCCCCGTGCTGCTGGCCAACATCATCCCCTGGACCGGGTTCCGGACCTTCGTGAACAACCACATCACGCCGACCAGTCTCTTGTACGTGGTCTCGTACGGGATCTTGATCTTCGCCTTCACCTTCTTCTACGTGTACGTGGCGTTCGACCCGCACCAGCAGGCCGACATCATCCGCAAGCAGGGCGGCTACATCCCGGGTATTCGGCCGGGCCCGCCCACTGAGCGCTATCTGGCTCGCATCTTGAACCGCATCACCGTTCCCGGAGGCCTCTACCTGGCCGTGGTGGCCGTGCTGCCATCGCTGCTGATGGCGTTGTGGAACATCCAGGGCTACCCGTTCTACGGGACGACGTTGCTGATCGCCGTGGGCGTCACGCTCGAGACAATGCGGCAGATCGACAGCCAGCTCATGATGCGGAACTACGAAGGTTTCCTCAAGTAGCTGACGGTGGTACCCGGCGTCAGGCTCGTGGTCCTCGGCAAGCAGGGGGCCGGCAAAGGAACTCAGTGCGTGCGCCTGTCGCACCACTATGTGGTCCCGCACATCTCCACGGGCGACATGCTGCGCGCCGCGGTGAAGACCGGGTCGGCCCTCGGCCTCAAGGTCAGAGAGACCATGGAGAACGGCGAACTGCTCGGCGACGACCTCATCATCGAGATGGTTGCCGAGCGCCTGGCGGAGCCCGATGCCAAGGCCCGCGGCTTCATCCTCGACGGCTGTCCCCGCACGACGCAGCAGGCGGAGTCCGTGGCCGGCCTGTTGGCGCCGGGCACCCTCGACCTGACCGTCGACATCGAGGTGCCCACCGCCCAGGCCCTGCGCCGCCTGGCCAGCCGTCGGGTGTGCACCGACTGCGGCGCCAATTACTCGGTGTCGAGCCCGCCCAAGGTCAACTGGATGTGCGACGTGTGCGGTGGTGAGGTCATCCAGCGCCAGGACGACACCGAGGACGCCATCCGCCGGCGCCTCGAGCTCTACGAACGCCAGACCACGCCGCTCATCGAGTGGTACGAGTCGCGCCGGCAGCTCGCTAAGGTCAGCGGCGTGGGTTCGCCCGACGCCGTGCTGCGCCGGGTCATCAGGGCTGTCGAGGAACGGCGGGGCCGAGGCAAGAACCGATGAGACGAAGTGCCGAGGAAATCGCCAAGATGCGCCGGGCCGGGCGGGTGGTGGCGGAGATGCACGAAGCCACGCGGGAGGCGGCCAAGCCGGGTGTGACCACCGCCGAGCTCGACGCCGTGGCCCGCGACGTCCTCGACCGACGCGGGGCCAAGTCCAACTTCCTGCACTACCGGGGGTACCCGGCGGTGATCTGCACGTCGCCCAACGACATGATCGTCCACGGCATCCCGGGGGCCTACACCCTCGAGGAGGGCGACATCCTCTCCATCGACTGCGGCGCCATCATCGAGGGGTATCACGGCGACGCCGCCTTCACCATGGCCATCGGAGAGGTCTCGGCCGAGGCGGCCCGCCTGATCGAGACCACCGAACGCAGCCTCTGGGCCGGGATCGAGCAGTTACGCAGCGGGAACCGCCTCCACGAGGTGGGCAGGGCCGTCCAGGACGTGGCCGAGGGGGCCGGGTTCTCCGTCGTCAGGGAGTACGTCGGTCACGCCATCGGGACGGCCATGCACGAGGAGCCCCAGGTGCCCAACTACTGGCCCGGCCAGGGCGGGCCCATGCTCAAGTCCGGGATGGTGTTCGCGGTGGAGCCCATGGTCAACGCCGGGGGCCCCGCCACCCGTGTCCTCGAGGACGGGTGGAGCGTGGTGACCGCCGACGGGAAGCTCTCGGCCCATTTCGAGCACACCATCGCCGTGACCGACGACGGGCCCGAGGTCCTCACCCTCCCCTGAGCGGTCCGTCCCCTCGGGGCCGGTGGCTCTACGGCCCTGGGCAGCCAGGACGCCCTGGCCGCAATCCCGTGAGGACGCTATGCTGGTAGGTCGGCTCGCCGAGCAGAGGCCCCCCCTCAGGCTCGGTTGGCGGTGGGCCGAAACACCGTCGCAGCTACGGGTCCTCGGGTCCGGTCGGGCGTCGTTTCCGGCCAATGGTGTCCCGGTGCGCGGCGTGCCATTCGACAAGTACGAGGAGGAGTCACCTGCCCAAGCCCAAAGAGGATGCGATCGTGCTCGAGGGGACGGTCGTCGAGCCGCTCCCGAACGCCATGTTCCGTGTCGAGCTCGAGAACGGCCACAAGGTGCTGGCGCACAGCTCGGGAAAGATGCGCATGCACCGGATCCGGATCCTCCCCGGCGACCGGGTGCAGGTCGAGATCACCCCCTACGACTTGAGTCGCGGGCGGATCACATACCGGTACAAGTAGTAGGCACAGCCGGTACCGCGAGGACGGGCCCGGGAGGCCACGGTTCGAGGCAGGGAAGACAGCGATGAAAGTTCGACCGAGTGTCAAGGCGATTTGCGAGAAGTGCAAGGTCATCCGCCGCAACGGCCGGGTGATGGTGATTTGCGACAACCCTCGGCACAAGCAGCGCCAGGGCTGAGCGCCGGCTGAGCGACTGACCAGGACGAGAGGAGCGGCAACACAAGTGGCACGGATCTCTGGTGTGGACATCCCCCGCGAGAAGCGGTTGGAGATCTCCCTCACCTACATCTTCGGCATCGGCCGGACCCGAGCGCAGCAGACAATTGCCGGGACCGACCTCAACGCCGACACCCGGGTGCGCGACCTCACCGACGACGAAGTCGTCCGCCTCCGCAACTACATCGATGCCAACTTCAAGGTCGAGGGTGATCTCCGCCGGGACATCGCCCAGGACATCAAGCGCAAGATGGAGATCGGCTGCTACCAGGGCATCCGCCACCGCAAGGGCCTGCCCGTCCACGGCCAGCGGACCCATACCAACGCCCGTACCCGCAAGGGCCCCAAGAAGACCGTCGCCGGCAAGAAGAAGGTTCGGAAGCACTGATGGCAAAGACAGCCAAGGCATCCAAGGCATCCAAGTCCACGACCAAAGCGGCCGCCGTCCGCCGACCCCGCAAGCGCGAGCGCAAGAACATCGCGTACGGGGTGGCGCACATCAAGAGCTCGTTCAACAACACCATCATCTCGATCTCGGACCACGAGGGGAACGTCCTCGCCTGGGCCTCGGCCGGCAACGTCGGCTTCAAGGGATCACGGAAGTCCACGCCCTTCGCCGCCCAGCTCGCTGCCGAACAGGCGGCCCGACGGGCGATGGAGCACGGGGTCCGCAAGGTGGACGTGCTGGTGCGTGGTCCCGGGTCGGGCCGGGAGACCGCCATCCGCTCGCTCGCAGCCGTCGGCATCGAGGTCGCCGGCATCAAAGACGTCACCCCCATCCCGCACAACGGCTGCCGCCCCAAGAAGCGGCGCCGGGTCTAGCGGGAACGGAAGGAGCACCACCGCAATGGCGCGTTACACGGGTCCCGTCTGCCGCTTGTGTCGGCGTGAACGGACCAAATTGTTCCTGAAGGGCGAGCGTTGCTACTCGCTCAAGTGCCCTGTCAGCGAAGCCGTCACCGACCGGCACAGCCGCGCCTACCCTCCCGGTGAGCACGGTCGTGACCGGATGCGCCAGGGCTCGGAGTACCTGGCGCAGCTGCGGGAGAAGCAGAAGGCCCGCCGCATCTACGGGCTGCTCGAGAAGCAGTTCCGCAACCTCTACGCCGAGGCCAGCCGTCAGCCGGGGATCACCGGTGAGAACCTGCTGCGCCTCCTGGAGCTGCGCCTGGACAACGTGACCTTCCGGGCCACGTGGGGTGCGAGCCGGGCCCAGGCGCGCCAGCTGGTCCGACACGGGCACATCCTGGTCAACGGGAAGCGGGTCACGATCCCGAGCTACCGGGTGCGCCAGGATGACGTCGTCTCGCTCAAGCCGTCGTCACGAGAGCTCTACTTCGTACGGCGCAACCTCGATACCCTCGACCGCCCCCTTCCCCTGTGGTTGGAATCCGGCGAGGCCCGCACCCAGGTACGCGTCACGACGCTTCCCGAGCGTGAGCACATCGACGAGCCCGTGCGCGAATCGCTCATCGTCGAGCTCTACTCCAAGTAGCGCCGAGTCCCACCCCTCCGAGCCCCAGTCACTCAGCCCCCCACGACACCCCAGGAGCCAGTCCCATGCTCATCATCCAGCGCCCCACCGTCGAGGCCATCGGCGAGGAAGAGGCCAACCGCCAGCGGTTCGCCGTCAGCCCTCTCGAGCCCGGCTTCGGCCACACGCTCGGAAACTCGATCCGCCGGACCCTGTTGTCGTCCATCCCCGGCGCGGCGGTGACCCAGGTCCGGTTCGACGACGCCCTCCACGAGTTCACGACGCTTCCCGGCGTCAAAGAGGATGTCACCGACATCATCTTGAACCTGAAGGACATCGTCCTGCGGGTCCATGCCGACGAGGGCGTCACGCTGCGCTGCGACAAGCGTGGCCCGGGGGACGTCACCGCCGGCGACCTGCAGCTCACCGCCGACGTCGAAGTTCTCAACCCGGATCTCCACATCGCCACGCTCAACGGCAAGGGCCGCCTGGCCATCGACGTCACGGTGGAGCGGGGTCGTGGGTATGCCTCGGCGGAACGCAACAAGCGCTCCACCACCATCGGCGTCATCCCGGTCGACTCGATCTTCTCGCCGGTGCGGCGGGTGGCCTTCTCCGTCGAGCCCGTCCGGGTCGAGCAGTCGACCGACTTCGACCGCCTCGTCATCGACATCGAGACCGACGGGTCGCTCACCCCACGCGAGGCGCTCGCCTCGGCCGGAGACACCCTGCGCTCGCTCGTGGGCCTCGTCGCCGACCTCGAGGACGAGCCCCAGGGCCTCGAGCTGGGCGAGGTCGGAACCTCCACCAGCGGCTCGCCCGACCTCGACCTCGCCATCGAGGACCTCGACCTCTCCGAGCGGCCCCGCAACTGCCTCAAGCGCGCCCAGGTCAACACCATCGGCGAGCTCGTGGAGCGGACCGCCGACGACCTCCTGGCCATCACCAACTTCGGTCAGAAGTCCCTCGACGAGGTGATCCAGCGTCTCGACGAGCGGGGCCTGGCGCTCCGCATCAAGGACTGAGCCGGCCATGCGTGGCACACCCCGAAGGGGACGGCGAATGGGTGGTGACGCCGCCCACGAGAAGGCCATGCTCGGCAACCTGGTGGCGTCGCTCATCGCCGCGGAGTCGCTCGTGACCACCGAGGCCAAGGCCAAGGCGCTGCGCCCGGTGGCGGAGAAGTGCATCACCGCCGCGGTGAAGGGAGGGATCCACCGTCACCGCAACGTGGTCGCCCTGATCCGGGACAAGGACATGGCGCACAAGCTGTTCGCGGAGATCGCCCCGCGCTACGAGGACCGGCCCGGCGGGTACACCCGGATCCTGAAGCTGGGCCCGCGTCAGGGCGACAGCGCGCCCATGGCGCGCATCGAACTGGTTTGACCCTGTTCGACCCCGACCTCACGGCCGTCCCGGGGTGGCCGCCGAGGGGGGGTCGACGATGGTCGGACCGCGGTCGCCGGCTCCCACCGGGCCTGAGCCCACCGGGCGAGAGCCCGGACCCGTCCCGACCGAGCAGGCCCGGCCCCGAGACGACATCCCCGCCACGACGACGCGCCTGCGGTTGACGATCTCCTACGACGGTGCCGGATTCCGCGGCTTCGCGGCCCAGCCGGGCCAGCGCACGGTTGCGGGGGCCCTCGGCGACGCCATCGCCGTCGTCGTCGGCCACCGGGTCGAACTCGTGTGCGCCGGTCGCACCGATGCCGGGGTGCACGCCCGGGGCCAGGTGGTCCACGTCGACGTGCGTGAGGACGCTGACCCCAGCCGACTTCTGCGTTCGGTGAACACCCTCCTCAAGCCCGCCGTCGTGGTGCGGTCGGTCGAGGTGGCCCCGCCCGGGTTCGACGCCCGCCGTTCGGCCCGGGCCCGCCGCTACCGGTACCTGATCCTCGAGGACCCGACCGGGGATCCCCTGCTGGCGCCGCTGTCGTGGCACGTGCCCGGTCCGCTCGACCTCCGGGCTATGGCGAGCGCCGCCGATGCCCTGTTGGGAGAGCACGACTTCCGGGCCTTCTGCCGACGCGTGCCCGGGACCGAGGCGGGCACACCCATCCGCCGGCGGGTGCTCGACGCCCGTTTCGGCGAGGTCCCGCTCCGTTCCGGTGAGTTCGGCCCCGAGGCCCGGCTGCTCCGCTTCGACATCGAAGCCACGTCGTTCTGCCACCAGATGGTGCGTTCGGTGGTGGGCACGCTGGTCGAGGTGGGTCGGGGGCGCCGGCGCATTTCGGATGTCAACTGGCTGCTCCAGAGCGGCGACCGGTCCCGGGTGGGTGGCGTCATCGCCCCGCCCCACGGGTTGTGCCTGGTCGGCGTGGACTACGACCGATGATGCTCGGGTGGCGCGGCCGACGGGCACCCCTGGCCGTTTGCCCGGGGCACCTCCAGCGCCTAACGTTGTCCGCTGGCTTCGTGCAGGAGTTGCCCGTTTGCACGGGTGGCCCGGCGGCCGGCACCCGAGCCGGGAGGTGCCGTGACGCCTGTCGTGGCCCGGGACACAAGACGAGGATTCTGCGTGCGCACGTTTTCGCCTAAAGCTGACGACATCACCCGGTCCTGGCACGTCATCGACGCCGAGGGCATGGTGCTGGGACGACTGGCCACCGAGGTGGCCTCGCGCCTGCGCGGCAAGCACAAGCCGATCTTCGCCCCCCACATCGACACCGGTGACCACATCGTCGTCGTGAACGCCGCAAAGGTCGTGCTCACCTCGGACAAGTCGGAGAAGAAGTTCGTCTACCACCACAGCGGGTATCCCGGTGGGCTCACCAAGAAGAAGTACGGAGACCTGCTGTCGGAGCGACCCGAAGAGGTCGTGCGCCGGGCGGTCCGGGGCATGCTGCCCCGCACCCGCCTCGGTCGCCAACAGCTGCTCAAGTTGAAGGTGTACGCCGGGCCCGAGCATCCGCACCAGGCCCAGCAGCCGGAGCCCCTCGACGTGCCCGGCGCCCGGGCACCGTCATGATCCGCAGGGTCGGCGCCGTGCCCCCGGAGTCCGAGAGACAGGAATCAAGAACGTGACGACAAAGGTCAAGCTCGGCACACCGCTGTGCCAGAACACCGGCAGGCGCAAGGGAGCGGTGGCCCGCGTCAGGATCCGACCGGGCCAGGGCAAGATCACCATCAACCGTCGGGCCTTCGACGACTACTTCAGCTCCGCCACGCATCGCATGGTCGTGACCGAGCCGCTGCGGGTCACCAACCTGGCCGAGGGCTATGACATCGACGCCACCATCGCCGGCGGTGGTGTGTCGGGACAGGCCGGTGCCATGCGCCTCGGGATCTCGCGTTCGCTCGTCGAGCTCAATCCCGAACTGCGTGCCATCCTCAAGAAGGCCGGCCTCCTCACTCGCGACGCCCGCGAGAAGGAGAGCAAGAAGTACGGCCTCAAGAAGGCCCGCAAGGCACCTCAGTACTCCAAGCGGTAGCCGGTCGTGGGGCTGCGGTTCGGCACGGACGGTATCCGCGGAGTCGCCAACGCAGAGTTGGGTGCCGAGCTGGTCATGGCCCTGGGGCGCGCCGCGGCCCGGGCCCTGCCCGCCCGCTGTTTCCTGGTGGGACGCGACACCAGACGCTCGGGCCCCTTGCTCCAGGCGGCGCTGTCGGCGGGGATGGCGAGCGAAGGAGCCGACGTCGTCGACGTGGGCGTGCTGCCCACTCCCGGGGTGGCGTGGTTGTCGGCGCAGCGCGGGTACCCGGCCGCGGTCGTCTCGGCGTCGCACAACCCTTTTGCCGACAACGGCATCAAGCTCTTCGCCGCCGGCGGGGTCAAGCTGCCCGATCCCACCGAGGCTGCCATCGAGGACGAGCTCGTCCGGGTGCTCGCATCGGGGGGCCCACCGTCGCGCTCCCCTGTCGGCTACGGGGTCGGGGAGCTGTCGCAGGAGCCCGAGGCGCGCCACGGCTACGTCGACCATCTCGTCGCCGTGCTCGAAGGGCGTGACCTCACCGGCTTGCGGGTCGTCGTCGACTGCGCCAACGGCGCCGCCTCCACGGTGGCACCCGAGGTCCTGATGCGACTGGGCGCGGATGTGCACGCCATCGCCCACGAACCCGACGGCGCCAACATCAACGACGGCTGCGGTTCGACACACCCCGAATCGCTGGCGGCCGAAGTCCTCTCCAGGGGCGCCCACCTCGGCCTCGCGCTCGACGGAGACGCCGACCGACTGCTGGCCGTGGACCATACGGGGGCGCTCACGACGGGGGACGAGCTCGTGTCGTTGTTCGCCACCGACCTGGCCGGCCGGGGCAAGCTGGCCGGGAACACCGTCGTCGTCACGGTCATGACCAACCTCGGCTTCCGCCTGGCCATGGCCGAGCGCGGCATCGCGGTGCGAGAGACACAGGTCGGCGACCGGTACGTGCTCGAGGCGCTCAACGCCGAGGGGCTGAGCCTGGGCGGCGAGCAGTCGGGCCACATCGTGTTCCCCGAACTGGCGACGACGGGCGACGGGGTGCTCACCGGTGTGCTGCTGCTCGACCTCGTCAAGCGGTCGGGCGCGCCACTGGCGGAGTTGGCGCACCACTCCATGCAACGGCTTCCCCAGGTGCTGCTCAACGTGGCGGCGCCCCAACCCGACCAGACCGTCGCCGCCCCTGCGGTCCAGGCCGAGGTCGCGGCCGTGGAGATCGAGCTCGCCGGCCGCGGTCGCGTCCTGCTCCGGGCCAGCGGCACCGAGCCCCTCGTCCGGGTCATGGTGGAGGCCGAGGACGAGGAGGCGGCCCACGCCGCGGCACGGCGCCTGTGTGCGGTCGTGGAGAAGACGCTCGTGGCGTCTTCGTCCCCCGAGTAGGGGGACCTGGGCAGGAGACCTGGGCAACGGGAGCGGTCACGCCGGGCCACGCCGTGCCGCGCCGTACCCGCCCGAGCCCGGCGACCCCGTAGCCTGGGAACCCATGTGCGGCATCATCGGAGCCACCGGCGGTGGCGAGGTCCTGGGTGTCCTGCTCCAGGGCCTCGAACGCCTCGAATACCGCGGCTACGACTCGGCAGGCGTGGCCCTGCAGTCCGAGGGGGTCCTGTGGCGGGCCCGGGCGGCCACCGGGACGTGTTCACTCGGTGACCTCCGCAAGGTCGTCGAGGAAGGCCCGGGTGCGGTGGCGGCGGGGATCGGCCACACCCGGTGGGCGACGCACGGACATCCCACCGAGGCCAATGCCCATCCCATCCTCGACTGCACCGGGAACGTCGCCGTCGTGCACAACGGCATCATCGAGAACTGGCGGGAGCTGGCCGAGCAGCTGCGCGTCGAGGGACACACCTTCGTGTCCGACACCGACACCGAGGTCATCGCCCACCTGGTCGAGCGCGAGCTCTCGGGCGGGGCGTCGCTCGCCGACGCCCTGCGGGCCACGTTGCGCGAGGTGCGGGGCGCGTTCGCCCTGGCGGTCATGTGTGCCGGCGAGCCCGGCACCATTGTGGCGGGGCGCCGGGTCTCACCGCTGATCATCGGCATGGGCGACGGCGAGTCGGGCGAGGGCCTGCTCGCCTCGGACATCCCGGCTCTGCTCGGTCGCACGCGACGGTTCTGGGTCCTCGATGACGATCAGGTCGTCGTGCTCCGTCCCGGTTCGATGCGCGTCACCACCCTGCAGGGCAAGGAGGTCGAACCCAAAGAGCTCCACGTCGAATGGGATCTCGAAGCCGCCGAGAAGGGCGGCTACCCCGACTTCATGGGCAAAGAGATCCACGAGCAGCCCCGCGCCATCGCCGACACCCTCCTCGGGCGGCTCCTGCCCGACGGCACGGTGGAGCTCGACGAGTTCCGCATCACCGACGACGAGCTGCGCCAGGTCGACAAGGTGTTCGTGGTGGCGTGCGGTTCGAGTTACCACGCCGGCATGGTGGCGAAGTACGCCATCGAACGCTTGGCCCGACTGCCCACCGAGATCGACATCGCGTCGGAGTTCCGGTACCGCGATCCGGTCCTCGACGAACGCACCCTGGTCGTGGGGGTCAGCCAGTCGGGGGAGACCATCGACACCCTCCAGGCCATGCGCGAGGCCCGGCAGTGGGACGCCAAGATCATGGTCATCTCCAACGTGGTGGACTCGTCCATGGCGCGTGAGGCCGATGGCGTCCTCTACACACGCGCCGGCCCCGAGGTGGGCGTAGCGGCCACCAAGACGCACCTGACCCAGGTGGTGGCGCTCGAGCTGCTGGCGCTGTACCTGGCCCAGCTGCGCGGACTCGTCGAGCCCGCCGACGCGCGCGTCTTGTTCGCCGACCTGGCCAAGCTGCCCGAGCTCGTCCAGCGGTCGCTGTCGGACGAGCGCGACGCCGAGGTGGCCGCGGTCGCGGGCAAGTTCATCGACACCCGTGACTTCTTCTTCCTGGGGCGCCACGTCGGGTTCCCCGTCGCGCTCGAAGGTGCGTTGAAGCTCAAGGAGATCTCCTACGTGCGGGCCGAGGGCTACCCGGCGGGCGAGCTCAAACACGGCCCCATCGCCCTGATCGAGCCCGGCACCGTCGTCGTCGGCGTGGCCACCCGCACGCACCTGTGGGACAAGATGATGGGCAACATCGCCGAGGTGCGCGCTCGCGGTGCCACGGTCGTGCTGGTCGCCAACGAGGGTGACGAGGACACCGCCGCGCAGGCCGACGAGGTCCTGTGGGTCCCCGAGACCCATCCGCTCTTCGCGCCCGTGCTCGACGTCGTGCCCCTCCAGCTCTTCGCGTACCACATCGCCCGGTTGCGCGGTCATAACGTCGACCGGCCCCGCAACCTGGCCAAGACCGTCACGGTGGAGTGATCCCACCTCGCGGCGACCTCGGCGTGGGGAGTGTCGCCGGCATCGGCGTCGACGTCGTCGACGTCGTGCGTTTCCGTCGGGTCGTGGCGCGTCGTCCCGGTATCGTGCACCGCCTCTTCACCGACACCGAGCGCGCCTATGCCGAGCGGAGCCGCGATCCCGGGCCCCGCCTGGCCGTGCGCTTCGCCGCCAAGGAGGCGGTGCTCAAGGCACTCGGCGTGGGTGTCGGGGCGGCCGGCTTCCGGGACGTGGAGGTGACCCGTAGCGACGACGGGGCACCCGGCCTGGTGCTGTCGGGTCGGGCCGAGGCGTTGAGCGTCGGTCGGGGGGTACGGCGCTGGCACGTGTCGCTGACCCACACCGATACCGTCGCCGTCGCCACCGTGGTCGCCGAGGGCCCCGTGCCACTGCATGACAGGCCCGTGCCATGAGACCCGAGCCATGAGGCCCGTGCTGCGTGTCGACGAGATGCGCGCCGTCGACGCCAAGGCGCTCAAGGAGGTCTCCGAGCAAACGCTGGTCGAGCGGGCCGGGACGGCCGTGGCGACATGGGCGGTGCGCATGCTCGGGGGCACCTACGGCCGCCACATCGTGGTGGTGGCCGGAAAGGGCAACAACGGCGCGGACGGAAAGGTGGCGGCGGCCCGGCTCCGTCGGCGCGGCGCCCGCGTCCGGGTCGTCGACGCCCATGACGCCCCCGAGCGCATCGGACCGACCGGGACCGTCGACCTCGTGATCGACGCCGCCTACGGCACGGGTTTCCGGGGAACCTACCGGGCTCCCGCCGTGCCTGCCGGTGTGCCCGTGCTCGCCGTCGACATTCCTTCGGGTGTGGACGGTGATACCGGCGAAGCGTGCGGCGAGCCCCTGCGCGCCGATGTGACGGTCACGTTCGCGGCGCTCAAGACCGGCCTCGTCCAAGGTGACGGCACTCTGCTGTCCGGTCACGTGGTGGTGGCGGACATCGGCCTCGACGTGAGCGGGGCGGCCATGTGGGTCGTCGAGGACGCTGACGTGGACCGACTGCTCACGCCGCGTCCCCGTGATGCGCACAAGTGGCGCTCCGCGGTGGCCGTCGTGGCGGGATCGCCGGGCATGACGGGCGCGGCGGGACTGTGCACCCGCGCCGCCTATCGCGCCGGCGCCGGCATGGTCCGACTCGGCATCCCGGGGGGAGATCCCTCGGACCTCCCCGTGAGCGAGGCCGTCGGCGCGTCGCTCCCGCTACGCGGATGGTCCTCGGACGCGCTTCGCATGTCCGAGCGGTGCCGGGCCCTGGTCGTCGGGCCCGGGCTCGGTCGAGCCGACACGACGGTTGCCGATGTGCGCGACGTCGTCGCCCGGGCCACCATCCCCACGGTGGTGGACGCCGACGGCCTGTACGCACTGGGCACAGGCGACGAGATCGGCGCCGTGGTGCGCGCCCGCCCCGGCTCGGCGACGGTCCTCACCCCCCACGAGGGGGAGTTCGCCCGCCTGGCCGGTGCACCACCGGGAGCCGACCGGATCGCCACCGCCGGAAGCCTGGCGCGGCGCTGTGGTGCGATCGTCTTGCTGAAAGGGCCGACGACGGTGGTGGTCGAGCCCGGCGGCCAGGTGTTGTTGGCCACCGCCGGTTCACCCCGGCTGGCCACGGCCGGGACCGGCGACGTGCTGTCGGGGGCGATCGGGGCGTTCGTCGCCCGGGGTGTGGAGCCGCACCTCGCCGCGGCGCTGGCCGCCCACGTCCACGGCCGGGCTGCCGACCTCGGCCCTGCCGAGGGACTCGTGGCGGGCGACCTCGCCGAGCTGCTGGGCCGATGGCTGTCAGAGGTCCGTCGATGAGCCGTGCCGAGGTCCGAGACACCGCCGGGATGAGGACGACGCCGGTGGGGTCGCGCCCAGTGTGGGCCGAGATCGACCTCGCCGCGGTGCGCCACAATGCCTCCCTGCTGCACCGGGTCGCGGCGCCAGCCGCCCTGTGCGCCGTGGTCAAAGCCGACGGGTACGGACATGGGGCGCTCCCCGTCGCCCGGGCCGCGCTCGAAGGGGGCGCGACCTGGTTGGCGGTGGCGACTCCCGAAGAAGGCGTGGCCCTGCTCGAAGCCGGCATCGACGCGCCCGTGCTGGTGCTGTCGGAACCCCCCGCCGAGGCGATGGCGGACGTCGTCGGGCGCGGCCTCACGCTGACGCTCTATTCGCGCCGCGGGGTCCGGGCTGCGGGAGAGGCCGCAGCGCGCGCCGGCGTCGTCACCGATGTCCATGTGAAGGTCGACACCGGAATGCACCGCGTGGGCGCGGCGCCCGACGAGCTGCTCGAGATCGTGACGGAGGTGGCGGCGGAGCCGTTCCTTCGTTTCGCCGCTCTGTGGACGCACTTCCCGGTGGCCGACGGGGTCGCGAGCGAGGACCGGTCCTTCACCGAGGCGCAGATCCGACTCCTCGAAACATCACGGGACCTCCTGGCACGGGCCGGGTATCCGCCACCGATGCTCCACGCCGCCAATTCGGCCGGCGCGGTGGCGTACGCCGCATCACGACTCGACATGGTCCGGTGCGGCATCGCGTTGTACGGGGTATCCCCGTTCCCGGTCCTCGACGCCGTCTTGGCGGAGGTGATGGTCGACACCGGGGCCGCTGGGCTGCGCCCGGTGTTGTCCTGGCGTGCCAAGGTGACGCTCGTACGCCGGCTCGATGCCGACGAACGACCCTCCTACGGCCGCCTCTACGGCCTCGTAGCCCCCACGACGGTGGCCACCGTTCCGCTCGGCTACGCCGACGGCGTGCCCCGGCGCTATTTCACCGAAGGCGGTGCCGTTCTCATCGGGGGGCGGCGTCGACAACTGGCCGGGATGGTCACGATGGACCAGATCGTGGTGGACTGCGGCCCCGAGGAAGACGTGGCGGTGGGAGACGACGTGGTGCTCATCGGAGAGCAAGGGGGTGGGTCGATCACGGCCGCGGACTGGGCCGCGGTGCTCGGCACCATCGCCCACGAGGTGTTCTGCGGCATAGGGCCCCGGGTGCCGCGTGTGGTCGTCGACGGGGAGGAACACCGGTGAGTGACAAGCGACCGCTCTACCGGAGCCGGGTCGTCCAGGGCGTGGCCGCCGGCACGGGCGCGGCGCTGGCCGCGGGGTGGGCGGCGCAGCACCGGTTCGTGGCCCGGACCAGATCGACTCCCGACGACATCGCTGCGGAGGGTCTCACCGTTCCCGACGACTGCACGCACCATGTCGTCGATGCCGACGACGGCGCCCGGCTCCACGTCATCGAGCGCGGCGAGGGCCCACCGGTGGTGTTGCTCCACGGGTTCATGTTGAGCAGCGCCCTGTGGGCGCACCAACTGCGCGACCTCGCCGTGCACCACCGTGTCATCGCACCGGATCTACGGGGCCACGGCTCGTCGGTGCCCGGAGACGCGGGGTTCACCATGGTCGACACCCCCGGCGTGGTGGACGAGCTGCGCGCCGAGGTCCGCATGGCGCAATCCCAACAGGGCTCTCCGGCCGTGCGCCGCATGGCCATGGACGTGCACAGCGTGCTCGAGGCACTCGAGGTCGAACGCGCCATCGTGGTGGGACACTCCATGGGTGGGATGGTGGCCCTGCAGTTCGCCCACGACAACCCTGCCGACGTCCTGCACCGGCAGGTGGCGGGCATGGCGCTGGTGTCGACGACGGGGGGCCCCTTCGCGCGGGTGCCCGGCTTCGGGGGCATGGCCCGCCTGGCCGGCCCGGTCTCGGCCCGCGCCATGGGACTGGCGGACCGGTGGGGGGTGCGGACCGTCGCGTCGCAGGACGTGCGGTGGTGGCTCACCCGTGTCGGGTTCGGGGCTGAGGCACCCCCGGCCCAGGTCCGTTTCGTCGAGGGGCTCCACCTGGCGACGTCGCCGAGCACCGTCGCTGAACTGCTGCCCGCCCTGGCGCTGTTCGACCTGTCGGCATGGCTCGGGACCCTCGATCTCCCCGTGCTCGTCGTCGTCGGTTCCAACGATCGCCTCACGCCTCCCCGCCATGCGCTTCGCACCGCGGCGGCACTGCCCCATTCGGAGCTGGTCGAGCTTCCCCGGTGCGGGCACATGCCCATGATCGAGCGTCGCCGCGAGTTCACCCGACTGGTCGAGGAGTTCGCTGTCAAGATCGGGTGACGGCGCCGGGCGGCCCCGTCCGCCCCCGGCGATACCATGCGGCCGGTGGGCACCTTGGCCGAGCTCGAGACCGAGGCCCTGGGCTGCACGCGCTGCGCGCTGGCGGCGGGCCGGACCCAGGTGGTGTTCGGCGTCGGCGACCCCGACGCCTCGCTCATGTTCGTCGGGGAAGGGCCCGGGCGCGACGAGGATCTGGCCGGGGAGCCCTTCGTGGGCCGGTCGGGCAAGCTGCTCGACAAGCTCCTGCGCCAGGAGATCGGTCTCGAACGGAGCCAGTGCTACATCGCCAACGTGGTGAAATGTCGCCCCCCGGGGAACCGCGACCCGCTCCCCGACGAGATCGCCTCGTGCCGTCCCTACCTCGAGGCCCAGATCGAGCTGATCTCCCCCCGAGTCGTGGTCACGCTGGGCAACTTCGCCACCCGACTGCTTCTCGACACCAACGAAGGCATCCGCCGCCTGCGCGGGCGCGCCTATCCCTTCCGAGGCGGACAGCTCGTCCCGACGTACCACCCCGCCGCCGGGTTGCGCGGCGGTGCCGAGGTGGTGGCGGAGATGCGCGCCGATTTCGTCCGGGCCAAGCTGCTCCTGCCCGCCGATCGACCGTGAGCCGGGCCGCCGGGGCCCCCGCTCCGGTGCGGTTGCGGACCGGATCGGCCGACGACACCCGTGCGCTCGGTGCGGCTCTGGCCAAAGGCCTACGCCCCGGGGACGTGGTGATCCTGGCCGGCGACCTCGGCGCCGGCAAGACCACGCTGGCCCAGGGGATCGGGGCGGGCCTCGGGGTCGCCGATCACGTGACGAGCCCGACGTTCACGCTCGTCCGGTCCTATCCGTGCCCCACGCCCGACGAGCCGGTCCCCGGGCTCGGTCGTCCCGGCACCGCGGGGGTGCGGACCTTCTTGCACGCCGATCTCTACCGCCTGGAAAACCTGGCCGAGGTCGCTGACCTCGCCATCGCGGAGATGGTGGAGGACGATGCCGTTGCCGTCGTGGAATGGGGTGATGTGGCCGACCCCGTGCTCGGGGTCGACGCCATCTCGGTGCGCCTCGCCGAAGGGGCGGGCGAGGACGAGCGGTCCGTGATTATCAGCGTCCCCCGATCGTCGGGTCCCCGGCGCGACGAGCTCGGGCGCCTCCTTTCGGGGTGGGCGACGCCGTGATGGTGCTCGCCGTGGAGTCCTCCACCGAGCTGGCTGGGGTGGCGCTGGCCGACGAGGCCGGTGTGCTCGCCACCGTCACCGTGTCGCGCGGTCGTCACCATGCCGAATCGATCGCTCCCGCTATCGAGTTCGCGTGCCGGAGAGCCGACGTCGCCCTGTCCTCCCTCGACGTCGTCGGTGTCGACGTGGGCCCCGGGCTCTTCACCGGCCTGCGCGTCGGGGTGGGAACGGCCAAGGCGTTGGCGTTCGCGCTGGAGCGGCCTCTCGTCGCCGTGGGCAGCCTCGACGTCCTGGCTCACGCCGTGGGGGCGTCGGGCGTCGCCCCGGGCACGCTCGTGGTCCCCGTCGTCGACGCCCGACGTGGTGAGGTCTTCGCGGCCCGCCTCCGGACGACCGTCGCCGACCTCTCGTGGGAACAGACCGAGGTTCGCAGGACTCCCGAGGCGCTCGCCGCCGAGCTCGCCGATCTCGGCGAGCCCCTCGTGATGGCGGGGAACGGGGCGCGCCGCTACCGGGCGATACTGAGCGCCGTGCCCGGCGCGCTGTTCTGCGGTGAAGCCCTCGACTTCCCTCCCCCGGGGGTGCTGGCCACCGTGGTGCTCGCTCGGTCCGCCGCGGGCGCGCCCGCCGATGCGAGCACCGTGCTGCCCCGGTACCTGCGCGATGCCGACACCCGCATCAAGTGGGAAACGCGGGCGCGGCGCGCCGGTGTGGAGGGCTGAGTGCCCCCGGCGTGGGACGAGGGGCCCGTCCCTCCCGACGACGCGCCCGAGGCGATGCCCGAACGCGTCGTGGGAGCGGTCCGGATCGTGCCGCTGCGCCGGCGCCACTTGCGCAACGTGGTCCAGATCGAAGAGGCCAATTACCCGCGGCCGTGGTCGTCGACGGTCTTTCTGTCCGAGCTCGCCCAGCGGCGGTCGCGGCGCTACACCGTGGCCACCATCGGGCCCCTCGTGGTCGGCTACAGCGGCCTCATGGTGGTGGCGGAGGACGGCCACATCACCACGCTCACCGTGGACCCGGCCTGGCACCGTCGCGGCATCGGTACGGTGCTGCTGCTCGACCAGGCGCGTGCCGCCCCCCGGCTCGGCGTGCGTCATCTCACGCTCGAGGTGAGGGAGTCGAACTCGTCGGCGCAGATGCTGTACCAGCGCTTCGGCTTCGCGCCCGTCGGGGTCCGGCGCAACTACTACCCCGAGACGGGTGAGGATGCCATCGTCATGTGGGCGCGCGACATCGACAGCCCCGACTATGCGCAACGCCTGGCGGACATCCACGCCCACCTGGGGGACGGGACATGACCGACGCCGGTGCGCTCGTGCTCGGCATCGAGACGTCGTGCGACGACACCGCCGCCGCCGTGGTGCGGTCCGGGACCGAGGTGTTGTCGTCGGTGGTGTCGAGCCAGGTCGACCTGCACGCCCTCTACGGAGGGGTCGTGCCCGAGCTCGCGGGCCGGGCCCATCTCGAGCTCCTGACCCCGGTCATCGGCGAAGCGCTCGGGCGCGCCGCGGTGGGAGGCAAGGACCTGCGCGCCGTGGCGGCGACCATCGGCCCCGGTCTGATCGGCTCGCTGCTCGTGGGCGTGAGCGAGGCCAAGGCGCTGTCGCTGGCATGGGGTGTGCCCTTCGCGGGCGTCAACCACCTCGAGGGCCATCTCTTCGCTGCGCTCCTCGATCATCCCGGCATCGAATGGCCCGTGGCGGTGCTCCTGGTGTCGGGCGGCCATACCCTCCTCGTCTCGATGGAGGGCCCGGGCCGCTACCGGCTCCTGGGCCAGACCCTCGACGACGCCGCCGGGGAGGCCTTCGACAAGGTGGCTCGGTTCCTGGGTCTCGGGTACCCGGGCGGGCCGGCCATCGAGCGGGCGGGGTCGGCGGGGGACCGGGCCGCCTTCGCCTTCCCACGCCCCCTGCTCGGCGACGGGCTCGACTTTTCGTTCAGCGGGCTCAAGACGGCGGTCGTGCGCGCCGTGCGGGCCCGACCCGAGGCCTCGGACCCCGATGTCGCCGCGTCGTTCCAGCAAGCCGTGGTGGACGTGCTCGTCGCCAAGGCGCTCCAGGCGGCGGTGGCAGTGGGGGCCCGGGGGATCTGTCTGGCCGGAGGGGTCGCCGCCAACGGCGTCCTGCGCCGGGCGATCGCCGAGGGCTGCGCCGAGCTCGGCCTCCCCGCCTACCTCCCGAGCATGGCCACGTGCACCGACAACGCGGCGATGATCGCCGCCGCGGGCTGGTGGCAGCTCGAGCACCTGGGCCCCACCCCCCTCGATGCCGGCGCCGACCCCAATCTCCGCCTGCCCCTGCTGGCCTGAGGCGCCCCGCCCCGGCGGGGGCCCGGTTGCCCGGAGCCCTGGCGCCCGCTATCGTTAGCACTCGCAAGGTTCGAGTGCTAAGTGCCTACAGGAGGCTCACCTGCCATGAAGCTCCACCCCCTCGAGGACCGGATCGTTGTCCGCCCCGGCGAATCTGAAGAGACCACCGCCTCCGGGCTCGTGATCCCCGATACCGCCAAAGAGAAGCCACAGCAGGGCGAAGTGATCGCGGTCGGTCCCGGCCGTCGTGCCGAGAACACCGGCGAGCTCGTGCCCGTCGACGTCGCCGCCGGTGACACCGTCGTCTACTCGAAGTACGGCGGCACGGAGATCACCTTCGAAGGTGAGGACCTCCTCATCCTCTCCAGCCGTGACGTGCTCGCCAAGATCAGCAAGAAGTAAGGGCGGGCGGCAATGTCCAAGATGCTGAAGTTCGACGAAGCAGCGCGCCGTGGCCTCGAAGCCGGTGTCGCCAAGCTCGCCGACACGGTGAAGGTGACGCTGGGACCGAAGGGTCGCAACGTCGTCATCGACAAGAAGTTCGGCGCCCCCACCATCACCAACGACGGGGTCACCATCGCCCGTGAGGTCGAGCTGGAGGACCCGTTCGAGAACATGGGCGCACAGCTGGTGAAGGAGGTCGCCACCAAGACCAACGACGTCGCCGGTGACGGCACCACCACCGCCACGGTGCTCGCCCAGGCGCTCATCCACGAGGGCTTGCGCAACGTGGCCGCCGGGGCCAGCCCCATGTCGCTGAAGCGCGGCATCGAGAAGGCGGTCGAAGCCGTGGTCGGCGCCATCAAGAAGCAGGCCAAGGAGATCGACTCCCGCCACGAGATCGCGCAGGTCGCATCGATCTCTGCCGCCGACGCGTCGATCGGCGAGGTCTTGGCCGAAGCCATCGACAAGGTGGGCAAGGACGGCACCGTCACGGTGGAGGAGTCGAACACCTTCGGGCTCGAGCTCGAGTTCACCGAGGGCATGCAGTTCGACAAGGGGTACCTGTCCCCGTACTTCGTGACCGATCCCGAGCGCCAGGAGGCGATCCTCGACGATCCCGTGATCCTGATCGCCAACCAGAAGATCAGCGCCGTGCACGATCTCGTGCCCGTGCTCGAGAAGGTCATGCAGACGGGCAAGCCCCTTCTCCTCATCGCCGAGGACGTCGAGGGCGAGGCGCTCGCCACCCTGGTGGTGAACAAGATCCGGGGGACCTTCACGTCGCTCGCCGTGAAGGCACCGGGGTTCGGTGATCGCCGCAAGGCCATGCTCCAGGACCTGGCCGTGCTCACCGGCGCCCAGGTCATCTCCGAGGAGATCGGGCTCAAACTCGAGAACGCCACCATCGACCTGCTGGGCAGTGCCCGGCGCGTGATCGCCACCAAGGACGACACCACGATCGTCGACGGTGCCGGGGCCGAGGACGAGGTGAAGGGCCGGATCGCGCAGATCAAGCGTGAGATCGAGGAGACCGACTCGGACTGGGACCGCGAGAAGCTCGAGGAGCGGCTGGCCAAGCTGGCCGGAGGCGTGGCCGTGGTGCGGGTGGGCGCTGCCACCGAGGTGGAGCTCAAGGAGAAGAAGCACCGGATCGAGGACGCACTGTCGGCCACCCGGGCCGCCATCGAAGAGGGCATCGTAGCCGGGGGCGGCGTCGCCCTCGTCCGCAGCCGGGCCGCGGTCGAGAAGCTCGCCAAGAGCCTCGACGGCGACGAGGCAACCGGTGCCCGCATCGTGGCGCACGCGCTTGACGAGCCGCTCAAGTGGATCGCCATCAACGCGGGGCTCGAAGGAGCGGTCGTGGTCCGCCAGGTCGAGAGCGAGACCGGGGCCATCGGCCTGAACGCGGCGACGGGGAACTTCGAGGACCTCGTCAAGGCGGGCGTCATCGATCCCGCCAAGGTCACCCGCTCTGCGCTGCAGAACGCGGCGTCGGTGGCCGCCCTCCTGCTCACCACCGAAGCGGTGGTGGCCGACAAGCCTGAGAAGTCCGACCCCGCCGCGGCAGCGGCGGCCATGGGTGGCATGGGCGGCGGCATGGGTGGCATGGGCGGCATGGGGATGATGTAGTCAGAGACGGGCCCGCCCATCGGCGGGTACCAACTCCCACGAACGGCCGGGCCCTGGGCCCGGCCGTTCGTCGTCGTGGTGGCGCCGGTAGCGTGCTCGTCGATGCAGGAATCCGCCGAGGCCGACGACCGGGCCCCCGAGGTGTTCCCCCCCCGGGTCGCCAGGTGATCTCGCGTCCGGCCCGAGCCTACGCCGGGGCTCCCGCCCCGTGGGCGTCCCTGAGCCCGCAACGACGGCGCCGGATCGGCCTCACCGCCGTGCGCGACGCCGTCGAGGCGCATCACCGGGGGCTCGAGGTGGCCGAGCGCGTGACGTTCGACGGTTTTCCCGACCCCGGTGCTCCCTCCGCCGTGTTGGTGCCGCTCTTCGAGCGCGACGGCGAGGCCAGGGTGGTGCTCACCCGGCGCGCCGCCCACCTGCGCACCCACACCGGTGAGGTGAGCTTCCCCGGGGGCCGGCTCGACGCCGGGGAGACCCCCGAGGTGGGGGCCCTGCGCGAGGCGGCCGAAGAGGTCGGGTTGGACACCTCGACGGTGGAGGTGGTCGGGCACCTCACCCCGCTCGTGACCTTCTCCTCGAGTGCCCGCATCACGCCGGTCGTGGGCGTGCTCCCGGGCCCGCCCCACCTGGTGGCCAATCCCCACGAGGTGGAACACGTCTTCGACGTGTCGCTCGCGGAGCTGGCCGCCGCCGACGTGTTCCGCGAGGAGCGCTGGGTCGTGCCCGGCCGACCCATGCCTGTCGTAGACGCGGGCGAGGACGGTTCGTTCCCGGTGTGGTTCTTCGAGCTTCCCCACGACACCGTGTGGGGTGCCACCGCTCGCATGCTCGTCGAGCTGCTGCGCCTCGTCCTCGACGTCTGAGGCCTACCGAGACCCGTTCCACCAGGCCGTTCGGGGCGCCACCGGCCACCGCGGCGCGCCGGGGACACGACGCCGATTGCGGCGCGGGGCCGAGGGTGGTGGACGGTATCGTGGAGGAACGCCACGGGGAAGGCGGGTGCGACGACCGACGTGCAGGAGGCGGCAGGTGGCTGAGATCGAGATCGGCATCTACAAATCGGGACGCCGTGCCTATGGCTTCGATGACATCGCCATCGTGCCCAGCCGCCGGACGCGGGATCCCGAAGACGTCGACATCTCGTGGGAGATCGACGCCTTCCGCTTCGACCTGCCGCTCATGGCCGCCGCCATGGACGGCGTCGTGAGCCCGAGGACGGCCATCGAGATCGGTCGCCTGGGGGGCCTGGCCGTGCTCAACCTCGAAGGGTTGTGGACCCGCTACGAGGACCCCGAGCCCCTGCTCGAGGAGATCTCGAGGCTCGACGACGACAAGGCCACGGCCCGGATGCAACAGATGTACCTCGAACCCATCAATCCCGATCTTGTCACCGAGCGGATCCGCGAGATCAAGTCGGCCGGCGTGGTGTCGTGCGCGTCGGTCACCCCCCAGCGCACCACGGGCCTGGCGCCGGCGATCCTGGCGGGGGAGCTCGACATGCTGGTCATCCAGGGGACCGTCGTGTCGGCCGAGCATGTCTCGAAGACCGTCGAGCCGCTCAACCTGAAGAAGTTCATCCGCGCCTTCGACCTGCCCGTGATCGTGGGTGGCTGCGCCTCGTACCAGGCCGCCCTCCACCTCATGCGCACCGGCGCGGTGGGTGTGCTCGTCGGGGTGGGCCCGGGCAACGCCTGCACCACCCGGGGTGTCCTCGGACTGGGGGTACCCCAGGCCACCGCGATCGCGGATGTGGCCGGCGCCCGCATGCGGCACCTCGACGAGACCGGCGTCTACGTCCACGTCATCGCCGACGGGGGCATGAGCCGCGGTGGTGACATCGCCAAGGCCATCGCCTGCGGGGCCGATGCCGTGATGCTCGGCTCACCCTTGTCGTCGGCCGAGGAAGCCCCGGCCCGCGGGTTCCACTGGGGCATGGCCACGTTCCATCCCACGCTCCCCCGAGGCGCGCGCGTGCGCACGACGGTGCGGGGGTCGCTGCACGAGATCCTTCTCGGCCCCGCCCACGAGAACGACGGGCGCATGAACCTCTTCGGTGCCCTACGTACCGCCATGGCCACGTGCGGCTACGAGACGGTCAAGGAATTCCAGAAGGCCGAGGTCATGGTGGCCCCCGCGTTGCAGACCGAGGGCAAGGCGCTGCAACGCTCCCAGGGAGTGGGGATGGGGCACTGAGCGACAGCCGGTCCCCCTCCTTCACACCCGACATCACCTTTCGCAGTGGCTGACGCCCCGGACACCGTCCTCGTCGTCGACTTCGGCGCCCAGTACGCCCAGCTCATCGCGCGCCGGGTGCGCGAAGCCCGGGTCTACTCGGAGATCGTCCGCTTCGACACCCCGGCGTCGGAGCTGTTGGCCCGGCACCCCAAGGGGATCATCCTGTCGGGAGGACCCAAGTCCGTCTACGCGGACTGGGCGCCCGCCGTCGACCCTGCCGTGTACGAGTCAGGCGTCCCGATCCTCGGAATCTGTTACGGCGCCCAGCTGCTCACCCAGCAGCTCGGCGGCACGGTGGCGCGCACCGGTCGCGGCGAGTACGGCCGCACCACCCTCACGCGCTCCGCCACGTCCCCGCTGTTCGCGGACTGGCCGCCACAGGGCCCCGCCGACGTGTGGATGAGCCATGCCGACTCGATCACCGAGGTCCCCGCTGGCTTCGTGGCCAACGCATCGACGCCGGAAGCGCCCGTGGCGGTCCTGAGCGACGCGCAACGCCAGATCTACGGGGTCCAGTTCCATCCCGAGGTCGTCCACACCGAGCGGGGACAGGAGCTGCTGGAACGCTTCTTGTTCGACGTGTGTGGAGCCCGTCCCCTGTGGACGCACACCAACATCATCGAGTCGGCGGTCCAGGCGGTGCGCACCCAGGTCGGCGACGCCCGCGTCCTGTGCGCCTTGTCGGGCGGGGTGGACTCGGCGGTGGCGGCCGCCCTCGTGCACCGGGCCATCGGCAACCAGCTCACGTGTGTGTTCGTCGACACGGGCCTCATGCGCACCGGCGAGGCCGATCAGGTGGAGGAGACGTTTCGGAGCCAGTTCCACATGGACCTGATCCACGTCAAAGCGGCGGACCGGTTCTTCGCGGTTCTCGCCGGTGTCACCGATCCCGAAGCCAAGCGCAAGGCCATCGGGGAGACGTTCATCCGCGTCTTCGAAGAGGTGGCGACCGATGTCGAGGACGCCCGCTTTCTCGTGCAGGGCACGCTGTATCCCGACATCATCGAGTCGGGCACGGGCGATGCGGCGACTATCAAGTCGCACCACAACGTGGGAGGACTGCCCGAGGATATGGCCTTCGCGCTGGTGGAGCCGCTGCGCCCGCTGTTCAAGGACGAGGTTCGGGCCGTGGGGGAGGAGCTGGGCCTGCCCGAGGAGATCGTCTGGCGCCAGCCGTTCCCCGGGCCCGGCCTGGCGGTGCGCATCATCGGCGAGGTCACCCCCGAGCGCGCCGAGATCCTGCGCGCCGCCGACGCCATCGTCACCGACGAGATCCGTCGCGCCGGGCTGTACCGGCAGCTGTGGCAGAGCTTTGCGGTGCTCCCCGCCGTCCGCACCGTGGGGGTCATGGGGGACGAGCGGACCTACGCCTATCCCATCGTCATCCGCGCCGTCACCTCCGACGACGCCATGACCGCCGATTGGGCCCGACTGCCCTACGAACTGCTCGAGCGCCTGTCCACGCGCATCATCAACGAGGTGGACGGCGTCAACCGGGTGGCCCTCGACATCACGTCGAAACCACCCGGCACCATTGAATGGGAGTGAGCGTGGCCGGCGCCCCGCTACCCCGTCTCGGTGGGCTCGGTTCCTTCGACGGTGTCGACGAGTTCGAAGACTTCCCCGCCGAGCCGTCCGGCGCCGACTCGCCTACCCCGGCGCCACGACGTCCCCGCTGGACCGACTCCCTTCCGAAGCCCGATGCATTGCTGGAGGGGCTCAACGGCCCCCAGCGCCGCGCCGTCATCCACCGGGGCACCCCGCTGCTCGTGGTGGCGGGGGCGGGGTCGGGCAAGACCCGGGTGCTCACCCACCGCATCGCCCATCTCATCGCCACCGGCGACGCCACCCCGTGGGAGATCCTCGCCATCACCTTCACCAACAAGGCCGCCGACGAGATGCGTGATCGTCTGGCCGGCCTGATCGGGCCCATCGCCAAACGCATGTGGGTCTCGACCTTCCACGCTGCCTGTGTGCGGATTCTCCGCGCCCACGCCGACCGGCTCGGGTACCGCAAGTCCTTCACCATCTACGACGACACCGACTCCCGGCGTCTGGTCGAGCACATCCTGCGTGACCTGAACATCGATGCCAAGAAGCTCCCCGCCCGGGGTGTGCAGGCCGCCATCTCCGGGGCCAAGGCCGAGCTCGCCGGGGCCGCCGCCTATGCGCAGGGGGCCCACTCGGTCTTCGAGCGTCGCATCGCGGACGTCTATCAGGAGTACGAGCAGCGACTCTTCGCCGCCTCGGCGATGGACTTCGACGACCTGTTGCTCCTCACCGTGAAGCTGTTCCAGAGCGCCCCCGATGTCCTCGACGCCTACCGGACGCGTTTCAAGCACATCCTGGTCGACGAGTTCCAGGACACCAACCGGGCCCAGAACGAGATCGTGCTCATGCTGGCCGCCGAGCATCACAGCGTGTGCGTGGTGGGAGACAGCGACCAGTCGATCTTCGGTTGGCGCGGCGCCGACATCCGCAACATCTTCGAATTCGAAGAGGCGTTCCCCGACGCGGCGGTGATCCCCCTCGAGCAGAACTACCGCTCGACGAAGACGATCCTCGACGCCGCCAACGCCGTCATCGCCAACAACGTCACCCGTGTGCCCAAGGAGCTGTGGACCGAGGGCAAGACGGGCGGCCCCATCGTCCGCTACCGGGCCGAGGACGAGTACGACGAGGCGGCCTGGGTCGCCACCGAGATCGGCCGGCTGCGGGAGTTCGACGGCATCGACTACGGCGATGTGGCCGTGTTCTACCGCACCAACGCCCAGAGTCGGGCCTTGGAGGAAGAGCTCGTGCGGGCCGCCATCGCCTACAAGGTGGTGGGGGGCACCCGCTTCTACGACCGACGCGAGGTGAAGGACCTGCTCGCCTACGTGCGCCTGCTCGGCAACCCCTCCGACGAGGTGTCGGCCCGGCGCATCGTGAACGTGCCGCGTCGGGGCATCGGGGAGGCGTCGGTGGATCGCCTGGCCCAGTGGGCACACGACCACCAGTCCTCGTTCGTGGACGCGCTCGACCACGTGAGCGAGGCGGGCGTGACCGGCAAGGCGGTCAAGGGAGCAGCGCGAGCTCGCCGCCCTGCTCGCCGAGCTGCGGCAGACGGTCGAGCGCGGGGCCGGCCCCGGTGTCATCGTGGAGACCGTGGCCGAGCGCACGGGCTATCGCGCCGCTCTCGAGGCCGAGGACACCATCGAAGCGCACAGCCGGATGGAGAACATCGCCGAGCTGGCGGGGGCGGCGGGGGAGTACGACAGCCTCGACGAGTTCCTGGAGTCGGTGGCCCTGGTGGCCGACAGTGACGAGCTCGATGCCGCCGATCGCCGGGTGTCGCTCATGACCCTGCACACCGCCAAGGGCCTGGAGTTCCCCGCCGTGTTCCTGGTCGGCCTCGAGGACGGGGTCTTCCCGCATCTGCGCGCGCCCTCGAAGATCCCCTGCAGCTCGAGGAAGAGCGCCGCCTCTGCTACGTCGGGATCACCCGGGCCCGGAGACAGCTGTACCTGACCCACGCCTGGAGCCGGACGTTGTGGGGTTCGACGAGCCACGCCATCCCCAGCCGGTTCTTGTCCGAGCTTCCCGCCGACCTGGTGCGCGACGTGGGCTCGTCGTGGAACCGGCGACCTGATCCGCTGCGGGCCCCGTCGTGGTCGCGCCGGCGGGCGGCATCGGGGGACCGGCCACAGAGGAATGGGAGGGGGTCGACGAACCCGACGGCGGTGATTTCGCCCAGGACTTCCACGATCCCGACCCGTGGGGCGACGCCGAGCCCGTTGCCCCCGTGCCGCCCCGTCCCACCCCTCCGGCCCGGCGCGCCGCACCGAGCCCGACCGGTGCCCAGACGCCGGGGCGCAAGAGCCGCCTGCCCAAGATGGCGCAGTGGCGCAACGGCACCATGCCGCGGACGTGACGGCGGGGGGCGAGCACAGCTCGCCGGGCCCCACCGCCGCCCAGCGCGACTGGGACGCGGCCACCTACGACCGCATCGCCGACCCCATGACCCGCTGGGGCGCCGAGGTGCTCGCCCGCCTCGATCTGCGCGGTGACGAGACCGTCCTCGACGCCGGGAGCGGGAAGCGGTCGCGTCACCGAGATGCTGCTGGAGCGCCTGCCGGCGGGCCGCGTCGTGGCCCTCGACGCCGCGCCCTTGATGCTCGTCGAGGCGCCGCCGGCGCCTGGCGCGCTCGGGGCCAGGGTGCGCTTCGTGGAGGGGGATCTGCTCGAGCTCTTCGCGCCCGCCCTCGGCGCCGACGCACCGGTCGACGCCGTGCTGTCGACCGCCACGTTCCACTGGGTGCTCGACCATGACCGGCTCTTCGCCAACCTGGCCGCCGTGATGCGCCCCGGGGCGGTGCTCGAGGCCCAGTGCGGTGCCGCCGGCAACATCGCCGGCCTGATCGAGGCGGTGGCGTCGACGGGGAGCAGTCGTTCGGGCCGGTGGCTCTACGCGACACCGGAGGACACCCGGGCCCGGCTCGAGACGGCGGGCTTCGACCACGTCGAGGTGTGGACCCACCCCGAGCCCACCCGTCTCGATGAAGGTCAAGAGCTCGAGACCTATCTCGAGACGGTGTGCCTCCGGACCCATGTGGCCGGGATGACGCCGGGCGAGAAGGCCCGGTTCCTCCGGGAGGTGGCGGCGGCCATGCCCGAGCCCGTCATCGACTACGTGCGCCTCAACATCAGCGCCCGACGCCGCTCCTGACCCGGGACCGGCGCCGGGCTCAGCCCGGGAGCCGGCGCCACAGCGGCGGGCACCAGTTTCATGACCGCGAACACGAGCCGCAGCGGGCCCGGCGACCACACCACCGATGCCGAGCGCTCCATGCCCGCCACGACGTCGGCGGCCACCGCGTCCGGCGTGGTGGCGAAGGGGGCGGGGTCCCGTCCTTCGGTCATGCGGGTGGCCACCCAGCCGGGCCGGACGATCATGAGCGACGCTCCTCGAACCCCGCAGGGCCTCGGCCATCCCCTGTGCGAACGCGTCGAGCCCGGCTTTGGACGCGCCGTAGACGTAGTTCGCCCGCCGCACCCGCACGCCCGCCACCGACGACAACACCACGACGCGGCCGTGACCCTGCTTGCGCAGCATCGTCGCGAACGCCGTCATGACGGCGGCCGGCCCCGTCGTGTTGGCGGTGAAGACGCGGGCCACGGCGTCGGGATCGTCCTCCACGCTGGCCTGGTCACCGAGCACCCCGGCCGCCACCAGCACCAGGTCCACCTGGCCCAGGCGTGCCGACGCGTCGGCGACGACGGCGACCACGCGACCAGGTCGGTGACGTCGAGGGTCATGGTGTCGACCTCGGTCGGGCCCAGGGTCTGGAGCTCCTTGGCGGCGGCGGCCAGGCCGATCTCGTCGTGACCCACGAGCACGATGCGAGCCAGACGGCGCGCCCACGAGGGCGCGCACCGACGGCCCGGGCGATGTCCGAGGTCCCGCCCACGACCACCGCGGTCTGGGGCATCCCCATGGCGTCGTTCACCGGAGCCCTCTCATCTGGTCGCGCTCATCCGGTCGCGCTCTGCTTGGCCTTGGGCGAGGACCGGGCCCGGCTCGGGCGGCGTTCGCCCGGCGGGGGCGGGGCGACGACACCAGACCGAGGCGCCGGGACAGATCCGAGACGAGCGTGCCCTCGGGGTCCACCCGGTCCCGAATGGCAGGCGCGCCACTCCGACAGGTGCGGGTACATGGCCTCGAGCAGGTCAGGACGCAGGCGCGCGTCCTTGGCGAGATAGACGCGCCCACCGGCGCCGGCGACGGTCTCGTCGAGCGCATCGAGCATCGGGCCCAGGGCCGGGGAGCCGACGGGGAGGTCGATGGCGAGGGTCCACCCCGCCATCGGGAACGACAGCGGTCCGGCGTCGGCGGGACCGAATCGCTTCAACACCGCCAGGAACGAGGCCATGCGCCCCTCGCTCACACGCGTGAGCACGTTGCGCAAGGCGTCCTCGGCGCCGAAGGGTACGACGAACTGGTATTGGACGAAGCCCCGCGGCCCGTACATGCGGTTCCAGGCGCCGACCCCGTCGAGGGGGTGGAAGTAGGTCGAGATCGATTGCAGCTCGCCGGTTCGGGCCCGGGGAGCCTTGCGGAACCACAGCTCGTTGAAGGCGGCGACCGTCACGGGGTTGCACAGCCCCGACGGCGGGGTCGCCGGCACCCGCACGCGCACCGCGGGGTCGAAGCGAAGCGCGTCTCGGCGTCGGGCCTCGGGGAGTTCCTCGAGTCGGGCGTGGTCGCCGCGGGTCAGCACGGCGCGACCCATTCGGGAGCCGCGCGACAATGTGTCGATCCAGGCCACCGAGTACCGGTACTCGCCGTCACGTTCGGCCATGCGGCCGATGCAATCGTCGAGATCCCGCACCCGTTCGGTGTCCACCCGCATCGTGGCGGTCTCGACCGGGACCATCCGGAGGGTGGCATCGACCACGATCCCGGTCAGTCCCATCCCTCCGGCGGTGGCCCAGAACAGGTCGGGGTCGCTCTCCGGAGACACTTCGAGGCGCCCCGCAGGCGTGGCGAGCGACAGGCGGGTGACGTAGGAGCAGAACGAGCCGTCCCGGTGGTGGTTCTTGCCGTGGATGTCGGCCGCGATGGCGCCCCCCACCGTGACGTACCGGGTCCCGGGGGTGACGGGAACGAACCAGCCCCGCGGCACGAAGGCGCGCACGAGCGCGTCGAGGCTCACCCCCGCCCGACCCGGACCAGGCCGGCGTCGAGATCGGATTCGAGCACGGTGTCGAGCCCGGTGATGTCGACGACGATTCCCCCGCGGACTGCGCGGCGTCGCCATCGAGCGCGCCAGGCCTCGGGCCACGACGCCGCGCCCGGCCGCGGCCGCCGCGGCCAGAGCCCGATCGACGTCCTCGGCAGTGCGCACCGGCACGACGTCGCACGCGCTGGCGGCGGTACGGCCCCACCCGTCAGGGAACGGCGGGTGCCGTGGACGCCGTCGGGGGTGGTGGCGGCGTTCGTCACGCGTAGATGCCGACCGCCACGAGTGCCACCCAGACGATGCCGAGGAGTTGCAGCATGCGATCTCGGAGGGCCATCTCCTCGGGGGCACCGCCCTGGCCGCTCGCAAAACGCAGCTCGACGTGCAAGATGGCGATGACGAACGGGACGATCGACAACTCGAACCAGATGGGGTGGTGGCCGTGTCCACCTGGGCCGAGCGTTCGAAGGCCCACAGGCAGTAGGCGCTCACTGTCACCGCCGCCGCCAGCAGGCGCACGGAGCGCAGGAATGTCTCGGGGTAGGCGTTGAGCGTGGGCGGTGCGCTCCCCGCAACTCGCCCAACTCGCCGTGCTCGGCGCTGCGCTTGCCCGTCACGATGAGCAACGACCCGAACGACGACACGATGATGAACCAGTCCGACAGGGGGACACCGGTGGCGACCCCCCCGGCGATGGCCCGCAGCACGAACCCCCCCGAGACACAGGCCAGATCCACCACGGGCTCGTGCTTGAGGCGGACCGAGTACGCGGTGGTCACCGCCACGTACACGGCGATGACGAGCGCCAGGTGGCTCCCCGCCAGCCACCAGGCCAGGCCGATGGCCAGAGCCATGAAGACCACGCCGACCGCGGCGGCGAGGGGGTCCGGGTACGATCCCGGCGGCCACGGGGCGGAGGCGTTTGACAGGGTGATGCCGGTCCGCCTCGACGTCGAGGGTGTCGTTGAGGAAGTAGGTGCCCGACGCGGCCAGGCAGAAGACCCCGAACGCCCCCGCGGCGTGGGCGGCCACGGTGCCGTGCGACAGGGCGCCGGCGGCGGCGGGGGCGGCGAAGACGAGAGGTTCTTCACCCAGTGGCGGGGCCTGGCGATGCGCAGCAACCCCGACAACCGGGTCGAGGATGCCGCTTGGGGACGGGACGGCTCGGGCTGTCCCTTCCGGTTGGCTGGTGACGGGCGGACCATAATTGTCGGGCCAACGGGCCGAGCACACGGGCTGCCACCGCTAGTGGCCGAACCCGACGCTACCATGCGCCTCCCCCTTATCTTCGGCTGGGTCGAGGCCGTGTGGCGCCCTCTCAGGCCGAGGTGCCTACACTCGGTGCCCGATGAAGCGTCCTTACCGGGTCGTGGTGGCCAAGCCCGGGCTCGATGGCCACGACCGAGGTGCCAAGGTCATCGCCCGCGCCTTTCGGGACGCCGGGTTCGAGGTGATCTACACCGGCCTGCACCAGACCCCCGAGCAGGTCGTCCAGGCCGTGGTCCAGGAGGACGCCGACGCCGTCGGACTGTCGCTGTTGTCGGGCGCCCATCTCACCCTCGTCCCCCGTGTCATCGACGGGCTCCGGGAGCAAGGCCTCGACGACGTGCTCGTCATCGTCGGCGGGATCATCCCCGAAGGCGACATCCCCGCCCTCAATGCCCTCGGCGTGGCCGCGGTGTTCACCCCCGGGGCCTCGCTCGACACCATGGTGCACTGGCTCGCCGACGCCCTCGACGGGCGCGAGGAGGCCTCGGCCGGGGGCTGACCAGCGGTGAAGTGGGACCACCAATGAAAGTGGACCCCCCATCAACCCCGATGAAGCAGTGACGCACGAGACGGGCGCCCGCCATTGGAGGCGGCGCAGAGGAGCAGGAGCAGCGGTGGATCTCTACGAGTACCAGGGCAAGCAGTACTTCGCCCGCTACGGCATCCCCACGTCGCCAGGCGGCGTGGCCGACACGGTGGACGAGGCCGTGGCGCAGGCCGACGCGGCCGGGTACCCGGTCGTGGTGAAGGCCCAGGTGAAGGTGGAGGTCGCGGCAAGGCCGGGGGCATCAAGCTGGCCAATGGCCCCGACGAGGTGCGCACCTACGCGGCGGCCATCCTCGGGATGGACATCCACGGTCACATAGTGCAGCGCTTGTGGGTCGAGCACGCGTCGGACATCGCCCGTGAGTACTACGCCAGCTTCACCCTCGACCGCGCCGCCAAGCTCCATCTCTGCATGGTGTCGGCCCAGGGGGGCGTGGAGATCGAGGAGGTCGCCGCCACCGACCCCGGCGCCATCGCCAAGTTGCACATCGACCCCGTGGACGGCCTTTCGGTCGCCGCCGCCGCCGCCGTCGTGGCCGAGGCGGGCCTCGACGACGAAGCCAGAGCACCCGCCGCCGAGCTCCTCGTCGCCTTGTACCGGTGCTACGTCGAGGGCGACGGCGACCTGGACGAGATGAACCGGCTCATCCTCACCACCGACGGCCGCGTCCACGCCCTCGACGCCAAGGTGACGCTGGACGACAACGCCGCCTTTCGCCATCCCGAGTGGGAGGAGTTCGCCGGCACCGACACCACCGACGAGCGTGAGCTGCTGGCCGAGGAGATAGGTGCCTCAATTACATCGGCCTGTCGGGGTCGGTCGGCATCATCGCCAACGGGGCGGGGTTGGCGATGAGCACCCTCGACGTCGTCACGCAGGCCGGTGGCAGCGCTGCGAACTTCCTCGACATCGGCGGTGGTGCCAATGCCGACGTGATGGCGGCGGCCCTCGAGGTCATCAACACCGACGAGGCGGTGCGCTCCATCTTCGTCAACATCTTCGGCGGCATCACGCGCTGTGACGAGGTGGCCAACGGCATCGTCGAGGCCCTGGGCCGCGTCGATCTGCGGTCGCCCATCGTCCTGCGCCTCGACGGGACCAACGCCGAGGCCGGCCACGCCATCCTCGCCCCGCACATCTCGGACCGTCTGGTCGTGGACGAGACCATGTTGGGCGCCGCTCGACGCGCCGTGGCATTGGCAGGACGAAACAAGTGAGCATCTTCGTCGACGAGAACACCAAGGTGATCGTGCAGGGCCTGACCGGGAGCCAGGGACGGTTCCACGGCTTGCGCAACCGGGACTACGGCACCCAGGTGGTGGCGGGGGTGACCCCGGGCAAGGGTGGCATCGACGTCGACGGCGTCCCCGTCTACGACAGCGTCGGGGACGCCGTGCACGCCACGGGGGCCGACGCCTCGTTCGTCGTGGTGCCACCCAAAGGTGCGTCGGCCGCGATCCTGGAGGCGGCCGAGGCCGGGGTCAGCTTCATCGTGTGCATCACCGAGGGCATCCCCGCCCAGGACGAAGCTCTGTTCTTCAACATCCTGCGGCGTGACCACCCCGGGGTGCGGCTGCTTGATCCCCAAATTGCCCGGGGGTGAGCTCTCCGGGGAAGTGCAACATCGGCATCACCTCGGGGGACATCGCCCTCCCCGGCGGCCCCGTCGGCATCGTGAGCCGTTCGGGGACCCTCACCTACCAGGCGCTGCACGAGCTGTCCCAGCAGAAGGTGGGCCAGACCACGTGCGTGTCGGCATCGGCGGGGACCCCGTGCCCGGCACGAGCTTCGTCGACTGCCTGGCCGCCTTCGAGGAGAGCTCAACACCCGCGCCGTGATGATGATCGGGGAGATCGGCGGTTCGGCCGAAGAAGAGGCGGCGCAGTTCATCAAGGACAACATGTCCAAGCCCGTCGTCTGTTACATCGCCGGGGTCACTGCGCCACCGGGTCGCAAGATGGGCCACGCCCGGGGCCATCATCTCGGGCTCCCAGGGTACGGCCCAGGCCAAGATGGCGGCGCTGGCCGAGGCCGGGGCCACCGTGGCGTTGAACCCGACCGAGGCCGGTGAGCGCATGGTGGAGATCGTCAAGGCCCTCGACTAGCGGAGGGTACCCACAGGCACCGCTGGTAGCGTGGTCACGCGGCGCGCGGCGGTGCTCGTCTCGGGTACGGGAGCATCCTCGACGCCATGCTCGCCGAT
>CAWISP010000010.1:0-74554 GCA_963838775.1 uncultured Acidimicrobiales bacterium
CGGCCAGTCCCTTTTCGTGGCCGGCACCAAACGCTGACGCGGCCCCTCGATGCCGTGAGTCAGGAGGCAGGGGCGAAACGGCGAGCGTCGTCCGCCGCGTACTTGGCGACGAGCGAGTCGATCGCAGCGGCGCGCTCGACGGCCTCGGTCACCTCGGCGAGGCGGCCACCCGGGAGCGCGAACGTCATCTCGTCGGGCCGCATGCCGGTGCGGGCCCGGCTCAGGGCGCACCCGACGCTGGCGGCGAGCTCTCCCTGCTCCTTGGCCAGCGCCACGATGTGGCACTGGGGCTTGCCCTCGATCTTCAATCCCGGAAACGCGTCCGAGAGCACCATCATCTGACGGCCGTTGACGCGCAGGAGCACGACGTCGGGAGTCGACGCCGCCTCGGCGACGGGACCGTAGGTGATCACCTCGGAACGCTGCGAGATCGACGGAATGCCGCCGACCGCCTCGGCGTCCACCCACCCCGACTCGAGCAGGGCGGCCACGTCGTCGTTGCCGGCGACCTCCTCGAGGCTGGCCAGCCCGTGGGTGAAGCGGCCCACCGAGCAGTTGCCGTGGTCCTCGGGCGCTGTGGTGAAACTGCGCTGCGCGGCGCGCACCCAGAAGACGCACCCGGCGGGTACCCGCCCGGACCGACCGTCTGCGGCGGGCTCGGACATGGGCTCGTCGAACGCCGCCACGCCGGCCGGAGCCTCGTCGCCGAAGGAGATGCCGATGGGTGCCACGGCCAGGTGCAACGCCTTGCTGAGGGAGTCGGCCAGGGATCGGTGGTCGGTCATGGCCGCCATCTTCGGCGTCGAGGGACCCTGCTGTCTAGGCGAGCTGGGCTGTCTAGGCGAGCTGGGCTGTCTAGGCGAGCTGGGCTGTCGAGTCGGCGACGAAGCTGAGCCTGACCATGCGCTCGGGGTTGTCGGCATTGGTGTCGACCAGCACCACCCGCTGCCAAGTGCCCAGGGCGGGATGCCCCCCGAGCACGGGCAGGACCAACGACGGGGACACGAGGACCGGGAGGAGGTGATCGGCGCCGTGGCCCACCGCACCGTGGCGGTGGCGGTAGCGGTCGTCGCGCGGCAGCAGGCGCTCGAGGGTGTCGACGAGGTCGGGCTCCGATCCCGACCCGGTCTCCATGAGCGCCACCCCGGCCGTGGCGTGGGGGACGAACACCAAGCACAGCCCGTCACCGCGGCCCGTGCAGAAGGTGTCGACGTGGTCGGTGATGTCGACGACCTGCCGGCGCGACGTGTCGACGCTGATCAACGTGCTGTCCACGGCGCGTCGCCCGTTACGCGCCGGCGGGCAGGGCCCCCTCCACCGCGTGGACGAGGGCAGGGTCCTCGGGCTCGACGCCGGGGCGGAAGCGCTCCACGATCTCTCCCTCAGGTGAGACGAGGAACTTCTCGAAATTCCACTGGATGTCGCCGGCCACACCTTCGGGATCGGCGACAGCGGTGAGCTCGTCGTAGATGCCGTGGCGACCGGGGCCGTTGACCTCGATCTTCTCGAACAGCGGGAAGGTCACGCCGTAGTTGACCGAGCAGAACTCGGCGATCTCGTCGGCGGTCCCGGGCTCCTGCTCGAGGAACTGGTTGCACGGGAACCCGAGCACGCTGAACCCCTTGTCGCCGTAGGTGTCCTGGAGCTTCTGGAGCCCGGTGTACTGCGGCGTGAGCCCACACTTGGACGCCACGTTCACGAGGAGCAGGGCCTTCCCCTTGTAAGGAGCCAGCGAGGACGGCTCGCCCTGCAGCGTATGGATGGGGATGTCGTAGAGATCGGACACGATTCCTCCTGGAGGGGTCGAGGCGCGGGCCGTTTTCACACTACCGTCGGCCCGGTGCGCTCGATCAAGGCCACCCGGGCCGAGGACGGGACCTTCGACGTCGAGGTGCGTGATGGCGCCATCACCACCTCCCACACGGTGACGGTGCCCCCCGATCTCCCCGTGTCCCTCGGGTGGACGCCGGGGCGCGAGTCCGACCTCGTGCGGCGATCGTTCGAGTTCCTTCTCGAACGCGAGCCCGCCACGTCGATCCTGCGACGGTTCTCCCTGGACGTCATCGGCGACTACTTCCCCGAGTACACGCTCGTGATGGCGGGCCAAGCCGGCGGGCCCGCCTGAACTTCACGGCGGGGGCGCGGTGCCGAGACGGTCCCAGGCGCGCCCGTCGAGCTCGACGAGCGAGTGCAGCACCACGTCGGCGCGAGACAACACCTCGAGCAGCGTCTCGCCCCCACCCCCGGCACCGGCGATCCCCGACGCAGCCGTGGGATCGGCCTCGGGCACGGCCACACACGCCATGCCGGCCCCCTTGGCGGCGAGCACGCCGGCGGCTGAGTCCTCGAAGACCACGCACCGATCCGGAGCGACCCCGAGAAGCCGGGCCGTGGTGAGGAAGATGGCCGGATCGGGCTTGCCCACCGGCTCGTCCTCACCCGAATGCACCACGGCGAAGCGCGCCCCGAGACCCAGACGACGCAGCGAGGCGTCGATGAGCCGGCGCGGCGACGACGACGCCAGGGCCAGCACCGCAGCCCGGGCCGCGCAGAAGTCGAGCGCGTGCAGAGCTCCGGGCTTGAGCTCCACGGCCGCTTCGAGGCGTCGGGCCATGGCGTCGACGATCTCGGCGGCCACTTCGGCACGCGTCGCCCCGGTCCAGGGGTAGCGCGTGTACCAGTGCGCGACGGCGTCGCCGAGGTACATCCCCTTGGTCTCCAGGCACCGCTCGACGGTCAGGGGGACGCCGTGACGGGAGAAGATGTCGATCTCGACGTCGTGCCAGATGGGCTCGCTGTCGACCAGCAACCCGTCCAGGTCGAAGATCGCCGCGTCGATCAACTGGGGTCGATCAATTGAGGATGTTCACGGCACGCGACACCACGAGGGCGACCGTCAACAGCGACGCCAACGACTGGGTCATGAAGAGCAGCTTCGCCCACGGCGTGAGCGGCATGGTGTCGGTGGGGCTGAAGGCGGTGGCATTGGTGAACGACGTGAAGAGATAATCGACGAACTTCGGCGACCAGTCGGGCCGGGTGGCATCGGGTGCGGTCATCTGCGGGAACAGGAAGTCGGGTTGGCGTCGGTCGAGCTCGAGCCGAGCCACCGGGCCGCCCCGGTCGAGCTCCCAGTACCACAGCGCGAACACGAGGACGTTGGTGACCCATATCGGCACCGACGCGTAGATGAGGGGCCGCCCACCCAGCGCGCTCTGGTGGTTCACCGCCAACAACTCGTGGACGAGCTCACCCAACGACACCACGTTGGCCAGGTTCACGAAGGCGATGAGCGTGATGGCGACAGGCCGCAGCCGGCGCGACTCGATGGTGAGATGGGGATTGGCGATCAACAGCGACGCACCGAGAATCCCCTCGAGCGCCGGGACCAACCACCTCGGCCCAAGGCCCGAGATCAACCGGTCGGGCAGCGCGAAGTACAGGGCGATCGACACGGCGACAGCCAGCGTGGCGGGCCAGCGGGGCTCGCGGCGCGCCCGTTCGCCCCATTCGGCCGCGTCCCGACGGGCCTCGTACGAGCCGTCCCCGGCGGCAGGGGCGCCATCGGCACCGCTCCCCGAGGGGGCGTTTCGCTCCTCGGCCATCGCACGCCACGGTACCCAGGGGGCCTCCGCCGCAGCGTGACCCTCGGTGCCGCACAACGATCCCGCGTCGCGCCAGGACCATGAACGTGGAGACCCCCTCGTCCGTATCCTGAGGTGAGGACCACTCCGACCAGGACACCGGTCAGGTCGCCGTTCTAGGCAAGGGAGCAATCGCAATGACTCACCACGCTGGTGTCGCCACCACACCCCGACGTCGCGCCACGCTCGCCGGGGCGCGAATCAAGGGCCTCGCCCGTCCCCGCACCGCGGTGGGCGCCCTGGCGGTGGTCGCCCTCGCCCTCGCCGCCTGCGGCTCGACCCCGAGCAGCAGCGCCACCACCGCCGGGAACACCGCAACCACGGCGGCGTCGTCGTCCACCTCCACCTCCGCCGCCAGCGCCACCGCCACCGTGAAGTCCGCCAGCAGCAGCCAATTCGGGACCATCCTGGAGAACAGCTCCGGCATGGCCCTCTACACCTACGGCCCCAACAACGGGGGAACGACGAACATGTGCACCGGCGCCTGTCTCATGGCGTGGCCCGCGGTCACGGTGGCAACCGGCACCACGCCCACCCTGGCCCCGGGTGTCCCCGGCGCGCTGGGGACGGCCAAGCAGGCGAACGGCAGCGATCAGGTGACCTACAACGGCCAGCTGCTCTACACGTTCGTGTCCGACACACCGGGCCAGGTGACGGGGAACGGCGTGGCCAAGTTCAGCGTGGCCAAGGCGTCGGCGTCGACGACCAGTGCGACGGTCCCGACCAACAACACACCTGCCACCACCAAGGCGCCCACGACCACCAAGGCTCCCACGACGACGGCGGCGTCGGGCGGGGGCTACCAGTATTGATCCGGGCCAAGGTCAGGAACGTGGACGGTCGGGGAGACATGTCTGACATGGTGACACCGGCGAGCCCGACCGAACCGCCCGTGGCCGACGCGGCGCGCCCGACCGGAAACGAGGACCCGGTGTCGGAGTCCGCCGACGCGGCCGGGTTGCGCGTGGCGTTCCTGACGCACGGAGGCGAGCTCTACGGATACGCCCGCCGCTCTCTCGGCGACCCGCGTGCCGCCGAGGACGTCGTGCAGGAGACCTTCATCCGAGCCTGGCGCGCCCGGAACCGCTTCGACACCAACCTCGGGACGCTGCGCACGTGGTTGTTCACCATCGCCCGACGGGTGGTCATCGACCACGCCCGCGCCCGGGCCATACGCCAGACCGAGCCGCTTCCCGCCGACATGGCCGGTGCCGACGACGACGTCGAGAACGCCATGGTGGGGTGGCAGATGGAAGAGGCCCTGCGGCGGCTCCGCCCCGACCACCGTCAGGTCCTCATCGAGACCTACTACCGGGGTCGTTCGGGCCGAGAGGTGGCCGAGGAGCTCGGGATCCCCGAGGGCACGGTGCGCAGCCGGCTCTTCTACGGGCTGCGGACGCTGCGCCTGGCACTCGAGGAGATGGGGTGGGACCGGTGACGGCGGACCCCTGCGAGCACTTCCAGGGCCTCATCGCCATGGAGGTCATCGGCCAGCTGTCGGACGCCGAACGCGTGGCGCTCAACGCGCACACCGAAGGCTGCTCCTCGTGTCGCGACGAGCTCCAGGAGCTCAAGATGCTGTCGATGGTCCTCGGCACGGCCGACCCGGACCGCTTCAACGAGCACGAGCTCCCGTTCCGATTGCAGACCGCAGTCCTCGACCGCCTGCGAGCCGAGGAACGTCGGGAGCGACGGGGGCGGCGATCACGCTTCATCGTGGTGTCAGCGGCGGCGGCCGTACTGGTGGCCCTCGTCCTGGTGGTGACGCTGGCCTGGCCCTCGGGCCCGATGACCACGACGGTGGCTCTCGTGGGACTGCCCAAGGTGCACGCCACGGCGCGCCTCACCGCCGAGCCCTGGGGCACGGCCATGGAGCTGCGTGAGTCCGGGCAGCCGTCGGGCGAGGTCCTGTCGGTCTACGTGCGCACCGTGTCCGGGTCGTGGTGGCCGATGGGCACCTACCGGACGGTCGGCTCGTCGGTCCGGGTCACGATGGCCTGCGCGCTCAAGATGTCGAAGATCGGGAGTGTCTGGATACGACAGGGCTCGGGGCAAACCGTCATGCACGGCTACTTCGGCGGAAACCAGGGCACCGACCCGAGCTGACCCGGCTGACCCAGCTGACCCACCTGACCCAGCTGACCCAGCTGACCCCGGGTGATCGTCCCTCGTGGTCTCCGGGTGCCGACGACGCGGGACCCGAGCACGCCACGATCGATCCCCTACGCTCCCGATCGTGCCCGGCCCGCGCGCAGACGCTCCTGACCGTCGGCCCGACGCCGCGTCGATGGCGACGTCGCCCTCACCCTCGGGGCCGGCGCGTACCGTGGCCGAGCTCCTCGAGGCCCGGAGCAGCGACGAGCGCCCGGGTCTGCACGCCGGCGACACGACCTGGTCATGGCGCCAGGTGGTGGCCGAGAGCCGCCGCCGGGCCGTTCTCATGTCGGCACTGCGCCGACCCGGTCCGCTGCACGTCGGGGTCCTGTTGGACAACGTCCCGGAATACCTCCTGTGGCTGGGCGCGGCGGCTCTGGCCGGGGCGACGGTCGTCGGGATCAACCCGACCCGACGGGGCGAGGAGCTGGGGCGCGACATCCGCTTCACCGATTGCCAGCTCGTCGTGACCGACCACGCCGGGGCCGAGCTCCTCGACGGCCTCGACCTCGACATCCCCGAGCACCACATCCTGCGCGTCGACTCCGACGAATACGCTCTGCAGCTCGAGTCGCTGCGGTCCCCCCGAGGTCCCGAGACGACTGTGCGGGACGTATCGCCCGATGACCTGCTGCTCCTGCTCTTCACGTCGGGAACCACCGGCGATCCCAAGGCGGTGCGGTGCACGCAGGGACGCTTGGCGGCCATCGCCGGTCGGGCCGCCGAGGCGTACGGGTTCGAACGAGACGACATCTGCTACTGCCCCATGCCGCTCTTCCACGGCAACGCCATCATGGCCCTGTGGGCCCCGGCCCTGGCCGTGGGGGCGTCGGTGGCGGTGGCGGGCCGTTTCAGCGCGTCGCGCTTTCTCGCCGACGTGCGTCACTTCGGCGCCACCCGGTTCACCTACGTCGGCAAGGCCCTCGCCTACGTGCTCGCCACCCCCGAGGCCGACGACGACGCCGACAACCCGCTGCACCAGGGCTTCGGCACCGAGGCGTCGGGCCCCGACCGTGCCATCTTCGAACGGCGCTTCGCCTGCCGGCTGGTGGAGGGGTACGGATCCAGCGAAGGCGGCACCTCCATCAACGTGACGCCCGACACCCCACCGGGATCGCTCGGCCTCCCCCAGCCGACCGACGACGTGGTGGTGATCGACCCCGACACCGGGCGCGAGTGCGAACGGGCACGCTTCGACGACGGCGGCCGGCTCGTCAACGCCGGTGACGCCATCGGCGAGATCGTGAGCCGCACCGGGGCGCGGGGCTTCGAGGGCTACTACAAGAACCCCGATGGCAACGCCGAGCGGGTCCGCAACGACTGGTTCTGGTCCGGGGACCTCGGATACCGCGACAAGGCCGGCTACTTCTACTTCGCGGGACGGGGCGGGGACTGGCTGCGGGTGGACTCCGAGAACTTTGCCGCCGGCCCGATCGAACGGGTCATCGAGCGCCATCCCGACGTCGCCGCCGCCGCGGTCTACGCCGTCCCCGACCCCCGATCCGGGGACGAGGTCATGGCCACGCTCGAGCTCCGTCCCGGTGCGGTGCTCGACCCGGACGGTTTCGCCGCCTTCCTCCGTTCCCAGCCCGACCTCGGCACCAAATGGCCCCCGCGCTACGTGCGGCTGTCGCCGGGTCTCCCGCTCACCGCCACCGGCAAGATCACCAAGGAGACGCTGCGGGCCGAGGGCTGGGACTGCGCCGACACGGTGCTGTGGAGCGAGCGGCGCGCCGAGCTGCGCTACCGTCCGCTCTCCGAGGCCGACCGGCGCGCCCTGCGGGCCGAATTCGAGGAGCATGGCCGGGCCCAACTCCTCGGAACCGGCGGTGCCCCCGCTCTCGACTAGGGCGTCGTGACGTGATCTGATCGTTGGTGGACACCAGGAAGAAAGGCCAGAAGAGCATGAGTGTGATGAAGAGGTTGTCCGGGATCGTCCAAGCCAAGGCGAACAAGGCGCTCGACAAGGCCGAGAACCCCGCGGACATGCTCGACCTCTCCTACGAGAAGCAGATGGAGAACCTCACCAAGGTTCGCCGTGCCCTCGCCGATGTGGCCACCGCCCGCAAACGGCTCGAGCTTCAGGCGTCCCAGCTCCAGGCCCAGGCGCAGAAGCTCCAGGACCAGGCCAAGCAAGCGCTCGGCCAGGGCCAAGAGGACCTGGCCCGCGAGGCGCTGGCCCGCCGGGCGACGATCGCCGACCAGCTCGAGAGCCTGGGGACCCAGCACCAGCAGGTCGAGACCCAGCAGCAACAGCTCGAGACCACCGCCAGCCGGCTCCAGGCCCAGGTCGACGCCTTCCGCACCAAGAAGGAAACCTTGAAGGCGAGCTACACGGCGTCGAAGGCCCAGGCCAGCATCGGCGAGGCCGTCTCGGGCATCTCGGAGTCGATGACCGACGCCGGCATGACGCTCGATCGGGCCCAGGACAAGATCGCCCAGATGCAGGCGCGGGCCGGCGCCATCGACGAGCTCCTCGACACCGGCGCCCTGCCCGACGCCCTCGGGGGGGGCGGAGACGACATCCAGAAGCAGCTCGACGCCACCTCGAAGCAGGGACAAGTCGACGCCGAGCTCGCCGCCCTCAAGACCCAGATCGGCTCCGGTGCCGACGAGCCCAGTGCCAGCCTGCCGCCCGGGGCCGCCCCGGGGAGCAACGGCGGGCCGGGTGGTCCCGCCGCGTCGGGCAACGGCACCCCCGCACCCGAAGGGGGGGACAGCTGATGGTGGTCCGCATCCTCGGCGAGGGTCGTTACGACGTACCCGACGCCGACATCCCCGCCATCGAGCAGCTCGACGCGCAGCTCGCCGACGCCCTGGAGCGTGGGGACGAGATCGAATTCGCCAGCACCCTGGCCGATCTCATCGGCCAGGTCCGCCACACCGGGACCCTGATAGCGCCCGACGACCTGCGCACATCCTCACTGGCCGTACCCCACGAAGGCTCGACCCTGGCCGAGGTGCGGTCCCTGCTGGCCGAAGAAGCCTGATCTGCGGGAGCCTGACCCCGGGGCGCGCCCGGGACCGGAGGCTCCTCGCTCAGGTCACGCCCTTGTGCGCCCGGCTCGACAGGTCGACGAGCTCGGAGAGCTCACTGTCGTCGAGAACCGAATAGGCCTTCGCCACGAGGCGGTTG
The DNA here is from genome assembly GCA_963838775.1 of uncultured Acidimicrobiales bacterium. Taxonomy (GTDB): domain Bacteria; phylum Actinomycetota; class Acidimicrobiia; order Acidimicrobiales; family UBA8190; genus Chersky-840. The sequence continues at coordinate 8,935 of CAWISP010000010.1, forward strand.
GTGGCCAGCTCGGCCTGCTCCCACGCGTCGTGACGCGACGCAACGTCGGGGAAGGGCTCGGCCCAGCCGAAGAGCTCGATCATGAACGGGGTCTTGATGAGCACCGCCTCCAACGGGTCGAGGCCCGAGGCGAGCACCGACGCCCCGTGCACCGCGCCGCGCAGCTCTCGCAACACGTTCAGCCGCTGCAGGGCGAGGGCCTTCGGGTCCTTGGGTTCGGGAAGGGCCTTCCACGCCGCGAACAGCGGGGCGACCGCGGGCGAGGCGGCGTCGTTCACCCGGCCGAGCAGCTCCGCCAGGAGCACGTAGTCCACCTCGTCGGGGAGGTGCTTGTCCGCCCACGTGGCGAGGCACCCGGCGAAGGCCCGGGCGGCCTCGCGCCGGGCCATGAGCGAGCGTGTGCGTTCCCACGATGCGATGACGGTGTCGGGATTGAAGAACACGAACGTGGCGGCCACCACGTTGCCGTCCACGTCGCCGAGGGCACCGCCGCGTCCCGCGAAGTAGAAGTCGACACCGTCGAAGCCGAGCTCACCGCCGCGCTTGTACGTGGCACCGGCCATCATGAAGCCGGCGGGCAGGTAGGCGACGGCGTCGGTGGTCGCACGGGCGGCCTCTTCGGCGTTCATGGTCAGGCTCCTCGGTCGCAGCAGCGCGGCGACGCTACCAGCGCAGGCGCGCCACTAGCCTTCGGGACATGAAGGCCCGGCTCCCCCAGCGTGCAGACGAGGACCGGTCGCCGCCATGAAGGTCCGCATCGGGGTCGGCACCGGGACGTCGGTGATGACAGGTGACGAGCTCAGTCACGTCGTCGACGACCTCGAGTCGAACGGGTTCGACTCGTTGTGGTGGTCCGACGTTCTCACCGTCCCCGGTGACGACCCCCTGGCCGCCATGGCCTACGCGGCGGGTCACGCCCCGCACCTGAAAATCGGCACGACCATGGTGCTGCCGGGGCGCAACCCTGTGCGGCTGGCGAAGCAGCTCGCCACCTTGGACCGGCTGTCGGGAGGCAGGCTGCTCGTCACGTTCGTGCTCGGACTGCGGCGCGCCACCGAGCTCGACGCCATGGGGGTCGGGGCCGGGGACCGGGGTCGGCAACTCGACGAGCTGCTCCCGCTCCTGCGCCGGCTGTGGACCGAGGACGACGTCGATCACGACGGGGAGTCGTGGAAGCTCCACGGCGTGACCGTCGAGCCCAAGCCGAAGCAGCAGCCCTTCGATGTCTGGCTCGGGGGCAGCGTGCCCGGCGCACTGCGCCGTGCCGGACTGCTCGGCGACGGATGGCTCCCGGCGCTGTGCACCCCGGAGGAGGCTGCAGCGGGACGGCGCGTCATCGAGGACGTCGCCACCGACGCGGGGCGGCGCATCGACCCCGAGCACTTCGGGGTGAGCATCGGCTACACGCGGGGCGAGCCGCCCGAACAGCTGCTGCGGCGGGTGGCGGCCCGTCATGCCACCGCGTCGGGAGCCGGGGCCGGCCCCGACACGGCCGACATCCGGGATCTCGTGCCCGACGGCGTGGACGGGCTGCGCCGGCTCATCGGAAAATTCGTCGACGTCGGCTTCTCCAAGTTCGTCATTCGGCCCGTGGTCCCCCCGACGTCGTTGCGAGAGGAGCTGAAGGTGCTCGCCGACGGGGTGCTCGACCTCCAGACCTGATCGGAAACCGGATCGAGGAGACCCGAGGACGACTGTCACCGCGACGCCGTGGCATGCTGCAGCATTCCTGGGTGCGGGATTCCCGAGTGATGGAGGGACGATGGGCACAGCGCGTGCAGCGATCGACATCGACCGGCCGGCCGACGAGGTCTGGGCCGTGGTGGGGGACTTCGGCAGCATCGGGGACTGGATGCCGGGGATCGAGTCGGTCGCCATCGACGGCGACGACCGGGTGATCAAGATGGGGGGGATGGAGGTCATCGAGCGCCTCGAGCGGCGCACCGAGGAAACACGCGAGCTCATCTACGGGATCGTGGGCGGCGTCCCCGTGATCAACCACAAGGCCACCATCACCGTGACCCCCAACGGAAGTGGCTCGCACGTCACGTGGGACGTCGACACCGACGACGAGGTGCTCGACATGATGCACCAGGTATACCAGCAGAGCCTGCAAGCCCTGAAGGACCACCTGTCGGGCTGACATGGCCCGGCGCTACGAGTTCGAGGCGTCGGCGCGATCGTCCGCACCGGCTGCGGTGATCTGGCCGCTCATCGGCGAGGCGTCGCGCTGGAAGGAATGGTCGTGGATGACGAGCACGTCATTGCTGCGCGAGGGCGACCCCCCACCCGACGGGGTGGGGTCGTTGCGGCGTTTCGCGATGGGGCCGGGTGGGAGCCAGGAAGAGGTCGTCGCCTGGGAGCCGCCCCATCACCTCGGCTACATGGTGCGACGCGGGATCCCCGTACGCCACTACCAGGCCGATGTGTACCTCCGAGACGACGCGATGGGCACGGTCGTTACATGGCGGTGCAGCGTCGAGCCCCTCATCCCCGGCACGGGGGCCGCCCTGCGGTTCGCGCTGGGGCGCATGGTGCAGGGGTTCGCTCGGCGCGTGTGCCGATACGCGGACACCATGGCACGGGGGCAGGCCTGACGGGCCGGTGTCGGCGCGGTGCGCGCCGGGGCGGAGTCGCTCACAGGGCGTCGGCGGGAATCTCGAGGGGCGGCACGTCGGGGTAGTGCGGGTCCATCCTCTCGAGGTAGTCCAGCAGCACCTGGCTCACAGCCCAGTTGCGGTACCACTTGTGATCGGCCGGGATCACAAACCACGACGCCTTCTCCGTCGACGTCTGCTCGAGCATGTCCCGATAGGCCTTCTGATAGCTGTCCCAGAACTTGCGTTCGAGAAAATCGCCGGCTCGAGCCTTCCAGCGCTTCTCGGGCACCTCGAGGCGGCTGCGCAACCTCCTGCCCTGCTCCTCGAAGGACAGGTGGAGGTAGAACTTCACCACCGTGGTACCCCGCTCGGCGAGGGTCTCCTCGAAGGCGTTGATGAGGGGGTAGCGCCCTCGCCACACCGATTCGGGCACCAAGTCGTGGACACGCACCACGAGGACGTCCTCGTAGTGGGAGCGGTTGAAGATGGCGATCTCGCCGGCAGGGGGGACCCGCTTGTGGACACGCCACAAGAAGTCGTGCGCCAGCTCCTGCGCGGTGGGCTCCTTGAACGACGTCACCGAGGTCCCCTGGGGGTTCACACCCCGAAAGACGTGCTTGATCGTGCCGTCCTTCCCCGAGGCGTCGAGCCCCTGCAGCACCACGAGCAGCGAGCGCCGGGCCTCGGCCCAGAGGCGGTCTTGGAGGGCGAACAGCTCATCGTGCAATGCCAGGATCGCCTGCTCGGTCTGGGCACGATCACCGGGGGCACCATCGGTCGACGCCGGGTCGCGCTCGGGAAGCCGCACCTTCTCCCCCGGCCGGACGCGCCACCGCTCGATGTCGCGCACCGGGGTTAGGGCTCGTCCTCGGGGTTGCGCACCACCACCACGGGGCACGGCGCGTGCGACGCGCAGTACTCGCTCACCGACCCGAGAAGCATGCCCGCGAAGGCGCCGTGGCCCCGGCTGCCGACGACGAGGAGCGTGGCACCCTGGGCAGCCTCGGTGAGCACGAAGGCGGGGTGGCCCTCGGTGACGTCGAGGTGCAGCACCACCCCGTGGTCGGCCCCGAGGACGGTGTCGACCGTCTCCTGCAGCGCCTGGCGGGCGTCCGCGTCGGGATCGAAGTCCGACGGGTAGGGCGGTGCCCATCCCAGGGTGGGGGGGTATTCCCAAGTCGTGACGGCCTTGAGCTCGGCGCCGGTGAGCTTGGCCTGGTCGGCTGCCCATCGCAGGGCCCGTTTTGAAGGTTCGGACCCGTCCACACCCACCACGATCATCGGTGGCGATCCCGCCGGCGCGTCCATGAGCCCTCCATCGTCATCGTCGGGGCGAGCCGTCCCCGGTCTGCGGAGGCCCGCCGTGCCGTGTGCTGCTGTGTCGTGTGCTGCTGTGCCTGGTGCCTCTGTCCCATAGGGCCGTGCGGGTCCATCATGCCGGAGCCCACCGTGTCGGGTTGCACCCGACGGAGGTTCTACCCGGCTCAGGCGCCGAGCTGCTCGCGCAGGTCGTCGAGGGCGCTGCGCACCGCCCCAACCTCGAGGCGCAGCTCGGCCAGCTCGGCGCGCAGGGCGGCCACCTCGTCGGAGTGAGCCGAGCCCGGCTTGTCGGGGGTGATCGGGGACGGCCCGGTCCCGAGGCCCGCGCTCAAGGTCGCGGGAGCCGCGCCCTGCCGGTCGGCGACCGAGCCGCCGAGCTGCTGGGCGTACCGGTCCTCCTTCTGACCCGGGCCCCGGGGCAAGCGCTGGACCAAGGGCTCGTCCCGGGCGGCCAGCGCGTCGAGCTCGGCCTGGACCTCGCGGAGATCGGCGAACTGCACCATGCGCTCGGTGCGGGTGCGCAACTCGCCCAGGGTCTGCGGTCCACGCAGCATCAGCACGGCCAGGAGCGCCAGGGGGCGGGTCTCGAGCCCCAACGCCTCGTCGAGGGTGTGGCTGTAGCGGAGGGCGGAGCGCCCGTGCGAGGGGTGCACGAACCGCGCCAGCCCATGGGTCTTGACGCTCGTAACGGCCGCCTCGATGCTGCGCTCGTCGTATTCGACGACGGGATCTCGATTCGACGACTGGCTACACGCCAGGGTGAGGGAGTTGAGCGTGAGTGGGTATTGCTGGGGGGTGGTGAGCTGTTTCTCCACGAGGCTCCCGAGCACCCGGATCTCGGCGGAGGTGAGGTCCATGGCGACCGAGCTTATGGGCCACCCCGAGGAATAGTCGGCGCTCGAGGCAGGTTGTTGAAGGCGGTCAGGCGGAGACGAGGAGGGCCGATGCAAGTCAAAGAGCTGGGGCACCTGGTGCTGTACGTGCGCAACCTCGAGCGCTCGGCCGCCTTCTACCGCGACGTCCTGGGGTGGCGGCAGCTGGCGCCGACCGAGGAGCTCGGGTTCCCGGCGGCGGCGTTCTCGGCGCCCTCGAACCGTACCCACCACGAGCTGCTGCTCATCGAGGTCGGAGAGGACGCCCAGGCGCTGCCCACGGGGCGGCACGTGGGGCTCTACCACTTCGGACTCAAAGTGGGCGACAGCGACGACGAACTGCGCGACGCACTGCAAACCCTCCAGGATGCGGGCGCCACCGTCATCGGGGCGAGCGACCACACCGTGACCCACAGCCTTTACATTCTCGACCCCGACGGCAACGAGATCGAGCTCTTCGTCGACGTTCCCGGCGTCGACTGGAAGACGGACCCCGCGCTGCTCTTCAGCCCCATCCGGCCCCTCGCGCTGTAGCGGTCGAGTCCGGCGTCGCGCTCGCCCTAGCGGCGGGGATCGCTGCGGCCCCAGTGGATCGGCACCTACGACGTGGTAATCCTTGACACCGCGACGCTGAACCGTTCTAGACACCAGCTACCGATCGTTGCCTGGCGTTATCCGACCGGACGTCCCGGTCGGTTGCAGGTGGCTACCCGACGCCGTCGGATGCCCGAAAGTGCCGGCCGCGGGTAGTCCGGTTTCGTGCTGAGCCGCAGCGCAACCGACACACACATCATCGGGCCAGTTGGAAATACATTCTGGTCAGGATCGCCACTTATGGGCGCCGCTTTCAACAATGCCAACGGGCCTACTACGGCTTCAAGGCGCACCCGTCCCAATAGGCCACGGGGTGGCGCTTGAGCACTCCGCGGAGTTCGATAACTAGCTGATTCGGCCGGCCACCGGACCCGGCACAAAACCACACTTCGACTTCGTCGGCGTCGACCGACTCGAAGTTGGCGAGATCTCTTGGGGGATCCGTCTTGATATCCAAAAGCGTCAGCGATCCGTTACAACAGTGATGAGGGTGAGCGCGGACGAACACGGTACCGCCATGGGCTCGGATGTATTTCTTTGCCACCTCGGAAACGAGGACTTTCACGGCGTTATCGTAGGTGATTGCTCTGAGAACTTCCCGCCAGCCTCATCTCGGACAACATCACTGCAAGACGCACGCTGCTCAATCCGGGGGTATGGGACCCGGCAGATCGATCTTCGGGAACGTCGTTGTACTTTGACATTTGCGGTCCGCCGCTGTGAATGAGCGTTCGGGCGGTCTGACCTGACCGGACGGGTTCCAGGCCCTTGGCCAAAGATGGTTGACACCAGACCGTTCACCTGCTCCGATGTGCCCCGGGAACGGATGAACGTCCGTGCAAGGGGGTCGTCATGGCAGCGATCGGCAACCCGGGCGAAGCAGGATCCACGGCGATCGACAACGACGTAGCCGAGCTCCACAAGCTCGGCTACGCCCAGGAGCTCCGCCGCCGGATGGGTGGATTCTCGAACTTCGCCGTCTCGTTCACGATCATCTCGGTGCTGTCCGGGTGTCTCACGCTCTACTTCTTCGGGATGCAGGAGGGTGGACCGGTCGACATCGTCTGGGGCTGGATCCTCGTCGGGATCATGACGACGGTCGTCGGCCTCGGGATGGCGGAGATCGCCTCGAAGTATCCGACGGCGGGAGGCCTGTACTACTGGTCGGCCAAGCTGTCCAAGAACCAACCCGGCGCCTGGAGCTGGTTCACGGGCTGGTTCAACCTGCTCGGCCAGGTGGCGATCACGGCCGGTATCGACTACGGCTTCGCCTTCTTCTTTACATCGTTTCTCAACATGACGGCGAACTACCCCACGACGGCCGGTTACATCCTCATCATCTACGCCGGCATCCTCATCATTCACGGCCTCCTTAACACCTTCGGGGTGCGGGTGGTGGCCCTTCTCTCAGACATCTCAGTCTGGTGGCACCTGCTCGGCGTAGGCATCATCGCGGGGGTCCTTGCCTTCGTCCCGAGCCATCATGCCTCGGCATCATTCGTCTTCACGAAGTTCGTCAACCTGTCAGGCTTTCACTCCACCATCTATGTGTTCTTCATCGGGCTGTTGTTGGCCCAGTACACCTTCACCGGCTACGACGCCTCCGCCCACATGTCGGAGGAGACGAGGAACCCTGACATCGCCGCTCCCCGGGGGATCGTCAGTTCGATCGTCGTGTCTCTCATCGCCGGCTGGATCCTCATCTTGGCCATCACGTTCGTCATCCCCACGCAATCGGCCGTCTACGCCAAGGAGGCCGTGCAGGAGTTCGCTCCCGTGCTCATCTGGACGACCGCCGTCGGCCGCCACACCGCCGAGTTTCTGCTCATCATCGCCTTCATGGCGCAGGCCTACTGCGGCATGGCCTCGGTCACGGCCAACTCCCGCATGTTGTACGCCTTCAGCCGGGACGGCGCCGTGCCCGGACACCGTTACTGGCATCGGATCAACCCGCGGACGAGGACGCCAACGAACAGCATCTGGTTCTGCGTGGTGTTCGCTTTCATCCTCGCCATTCCCTCGATGTGGAGCGGCGTGGCCTACGGTGCCGTCACGTCGATCGCCACCATCGGTCTCTACATCGCCTACGTCATTCCCACCCTGCTGCGCCGTCTTCAGGGCAAGAGTTGGGAGGGTGGGCGTTGGAGCCTGGGCAAGTGGAGCCCGTTCATCGGATGGCTGGGCGTGATCTGGGTGGTTGTCATCGCCATCCTCTTCATGCTGCCGGAGTTCTCTCCGATCAACCGCGACACCTTCAACTACGCCCCCATCGCCGTCGGCGTGGTCCTGCTCTACGCGGGCATCTACTGGCTGGTGTCGGCCCGCAAGTGGTTCACGGGACCGAAGCCGCAGGGGACCGAGGCCGAGTTGATGCACATCGAGCAGGAGTTCTCACAGATCGAGCGGGAGCTCGAAGAAGTCGACTGAATCTGTCACGAAGTCACCGTAGCGTCGGCGAGCTAGAGGAGGGCGGTCGAGGGCGGTCTCGTCGGCACTGTGCCGTGGTCATCTCCCGCTTACCGTCGACAACGGCTGCTGCTAGGTGTGTGCCAGCTATAGCCTGGAAGGGGATGCCAAATTGCCCTGCCGCATGGTTGACATTGGCAGCGTCGGCGCGGCGTCATCCCGGGGTCGAAGTTCTGGCACCACATCAGCCCCCGCACCCGTACACCGAAGAGAGCAATCTACTTCGCCGTGGTCTTCGCCTTCATCCAAGCCCTCCCGTCGATGTGGAGTGCGGTCGCGTACGGGGCGGTGATCTCGATCGCGGTCATCGGCCTCTACATCGCCTATGTGATCCCGACGTTGCTGCGCCGACTGGCCGGCGACTCCTTCACACCCGGTCCGTGGACCCTCGGGAAATGGAGCGCCGCCGTCGGCTGGCTCGGGATCGTGTGGGTCGGGATCATCACCATCCCGTTCGTGCTCCCGACGGCGAGCCCGATCACCTGGCACAACTTCAACTACACCATCGTCGCCGTCGGCGTCGTTACTGCTCTACACCACCGTCTTCTGGTTCGCGAGCGCCCGCAAGTGGTTCATCGGCCCGCGCGCCCAGGGGACGAGGCCGCCCTCGAGGCCATCGAGCAGCGTCTGAGCACGGCCGAGCAACTCGAGGCCACCTTCTGATGACGCCATGACCGACCCGATCGGAGCGGACGACACCCGGATCGTGACGGTCTTCCGTTCACGACTCAGGCCCGAGTCGGTCGATGAGTACCACGAGACCGCCCAACGCATCTTGGACCTGGCCCGGACCATGCCCGGGTTCGTGGACTTCAAGAGCTTCGAGGCCGACGACGGGGAACGGGTCTCGGTCGTCACCTTCGCCACCATGGCGGATCACCGCGCCTGGCGAGACCATCCCGAGCACCGCGCCGCCCAACAGCTCGGGCGCGACCGCTTCTACGCGTCGTATGACATCTCGGTCAGCGAGGTGGTCGGGGAGAGCCACTTCCCGCGCCGGTAGCAGCCCGCCCCGCCGGCGCCAAAGGGTCAGCCGGAGCCAAAGGGTCAGGTCGAGAAATCGGGGATGGCGGCACGGGCGGCGTCGGCACGCCCCTTGGGCTCCTCCCATTCCTCCTGCCGACCGAGGGCGGTCATGTCGAGGAAGTAGTAGGCACCCCCGAGCATCTCGGTTCCCCGCGCGTAGACGGAATAGGTGTGGAAGATCTTGTCGCCATCACGGAGGAACGTGCTGTAGCCGGGTTGCTCGGAGGATCCCTCGGCGAGCCAGCCCATGTCGTGCCGGGCAAGCTCCTGAATCGTCCGGTAGTTCCACATCACCGGGGCCACCGAGGCGTCGATGGTCACATTGAAGTCGTAGTTGAAGTCGCTCCCGAACGACGAGTACCAGGGGAACGACCAACCCCGCTTCACCTTGTAACGCTCGATCTTGTCGAGCGGGGCGCGCGACACGACGACGAAGTTCGTGTCGCGGGCGCGCAGGTGCTCGAGCAGCCCCGCGGAGATCTCATCGGCCGCCCCGGTGCACGACGGACACCCATCGTCCCAGTCCGGGTCGAACATGAAGTGCTGGACGATGAGCTGACGCCGTCCATCGAACAAGTCGCCCAGACCGAGCGCTCCACCGGGGCCTTCGAAGACGTAGTCCTTGTCGATCTGGACCATCGGCAATTGGCGGCGCCTGGTGCTCAATGCGTCTCGCGCCCGGGTCATCGCCTTCTCTTCCTCGAGCAGCGCTTTGCGCTCGATCAGCGACTCTTCTCGTGACACGACTCTCGGAAGACTCATGACGTCACACCTCCATACACCTCACCGGATCGGTGGTCGCGTTCGAGGTCCCAACTCTCCCACGCCGGTCCGGGAGACGGGCCCGAGGACCTCTCAGGCCGAGGTGCTCTCGGCCACCGGGGCGTGCACCGACCGGACGACTCCGCCCGAGACCTCATCGGTGACGGCGAACACCTTGACGGGCGCCGAGGGATTGACGGTGAAGGCGACGTCACGAGGTTGGCTCCCGAGCAGGCCCAGTGACACCGTCTGCCCCTTCACGACCCCCCACAGCTGATACGTGCGATCCGAGGGCAGCCGGGGCAGACCCGTGTTGACCAGGTAGGCCGAGCCGTCGGGGAGGACCACCACGACCGCAGCTCGGGCGCCAGGTGACGACCCGCCCGTCGACAAGCTCGAGCCCGTGGAGTCAAGGGGCACCTTCTGGGCGTTGGGCTCCAGCAAGGCGGCCTGGACCGCCTGGGTGAGCCCGCTGTGCCGACTCGCCTCGGCGATCTGGTTGACCCGCTGGTCGAGATGCGAGACCTGTACCGCCAACAAGACCGCCACCACCGCCACCGCAGCGGCGATGGCACCGGCCCCTGACCACACCAGTCGCCGACGCGCCACCGCGGAGGCGCGTCCGGGGGGAGGCGACGGTGACGCCAGGTGCAGTGGTGCGGGGCGTCGGGCCTCGGCCCCGGTGTCGATCCTCGCCGCGATCCGGTCCCAGATCTCGGGCGGCGCGTCGACCCCGACGTTGGCGATGAGGCCCGTCACCTCCCAGTGCTCGGCCACCTCGGCCGCGCACCGCGGGCACTCGGTCAGATGGGCGCGGATGGCTTCGGCCTCGTCGGGATCGACGGCGTCGAGCGCGAAGGCACCCAGGAGCTGAGCGATCTCGTCGTGGTTCATGGTTCTGTCCATGCCGTCTCCACGCCGTGCTGCGCCAGTGCGGACCGGAGCCGGCGTAGCCCGCTGCGGATCCGGCTCTTCACGGTTCCCTCCGGCTGTCCCAGGATCGACGCCACCTCGCGGTAGGTGTGGCCGTCGAAGTAGGCCATCGATGGCGGTGCGCTCCTCGGCCGGCAGGCTCGTCACCGCCGCCTTCACCTGCTCGGCGATGGCCAGGTCCCAGGCCTGGTGCTCGATGTCGTAGCCGGACACCGCCGTCTCCCGCACGGTGCGCTCCTCGCGCTGGCGGCGGGCCGACTCGGAGCGGACGATGTCGACGGCGCGGCCGTGAGCCTTGGTCATGAGAAACGTCCGCAGCGCGCCCCGACCGGGGTCGAAGCGTTCGGGGGAATCCCACAGGTCGACAAAGACCTCCTGGGTGACCTCTTCGGCGAGATCGGCAGAGCCCAGGACGCGACGGGCCAGGGCGAGCACCGCTCCCCCATGACGCCGGTATGCCTCCGCCAACGCCGGCTCGTGCATCCGAGCGATCGCCACCATCAAGGCGGCGTCGCTGGCCGTCTCGAGCTTCAGCATGTCAGGACGTTGTTCGGAGCCGGTCACCGACCTGGATGAGCGGCGCGCCACACAGCGAGGGTAGCCCCGTCCCGGCCCTACGCCCGGGGCACCGGGCGGATCGGCTCTTCTGCGCCGAGCCCCGTCCGACACACATCCGTGAGGCGGTCGTGTGTCGAAGAAGAGCCGTGACGACCGATATCGACTCCCTGATCCAGCGGTCGGGGCGCCTGGAGGTGGACGACATCGACTTCCACGCCTTCCGGCGACTCCCCCTCGACCCGGGCACCCTGCGCTGCCTCCGCTACATGCACGACGTGGAGGGGCACACCGCCTGCTACCTCCGCGACCTGCTCGCCACCCGGGCCCATCGCGACCCCCAGGTCACGGCGTTCCTGGCCTGCTGGTGCTACGAGGAGCACTGGCACGGTGAGGCGATCGCGGAGGTCCTCCGGGCCCACGACGAGCCCGCGGGCCGGAACCGACTGGAGGCGACGCGCCGTCGCATGCCACGCCGGGACGCCCTCAAGCCCGTGGCGTTCACCATCGCCTCGGCGCTGACGCCACACATCGTCGCCGTCCACATGACATGGGGTGCCGTCAACGAATGGACGACCCAGGCCGGCTACGGGCGCCTCGCCGCCAAAGCGAAGCATCCGGTGCTGTCCGAGCTGCTGCGCAGGATCATGCGTCAAGAGGGCAGGCACATCGACTTCTATGCGCTCGGAGCTCGCCAGCGTCTTGCCGCCAGTGCCACGGCGCGACGTCTCACCCGTTTCGCCCTCCGTCGGTACTGGGCGCCGGTCGGGACCGGCGTCATGCCCGATCCCGAGGTGAAGTTCCTCGCCAACCATCTCTTCGGCGACGCCGAGGGCGTCGCCGCAGCACGGCGCATCGACCGCGCCGTCGGGCGGCTCCCGGGACTCGAGGGGCTGCATCTCGTCGAGACGGCCATCGACGACCTGACCTCGGCGCCGCGGGATATCACCGCTGGCGCCGCCACCGCACCATCCGCACAACAACACCAACAGGAAAAGGAGCAACGCCATGCTTGCTGAAATCTTCTCGATGGACGGGATGGTCTTCATCGTCCTCGCCGTGGCCGTGCTGTTCGGGAGCACACAGATTCCGAAGCTGGCGCGCTCGCTCGGTTCGGCTCGGTCGGAATTCAAGAAGGGCTTGGCCGAGGTGCAGGACACGTCGTCCGATACCGGGACGTCGACGGGTGCGCACATCGGCGGTCAGGCGTAGGCCCGAATCGAGCGGAGGGATCGTCATGATCCTCCTCAGTCCACCCAAACTGCTCATGATCCTCGCCATCGCGCTGATCGTGCTCGGGCCGGACAAGTTGCCTTCGGCGGCACGTCGGGTGGGAGCCCTGTGGAGCGACTTCACCCGCTGGCGCGCTCATCTCGAGTCCGAGGTGCGGTCCGCGTTCCCCGATCTGCCGTCGACGACGGAGATCGCCCGAGCGGTGCGCTCCCCCATCACGCTGCTCGACCGGCTGGCCGATGAACACGGCGCCACCCCGGGTGCCGGTGCGGGGACCGCCGCCGGTACCGGCACGCCAGGGTCGACGACACACCAGCCGGAGCCGACGGAGGGACATGCCGGGAGCGAGCCCGTCGGAGGCGGTGTGCCGCACCCGGTCACGTCCCAGGCCCGACCGGTATCAACGGCGGCCTCGACGGCAGACCACGACGTCTCCTTGATGAACTGATACCCGTCGCCGTCGTCGCCCATGTCCATCACGTTGCATCGCCCCCGGCCGCGCCGGCCGGAACCCACCTCCGTGGGCGCGCACCTCGCCGAGCTCAGGCGCAGGGTGGTCGTGACCGGCCTCGCCCTTTCCGCCACCTGCATCGTGGCCTTCGTGGCCTATCCGCAGATCCTGCACTGGCTCCAGGCGCCGTACTGCCGTGTCAGCCCACGGTGCAGCCTGTACGTCACCGGCCCCCTCGACGGCCTGACACTGCGGATCCACGTGGCGATGTACGCCGGTGCCTTCTTGGCCTCCCCGGTGATCCTGTGGCAGGTGTGGCGCTTCGTCACGCCGGGACTGCACAGCAACGAGAAGCGCTACGTCGTGCCGTTCGTCGCCGCCTCGCTCGTCCTGTTCGCGGCCGGTGCCTGGGTCGCTCTGGTGAGCCTGCCCCACGCCCTTCGCTTCCTCGGGACCGTAGGGGGCCCGACCCTCCAACAGATCTACGACCCCAACAAGTACGTGGGCCTCGTGATGGCCCTCATGGCGGTGTTCGGCATCACCTTCGAATTCCCGGTGATCCTCGTGGCGCTGGAGCTCGTGGGCGTGGTGAGCCCGGCGAAGCTGGCGTCATGGCGCCGGTGGGCCCTCGTCGGGATCGTGACCGTGGCCGCGGTCATCACCCCGAGCGGGGACCCCTTTTCGATGCTGGCGCTGGCGATGCCGCTCTATGTCTTCTACGAAGTGTCGATCGTCATCGGCAGACTCCTGCGCCGCCGTCACACCTGAGAGTGGCGCCCTGAGCGGCCTCGAGGGCAGGGTCGATCGCACGGTGAGTCGACACACCCGGAGATAGTGTCGAGTGCACCCACCTCGCCAGGGAGTGAAGCGGAAGGGGGACCATGACACCGTTGCGGTTGCATCGGCGCGCGCCGCTCATGACTCCCGTCGTCGCGGCCGTCGTGCTGGCCCTGGGCGCGGGGCTCGCCGCGTGCAGCAGCCCCCGAGCGACCGGCGCTCCCAACGCGTCCCATTCCCCGCCGACGGTCACCGACGATGTGGGGGCCACGGGCATCCCCGCCTTCTACACGCCTCCCGACCCACTCCCGGCGGGAGCGCCAGGCGCCCTCATCCGCACCGAGAAGGTCGACGACGTCCCGGGCGTGCCCGCCAATGCCACGGTGTGGCGCATCCTCTTTCATTCCCTGTCGATCTACGGCCAGGACATCGCCGAGTCCGGGTACGTCGTGGTGCCGGGCACCGCGCCCCCGCCGGGCGGGTTCCCGATCCTGTCCTGGGCGCACGGCACGACCGGGTTCGCGGGCATCTGCGCCCCGTCCCTGTTCACGTCCCAGGGCAGCGTCGGGCCGTACCTGGTGCCGGGCCTGCGTGACTATCTCGATGCCGGGTTCGTCGTTGGCGCCACCGACTACGAGGGCCTCGGCACCCCCGGGATCCACCCCTATCTCCTCGGCGACAGCGAGGGCCGCGGTGTCCTCGACGCGGCCCGCGCCGCGCGCCGGCTGCCCGGCGTGCACACCTCGAGCACGGTGATGATCTACGGACACTCCCAAGGGGGCCAGGCGGCGCTGTTCGCGGGCGAGCTGGCACCGACCTACGCGCCCGACCTCCACATCGCCGGCGTGGTAGCGGCCGCACCGGCGACGGGGCTGAGCACCATTCTCGGTGTGGTGACGACGTCGGTCGGCCAGGGCATCTTGGAGTTCACGATCCCCGTCGCCTATACGTGGGCGAAGACGTATCACGACCTCCCGCTGTCGGATCTGTTCACACCCGCCGGGGCGTCGGTGGCAGCGTCGGTGGTGCCCCAGGGATGTCTTTCCGCCCTGATCTCGGCCATCGGGTCCCGCCATCTGACCGCGGCCTCGATCTTCCAACCGGGCGCGGCCACCAACCCGGTCGTGGTCGCCCACGCCAAGATGAACGACCCGGGGCGCACCAAGACGGGGGCGCCGATGCTCGTCGTCCAAGGCACGGCCGACTCCACCGTGCCCCGGGCGCTCACCGACGAATACGTCACGACCATGGCGTGTCCGATCGGGGACACCGTCGACTACCTTCACGTCACCGGCGCCACCCACGGCACCGTCGTGAACGTGTCGGTGCCGACGATCGTGGCGTGGATGACAGCCCGCCTGCGAGGATCCACCGCCCCGTCGACCTGCGGCCGCACCGGCGACGTGGCGACCCTGACGCCCTAGTCTTGCCGCCATCCCCTCGCCGGCGACATTGAATGAAAGCCGGAGACTGCCCTTGCCATCGCTCAAGGAACTTGGGAGGACTGCCGCGAACTCGTCGCCATAGTGCTCCCGCCAGTTGGTCGGGGTACCACCGCAATAACGGAGCGATCCGTGCGGCGCTATTCGGGTCAAGACCGACAGGCTCCTCACGGGAATTGTCGGCGGACTCCGGATCCGCATCTCCTCCGGTGGCGCTCCGCGATCGACCAACCGGCGACAGCCCTTGCAATCCGACTTCTGCCACCTCACGCTGGGCCAGAAGGAGAGCCTGAAGGACAGCGAGGCCGTGAGCACTCAGGCGATAGGGCGTTCGACGTCCACCTGCGCGTTCAGATCCTCGGCACGGGCCTGGGCCTCTGCCAGGCGGCGGAGGAGCCAGGCGACCTCGGGCGAGTCCGACAGGACGCTGCCCGGCGAGCGGGTCTCGAGGGCGCGGACCGGATCCGGTTCGCCCCTCAACGACCCCATGACCCCAAGTGGAGACGGCGGTCGATGGACCCCTCGGGGGTCCGGCGACCGGCGACCGGTCGAAGCCGCCCTCCTAAGCTGGGCGGCCATGACGACAGGCTCCCGGTCCGGTGCTCGGTCGATCATGCTGCTCGTGCACGCCCTACCGCCCGACGAGCACACCGGGGCCACCCTGACGGCCCACGGCTACGCCCGGGAGTTGGCGAGGCGCGGCTGGGACGTGACGGTCGTGCACGGTTCGGCCGATCCCGACCCCGGCTGGGCCGGCGGCCACCCGAAGCGCCACCGGCGCACCGGCGAGGACTTCTTCCGGGTCCCGGCACCGCGGACCCCGTGGCTGGGTGCCCAGTGGGCCCGCCGGGCGGCTGCCTTCCCGGCCGACCCCGCCCGCACCCGGTCCGACGCCGCCTTGCTCGCCCTCCTCGTCGAGCTCGACCCCACCGTCGTCCACGTGGTCGACAACGTAGACCTCCCCCTGTCCTGGCCGGAGCTAGCGGCGGCCACCGGCGTCCCCGTGATCCGAACCGTGACGTGCGCCGAGGACCTGTGCGGCCTCATCGCTCCCGTTTCGCCATGCTCGGGCCCTCGCGGCTACTGCGCCGCGCCGCTCACCCCAGCTCACTGCGCCGGCTGCGTCCTGGCGGCGATGCGCGCCACGCCAGGCCCTTGCCATCCGGCCCTCTCCGGGTCGTCGGCCGACGGCGGCACCGCCCGGGCCACGGCCGACCGCTGGCTCCACGACGAGCTCGTCGAGCGCCTCACCGTGAAACGGGAGCGGGCCCGCCACCAGTACCGGCACGTCTACGCCACGGTGGTCTTCGCCTCACCGGGCTTTCGCGCCTACTTCGAGGAGACCCTGCCGCTCGATCCCGACCGGGTGGCCGTCGTCCCGATGGGCATCGACCCGGTCGGCGTGCCGCCGGTGCCGTCGGCGACAACGGGCCGGGACAACGGCCCGGTCCGCTTCGTGATGGCCGCCACCCTGCACGCCGCCAAGGGGATCGCCGCGGTGGTCGACGCCTTCTCTTCTCCCGAGGTGGCCGCTCGGCACGGCGAGTGGCAGCTGCACCTCGTCGGCGACGGCGACCGGGGAGTGCTCGCCCCGCTGTTGTCGTCGCCCTCCATGCGCCACCAGGGCGCGTTCACACCCGGCGACCTCCCCACGTTGCTCGCCGGCGCCGACGTCGGGATCTCAGCCTCGGTCTTCGAGACGTTCCACCGGGTAACGCGCGAGTACCTGTCGGCCGGACTGGCGGTGCTGGGCAGCACCGCCTTCGGCATCACCGATGTGGTGGTCGACGGGGCAAACGGGCTCCTCTTCGACCACGCCGAGCCCGGGTCGCTGCTCCGGGCCATCGTCCGGCTCCTCGACGACCGAGACCTGGTGGCATGGCTGCGCACCGGCGCCCGCTCGACGCAGATCCGCACCGTCGGCGACGAAGTCGACGACCTCGAAGCCGTCTACGCCGACCTCAGCACGGTTCCCTGATCGTCCCTTTTCACGCGGCACATGCGGCGATGGACGAATTCCATTGGCAGCGCCCTGCGCTACCAGACAAACCACTTCAGGGAAAGCCAAGAGCCCGACTCCCCGAAGGGAGCCGGGCTCCCAGTCCAGGCCTCGTCGCCGAGACCATCAGTTCGCGGCCAGATCCGTCATATTGTCTGGTCGATGGTCACCGCACCAGTGGCACACGCGTTTGTTGCCTTGGTGGCGGTCACCTTGCAGAACCCAGTCGTCGTCGACGATCCAGCCGTATAGGTGTCGGTGGCGACGCCACTGTTGCCGGTTGTCACTATCGGAGTCTTGAGGGTCCCGCAGGTAGCGGTCGTGGGACTAAGAGTCCTCGGCGGTCCGAGGCTGGCCTCATTGGGTGGCTGGTGGCTTTCTCAAATGACTCGGGAACCAGTTCCTACCAGGGAAGGGCGAAATTTCCGCCGGGCCTTGGCAGATTTCTCTCGCAACCCAGCGTCGCGGACAACCGGCAACCGCCAGCGCCGGCGTCGAGCGGCGTTGAGGGCGAGGGCTATTGTGAGCCGGTGGCGGCGCCGTCATTGCGGGTCCAGACCGTGCTATTTCAAAACCATGAAGCGCAGGTCGACCATTTTCTTTCCGGGATGCGAGCGTCGGCGCGATGGGCTCTGGGCACCGGCGTTACGTCGCGGGTCACGATGGTGATCGGCGACTGCTCCCCCGACCCGGTGCTCACCGACCCGGTGACGCTCGGGCAGGATTTCGACCACCAGGGGTCGATCGAGTATGTGCCCTTCGGCGCCAACCTCGGGTCGGCGGGCGGTCACAACCGCTTGTTCGCATCGCTCACCGACGACCTCGTGGTGGTGTGCAACGCCGACACGTACGCCTCCCCCCGCCTGCTCACCGAACTGGTAGCGCCGTTCGCCGACGAGTCGGTGGGCGTGGTGGAAGCACGCCAGGTCCCGCTCGAACAACCCAAGGTCCACGATCCGGCAACCGGCGACACCAGCTGGGCGTCAGGGGCATGCTTCGCGGCGCGGGCGAAGGTGATCGCCGACACCGGGGGCTTCGACCCCGACCTCTTCTTCTTGTACTGCGACGACGTCGACTTCTCGTGGCGGGCGAAGCTGGCCGGCTGGCGTGTCGTGCACCGGGCGTCGGCGACCATCTTCCACGACAAGCGGCTGACCATGAGCGGTGCCCTGGCGGCGTCGGACCTCGAGGTGACCCTCGGGGTGGAGGCGGCGGCCCTCTTGGCGTGGCGCTACTCGCGCCCCGATCTGGCCGAGCAGATCCTCGGCGCCCTGGACGCGTCGAGCGACGAGCGGCTGCGCTCGGCGGCGGCACGCCTGCACCAACGCCAGCGCTCGGGGGCGCTGCCCGAGCCACTCGACCCCGAGCACCGGGTGGCCCAGTTCGTGGGGCCCGACTACGCGGTGCACCGCTTCTCCTGGGGGCCCTGACGTGTTCTCCTGGGGGCCCTGACGTGCCCGGCGGCACCTACGAGTTCAGCTACGAGCCGACATCGCCCTACGCCCACGCGGTGACACTCATCTCCCGGCACAGGGCACCGAAAGGTGAAGTAGTGGTCGACCTCGGCTGCGGGTACGGCGCCATCGCCGGACCGGTGGCCGACCTCGGGCTCGACTACTTAGGGATCGACGCCGACCCCGAGGCCGTCGGCGCCCTCGCCGAGCGCGGCGTCGCAGCGATGTTGGGCGACCTCACCGATCCGGGCACCGTGTTCTCTCGGGTGACCGAGGCGCTGGCCGGTCGCCGGGTGGCGGCGATCTGCGCCCTCGACGCGCTCGAGCACCTGGCCAACGCCGCCCAGGTGCTGGGGGCGCTGTCCTGCTTCGCCCGGGAGCTGGGCGAGGTGCCGCTGGTGGTGAGCGTGCCCAACGTGAGCCACCGCGACCTGGCCATCAAGCTGCTGCTGGGGCGCTGGGACGTGACGCCGACCGGGCTCCTCGATGAGACTCACGTCCGCTTCTTCTCCCCCGCCGGGCTCGAGCGGGCCATGACGGCGGCGGGGTGGGTCGAGCTCGAGTCCTTCGACTTCGCCATGGCCCGGAGTGACCAGCACTTCCCGGCCGACTGCGTGGCCCTGGTGGCCGAGACTCCGCTCGGCGGTGCCCTCCAGCAGGTCCGGGGCCATGCCGCGCCGGGAACGATGGTCAACCAGTTCGTCCGCGCCTACCGCCCGACCGAGCCAGCCGGCATTGCCCGGCCCGACGGCGGCGTCGAGAGCACCGTGCCGTTCATCTCGGTTGTGATCCGGACCGATGGGAGGAAGCTCGCCCCATTCGACGACCTCCTGGCGTCGCTGGCCGGCCAGGACCACGACGACTTCGAGGTGGTGGTGGTCATGACCGTCCCCGACCCGGACCGCCTGGCCCGAGTCGGGGCCGCCGTCGACGCCTACGACCCCACCTTCGCCCGACGGGTGCGGGTGGTCCCGACCGAATGGCCCCTCCCCTTAGGGGCGGCGGGCAACCTCGGGGTGGCCGGGGCCCGGGGGCGGTACGTGGTGGTCCTCGACGACGACCAGATGGCCTTCGGCCACTGGGTGGAGACCCTGGCCCGGGTGGCGGCAGCGGCCCCGGGCCGGGTGGTCCACGCCGGGGTGGCCACCCAAAACACGGTGGCCACCCCCGGCCGCTGGCAGCGGGCGACGGGGGGCCAGGTGGCGGCGACCGACCCCGGCGACGTCGAAGCCTACGACGTGGTCGACCGGCCCCGGTCCGCCGAGACCTTCGCCGTCGGCCTCCTCGAGCTGCTGGGCGGGCCGCCCCGGCCGATCTGCGGGTTCGCTCTCCCTCGCTCCTTCTTCACCGACCTGGGCGAGCGGTTCGACGAGGACCTCCCGGCCCTGGAGGACTGGGACCTGCTCCTGCGGGCGGTCGAGCGGTGCGGGGTGGTGACCACCGGGGAGATTGGCCTGTTGCGCCGCAGCTGGGTGCCGGGGCCGGCCGGCGGCGGCGAGGCGCCGGCACCAGCCGAAGGTCACGGTGGTGTCGAGGGTGAGGGTGAAGGCCCCCGCGCCGACGGGGACGTCCTGGCCAAGGCCTTCGCTCGGGCCGAGGCGATGATCGCAGCCAAGCTCGACGCCCAGCCGCTCCTCTTGGACCGCGGCAGCGCCAGCCGGCTGGGCGCCCTCCTGGCCGATGTGGCCCGGACCCGCTCGGTGTGGACCGAGGAGGTGGCGGCGATACGGACCGAGGTCCACCAGTTGTCAGCTGCGGTGGCCGAGGCTGAGACACAGCTGGCCGCCGTGCATGCCTCCACCAGCTGGCGGGTCACCGCTCCCCTGCGGGCGGCCGTCGACCGGTGGCGGGGACGCTGAGGTCGACCGTCGCCCGATGACGGCGGGGGGTCAGGCGCTGTCTGTCGTCGTCCCCGCCCCCGCCGCCGTGCGGGGACTGCCGGTCGGTTGGAGGTTCGTGACTCTGCGGGGTGTGTCGTCGCTTCACCACGGTCCACCAGCTCCACTCCGAAGCCGATGCGTGGCTCGTGCACTACAACCACCGGCGCAAGAACCACGGGGACTACATGCGGGGCCGGACTCCGAAGGTCGTCCTCGACAGCTTCAGGCAGAGCAAGGCAGCATGACCATTACCGCCATGAACCGAAGGGCCCACCTGTTACCTCGACCCTCGCGGTCCGGAAGCCCTAGGTCAACGGCTCAGCGGTGAGGTGCCGACGTCGCCGCCGCGTCGGCTTCCACCGCCGCGGGCCGGTGCACGGCGTCGATCACCGAGGCGACGGTGGCCACCGCACCGATGCCGGCGCCGAGAACGCAGACTCCGCCCCAACGGTGGCTCTCGTAGATCGAAGCGCCGACGGCCGAACCGATGGCACCACCGACGAAATAGCACACCATGTACGCGGAGTTGACCCGGCTCCGGGCTCGGGGCGCCATACGGTAGATGATCGACTGGTTCGTCACCTGAAGCCCTTGCACGCCGACGTCGAGCACCAGGATCCCCACGATCAACAAGCCCAGGTCGTGACGCCCGTACCACAGGGGAGCGAACGACACCGCCACCAGCGCCGCGAACAACGCTGTGGTGGCCTTCGTCCACCCCCGGTCAGCCCACCGTCCCGCCACGTTGGCGCACAAGGCGCCGCCCGCCCCCACCAATCCGAACAAGCCGATGGTGAGATCGCTGTCGTGGTACGGGGCCCCGGCCAGAAGGAACGCCATCGTGGTCCAAAAGACGCTGAACGCCGCGAACCCCAACGCCCCCAAGAAGGCCCGGACCTGCAGGACGGGCTCGGTCAACAGCAATCGCACCGTGGTGCCCAACAAGGTCACGTACCCGATCCGGGCGCGCTCACCCTCCTCGGGCAGGAGTCGCGCCAAGACGATCGCCATGACCACGGTCAAGACCGACGCGCTCGCATAGACCACCCGCCAACTCGAAACCTCGGCCACGATCCCCGATACCGTCCGGGCCAGCAGGATGCCGAGCAGCAGGCCGCTCATCACCATCCCGACGACGTGACCCCGGTGCTCGTCGTCGGCCAGGGACGCGGCCATGGGAACGAGGAGCTGCGCCGCCACCGAGCCTCCGCCCACCAGGAGCCCCACCACGGTCAACACCTCGATGTCGGGGGCGGTGGCAGAGGCCACCAGCCCCACGGCGGTGACGAGGAGGACGGCCGGGACCAACCAGCGCCGTGCGAACAAGTCGCCCAGCGGCACCAGGAAGGCGAGCCCCGCCGCGTAGCCGATCTGGGCGAAGGTCACGACCAGGCCGGCGGTGCCCGAGGTGGTGCCGAAGGACCGGGCGACACTGTGAAGGACGGGCTGGGCGTAGTACAGGTTGGCGACCGACGCGCCACAGGCGAAGGCGAACAACAGGACCATGCCCCGGCTCAGGTGGGACCGACCCTCGCTCGTGGTCGCGGCGCCATCCATGAAGCTTCTTACCCCCTCGACGACGAGCGGGCCCATCGTCGCACTGCGGCGGCTCGTGCGCGGCGAGGACCGGATCGCGACCGCACCGGAGCCGGGTATGGTCGCGCCAGTGCCCGGGGTTGGATCGACCGTGGTTTTCCCGCCGCGGACCTTTCCGGTCCGACTCCGGGCGCCCTACTCAGGCGTCTTCACCGCCGCGCTCGTCCATCGTGGCCCGGCGGTCCTCATCTCACTGCGGGCCGAGATCGTCCCAGTCGGCGTCGTCGTCCCCGGTCGAGGTCGAATCCGTGCCCTGCCGGGCGCGGAGCCAGGCACTGATCTGGTCGGCGACGCGTTGCACTCCTCCGCCCATCCGGTCGACCATGGCGACGAACCTGTCGCCGTAGTGCGAGACCGCTGCGTCGAACTCGGCTGAGGCGGGAGGCTCTTGACCCCGGCGCACGTAGTGCCCGGCCCGGATGGGGTCGAACTCGCCCTCGCTCACCCATTTCACGAGTTGGTGCACGCGACGGACAGCGAAGGGATGGGTGCGGCCGATCTCCTCCCAGAACCGGGTGTGTCGGGAGTAGAGGTCGTCTTCGTCCTCGTACTCGTGGGCCTGGGTGATGAATGCGTCGAGGCTCATGCCCGGCAGCGCCCCACCGGCCATGCGCATGAGCATCCGGCACACCGGCAGGGGGTCCCCGAGGACGAGGGCGGCGGCGCGGTCGCTCGAGAGCTCGGCCATCCTCGACCACTCCAGCAAGGCCAGGTACAGAGCACGGATGGGGAGACCGGCGAACAGCGATCGGGGCAACGCGCCCTGGACGACCTGGGTGATGATCAACAGCGCGGTGGTGTAGGTGTAGTGCTCCGACAGGACGTGCCCGAGCTCGTGTGCGAGGACGGCGCGCACCTCGACGGGCTCGTACGAGTCCACCAGTGACGAGTAGACGATCACCACAGGGTTCTGCGCGCCCACCGTCATGGCGTTGACGACCGGAGTCTGCGTCACGTAGAGGTCCGGCGTGCGGTCGAGGTCGAGCAGCCACGCGCAGTTCGTGTAGCTGGTCCACAGATCCGGAACCTGGTCCTCGCCGATGCGCACCGCGTTTCCCAGGAGGACCTGGCGCAGGCGCCGCTCGTGGCCGAAGTCACACAGGCGCCGCACGAGTTGGTCCATCAAGGGGATCGACCTGAGCGCGGCCGTGGCGGCCCGGTCCGCCGGGTGCTCGTAGGCCTTGGGGCTCATGCCCTCGTAACGGATGGCGGGATCGATCGTCATGGGCGGTTCCTCACGGCGGAGACCCAAGGTTCGGGCCGAGACCCGGCCCGACCCTCGAGACCGTTACGACGCCTTGCGGCGCTTGGCCGGCTTCGAAGCGCCGGCCACGGCGTGCTCGAGCTCGTCTCGGCTCATCTTCGACCGGCCCGGGATGCCGAACTCGGCGGCGCGTGCCAGGAGCTCGGCCTTGCTCAGACCCGACACGTCTTCAGTCGCCGCCGGGGCGGCGGTGCGTTGAGCCGGCCTCTTGGCCCGGCCCTTGGCTGGCGCGTCGGAGGTGATGTGACGGCCGGGCCGATGCGACCGGGCCGCCTCCACGCTGGCCTGCAACGCTTCCATGAGGTCCACGACCTTGGTCGGTTGCGTCTCGGGACGTTCGGTGACGATGACCTTGCCCTGACGCTTCTCCTCGATGAGCCCCTCGACCCGCTTGCGGTACTCGTCCTCGTAGATGGTGGGGTCCCATTCGCTCGCCATCGACTCGATCAACAGCTGGGCCGTGCTCAGCTCCCGGTTCGAGAAGTCGACATCGGACGAGACCCCGGGGATCTCGGTCTTCGGATCGCGGATCTCGTCGGCGAAGTACATGGTTTCGAGGGCCAGCACCGACTGCGTGGGCCTGATCGTGACGAGGTGTTCCTTCGTGCGCAGCACGAGAGACGCCACCGCCACCTTGTTGCTCTGCGCCATGGCCTCGCGCAACAGCGCATAAGGGCGGGCGGCCTGGTCACCCAATGGGCCGAGGTAGTACGTCGACTTGTAATAGATGGGATCGATGGCGCCGAGGTCGACGAAGTCCGTGATCTCGATGGTCCGGGAGCGTCCGGGCTCGACGGACTCGAGCTCTTCGGGCGTCACGATGACGTACTCGCCGCCGCCCAGGTCGTACCCCTTCACGACGTCGGCGTACTCGACCTCTTCACCGGTCCGTTCGTTGACACGCTTCTGGCGGATGCGGTCGGGCGTCCCGGCCTGGAACTGGTTGAAATGGATCGCCTTGTCGTCCGTGGCGGAGAACAGGCCGACGGGCACGTTGACCAGGCCGAAGCTCAACGACCCCGTCCAGATCGCTCTGGGCATGCCGACTCCTTTCGCCAGCGGGGGTCTCCAGTCAATCACGGCCCCTACCGCTCTGACCAGGATATGTACCCAGGTCCACCACCCTGTTACACCCCGAGACCACACTGGCCACAGGACGAACGGATGTGCTGACCAGGAGGTTCCGGTGTCAGGAGCACGGCTCGAGGTGGTGGAGGAGGAATCCATCGAACGCTTCGCCCATGAGGCGATGCTCGGTCTCGCCGATCTCGAGTCCGAGGACTTCACCCACGGGAACCTCACCGTTCCCCTCGGACTGAGCCTGTGGATGCACCGGGGCCGGATCCGCATCGAGACCGCCCGCGACGCCATGCTGGTGTTGCGCCATGCCCTGCTGGCAGCGTCGGGCCTCGATGAGCGCACCGAGCCGGTGCCGCTGCTCGTGGCCGACCCGGTGGCGGCGACGATCAGCCTCGCCGTGTACATGGACGGCCTGCTGCAACGAGCCGCTCGCATGACGGCGATGTCGCGCGTGGACGTGGCGACACGTGCGCTCGCGCTCGTTTCCGACTGACCACGCCGGGAAGCGTCGGATCGACGCGCGGGTAGGTTGAGATGTCGTGGCAACGCCCGGAACATCTCGGCTGACCGTTCCCGTGCCCGACCAGGAGTCGGAGCCGTTGGTGATGGCGCGTGGGCTCACCAAGCGCTTCGGCGACTTTGTGGCCGTCGACGGCATCGACTTCGAGATCGGCCGGGGTGAGTCCTACGGGCTCCTGGGCCCGAACGGCGCCGGCAAGACCTCCACCATGCGGATGATCGCGTGCATGTCACCGGTGTCGGCGGGGACGCTGCGCGTCCTCGGGATGGACCCCGCTCACGACGGATCGCGCATCCGGGGTCGCATCGGCCTCGTGCCGCAGGAAGACACCCTCGACCTCGAGCTCACCGTCCTCGACAACCTGATGGTCTACGGCCGATACTTCGACCTGCCCCGTCGCGTCATCCGCGAGCGCGCCGAGCAGCTGCTCGACTTCACCCAGCTGTCCGAGAGGGCCCACGACAAGGTGGACCCTCTGTCGGGGGGGATGAAGCGCCGGCTCACGATCGCGCGCTCGCTCATCTCGGACCCCGAGATCCTGATCCTCGACGAACCGACCACCGGTCTCGACCCCCAAGCTCGGCACCTGCTGTGGGACCGGCTCTACAGGCTGAAACAACAGGGGGTGACCCAGGTCATCACCACGCACTACATGGACGAGGCCGAGCAGTTGTGCGACCGCCTCGCCGTGATGGACGGCGGCACCTTCGCCGCCGAGGGCACCCCCCATGAGCTCATCGCCCGCTACTCGACGCGCGAGGTGCTCGAGCTCCGCTTCCGCGACCCCGACACCGACACCGCTGTCGTCGCGGCCCGACTCGAGGGCCTGGCAGAGCGCTTCGAGGCGCTCCCGGACCGTCTGCTCCTCTACACCGACGACGGCGAGACGACGCTCACCGAGGTGCACGGGCTCGGGCTCACCCCCGACAGCACGCTCATCCGGCGATCGACCCTCGAAGACGTCTTTCTCCGCCTGACGGGCCGGTCCCTGGTCGACTGAAAGTCACGCCCCGATGCCCATGACGACCAGAGCGGCAATGCCCGGCGCCACCGGTGCGGCCCGGCGTCACCGGAGCTCACCCACCTGGGTGCGGTCCATGCGCTACTGGATGTACCAGTACAAGCGCACGTGGCGGGGGTCGATCACCACCAGCTTCCTGTACCCGGTGCTGTATCTCGCCGCCATGGGACTGGGCCTGGGGTCCCTCGTCAAAGGGCACGTCGATGGCGTGCGGTATCTCGACTTCATCGCACCGGGGCTCCTGGCGTCGACGGCCATGCAGATCGGCGGCAACGAGTCCATGTACCCGGTCATGGCGGCCATCAAGTGGCTCCGGACGTACTTCGCCATGTTGGCCACGCCGCTCACCGTCATCGACGTGCTCGTCGGCCACCTGGCTTGGATCGCGTTGCGGCTCCTCATGGTGACCACGATCTACCTGGCGATCATGGCCGCCTTCGGGACGGTGCACTCGGCTCTGGCGATCCTCGCCATTCCCGTGGGGATCCTCACGGGCCTCGCCTTCGCGGCGCCCATCGCGGCGTTTGCGGCCGCCCAGCAGAACGACACCGGCTTCTCCACGATCTACCGCTTCGGGCTGATCCCGTTGTTCCTCTTCTCGGGGACCTTCTTCCCCGTGGCCCTGCTCCCGGGCTGGCTCCACCCCGTCGCCCAGGCCACCCCGCTCTACCACGGCGTGGCGCTGTGCCGGGGCCTCGTGCTCGGCCGTCTCGGCCTGGCGGCGGCCGGCGCCCACGTGGCCTATCTGGTGGCGCTCACCGTCGTGGGGTTCGTGCTCGCCTCGCGCTCGTACCGGCGGAGGCTCGTCACGTGACCGACACCACGGCTCCGGGCGGAATCCCGCTGCGCATCGTCCCGGTGTCGCTGCTCGGGACGCGGCGGGCCCGGCGCCTCGTCGAGCGCAACATCCTCGTGTACCGCCGCTCCTGGGTCTTCTTCGTGTCGGGGTTCTTCGAGCCCTTCTTCTACCTGCTGTCGATCGGTGTGGGGCTGAGCAAGCTGGTACACACCATCCACGTGACGGGACATGTCATCCCCTACGCCACCTACGTCGCCCCGGGGCTCCTGGCGTCCTCGGCCATGAACGGCGCCACCCTCGACTCCACGTTCAACGTGTTCTTCAAGCTCAAGATCGCCAAGACCTACGACGCCGTGCTGTCGACACCGCTCGGCCCCGGCGACGTCGCCCTCGGCGAGCTGACATGGTCGCTCATGCGGGCCACGGCGTATTCGACGGCGTTTCTCGTGGTGATGGCCGGCTTCGGCTACGTGATGTCGCCGTGGGCCATCTTGTGTCTGCCCGCGGCCATGACGGTCAGCTACGCGTTCGCGGCGGTCGGCATGGCGGCCACCACCTACATGCGCAGTTGGCAGGACTTCGACAAGGTCTCTCTCGCCCTCATCCCGTTGTTCTTGTTCTCGGCCACCTTCTACCCGCTGTCGGTGTACCCCGGCTGGCTCCAGGCCGTGATCCGATGCACTCCCCTGTACCAGGGCGTGGCGCTCCTGCGCGGCCTCGACCTCGGGATCGTGTCGTGGTCGTTGGTGGGCCACGCCGCCTATCTGGTCGTGGCGGGATGCCTCGGCCTCGTCGTGGCCACCCGACGCGTGGCCGCCCTGCTGCTGCCCTGAACCTGCCGACCCTGGACCTGCCGGCGCTAGACGCGCCGGCCTTGAAAATCCCGACCCTGAACCGGCGGTCCCGTGTCCCGCTATTATCCGTGTATTAGTACGGATATACGGAGAAGTACATGCCCCCCTCCTCCCCTCACGACCATCCCATCGACCTCGACGGGGTCGAGTCCGCCCACCGGAGCCTCATCTCGCTCGATGACGCCGGGCGCCTAGCCGGCCTCCTCGGTCTGATCGCCGACCCGGTCCGCTCGCGGCTGCTGTTCGCCCTCGCCGCGGTGGATCGGCTCTGTGTCGGCGACCTGGCCCTCGCCCTCGGGGTGACCGACGACGCCGTGTCCTACGGGCTGCGCATGCTGCGGACGGCGGGCCTGGTCAGCTTCCGCAAGGAGGGTCGCGTCGTCTACTACAGCCTCGCCCCCTCGTTCCCCCATCTCCTGCTCGAGCACTGTCTGCGCCAGCTGCTGACCGTGGCCGTGCCCGAGGGCGAGCGATGAGGGCCCTGCACGCCCTCGGCCATGCCCTGCTGGTGTCGGGGTCGATGACATGGCAGATCCTGTGGGCCTTGATTCTCGGCTTCGTCCTGGCGTCGGTGATCCAGGCCGTGGTGCGGCGCGGCACCATCGAGCGGCTCCTCGGTGGCGACGGCCCACGCACCCTCGTCATCGCCAGCGCGCTGGGCGCGGCGTCGTCGTCGTGTTCGTACGCGGCGGTGGCTCTGGCCCGGGCGCTGTTCCGCAAGGGGGCGAGCTTCACCGCCGCCATGGTGTTCGAGATCTCGTCTACGAACCTCGTCGTCGAGCTCGGGATCATCCTGGCCCTGCTCCTCGGTTGGCAGTTCACGCTGGCCGAGTTCGTGGGCGGCCCCATGATGATCGTCCTCGTGGCGTTGGGGTTCCGGTTGTTCTTGCGGGGACGGATCCTCGACGAGGCCCGGGCCCAGGCGGCCAAGGGGGTGGCCGGGAGCATGGAAGGGCACGCCGCGATGGACATGAGCATCCAGGCGCCAGGCGGCCTGTGGCGGCGGTTGCGGTCCCGAGAGGCACTCACGTCGATCTCGCACATCTTCGTCATGGAGTGGGCGGCGGTGCTGCGGGACATCGTGCTCGGGCTGCTCATGGCAGGGGCGCTGGGGGCGTGGGTGCCGGCGCGCTTCTGGCAGCACCTCTTCTTCACGAGCCATCCCCTGCTGTCCCAATTGTGGGGGCCGCTGGTCGGCCCGGTGGTGAGCCTGCTCAGCTTCGTGTGCTCGATCGGCAACGTCCCGCTGGCGGCGGTGCTGTGGAACGGCGGAATCAGTTTCGGTGGGGTGGTGGCATTCATCTTCGCCGACCTCATCATCGTGCCGATCCTCGCCATCTACCGGAAGTACTACGGGATGCGCATGATGCTGTGCATCCTGGCCAGCTTCTACGTGTCCATGGTGAGCGCCGGGTACATCGTCGAGTTGCTCTTCGGCGGCCTGGGCCTCGTACCGAGCGGCCGCCACGCCAAGGTCGGCGAGATGGCCGTGCGCTTCGACTACACCACCGTCCTCAACGTCGTATTCCTGCTCGTGGCGGGCGTCCTGGTGGTCCGCTTCGTGCGAAGCGGCGGTCGACCCATGTTGAAGATGATGGGCGGCGACCCGAGCGACGGCGACGAGAATGGGCACGAGAATGGGCACAGCGTCGGCGCACCGCGGCGGTGAGCCGGCGCTCCCCCTGCCTGCTATCGGTTTCTGACCGCTCGACCCGACGCTGTACTGTCGAGCTGGTGAGCAATCCAACCCCCTGTTACCACCCCCCGTGATCGAATTACTCGACGTCGCCCTCGTCGGCGAGCTGACGGTGATCGACGAATCGGGCCGCCCGGTGACCTACCCCCTCATCCCGCTTTCGGACGGCAACGTCATCTATCTCACGTCGTCGGTACTCTTCTCGCGCAAGCTGCGACACATCAAGGCCAATCCCAAGGTGTGCCTGTCGCTCACCGATCCGGTGGCGATCCCCGTGGAGCCGTTTCATCGGGCCACCATCCAAGGTGACGCGCGCGTGGTCGAGGAGGACGTGCACGAGGGCTGGGAGCGCCTGCTCCCGATGTGGCGGGCCAAAGAGCCCGCCATCGACTTCTTCTTGAAGAAGCGCTTCGGGATCCCACTCTTCTTCGAGCGCTCGGTCATCGAGATCACGCCACATCGGGTGCTGTGGTGGGAGGACGGCCGGGCGAGCGAGCGAGCCGGCCCGGGTCTACGAGCTGGCGGGGGTGTCCTGAGATGGCCAAGCTCGAGGTCGCTGACGCCATCTCCCGGGCCCAGTCGTACCCCCACGGGGTCCTCGCCTACGTCGGCGCGGACGGCTACCCGGTGAACATCGCGGTCGAATTCAGCGCGTCGCCGTCGGCGGCCGTCGTCGACATCGGCGCGCTCGACCCCGAGCTCCGTCCCGGCGACGGCCAGGAGGTGGAGCTCACCTTCAGCCACATCCGTCCCCAGCCCGGCGTGGGCTACGACGAGCGCCGCTACGTGAACCTGTGGGGACCGGCCGTGCTCGACGGCACCGGGCTCCGTGTCGCCGTGCGCCAGGCCAGCGGGTGGGACGAAGCCGACACGCCGTTCTTCGAGTATGCCGAGCGGGGCGTTCCCGCCGGGCGGGACTATCTCGACGAGTTGGGGGCGCGTCCCCGTCTGAGCCGGTTGTGGACCGTCTTCCTCGCCACCCGGCTGCCCTTCCTCACCGCCACGCTCATTCCCGTCGGCCTGGGCGGCGTCGTGGCCGCCCGCGACAACGCCTTCCACACGCTGTGGTTCGTGCTCGCGTTGGTGGCGGCGGTGGCGGTGCACCTCGGCCTCAACATGGCCAACGACATCTTCGACGACGCCAACGGCGCCGACGCCGCCAACGTCACCCCGACGCCGTTCAGCGGAGGTTCACGCGTGCTGCAGTACGGACTCGTGACGCGCCGCGCCATGGTCAGCGGATGCGTCGCGCTCTACGCACTTTCGATCGGCCTCGGCCTGTTCCTGGCAGCCGAACGAGGCTGGGGTCTTCTCGGCATCGGCGCCCTGGGCCTGGTGCTCAGCCTGGCCTACTCGGCGCCGCCGCTGCGACTCGTGCACCGTGGGCTCGGCGAGCCCGTGACCGCGCTCGGATTCGGTCCCGTGATGGCGGTCGGGACGTACTTCGCCTGTACGGGCCGGTGGAGCTGGCAGCTCGTGCTCGCCTCGCTCCCCGTGGCACTGCTCATCGCCCTGGTGCTCTACGTCAACCAGGTCCCGGACCGGGTCGGCGACGCCGCCGCCGGCAAGCGTACGCTCATTGTGGGCTTCTCGCCGGCACAGGTCCAGGTGGGGTATGCGGTGACGGTGGCCGCCGCCTACGTGTGCATCGTGGCCGAGGTCGTGGCCAGGGTCACGCCGGTGTGGACCCTTCTCGCCTTGGTGACGCTCCCGCTGGCGTGGCGGGTGCGCAACGGGTTGCGCGCCACCTACGGGGATCCCTACGCGCTCATGCCCACCATGCAGTCCAACATCCTCCTGCACTTGTCGACGGGGCTGCTCCTCGTGATCGGCTACGTCATCGCCGTGGTGTCCTGAGCCCGAGGAGTCCGGCCCGGTGGAGCTCATCGGCCTCCTGCACCCGCGCCAGGATTAGTCTTCGGCCATGGAACCACGCGACCAGTTACGGACCGGTGTCGACGCCGTGTTGCAGCGGCGCGGCTGGCCCCAGACGGGCAGCGCGGAATGGGGCTTTTTGGACAGGAGCGGCTTCCTCGTCGACGCGCAGGCCGAGGATGATCCCGCCGCCTTCCTGGCCGAAGAGATCCGGGGGCTGAGACAAGAGGTCGACGCCATGGCGGCCGAGCGGGCGCCGGCGTCGGTGACCATCCCCCGCTCCCCCTTGGACCTGGCCTCGAGGATCCAGGCCCAGCTCGAGGCGTCGGAGCCGGCCGGCGACGACGACCGCCCCGGCCTGTGGGAGCGGGCCCGAGCGGCGGCGATGCTCTTCTACCTCGAGCGGACGGGGCGGGCCGTGACCGATGGCCGGCGCCCGAGATCGAGCGCCACACCCTCGGACGAGGCGGCCGCCTTCGAGATCGCCCACCCCGTGCGGGTGCTCGGCATCACGACCGTGGGCGACTGGCAGGCGACCACCAAGGTGACACTCGCCCTCGACCCCACCCTCAGCGCCGCCCAGGTGGCGGCGATGTGGCAGAAGGTGCGCTCGGGCGTGTTGCGCCAAGGGGCGCGGGGGCGCACCGTCAGTCGCAAGTCCCTGGCCCTGGCGTTGTTCGTGGCGCATCATCCCGGTCGGACCTGGGGAGACCTCCGACGGATGTGGAACCAGCTCTACGCGCACTGGGCCTTCAAGTCCCCGGACCTGCGCGTCTTCCGCAACGCCGCGGTACGGGCGCGTCGCTATCTCCTCGAACCGCCCGAGCTCGACGACGTGGCTCCGGGGACGTGGCAGTGGGTCCAGCGCCGGACGGCCCGCCTGGCGTCGAGCGCCAACAACAACTGACGCCGGCTGCGCCTCGGCCCGGGCCGAGGCCGGCGGAATCGGGGCCGCCCCGGCCGGCGCCGGGAGTTCGTGAGCCTCGTCACTAGAGTCGTCGCATGGTCGACCGGGTGCGAACCATCGAAGCCTCCGAGATCGACTCGTGGGTGCGGTGCATGGGTGTCGGGTTCCTCTACACCGTCCCCGACGGATACGGCCAGTACTTCCTCGGCGACGCCGATCTCGAGCGCACCTGGGGTGCCTCGACGGCGAGCGGGTGGTGGGCACCCTGCGTTCGTTCTCCACCCCTTTCACGACGCCGGGGCCGGCCGAGGTGAACGTGGCGGCGCTGACCAATGTCACGGTGGCACCCACCCATCGCCGCCGGGGGCTGCTCAGCGCAATGATCACGTCGGACCTGCGCGCCGGCGCGGACCGGGGCGAACCCGTGGGCATCCTCATCGCCTCGGAGTACCCCATCTACGGGCGCTTCGGCTACGGCGCTGCCATCGAAGCCGCGTCGTATTCGGTCGACCTGGCCACGGCGCGCTTCCGGGGGCCGGGTCGCGGCGGTGTCGAGCTCGTCGACCTCGTGACGATGCGCAGCGAGGCGCCCGGCCTCTACGAGCGTTTCCGCGCCCGGCAGCCGGGCTCGATCGGTCGTAACGCGCGGTGGTGGGACCGAGCCCTGCACCAGGTGGAGGTGCCCGGGGCCAAGAAGCCCGAGGGATACGAGGCGCTGTACCGCTCGCCGGCGGGGGACGTCGAGGGGTACGTGCGCTATCGCGCCACGCAGTCCACCGACCACATGCGCCTGACCGGTGAGCTCACCGTGGACGAGCTGGTGGCGGTGACGCCCGCCGCCTACGAGCAGTTGTGGCGCTACTGCTGCGAGGTGGACCTCGTTGTCACGGCGCGAGCCGGTGACCGCGCCGTCGACGAGCCCCTCGGGTGGCTCCTCACCGATGGCCGCGCCCTGCGACAGACCGGTCGGTACGACTTCGTATGGGTACGCATACTCGACGTCGCCGTGGCTCTGGCGCAACGACGCTACGCCGTCGACGGGCACATGGTGATCGAGGTGATCGACCCCCTCGGCCTCGCCGGGGGACGATTCGCACTGGACGGGGGGCCGGACGGGGCGACATGCACGCGCAGCGAGGAGAGCGTGGACCTGTCGATGCCGGTCGACTCCCTGGGCTCGTTGTACGCGGGCGGTGTCTCCGCGCATGTGTTGCACGACGTGGGCCGGATCGACGAGCACCGCACGGGCGCCGTGGACCGCGCCGCCGTCATGTTCAGGACCTCCACACCCCCGTGGTGCTCAACCTGGTTCTGAGCGCCGCCCGGCCCGCATCTGGGAGCAACAGCATCCGGGCTGAACATTGCGTCGCCCTGCGCCGTAGCCGCCGTCATGCGGTCCGTCCGGGCCGAGCAGGAGGTGACCAATCATGCGCGAAAGCCCTGTCTGTCATGTCCCCGACCCCGGAACGAGCCGGCCCGGGGTGCCCGCTCCCACGTTGCGCGCAAGCGAAGGCTGACCCGACGCCTCGCCCTCGGGCTGACGGTGGTCTCCTTGGCTGGAACCACGCTCGGCGTCACCATCACCACGGGCAATGCTCAGGCCGACCCCCCATACGTCCCTCCCACCTCGCCGGCCAGGCTACCCACGCTCACCACGACAGATCAGGACGCCAATGCGTTGAGCTTCAGCTTCTCGAGGTGAGAGAAGAACAGCTCGGGCTGCTGGAACATCCAGTCGTGATCGATGGGTCGCCGGTCCGGTGCCGACGCCACCGTGAACGAAGCGTGGAGCGCACGCGCGAACCGCTCGCCGTCGCCGCGGGCCAAGATCGAGTCGCGGTTGGCCCACAACACATGGGCGGCGAGCCCGGCCCGCGCGCACGCTTCAGCGTCCCCGTCGCGATCACTCGTGAAGCCCCACCAACCGGCCGTGACGAGCTGGCGCGGATGTGCGATCCACGAGCGGCCGAACGCGGATGCGGCTGTGGGCGTCGCCAACCACAGCAGCCGCAACGGGTGCCGCAGCGCCTCGTCGGCCAGTCCCCACTCGTGCGACACGGCCAGGGTGTCTGAGAACACGAGCTCCACCACGCGGCCCGGAAAGCGCGCTGCGAAGCCGAGCTCGATGCCGCCCCCGAAGGAGTGCCCGATCAGCGTCACCTTGTCGAGCTCCAGGCCATCGAGGCTGGCCGTGAAGGCGTCGAGCACCGTCGGGTAGCGCCACGGCCCCCGGAAGGCGAAGAGGTCGGGGACGATCACCCGACAGCGCGGTGCCAGGAGATCGGCCAGCGGTCGGTAGGTATCGGGTCGCATGGCATACCCGTGCAGGAGGACGACGGGTGGACCAGCTCCGATGTCGATAGGGATCTCGAGCGCTTCCACGCTGCCGAGTCAACCAGAGGTTCTGCCCGGGCGCTGAACCACGACGCGCCACGCCGCCATCCCGAGGAACACGCCCGGCCGAGAACCGGGAACCTTTCCGGTTCGCCGCTTCTCTTAGGGGTAGACCCATGACAGGACCGGACGCCGGGTCCTGTCCATCGTTCCTACGTCCAGGAGGCCGGACCATGGCGCACGTACAGCTCGCCGACAAGGCGACCCGACTGATCCCCAAGGTCGCGCTTCGCTACTCCCGACGTCGCTTCGGGCGCGTCGTCGAGCCCGTGGCGGCCGCCGCCCATCATTCGGGGGTGCTCCTCGCCATGGGTGCCCTCGAGACCGCGGCCGAGCGGGGCTGGCGGCGCCTGGACCAGGACCTGCGATGGCTGGCCATCCAGGCCGCGGCCATGGACATCGGGTGTTCGTGGTGCACCGACTACGGGTACTACGAGGGCATGCAGCAAGGGACCGACCCCATCAAGGTCCGCCAGGTCCTGCGGTGGCGAACGAGCGAGGCATTCGACGGGCGCGAGCGAGCCGTTCTCGAGTACGCCGAAGCGGCCACGTCGACGCCGGCGAGGATCTCCGACGAGCTGATGGCGCGGCTGCACGAGCACTTCACCGAGCCCGAGATCGTGGAACTGGCGGCTTGGGTGGCGATGGAGAACTTCCGATCGCGTTTTAACGCCGGTCTGGGACTGCGGAGCCAGGGCTTCTCGGACAGCTGTGAGACACCGCTCGGCGTGCAACCCGTGCCGTCGAGCGACCGCCGCCCCGATTGACCGGGGTTCAGGCCGCGCCCACCATGCTCGGGCGCAGGTGGGGCTGCGGCTACCGTGAAAGAGACCAGGCAGCAACGGCGAGGTGCGATCCCATCTGCCCCACGACGCTGGAGGACCCGTCACGATGACGCAGGCGATTGCTGGCGTCGATCTGGGAGGCACGAAGATCCAGTCCGTGGTGGTCTTGGCTGGAGACGTCGTCGGTCAGGCGCGCCACCTGACTCCCAACACCAACGCCGGCGACGTGGTGGCAGCGATCGTGGCCAGCGTCCGCAGCGCAGTGGCGGACGCCGGATTGGAACCGTCGGCGCTCAGCGCCATCGCCATCGGGTCACCGGGCTCGGTCGACGTCACGACCGGCCACGTGTCCAACGCACGCAACGTCCCGGGCTTCGTCGATGATGTACCCCTCGGGCCCAGTGTGAGCGCCGCCTTCGGTGGGACACCGGTCATCGTCGACAACGACGTGCGGGCCGCGGTCATGGGCGAGTTCCGGCGAGGTGCGGGTCGACCATTCCGCCACTTCCTGGGCGTGTTCGTCGGGACTGGCGTTGGTGGCGGGCTCATCCTCGAGGGCGAGCTCAGGCACGGGCTCGGCAACGCCGGCGAGATCGGCCACACCACGGTGAAACCGGGTGGCCGCCGCTGCGGGTGCGGACGACTGGGCTGCCTCGAAGCGTACGCGGGACGCCAGTCGATCGAACAGGCGGCCCGACAGCGCGTCGACAAGGGGCAGAAGACCAAACTCTTCGAGATCATGGAGCGCAAAGGACGCGACCGCGTCACGAGCTCGGTCATCGCAGACGCCCTCGATCAAAAGGACCGCCTCACGATCGAGTTCATCGACGAGGCCGTCGAGGCCCTCGGCGTGGCCGTGTCGAACGCGCAGAATCTCTTGGATCTCGAAGCGATCATCGTTGGCGGCGGCCTGGGCGATCGTCTCGGAGAGCCCTTCGTCCGCCGCGTCGAGCAGGCCATGATCGCCAACCTCCGCTTTCCCGATCGACCACCCGTGGTCCTGGGCACCGAGCTCGGCGACCTGTCCGGAGCCGTAGGGGCCACGGTGCTGATCGAGGACCGGCGTTGACCGGGGCCGACGGGCCTCAGCTCTACGCCGTCTATCTGGGGGGCGATCCAGCTCCGGGACGTCTGACCGAGGACCACGAGGTCGTCCTGGTGGTGGCGAACGACGTCACCGAAGCTCGCCGACGGGCCCGGGCGAAATGGGGTGCGACCAGCCGGCCGCATGTCGACGGCGTGAAACTGGTAGACGTGGTCGACGGGTTTCGCCGTCAGTCTCGTCCCGACGAACCGCCCCGAGTCCGTCGAAGTCGACCTCACCTACGAGCCCGAGGCGCTCGCACCTGGCGGCGAGTGAGTCCGAGGAGTCGGCCTACCTCGGGTTCTTCGGTCTCGTGAGGGTGCCGCGCCGACGGGGCGGCGATACCTCGGCGTCGGGACGGAGCGCGGCCACCACCTTGGCCCCGGGGCTGCGTTGCGGCGGCCGACGCGGCGCCACGGTGCCCGTATGCAGATGGCTCCGTGGCCCCGACCATGGCGCGGGGGGAGCGACGACACGGTCGGCCAACCGGTATGCGGTTGTCTCGTAGTTCACCCGCCAGCCACGGAAGTTCGGCCACGCCTCTTCGGCGGTGAGCTCCATCGGGTACCCGATCTCTTGCAGCATGTGCACGGCCTGTTGGAACTCCTCGAAGGTCAGGGAGATCGGCCCCTCGGGATTGGGATCGGGGTCCACGGGCCATCCGAGGGTCTTGGCGATCCGGTTGAAGGTGGTGAATCCCATGCGCAGACAAAGCCGGGCTTGGGACGTCGACGCGTCGGGCGACAACGCCAGGTACATGGCGGCGGCGTCGAGCACGGCCAGCAGCCCCACCGCCCACGAGTACCAGGGCTCGGGAGACCGGAACAACAGGAGGACAGGATACGTGGTGTGACTCTCGGCCACGTCCGCGGCCCAGCGCTCCCAGTCCGAGTACAGATCGGGAAGGGCGTCGACGATGCCCACCAACTGGTGACGGGCCAAGACCTCGGGGCCCCACGCCGGGAGTCCGGCCCGGCTCTCGAGCATCGCCACCAGGGTTTCGCGCCGGTTGAACGCATCGTAGAGCGAGGGGAGATACGCGATCTGCAGCGTGACAACGACGGCCCATGTCGCACCGGCGGCGATGTCCACACCACGGTCGGCGTGTCCTCCGCCCTGCGACGTGCCGACGCTGAACATCGACACCGCAGCCTGGGTGAATGCACCCGAGAAGCTGTGGGTCGTGGGCTCGAGCATGCAGGCGTAGCCGATGATGAAGAACCCCAGCCACACCACCAGCTGCGTCAACAACGCCACCGGAGCCGCCGGGGCCAGCATCGCATCTTTGACCTCGTAGCTCCGAGCCGCACGCGATAGCGCGAGGAAGGACGATGCGCACGACCCGGTTGACCACGAGTGACAGCCGTTCGATCCCGGCGGGCCTTCTCGGGAGCACGAGGGTGAAGACGACGTTGGCGGCGGTGACCACGACGATCACCAACCCGACGGCAAAGACCAGACCGCTCACCTCACCCACCTCGACGCCATCGGGCCCGTCGACACCACCACAGGCCAGATCCTCTCACGATGTCCCGATCGACGGTCACGGCATGACCACGGACTCTGCACCAGCAGTGTCGTCGTGTCCAGCAGTTTCGCCCCGGGTCTTGGTGTCAACGGGCCAAGAGGCGATCGAGGACCTCGCTGTCGGCGCCCGCCACCTCGAGCACCTTGGTCCGGCCCCTCGCGCCCGCCACCACGCTGACCGCGCTCCGCCGGACACCGAATGCCTCGGCCACCACCGAGACGAGCGCGGCGTTGGCACGCCCGTCCGCGGCCGGGGCGGTGACTCGCACGTTCAGGACGGGTGGCTCCTCGGTTCCGTACCGACCGCCGATCTCGTCTCGGCGAGCGGCGGGATGCACTCGCACGGTCAGCCTCACGTCGACGCACCGTACGCCTGGGTCGAGAGGTCCGGCACGTGGCCCGACCCGGGCCTACGCTCTGGGCGTGGGGAGGACGAGACGGGTGCGGGGGATCCGGCGAATGGCCGGCACCATCGTGGCCACCTCGGTCATAGGAGCGTCGCTCTTCGTGATGACGCCGGTGGCGAGTGGCAAGAACACGTGGATCCCCACCCAGGGGCTGCGATGGCAGTACCAACTGCAGGGTGCGCTCAAGACCAACATCTGTGCCGTACCGGCGAGTGGAGGTGGCTGTGTCCGGCCCAATGTCTATGACGTCGACCTGTACGCCCCGAACGGGGTCACGCTCAATACTGCCGCTGTCGCCGCCATCCACGCCATCGGTGCCCATGCTGTGTGTTATGTCGACGCCGGCACCTGGGAGAACTTCCGGCCCGACGCCGGGGAGTATCCGGCTTCGGTGAAGGGCCTCTCCAATGGTTGGCCCGGAGAGCGCTGGCTCGACATCAGGGCCACGGGCATCCTGCTGCCGATCATCACCGCCCGCGTCGCGAAGTGCGCGGCAGCAGGGTTCGACGCCGTGGACTTCGACAACGTCGACGGCTACGAGAACGACACGGGATTCCCGCTCACCGGGGCGGAACAGCTCACGTTCAACGAGAATCTCGCTGCCATCGCGCACAGCTATGGGTTGTCGGTCGGCCTCAAGAACGACATCGACCAGCTGGGCCAACTGGAGGGCACCTTCGACTTCGCCGTCAACGAGCAGTGTGCGCAGTACAACGAGTGCGACGCGTACGACGGATGGACCACAGCGGGCAAGGCGGTGGTCGAGATCGAATACCGCAGCCGCCCGGCCCGCTACTGCCCGAGCGCCGACCAGCACCGACGTGACGCCATCCAGAAGAGCCTGGCTCTGCGGGCCAAGCCTTGGAAGCCCTGCCGTTAGTCACCGTTGCCGTTCGAGGCTGTCGGCCGGTGGCGTCGAGGCCAGGGCTCGAGCCCGGGACGGGACCAGGGCCAGCCCGAGCCCGATCGGGACCAACGCGGCCACCAGGTACAAGGCCGCGGTGAGTGTGAGCGACACGTGCGCGGCGAGCGGCGAGAGCACGAAGCGGGTGGCGACGATCCACGTCACCGACCACACCGGCACCCGCCGGCGGGTGAAGTCGAGGAGCAGCAAGCCAACGCCCACGGCCAGGAAGTAGTAGTTCAGAAGGGAAATCTCGAAGACCAGCCTCGTCGCCAAGCACGCCACGCAAAGACCGACGAGCGGTATCGGTGACAGCAGGCCACGGCCTGCTCGCCACCTCACCCAGACGGCGAGCAGTCCGGACGCGACGATGGGGGCGTCCCGGGCGATCTCGAGCTTCAGGTTCTCGCCGATGGCCAGGAGCCCGACGACGGTGGGGGTCTTCTCGGTGGTGACACCGGCCACGAAGACGGCGGTCATGGCCCGTACCGTGTCAACCGGGGCGGCCAGGTAGAAGGGGACGACACCGAGGGCCACGACTCCGGCGGCGGGAACCAGGATCCGGGCCCGGTCCCGCCATCCCGGCGCGGCGCCGAGCACCGCCAGCAACGGCAGGACAGCGAACTGCTTGCACAAGAATGCGACCGCGAACACCACGCCGACGGCCACCCATCGCCGGCGCAAGGCTTGCGCCGTCCCCGCGCCGATGAGGCCCACACTCATGAGGTCCTGCGGGTGGAAGGTCTGGGCGATGGCGTCGGACGCCGAGGGCAGGACAGCCAGGGCCAGGACGAGCACCACTTCGGCGAGACCTCCGCCTGATCCCGCCGCTCGCAGCAGCATGACGGCGCCGATGGCGAGCACCACCCAGCCGAGGATGGCGAGGAGTGCCTGGGACCGGTACCAGATCGGGTACGGCTTGCCGTGGTCGGGGCCACGGCGCGCCGTGCAGGGTCCGAGAATCGACAGGAAGTACGCGTCGCCGGTCGTCTTGAGGATGGCCGGGATGGCCTTGTCGTCACACCACCGCGGTGATCCGATCCACGGACGCAACGCCAGGACGAGCGGCGACATCAGGAGCGGGTACCCGGGTGGATTGGGAACAAGCGTTTCTCGCTCCGCGGTGCGCAGGTCGCCGTGGGATATGGCCGTGGTGGGAAGGGTCACGGCATGGGCGTCGGTCTCGGCCGGATTGGGCCCACCTCGGACGAACAGGATGATCATGAAGACCGCCACCGCGCCGACATAGGCCGCGTACCGAATCGGAGTCGGAAGCGGC
This sequence comes from uncultured Acidimicrobiales bacterium, assembly GCA_963838775.1. Classification (GTDB taxonomy): domain Bacteria; phylum Actinomycetota; class Acidimicrobiia; order Acidimicrobiales; family UBA8190; genus Chersky-840. The sequence continues at coordinate 49,291 of CAWISP010000010.1, forward strand.
CCCGACCCGAGACCCAGGCGCCCGACCGACACGACCACCCCCCTCTCTCTCACCCGAGCATCCTGTCGGCTCACCCACCGGACACCATCGGATCCGGCCCGTCCTCACGGCCGTCGGGACGTCTATTGGACCCGTCGAAGGTCGCCTTGCACCACTCTTCGAGGTCGCGAGTCGCTCACTCAGAATGCATGTTCCCACTCGGCGTCGACATTCCGGGACCCAAGGAGCTCAGCCGCCCTGGGACGAGAGTGTCACGTGGGAGCAATGTCAAGTTCGATCCCGCCGGGGTCGATGCAACCTTTGGCGGAAGTGGAGGTCATCCGATGTCCCGAACATTGTCGGCGGCGGTGAGGTTCGAAGATCACATCGTCCCCGTTGCGCCCGATGTACCGGCGCCGTCGGTGCCGATGGTGGCCCCCGAAACAACGCACTCGAACCGGCTACGTGAGCTCGCCGACCAGATGCGCCGTTACGTCGTGGGGGCCACGACCGCGACCGACCTGGCGACCAAGGTGGGGCTCTGGGAGTCGTACCGGACGGCGCGTGCCGAGGCCCTGGGAATGGTGGCTACGGTGCCCGAGACTGCCAGTCCGCCTCGTCTGCGCAGCGTCTGACCGTCGGGGCCGAACCACACCGACTCAGCCAAACACCGTCTTCGCCGCTTCGGCGAAGACGAGTGGCACCACGGGGTCAGAAGGTGGAGACCTCGACGGGGACCTCGGGCACAGCGCCATCGTCACTTACGGCCTTGGTGTCACCGTTCGGTGAGGTGGGGCTGAACGCCGTCGTGCGCAGCGGGATCTCCTTCATGAGCCAGCTCAGCACGAATGCCAACAGGGCGAACGGCACCGCCACCAGGAACACCGACTGCAGCGAGTGACTAAAGGCCTCTCTGATGGGCCCCCTGACCGCCAGCGGCAATTTGTCGATGGCGGCGGGATTGACGACGATGCTCGATCCCTTGACGATGGAGCGCAGGGCCGCGGGTGGCACGTGCGCCTTGGCCAGCTGGGGTAGAAGGCGGCTGTTGAACACCGAGTTGAGCAGTGACACACCGAACGCCCCGCCGATGGTGCGAAAGAACGTGGCGGTCGAGGTGGCGGTCCCCAGCAATTCGTACGGTACGGAGTTCTGCACGGCCACCACCAGCACCTGCATGACCAACCCCACGCCGAGGCCAACCACCACCATGTAGAGCGAGGTGACCCCGAACGACGTGGTGACTCCCATGCGCGACAGGAGCAGGAGACCGACCGCCAGCACGGCGGATCCCACGATGGGAAAGACCTTGTAGCGGCCCGTCCTCGTCACGAGCTGGCCGCTCAGGATGAACGTCACCAACATCCCGCCCACCAGAGGCAGCAGCTCCAGGCCGGCTGCGGTCGGCGTGGCACCGTGGACCGTCTGCAAATAGAACGGTAAGTAAATGATCGCCCCGAACATGGAGAAGCCGATGATGAACCCCACGCTCGAGGCGGCGTTGAAAGTCCGGTTCTTGAACAGCACCAGGGGGATCAGCGGCTCGACCGCCCTCGACTCCACGACACAGAAGGCGACGAGCAGTGCCACGCCGACCACGCCCAGGCCGATGATCAAGCCCGAACCCCAGGCGTACTGGGTCCCGCCCCACGTGGTCAGGAGGATGACGGCGGTCACGCCCGACGACATGAGGGCGGTGCCGAGCCAGTCGATCTTGTGCGAGACGTGCCTAGCCGGGATGTGCAGCACCGCCGCCACCGTGAACAATGCGATGATGCCGATCGGCACGTTGATGTAGAAGATCCAGCGCCACGACAGGTGCTGGGTGAAGAGGCCGCCCGCCAGGGGCCCGGCCACGCTGGTGATCCCGAAGACGGCGCCGAAGTACCCCATGTACTTGCCGCGCTGGCGGGCCGGGATCACGTCGCCGGTGATGGCCTGCGCTCCCACCATGAGGCCGCCGGCCCCGATGCCCTGCAAGGCTCGGGAAGCAATCAGCTCGAGCATGTTCTGCGCTAATCCCGACAGGATCGAGCCCACCAGGAAGATCACGATCGACAGCTGGAAGAGGTTCTTGCGACCGTAGAGGTCGCCGAGCTTCCCCCACAACGGTGTCGAGATGGTGGACGCCAATAGGTACGCCGTCACCACCCAGGACAGGTGGTTCAACCCGTGTAGGTCGCCAGCGATGGTGGGCAGCGCCGTCGACACGATCGTCTGGTCGAGCGAGGCCAGGACCATGCCCAGCATGAGCGCCACCAGGATTACGAGGATGCGGCGGTGCTCGGCCTTGTCGAAGTCGTGGTCGACCGGACCCGGCACCGAGGTGACGGCGGTGTCAGCCACGGGCGTCTCCCATGTCTTGCTCCAACGAGGCCGCGAAGCGACCGAGGAGCGATCCGAACCGGATCAGGTCCTCTTCGTCCCAGCCCTCGAGCATCCGGTCGAGCCAAGCCCGACGGGCCTTCAACACCCGTTCGAGGGTCCGTCGACCGGCGGGCGTGAGGCGGATGCGCGAGGCACGACCGTCGGCGGGATCGGCGTGACGAACCACGAGCCCGTCTCGTTCGAGCTGCTGGATCTTGCGAGTCACCGTGGGGGTGTCGACGTCGAGCATCTCCGCCAGCGCCGTCACCCGGAGGGCATCACCGTGGACATACAGCTTGTACAGGGCCGCCGCGCCGGCCCGATCAAGGCGCACCCCGGCTGACTGCAAGAGACGTTCGTGCGTGCGCGCCTGGCTGATGGACCGGGCAACGACCTGGAGACTGGCCTGGATCTGGTCGACGGCCCCGTCGGCCAGCGGCGTCCCCGGTGGCACGGTATTTGCTTGCGGCATGTAACTATTCTGCCACGCCGAACCCTGGCCTTCAAAGCAACCGGGGCACAACGCCCGCCGTCGCACCCCGGCCCGGCCGGCGATCCCGATCGGTCCGACGGCACGGCACAGGTTCCCGACGGTGAGGAGCGCGGGTCGTCGCAGGATGGGGCCACGGACGTGGCGGCGATGACAGGAGGCTCAAGAGCGTCACCGCTGGCGAGGACCGAAACGGGTCGCGAGCCGACCGGAGCCGGGACGGAGCGCCGAACGACCCCCCGCAACCGTCCGCCCTCTACACCCCGTCCAAGCATCGCGAGGCGGTGGCCGGACCCGCACCGGAGCTCGATCAGGATATTCCCCCCGGATCGACCCTACGACGGGCGCCGTCAAGAGCCAAGAGCCAAGAGTGAGGTCCTCGAAGGGGCTGAATGACCCCTTCGACCCCGATATGCCCGGCGATGGCGGGCTGTGGGAGTAGGTGGTTCGGCGTTTTTCGATAGAATGATTGGGAGTCGTCACCCCGGGGCCGTTTGGGGACCGTTTTTTCGGTCCGAACCCGGGGGTGACCTGCTCGGAAGTCCTAACCGAAACCAACACAGAAACGAGCAACCAGGACGTTCGGGAGGGGCGCCAGTGGTCCCGGACACACACTTGATCGAGCCGAGCGCCCAGATGCCGTGCTTCGCGTGACCGCAGTATGGGGTCCGATCTTCGTTCCAGCGACAAGGAAGCCGCAGTGACGGTCCCATCCCCCGGGGACAGCGGAGAAAAGACAGGACAGGGCGCCCACATCCGGGTGCCGAATCGCCGGCGTGAAGCGACGGTGACCAGAAGGAGACGTCGATGGCGATGAAGCGTGGGGACGGCGATGACGCCGACCTCGTCAAGCTCTACCTGAGGGACATCGGACGGTATCCCCTGCTCACCAAGGACGATGAGGCGCGACTGGCGCAAGCCATCGAAGCCGGCCATGAGGCTGCTGCCGCGCTCGCCGATCCGGGCGTGAAGCACACTCCGGCCAAGAAGCGCGAGCTCAAGCGCATCCAGTACGCCGCCGCCGCCGCCCAGCAGACCTTCGTGTCGTCCAACCTCCGGCTCGTGGTGTCCATCGCCAAGAAGTACCAGGCGTCCGGCCTCCCCCTCCTCGACCTGGTCCAGGAGGGAAACCTGGGTCTCATCCACGCCGTGGAGAAGTTCGACTGGCGCAAGGGATTCAAGTTCTCGACCTACGCCACGTGGTGGATCCGCCAGGCCATCACCCGGGGGATCGCCAACACGGGGCGCACCATCCGCCTGCCCGTCCATGCCGGCGACATGCTGAGCGCGGTGCAAAAGGCCCAGGGCTTCTTGGAGTCGAAGCTGGGCCGCCAGCCCACCGTGGACGAACTGGCGCTCGAGACCACGCTGTCGTACGAGACGTTGACCGACGTCCTGCGCTGGCGCTCGGAGCCTCTGTCGCTGTCCGAGCCCCTGCGCGAAGACGGAGACGCGGACCTCGGTGACGTGGTGGCCGACGTCAACGCCACATCGCCGTTCGACCACGCCGCCGAGGCGCTCCTCGTGGACGAGATCAATGAACTCCTGGCCCCACTCGACGACCGCGAGGCCAGCATCCTGCGCCTGCGCTTCGGACTCGACCGTGGCGAGCCGCGGACCCTGGAGGAGGTTGGTCAGCACTTCAACCTCACCCGGGAGCGGATCCGCCAGATCGAGGCCAGGGCCATGTCCAAGCTCCGCCACCCCTCGTCGGACACCGGTGCACGCGACCTCCTGACCGGGTAGAACTTCGGTCGCCCAGCGCCCACCGTGCGGGGTGTGCGATAGGCGGCCCCTTCGCCTGAGTCGCGATCCGGCCCCAAGGGAGGCCTTGCCCATGTCGCTGCGTATCCGCCACGCCACTACCCCGGCCAAGCCGGGCCCATCGCGGGATCGCCCCCCCGCCCCGGCGCCCCCTCCACCGCCGCGATGGCGGGCATGGCTCCTCCCGATCGGGCTGGCGGCCACGCTCCTGCTCCTGTTCGCGCCCCACACGTCGACGACGCCTACACACAACTTCTCGTATTCGAAGTTCCTCTCCGAGGTCGACGCCAAGAACGTCCGCACCGCCTCCATCAACCCCACCGGCGCCGTCACCGGAGCCCTCAAGAAGGGGGGCAACTACACCAGCCAGATCCCGCTGGCCATCAACGACACCTCGCTGTCGCCGACGTTGAAGTCGCATGGAGTGACCGTCACCGGCGTGGGCTCGTCGTCGAGTCTCGTCGACGACCTGTTGTCGTTCTTGCCCTTCCTCTTTCTGATCGGGTTGTTCTTGTGGATAGGGCGCAGCTCGCGCAAGCAGTTGGCGGGCGGCGTCATGGGCTTCGGGGGGTCGAAGGCCAAGGTCTACGATGAGTCCCGACCGTCGACCCGATTCGCCGACGTGGCCGGCTACGAGGGGGCCAAACGCGAGGTCGCGGAAGTCGTGGACTTCTTGAAGAATCCCGAGCGCTACTCCCGGGCCGGGGCGGTGGGCCCACGCGGCGTCCTCATGGTGGGCCCGCCCGGCACGGGGAAGACCCTCATGGCGAGGGCCGTCGCCGGGGAGGCCGAGGTTCCTTTCCTCGCTCTCACCGGGTCGAGCTTCGTGGAGTTGTTCGTCGGGGTCGGCGCATCGCGGGTGCGCGACCTCTTCTCCGACGCCCGCAAGCGGGCCCCCGCGATCATCTTCATCGACGAGATCGACGCCATCGGCCAGCGCCGGGGCGGGTCGATCGTGTCCAACGACGAGCGCGAGCAGACTCTCAACCAGCTCCTCGCTGAGATGGACGGCTTCGAACCGGGCACCGGCGTGGTGGTCATGGCGGCCACGAACCGTCCCGAGGTCCTCGACCCCGCGTTGCTCCGGCCCGGGCGTTTCGACCGTGAGGTGGAGATCCCGCTGCCAAACCAGGCTGAGCGGGCGGCGATCCTGGCCGTCCACGCCAAGGGCAAGCACCTCGCCAAAGACGTCGACCTCGACGCCGTGGCCCGGGCCACGCCGGGATTCTCAGGTGCCGATCTCGCCAACCTCATCAACGAAGCCGCCATCGTGGCGGTGCGACACAACCGAGACGTCATCGACGCGCAAGACATCGACGACGCCCGCGACCGGATCATCCTGGGGCGGCGCGACGGGACGAACGCCCTGCTCCCCGAAGAGAAGCACGCCGTGGCCGTGCACGAGTCGGGTCATGCCCTTGTCGCCTTGCTCTCCGAGCACGCCGATCCGGTCGCCAAGGTCACGATCCTGCCCTCGGGCCGGGCCCTGGGGGTGACCGAGCAACTTCCGGTGGACGAACGCCACCTCTACGCCGAGAGCTACCTCCACGATTCACTCGCCGTCCGCCTGGGGGGACGCTCCGCCGAAGTCCTGGTGCTCGGTGAAGCCTCGACCGGAGCGGCGAACGACCTGGCGGGGGCCACCGAGCTCGCCATCCGAATGGTTCGGGAATGGGGGCTCTCGAGCAGACTCGGCCCCATCGGCTACGGACCGGACGGGCCGCAGTTCCTCGGGGGATCTCCCCTGGGCCAGACCCGGCCCTACGCGGAGGCGACTCAACGGGCCATCGACGAAGAGGTCAGCCGCCTGCTCGTCGAAGCCGAAGAGCGCGCCCGAACCCTGCTGACCGAGAACCGCGACGCACTGGACGCCGTCATCGAGGTCCTGCTCGAAAAAGAGACCATCAGCGGAGATGAGCTCACCGCTGCCGTCAGAGGCACACGCGCTTCCCGATCCGATCCCACCCCTCGGCCCGATCGCCCTCCTCGACCGGACCCCGCCCCTCGACCCGATACAGCACCAAGTCCGGCCTCAGCCCGCCCTAGCACCGGGTCGCCCGGCTTGGGCGCCACCGCGGACATCTGACTCGGAACCGGCTCGACGGTGCCTCGGCGCCGCCAGCAGGTTCAGGGGAAGCGAAGTGGGTAGATTGCGCGCCATGGACGAGTCGATCACGACCACGGGCGCTCCCACCACGGAGTCGGTGTTCTCACCCGACGACGACCTCTCCACGTTGTGGATCAAGGCGTACCAAGGCGAGGTGTCGGGCGAACGACTCTTCGGGCGCCTGGCGGAGCGAGTCGAGGAGCCGGACCATCGCCACAAGCTCGACGTCCTGCGGCTCTTGGAGGCCCGAACCCGCAACGCCCTCGTCCCGGCCATGGAGCACCAGGGCCTGCCCACCGAACCCGATCCCCAGGTCGAGCGCGACGCCGAAGCCCTCGCCGATGCGGCCGCATCACTGCCCTGGTCAGATCTGTTGGCCGCCTTCGAACCGATTACCACGCAGTTTCTCGGACTCTACGAGCGCATCGGCGAGCTGGCCCGAGACGAGGACCAAGCCGTCGCCGCACTGCTCGTGGCCCACGAGGAGGCTCTGCGAGAGTTCGCCCGACGAGAGCTGTCGGGCCGTGGTGAAGACTCCCTCAGCTTGATCACCGCGCTCCCCCACATGCGCTGACTCGCCCGCACCAGGGCAGGCGGGGACGTGGTGACGCGGTAAAGGAGCCGACACCCAAGGGGGCCCTCTAGGTGCCGACTCCTCCACCTCACCGAGGTCGGACAAGGACAAGGAGCGAACCTCGGCCGACCTCTGGGCGAACCGTCAGGTGGGCCGGAACGGTCGGAGGGCCCATCGTGTGATCGCTAGCGACACGCCAAGCTGTCGAATCAGGTTTCGCATGCTGCCCACGTTCTCCTTCCCGTCTAAGTAGCTGCCGCTACTGAAAGGATACGGATGGGACGTGAACGGCAGGGGTCCGCGCTATGACGGCTGCATGAACGAGGATGTCGCTACGCAACCTGGAACCGTTCGTGCCAAGGACAGGAACGCCCGGGTCCGAGACGCTCCCGATCCGACGGGCCTACCTGTTGACGCGATCCTTCGCACCCTCGATGCGCCTGATGCGGGCTTGGGTATCGAGCCATTGGCCCGTGCGGGCCAGTTCGCGTTCACGGGGGGCGTGATCGCCGTCGGGTCCGTCGGTGATGACTCCGCATCGACGGCAAACGGACATCCGTCCATTGGTCTCGGGGCGGTGGTGCTCGTCGAGGCGGTTTCCCATTTGCTGCTGTTCAGATGAAGCCATGGTTTCTCCCGGTCCGCGTGCCGTCGCCGACACCGAACCAAAGGACTCGACTCGCTCGGGGTGGGCGAGCCCGTCTCGACTCCACCTTAGGTCGTAAAGCCTGCCTACCGCCCCGATCCCACCCACGGCGACCATCCTGGACCCGGTGCAGGCGCCGATCGCCCGCCGGGGCAAAGGGCACACCGAGCGCTCTGCGGCCATCCACCACGGCGCTGACGCCGCCGTCAGCGATCGGTCATACTGGGCACGAGGAGGCGGGCGAGTGACGGTCATCATCGACTCGGACCAGCACCTGTACGAGAGCCGGACGATGTGGGCGGACCACATCGATCCCGACCTCCGAGACGAGGCACTCGCGATCGTCGATGACGACCTCGGCTACCCGTGGCTCACATGGCGGGGACAACGTCTCGACGTGGCCGACGTGCAATTCCCCGGTGACACCGCCGTCTTGGGACGCCACCGGCAGCGGTGCCGCGCCCAGCTCCCCCCCGAGTACGACTACGACGACACGCTGCCTGCCCACTACTGGGACCCGTCCGCCCGGGCCCGGCACCTTGATGTGATGGGCCTCGACGAGGCTGTGATGTTCCCGAACTTCGGATTGTTGTGGGAGCGTCGGCTCTCGACGTCCCTGCCTGCGCTCACAGCCAACATGGCCGCGTGGAACCGGTGGTGCGGAACCGTGATGGCTGAAGGCAAGGGAAGGCTCCATCCCGTCGCGCACCTGACACTGCGGGACCCCGACTGGATCGAGGCCCAACTCGCCGAGCTCTCCTCCACGGGCGTCCGGCTCGCCATGATCGCTCCGGCGGCCATCGAAGGACGCCCTTTGTCCCATCCCGACCACGACCGCATGTGGGCGGCATTCGTCCACCATGGGATCACGCCCGTGTTCCATGTGGCGGACCAGCCCCGCGTGCTCGACGAAGCGTTCTACACGGATCCCGATGACAGCTTCGTCCCGGTGATCGAGTCGATCTTCTTGTGGGTGCAGCCGGCGATCGCAGTCACCGACCTGATCGTCAACGGGGTCCTGGCACGGCATCCGGGACTGCGCATCGGGATCGTGGAACTCTCCTCGATCTGGGTGCCCCAGTACTTGATGATGCTCGACGGTGGCTGGGACTTCACGACCGCGCTCAACGGGCGCCCGCTGGCGCCACTCGAGCTGAGGCCGAGCGAATACTTCTACCGTCAGGTGCGCGTCGCATCATTCTCCTACGAGCAGCCCGCCCGCCTCGCGGCCAAGTCCGGGGACCTGTTCATGTGTTGCAGCGACTTCCCCCATTCCGAGGGGACCGCCACCCCCGTCGAGGACTACGCCCGCATCGGCTGCCTCCCCGAGCAGGCAGCCGGCCTGTTCCACACCAACGTGAATACCCTGCTGACGAACTGAGGCCATCGTCGAGTCGTCGACCCGCTCCAGGCGCTCTCGGCGCGTCGGGCGAAACGACCACGTGGCCCATGGGTGACCGCGGCGGACCACGAGGCGGTTGACCGACCGCTCCGTACCGCGGTCAACCCGTGAACGATGACGACGCGGTCCGGCCGGGGCACACGGTACCGGTCCGGATTACAGTGCAACCCGCATGCCGGAGCGAATCGATGCCGACGTGTGTGTCGTGGGCGCCGGGTACGCCGGGCTCTCGGCTGCTCTGCGGCTGCACCAGAATGGCAAATCGGTCGTCGTCCTCGAGGCCCGGGACAGGATCGGTGGCCGAATCTGGACCCAGCACCTGTCCGACGGTACGGCGGTGGACCGAGGAGGTGCCTGGCTGGCCCCGAAGCACGAGGCGGTCTTCGGGCTCGCCCGCGACTTCGGCGTGCCCACCTACAAGACCTGGGTGCAAGGTGCACACCTTCTCGTCGACGAGGATCGGATGCTGCGCTACCGAGGGCTCATCCCGAAAATCAGCCCTCTCGCCGTTCTCACCATCGCTCTGGCCCAGGCACGACTCGACTGGACCGCCAGGCGGGTCCCCATCGACGCCCCCTGGACAGCGAAGCGAGCGTCCGAATACGACTCACGCTCGGTGGCCTGGTGGTTGGAGCACAGCGGCGTGCGAACAACGCTGGCCCGCGATCTGTTCGACATGGCGGTACGTGGACTTTTCACGGGGAGTCTCGACGACACGTCGTATCTCCATCTTCTCTTTCTCGTCCGAGCCCACGGAGGCATCAACACGCTCTTCTCCATCAAGGGAGGCTCGCAGGAAAACATGATGGAAGGTGGAGCGGGGCTGATCGCGACACGAATCGCAGAGTCCCTGGGTGATCCCGTGCGCCTGGGCACCCCCGTCCGATCCATCACGCAGCGCGAGGACCATGTCGAGGTAGGTGCGCCGAACGTGACAGTGGCGGCGCGCCACGCGGTGGTGTGCGTCCCTCCGGTGCTCGCCCTGGAGATCGCCTTCGACCCCGTGCTCCCTGATGACCGACGGGCCCTCTACGCGAGCGCGATCGCCGGTCCCGAATCGAAGACGCTGGTGGTGTACGACGCGCCGTTCTGGCGGGCCGACGGGTTCAGTGGGCAGAGCGCAGGGCCCCGTTCCGCGTGTGAGGTGACGCTTGATGCCTCACCGTCGTCGGGGACACCGGGCGTCATCGCCTCGTTCACGTTCGGTCCGGTGGCCGAACGTGCCTCCCACCTCGACCCGGACGAAAGGCGGCGTGCGGTCCTCGACGAGCTCACCGCCAAGTTCGGGCCGCGGGCGGCAGCGCCCGTCGAGTTCATAGAGACGGCGTGGTGGACCGAGCAGTGGACGCGTGGGTGTTCGATGGCGCACTTTCCTCCAGGGCTTCTGACCCGATATGGACCGCTGTTGCGCACGCCCTTCGGGCGGGTGCACTGGGCGGGAACCGAGACCTCGACGCGGTCCCATGGGGCCATCGACGGGGCCGTCCTCTCGGGGCAGCGAGCCGCGGACGAGATCCTCGATCGCGCCTAGAAAACCCTGCTCATCGGGGTCGGACCCGCCATCGGCGGGGACAAGCCCAGCCACAACGCCATGTGGCACAGGTGCATGCCAACACGTCATGCTAGGGTGACAACCCGCTGGTCATCCCGATTTTTTCAGGTTCAGGTCATGTCCAAGACGGACCCGTGGGGATGCGGGGGCAGCTGTGCGACGGGGCGTAGGGACCACCCGCCAAGGTCCCTACGCCCCTGTCGCGCTCGGGAAACGACCTTGTCCCCCCGGCGCGCCCCGCCACGAAAACGGAATCGGCGCCATGTCGAAAGCCGACATGGGAGCCGCCAGGCCTGTGACCTTGGGGGGCAGGGCCTGGCGGTTCCCGCGTCGCTCTGGGCCGCCCGTGATCGAAGCTTCGCAGGATCCTGACTGCCAAGATCATGACCCGACCACGCGCCGGGTGTCATCCTCAACAATGACGAGAACGCCGGTCTGACGCTACGGCACAGCTCACTGACATCAGGCCGGCGGCGCCTCACCCGCCGCTCCCCGATGAGCCGTCTCGCGCCGTGTGGACGGGTACCACCAGCAGCTCTTGCTTTCTTCGATTTCGACTGCTTCGTCGTCAACCACACCGCCATCTCATCCGTGGAATGGCCGTGCTATGGGTGACCGAGCCGTGCTGTGGGTGACCGAACGGTGAGCTTCTCGACCCGGCTCAGGTCGCGGCGGCGGCGACTCCCACTCATGGTGCCGACCTTCGTCGGCATCGTCGTGCTCGGTGCCATGGTGGTCGAATCGACCCCGGGCGGTCGGCAACACCCAGACCCGAGCACCGACGCTCGTCACAGTGCGGAAGCACCCCGAGGCGACGTCGTGACGTCCACGACGAGCCCGGACCAACCGCTTCCTCCGCTCTTCGCGACCGCGGCGTCACCTCTCCGGGTCCTCGAAATCGGTGATTCGCTGGGGATCGATCTCGGTGACCAGCTCCAGTCCCAGCTCGACGCGAGTGGATTGGCGAGAACCTCGGTGGCTGCTGTCGGTGATTCCGGCCTGTCGAATGAAGCGTATTTCAACTGGCCGGCACATCTCGCCAACCTGCTCGCCGCCGATCGCCCCCAGGTCGTGGTGATCTTCGTCGGTGCCAACGACGACCAGGGCATCGAGCTCGACGGTGTCGCATCCGCGCCGGGAACCGTTGCCTGGGTCTTCGACTATGCCGAGCGGGTCGACGATCTCTTGCGAGAAGCCACCGGCGCAGGAGCCAGGGTTCTATGGGTGGGCATGCCCCCCATGGAGAATCCCGAGCTCAACGTCGCCATCCAACGGGAAGACGTGATCTACGAGCGCGAGACCGGGCGATTCCCGGGGGCGCTGTACATGTCTTCGGTTCCCGTGCTCGGCAACGCATCGGGTCTCTACGTGTCCAACGAGGACGTGTCGGGTCAACAGGTGTCGGTGCGGACGGACGACGGTGTGCACCTCACGCCGGCGGGAGCCGGGGTCCTGGCCCAGGCGGTGATCGGCACCATCGCCGTTCATTGGCACATCGCTCTTGCGGGTCCCCCGCCTTCTGGGTCGGCGACGACGACCTAGCCGGAATCCGACCAGAGACAGGGACTGGGACCAACCACGGCGCGGCCGGGACAAGGCAGGAGCGCCGCCCGAGGGCGGTCCGAGGGCGCCGACGGGGCGGTGCCCATCCCGTTCGGAGCTGGGGAGATCGACAAGACTGCCCGCAGATGGCGTTCGGTCAACAGCCAGGTCCGCCCGCATCGGCGAGCCAGCTCCGGGATTTGCTGGCCCTGCTCAACAACGCAGGCCATGCGAGCTTCCGCGCCGCCCGTGGCCCCATGGGGTTCTCGCAGCGCCAGGGCTCTGGCAAGTTCACGAGCCACGAGGCGGCAGCGATGATCAGGCAGATGCAGGACGAGGAGTGCGGTTCGGCCCCCACAGTCGCCACCACACTCCCTCGCTTGTCGGCGGCAGAGCAGTTGATGCGTCGCATACCCACCCAACAGCTTGCCGCCGAGCTTCAGCGTCGGGGTTGGACCGTCACCAACCCTTGATCCCGGGTTGGCCGACCCTCGTCCCCGGCGGAAAGAGCATCCGGCGCTGGGCCATCTCGGCCCCGCGCCCTACAGTGCAGCCCGAAATCGTGCGGAAAAGCCTGGGAGGTGTGCCGTGATCCGGTGGGAGAGCGGTGAGGGAACCCGTCGTGAGGCGCGCGGGAGCGAGATGTGGTTCAAAGCCACATCGGCAGTCACACAGGGGCGATTCTCCTTGATGGAACGGACGTTGCCCCCCGGTGGGCGAATGCCTCCACCTCACAGCCATATCGGGAACGAGGAGGCGTATTTCGTTCTCGACGGGATGGTGGAATTTCGTGTCGCCGATCAGGTCTTTCAGGGTTCGCACGGAACGTTTGTGTTGGTGCCGGCAGGCGAGGCGCACACCTTCGGGAACACGAGCACTGAGTCCGCTCGCCTCCTGGTCCTTCATGCCCCCGCGCTCGATGGCTACTTCGAGGATCTGGCGCGCCTGTGGGCGTCACCGGAAGAACCCGATCGCGAAGCGGAGCTCGCCCTGATGCGGCGACACGGGATGGACCCTGCCTGAGGTCGACCGGGGCCCTGCTCTGAACCGAACGCGGGACGGCACGGTCATGGCGTTGTCCCCGGGACCTATGAGTCAATAACGTCGCCGAATGCGTCGCAATCCGCGTTCTCACATACGAACGCCGAGTCGATGACATTCGAGAGATCTGCCGGAAGGGCGGTCACACCGCATGACGGGCAGATGGGCGCACGCCCAATGTCTGCGTGGTGCGGTTCGCTCACAGACGAGCAGTGTAGGGGGAGGCCCCCATCGTGCAACTCGCCGAGGTCACCCGGTCGATCAGGAAAGATAAAGAACGGCCGGCCACGATCGCCTATCCTGCGGGAGATCTGGCCGGGCTGGCTCATGATCTTTGGGGGAGAGTAGCTGTGCGAACACGCGGGTTCGTCCTCGTGGGCACCATCGTCGCCCTGACAGGTCTCGGACTTGGGACGGTCGCGTTTGCCACATCTCGCGCCAATGCAACAGTCAGTGCGACGGCTATCCCCTTGGGCGACGGTCACATATCGAGCACTCCCAAGAAGGGATACGTCGATTCGTGTAGCACCACGTTTCCCCCGGCACCGCCGAGTACCACCCCACCATGGATCAACACCACCAACCACACCTGGAACTCCGAGACCAAGGCTGTCGTCGAAGGGTCCATGAGCTGGCCTACCGCCTTCTACACCGCGACGCTCAGCGGTTCGACCCGAGTCATCAAGACCAACGACCTCCCCGTCGACCACACCACGGGCACCTTTCCCATTGCCAGTACCGACCCAGCCCACGCGTACGACGCCAATCCCAACTCAATCGCCCCCGACCTCTTCACGTGGGACCTTCCGGCTGATCCGGTGGCCGCACGGCGCCCCTCGTGCACCAGCCTTGGTCCCATCGGAGTCCTGAGCGATGGTGTCGTCCTGTACAACGCGCTCGACGCCAACGGTCGAGATGCCGCCGCTCACGAAGTGCTCGACAGCTGCGGCGGACATCCTGATCAGGCGTCGCGGTACCACCATCACGATGTTCCGCCGTGCATTCTCAGCGGCGCGACAGGTCGATCAACGCTCGTGGGATACGCGATTGACGGATATGGAATCTATGTCGAACGAAATGCCAACGGGAGGTTGTTGACCAATGCGAATCTGGACAAGTGTCATGGTCGTACCAGCAAAGTCTTGTGGAACGGCAAAGAGATCCGCATCTACCACTACGACGCCACCCTCGAGTATCCCTATACGATCGGTTGCTATCACGGGACCCCGATCTAGCGGGGCGCGTCGGCTCTCTTGAGAGGAGTCACCCTTCGGGTGTCCCCGCCAATGCCGGCACCGGAGTGGTGCTGGTCGGGTCGAAGCACACGAACACCTCGTGGGTGCCGGTGACGACGGTCGGGACGAACTGATCATTCACGACATGGACGCTCGCACCGCAGAAGGGCGGCTTGGGTGGCCTGGCCGTCGAGTGCGCGGTGGTCCAGTTCACGGGCGCCATCAAGCCGTCGGCCGTGAACGCCGTCTCGGCGTTGATGGCGGCCACCAACCGCCGTTGGGTGAGGTTCCGACCGACGACCCTCAGGCCGGATACGAACTGGGCGGCCGAGATCCAGCCGTCCAGGGCAACCTCGTCGTAGGTGAACGACGGTTGGTACTGCTCCATCTCCCTGATGTATTGCTCCATCCCCGGATACGAGCCGGGAAGGGCCGAAGCGACCTCGAAGGGCACGTGCTGGAGCCCGAAGTACACGCCGTTCATGATCGATCCGTACTGCTGCAACGTGCCGCGGTCGTACCCGTTCAGCCACAGCTGATGTATGGAGAGTCCGTTCTGGCTGAGCGCGCGGGCGAACGCAACATTGCCGTTCAGGTCGAGACACGACAACAGAAAGTCCACGTCGTCGTTCTTCATCTGCAACACTGCCGGCGTCGGATCGGCGCCGTAAACGAGGTTCAGGTCGGTGAACGAGACGTTCAAGCCGAAGGCGCGCATGCCTGTCGCTGCCGCCTGACAGGCGGCCGCCGACTGCGGGACGCCGTAGGCGACGATGGCCACAGACTTCGCTCCGAGTTGCTGGGCGAGGTAGGACTCACCGGGAACGGCCGTAGCGAAGTCGAGCCGCGAACCATTGGTCCCGAACAGCGTGGGCTTGTTCTGCCAGTCCGTCGACACGACATAGCCGAACGTCGGGATGCCCGCCTGAGCCAGATAGGCCGCGCCTCCGAAGAAGGGCGTCCCCACACCCACCACCGCAAACACGTGGTGCTGCTCCACCAGGTCCTGGGCGACGCCGAGGTCGGTGGTGGGACTCCCCACGTCATCCTCCTGGTATGCCAGCTTGAGCTTGCGCCCCGCCACCCCGCCGGCCGCATTGACCATCGAGAAGTACGCCTCGACGCCGTTCACGATCGGAGCGAAGTCCGACGACAGGGGACCCGTGACGTTGGCGATGCTCCCGACGGTGATCTGCGTCGCGGACACGCCGCTCGACCCTTCGCCGGGTCCCGGCTTGGCGATCGAATTGGAGCACCCCGTCACACCGAGAGCGAGGGCGGTCATCGCAGCCGTCATAGTCGTCCATCGACTGCGGGTCATCGTCCCCCTTCCAACGCCGTTGCGTCGAAGCGTGCCCAATGTAGCCTCGTGCTCTCACGAACTCATAGGTTTCCCCAGACCACTGCAAGATTCGGTTTCGCGACGCATACACCTCGCGGTTCGGAACAGACCGTCGGATCGAGGCTCTGCCCCCAGGTCTCGGGCCAAGACGCCCGGCCGGCTATCACAAACGCTTCGGTGCCGGCTCGGACCTTCTCGAGGTACCGCTCTTTCCCCGCTCACGGGGCGCGATGCTCGGCTCAGCAGCGAGCAGAAATGACCACTGTTGCAAATGGAGAGGCGCGTGCCGCGTTCGCCGAACCGCCATATACGCGCCCGGCCGCGAATCTCCGAGGGGGGGATCGTGGTCGTTGGGAATCTCCCCGATGACCGTGTCCGTGTGCGGCACCCCATTCACCTTTTCCCCAGGGCGGACCTGCAGCGGTCTCGAAGCGTTCAGCTGCCAACCGGTGCCGCTGTTCGAATCGGCACCGTCGGTCGCTCCGACCAGTTCGGATGAGCCGACGATGTGCTCTGTCGGCGGCGCTGTCCGAGAAGGCGCTTGCGCTGGCGCTCTGACGCCCCACCCCACACCCCTTCCCCGATCTTGTTGACCAGTGCGTATTCCAAACAGGGGCTTCTGACAATGCACTCGGCACAGACACGTTGAGCAGCCAGCACGCCGACCCCGTCGCTGGGAAAGAACACCGCCGGGTCCATGTCCTTGCATTTTCCGAGACGCATCCAGTCGGTATTCATCACACGCTCCTGACCGAGACCGGCCCATCGGAATCCGTCTCCCAGTAGAGGCTGTCGTCCTTGGAAGTTCCCTTGAGAAATCTGTGTGACACCTGTGAGATGACCAAGGAGATCATCGAGGTCGGTTCGGACATCCCGGGGCCTTCCCAGGTGACCAGGTGTGTTGATCGAGCTCTCAGCACATCGACGACTGCCCCCGCCGATACGCCGCCGCCAGCAGAGATTTCGTCGCTCCCCCGCCTCAAGCCATGTCAGGCGACCTTTGACTGGCAACCGCATGGCGATTCTGCTCATGGTTCGCTCGTAGTGGCAAGCTCTTCGGGTAAGCGTGCGTGGCGTTCCACGAAGCTCGCCATCTGCCCCTCCAATCGCCGTCTCTTCGAATACATCGCCAGCCCCTCAGCAAGATGCGATCGTTCGTCCAGGTGGCCGGGACGCTGTCTACCGCTTTGGATCCAGGAGCGTGTCCGGCCCTAGCATGGCGAGTCGACAGGTCACTGCCACCGAGCGTGGCCCGCGGCGGTCCAAGGGAGTGTGGTGGGCGAGGCTCAGGGAACTGTTCCCCCTTCGTTGGCTCAGGAGCAGCGACAACTGACCCGCAATCGAATTCAAGAAGCCGCCATGGCTGTCGTGGCCCGACGAGGTTTCGACGCCACCGTGGCGGAGATCGCCGACATATCCGGTGTGAGCGCCCGCACGATCTTCCGCCGCTATGCGAGCCACGACCAGTTGATCGCTTCCACGGTCAAGGACATGTTCGAGGAGTGTGGACGCGGACCGGTCGAAGGGATTCCTCGATCCTCCGAAGACCTTGACGGATGGCTGGAGGGAATCGCCGGGACGATCCACACGAGAAACGCCGAGATCATCGGGGACGCCTTCTGGGACATCCACGCCCCTCGCTACCACGCCTCCGACATCATCCTTGAGTTGGATGCCTATCGTCGCGAGTACCGGACTCGAGGAGTGAGGTATCTCACCGCCCGGGCCTGGCGAGCCGCCGGAGCCTCTGGTGATCCCCCTGACGAGTTGGTGCTTGCGTTCGCGTTGAACTTCTCGGTGTTCGCGACACAAGCCCTGATGATCGATTTCGAGCAAACTCCGGCGGAGATCGGGAGGCTTACTGCCGATCTCTTGCGGTCACTTCTCACACGGGCCGTTGCCGCCGCCCAATCCGGTGATGCCGAAACCCGAAGTACGGGCACTTGACCCAGTGTGGGTATGCCGAACACGTCATCCAGAAGATGATCGACGGCGTTCACGTTCGTCACCACCCAGATGGGTTCAACCCCTGCGGCGACTGCCCGCCAGGTAGTTGTGCACGGGGAAGATCTGGACCTCTGGCTGATCCACCACGCCCACCTCGTGGTAGATCGGGTCCAGCTTGTCCCGTGCGAACTTCTCGAACGCGTCGCGCGATTCCCATACGTCCACCACCCGGAAACCTCCATCGGTCTCCATGACGCAGTGAAAGATCTCCTGGGGTGAAGCCGGCCCACCCGGCAGCAATCCGATCATTTCGTTGATCCGGTCGTACTGTTCGAGCGTGGCCCCCCTGAAGTCAAGCTGTACCGCTACTGCCATCGGTGTCTCCATGCCGTTGGCTCGGTTTGCTCTGCTTTGCTACTTGCGTCGCGACGATTCTACCCGCGGCAGACTGATTCGTCACCGCATGGCAAGGCAGGGCGAGGGGCGACGGATTCCCTGGACGTCCCACCGTGACACTGGTGCCTGCCACGATGGCAGGCACCAGTCTCTTGCTCGAGGTTGAGCCCGCCTCGTGGGTCGGGTATTGGGCCAAAGCTACGTCAGCGTGCTCCCCTGTCGAGCGTTGACCTGGGATCACTCCGATCGCTCCCGAGGTGACGCCACGTGCCCCTCGTCACGATGCACGGTAGCGAGCTGCGGCCGTTCCGGGAGGGTTCTGGACTCCGGGCACGGCATCGGGGTTGGCTACGCACACCTCACCTTCGAGGCCATCGGGGTCGCGGAAGAACACGCTCAGAATCGGGCCGAAGTCGGTGACGAAGGCATCGGCCGCACCACTCGCCATCAGGCGGTTGCGAATTTCGTCGAACGCCTCCAGCGACGCCGCCTGCAGGCCGAGATGATCGATGCGACCTCGACCGAACATGGGGGTCTGTCTCTCGGCCTCCTTGTTGCCGGCCACCTCGAACACATTGAGCTCAGCCGCCTCACCCACCCTGATGAATGTCAGGCGAACGTCATGATTCTCGTCCTGTTGACCGTCCACATCGGCATCGAAGACGTCGCGGTAGAAGGCGACGAGCCGGTCGGTGTCGGTCGTGAGCAGCGCAACGTGGTTGAACCCGTTCAGCAGCATGATCCTCCTTCCGATGTCCGCCATGCTAGAAGAACATGGAGTGACCACCGGCCGGTGTGTGCAGCGTCGGCCGCCGCCGAGATTCCGTCTCGTGGAAGCACCGCGAGGTGCGTTCAGAGATCCCAGGAACGGCTCCGGCCACTGGACTCGAAGGCATGGCGCAACGCACGTTCGTCCTCCGCGGTGAAATCTCGGTAATCGCCGTCCCCGGAGCGGACATGGATCGAATCCCCACCGACCAGGTCAGCTCGGAACTTCTCGTGGACGAGCGTGCGAGTAAGGACTTTGTTGGTCGGCGTGATCGGCAGGGAGCGGCACTGGCGAACAAAACGCGGCCACCACTTGGGACTGAGATCGGACTGTTCGATCAGCCAGGCCGCGAACGCCTTGCCGTCGAACCGGGCTCCTTCTCGCATGACGAGTGCCACCATGACCTGATCACCGGAATCGGCGTCAGGCACGCCGTAGACAGAGGCCATCATGATGTCTGGGTGACGGGCCACGATGGCTTCGATCGGAGCAGCCGGGAAGTTCTCTCCATCCACTCGAAGCCAGTCTGACGTCCTGCCGGCGAAGTACACCCAACCGTCACCGTCCACATAGGCGAGGTCGCCACTCCAATACCACCCGTTGCGCGTCGTACGCCGCATGGCTTCCTCGTTGCGGTAATACCCCTCGAATGGTCCAACACCGAGGGTGTTGACGATCTCGCCGACACATTCCTCGACGTTGACGAGGCGACCCTCGTTGTCAAAGCGCGCTCTTGGGGCCACGCGACCAGCACCGTCGACAACGGCGATCCCCTCGCGCAGTCTCCCCACCGAGCCTCGGGGCGGGCTACCCGAGCGGTCCAGCGCGATCGCGCCTTCAGTTGACCCGAAGACGTCGACGATGGTGATACCGAATCGCTCCGCGGCAGATTCCACGATGTTTGGAGAACCTTCGTTGCCGAAAGCGATCCTCAAGGTGTTTTCTGCATCATCGTCGCGCTCCGGGGTGGCCAGAAGATAGACGAGCAGTTTGCCCGTGTAGTTGAACCAGGTAGCGCCAAAGTGGCGCACGTCGGGAACAAAGCGTGAAGCACTGAAGCGGCGGGCCAGGGACAGCGATGCGCCCGCCACCAGCGCAGGAGCCAGACCTGACATCAACGAGTTGGCGTGGAACAGAGGCATCGATGCGTACCCGACGTCGTCCGGTCCGACACCGAGCATGGTTGCCATGCGCTGGCCCGTCGTGAGCAGCCTGTACTGCGTGCAGCACACGGCCTTCGGCGCCGCAGAGGTGCCTGATGTGAACAACAACGCCCACAAGGCATTCGGCTCACAGTCCATGTCTCCGGCGGGTCGAACATCGCCAGGGGCGAGGCAACTCGCCCAAGCACGTGTGAGCTCGCGATCCAACGACTCGCCCATCGAGTTGGTCGGATCATCCTCGTCGGCGAAACGCTCAGACACGAAGATGCCGCCGGGCAGATCCAGTCCTTCAACAGCTGTTTCCAGCAGTGCCTGATGGCGGGGCTCGGTGATCAGAAGCTGCACATCGGTGTGCGAGATGTCGCGAGCCAGGTGCTCCCCTCGGCGGGTGTGGTTGAGCCCCACCACCACCGCTCCCATGAGCCCCGCGCCACAGAGCGCGAAGACATAGTCCGGCGTGTTGTCCAGGAGCACGGCGATGTGGGGAGGTCGATCACGGTCGAGCCGGGCACGAAAGAGCGCGGCGAATCGTTCGGCCTCGAGAAGAAGATCTCCGTGAGTCCAGATCCGGTCGCCAAATCGAAGTGCAGGACGATTGGCAGAGCTGGCGGTGAGGGCGTTGCGCCTCAGGAGGTCGGCGACGTTCCGGGCGGGCAGGGGAACCTCGCCGAGGGGCGGGGCGAACTCGACACGTTCGGCCACTTCAGGGGACTCCCGCCGGCGCCATGCGGCGTTGCCGCCTGACCCTGTTTCTTCCCGGCTCCGCCCGGCCCTGCACCGCCGACACTCCCGCCCCGGTGATCAGATCCGCTCCAGGATGGTCCCGGTGGCAAGACCTCCACCGCAGCACATCGAAACGAGCGCCAAGTTGCCGTCTCGGCGTTCGAGCTCGTGCAGGGCGGTGGTGATGAGCCGGCTACCCGTTGCCCCAACCGGATGGCCGAGCGCGATGGCGCCACCGTTGACGTTCACTCTGTCCCAGTCGACGTCATGGACCTTCTGCCACGAACAGACGACCGAGGCGAAGGCCTCGTTCACCTCGAAGATGTCGATGTCGCCGATATTCATGCCGGCCTTGGCCAGAACCTTGGTCGTCGCCGCGATAGGCCCGTCAAGTTGGAAGTACGGATCGGACCCCACCAGGACCTGTGCGACGGTTCGCGCTCGAGGTCGCAGACCCGCCTCCTTCGCCCTCTCTGCGGACATCCACAAAACAGCGGCGGCACCGTCAGAGATTTGCGACGAGGTGCCGGCGGTATGGATGCCATCGGGGAGCACTGGCTTGAGAGCGGCAAGGCCCTCTTCCGTGGTGTCACGCAGGCCTTGATCCCGGTCGACCACCCGCAGGTCGCCAGAGCTTCCCTCGGGCCCGTTCGCTGGTGCCTCGACGGCGAAGACCTCACGTTCAAATCGTCCCTCCGCCCAGGCCCGTGCAGCCCTGCGTTGCGACTCGAGCCCGAGGGTGTCCGCGTCGGAGCGGCTGACCGAGTACTTCTGGGCGATGCGCTCGGCCGCACCGAATTGGTCGGGTGTGTCCCACGGGAACCCGCTCGGGAATGGCCGGCCCGGACCGTTGACAACATTTTGCCCGAGGCCGACCCTGCTCATCGCCTCGACGCCGCACGCGATGGCGACCTCCACGGTACCGCTCGATATGAGACTCGCCACCAGGTGATTGGCCTGTTGGGAAGAACCGCATTGGCAATCGATAGTGGTAGCGGCAACCTCGTACGGAAGGCCTTGACTGAGCCAGGCGGTGCGAGTGATGTTGAATGACTGCTCGCCAGCCTGGGAGACGCATCCCCCGAAAATCTGCTCGACCTCGGAGGGATCGAACCCGGTCCTCTTGATCAATTCGACCTGGGTGGCACCGAGCAACTCTGCGGCGTGGACTCCCGACAGCGCCCCGTTGCGCTTGCCGATCGGGGTGCGCACTGCCTCCACGATTACGGGTTGTGTCATCGTCATTCCCCCTGGCGCGGCCTTGGACCAGTCTCAATGAGTGTCGAGCCGGGACGAGTATAGGGTCTCGATTCGGCTCCGCCCAAGGAGGAACGCGCGCAGATTGGCTTGCGGCTCGGACGGCGTGTTCGGTGAGAACCTTTGGGCAACTTCTCGTCCGGACCCCGAAGGGGGCGTAACATGGCAAGACGAAGACGGTGAGCACGAGGAGACAAGGCCCGTCCAGTGAAGGGGGGACGGGGAGCAGGCCCGCCGACACGCCGCTCCCTGACGACGAGTGAACGGGATCGATCTTCACGACGTTCTGATCGGCGACGACGACGTCGTACCGCGCTCGCGCTACACGAGCGCCCAGTTCGGTGCGCTGGAATTCGAGCGCCTTTGGTCGCGCGTCTGGCAAGTGGCGTGCCGGGAGGAGGAACTCCCCGAGGTGGGGGACTTCTGCGAGTACCTGATCGGCGACCAGTCGATCTTGATCGTGCGATCCGCTCCCGACGCGATCGGCGGATATCACAACACGTGCTTACACCGTGGGACGCGCCTCGCAGAAGGCACTGGTCATTTCGACAGCGAGTGCATCCGGTGTCGGTACCACGCGTGGCGATATGACCTCGAGGGTCATCTCATCGAAGTCGTCGATCCCGACGAGTTCGCGCCGATTCCAGACGGCACCCGTCTCGGTCAGGTGCGCGTCGACCGATGGGGCGGCTTTGTGTGGGTGTCTTTGGACCCTGGCGCACCTCCGCTCCTCGAGTACCTTGACCCGCTCCCGGCACTGTTGGCTCCATACCACCTGGACCGCATGCGAATTCGGTCCTACCGCGCCACCATCCTTCCCGCCAACTGGAAGGTCGTCGTCGATGCCTTCAACGAGGGGTACCACGTCCAAGGGACACATCCGCAGATCCTGCCGTGGACTGACGATGTCAGCCTCGCCTACGAGTCGCTGGGCATCCACTCGCACTACGGACGGCTGCCCAGCGCTCGGCGGACACTGCGCCCGAGCCCGCGCCTCGGCCTTCGCGACGACCAATACGACGAAGGTGACATCCTGGCGTCGCTGGTCGCCGGTCTGGGAGCCCTCTTCTACGACGACGAGCAGGCCCTCGTCGACAAGATCCGTTCTACGTCCGAGAACGGCGAGACGATGTTGAGCCGCTACCAGAAGGGCCGGCGCGAGTTGCTGGAGAAGCGGGGCGTTCCGGTCGAGCAGTTTTCCGATGACCAACTGACAAGTGCGGACGACGTCTTCTTCTTCCCCAACATGGTCGGACCGATCTATCCGGGCACCGCCATCATCTTCCGGGTGCGCCCCAACGGACTCGATCCGGACAGTTCGATCAAAGACACGTGGTTCCTCGAATGGCCCCGTGCCGGCGAGATCCGCCGGCGGCCGCAGCGACGCTTCCATCCGGATTGGACCGAGCGCGACTGGGGCATCATCACGAACCAGGACTACGCCAACATGGAGCACGTGCAGATCGGTATGAAGTCTCGGGGAGGACCGGGGCTCCGCCTCAACCGCCGCCAAGAGAGCAACGTCCTGCACATGCACCGAATGATCGATCGCTACCTGGTCGATTCCTGACGGGTCCGTGGAACACATCGGTTTGCCTGTCAGGATCCCGTGTCACCGTAACGCCGCCAAATTGCTGAGACTATCCTCGCCGTCGACGAACGTCCCTATCTTCTGACCGGACCGTTTGCGACCGTCTGGCCAGCATCGGACACCGGAGTCGTCGTTCTCGAAGGCGGACTGCAAGTATTCGTCGGAACTTCCAGGGTGGCGTCTCTCCTGGGAGTTCGCCCCGTCGGAGCGCTCGGAGAGGTCATGACCATTGAACAGTCATCTGCCGAGGGACACGACCGGCCCTGGGGGGCCCGAAAAGCGGAGGGACCGCTCGCCGGGCTCCGTGTCATCGAGCTCGCCGGGCTCGGGCCTGGGCCCTTCTGTGCCATGGTCCTTGCCGACCTGGGGGCCGAGGTCATCCGCCTGGAGCGAGCCGGGATGCCGGCGGCCTCTGCCGGCTCGATCGACCGTCGCCAAGTGCTGACGAGGGGACGCCCCGCATTCGGCGTCGACCTCAAGCGCGACCAGGGCATCGAACTGGTCCTGCGGATGGTCGAACATGCCGACGTGCTCCTGGAGGGATTCCGCCCCGGTGTCCTCGAACGCCTCGGTCTCGCACCGACCGTCTGCCTTCGTCGCAATCCGCGGTTGATCTACGGACGGATAACGGGGTACGGGCAGGACGGCCCCCTGGCGGCTGAAGCCGGCCATGACATCAATTACATCTCGATTGCCGGTGCTCTTGATCCCATCGGACGACGAGGCGAGGCTCCGGTACCCCCGTTGAATTTGGTCGCCGATTTCGGCGGCGGGGGGATGCTCCTCGCCATGGGCATACTCGCCGCTGTGTACGAAAGGATCCACTCGGACCTTGGCCAGGTCGTCGACGCTGCGATGGTAGATGGAGCCGCTCTGCTCACCACCATGTACCACCAGATGCGGGCGCTGTCGGTCTGGCACGACGAACGCGGGACCAATTCGATGGACACGGGCTCCCATTACTACAACGTGTACGAGACGTCCGATGGCGAGTTTCTCTCCGTCGGGGCCATGGAACCGCACTTCTACCGGTCGTTCATGAAAGGACTCGGCTTCTCCGACGTGGACATTCCACCCCAAGACGACCGGTCACAATGGGAGTCCCTGAAGCAGCTCGTCGCCGCGACCATCCGAAGCAGGACCCGGGCCGAATGGTTGGACACGTTCCGCGGTACCGACGCCTGCGTGACACCGGTGATGGCACTCGGTGACGCGCGCACCCACCCCCACAACCGCGAGCGCGCCACATTCGTCGACGTCGGAGGAACGGTAGAACCGGCGCCGGCGCCACGATTCAGCCGCACGCCTCCGCGGGCGCCAACGCCATCGCCTGGCCCTGGCGTGCACTTCACAGAAGAACTCCTGCGTTGGGGACTC
>CAWISP010000011.1:0-17250 GCA_963838775.1 uncultured Acidimicrobiales bacterium
GCACAGACCCGAGCACCGACGACGACAGCGACCGAGGAGGCTCCCATGGACGGAGACGTGGTGACGGTGGAGAAGGTCATCCCGGCCCCGGCCGACGCGAATCTTCGCCCTCCTCGCCGACCCGGCGCGCCATCCCGACATCGACGGCTCGGGGGCGGTGAAAGAGGCCAAGGCCGACGCACCCCGGCGGCTGGCACTGGGCTCGAAGTTCGGCATGTCGATGCGGCTCGGGATCCCGTACTCGATGGTGAACACCGTCATCGAGTTCGAGGACAACCGACGCATCGCGTGGCAGGCGCGACCGCCGGGCCTCGTCGGGCGGTTCACGGCCGGACGGATCTGGCGCTACGAGCTCGAGCCCGTCGAGGGTGGGACACGCGTAAAGGAGACCTGGGACCTCTCCCAGGACAAGCAGCGCATGCTCCTCAGGCTCGGGGGCCTCCCCGACAAGACCCAGCACAACATGGAGAAGACACTCGAGCGCATCGAGGAGCTGACCTCGGCACCCTGACCTCACGACCACGGGTCCGCGCCCCGTCGCGCCCGGTGCGGGTCGGGCACTTCGGATCGGGCCGGGGTAGCGTGCAGCCATGGCACGGATTTCCTTTCCCGAGCGTGGTTACGGTGAGCATGTGGACTGGGCGCTCATGCGCCCGGCGATGGCGGCGGGCATGGGAGCGCTCTCCGAAGCCGTCTATAAGAACAGCAAGCTCGCCGTACGCGAGCGCGAGGCGGCGCGCTGGACGATCGCCCTCATCAACGACTGCGTCGTCTGCCAGGACACCCGCGCCCGGGACGGCGAGGCCGCCGGGGTCGACAAGGGCTTCTACGGCGAGGTCGCCAACTGGCGCACGAGCCCGGCGCTGAGCGACCGGGAGCGGCTGGCGGCGGAGTTCGCCCAGCATTTCGCCATCGACCACCTCGACATGAGCGACGAGCTGTGGGACCGGCTCCGGGCCGCCTACGCCGACGACGAGCTCGCCGATCTCACCATGTGCTGCGGGATGATGCTCGGGCTGGGCCGCACCCTGGCCGTCCTCGGGGTACGGGCCCCTGACGAGCGCATCCTGGTCTGACGCCCTGGCCGCGGTTGGTGCGGCACCCGGCCGCTGATCAGAAGTGCCCCAGGACGGGATGGGGAACGTAGAGCTCCTCGAGCGCGGTGACCTCGTCGGGGCTGAGCACGAGCTTCTCGGCCGCCAGGGCATCGGTGAGATGGCTCAACTTGGTAGACCCCACGATGGGCGCCGTCACGCCGGGCCGCTGCAGCAGCCACGCCAACGCGATCTGGGCAGGCGGCACGTCACGCTTGGCGGCGACCTCCGCCACGCGCTCCACGATGGCGAAGTCCGACGGCTGGCTGTAGAGGTAGTCGGAGAAGGGGTCGGTACTCGACCGGATCGTCCGCCGCTCATCCCCGGTGCCGCGGTTGCCGGTGAGCACACCGCGCGCCAACGGGCTCCACGGGATGACCCCGATGCCCTGGTCGATGCATTGCGGGATCATCTCCCGCTCCTCCTCCCGGTAGAGGAGGTTGTAATGGGGCTGCATCGACACGAAGCGCGTCCACCCGTTTCGCTCCGCCACATGCTGGGCCTTGGCGAACTGCCAGGCGAACATGCTGCTGGCCCCGATGTAGCGGGCCTTGCCGGCTCGCACGACGTCGTGCAGCGCCCCCATCGTCTCTTCGATCGGGGTGCGGGGGTCCCAACGGTGGATCTGGTAGAGGTCGACGTAGTCCATCCCGAGGCGCGTCAGCGAGGCGTCGATCGCCGACAGGATGTGCTTGCGGGACAGCCCTCCCCCGTTCTCGCCCGGAGTCATCGGCATGAACACCTTGGTGGCGATGACCATTTCGTCGCGCGTGAGCATCTTGCCCACGAGGCGGCCCGTGGCCACCTCGCTGGCACCAGCGGAGTAGGTGTCGGCGGTGTCGAAGAACGTGATCCCCCCCTCCACCGCGGCGCGCACGATGGGCTCGGCCGCATCCTCGTCGAGCGCCCACTCCCGCTCGCTGTTGTTGCCGAAGCTCATCATCCCGAGACAGACGCGAGACACGCGCAGGCCCGTCTTGCCCAGGTTCACGTACTCCATCGACACCTCACCGCCGTTCGCCCGGGCCGGTCCGCCGGGTCGAGGACCACCTTACGCGGGGTCGTCACGCGTCAAGACCTCAGTACAGCCTCGCCGTGGCCAGGTCGGCGCCGGCCCGCAGGGCGCGGAGCTTCTCCCACACCACCGAAGGGGCGATGTCGCCGATCCCCGCCGAGGTGTCGAACCCGCAGTCGGTGCCGGCGATGACGCGCCGGGGGTCCCCCACCGCGGCGGCGACGCGGGCCAGGCGATCGGCCACGACCTCGGGGTGCTCGACGTAGTTGCTGGTGGTGTCGATGACCCCGGCCACGAGGACCGTGTCATCGGGCAACGGGTGGCGCTCGAAGCACCGGTACTCGTGCGCATGGCGGGGGTTGGCCATCGACACCACGAACGCGCCCACGTGGGCCTGGTACACGAGGGGCAGGATGTCCTCGAGCGGGACGTCGAGGGTGTGGGGGCCCTCGTAGTTGCCCCAGCACACGTGCAGCCGAACCCGGCCGGGGTCGATCCCGCTCAGTGCGCCGTTGATCGCCCCGATGACGAGCTCCACCCACGCCAGGAAATCGCCGAGGGGCCGATCGGCGAAGAGGGTGTGACGCTCGAGGGCCAAGTCCGGAGCGTCGATCTGGAGTAACAATCCGCGACCGACGATGATCGCGTACTCGGAGCGAAGCGCGTCGGCCACGGCGAGGACGTACTCGGGCATGGAGGCGTAGTGCCGGTTCTCCATGGCCGACGCCACGATGCCGGGGGACGCCGCGGTCATGAACGTCTCGGCGAAGGGAGCCGAGGCGACCAGCGCGCACTCGGCCTCGACCTCGCTCGTGTCGCGGTACGTCACCTCGGTCACCGCCGCCGGGGCCGCCATGAGGTTCACCTGCCGGCGCAGGTGGCGCGGCACGATGAGGTCCAGGAAGTCGGGATGATCGAGCAGGTCAGCCATGAGAGGGCGTTGGCTCGTCCCACCAAAGCCCGTCATCCGGTGCTGGACATAGGTCACGAAGCTCTCGCGTGCCTGCTCCCCGTCGTTGCCCACGTCGATCCCGGCGTCGACCTGGGCCGCCACGACCGCGTCGGTCGCCTCACGTACCGCCTGCTGCAACTCGGCAGGGTCGACGTCCTCCCCCCGGCTCCGCCGGCCGTGGAGCTCGGCCAGGGCGCGGGGCCGGGGCAGGCTCCCGGCATGGGTGGTGAGGATGCCGCTCTCGCTGCGCAGCACCGTCGGCCTATCCCGCCGCCACGCCCACGAACTCGATGCGTGTCCCGTCGGGGTCGCACAGCGACGCCATGGCCACCGGCCCCGCCGCTCCGGGCTGCTCGAGTCGCCGGGCCGGGCCGAACCCGAGCGCGGCAAGCCGGGCCAGCACCTCGTCGACGTCCACGTAGAACGACAGCAGGAAGAACCCGGCGCCCGGCGTCGCCGAGACAGGCGCAGGGACAGGCGCAGGGGAGACGGGCGCGGCCGCACCAGCGGATGATGCGACAGTAGGTGCCGACGAGTCGACCACGTCGAAGCTCACCAGCTCGACGATCCCGGCGTCGGGATGGCGCCGGTCGCCGAGAAAGACGGATCGCAGCGTGGTCGACGGCGCGTCGAAAAGGGTGGGCCAGTCGCCCTCGAACACGTGGTCCATGAGGACCTCGAGCCCGATGCCGTCCCGGTAGAAGCGGAGGCTGGCGTCGATGTCGCGGACCTGGATGGCGCTGTGGTGGACCCGGGCCGCCGTCACTTGCCCATGCTCTCGGCGGGATCGATCGGGCTCCACAGCGATACCCCGCCGTCGGCGGCCAGCACCTGGCCGGTCACCCAGTCCAGCTCCAGGAGCGCCGTCACGGCACGAGCCACGCCGTCGGGGGTCCCGACATCACCCAGCGCGGCGCGCTCGGCCACTCGTTCGCGATAGCCGCGCAGACGTTTCGTCGACGCGAACATCGGGGTGTCGGTGGTGCCCGGTGCCACGGCGTTCACCCGGATGCCGAAGGGACCGAGTTCGCGTGCCGCCACCCGGACGAGCTCGGCGACGCCGGCCTTGGACACGCTGTAGTGGCCCATCATGCGGTCGGCGAGGAAACCCGAGATCGAGCTGACCGCCACGATGGCCCCACCGCGACCGCCGGCCACCATGGCCTTGCCCACTTCGCGCAGGCACACGAACGTGCCCCGCAGGTTGACGCCGAGGACGCGGTCCCACTCCGCGCTCGACAGTTCCAACAGCGATCCGAAACCACCCACACCGGCATTGAGCACAGCCACGTCCAGACCGCCGAGGGCGTCGTGGACCTGACCGACCGCGGCGACGACCTCCTCCTCCACCGAGATGTCGCAACGGACATAGAGTTCGGCGGCCGCCGGTCCCTGCTGGACGTCGAGCACCGCCACGCGCGCCCGGCGCCCCGCAACAGCGCCACCGTGGCGGCGCCGATCCCGCTCGCCCCACCCGTGACGACCGCCGACGTCCCCGCTAGCTCCACTGGCCCTCTCTCAGTCCGGTCCGACGAGGAAGCCTTCCACCTCGTCGGCGATCTCGGGATGTTCGAGCGCGACGCAGTGCCCGGCGCCGGGGATCTCGATCGACGTCGCACCCGGCATGGTGGCCCACGTCCGTGCCGCCTCCTCGGGGACCAGCTGGTCGTGGAGGCCATGGACGACGAGGGCGCGCACCTGCACACGGCCCAGACGCTCGGTCAACTTCCGGTTCTGGAAATGGGGGGCCTTCCACCCCAGACGCGCCGCCCCGGCCAGCCCCGCGAACCACAACAGCTGCTGCTCGGTCGTCATGACATCGGGCAGCGCCCCCGTGGCGGCGGTGCCGTCGGGATCGGCGAACAACAGGCGCCGGGCTTCACCCGCTCCGCCGATGCCCCGGGGCGCCACCGCACCGAAGAACGGGGGGACCTCGAGGCCTGGCACGTGCACGCCGAGCGGGTCGAGCAGCACCAGCCGTCTCACGAGCTCGGGACGCCGCAGGGCGAGCTCGCTGGCGAACCATCCCCCCAGGCTGTGCCCGACGACGTCGACCTGGCCGAGCCCCATGGCCCGCCACAGGTCGACGAGGTGCCACACGTAGTCCTCCACGTCGTCGAGGTCCTCGAGCCCGGTGCTGTCGTTGTAGCCCGGGAGGGCGGGGGCGATGACGTCGAAGCGCGTCGCCAATCGGGCGAGCAACGGTGTCCACGCGTCGCCGGGCGAGACGGCATGGATGTCACACAGCCCGTGCAGGTACAGCAAGGGCGTGCCGGTGCCGCCCCGCACGACGGTCACGTCGCGGCCCGAGACCGGCACCGTGGCCCGGGTGGGGCCGGCCCGCCGGTCCGACGACGGTCATACCCACCCCTGTGTCGCGAAGTGCTTGTCGGCGTGCTCGCGCACGTAGGGCACGACCTCGGTGGCATACAGGTGCGTCGAGCGCGCCGTGAGGTCGGCGGGGAGCGACCCGAACTGCAAGAGCGCCAGTACGGTCCCGATCCCCAGCTCGTTGACGTAGGTGAGCAGCCGCTCCCGGACCGTGGCCGGGCTCCCGATCAGCGGCGAGCGCTTCCACACCGCGGCGGCGGCATCGGAAGGCCTCGGCCCCTGCACCATCCCCCGCAGGTCGGCCAGGAACTGCACGAGGGCGGGCGGGTCGATGTACCCGGGCGGCATCCACACCTTGCCGGGACCGACGAACCCCGCCGCCAGCGTCCCCTGGAAGTAGGCGAGATGCTCGGCCGCCTCCGCCACGGCCTGCTCGTCGGTCTCGGCCACGTACACGGTGGTGAGCCAGCCGAGCAGCTCGGGATCGAACGTCCGCCCCGACACCGCCACCGCGTCGCGATACGACAGCGCCTGGCGGGCAAAGGTCTCGGGCGGCGCGTAGTACGCCACCCCCATGTAGCCGAACCCGTGCTCGACGCAGTAGGTGATCGTGCTCGGCGAGCCCAGACCCGGGATCCACACCGGCGGATGCGGCTGCTGCAGGGGGCGGGGCCAGGGGTTCACGTAGGGCAGCTGGTAGAACTCACCGTCGAACGCGAAAGGACCGGGGCGCGTCCAAGCCTGGATGACGAGGTCGACGGCCTCACGGAAACGGGGTCGCGCATCGGTGGGGTTCACATTGGTGGAGTAGTACTCGGGGCCTCCCCCCACCACGAGGCCGGCGATGAGACGACCGCCGCTCATGACGTCGAGCATGGCCATCTCCTCGGCCACACGGGTCGGCGGGTTGTACAAGGGCAGCGCATTGCCGAGGACACAGATCTTCACCCGCGACGTCTCACGCGTGAGGGCGGCAGCCACCAGGTTCGGAGACGGCATCAACCCGTAGGCGTTCTGGTGGTGCTCGTTGACCACGACGCCGTCGAGTCCGAGCTCCTCGGCCACCACGAGCTCCGAGATGTAGCGGTCGTAGAGCTCTTTGCCACGAACCGGGTCGTAGTTGGCGTTCGACAGCGTCACCCACGCCGCTTCGTTGGCCGCCAGGAACTCACGGGGACCCGCCAGGTACGGCCACGGCATGAGGTGGAACGAGAAGAAATTCACCGCCCACTCGCCCGAGTGGCACCCGGGGCCGCCACCGCGGCTCCGTTCGCGGTCGCCACCGCTGGCACCGCGGCCGGCACCGCCACCGGGGCCGGAGTGGAGGCCGCCCCCACCGAGGCGTCGTGCTCGGCGGGTCCGGGCTCTTTGGCCACCGTGTCGTGCAGGGGGGCGTCCTTGAGCAGGAGCGCACAGACAAAGGCCAGCCCCGCCAGGGGGATCCCCACCATGAACACCACGTGCAACGAACGCACGAACGAGTCGACGACGCCGTTGCGCACCGCCGGACGCAGTGCCCGCAGGGCATCGGGGGTGATCGTGAAGGACTGCGACAGATTCAATTTGCTGTGGGGAGGGACGAGACGGGGCAACCAGTACCCCAGGCGGCTCACGAGCACCGTGCCGAGCAAGGCCGTTCCGCACGCGGCACCGATGTTGCGGAAGAAGCTCACCGCCGAGGTGGCGCTGCCGATGTCGCGACGCTCCACGGCGTTCTGCACGGCCACCACGACGATCTGCAGGGTCATGCCCATGCCGATGCCGAAGACGACCATGTAGGAGCTGGCGATCCCGAGCGACGTGTGCGCCCCCAGATGGGTGAACAACCACATCCCCACCGTCATGAGGGCCGTCCCGCACACCGGATAGACCTTGTAGCGGCCGAAGCGCGTCACGAGACGTCCCGAAACGATCGACGTCGTGAGCATGCCTCCCATGAGGGGCAACAGGAGCACGCCGGAGCGGGTGGCCGAGGTGCCGTCGACGAGTTGCAGGTAGACGGGGATGTAGATGATCGCCGCGAACATCGTTGCCGTCACGAAGAACGTCATGCCCAGTCCGGACCGGACGATCTTGTTGATGAATACGCGGGGAGGGAAGATGGGCTCGCGGGCCCGTCGCTCCCACCACACCACGGTGCCGATCATCGCCAACGACACGATGACGAGCCCGATAATGGTCGGCGACGTCCACGGGAACGTCCGGCCACCCCACACGGTCACGAGGATCAGCGGGGTCACCGCCGCGACGATCAGACCGGCCCCGGTGTAGTCGATCGAGACCGCCGATCGCTTGGGGACGGGCAGGCGGAGCACGGCGCTCGTGATGAACAGCGCCAGGATCCCCACCGGGATGTTGATATAGAAGATCCAGCGCCAGGTGAGGTGGTCGGTGAGGAACCCGCCCGCCAGGGGGCCCCCGATGCTGGCCAGGGCGAACACCCCGCCGAAGTAGCCCTGGTATCGACCGCGCTCGCGCGGGCTCACGATGTCCCCCACGATGGCCATGGCCAGCGCCATGAGACCGCCGCCCCCGAGGCCCTGCAGGGCCCGGAACGCGATGAGCTCGTCCATGTTCCGGCTCAGTCCCGACAACGCCGAGCCGATGAGGAAGATCACGATGGCGACCTGGAAGACCTTCTTGCGCCCGTGGAGGTCCGAGATCTTGCCGTACAACGGCGTCGACAGCGTGGTGGTGAGCAGGTAGGCGGTCACCACCCACGACAGATGGTTGAGCCCGTGGAGGTCGCCCACGATCGTCGGGAGTGCCGTCGCCACGATCGTCTGATCCAGCGCGGCCAGGAGCATGCCCAACATGAGCCCGCTCAGGACGATCAGGACCTGGCGGTGGGTGAGACCGCCGCTGGTCTGGTCCTCGGGAATGGCGCGGCGCGGCTCGGACATGACGTTGCCGAGGCTAATGCCGGAGGCGGCACCCCCGACACGGCACCGTGACCTTCAAGAGCCGGTGACGTTCACGAGCCGAGCGATTCGAACAGGTCACCCATGGCCTCGACTCGGCCCAACACGTTCTCGGGGCTGAAGCCGAGCAGCTTCTCGCCGCCGTGCTCGGCCCCCTCCTCGACCTCGTCCCACGTGAGCGGGGTCGACACCGAAGGACGGTCGAGCGCCCGCAGGGAATAGGGCGACACGGTTGTCTTCGCCATGTTGTTCTGGCTCCAGTCGATGAGCACCTTTCCCCCCCGCAGCGTCTTCGCCATCCGAGAAACGGCTAGGTCGGGTACGGACTGCTCGAGCTCCTCGGCCAGGGTGTGCGCGTAGGTGTTCGTGCGGTCCTCGGGCCAGCGCTTGGCCGCGATGCGGGCATAGAGCTGCATGCCCTTCGAACCACTGGTCTTCGGGATCAGGTCGATGTCGTCCTGGCCGGCCCGGTCTCGTAACAGGAGCGCGACCCGGCAGCACTCCGAGATGGTCGCCGGAGCGCCGGGGTCGAGGTCGAAGACCAAGAGATCCGGAGGACGGGGCTGGTCTTTGTGCCCCAACCGCCACATCGGGGTGTGAAACTCGATCGAGGCCAGGTTGACGAGCCACATCAGTGCGGCGAGCTCGTCCACGACGACGAATTGCGTCGTGTCCCGGTCGTTGTCCTTGGGCGCCTCGTTCCCCCACCGACCGGTGCCCTTGCGAGGAAGCGTGACCGTCGAGATCCAGTCGGGAGCATGTTTGGGGGCGTTCTTCTCGATGAAGCCCTTGTGCTCGACACCGTGGGGGAACCGCTTCACCGTCACGGGGCGGCGGGCGAGATGGGTGAGCATCACCGGGGCGATCCGCGCGTAGTAGTCGAGCATGTCGCCCTTGGTGAACCCTGTCGGGAACAGCGGCTTGTCCAAATTGGAGAGCTGCAGCTCACGCGGGCCGACACTGACGGTCACGCGCTGACCCTCAGGACTCACGACGCACCTCCTCGGGAGCCTTGTCGTCACGCAGGCCCCGCCACGAGGGTTGGCGGAGGCGGCCGTCCTTGGTCCACTCGCTGAAGCTCACCTCTCCGACCAGTGTCGGCTCCACCCATGTGGCCACGTGCTCGTAGCGAGGCGGAACAGGAGTGACGAAGGGATTGCGATCGGATCGCCGTGCCTCGAGCCTTTGCACCAGGTCGTCGAGGATCGACGCGCTGAAGCCGGTGCCGACCTGGCCGATGTACTGCAGCCCTTCTCCCGCCCGGAGGCCGAGCAGGAGCGAGCCCAACCGGCCCCGGCGATTGCCTTCACCCGGCGTCCAGCCCCCCACGATGACCTCTTGGGTGAGGAGGTTCTTGATCTTCGTCCAGCTCGGAGAACGCTTCCCGGGGAGGTAGGGCGAGTCGCGGCGCTTGGCCAGGATCCCCTCGAGGTGCTGCGCCTTGCTCGCCTCGAGCACATCGGCGCCGGGCCCCGGGAACTGCGGGCTGAGGGTCCAGTGCTCTGTGTTCTTGGTCACGAGCCCGAGGCTCTCGAGTCGCTCGCGCCGCTCGACGTAGGGCTTGGTCATGAGCGGGGCCCCGTCGGCGTACAAGACGTCGAAGATCACGTAGACGACGGGCTGTTCGGCCGCCAGGCGCTTGGCCTTGGCGGCATCGGACGCGTGGATGCGGGGCTGCAGGAGTTGGAAGCGAGGACGGCCGTCCTTGTCGAAGGCGACGATCTCACCGTCGAGGATCACCCGCCGGGACCCCAGCTGCTCGCCGAGGGCGCGGAGCTCGGGAAAGGAATTGGTGAGGTCGTTGCCATTCCTCGACTCGACACGGATCCGACCACCGTCGACATACGACAGGGCGCGCATCCCGTCCCATTTGAACTCGTACGCCCAGGCATCGTCGTCCTTGGGCAAGGTGCCCAGCGTGGCCAGCATGGGCCGGATGTCGCGCGGCATGGGCTCGTACCCTTCAGGGTCATCGTCCATCCGGTGCACCATCCACGATTGACCGTCTCCTTTGGCACCGCCGCTTCCCTTGGCACCGCGGCGTCCCCCGTCGGTGGCGAACAACACGTACGTTCCCTGTACCCGCTGTCCGTGCAGCACCACCATCACTTCACGATCGGACCATTTCAGTTCGTCGTAGGTGCCGTGGTCCCAGACCGAGACCTTTCCGCCGCCGTACTCACCTTCGGGGATCGTCCCTGCGAACGAGGCGTATTCCATGGGGTGGTCCTCGGTGTGCACAGCCAGGTGGTTGGTCTTCTTGTCGACGGGGAGACCCTTGGGGATGGCCCAGCTCACGAGGACCCCGTCGCGTTCGAGCCGGAAGTCCCAGTGCAGCGCCCGGGCATGGTGCTCCTGGATCACGAAGATGCGGGGCGCGCCCGGCCTGTCGTCGCCGCTTGCGCCCGGTGGGCGTGACGCGTCCGGGACGGGCTCGGGCGTGATCGACGGATCTCGTCGCTGCCGGTAGTCAGCGAGCTTGTCGCCCGCCTTGGTCCGGCGGGAGCGCGGAGCCGCGGCGGGCCGCTCCGGTGTCACGAGGCAGGCCCGCGTCTCGATGAGCCCGGGGCGGCGTCAGGCGCCGGGGTCGCGCGGGCTCGCCGATCCCCTTCAGCAGGCGAGAAGAACGGGGGCAGCTGCTTCGCGCTCGTCGAGGAATACCCACCATGCTGCGGAGGCCGCGTCGGCGGCGTCACGAACGTCGTCGGGGTTCGAAGCGAGGCGGGCCAGGGCCTCCACGATCCACGCGCCGTGGACCTCGTCAGCCCCGGAGTGGACGTCCCAGAAGAGCGTGCCGGCATCGGTCATGCCGTAGCGGGCCCGCAGCCCGTCCGCCTTCGAAGCCGCGATCTCCGACGCTTGGACCTCGTATGCGGCCAATGCCGCCAATGCCGCCACAGGTGACTCGTCCGCCACGGACGTGTACAGGTTCACCAATTCCGCGGTGGCCGGCGTGGCGTCGGCGTGTGCCGGCGCACCGGCGGCGGCGGCGAAACTCTCGAACAATTCGAGATGAGGTGCGGGGACGCCGAGCTCGTCCTCGAGGTTGGCCTCCACGAGGTCATGCGCCGTCGGGTCGTCGATGCGCGCCACGACCCGTTCGAGCACGTCGGGAAGAACAGCCTCGAAGTGCCGGTACTGCGCTGCGTAGGCAGCCAGTTCGGCACGGTCGAGCGTTCCCGCCTCCCAACGGCGGTAGAAGGGGTGAGCGAGGAGGCGGCGGTCCCGGAGCACCTCGGCGAGGATGGTGTCGACGTCGGTTCGGAGCATGCCGGGATCGTACCCGGTCTCCGGTGGCGGGACCGGTACCGCCCCGGGCGGGAACCCGGGCCTGCACTACCGTCACATCCACACCGTGCGGTCGAGACCGTGCTGTCGAAACCGTGCTGTCGAAAACGTGCGGTCGCAATCGTGTCGTCGACACGATGCTGTCGAAACCACATCGTCAACAATGACGAACTCCACATGCGCGTCATCCAGATGACCGATGGGCACCGAAGACCTGTCGACCCCGGGACACGAATCGTGAACCCGGACCGTACCGATCGATTCCGGGTGCCTGGCGCACGAGCCCTGTGGCGTCGAGCAGCAGAGGACTCCGGAGTGGAGGTTCCGAGATGGCGGGAGTGAGCAGGCGCACCTTTCTGGGCAGGGGCTCGATGGCGGTGGCAGCCGCCGGAGTGCTGTCCTCGGTCCCGGGACTCTCCGGATTGCTCGGCGCCGGGGAGACCGAGGCACCGGCCGCCGACGTTTCGGTCGCCGGTGCCGACGCCGGCGCCGCCAATCTCTCCGAGCCTCTCGTGGCCCATGTCCGCGATCTCTCGACCGGCGAGATCAGCCTCTTCAACGGTACGCGAGAAGTGATCGTCCGCAACCCCCAACTCGCCAGCCAACTGGCACGCGCCGTCCGCTGACCGAGAAACGCCCCGACAAACCGATTCTCCGACACGTCAAGTAGCCCCTACGAACAACTGGAGTGAGCCATGTCATCGCACCGTGAAGCGCCCGAGATCTCGAAGGACCCGGTCGCCGACAGCACCGACCTGTACGCGTTCGTGAGCCCCGACGAGCCCGACACCGTGACGATCATCGCCAACTACGTCCCTCTCGAGGGGCCTGACGGCGACCCGAACTTCTACGAGTTCGGCAACGACGTGCTCTACGCCATCAGTATCGACAACGACAACGACGGCGACGCCGACATCGTCTTCGAGTTCCAGTTCCAGACCCAGGTGACCGATCCGAACACGTTCCTGTACAACACCGGGCCGATCCAGTCGCTCACCGACCCGAACTGGAACCGTCGCCAGACCTACTCGGTGACGCGTGTCGACAACAGCCGCGGAGGGTCCCGGAACACGGTCCTGGGCACCGGGCTCGCCTGCCCACCGTGCAACATCGGGCCGCTGTCGACCCCTGACTACAACGCGCTGGCGGGCGCGGCGGTGCACACCCTGCCCAACGACGTCCGCGTGTTCGCCGGTCAGCGCGCCGAGGGCTTCTACGTCGACCTCGGAGCCATCTTCGACCTCGGCATCCTGCGGCCCTTCGAGGAGGCACACGCCACCTTCGGGCTCGCAAACACCGGTCTGGGCCAGATGGCGGCGGGGGTCAACTCGACCAAGGGCCTCAACGTCCACAGCATCGCCATTCAACTGCCCAAGAGCGAGCTCGGGAGCAACTGGGGCAGGAACCAATCGTCGTCCAACTCGGTCATCGGCATGTGGACCTCGGCCTACCGCCAGAAGGTCCGCGTGCGCGAGGACTTCGGTGAGCATTTCTGCACGGGCCCCTACGTCCAGGTGTCACGTCTGGGCAACCCGCTCGTGAACGAAGTGCTGATCCCGATGGGCAAGAAGGACTACTGGAACTCCCAGGCGCCCGCCGGCGACAGCCAGTTCGCGTCCTTCTACTCGAACCCGCAGCTGGCCCAGCTCCTCCCGGTCCTCTACCCCGGCGTCTTCCCGAACCTGGCGAAGTACAACGCGGGGCCACCGGCACCCAACCGCGCCGACCTCGTCGCCATCCTCCTCACGGGTATTCCACCCGGGCT
This sequence comes from uncultured Acidimicrobiales bacterium, assembly GCA_963838775.1. Lineage (GTDB taxonomy): Bacteria > Actinomycetota > Acidimicrobiia > Acidimicrobiales > UBA8190 > Chersky-840. The sequence goes on from CAWISP010000011.1 coordinate 13,367, forward strand.
CATCGCGGGGTTCCAGAACTTCACGGGGACGACGCAGGCCGACATGCTCCGCCTCAACATGGCGATCCCCCCGTCGAAGAGCCCGGAGAACACGGGGCTGCTCGGCAACGACGTCGCCGGCTTCCCCAACGGCCGGCGGGTGTTCGACGACGTGGTCACCATCGAGCTGCGCTGCCTGGCCGGTGCGGTCCTGAAGCTGGTGGACCCATCGTTCTCGCCCGACGGCGCCGCCAGTGCCATCAACGAGGGCCTCACGACGAATGCCGCCGACCTCAGCGCCATGGGCACCGAGAACTACCTCTCCTCGTTCCCGTACCTCGGGGTGCCCCACAGCGGCTTCTTGGTCCCGGCGAGTTGACGGTGGGCTCGGGCCCCGACCACCGCCATCACGAGGCCGCCCACCAAAAGCACGCGCACCATGGCGGTCATCACGCCGATCACCACGCCAGCGGCCCGGGGACCGAAGGGTCCCTGGGCCCGAGCGGCGCGGCGAGTGTCGTGCTCGACATCGGTCCCCACGCCGGCGCCCTCGTGCTGTACACGAGCGAAGGCCTGGCCGGGGCGGAGATCGAGATCCGCCCCGGTGACGGGCCCTGGCTCGGGGCACACACGGCCGTGCGCCAACGGCACGTCGGAGGCCGCGTGCTCTACGCAGGGGTCTTCGGATCTCTCGCCCCCGGCGCCTACTCGCTCCGTCTCAAAGGGGGCGGCCCGGGGTCGTTCGATCTCACCCTCGAGGTCCCGGCCGGTCGAGTCACCGAGGCGGTGATCCCTTCGGCGGTTGCCGCCGGGGACGCGCCCCCCGTCCCTCCGGCGCAGCTCTCGGGCGTTCCGCTCGGCTAAGGCCTGCGGCGCGGGCACAATAGGAGGCATACCGGGTCCGAACCTGCCGCGCACCAAGCACGAAGCACGAAGCTCGAGGTCGCAGCTTTCTACTCGGACGGAGACGACAACGCAGCCGCTACCCGAGCCCCGTGAGGAGGGTCGTTGAGCGAGACCTTCGACCCGGACGCCACCTCGGAGCCGCCCGAGCAGTGTCGTGTCCCGGAGTCCCCGTCCGGTTCCCCCGATCCCTCAGCGGCACCCCCACCACCGCCACCGCCCCCACCACCGCCACCGCCCTCACCCCCGCCACCGCCGCCGGGCGGTCCCGGATTTCTGCCGCCCTCCTGGGCTCCGTATCCTCCCGGCTCCGGCTATCCGGGCCCAACCGGATTCGGCTATCCCGACGTGTGGGCCACCCAACCCACCGAGGGGGCAGGCGGGTCAGGCGGCGGTGACGGTGGCCTCCCCCCCGGGTCTCAGGGTCCGTGGGGCACCACGCCCACCCCGCAACCGTGGGACGGGGGCGGGCATTGGGCGCCGGGGCAATGGGGTGGCCCACCCATCTGGCTGCCCCCGCGCCAACCCACTCGCAACCGCCCGCTGCACGTCCTGACCGTGGCCGCCCTCGTCACCCTCGTCGCCCTCCTCGGCGTCTTCGTGGGACGCACCATGCACGACGACGCGGGGTCGGGCTCGCCCCTCATTACGCTCCCTCCGCCGGGCGCATCGGACACCGGCACCATCGCGTCCAGGGTGGACCCCGGGGTCGTGGACATCACCACACGACTCGGGTACCAGGGTGGCGAGGCGGCCGGCACCGGCATGGTCCTCGACACCTCGGGTGAGGTCCTCACCAACAATCACGTCATCGACGGCGCCACGAGCATCAACGTCACCGACGTCGGCAACGGGGACACCTATACGGCAACGGTCGTGGGCACCGACAAGACCCAGGACATCGCGGTGCTGAAGCTGGAGGGCGCCTCGGGGTTGAGGACGGTGAACGTCGGGAACTCCTCCTCGCTCGCCGTCGGTAACACGGTGACGGCGATCGGCAATGCCGGGGGCGTGGGAGGCACACCCAGCGTGGCCGCAGGCCACGTGACCGACCTCGATCAGGCGATCACCGCCAGCGACGAGTCCGACAACAGCACCGAACAGCTGACCGGGCTCATCCAAACCGATGCCGCCCTCAGGCCGGGGGACTCGGGCGGGCCCCTCGTCAACGCCGCGGGCGTGGTGATGGGCATCGACACGGCGGCGTCGAGCGGGTTCCAGTTCCAAGCCGGCACAGAGGGATTCGCCATCCCGATCAACCAGGGCCTGTCCATCGCCAGGCAGATCATGGCCGGACAGGCGTCGGACACGGTGCACATCGGAGCGGCCGCGCTCATCGGCGTCGTGGTGGACAACGCCTCGTCCAACTCGGGCGCGGGCATCCTCACCGTCGAGACGGGCACCCCCGCCGACAATGCGGGCCTCGTACCCGGGGACGTGATCGATTCTCTGGCCGGTCAGAGCGTGCACAGCGCCTCGGGCCTGACCGACATCGTGCAGCGACACCACCCCGGGCAGAAGGTGACACTGGGTTGGGTCGACACATCGGGGAAACAGCAGAGCACCACCATCGATTTCGCCACCGGCCCCGCGGCATGACGAACCTGTCGACTCGACCCTGACGCCCGCTCGGCCCGACCGGGACGAACCGGCCACGATGCGTCAGGATGACCCGGTGCCGAGAGCTGATTCGAAGGCGACACCTCCGACGGCGGCCAAGACACGGGCGCACGGCGTGGCCGGCCTCGTGCTCGCCCCCGGGGCCAGCGCCGGTCGCGATCAACCCACGCTGGTCGCCATCGACGAGTCCGTGTCGGCGTCGGATGTGCGCGTCGAACGTATCGACTTCCCCTACCGACTGGCGGGCCGGCACGCCCCGGACAAACCTGCGGTGCTCGTGGCCAGCGTGGCCGACGCCGCCGCGGCCCTGGCCCGCACCCTGCATGTCGCGCCCCGCCGGATCGCTCTGGGAGGACGTTCCATGGGCGGGCGCATGTGCTCGATGGCGGTCGCCGACGGTCTGTGGGCGGCGGCCCTCGTCCTGGTCAGCTACCCCCTGCACCCCCCGGGCAAGCCCGACCGGCTGCGCACCGAGCATTTCAGGGTGCTCGAGGTGCCCTGCCTGTTCGTCTCCGGCACCCGTGACGCCTTCGGTTCCCCCGAGGAGCTCGAAACCGCTACCGCGGCCATCCCCGGGCCCGTGACGCACGTCTGGATCGAGGGCGGAGACCATGGCCTGCGGGGCAAGGACTCCCAGGTGGCAGGCCTTGTGGGCGAGTGGCTCCTGGCTCTGTGACCGGACTCGGGCTCGGCCCGGCCCATTGTGGCGGCGTTTCCGGCAGCCCACACGAGGCTTCACTGCACAGCGCCGAACGCCGATGAATCTCCGATGCGTCGTCGTGAGATTGGCTTCACGGCGTCCCCAGCTCGCCCTCGACACGCCCGCTCCCGGCCCCGGATCGGGACCCGCACCGCGGTCGTGGTCGGTGCCGTCGCCACCCCTGTGCTCCTGATGCTGGGCATGACCGGATCGGGGAGTGCCGACGCCGCTTCGCCGCCACGACGACGGTGCGGCCCGGTGACACGCTGAGCGCCATCGCCACGCGCTACGGCACCACGGTCGCCGCACTCGCCGCTGCCAACGGGGTCACCAACCCAAACCAGTTCTTCGCCGGCGCCACGATCAGATCCCGAGCCCGGTCACCGCCGCGGCGCCGAGCCCGGCGCCAACTGCGGTGGTTCCCTCCGACCACGTTGGTGGTCGTGCGCGACGGCGACACGCTGAGCTCCATGGCAGCGCGCTACGCCACGACCGTGTCCGCGCTGGTGTCGGTCAAGAGATCGCCATCCCAATGTCGTCTTCGCCGGGGCACGTCGTGCTGCCCGGAACGGCACTCCCACCGGGTTGGGGCCCGGGGGCCCGCTCCCGGCGTCGCTCCTGGCGCATCCCGATCGCATCGCGCTGCGCCCCGCCTTCCTCAGCGCAGCCACCACGTCGGACG
>CAWISP010000012.1:0-33039 GCA_963838775.1 uncultured Acidimicrobiales bacterium
TGCTCGTCCCCGAGGCGCTCCCCGTCGATCTCGGCCGTGACGATGTCGGAGATCAAGTCGCCGGTGGGGTGCGCCTTGCGGTCCTCGACGATGGGGGTGAGGTAGGCGCGCATGGCGGCCGAAGCCGCTGTGGACACCGCGTAGTCCTCGGGGCCAATGTTCATGTCGAGCGCCCACTGGTGGAACCGTCCGTGGTCCTCGGGGGGGACGCCCAGCACCTCCGCGATCCACCTGGACAGGGAACCGGCCGCGATCTCCTCGACGAGATCGGCCCGGGTGCGGCCGTCGAGACCGTCGATGAGCCGGTGGATGGTCGGCACGATGAGCGTGCTCTCCCATCCGGCCAGTGCCGAGGGGCGGAAGGCGTGGGCGACGAGGTTCCGGTAGCGGCGGTGCTCCTCGCCGTCCATGGCCAGGATCACCGTGCCCATGACCGGTCCCATGGTGTCGGCGTTGACGCGACTCGAGAAGCGCTTGGGGTCGCGGAATACCAGTTCGACATCGTCGTACCTGGTCACCAGCCACACGTCGGACTCGGGGCCGCCGAACCGACCCACCGGCCGGTCGCGCCGGCACTCGGCCCAGTAGTCGTAGACATCGAAGCTACCTGCGCCCACCTCTGCGTCCACCTTTGGGTCCACCTCTGCGTCAGCCACCCTGGGTCTTCCACTCACGGCGCGTGAGCGACGCTGGGGATCTCAGTCTGTCAGGGAACATCGGCGTCGGTGTCCACCGGCGCGCATCACCATCGTTCATGTGCTCCGGTTGATACGGCCTCTCAGCGCCAGCAGGGCGACGGTCATGCTCACGGCCCCGATGCCCGCCAGCGCAGCGAGACCCTGCACCAAGAGCGGTCCCCGCCATCCCTGGGAGATGAGTGAGCGCAACGCCGCCAACAAGTAGGTGACCGGGTTGTACGTTGCGATCGTCGAGAACCAACCCGTGAGCACCTGCTTGGGCACTACCGCGTCGCTCAGGAAGAAGAGCGGGAAAAAGATGACGAACGAGGCGCTCACGGCGGCGGGACTGCCGGTCTTCAACGCCACCGCGTAGGGGAAGCCGGTGAACGCCAGGCCCCACAGGGCGGAGAACCCGATGAAGGCGAGCACGCCGGGTGCGCCTGTGGCGAAGCGCACCCCGATGCCGAACCCGACGGCGAGCACGGGGAGGCACAACGCCACGATCACGACGACGTCGGCGGCCATGAGCCCGAGCAGCAAGGCCAGCCGGCGGACAGGGGTCATGCACAGCCGGTCGAAGTAGCCGTCCTGGATGTCGGTCACCAAGGTCGGCGCCCGGGACATCCCGGTCACGGCGAAGGCGATGGCCATGGGGAGGAGGAAGGCCTTGTAGCTGAACCCCGGGGCACCTCGGGCCAGATTCTCCAGCGCCCCGAGGTTGACGGTGTAGAAGAACGCGGGCACGAGCACGGCGGGCAGCACCGAGGCCGGCTCACGCGGGATCTGGCGCAGCGCCCGGGTCGCAACGGAGACGGACGTCGCGGAGAAACCCCGCCTCACGCCCTCGGATGGCGACGTCGGCGGTCGTCATCGGCCTGCCACTCGGGCCTCGAGGTGCGACCCGGTCAGCTCCCTGAACACATCGTCGAGGGTGGGGGTCCGCACGGTCAGGCTGTGCACCTCCAACCGGGTGCGCTGAAGCTCCGTGGCCACGGTCGCCAGGGCGGCGGGACCGTCGCCGGTGGTCACGATGACCCGCCCGTGCTCCATCGTGACGCTGTCGACGACCCCGAGCCGCTGCAGCCGGTCGAGCGCGTGGGGTCGCTGCCGGCCACCTCCGCCACTATGAGATCCGCGCCGAGGGAGTGCTTGAGCGCCTCGGGCGTGCCCTGCGCCACGAGCCTGCCTGCGGCGATGATCCCCACCCGGTCCGCCAGGGCGTCGGCCTCCTCTAGGTACTGGGTGGTGAGGAAGATCGTGATGCCGAGCTCGGCGTTGAGCCGACGGACCTCGGCCCATACCCGGGCCCGGCTGTCGGGGTCGAGACCCGTGGTCGGCTCGTCGAGGAACAGCACCTCCGGGTTGTGCACGAGGGCGGCGGCGAGGTCGAGCCGGCGCTTCATCCCGCCCGAATACGTCCCGATGCGCCGATCGATGGCGTGCCCGACGTCCACGAGGTCGAGGACGGCGTCGAGGCGCCGACGGATCTCGGCCGGCCGCAAACCGTAGAGGCGGCCCTGGAGGGCGAGCAGCTCCCGACCGGTCTGGCGCTGGTCCAGCGCCGCCTCCTGCAGCGCCACCCCGATGCGCACCCGCACCTCCTTGGGGTGCTCGGCCACGTCGTAGCCGGCCACCGTCGCATGTCCCGAGCTCGGCCGCAGCAGCGTGCACAGCACCCTGATGAGCGTGGACTTGCCCGCCCCGTTGGGCCCCAAAAAGCCGTAGATCTCACCCCGCCTCACCGCGAGGTCGATGCCGGCGAGGGCCACGTTGGAGCCGAACCGTCGGACGAGTTCCCTGGTCAGCACGGCCGCAGCGGGTGGCGGGCCCCCGTTTCCGGAAGCTCCGTCACTGACGGGGGAATACTGCCATAGATCTGTCATACCGGTCAGTATCTACTACGCTTCCAAGTAGCACAACCCATGGCGATCGAACCCCTTACCCCGGAGCGCAGGCGCCAGCAGACCCGGGAGTACCTGCTCAAAGCGGCCGGGCAGGTCTTCGCCGAGCGAGGGTTCCGCGGCGCCTCGCTCGACGAGGTGGCCACCGTGGCGGGATTCACCAAGGGAGCGGTGTACTCCAACTTCAAGAACAAAGAGGACCTGTTCCTGGCCTTGCTCGAGTCGCACTACGAAAGCGAGCTCGCAGCGGTCAGGGCCACGCTCGAAGGCACCGATGATCCCCCCGAAGCCCACCTGTCGGAATTCGTGACGTTGATCCGTGATCAGGCCGAAGCCTTGGGGGACGACTGGACGATGCTGTACGAGGAGTTCTGCCTCTACGCCATGCGCAACCCGTCGGCCCGGGAGAAGTTGGCGGCCTTCGACGATCTCGACATCGCCTCGGTGGCGGAGATCATCGAAGTCGAGCGGAAGCGGTACGCCATGGAGCCGAACGAGTCCGCGGAGCAGGCTGCCCGGATCGTCGTGGCGCTCATGCGCGGTGTCAGCATCATGCGAGCCATCAATCCCGGCGCCGTCGACCAATCCTTCCTCGAGGCGATGATGGCCTTTGTATCGAGAGCCCTGACCACTCCAGGAGGCCAGGCCGCCTCGGATTGATCTGGCCCGCCGACGTCCACGGGGCGGTCGGCCCGCGGACTGCTGTTTCCGGTCCCGATCCCGATCCGGCCCATGACCTGGTAGATGTTGCGGGTCACCGACGTCCCGATGGCGGCGGCGATCCGATCGGCGATCTTGTCAGCGAGCTCTTCGCTGGCGGCCACGCCGTTCTCGTCGTCCCAGAGTGTCAAGGCGATGACGTGGTTGCGTGTCCCGGGCTTTTCGAGGACGAGGAGTCCCCGAAAGCCGGGAAACGCCGCGTACTGTGGCGGGAGATCAGCGCGCAGCGACTCCACCACATCGGTCAACCCCACGCTTTCCGAATAGAACGTCATTACCCTCGACAGCACGCTGCCGATACTATTCCGGTCCCGTCCCGGCCTCCCCGTCCTCACCACCGCCGCGATGCGCCGGTCGATGCGCCGAGCAGAGACCTGCCCGACGCGGTCGTCAAGGATTCGACGACCTCGTGGAGGGTGCCAAGGGCCTTCGCCCCAGGCGTGATCACGCGTTCGCAAGGAGCCCCGGTGCTGCCCGCCTACACTTCTGGTCGTTCACCCAGGGGGCTATAGCTCAGCCGGTTAGAGCGCAGCACTGATAATGCTGAGGTCGCTGGTTCGATTCCAGCTAGCCCCACCGCCCTGCCCCACCAGCGCACAGCCCCACCACCCTGTGCGGCGTTGAGATTTGCCCGCGTCCGGCGATTCCCAAAGGGGCTCGTCGCTATGCTCTGAGTAGAGCGCTTCCGACCGCCGGTTCCGTTATGACGAACGACAATCAAGGCAAGCTGGAGCGGCGGGTCGCCGGGGCAGCCGAAGCGGCCCTCGCTCAGCAGCAATACGTCACGGCCATCGACGTGTTAATCGGCGTGGGCTGGTTGACACCGCAAGCAGTAGACCGGTGGCGCCACGGTCGCGTGGGGGATCTCGAACAAGTGGCGCAGGCCAACCTGCACACGCTCTCCGTCGCGATGGCGATCTTTCGACATTGGGCCACCGATCACGGCCTTCGACCAAACGAGACGGCTTATGTGGCGCGCACCCGAGATCGCCGCCCGTTGCGGTTCAGCCGTGGCGGGGACGCTTCTGTCGAGCGTGCCTATCGGACGCACTGGGTCTCGCCGGAGCTGTCCGAGGCCAGACAGCGGAGACTGGTCGACAAGCAACGCCGGCCACCGGATCTCGTTGTGGTTTCGGCGCTCAAGGACTGGACGTGCACGATCTGCTCAAACACCGGAGAGCTGTTGATCATGGACGAACCGGGACCGATCTGCCTGAGTTGCGCCGACCTCGACCACTTGGTCTTCCTCGCTGCCGGGGACGCGGCTCTGACGCGCCGCGCCAAGAAAGCCAGTGGGCTGTCCGCCGTGGTCGTGCGGTTCAGCCGCACCCGGGGCCGTTACGAGCGCCAGGGACTTCTGGTCGAAGAAGATGCCCTCGTCCAAGCCGAGCTCGCATGCCTGGCCGACGAGGACATCCGGCAACGCCAACGCGTGCGCGGCGAGGCACGCCGACAAGCGCAAGACCTGTCCTTTCAAACGGCATTCGCCCATGAGATCACCCGGCTGTTCCCCAGATGTCCAACCGAGCGCGCCGACGCCATCGCTCGTCACGCCGGTCAAAGGAACAGTGGTCGGGTGGGTCGGAGCGCGGCTGGCCGAGCCCTCGATCCCGAGGCCGTCACCCTGGCCGTGGTCGCGTCCGTGCGCCACCTCGACACCTCCTACGACAAGCTGTTGATGTCGGGGGTGGCGCGGTCCGAGGCGCGGTCACGTGTCCATCCCGACGTTCAAGGTCGCCTTGACGGCTGGCGGAGTCCCACCACGTGAGCACTTGGGAAACGGTCCGGTCAACTCGTGTGTCGAAGTCAATCGGAGACGCGACCTTGCTCCTCGGCGAGCGCGGTAGCCAGCACGGCGCCCAGAACCCGCGCACTCACCCGCCCGGCTTTCTCAGCGCTGTGGCCGGTCAGGCAGTTGGTGGCGAATCCGGATAATTGCAGAGCAAAGGCGTCAACCACCCACGACGGTGGTCGCCCCGACCCGCCGGCGGCGTGCCAGGCGTAACGGGCGATCTGGATTGCATACCCGACCCGCCGGCGGTCTCGCTCTGCTGGTGAGATCCCCGGACGCTCGACATTCATGTCCCAAAAGGCCCGTCCCATCACACGGGCGTTCAGGTCGTGGAAGGTCACCGCGGTCTCTCTCAGCCATGTCTCCAGATCCGCTCCAGGGACGGGCGGCCCGGGCATCAGGCGGTCGTAGTTCTCGAGGATCTCGACCACGGCAGCTGCGAGCACGTCGTCGTGTGTTGCGAAATGACGGAACACGGTGCGCCGGCCTACACCGGCGGCAGCGGCGATGTCGTCCACGGTGGCGTCGAAGCCTCCTGTAGCCAGTGCGGTGGCGGCACCCTCGACGATGCGCGCCCGGACCACGGCACGGGTCTCCTCCCCCAGCGTCGGCCGGCTCGGGCGCCGATCATCGTGTGCGTGCTCCGCCGTCACCGTGGGCGCCCCCTGTGGCAGGTTCACGAGGCCTTCTTGACATCCTAACCCGCCCATGTGACACTATAGAGTGTCATAACGACACTGAAGGGTGCCGATGACCTTCGGCCCTCGCATCCGGTCCCTCCGTAGGCAGGAACGTCGATCGCGTGACTTGTACCCAACCGCTGCTCATCCATGCCGACGGGACTGGATTCTGCGCGGTGCCGGGCTGCCTTGACCGCGACACCTTGACCGAGGCCGTGCGTCGCCACCGCTACGTGGTCAATTGCCAGGCCGTCCTCGGCCCCCGGTGCGAGGTGTGCCACAGCTCTGGGGCCGAACGTGGAGAAGCCGTGCCGTCTGCCCAGGGTGTCCCGAACCCCTCCGACTCGATGTGCCCCGGCACCGTCGCCGTCCACTTCGACCTCACCGTGGAGTGCTCGGTTTCCGGTTGCCATGTGAGCCCGTCGTCGCGGGGTACCTGGCTTGCCAAGCACGCCGACATTCGATCATGCGGCGGCCTCCGTGAGGCCTGTCCGCGGTGCACGGTGGGCAACGACCACGGCTGAGCCTCGGACGTGCCTATGCCGCAGATGCCGCCGGCTTGGCTCTGTACCTCAGGTAGATCACGCCGTTGTCGTAGCTCGCACACGTGACGAGAGACCACGTGCCACCTGGGGCGTCAGGAGTGAAGAGGCGAGGACCTGACCCCAGCGTGACGGGATACACGAAGAGATGAAGCTCGTCGATGAGTTCGTCGGCGAGGAGTGCCCGCACCAGGGTGCCGCTGCCGCTTACGTAGATCCCTCCATCCACGCCATCCTTGATCCGGCGGATGGCGTCGGCATCGTAGGGACCGAGCACGGTGGAGTTCCGCCAGGTAGGGGCGGTCAAGGTGGACGAGACGACGTACTTGGCCGTATCGTTCATGAACGGCGCACCCGGGTCCTGCTCCGCCGTCCGCACCGACCAGGCTGGCTCGAACATCTCGTAGGTGTGGCGACCAAGCAAGATGCCCTGGCAGTCAGCCATGATCCCGGCGATCGCCGGGCCCATCCTGGGGTCGAACCCGAACTCGAAGGTCCACGCCGGGTTGTCGATCACTCCGTCGAGGCTCATGAACTCGTGAACCCGGATCTCGCCCACTGTGTCGACCTCCTTGGTCCGTCTCACGTAAGCAGACGTGAGGGGCCGCCCACAATCATCGGCAGATGGCCGACGAGAATTGCGTCCCTACTTCAGGGAGACGCGGCCGGATGTCACTGGCATCGAGACCAGGCCACTGGTCCTGCAGGCCGCGAGCAGTTGCACGGCGGTTCGGTCGAAGAACACTGTCGCGCTCGAGCTGGCGCCGTGATCCGAGCCCGCGAAGGATCCGGTCACCTTGGTGGTCCCACCGGGGTTTGGGAACGTGAATCCCATGGCACCCGAATGGCTCGATGCGACCGCGTATTCCGAGAATGTGATGATACTCGGCCGGATCGTCGCCGGAGTCCAGGTGACTTTGACTGTCAGCGAAATTCGGTCGTGAGCACACGATTACAAGCGTTCGACGGGCTCGAGATCGTGGTGGTCGCCTTGCCGTCGGTCACGCTGGAAACGTTGGAGCCCGAGGTCGTGCACCCGATCGCCGTCAACCTGACGGCGGTGGACTCAGCGCTGCTCCCCGTTGTCGTGAGTGGGGGTGAAAATGTCAGCCCGCCGGTGATATTGGTGCACGTGATGCCGCCAGTGGCGACGGTGGCCGTGGGGACGGACTTGAACTCGAGCTGCAGCCTGCGGTCATCGCAGCCACCAAAGCCAGCGAAAGGAGCGACGCCGACTTCCATTCCCGCCACTACCGACATGGCCCGTCCCCCTTGGCTGACCTCTCGTTGGCCACAGCGTTCGGCCGCGACGGTAGCGGGGATTGGACCGTCGCTCCCTCCAAGTCTCGTCGAGTGACGCGAGGCAGCACGGTGACCCTGTGGCGCTCGTCACTCCGAACACCGACCCCGGGATCCAACGTCCATTTGGGCCTATCCTTGAAAACACTGCCGGGACGGGCTCGTATCGGCAGAGGAGGGGCGGGCGATGTTGGCCATTACGCTGCACGATTTGCGCTTCCGCGCCCGTCAGTTCCTGATCGCCATAGTTGGGGCGGGTCTGGTCTTCGCTATGACACTGCTCCTCGCCGGCCTGGCCGCCGGATTCGGGGTCGAGGTGGATCAGACGGTCACGGGGATGGGCTCACAAGCGTGGGTCGTGGCCCAGGGTTCCTCGGGGAGGGTCGCCGCCCTGTCACCGCTCCCTGCCTTCGCCGAGTTCCCGGTCACGAGCGCACCGGGTGTGCAGCGGGCCGATCCCGTGATCGTCGTTCCTCAAGCGGCCACCGTCGGACATCAACTCGAGAGCATCGTGCTCGTCGGGTACAGCGCCGGCGGCCTCGGCGTTCCCCCGGTCGTGACCGGTCGACCGGTTCGGGCCGACGGCGAGGCGGTCGTCGACGCCAGATTGGGTCTTGGTGTCGGTCAACGATTCTCGGTCTCGGGTCATTCCCTGACGGTGGTGGGGACGGTGAGCGGGAGGACCCTGCTCGGCGGAATCGCCGATGCGTATGTATCGCTCGGTGAAGCACAGGCCATCGTCTTCGAGGGTCGGCCGCTGGTCAGTGCCATCCTCACCACCGGCGTACCCAAGACCCTTCCGGCGGGGCTCACCGTGATGTCGAACGCCCAGGTCGAGAGCCGGAGCCTCGCCCAGATGTCCTCGGCGTCGTCATCGATCGACAACTCCCGCTCGTTCATGTGGATCATCGCCGCGGTCATCGTGGCGGCGCTCGTCTATGTGACCGCGCTCGAACGCACCCGGGACTTCGCTGTGATGAAGGCCCTCGGTGCTTCCTCCGGCGCTCTGTTCCTCGGCCTGGCCACCCAAGCGGTACTGGTGGCGCTGGCCGCCGCTGCCATCGGCGCCCTGCTGTCCACCTTCATGTCGGGCATCTTCGCCCAACCCGTGGACATCCCGTCGAGCGCCTTCGTCGTTCTCCCTGTGTCGGCACTGGTGGTCGGCCTGCTCGCCAGTCTGGTCGCGCTCCGTCGGGCGATTTCGGTCGATCCCGCCATGGCCTTCGCCGGCTGACGGCTCGAGAGAGGGAATGATGGCCGAGCTCGAGGTCCGCGACCTGACGGTCGAGTTCACGTCCGGCGACTACGTGGTGCGGCCGCTCAGCGGGTTGTCGTTCGATGCCGACGACGGCGAACTGGTCGTCGTCCTGGGACCCAGCGGGTGCGGAAAGACGACCCTGCTGTCATGTCTGTCCGGACTGTTGACGCCGACATCCGGGTCGATCTCCTTTCGCGGCACCGACGTAGGGTCGCTGAGCGGGCCGGCGCTCGGCGACTACCGCCGCTACACCGTCGGCGTCGTCTTCCAAGCCTTCAACCTGATCCGCAGCCTGTCGGCTCGAGGCAACGTCATGGCGCCCCTGCGCCTGGCCAAGGTCCCGCGCAAGACGGCCATGGCACGGGCTGACGAGCTGCTCGAGATCGTCGGCCTGTCCGAGCGCGCCGGCCACAAACCGGCGGAGATGTCCGGCGGTCAGCAGCAACGCGTGGCGATCGCCCGGGCTCTGGCGCACGACCCGCCGCTCATCGTCGCCGACGAGCCCACCGCCCACCTCGACTACATCCAGGTCGAAGGCGTGCTGCGACTCCTCCGCGCGCTGTCCGTCCCCTGGTCGTTTGGTGCTCGTGTCGACCCACGACGATCGCATCACCAACATCGCCGACCGGGTGATCGAGCTGGCCCCCCAATTCGCCGTTGCCGACCGTGATCCCGAGGAGGTGACCTTGGCGGCGGGCGAGATCCTGTTCAAGCAGGGCGACCGAGGTGACCTCGTCTACATGGTCGAGGAGGGCGAGATCGAGATCTTCCAGGTCAAGGCGGACGGCAGCGAAGAGCATCTCGCCGTCATCGGGGCTGGCAACTACTTCGGCGAGCTCGGCCCGATGTTGAATCTCCCGCGCAGCGCGTGGGCCCGCGCCAAGGGCCCGAGCCGCCTGACGGGGTACACGGTCCGGGCCTTCCGCCGGAGGTTTCCCGCCCCGGGCGCGGGAATACAGAGTCGGCGTGAATCGGCTCGGCGTATGAGTCATGTGAGCCCTCAGCGGGCCGCCACTTGCAGCACGTCGCCCCCTGCGTAGTGCAGGTCCGCGAAAGCGGCGAACATTGGAACGATCGAGCCACCGTCAGTGTGCCGGTGCCGACCAGCTCCGGAGCCGGGATCGGCAGCGCCGCCCGTCCGGCCGAATCGGCCTCTGCGGTCACCACACCGTGACCGGTGTCGAGCTCGACGCGTGCCCGTGGTTGGACGCCGCGAACGATCACCGGAGCCGCATCGGCGACCCAGAAGTTCTTGAAGTTCGAGACGTAGCCGATGTCACGACCCTGCACCTCGAGGTACGCCTGAAAGGGCGCGGGGTCGTTCATGTGCAGGTGATCGCTCGAGTACACGACCCGATCCCCGAACCAGACCGTCAAACTGCGCTGTCCATCGGTCCGTATGGTGACCGGTTCGGTCGCCGGCGTGTCGGCGCGGAGGGGTTCCTGCCACAGGCGGTCGGTGACCGCGTCGGCGAGGTAGCCGTGGGCCGAGCCAACTTGCCACGTGCCCTTGCCACCAGACGACAGAGCCGAGACGACCACATAGTTGATGGTCCCGTTGCGTTGGGTGGAGGCCGACTGCACCGCCAGGACCGCCTCCCCGACGCCGGTGTTCACGGGAGCCGACGGACGGGACATCACGGCATGCCACACGACGTCGGGACCGGCGGCGGGAAGCGTCACGGCGAACCATCCCGCCCACCCGGCGTGCGAACGGACCCCGACGTCGAGCCCCTGCGCGGTAGCCGTGACCCATCCGACACCGGGCGCGGCAGAGCCGTTGAACACGTAGTGGTCCAGGAGTTGGCGGTTGGGCACCGACGTCTCGAACGGATCGGCCATCGCCAGCCCGGAGTGCACGAGAGCCAGACCTGGAGGTACGGGCCGGTCCGGGGCCGCGCCGGGCCACGTGGTCAGTGCGATGGTGGCGACCAGGAGGACGACGGTGCCGATGCTGGCTTCGAGCCGCCAGAGGTTGGCGCGTGCCCGTGCCCCGCGACGGGCTCGGAGACGGCGGTCATGGCCCTGACCGGTGTGGGGGTAGGGCGGGCGCGAACACGGGCGAGCGTTGCAAGACCATCGACGACGTTCCTCGTCCTCAGAGGGTCCGGTAGTAGGTCAGGTCGGCTTGCGCGAAGGCGCGGTCGGCGAGCACCACCGCCACGCTGGCGTAGACGCCGGCCCCGGCCACCAGGCCTGCAACCGCGGAGACCGTCGGCCCTGCCCACGCCTCGCCGATCGACACCACAACCAGGGACACACATCCCGCCCAGGCGGCTGCGAGGGGTCGCATGGGAGCGGACAGCGCGAAGAGGAGTTGGCTGCAGAAGAGGCCGGTGCCGAGGAACAGGTATCCCAGCGTGCACGCCGCCACCAGACCCGGGTGTGTGGCGAGGTCCCGGAGAATGGGAAACGTCGCGCCGAGACGGGGAGCGCCCACGCCCACGACAATGCCGGAGACGAGGGCGAGTCCGCCGAGCAGGGTCAACTGCTCCCTCCAGTAGCGCCTGACCGTCTCACGGAATTGGTCGACCTGGGCGACGGTGAATCGTGACAGCCACGCCGGGAACTGGCGTGCCAGCAGGTGCTCGGTGGCGGCGACGGTCTGGGCCAGCATCGGCACGAGCACGACGATGGCTACCCCGCTGGTCATGGCGAACGGCGCGTTGAAGGTGTACCGGCCCTGGAGCAGACCGCCGCTGACCAACTGCGGAATGACGACGATGGCGAAGAATCCCAATCCGTACAGCCCGTAGGGCGCCACGGCTCGGAACAGGGCCGAGCTCGAGGGACGCCACAGCGGCGCCGGAGCCGAACTCTTGACCCGAAGCAGCCACCACGCGCTGGCCATCCAACACACCCCCGCCATGAGGGCCACCAACCGGATCTGCCACACGATCAACGTCGTCGGGTCGATGTAGGAGCCCGAGCTGCTCACGAGCCACAGCAGGATGGCCGCCCCGCCCCCGACGATCAATCCGATGGAGAGAAAGGCGCGGCGCACGTAGAAAGCCGCCAGTCCGAGTTGCAAGGCGGCGATGGCGATGGCGGCGGCGAGTCCCAGCCGCGCCGTGGCCGGGGTGCCGGAGCCAAGCACGTCGTTGCGCACCAGGTACAGGGTCAGACCCGACAACACCGTCACCACCAGACCGAGCTCCAGGGTCCAACGGGTGATCCGGATGACCATCCCCTGGTCCCCGAGGCCGATGTAGAACGACGCCCGTCGTCCGAAGGCCTGGATGAAGGGCCCGGTCACGAGCAGGGAGATGGCGGTGGCCAACGTGACTGCGTTGGCGATCGGCGGGATGGCGATGTTCGAAGACCAGAACGAGACTCCCGCGATCAACAGCGTGGCCAGGCTGACGAGCCACGGCGACGAGTAGGCAAGGCCCCGGGCGAGGTCCAGGGGCCCCGGAGGACGGACGCGCAGGGCGACCGGCGCCATGGCCTGGCGTGACAGCGCCGAGGAATACAGCGGGACGAGGGCGAAGACGCGCTCAGCTAGGGCGTTGAGGCTATCGGCTCCCAGGGCGCGCGCTCGGTTGGCGGTATAGCCGCACGTCTCGAGCACGACCGCCACCTCCACGGCGTTGAGGGGGGCCGGGCACCGGCCCACCACGGTGCGCGCCGCGATGTGGAGCCCGAGCTCACCAGAGTCGGTCCTCTGGACCGTGCGGGTGGTCACGAGACGGCATGCGCCATGGCCCTGTCCGAGGCGGGCGAGGGGTCTGGCGCCGAATGCGGTGCGTCCGCACCATGGTCTGATACTCCTGAGGTCGCCGACTCCAAGAGCCGGTTGTAGACGTCGTCATAGTCGTCGAACATCCGCTGTGCGGTGAACAAGGTGAGGGCCCGACGCCGCGACCAGTCACCAAGAAGCCCACGTTCGGCCGACGACGCGCCCAGGACGGCGATCAGCGCGTCAGCCATGGCACCGGGATCGCCCGGCTCGACGACCATGGCGGTTCCCCGACACTGCGCCGGACCGACCGCTTCGGCGACGCCCCCCACCGCCGTGGCCACGACGGGACGGGCGGCGAGCATCGCCTCGACGACGGTGTACGGAAACGCTTCGGAGATCGACGACAGCCCGATCACGTGCGACGCGCCGTAGGCGGCCGCGATGTCGTTGGTGGGGCCCTCGAAGCTGACGACATCCGACAGGCCGAGATCAGTGACGGCGATCTGGCACTGCTCGAGGTACTCAGGAGACGTCGCCGGTCCCCACAGGCGGAGGCGGGCCTCGGGGATTTTCGACCGCACACGGACGAAGGCCTGGATGAGGGTCAACATGTCCTTCAACGGGTCGATGCGGCCTACGAAGCCAATCGTCGGGGGACCCTCGGGCTCAGGCCACACGTCGATGCGCGCCGGGTCGACGCCGTTGTGGATCACCTGGATGCGGTCCCCGTCGACGCCGAGGGCTTGCTCCCATTGCGCGTTGTAGCCACACACCGGCGTGAGGACGTCGGCCTCCCGGTAAGCGAGCTCGACGACGGCGCGGTAGAAGTTGGCGAAGAGCACCTTGGTCCCGAAGGGCTCGGCCGACATCGCCAACAGGCGCTCGCGCAGGTAGATGCCATGCTCGGTCAGCACAAGAGGAGTCCCGTAGCGGTACTTGGCCACGATGGCCGGCAAGGCACACAGGGCTGCCGCCGAGCTGTGCGCGACGTCGCACTCCGGAGTGGGTGCGGTCAGGGGGAGGAGGTAACGGTAGAGGGTGCGCGCGAAATCCATGACGGGGGCGAGTCCCGAACGGGCGTGGATGGGGTTCTTCTGCAGCTGGTCGAGCAGCAGCGCCCAGGCGGATGCGTCGCCCAGAGCGCGCCGCAGGTCGTATCTCTCGGCGAAGCGGGCCACGTCGGACAAGCTGTCACCGAGGGCCCGGGAATCGGCCTCGGGCGCGGCAAGGCAGGCGACCAGGTGCTCCCAAGCCGGCAGGAACCGGTCGCGAACCACCGGGGACGACGTCCGTACAGCCCGTCGCCAACCGTCACGGCGCGGCAGGTACTCCTCGGCCAGCTCCAAGCCCCAAAGCGGAATGGGCTGCAGGGTGACGTTCGCCGGGGGGCGGTACTGGATGCGGTGGTGGGGGTTGTCCACGAGCGCGCCCACCTCGAACTCGTGCTGGGGCAGGCCGTGCACGAGCATGTCCACCCAGGTCGACACCCCCCCCAGCACGAAGGGATAGGTCCCCTCGGTGGAGAGATAGATCTTCATGTCGACTCCGTGTACCCGAGCGTCTCGCCGATGGCGATGGCCTTCGAAAGGCACTTGTGAGCCAGGGGCAAGTTGCCGGCCTCGAGGAAGCACCTGGCACTCTCCCGATAGGCCATGAACACTCCCTGGGGAAGGGTCTCGGACTTCTCGGCGATCTCGATGTACGCCTTGCCGGCCAGTCGCTGCAGGCGGTTGGCGTGGTCGCCGCGGCCCGCTGCCAGCGCTGCTGCGGCCGCGGCCCGGTAGGCGATGGCGGCTCTCTGTGGGGCACCTGCCTCGACAGCCTCAGCCGCCTCGGCTTCGAAGGCGGCCAACGCCTGGGCATGGTCGGAGTCGCGCGACGCCACCAGCCCCCTGACCCACCCGTCGGCGCCGGCGCCGGGTCCCGACGACGATCGCGCCCCGGCTCCGTCGGGAAGGACCTCCTCGTCGAGCGAGAACTGCGCCTGGCCCGCATCGGTCCCATAGCGCAGGTGCCAGCGATCGCAAAGGGCCTCGATGGGTGCCCCTTCGGGGGCGCCCATCTCCTTGAACAACTCTCGCAGCAGGCTGTGACTGGCGCCGACGGCGCCGACGAACGTCGGCGCCAGGTCCGACGCGTAGCGCTCGGGACTGACGCGGCCGTCGTGGAAATAGGTGGACCCGATGGCCAGGACGACCCGCTCGGCCTCGGCTTCGGGCTCGACCCCGGACGCAGTCCCACCAATGACCCCGAGGTCCATCTCGACCTCGACCGCAGCCGCGGACGGATCGGTCACATCCTCGTCGGCTCCGGCGACCATCCCGACCCGGTCCGCGCCGCCGACACGGACTCCGCCCCCGGCGGGCCCGGCCTCGCCGGATCGGGGGCCGCGACGCGGATCGACCGGCCCGGCGCCGCTTCGCGGGGGCCTGAGGTACCGGGCGGGATTGCGTACCTTCTTGGGGGTCGACTCCTGGTCGGGGGCGGCCGTGGTCACGCCCATTAATCGGCGCGGACGCCCAGGGCCTTGACAGACAGTCACGACACGCGCCCTTCCTGGTCACGGTACGTGACCGAGGCGAGGCTCGAGTCTGCTCAAGCCAGGTTCGATCGGCGCCGAAAACACACCGTGTGGTGCTGAAAGACGCGCCCGTTCCGAGCGTCGAGCGAGTTGCCTACCAATCTGAAGGGCGGAGGTGCCGTGGCAGCATCACCCCAGACCCGTGGAGCAGGTCCGCCATGACGTCCATTGCCGTGCCCTACTGCCCGGCTGGAGTGCCAGCTTCCTCTGCCCGGGCCCGCGCCACGGGCCGGACGGATCACACTGGATCGGGTCGGGGCTGATGCACGTCGCTCTTGCGGGGAGCGTTCGATGGACGGTCCTCAACCCGGTCATCGATGCAACCGTCGTCGGCGTCCTGGCCGCGGCCGCGGTGGCGTACGGCCTGTGGTCGAACCGGAGATCGCAGCGCGGGCCCTGGCGCTCGGCTTGGACGTTGCTCGGGTCGGGGCTGGTCTGCGTCGTCGCCGGTGACATGTTCCAGGCGCTGCACGCCGGGGGACCACCGACGCGTATCGGCGCGGCCATGGTGGCGAGCACGGCCGGCGATCTTCTGGCCATCACCGGATTGGTCTCACTGATCCACCAGCGGTTGCCCGAACGGTCCACGGACTCTGTGGCCGAAGCGATGCTCCCCACCCTGGCGTTGGGATTCGTCATGCTCGCCCTGGTCATCGTCCCCGCGCAGGGATGGCGTCCGGGACACCAGGTACCCGCCATCGCCGCGCCGCTGCTCGACATGGTCCTTCTCTGGCTGGTCTGCAGCCTCGTCTCGCTCACAGAACGACACCCGGCTAACTACCGCTTTCTCATCGCGGGGTTCGTCTGCCTCTTCGCCGCCAACGCCAGCTATGCCGCGCTGTCGCTGGCCGACGCATCCGAGTCATCGCAGTTGGTGGGTACGGTGGCGCTCATCGGTGCGTGTTGTTGGGCGGTGGCATTCGTGCATCCCTCCCGGAAGGTCGCATTCGAGCCCGTGCCGCTGCGGTCTGTGCGGCCCCGGGGAGTTCGCGTCGCCATGCTCGTGGCCGTGTCACTCGTGGTTCCCGGTGTCCTGAGCGCCGAGTCCGCCCTGGGCATCGCGGACCGCCAACCGGTCCTCCTGATCGGCTCGATGTTCCTGCCCTCGTTGTTGGTCCTGTACCTCCTGAATCAGGTGTTCACGCATGCGGCCGCCGAATACCGGGCGCAGCACGACTCCCTCACCGGGGTCTGCAACCGCCTTCTCTTCGAGGACCGGCTGCGCCTCGCCTTGACCCAGGCGGAGCGGACCAACAGCGCGGTATCGGTCATGTTCCTGGACCTCGACCGTTTCAAGGACATCAACGACAGCCTGGGTCACGCCGTGGGCAACGACCTCCTCAAGTCCGTCGTCAAGCGCCTCCAAGGGTGCCTGCGCGAGCACGACACGCTGGCGCGGTTCGGTGGAGACGAATTCACATTTCTGATCCCTGACAGTGGGGGGAAAGACGGGCTCGTCGTCGAGGTGGCGGAGAGGCTCCTGGATCGCTTCGAGGATCCCTTCAATGTCGGCGGCCGTCAGTTGACCGTGAAGGCCAGCATCGGAGTGGCGGTCTCTCCCTGGGACGGCGCCGATGCGGACACCCTTCTGAAGCACGCCGACACCGCGATGTACCAGGCCAAGGCAGCCGGGCGGAACACGTACCAGATCTTCGACTCGGCCATGAGCGCCCGGGCCCGGCTTCGCTTCGCCCTCGAGGACAGCCTGCGAGCCGCCGTGGACAGCGGACGCCTCGCCGTGCACTACCAGCCGAAGCTTGCCATGGCGACCGGAGACATCGTCGGCGTCGAGGCACTGGCACGTTGGCGCCACCCGCAGCTCGGCTTCATCCCGCCTTGGGCCTTCATCCCCTTGGCGGAGGAGACCAGTCTCGTGGCCACACTCGGGGAGTGGGTGCTCGAAGTTGCCTGCCGGCAGGCTCAGAGCTGGCAGGAACAGGGCCTGCCGGCCATGCCGGTGGCGGTCAACCTCTCCCCCCGCCAATTCGCGCACCAGCCGGTCGTGGAGATGGTGTCCCGAGTGCTGAAACGAACCGGATTGGATCCCACCTTGTTGGAGCTGGAGGTCACAGAGAGCGTGCTCATGGAGCGCGTCGACGAAGTCGTCGCCAGCTTGAACGAACTGCGCGCCATCGGCGTGCGCTGCTCGATCGACGACTTCGGGACCGGATTTAGCGCGCTGACCTACCTGGCCGAAATGCCGATCGACGCCATCAAGATCGACCGGACCTTCATCCAGCGCATCGACGGCGAAGCAAGCGGTGCCCCCATCGTCGGCGCGGTCATCGCCCTGGCGCACAGTCTCGACCTCGTCGTCGTGGCCGAGGGCGTCGAGACCGACGAACAGCTCGGGTTCTTGGACGCCCATGGGTGCGACCAAGTTCAGGGGTTCCGCTTCAGCCCCCCGCTCCCCGAAGCCGAGATCGTCGAATTGATGCGTACCCCCGCCAAGGTGTTCACCGAGTGGGGCAGCCAGCCGGCGGTGATACCCATGCCCATCTCCGGCATCTCAGCCCCCCGATTGGAAGCCCTCCTGGAGTCGATCATGCTGGAGCGTCACTGGCCGTCGGATTTGGACAGCGAGGCGATCGAAGCGGTCCTGGCCGCTCTGCAGTCCGATGAGGTGGCGAGGATCAGGAGCGTTCGCCCCGGGCGCTCCCGCTCGGCCAAGGTCGCCGTCAGCACGCTGGCAGGCCTCGCGTCGGTCTCGAGCGCGGCCGCGGCGGCCGGGAACTTGGCCGGGCAGGCCGAGAACATCGGAGCCCGGATCGTCGACGACACTGGTGCCGTCGCCTTCTCCGCCGGTGCCTCGCACGGTGCCATCGAGATCGACACCGCCCTCGGCCCCCCCGACCACGGTCGGGGCGGCCCGAGCTCCGAGGACACCGTCGACGGTCCGACGAGCGGCATGTCGTAGCGGGCGGAATCGTCACCATCTATCTTCGGGCCGCGTGCACAGCCCCCGTCACGACGACACCGTCACCCTCGAGCCCTTCGAAGGGCCCTGGGCCCATGACGACCCCGATGCAAATTTCAAAGCTGACGTCGCTCTCTACGCGCACGTCGACCCCATGGTCACCATCAGGACGTTGAGCCTCAACCTCGGTGTACCTGAGGGTGCGCTGGTCCGCTACGTCTTGGCCAAGTACGCCACGGGAGGAAGCGGAGGGCTCTTGGAGCTCGGCCCCACGATGGTGCACCGCCTGTGGGAGCCGATCGAACGCGCCGAGCGGGCGGGCTCCGACGACGCCCGTCTTGACGCCTATGTCCAGCTGCGGCAGATGATCCAGTGGCTCCGCCTGCCTCTGGAGGACCCGACGATCTATCCCGAGCAGCACTGAGATCGATCTCCAAGAGCCTCGAGACCCATGCCCAAGAGCCCCGAGACCCATGCCCAACAATCATGGCCCTCGTGAGCCCGCCACCCTCGACACGACCGCCAGGTAGCGTGGGATCAGCTACGAAACCCGCGTGTCGCACGGAGGTTCGCCATGACCGAGATCCACGACATGACCGAGACCGACGTTGAGGCTCCTCGCTGGCGGGGGATCAACCACCTCGCGCTCATCACCGACGACATGGACGCAACGGTGCGCTTCTACCACGGGGTCCTGGGCGCGAGGTTGGTGGCGACGATCGGCACCCCGCAGTTCCGCCACTACTTCTTCGAGTTCGGGACGCAGAACACGGTGGCGTTCTTCGAGTACGCGGGCGTGGCCCTCGAGCGCTTCGCCAAGCCCGCCGGGGTGCCTGATCCCCGCGCCGTGCAGTTCGACCATCTTTCGTTCAACCTTCCCGACGAGCACGCGCTTCTCGACCTTCGCGATCGCCTGAAGTCCGCCGCGTGCGAGGTGACCGACGTCGTCGACCACGGCTTCATCCGCTCGATCTACTTCACCGACCCCAACGGCATCGCCCTCGAGGCGTCGTGGTGGGCGCTCGACGTCACCGGGCGGCCCGCCGACTACGGAGACGACCGGCTGTTCTCGGACCCGGACCCGGTTCCCGCCGTGAGGGAGATCCGCGACCGGGGAAAGGTCGCCTCTGTCCCCCACACACGCCTGGTCTGAATCGGGGCTCCCCTCGACGGGCCGGGGGCCCGTCATGAGCGAGCGCGACGTCAGGTGCTGGCGGAGCTGAAGTTGAGCAGGAATGGCACCGAGGTCGGCTTGAACAACCACCCGGGCACCGTCTTCCCGTTGATCTTGACCTGCACCGTGACGAGAGAGGCGCTCATGCTCACCGTCAGCTGGCCGTCGGTCGGGTTGAATTCCTTGATCTGACCGCTCTGGAGCGTGGCCGCGAAGATGGGAGAGAAGCTCTGCGGGGAGTGCACCACGGTCCAACACGGCGCCCACGCCGCCACCACTACGGTGTAGTTGGAGGCCTGGACCGACACGTTGGCACTACCGGTGCCCGTCGTGGTCATCGACACCAACGCTGGGTTCGTCGACTTCTTGGATTGCGAGGTCGCGCCCGAGCCGGTGGCGGTGCCCGACGTGGCAGCGGTCAAGGTGTGGTTGTGGTGCACGAGGTGGATGTCGGTCAGCCACTGAGGCTGGTAGTGCTGCACCGCCAAGCCGGCGAGAGCGAGCACCAGCACTGACGCCGTGAGCCAGAGCGCGGCGCGCAGAACGAAGGGTGCGGGACGGACGCCGGTGTAGATGGCCGGCGCGGCCGGGAAGGAGCCGGTGTCGTCGAGTGCGGGGTGGCTGTCGTGGCCGTTGGCCTCGGGGTGCTTGACACGCATGATGCCGGGCACCTCGTCTGTCTGCGTGAAGGCGCGCAGATGCGTGCCGTCACCGGGATAGCGGCTCAGATGGCCCGTCGGCACAGTGGTGGTGATGTACCCGGTCCGGGCCCGGCCTCCGCCGCCGTTGACCGGAGCCGCATTGGGGTCGAATCCTGCCTCGGGGGTGCCCCAATGCTCCTCCACCACCCGCTCGTAGCGCTCGACGTCGAGGCCGACCAGGTCGCTGTAGCGCCGGACGGCGGTGATGGCTGACCGCAGGTCCGGGAACCGGGACAGGTTCCCCGCCTCGAGCGCCTCGAGCTGCTGCCAGGGGACCCCCGTCCGGTCGTTGATCTCGGTCAGGCTGACAGAGGACGCCTGGCGCGCCTCGCGTAGGGCCTCGCCCATGGCAGCGGGTGTCGGGCTCGCCGCCTGGCGTCGTCGCCCGCGGCGCCGCATCCTCCTGTCACTGGCTGCGGTTACCACGTTCGTCCTCCTAAGGCCTCCAAAATCGTACTGCGCAGTCTCGAATCGAGGTCCTCGGATGTCATCGGCCTGTCGGGCTGGATCCTGGATCACCCGCATCGGGCCGTGTGCCACCTGGGCCAGCCAGGCCGGACCCGCCGGCGTCGCCCAACCGGGTTGCCGCACCGGGGGCCACTTCCTAGCACCTCCCCGGCTCCGCGGTGAGTACCCAGCGTGTCGAACCGACACCACCCGTGTGCGGCGGAGGGGGTGCGGCGATGGTCAGCTCCGCCCCGTCGACCGGACTCGGGACAGGTCGTCAACCACCAGGTGCGCCACAACCGACGCTTATTGTGGTATCAACGGCAGGGCCGGTGCCTGGCCCGGGACCCTGACGGTGGTGTCAGGGCTGACATTTGTGTCAGGAAACGCTAACGTTGGCTTCCAGGGGTTGGTGGGCGTGTTGACATCGAACGTCCTGGGTGACTCGCACGACACCTTGGTCCGAGGTGCCACCGCAGGCAGGTGCGAGAGGAGTTCGAATGCAGGCTGAAGACGAGCTGCCCGGAGGGTCCGCCAACTTGGTGGGCGATCTGGCGTCCTCCGACGATCCGCGCGCCATCTCCCGCATGCTGCGCGAGCAGCCGGTCATGCGGATCGACGACATGTTCACCCTGTTGACACGGCGCGAGCACGTCGAAGAAGCCCTGCGGAAGTCAGCGCTGTTCTGCTGGAGCGAGGTCCCCATGGACCTGGGCAACATCCGACCGCTCATCCCCTTGATGGTCGACCCCCCCCAGCACGTGAAGTACCGCCGGATCCTCGACCCCCTCTTCGCCCCCAAGAAGATGGCCCTGCTCGAGGACGAGGTCGTCGCCCTCGTGAAGGAACTCGTCGACGCCTTCGCGTCGCGGGGCTCGTGTGATCTGCACGAGGAGTTCGCCGTCCCCCTGCCGTGCCGTGTCTTCCTGCGCCTGATGGGCCTCCCGCTCTCGGACCTCGACCTCTTCCTGGCGGTCAAGGACGACATCATCCGGCCCAGGGGGGTCACGCTCGAGGAGCAGGCACCGGCCCGCAAGAAGGCCGGCGAGACGGTGTACGCCTATTTCGACAAGGAAGTGAAGAAGCGGCGCGACGAGGAACCCAAGGACGATCTTCTCGGGCAGATCATGGCGGGCGAGGTCGACGGGATTCGCCTCACCGACGAGGAAGTCCTCGACATCTGCTTCCTGTTCATCATCGCCGGCCTCGACACCGTCACCGACTCCCTCGACTGCTTCTTCGCCTACCTGGCGCAGGAGCCCGAGCAGCGTGACCTGCTGGTGCACGACGAGTCGGCCATCCCCTCCGCCGTCGAAGAGCTGTTGCGCTGGGAGAGCCCGGTCCCGGCTGTGCCGAGAGTGGTCACCGAGGACGTCGAGTACGAAGGCTGCCCCATTCCGAAGGGTGAACAGGTCATGCTCGTGCTGGGGTCCGCCAACACCGACGACAGCGCCCATCCCGGGGCCGAGACCGTCGACCTGCGTCGGAACCCCAACCCGCACCTGGCGTTCGGCGGCGGGGTGCACCGCTGCCTGGGATCACACCTGGCCCGGATCGAGCTGCGGGTGGCGCTGCGGGAGTTCCACCGCAGGATCCCCGACTACCGGCTCAAGCCCGGTACCGTGCTCGCGTACACGCCGGGACTCCGCTCCCTCACCACTCTGCCGATCGAATTCCCGCCCGCGGGCTGACACCGGGCATGCGCGTTCGGCTCGACCGCGAGGCGTGCCAGGGTCACGGCCGTTGCTACACGCTGGCTCCCGACCTCTTCGACTCCGACGATCTCGGCCATTGCGTGCTGCTCGTCGACGAGGTGCCGGCCGGGCACGAAGACGACGCCCGCAGCGGCGTCGAGAACTGTCCCGAGCACGCCCTGTCGTTGGAGGACTAGGCGCAGCATCGATCTGGGAGAGGTCCGCCACACCGGGCCCTGCTCCCGGTCAGGCGCCTCGCATGGTGTTGCCCTCGTCGGAGCTGTCGAGCGTGACACGCACCCCCACGCCGTCACCCTCGAGAAGGACTGCCGTCAGTGCGTCGTCGGCCCGCGCCACCGTTCGCCGGCCCCCGATGTCGATGAGGCCGATGCCCGCCTCCGGGCCGTGTTCGCGGTGGAAGGGCACGGTGTACGCCACGATCGTGCCGGTGGCACCGTGCTCCACCGACGGCTCCACCACCAGGGCGTCGGCCAGCCCGTCCACGTACTCCTGGAGCTTCTCGGGAGGCTGGGGCGCCTCGTCGGGAGCACGGCGGGTGTAGAGCCCGACGGAGTGCTTGGTCAGGTAGTAGCCGTTTCCGTGCACCAGCGTGTGCTCGCCGTGGTCGGCGCGCAGCCACTGCAGCGTGTTGGCGATGGAGTGGGTCACGTAGTTGCTCCCCGGGCCGCCGTGATAGGGCAGGCCGCCGGTCAAGGTGAGGGGTCGGGGGTCGTCGAAGCCGATGTCGAAGCTGTCCCGGGCGACCTCCACCGAGCTCGGGAAGCACGCGTACAGGTCGAGCCCGGCCACTTCCTCCATGGTCACTCCGGCCGAGTCGAGGGCCCGTCGGGCGCACTCGGTCAGGGCGGGGGAGCGCTCCAGCACGGGCCGTTCCGACAGGTACCACAGGTCATGGGCGTCGGCCCATCCCCCCAGGTAGGCGACGTCGTCGGCACCGAGCCCCCACGAGCGCGCCGTCGCCGCGTCGGTGACGATGATCGCCGCGCCCATGTCGACGTCCATGACCGTGTTCACGTACTTGGGGTAGGGGAAGTAGATCATCCGGTTGTCGGGCGTGACCGTCATGATCTCCGCCGCGTTCGCGCCGGGTGGGGAACCACGACATCGGGTTGGAGGCGGCGACGGCGTTGAAGCGGTCCATGAGCGCGCCGACCGCCGCGCTGTTCGTGACGGGGTCGCGACCGGCCCCGTGGGCGACGGCCGACTCCACCAGCGCGTACATGGTGGTGGCCTGCACCAGCCCGTGGGCCCGCTCGACGGGGTGCACGCCGAGGTCGGGCTCGAGCGGCGGCCACGTCTCGGGCCACCCTTCCGAGGACGGCCAGTGGAGCTCCACCCCCAGCTTCCTGGCGCGCCGGCGGGTGGCCAAGGCTTCGGCCCCGGCGATCAGCACGCGGGGTTGCTCGCCCGCGGCGACGAGCTCGGCGGCCCGGTTGACGAGCCACTGGGGGATCGACCCGCCCATGCCCGAGCAACGCGGCCTCGGCCTGGCCCGCCCCGAGCCGGCGGGCGAGCTCGGCGGCAGGGTCGCCGTGGCGAAGAGAGAGCGAGTGGACCATGAACAGGTGCGTGAGCCCGGCGAGCACGGAGTCGGGACCCGACGCGCCGATGTCGGCCGCGGCGAGCCGGGCGGCGGACTCCATCAGCACGAAGGGGTCCGGCGCCAAGGCCGGATCCTCCTCGCGGTTGGTCAATTGGCCGCCGCCCACCACTACCGGGACGCGGGTCCAGTCCATCGTCCCCCACCTTCCTCGAGCTCGAGCGGGCCGTGGCCGATGCGGGTGAGGCGCTCGCAGCCGCGCTCGGCGACGTGCACCATCCCCGCTGTGAAGACCGTGTCCGAGTCCCTGGCCCCCGGCCCGGGCGCGCCGGCCGGCTCAGTCTTCGGGTGGCTCAGTTTTCGGCTGGCTCAGTTTTCCTTCTCGGCGAAGCGCCCGAGGTCGGCCGCCAGGATCTTCTTGCGCTCGCCCGTGTCGCGACGGGGCCGGATCGAGGTGTCGACGTCGGCCGACTCGGCCCGCAGGGCCGCCACCGTGCACTTCTCCCGGGGACGGTGGGCGAAGGGGTCGAAGCGGAACAGCCGCATGGCGTTCTGGTGGGTGATCTTGTTCACGTCGGAGTCGGGCACGTCGGCCAGGTACTTCATGGCGATCTCGGGGGCGTTGGGCCACGTCGAGTCGGAGTGGGGATAGTCGCACTCCCAGCACACGTTGTCGAGCTCGAGGAAGCGGCGGTTCTCCACACCGAAGGCGTCGTCGATGAAGCATGTCACGATGCGCTCCTTGAACACCTGGCTGGGCAGCATGTCGCCGAAGTCCTGGCCCGTCCACTTGTGGTGGTGCTGGTAGACGTAGTCGGCGCGCTCGAGGAAGTACGGGATCCACCCGATGCCGCCCTCGGACAAGGCGATGCGCAGGTCGGGGTACTTGCGCAGGACCGGCGAGAAGAGCAAGTCCGCGGCGCACTGGATGATGTTCACCGGCTGCAGGGCGATGAGCACGTCGAATGGGGCGTCGGGCGCGGTGATGGCCAGTTGCGACGAGGAGCCGATGTGCAGGCACACCACCGTCCCCTCTTCCTCGCACGCCCTCCAGAAGGGGTCCCAGTGGTCGGAGTGGAAGCTCGGCCAGCCCAGCTTGGAGGGGTTCTCCGAGAACGTGACGGCGTGGCTTCCCTTGGCCGCCACGCGCCGCACCTCGGCCGCCATGAGCTCGGGGTCCCAGATGGGCGGGATGCTGAGGGGGATGAAGCGGCCCGGATAGGCGCCGCACCAATCCTCGATGTGCCAGTCGTTGTAGGCCCGCAGCATGTCGATGGCGAGCTCTTTGTCATCGGTCCGGGCGAAGAGCTGGCCACAGAACTGGATGAAGGAGGGGAAGCACATCGAGCCGAGCACGCCGTTGACGTTCATGTCGCGGACCCGCTCGTGGATGTCGTAGCAACCGGTGCGCATCTCCTCGAAGGAGGTGGGCTCGATGCCGTACTCCTCGGGAGGACGGCCCACCACGGCGTTGAGGCCCACGTTGGGGATGAGGTTGCCCTCGAAGGACCACACGTCGGTGCCATCGGGGTTGTGGACGATGCGGGGCGCCCGGTCCTTCCATTTGGCCGGCACGCGCCCGTCGAACATGTTGGGGGGCTCGACGACGTGGTCGTCGACGCTCACGAGGATGAGTTCTTCGGCTTGCATCGCGCTCCTCCCCCTCGGCGCTGGGCGGCCTTGCGATCATATACCTGACGTTCGTGTCAGGCACACGGCGCCCGGCGGTCCTACACTTCGGCCCGATGCACGCCGACGTGCCCAGGGGACTGGCGGGGGTCGCCCGGGTCGACCCCGAGCGGGTCGCGCTCGTGTTGGGCGACCGGCGCATGACATTCGGTGAGCTCGACGCAGCGGCCAACGTCATGGCCCATGCCGTCGCCGAGCACGCGTCGCGACCCGGCGACCGGGTGGCGGTCATGGTCGGCAACTCCACCGAGGCCTTCGCGGTGTGGCACGGCGCCACGCGACGGGGCGCGCTCGTGGTGCCCGTCTCGACGCGTCTCACCGAGGGCGAGGTGGCCTACATCGTCGAGGACTCCGGTGCCGCCGTGCTGGTGCACGACGGGTCGCCCGTGGCCCGGCGCGCCGCGGCCCGGGCCGGGACGGCCGAGCTCGACGTCACCGGTCCGGAGCTGTCGAAGGCGCTGGCCGAGGGTCGCGCCGACCCTCCCACCGAGGACTTCCTGGGCACCCCGGTGGTGGCCATGACCTACACGTCGGGTACCACGGGGCGGCCCAAGGGGATCGCCCGCGCCGCCCCCCTCCCCGCCCGCGACACCCCGCCGAACCCCTTCGCCACCTTCTGGGGATTCGGCCCCGACGACGTCCACCTCATGTGCGGCCCCATGTACCACACCGCCCCCAGCGCGTATGCCCTCATGAGCCTGGGCGAGGGGGGCACGGTGGTGATCATGCCCCGGTGGGACGCGGCGGAGTGCCTGCGGCTCATCGAGACCGAGCGGGTGACCACGGCCCAGATGGTCCCGGCCAATTTCATCCGCATTCTCGAGGTGGACTGGCGCCCCTATGACCGCTCCAGCGTGCGCAAGGTCCTCCATGCCGCCGCCCCGTGTCCCGTCCCGGTGAAGCGCAGGATCATCGAGGTGTTCCCCCCCGGCACGGTGTGGGAGTACTACGGCGCCAGCGAGGGGATGGCCTCGGTCATCTCCCCCGAGGAGTGGCTGGCCAAGCCCGGCAGCGTGGGCCGGCCCTTCCCGGGCCTGTCGGTGCGGATCGTGGACGAGGACGGCACCGAGCTGGCGCCAGGCGAGGTGGGGTCGGTGTACGTGTCGGCCTTCGCCGGCCAGCGCTTCCGATACCACAACGCCCCCGACAAGACCGAGTCGGCCTGGCACGACGACTACTTCACGGTGGGGGACATGGGATGGCTGGACGAGGACGGCTACCTCTTCCTCGCCGACCGGCGTACCGACCTCATCATCAGCGGCGGGGTCAACGTCTATCCGGCCGAGGTCGAGGCCGCGCTCATCGAGGACGACGACGTGGTGGACGCGGCCGTGATCGGGCTACCCGACGAGCGCATGGGCCAGAAGGTGCACGCCGTGGTGGAGCTGCGCCCGGGGGCCTCCCGTGATGCCGAGGCGCTCATGGCCCGTCTGGCCGGACGCCTGGCGGACTTCAAGATCCCCCGGAGCCTGGAGTTCGTCGACGAGCTGCCGCGCGAGCCCAACGGCAAGGTGCTCAAGACGAGACTGCGGGAAGAGCGCATGAAGGAGACGACGACATGACCGGTTCTCACGACGTGAAGGGAGAGTCTCGCCTGCTCATCGACGGCAAGCTGGTGGAGGCGAGTTCGGGGGCGGGGTTCGACAACATCGATCCCACCACCGAGGAGGTCCTGGGGACCACCGCCGACGGCACCGCCGCCGACATGCAGTCCGCCATCGCCGCGCGCGCCGCGCCTTCGACGACACGGCCTGGGCCACCGACCACGACATGCGCCGGCGATGCCTCGAGCAGCTGCATGCCGCCACCGCGGCCCACATCGAGGAGCTGCGCGCCGTGACCGTGGCCGAGGTGGGCAGCCCCATCGCCCTCACCTATGCCAACCAGGTCGACCTGCCCATCGAGGACCTGGCGTACTGGGTCGACAAGCCGGTGAGCTACCAGTACGAGCAGTGGCTCCCCGAGCGCGACGTCTTCGGCCAGCCCCAGCGCCGCCTGGTGCGGCGCGAGCCGGTGGGCGTGGTGGGTGCCATCACTCCGTGGAACTTCCCCCTCAACCTGAACCTCGCCAAGTTGGGACCGGCCCTGGCGGCGGGCAACACGGTGGTGCTCAAGCCCGCCCCCGACACGCCCTGGTCGGCCACCGTGCTCGGCCGCATCATCGCCGAGGAGACCGACATCCCCGCCGGAGTGGTCAACGTGGTGGCGTCGTCGGACCATCTCGTGGGCGAGGTGCTCACCACCGACCCGCGTGTGGACATGATCACGTTCACAGGGTCGACGGCGACGGGCCGGCGCATCATGGCCAAGGGTTCGGACACCGTGAAGAAGGTCTTCCTCGAGCTCGGAGGCAAGTCCGCCAACATCGTCCTCGACGACGCCCCCGACCCCGGCGGCGCCATCGCCGTCAGCGCCATCGGCGTGTGCACGCACTCCGGGCAGGGGTGTGCCATCACCACTCGGCTGCTGCTGCCCCGGACGCGCTACGACGAGTTCCTGGAGCTGGCCGACGCCATGATGGCGGGCGTGACCTACGGCGACCCGTGGGACGCGGCGAACCTCCAGGGCCCGCTCATCAGCGCCAAGCGGCGCGACCGGGTCATGAGCTACATCGAGAAGGGCAAGGCCGAGGGGGCCCGCCTGGTGCGGGGCGGATCCAGGCCCGCCCAGTTCGCCAAGGGCTTCTTCGTGGAGCCCACGATGTTCGCCGACGTCGAGCCCGGGGCGACCATCGCCCAGGAGGAGATCTTCGGCCCCGTGCTCGTGGTCATCCCCTTCGACGACGACGACGACGCCGTGCGCATCGCCAACGACTCCATCTACGGGTTGTCGGGCGCCGTCACGAGCGCGTCCGAGGAGCGTGCCATGGCCGTGGCCCGGCGGGTCCGCACCGGCACCCTCATGGTGAACGGAGGGTTCTGGAACACGCCCGATGTTCCTTTCGGGGGATACCGCCAGAGCGGGGTGGGGCGCGAGAACGGCGTGGAGGGCTTCGAGGAGTACCTCGAGACCAAGGCCATCGCCCTGCCGGCGAGCTGACCGGCCCCCCGGCTCCCCCATCCGCCGCGGTCCGCCCCCTGCCGCAGCGGGTGCGAACTACAAATTTGTAGTTCTGTTCGTCCGGCGTCCCACGCCGGGGTCCACGATGTCTTTTCCCTGGCCGCGGGGCAATTGGTCGCGTCGCGTCACTGCCCCTGGCAATTCAGGATCTACTCACTACAAACTAGAGAACTGGAAGGGGGGTTCGTGGACGCTCTCGACGAGTACGGCGACCAGTTGTTCGGCCGGCGCATCCGCCTGCGCGTGCTCCTGTGGGCGCACACCCAGAAGCAGGCCTTCAACCAGTCCGAGGCGTCCAAGGGCGTCGACTACAGCTCGTCGGGAGAGGTGGCCAAGGAGCTCGAGCGCCTGGTCCGGCTGGGCATGCTCAGGAAGTTCGGACGCCCGTCTCGCGTCGGCCCCCAGAACTACCTCCGTGTCGAGCACCCCGGGTGGGCCATCGCGGCGGCGGCGCGCACCGCGGTGCGCGCCGGCCTGCGCCACCAGTACGACGACGGGACGGACGGTGAAGACAGGGTGGACGGACACGGCGGGCGCGACGCCCCCGTGCGGTTGCAGGATGCTCGTCGCGACGACCGGGGCTGAGGCTCCGCGCCCGGCCTCGCCGCGCCCGGGCCCTACTCGCGCCCGAGGACGGCGGTGCCGGTGGAGGAGATCCAGCCCCCCGTGGCGTTGACGGCGGCCAGCCTGGCGTCTTTGACCTGACGATCGCCGCACTCGCCCCGCAGCTGCTTCACGGCCTCGACGAGAAGGAAGATCCCTCGCATACCCGGTTGGCACGACGACAGCCCACCCCCGTCGGTGTTGGTGGGCAGTGCGCCGCCCACCCGTAGCGTGCCACCTTCGACGAAGGCACCGCCCTCACCCTTCTTGCAGAAGCCGAGCCCCTCCAAGGTGAGCAGGACGGTGAGCGTGAAGCTGTCGTAGACCTCCACCACGTCGATGTCCTCGGGGCTGACCCCGGCCTGGCCGAAGGCCTTCCGGGCCGATCGGACGCAGGGAGACTCGGTGAAGTCGCCCCATTCGCTCATGGTCGTGTGCGAGATGGCCTCGCCCGTGCCCAGCACCCAGATGGGGGTGGTGGCGCAGTCCCGGGCCCGCTCCTCGTGGGTGAGGAGGATGGCTCCGCCCCCGTCGGACCGGATGCAGCAGTGCAGCTTGGTCAAGGGGTCGGCGATCATCCTCGAGGACTGGACGTCTTCGATGGTGATGGGGTCGCGGTAGTAGGCGTCGGGGTTGAGCCCGGCGTTGTAGCGCTCCGAGACGGCGATCTCGGCCAGCTGCTCGATGGTGGTCCCGAACTCGTGCATGTGGCGCCGGGCCGACATGGCGTGCTTGGCGATCAGGGTGTGCCCGAAGGGGGATTCGAACTGGATAGGGCCCCGGTTGCCGAAGAAGAGGTTGGCCGTCCGCGACCTGCGTTTCAGATCGGCGCGCGACGTCGACCCGTAGGGAGAGCAGGACTGTGTCGATCTGCCCCTGGGCGATGGCCGCCACGGCGTGCTCGAGGAAGATCTCCCAGCACGAGCCGCCGACGCCGGTGGAGTCGATGTAGTTGATGTGGTGGGCCATGCCAAGGTACTCGGCCAGCTCGATGGGGGGCAGGTTCCCGGTCCCGTGCGACATGAACCCGTCGACCTCGTTCCGGGACATCCCGGCGTCGGCGAGCACTCGGCTCGTGGCCTGGTGGTGCAGCTCGAACGCGGACTTGTCGTCGACCCGGCCGCAGTCCGACAGCGCTGCGCCCACGATCGCCACCCGTCTCGCCATGAGGCCCCTTTCAGTTCCACCGTCTCTGCACAGCGCGTCTGGACAGCGGCGTCTGGCCACCGCGTCCCGCCGCGGGCCCGGAGCGCCGGGGAAACCTGACGCCGGCGTCGGAGAACGCGGGAGGGAAGGGTAGCGTGGCCCGGTGACCAGTGGCACACCGGTGGCGTTGCGCGAGCCGCTCCCCGACGTCCCGGCCCGGGCCCCGGGGTCGGTGCGGCGCACCATGCACGTCGACGTCGGGCCGCGCGGCGAGTGGAGTTCGCCCCTCGCTATGGAGGGCGCGGCGCGCGACCTGCGCACGGGCGCCGGTGCCGGTGCGGGGGCCACCGTGCTGGCCGAGGCGCACGTCACGGCGGGATTCGACATCTCGCGCCGTCTGGAGTCACTGGCCACGACGCCCACCGCGCCCTGGACCGACGCCGTCATCGGCACCCGCGCCGGTGGGGGGTTCCGGCGCCACCTCGAAGAGGTCGTGCCGCCCGGGGAGGCGGGGTCGCTCCTGCGCCAGGTGCTCGACGACATGCCCGCGGCCGCCCTCATCTCGGGCTACGGGCTCATGCGCATGGCCCGGCGCAAGGGGCACCACCCCAGCACCCTCACGCCGACGGGAGCCCTCGACCGCATGGCCGACCTGTGTTCGGGGTGGCGCACCGGCGGGACCGCCACGACCAGCATCGCGGCGGGCCAGGGCGTGCCCATGCAGGACTGTCCCCCCGCACCCCCGCATCGCACCGGGGACCGCCTGGCGTGGCACGACGTCGGTCCGCTCGAGATGGACTGGATGCGCCGCCGGCGCTGCATCGACGTGACGGTGGGCCCCGACGGCACCTTCGCCATCTGGGCCATGTTCCACGACACCGTGGGCGAGGGTGACGGGGACGAGGTCGTGCTGCACGAGTACGCCGTGCGGGTCGGTGGGGTCGACGGCATGGTCGGCTCGGTGGAGGCCGAGCCGCGGGTGCTGCCCTTCCCGGAGTGCCCCGCGGCCGCCGATGCCGTGGGTGCCCTGGTGGGATCGGAGGTCCGCTCCCTGGCACGGGTCGTGCCCGACACCCTCACCGGGATCGCCTCGTGCACGCACCTGAACGACCTTCTGCGTGCGCTCGGGGGCGTGGGGGAGCTCCTCTCTCCGGTCGACGGGGGCTGAAGGCCTTCACCCCGCCGGCCGTGGGGTGGCGCGGTTATCCCGCCACGGGGAGGAGCGCCAGGCTCCGGACCGTGCGCGTGCGGAGCGTGGGCGGCCTCGACGCCCTTCACCTTGAAGTGCTCGGCGAAGAACGAAGCGTGCTCGTCGTGCTCGTGGAAGTGATGGGGGGTGAGCACGACCGAGATGACCGGCGTGTCGGTGTCGGGCTGCCGCGCATGAGCCCGTTGATCACGGCCTCGGCCACGAACTCGTGGCGGTAGATCTCCCCGTCGACCACGAACCCGGCGCCCACGATGGCCACGTAGCGGCCGGTGACGGCCAGTCGCTTGGCGTGGAGCGGGATCTCGAACGAGCCCGGGACCCGGAAGAGGTCGATCTGGCCGCGCCCTCCCCCAGGGTGGCGATCTCCGCGAGGAACACGCACGGCAGCGGTCGACGATGTCCTCGTCCCACGTGGACTGCACGAACGCCAGCACGTTCGGCGCCGCCTCTTGTTGTCGGTCTTGTCGTCTGTCCGGGCTGTTCATGGGACCTCCCTTTCGGGCTTTGACCTCGACGTCGTCGATCGGCTTCGGGCAGGGTCCGGCCCCCACGCGCCGTCTCGAACGCCTCGAGATCCGCCTTCGACCGACACCGGGCAACACCGACGAAGGAGGACGGGTGGTACGACCGGAGCAAAGTGCTGCACAAGACCCCGGTCCGGTCCCGCCGTATGGCGAGGGTCCCCTCGTGCCACCACCGGCGAAATTCGGGCGCCACGCCCGGCACGACCTCCCACCGGTAGAGCACCCGGGTCAGCGGCGGGGGGCGGTCCCGCCCTCGTCCCGAGGGTCGACCGGCCGGCGGGCTGAGGTGCCATGGTGGCCTTCCCAAGAAAGTAGAACCTGTTCTAGAATAACCCTCCCGAGGTCCCGGCGTCCACCGTGTGCATCGGGGTCGGGTGAACGACGGGGCCGGGTGGCCCTACTCCAGGACGCCGTCCTCGAGCACGCCGGCGCTCTTCGGCACCGAGGCCGAGGACCTCGCCCAGGACGTACTCGTTGTGCTCGCCCAGGGTGGGGCTCGAGTGGGTGAACCCGGCGGGGGCGTCGCTCGACGGAAGCCGTTGTGCTCGTAGCCGCACTCGCCCATGCAGGGATGCTCCAGGGTGACGAAGTGGTGGCGGTGGTGCAACTGGCGATCCGCCGAGGCGTCGCCCAGGTCGGCCACGGGTACCGCCTCGATCCCCGCCCCCTGCAAGGTGGTCGCCACGTCCTCGGGCCGCCGTGACGCCGTCCACGTCGAGACGATCGCCTCCACCTCGTCGACCGCGGCCTTGCGGGCGTCGAAGGTGGCGAAGCGCGCGACAGCTCGTCGTCGAGGCCCATGACGAGCGCCAGGCGGGCCCAATCGTCGTCGTCCCAGGCCACCACGGCCACCCAGCGGTCCTCGCCACGCAGACGAAGGCGCCATGGGGCACGGCCCGTTCGGAGCGGTTGCCCTGGCGCGAGCCCACGTGTTCGTTGACGTCGTAGTCGAGCACCCATGGCGTGAGGGAGTACACGGCCGCCTCGACCTGGCTCACGTCGAGGTGCACGCCCCGGCCCGTGCGGCGGCGGTGGAGGAGGCCCGCGGCCAGGGCGCTGGCCACGAAGCGCGGGGCCAGGGAGTCGGTGATCGTCCCGTAGGGCCCGCCGGTTCGCCGTGGGCCATCCCGTGAGGAGGTTGTAGCCGCCGAGGGCGGAACCCTGGCCGCCGAAGCCCG
>CAWISP010000013.1:0-14975 GCA_963838775.1 uncultured Acidimicrobiales bacterium
AGACCGGACGTGCCGACCCCCGGGCTCCGGACCCTCGAGCGCGCCGGTCAGGCGGTGGCGGCCCGCACCTCGTCCAGGGACAGCTCGGCGGTCGCCCGAGCGCCGCACTGCGTGCACTGCTCGGTGTGGCGCCACGAGCGCAGCAGCCGGGTCCCGTCGGCGTTGAGCATGACCACGAACGACTCCGAGCGGGGGTCGATGTCGAGCCCGAAGTACGGGCGCCAGTCCGTGACCGCCGGGTGACGGCCCACGTCCACCCCCTTCAGGACTCGACGGAACCGCATCCGCTCGGTGTCGAAGAGCCAGGTGCTGCTGCACGATTCGAGGACGAACGTCTCCACGACACCCATCGTGCCTGCTTAACCTGTCAAAAGGATCAGAGCGGGGTTGCGATTCCGTGAAGAAAGCTGGAGAAGGACTCCCATGACCGATGCGCTGCGAGCAGAGACCGTCCGGATCACCGGGCACCAAGGGGACGAGATCGAGGCCTACCTGGCTCAGCCG
Organism: uncultured Acidimicrobiales bacterium; assembly: GCA_963838775.1. Lineage (GTDB taxonomy): Bacteria > Actinomycetota > Acidimicrobiia > Acidimicrobiales > UBA8190 > Chersky-840. The sequence continues at coordinate 505 of CAWISP010000013.1, forward strand.
CTGTCCGACGGGACGTTCGGTGCGGTGGTGGTCATTCACCACATGCCCGGCTGCGACGAGGAGACCAAGGAGATCACCCGGAGGTTCGCCGACCACGGCTACCTGGCTCTGTGCCCCAATCTCTACTGGCGCCAGGCCCCCGGCGCCAGCCCCGAGGACGCCGCCGCCGTGGTGCGCGGCGCCGGAGGGGTGCCCGACGCGCAGCTGGTGGGAGACGTGGAGGGCGCCACGACGTACCTCAAGGCGATGGCGGCGTCCAACGGCAAGATGGCGACGATCGGGTACTGCTCGGGGGGTCGCCAGTCGTTTCTGGCCGCCTGCAGCCTCACCCTCGACGCGGCGATCGACTGCTACGGCGCTTTCGTCGTGGTGGGCCCACCCAAGGAGCTGCCCCTCAAGATGGGCCCCGTGGCGCACCTGGCCGAGAACCTCTCGTGTCCTTTGCTCGGGCTGTTCGGGGCCGAGGACCAGAACCCTTCTCCCGAGGAGACCGCCGCGCTCGAGAAGATCCTCGCCGAGCACCACAAGACCTTCGAGTTCCACACGTTCGAGGGGGCCGGACACGCGTTCTTCGCCACCAACCGACCCAACTACCGTCCCGAAGCCGCACTGGCCGGTTGGAGCAAGATCTGGGACTTCCTCGGCCGCTACCTCTCGACCTGAGATCAGCTCAACCCGGAGAAGGGTTTCGAGGTCCGCCCCGGCTGCCGATGTGGGCGGATGCGAGGCGATGCTGCGCCTTGTGGCTGGCAGCACCGACCTTCGCCAGCAGGGGCAACGCCGACACCACCGCTCTGTCCACCGGTCCCCCTGTTCCGATCATGAGCCGGGCCAACGCCCGGCGTTCGGGCATCATGCCGAGGAAAAACGAGTTTTCCTTGTTGGTGGCGGAATCCATCCAAGCCGCATCAGTCTTCTCGTATAGGAACGTCATCGCCGACGAGAGCAGCAGGGTCCCGGGGCTGAACCGCGGGTACGCCTCGTCAAACGCGACTCTGAAACAGAAAATGCCCCCTCCCGACCTGACGAAGTAGTGCATTGCGATCGGGGTCGAACCCACGTCGAGCGAAAGAAGGGTCAACTGTCCGGCAGCGAGGGCGCGACCGTGCCACTCCCGAAACCACGCGGCGATGTCCGGATAGCGAGCGAAGGCTTGGCCCCGCTCGCCTCCTTTCCATCCGCCGATTTCCATCCTCAAGAAGTCCTCACACGCGGCGGGATCAGCGCTTCGGTCCACCAGGGTCACCTCTGCGTCTGATTCTTTGGCCAGTTGCCGTTGCCTTCGGCCGATTTCGCGTCGTCGCTTTCCGTCGATGGGGTTGGCCCATTGGCCCGCCCGGCTTACGGTGGCCCGCTCCCACGAATCCTTGACGTAGATGGGACAGCGTCGCTCCTCGCACACGCGCCGGATCGATGCGGCCACAGGACCGTCGGTGCCGATTTCGTCGAACAACACGATCCCCGGCCACCCCTCGTTTTTCGCAGATCGACCCAGAGCGCCCAGGAGGGCGTCGACGGTTCGTTCCGGCTCTGTTCGGTCGATCAGAGGAGTCTGAAGGAGCGAGACCGCAGGCGGCCACCCGCGTACGGTAGCGACCCTTCGAGGCGGGATCCGGGGACTGTCGACGCCGGCCATGGGGAGTACGCCAAGAAACTCTGATCCGACTTGCGCGATCAGGACCCGAGCGCCGCTATAGCTCTTGAAGTGCGCGGCCGACAGACAGAAAAAGTCCGGCCCCGCGAAGGGGTTGGGCTCCAACGCGTGCTCACCCAGGCGCCGCCAAGCGTCCTCGTCGTCTTTCGAGAGGTCTTGGACCCCCACGAGTCGGGTCTGCATGGACGCTCAATGATAATTGAGCCAACCGCCCCCTTGGCGCATCGTCGGTGCCTTGCTCCGGAGAGGTTGCCGACGATCGACACGTCACATTTCGGATGTGGCCGCATCGAGGAGCCCGGTGGCCCAGTGAAATTTCGGATCAAGGGGTTCGAGATCCTTGATGTTCGTCGCGCCGTCTCGGGCGCCATGAGTGCCGGCGGGTCAGCCCGAGAGGGCCTGAGCCTGAGCGGGCCAGTCCGAGTCGTCCACCGCGGCCAGCAGCTCCCGGTCGCGCTCGTAGGTCAAGACGGCAGCGGCCTGGACCAGATGGAGCCACCGAAGTTCGTCGACCTCGTCGGACACGGCGAACTCGCCGTCGAGCACTTCCATAACCCAGTACCCGACGACCTTGGGCCGGCCCCGGCGGTCGCGGTACTCGGTAAAGCCCACGAAGTCCCTCAGGGCGCAGCGATAGCCCGTCTCCTCAAGCACCTCGCGCAGGGCGCATTCCTCGTAGGACTCGCCCGGATCGACCTTCCCCTTCGGCAGCGACCAGTCCCGGCCAGGGCGGTGGACGAGAGCGACCTCGATCGGGTGCTCAGGGCCCCCGCGCAACAGGATCCCTCCGGCCCCCCGGATCACGTCGTCACGTGCTTTGCGCGGCCACAAGACCCGCGTCACCACCCGGCCCATACCACGAACATACCCACGTCCGGATCGTTAAACGGGGGATCCTCGGCTCGTCCCTGGGGGTGGGGTGGCGGGTCGGCCCTCCTCCATCAACCGGCCGAGGCGACCCACGTCCGGGGCGGCCGGTTGTGGAGGGGCCCCAGGCCCCGGCGAGGCGCAACGCTAGAAACCGAACCCGGTGCGCGCCCCGAATGGCGCGGTCCACACGAACACCAGATCGTTGGGTTTCGTTGCTTCTTGGTGGCGCTCGCTCGCCCGCCGGTGACCCCGAGTCGAACCATCGACACGTGTGACACGCAACTGTCACATATCCCTCCATACAGGCCTGGCGTTGCTCGTGACGCGGCCCGGTCATGGGCGAGTCAACCTCAGAATGACCCCTCGGCGCCTAAAGTGACTGTTGCACCCGTTCGATCAGGAACCCTCGCGAAGCGACAGGACCCGGGACCACGACGATGAGCAAGCGCGCACGGCGACCGGGCAACGACAGCCGTCGTCGTCCCCAGGGAACCCCCAGCGTGATCTTCCTCGACGACTGTCGTTGGAACGCATTTCATCAATTGGCGCCCCGGCTCCGGCGCGCCGGGGTCCGAACGATCCGGGTGAGCACCGAGGGGCGCCGCAAGACACGTATCGCCTCGTGGCTCCTCTTCGACAGGTACGCCATCCTCCCCCAAGGGTCCGACGTCGGTGCGCTCAGGGAGATCCTGGCCGACGAGGATGTCGTGGACGTGCAATTCGCCGAGTCGCTCGGGGACCTGGTGGCCAAGAACGCCGACATGTTGCACCCCGACGTCGCCGAGCAGGTGGGGCGACGCCTCAGCGTCGTCGACAAATTCGTCGCCGCGGGGCTGTTCGCAGCGGCTGGGGTGCGCACCCCCGGGGTGGTCCCGGTGGCGGAGGCCACGCCGGCCGAGATGGCGCAGAGGTTCGGATTTCCGATCGTGGTGAAAGAACGGGTGGGATACGGCGGAGAGCGCGTCAGCATCATCCGGGATCTCGAGACCCTCGTGGCGGCGACGTCGGGGAACGACGCCAGCGCCGGAGACCTCTTCTACGAGCAGTACGTCGATGGCACCAAGCTCAACTACGCGGCGGTCATCGCCTCGACCGGCATCGAGCAGGAGCTCGCCTACAAGGTGACCCGGTGGCGCCAGCCCGTGGGTCGGGCGAGCGAGGTCGAGACGATCGAGGACGTTCAGCTCGTGGATTTCGGGCGCAAGGCCCTCGACGTGGTGGGATGCACGGGCCTAGTGAACATGGACGTCATACGCGACGGGAACGGGGTCGACTGGCTCATCGACTTCAACGCCCGCGCCTTCGGCGGTTCGGGCAGCTTCCTGGTAGCCGGGATCGACACCAGCGAAGGGTATCTCCGGACCATCGGGCTACGGACGGCGCCGCCCAAGCGCACCAGGCCTGACGTCGGCGTCCGCATCCGGGTGTTCCCGACATGCCTCGACGATGTGATCGACAGCGGGAGCATCCCGCGTACCGTGCTGGCATTCGTACGCGATTCGGTTCCGTACCTCCGATGGCTGGGCGGACGCTACTGGCTCTCTGAGCTCTTCTTGACGGCGGACTCGCTGCGTCTGTCCCGAAAAGAATCCAGGGCTCCGGCGGCGCCAGGCAATGTGGACCCGGCCGCGGCGTCCGAAACGATGTCGAGCACACCGACGCACTAGCTACGATGGATCGGTGCGAGTCGCGTACCTGATCACCTCGTACCGGCCGCCCCATCAGCTCCTGCGTCTCCTGGCCACGCTGCGACGCGCGCAACACGAGTCTCCGATCGTGGTCCACCAAGATCGCTTCCGATCGTCCTGGGACGCCGGTCTGGTCGCCTCCATCGGGGGGGTGGAGGTCCTGACCAGTGAGGCGCCCGTCTCGTGGGGTGACTTCTCCATCGTGGATGCGACCTGGAAGAGCCTGTCGTGGATGGTGAAACACCTGGACTTCGACTGGGTGGTGTTCCTGTCCGAACAGGACTACCCGATCGGTCCTCTCGACAAGCTCGAGGCGACATTGGCCTCTTCCGGCGTCGACGCCCTCATCGACGCGAAGACCCTCGATCGCATCGAAGACGCCGATCTGCGGATGGACTGCGACCGCAGGTACAACTATCAGTACACGGCGTTGCCGCGCCCTGGGCTCATGGCGCGGCTTCCGCCCCGGGTACGACGGCCAATTGCCGATGCCGCCAATTATGCAAACTTCGTTCTCTACAAACTGCAGCGGAAGGTGACCGTGTACCGGTACCCCGATCCACTGCCCATGCGACTGGGCGTACGTCCGCGGCACTCGCCGTTCTCGTCCACGTTCCCGTGCTGGTACGGATCCCAGTGGATGGCCTTGTCCCGCCGCGCCGCGGAGACCGTGGACCTCTTCGTCGGTGAACACGCCGACTACGTCAAGTACTACTCCAGGACGGTGATCCCCGACGAGTCAGCCACGGCGACGATCGTGTGCAACGACCCGACTCTCTCGGTACACGACGAGCACCTGCACTACGTCCGCTTCAGTGCCAACGATGGACACCCCGATGTGTTCGGGCTCGACGACGCCAACGAGCTCGTCGAGACCGGGCGCTTCTTCGCACGGAAATTCGACATCGACACCGACAGCCGCGTGCTCGATGCCCTGGACCGTCACATCTTCGGCTGAACAGGCGCTCAGCCCGCTCGCACCCCTACGACCCTCGCACCTCGAGGTAGAGCGCTTCGTAGCGTGCCGCCATTGCTCTATCGGTGAATTGCTCGAGGGCCACGGCGCGACACGTTGCCGCCATCGCCCGGCGGCGCGCCGGGTCGGTGGCCACGGTGCGCAGCGCCTCGACGAGGGCGTCGGGGTCTCGGGGGGGCACAAGGAAGCCGGTGGAACCCGGCACGACGATCTCGGATATCCCACCGACGTCGGACGCCACCACCGGGATGCCGGCCAACATCGACTCCACGATGACAAGGGGGAACCCCTCGTTGACCGAGGGCATGGCGACGACGTCGAACGCCCATGTGGCCGTCCACGGCCCGTCGATCCATCCCGCGAATTCGACCCTGTCGCCCAGCGATCGCACCCGGACCATTTCCTCGAGCTCGGCGCGATCGGGGCCGTCTCCCACCAGCACCAGCCGGCAACCCGGCAGCGCAGGCATGGCTTCGATCAGGACGTCGAGGCCCTTCTGCGGGTCGAGGCGACCAACGGCCCCGATGCGCAGCGTGCCCGGAGGGCTCTCGGGGACCGGTGGTGCCAGAACGGTCGGAACCGGCATGCCGTTGTGGATGACGCGGGCCGATCCCGGCTTCATACCGAGCATGGACTCGGCGAACCGAGCCGAGTGGTGCGACACACAGACGTAGGCCTTGACCCGGCGGGCGATGGGACGGACGAGCCACTGCTGGCGCCGCCTCCAGGGGGGTGTGGGGAGGTGCAACACCGAGACCATCGGGGTGCGCGTGATGAGACCGGCGAGCATGCCGTATTGCGAGGTCCACGGATTGTCCAGGTTGATGTGGAGGATGTCGGGACGGAGCTCGCGAATGACCCGGACGTGCTCCCGGATGGCGCGCACGTCGAATTTGCTTCGGACCGGTGCCAACACGCGCGTGTCGGATCCTGGGCGAGCCGCGGCCACCCAGCGCACCATCTCGTCGGACGTACCCATCACGGTGACATCGAACGTCGGGTCGAGCGCACCGAGCAGGACGGCGAGGCTGGCCGAGGAGCCTCCCCGGGCACTGGCATCGAAGTAGCAGGTCAAGCGCAAAGGGCGGGATCCGCCGACGGACTCTGGGGTCACGTCGGCGCTCGACACGATGGTGCAGACTACCTGTCACCTTCGCGGGCCCAGGCGACCGATCCGGGCATTCCCAGCTGATCGTCGTGTGCGAAAATACACAGATGTGCCTGGCCGGTCCGAGACGGGTGCTGGCAAGGGACAATTGACCCGGACTGCGAGGAGGTGCATCCCGGCATGACGTCGGTGCCGACCGTGTCGGTGTGCATGCCCGTCTCGCGCGACGCCACGGTCGTCCGTCGAGCCCTCGACAGCGTCGTGGCACAAGACCTCTCGGACTTCGAGGTGCTGATCGGAGACGAGACCGGCTCCGCGGCGGGACCGGTCGCCGAGCTCGCCGATCCCCGTCTGCACTACCAACGGAACCCTCACCGGTTGGGTTTCACGAAGAATCACGGCGCACTTCTCGACCGGGCGACAGGCCGCTATATAGCCATCCTGCACGACGACGATTGGTGGGAACCGTCCTATCTCTCCTCGCTGGTGGCCGTGCTCGACGCCGACCCCACCCTCGGGATGGCATGCTGCGCCACGGTCGTCGACTTCGGTCCCGGAGAGACGCTGCGTTGGCCCGTCCCCCTCAGCGCCGGGCGGCACGACAACGTCATCGACGTCCTGTTGCGCGAGGAATGGTTCCTCCTGCCGATCTCCACGATGTGGCGTGGGCAACTGTGGGCCGGCCCGGCCCGTCAGTGGCCCGCGTTGTGCTGCGCCGACCTGCAGCTGTTCCTGTCCATCGCCGATGCGGGATGGGGGCTGTACTACCTCGCCGAACCGCTCGCTCATTGGGTCCAACACAGCGGGCAGTCCGGAGCGTGGCGCGGATCGGACCACGGCCTGGGGGTCGCCGACGACGTGTTGGCGTTCTGGGATGGCTGGCTGGCGGGACGCCCCGACGCCGAGGTCGCTCTGGCCAGCCGCCAGAGGGCGCGCTGGTATCTCCGGCGGGCGCGGGCGCTCATCCTGGCCGGGCGCGCCGCCGAGGCCCGGGCGTCGGTCGCTCAGGCCACCGCCGTGGCCCGAGCATCGGCCCTCGATCGCCGTGAGCTGCCCGGTCTGCGTCAGCTGTCGCTGGCGTCTCGCCTGCCGACCGTCGCCGTCCGGGCCGGAGTAGGCCTGAAACGATCGGCGTTCAAGAGCTCGCTGGCCCGCCACATCAGATCCGACGGGCCTCATCGTTCCGTCACTAATGCCTAGCAATCACGTAGAGTGGTGTCCCATGCCGCGCTCGGGCGTCAGACGGGCGGGACGCACCATGACGACGGAGCAGGTACCGGGCGGGGCGGCCCAGCCACCCGAGACCACCCAAGCTCTCCCTCCGCTCGAAGGCGGGCTCCCGGCCCGGTTCGGCAAGAACGTCTTCATGAACTACGCGGCCCAGGGACTCACGGCCCTGTCCGCCGTGGTGCTCACGCCCATCCTCCTCCACCACCTGGGCAAGTCCACCTATGGGCTGTGGGTGGTGGCCAGTGGGGCGGTGGCCTACCTGGAGCTCTTCGAGCTGGGTTTCGGGGGAGCGACGACCAAGCTCATCTCCGAGGACGCCACGGTCCGCCCCGAGCTGGCCCTGCGCACCCTCAACACCACGTTCTTCGTCCTCGTCCCGCTGGGGGTCATCGCCCTGGTCGTAGGGGTGGGTCTGTCGTTCGCACTGCCGCATCTTGTCCACGTGCCGACGGATCAACGCGACGGGGTCATCGTCGTGGTCGTGTTGTTGGCGCTGGGCCTGGCCGCGTCGATACCGGGAGATACCTTCGGTGGCGCCCTCGTGGGCCATCAGCGCTACGACCTACTGGCGGCCTCCAACGCATCGATGACCGTGGCCATCGCCGCGGTCAGCATCGCCGTGGTGGTGGCCGGTGGAGGGATCGTGATGCTGGCGGTGGCCACCACCGCGATCTCGATCCTCTTCCATCTGGTGCGGCTGTCGATGGTCAGCCACATCATGCCGGGAACGCGCCTCAGCCCTCATCTGGTCGACAAGAAGCAGCGACGCAATGCGCTCCACCTGTCGGGGTGGTTCTTGCTCCAAGCAGTGTTGGCCGCCGTCTACGCGACGGGCGACGTCATGATCGTGGGAATCGTCCTCGGCCTGCGTGACGCGGCGATCTACGCCGTGGGATCGAAACTGGCATCTGCGGCCATCAACGGTCTCGACGCCATGGCCCAGGTGTTCTTCCCCCATGCGTCCTCGGCGGCACGCAACAGGGAGCCTGAAGCCCTCCGAGAGATCGCCATCGACGGGAGCCGCGTCACGCTGGCGGCGGGGCTGATGGCTTCGCTCGTGTTCATCGTGCTGGCCTCCCCGGGCATCCGCGCCTGGGTCGGGCCCGGCTACAACACCTCGGCCCAGGTCCTCGTTGTGTTGGCGATCGCGACGGCCTTGGCCTCGCCGGTCAGGGCGCTCGGCAACATCCTGATCGGCTCGGGAAGGCTCCCCACGATCTGTGCCATCCGGGGCGTCGAGGTGACGGTCAACCTGGCCCTGTCGATCAGCTTGGCGCTCGTCATGGGCCCCGTGGGCGTGGCCGTTGGGACATTGGGGGGAATCCTCCTGGTCCGTCTCCCGGGCTACATGGTGGCCGGGTGTCGTGCCACCGGCCTGCGGGTCTCCACCTTCCTGTGGCAAGCCGTGGTTCCGAACATCCTCCCCGGCGTGGGGTGTGTCGCTGTGCTCCTCGGTCTCGGCCGCGTGCCGTTGCACTCTGTGATCTGGCTGTTCTGCGAAGCCGGGGTGGGCTGTGTGACGTATCTGGTGCTGTTCTTCATGACTGGCGCCTCACCCGAAGAACGCCAGCGCGGCCTCGCCTTCATCACTCGCCCCCTGCCGGCCCGGTGGCGCCCTCGCCCCGTGGTGTCCTCGTCGGTCGGGGTCGGCAACGACTCCGTTTGAACATTTTCATCGAGGCCGGCCCACCATCGACCCGGCTTCACGTGGCCGTAAGGTCGGCTCCATAGAGTGGCGGTCTTGCCTCTTACAGCCGCGGTTCTCCACAGGGTTGCTCGCTCATCGGACCACGAAGCAGGCTGTATCGTGTTTCTGGTGTTCAGCGTGATTCTGCTGTGGGTGAAGTCGTCGGAACCCGCGGTCTCGTGAGCAGTCGGAACGGCACGCACCGGGCCGCCCAAGCCATTCACCGGTTCGTGAAGGGCCATCGGATTCTCTGGGTTCCGGCCGGATGGGTGAGCCGACTCGTGGCATCGGCACCGGAGACCTCACCGATACGGTCTGTGCTGGGACCTCTGCGAGACGGACTGCGGGGGGCGATGGCGACCGAAGATGTCCTCACGGTGTTGGGCGCCCTCGAATCGGCGGGAGTGCCCTTCTACCTGGCGGGAGGTTGGGGGGTCGACGCTCTCGTGGGAAGACAGTCAAGGTCCCACGATGACCTCGACGTCGTGATCGACGACTACGACGAAGACCTGCCCCGGGCCGTGGACGCGTTGACGTCCATAGGATTCGAGCTCGTCGCCTCCTATGAGCGCAGGGCGTGGATGCCGAAGAACACGGTGCTGGAGGACGGTGCCGGCCGCCGCGTGGACTTCGACAGTCTCAACTGGCAGATCCTGGCCCGCGAGTTCGGGCCTCCCGGAGCCGACGCGTCCGATCGCGAGTCATTCGAGCATCGCATCTTCGCCGAAGGCACCGTGGCCGGGAAGCGGGTTCCATGCCTGTCCGCCGATGTCCAACTCCTCTACCACAGCCTGTTCGATCTCAACGTTCCTCATCAGCACGACGTCACCTTGCTGCGCGAAGAGCTCGGGGCGTCGGTGCCCGACTGGCCGTCGACCTAGGTGTACACCTAGGGAATGAGCGCCGCCCCCGAGAGCACCCTCGTCATCTTGGTGCCTTCGGCCGAGGCCACCGTGGGAAAGCTCCGCCGGAAGCTCGATCGCTCGGCGGCATGGTCCGTCCCCCTGCACATCACCGTCCTTTACCCGTTTGCCGCTCCGGATGCGATGTCCGAGCAATTCCCTCCTCCGTCTGGGTGCCGTCGTGCGGGGATGCGCGCCGTTCGAATTCGCCCTGACAGAGATCGGATGGTTCGACCAACGTGTCATGTACCTCGCCCCCACTCCTCGAGAGCCCTTCGTCGAGCTCACCAACAGAATCGTGGCGGACTTCCCCGAGCACCGTCCCTATGGCGGCGCCTATGACGACGTCGTCCCCCATCTGACCGTCGGTGAAGGCGTACGGCTGGCCCGACTGCGACGCGCCGCCCGGCGCGTCGAGCCGCAACTGCCCATCACGGCCGTTGCCACCGAGGTGTGTCTCATGGCACCGGATGCGTCGGGCCGGTGGAGCATCGAGCGAAGGTTCCCACTGGGCGAAGCCCACTAACGCGAAAGCGACATCCTCCGTACGCTCCCGAGAACCCGGCCCAACCGTTGCCGCGCACGGTAGGGAAGGAGCTGTACCGGTGAGTGGAACGGCCGCAGACCTCGGCGGACGAGAAGAGAGCTCTCGAACATCGCCTCGTCCCGGGTAAACTGGTATTTGTAGGACTCGGCGCCTGCGCCGAGGTCGTACACGGTGTCGCCCACTTCGGCGGCGTGCTGAATGGTCAAGACGATGCACTCGAAACTGGGTGACAAATGCGCCCAGGCCTCGTCGAACCCACCGAACCATGCGCTCGCCTGTCCCCCCGCGCTCACGATCAGATCGGCGGCGATCACCTCTCCGGGTCGCTCGACCGTCGCGAGCCGAAATCGTCCCGTACCCGAGAGTTCTTGGGCGGCATCGGCGACGACGGCCATGAAGTGGTCGTCGAAGGGTGGCCCCGCGCCCCCTCGGCTGGCGCGGCGACTCTCGTAGAGCCGGCGGAAGTCGGGGAGGCGCTCGGCGATGTCGCGGGCGTCGACCGAGACGCGGTGTTCGAAACCGGCGGCGAGCAGCTTGCGTTGGTCGGAGCGGAAGTTCTTGCGAAATGCCTTCGATCTGCTCTGGAACCAAGCCTCGAATCCCCCCTCGTCGAAGAGCACCTCGGGGACCGGGAAGGAATGTCTCCGGACAAGGGTCGGCTGCGGTCGGGACCAGCCCTCTTGAACCAGGCGGGGAACCGACGAACCGCGGGGCAACGAGTCGAGCGACACTATGTCGGGTACGGGCTCGGCGCCCGCCAGGGCAGAGCCGATGGCGCTCGCCACCGATTCCTCCCGGCCGGGGGCGAACAGCGGCTCGACACCGAAGAGCAGGGGCGTGGCCAACTCGTAGCGAGACAGGCCGAATCCGGTGCGAACCACGGAGAACGGCGCCACGCCGATGACCTCGTCGCCGTCGGTCACGACCACCACCCGGATCAGGGCCCCGACCGGCAGCGTGTGGCGGTACCACGCCAGGGTCAACGCCGGGGTGGATCGAGGGCGACGACAGGTAACGGCGAGCGCGTCCCATCCGGAAGCGAACTGCTCCAGAGACTCCACGTCGTCCACGACCCTTGTCAACACGACGTCGCACACCCCTTTAGTGGTGATGATGATGGTTGCCTGGCCGCTGCGTCCGGGCCAACCTAGCCAGAGGGCGCAGACCGTCGACGCACCCTTGCGTCGTTGGCCCCGGAGACGTGCCCGCCAAGCACGCCGCGAAGGGTCCGGGGGCCGCCTGCGTGCAGATCGTTGATTTCTCTCAACGCCATTCCGCCCGCGAGCGCATTCGTGCCCGTCTTCCCGGGGGTTCCCGGCTCACCCGAAGAAGTGGAAGGTATTCGAGCTCCTGAACGACGGCCTCGGCACTGCCGAGATCGCCAGCAATCTCTTCGTGGCGGACGTCACGCTCCGCGCCCACCGGGCCGCCATCATCCGCAAGCTCCGGGCCAAGGACCGCGCCGGCGTACTGCACATGGTCCGAGGCGAATCCGCCTAACCCTCGCCTCGGAGGCACGATCTTGTTCACTCCCGCCCCATTCGTCGCCCGCACTCCGGCCCAATCATGTGTCCCTCCGTGCTCTTCGCCCCCTCCCCTCCCGCACGGGCTCGGGCGTCGAAAGATCAACGAAATATCAGCGCCATTAACGCACCGAGGTCTCGTATAATGCTCTTGGGGTAGGGGAGGGGGCCGTCATGTTTGGTGACCGCGCCACAGCTGGGCCATTGTCGGGTCGCGACGCGATCACGACGGCTCATTGGGTTGAAGAGAAAAGGCCGCCGTCTCCCTACATTGTTCCGCGCACGTCCGGGAACAGCTCGGGCCCGATGGTCGCGCTCAAGGCGACGTCGATCGCCGCAGAACGAGCTCGACAGTTCATCAAGCGCCACAACGCCTTGCTGTCAGGGGCCGAGCGCTTTTGGCGCGCCGTAGATGCCGTCCCCGCCCCCGTGGGGCCGGTCCTGCAGTCGGTGAAGCGCCGCATGATCAGAGAGACCGGCTGGGCCGAGTTGGTCCTCGTCGTCGAGAGCTTCGAAAACATGGGTCTCCCCTACTGGCTGGCGGGGGGCTGGGGCGTCGACGCCCTCGTGCAGCGGCAGACGCGCCGCCACAAGGACATCGACATCATCATCGAGGACTTCGAGCACAACGAGCCCAAAGCTCGACAAGCGTTTCTGGCCCTTGGCTTCGACCACGTCAAGATGGACCAAGGCGGCATGTGGATGCCGTGGCGATCGAATTTCGAGGACCGTGCCGGGCATCGCATCGAGTTGCTCGCCATCGACTGGGCGCATCTCAGAGATGTCTTCGCCCTGGCGGCCGAGCGCCCGAACCCGACGTCGACCAAGGACCTCACTGGTGAGGTCCTGACGGTGGGAATGCTGAACGGCCGCCCGATCCCCTGTCTCACCCGGAGCGCTCAATTGCTTTTTCACACCGGCTTTCCGCTCGAGAATGCCGGCACCACCGACGTGTCTCTTCTGCACACCGAATTCGGGGCGACGGGCTAACGACCCCGGGCGACGACGCCGCTCCGCCCGGGCCGTCGCGTCAGTCTTTGATGGCAGGTTGGCTCTGCACCATTGCGGCCCGTGGAGTGTGATCTCGGTGACGCCACTGCACTGCCTTGGTCATCAGAGGAAGCCCCGACACCAGAGCACGATCGAGCGCTCCCCCGGTCCCGATCACCGTCCGCGCCAACGCCCGACGCTCAGGGAGCATGCCGAGGAAGAAGGTGTTGTTCCTGTCTGTCGTGGAATCGATCCAGGCGGCGTCGGTGTGTTCACGGAGATGCTCCACAGCCAAAGACAGCAACATGGCACCGGGCTTGTACTTCGAGAACGTCTCGTCGTGCGCGATCCGGAAGCAGAAAAGGCCTTCGCCGGCCCGGACGAAGTACTGCATCGCCACCGGTGTCGAACCGACGTTGAGACCAAGGACCGTCAGCCGTCCTGCATCCACCCAGAGGTGGTGCCATTCTTCGAACCACGCCTTGGTGTCCGGATTGCGGGCGAAAGCGCGACCCCCCTGCTTGGCCTTCCACCCCGTCATCTCCATGGCAAGGAAGTCCGCACAGGCGGCGGGATCATGGGTGCGATCGACTATCGTCACCTCTCCACCACCCTCTTGCGCCAGCAGCCGCTTCCTCCGGCCGATCTCGCGCCGTCGTTTCCCGTCCACGGGGTTCTCCCACCCGCCGGACCGGCTCACCGTGGCGCGCTCCCAGACGTCCTTGACCACCACGGGGTACCGACGGTCGGCACAGACCCGTCGAAGTGATTCAGCGACAGGCCCGTCGGCGGACAATCCTTCGAACAACACGATGCCGGGCCATCCCTCGGACTTCGCCGCCTGGTGCAGCCTGCCCATGAGCGCGTCGACCACGGCATCGGGCCCGGTCCGATCCACCAGTGGCGTGTGCAAACCCGACACCGCGGTCGGAAAGCCATCTGTCGTGGCGATCCGCCGGGGCGGGAGGCGCGACCCGGTGAAGCCCACGATCGGGAGCACGCCCAAGAACTCGGTCCCCTCTTGCGCGATCACCAACCTCGTGTCCGAGTAACCCGCGAAGTGCCTTGCCGAGAGCACCAGAAAGTCTGGTTCGGCAAAGGGGTTGGGCTCGATCGCCCGCTCTCCCAGACGTCGCCACGCTTCCTCGTCATCCGTCGAGACGTCCCGGACCCTGACGAGGCGGGTTCTCATGAGACGTCGATGTTACGCCGAGTTCACAGTGCTTGGCAGGGAGCCTTCAATCGGCTCGGCTCAGGGATCGTTGCGCGGATCCGTCAGGAGGCGCTCAACAACAA
>CAWISP010000014.1:0-6902 GCA_963838775.1 uncultured Acidimicrobiales bacterium
TAGCCCGACGTCACCCCCTTGGCGAACGTCAGCATGTCGGGCTGGTAGTCGTAACGCTCGGCACCGAACCACGTGCCCAGGCGCCCGAACGCGCAGATCACCTCGTCGGAGACGAGCAGCACGCCGTGGCGGTCGCAGATGTCGCGCACCCGGGCGAAGTAGCCGGGAGGAGGCACGAAGCAGCCCCCCGTGTTCTGCAGGGGCTCGAGGAAGACCGCGGCGACGGTTTCGGGACCCTCGGCCACGATGGCGCCCTCGATGGCATCGGCGCAGGCGGCCGCGAACCGCTCGTCGTCGGCAACCACGTCGTCGTCGAACGGCGACCGGAAGCGGTTGGTGTTGGCGACGTGGACGGCGCCGGGCATGACCGGCTCGAACTGGTCGCGCAGCGCGGGCAGTCCGGTGATGGCGAGGGCGCCCAAGGTGGTGCCGTGGTAGGCGAGGTGGCGTGCGATGACCTTGGTGCGCTGCGGCTGGCCGATCTCCTTGAAATAGGCGCGGGCCAGTTTCCACGCCGACTCGACCGCCTCAGACCCCCCCGTCGTGAAGAACACGCGGTTGAGGTCCCCCGGAGCCAGCTCGGCGAGACGGGTGGCGAGCTCGATGGCAGCGGGATGGGCCGCGGACCAGATCGGGTAGTAGGCGAGCTCCTGCGCCTGGCGCCGACCGGCGTCGGCGATGTCGGCGCGACCGTGCCCGACCTGCACCACGAACAAGCTGGCCAGACCGTCGAGGAACGATCGGCCGTGGACGTCGTAGAGCCGGGTCCCGGTGCCGCGGGTGAAGATGGGGACCTCCTTGTGCTCGAACCCCCCGAGCCGGGAGAAGTGCATCCACAGATGGCGACGGGCGTCGGCCTCGAGCCGGTCCGGATCCGTGCTCACGGCGCGCCCCATGCATAGGTCTCCTTGTGGATGCGGAGGTACAGGAACGTCTCGGTATCGCGCACACCATCGATGGGCCTGATCTTGTCGTTCAAGAGCTCCAGGAGGTGTTCGTCGTCCTGGACGACGACCTCGACGAGCACGTCGAGCGATCCGGCTGTGAGGACCACGTAGACGACTTCGTCGAGTGCCGCCACGGCGTCGGCAACGGTGCGGGTGTCACCCTCGACGGTCAGCCCGATCATGGCCTGACGGCCGAAACCGACCATCTTCGGATCCGTGACACCCACGATCTGCATCACACCCGACTCGGTGAGCCGCTGCACGCGCTGACGGACAGCCGCCTCGGAGAGGCCCACGGCCGGGCCGATCTGGGTGTAGGGGCGCCTTCCGTCCTGTTGCAGCTGCTCGATGATCCGCTTGTCGATCTCGTCGAGCACGACCTTGCCCTCGGCCCTCATGGCGCGAGCCGGCTGTTGTCGAGCACGACGCCCGATGCGAGTCTTGCCCCATGGAGCGAGCCGCACCGCTGACGCCGGGATACGAGTCGCGCCCGTACTGGTGGGACGGGGTCGACGTGCCTCAACCCGCCCCCGCCCCCTTGCCGGCGACGGTCGACGTGGCCGTGGTCGGCGGCGGGTACACGGGCCTGGCGGCTGCGCTGGAGATCTCTCGGGGTGGACGCCACGTCATCGTGCTGGATCGTGATGACATCGGGGCCGGGGCCAGCAGCCGCAACGGGGGCATGGCGCATCCGGGAGGAAAGCGCGACGTCTCGGAGTTTCTCGCTGAGCCGTCGGGGCGTCGGCTCTGGGACGAGACGGTTTCCGCCTTCGAGGCGCTCGGTGCGCTCGGGACCGAGCTCGGCATCGCCTTCGACTGGCAGTGCCGCGGTCACATCGAGCTGGCGCATCATCCTCGGGTCGCCCTCCACCAGCGCACCGTCGCCGCCACGTACGCGTCGATCGGCGAGCAGGCCCGGTTCCTCGATGCCGCCCAGCTCCGTGACGAGGTCGGTTCCGAAAGCTTCTGGGGAGGCCTGGTTGTCGAGCGCAGTGCCGGGCTCCATCCTGCGAAGTTGGCGGCCGGCCTGGCCCGCGCCGCGACGGCCTCGGGTGCAGTGCTCCAGGGCGCGACCGTGGTCGTGGGGATCGAGCGCCGGGGACAGGGTTACGAGCTCGAGACGTCGCGCGGCGCACTGCGATGCGGGGAGGTGGTGGTGGCGACCAACGGCACCACCGATCGCAGGCTCGTCCCGTGGCTGGGGCGTCGCATCCTCCCTATCGGGAGCTACATGATCGCCACCGAGCCGCTCCCGCCCGATGTCGCTGCGTCGGTCAACCCGCACGGGCGCATGTTCTTCGACACGAGGAGCCTGCTCCATTACTGGCGCCTGTCGCCCGACGGGACGCGCGTCCTGTTCGGTGGTCGTACGTCGCTGTCTCCCACCACCGTCGAGCGCTCCCGCGACCTCCTGTACCGGGCCATGGTCCGGTTCCACCCGCAACTGGCACGGGTCCGAGTCGACCGGGCCTGGGGAGGACAGGTGGCGCTCACCGCCGATCGTTTTCCTCATGTGGGCCGTCATCCCGACTCCGGCATCGTGTACGCCATGGGGTACTGCGGCAGCGGTGTGGTGCTGTCGGTGCATTTCGGGCGGGCGGTGGGCCGATGGCTGTGCGGGCACGGCGACCTGCCCCTGTTCGCGGGCCGGCCCTGGCCTCGGGTGCCGTGGCCCGCCCATGCCCCTCGGCTACTGGCGGTCGCCGGTGTGGGATTCAAAGGACGCGACGCGTTGGGACGTTGAAGGTCTCGGGCCGCGGTCACGACGCCGCGCCCTCATCCCGCCACGGTGGCGCAGAACTCGCCGAAGACGTCGACGAAACGGTCGATATGGACCGCCTCGTGCTGGACCGACAGCGTCCATTGCTCCTCGTTGCCCGGGGTCATGAAGATCCCCCGGTTCACGAGCCACGCCCACGACGCGTCGAACAGGTCCGCGTCGGTCTCGAGGAAGCTCCGGTAGTCCACCAGAGGCTCACGCCGGTAGGACACGCATCCCTTGCAGCCGAGGTCGATGACGTGGGCGGGGATGTCGTGGGCGGCGATGGCCTGGGCACACCCGTCGGCGAGGCGATTGCCCATCTGCTTGAAGTGCTCGTAGGCGTCGGGGGTGAGGACCTCGGTGAGCGACGCCAATCCGGCCGCCGCCACCAGGGGGTTCCCGTTGAAGGTGCCCTGTTGGGCGATGCCGTGGCCGATCTCGTCCATGAGGTCGGCCCTTCCGCCGAAGGCGCCGGCGGGGATGCCCCCGGCGACCGATTTGGCGAAGCAGGCCAGGTCGGGTTGGACCCCGAAACGCTCGATGGCGCCGCCGGCGGCAATGGTGGCTCCGCACTTGACCTCGTCGAAGATGAGCACGACGCCATGGCGCGTGCACAGCTCGCGCACTCCCTCGAGGTAGCCGGGTTGGGGAAGCACGATACCGATGTTCATCATGACGGGTTCGAGGATGAAGCACGCGATCTCGTCACCGCGCTCGGTGAGCAGTCGCTCGAGGGCACCGAGGTCGTTGTAGGGAACGACCATGGTCCACTGCTCCATCGCCGCGGGGATGCCCTTGGAAGCCGGTGGGTTCGATCCTGTCTGCGCGGTGGCTTCGATGAGGCTCAGACTCGGGGCGACGGAGAACATGACGGTGTCGTGATGGCCGTGGTACGCGCCTTCGATCTTGCAGATGACGTCACGCCCCGTGACCCCACGCGCCAGACGGATGGCGTCCATGGTCGACTCCGTGCCGGAGTTGGTGAACCGCACGCGCTCGAGTCGGAACCTCCGGCACAGCTCCTCTGCCAGCCGGACGGCGGGTTCCGTCGTCACCGCGAACTGCGTCCCGGACCACGCCGCGCCTTCGATGGCGGCGACGATGCGAGGATGCGCGTGGCCGGCTGCGGTCGATCCGAAGCCGTTGTGGAAGTCGAAGTAGTCCCGGCCGTCTACGTCCCAGACCTCGGCCCCGAGGCCACGGGACAGGTAGATGGGGTAGGGGTTCGCCGCTTGGAACGACGATGTGACGCCGAGCGGCAGTGATCGCGTGGCGCGCTCGAAGAGCCGTCGAGACTCCGGCGTCGCCTCGAGCAGGGTGGCGTGCTCGGTGGCGTAGAGCTCGCGGGCCCGGGCCGACAGGCGCTCGTCGTCGGCGCCACCGTCGTGTACCGATGTCGGTTGATTGGTTTCGTTCATCGCTCTCGGGTCCCTCCCACCGCCCTCGGTGTCCGCGCCCATCCGACCTCAGAGCCGCCATGCGAATCAGCGGCGTTGTGCCCATTATGCAACGAAATTGCTTGTCAGCAGAGATTTCGTCTGCGAATATGCTCGCAGCGCGACGGGGGAGGGGGTCAATTGACGACGACGACCGCAGACTCCGGGGAACTGGGGGCAAGGCCGACGAGCGAACCCTCGGGCGGCAAGGGCCTCAAGCCCGGAGCCTTGGGTCTGGTCTCGAGTCTCGTCATCGGTGTCGCCTCCACCGCCCCCGCCTACAGCCTGGCGGCCACCCTCGGGTTCGTGGCCCTGGTCGTCGGCATCCAGTCGCCGGCGGTGATGCTGGTGGCGTTTGTGCCGATGCTCTTCATCGCCGCCGCGTACTACTACCTGAACCGTGCCGACCCGGACTGCGGTACCACCTTCACATGGGTGACTCGAGCCATCGGCCCCAAGACGGGGTGGATAGGCGGCTGGGCAATCCTCGTCACTGACCTGGTGGTCATGCCAAACCTGGCCTCGATCGCCGGGGTCTACACGTTCTCATTGTTCGGCGCCCACGGCATCGCGGCCAACTCGTCGGGATTCTGGGTCACGTTCGTGGGAGTGGTCTGGATTGTTGTCATGACGGCCATCTGCTTCATCGGCATCGAGCTGTCGGCTCGGACGCAGGTGGCCCTTTTGGGGGCCGAGATCGTGATCCTTTTCGTCTTCGCAGTCGTGGCTCTGGCCAAGGTCTACGGCGGCCATGTCGCCCACAACATTCGGCCGTCCTTCGAGTGGCTCAACCCCTTCAGGATCCACCCCGTCGGTGCCTTGTCGGCGGGCCTGCTGTTGGCGGTCTTCATCTACTGGGGTTGGGACACCGCCGTGACCGTGAACGAGGAGGCCAAAGACGCGCGGCGGACTCCGGGCCGCGCCGCGCTGATGTCCACCCTGGTGTTACTCCTGATCTACGTCGTGGTGTCGGTCGCCGCCCAGTCGTTCCACGGCGCTGGCTTCCTCGCCAACCCAAACAATTACAACGATGTTCTGAACGCTCTTGGCACCGCGGTACTCGGATCGCCATGGAACAAGCTGCTCATCATCTGCGTGCTCACTTCGGCTTCGTCTTCCACGCAGACCACAATCCTGCCGGCGGCCCGTTCCTCGTTGTCGATGGCCGTGCACAAGGCATTCCCGGCCCGATTCGCCGACATCCACTCCAAGTATCTGTCGCCGGGGTTCTCCACATTGATGTTTGGGGCGATCTCGGTTGTGTGGTATGTGGCCCTCACGCTGATTAGCCCCAACGACGTTCTCAAGAACTCGATCCTCGCGCTCGGGTTCGGGATCGCCTTTTACTACGGCCTGACTGGGTTCGCCTGCGTGTTCTATTACCGCCGCCACATCTTCAAGAGCGTGAAGAACTTCATCTTCATCGGCCTCGCGCCGTTCCTGGGCGGCGTCATCTTGACCGTCCTATTCGTGGTCGCCGTCTTCTACTACTCCAACCCCATCAACTCCTCCACTGGAAATCAGGCGTGGCTGCCATTCATCCACTTCAACTTCACCTTCCTGCACGAGCACTTCTACGTGAAGAAGGGCCTCGGTCCGCCGCTCGTTCTCGGTGTGGGCTTGTTGCTCGTCGGGCTGCCCCTCATGGTGATCTGGATGGTTCGCCACCCAGACTTCTTCCGGCGTGATCGGGAGTCGGCCGATACAGTCGACTCGCCGGCCCCGCCGCTCACCCCGGGCGTGACCCCGGTGACCGACTGATGGCTGGCGACATCGTCCTGGGCTACGACGGATCGCCGGGGTCGAAAGCCGCCCTGCGGGTGGCGGTCGCCGTCGCCAAGGCGTTCGACGCCCCGCTCACAGTCGTCTTCGGCTACGAGCCGAACCCGATGGGAGGCGAGACCGCCGACTACAAGAACCAGCTCGAGAAGATCGGGAGCGACCATCTCGCTGAAGGGGTGAAAGAGGCGAAGGCCATCGACCCGTCGGTGGTGGTGGAGCCAATTGTGGCCGCCCTGCGCCCGGTCGAGTCGCTCCTCGAGGCCTCGCTCGAACGCCAGGCGCGGGTCATCGTGGTGGGCGGGAGTGGGGAGCGCCCCATCGTGGGTGCGATCCTCGGTTCGGTGCCACACAAGCTCCTGCACCGCTCGACGGTGCCCGTTCTCGTTGTTCCCGCCCCCGAGGACTGGCAGGGCTGAGCAGCATCCGGGGCCGAGTGCGGCCCCGAGCCGAAGGCGTCGATCCGCAGTACGATTGGTTGCGATGGGGGTGGGGGGGTGACCACGGCCCTGGCGTTCGCGCTGGCCGCAGAAGCACTGCTTGTTGGTTGCGCCGCGGCCGCCGGGATCTTGCACTGGACTCGTCGCCGGCGTCGCCTCGAGCAGCAATTCGCCGTCGCCGAGGCCGATGCTCGCCGGGTGGCGCTCAACACCAGGATCCTCGATGCCAGCGCGGCCGAATTGTCCGAGCTCGTGCTCGAGCACGCCCTGCGTGACCTCGACGCTGGGGAGCCCCCGTTTCAGATGCCGCCCTGGCCCGATGAGCCCGCCCGTCCCTGACCGGATCAGGTCAAGAGCGCCGGGGCTCTCGTTCGTCGAGTCCCCACGGCACGCCGTGATCGACGAGGAGCTCGAGGAACGGATCAGCGGGGAACGCTTCGGGGCCGAGCACACCCGCACCGGACCACGCGCCTGAGGCTACGAGCTCGAGCGCCACGACGGGGTTCACCGCCGTCTGCCACACCATTGCCGACGTTAG
>CAWISP010000015.1:0-55512 GCA_963838775.1 uncultured Acidimicrobiales bacterium
AATGGATCCCGCCCGTGAGGTCGATGCCGAAGGACACCAGGGCGATGTCGAACAGTGACCACGTGTAGAGCACGGGGAGCACCAGCCCCCGTTGGGTGAGAGCGTTCCACGGCAGCAGCGAAATGGGGATCGTCCCGACGATGGCGACGGCGATGAGCGCGAAGAACGGCGCGCGCGAGATCGGGTAGTGCCCGGGAAGAAGCGCGTAGAGAAGAAGGACGAGCAACACCGCCACCGTCGACGCCACGCCGATCCGCGCCGACTGCACACGCACTTCGTCCAGGGCTCCGAGCGGCCGTTGCGCTTCCCCGTGCCGCGGTCGGCGCCGAAGAGCTCCCTCATGATCCGCACCCCTCGGAGCGCGGCGCCGACCGGGGTCTCGGAGTGGGGTGGTTCCGGTTCGGTGACGGTCGACGGCACCACGGGCGCGACGGTGTTCGACGTCACATTCGGTCCGTCGTCGGGCGAGCCGACGCGGCGTTCACCGGTCAGCGACGACGGCCGCACGATGCGGCTCGGTGCCCCCACCGTCAAAAATCGTAACCGTGGGTATGTCGATACCCGGGGCTGTTGTGTCGACGTTGTGTGAAGGTGTGAACGGCGCCCGATCTTCTCCGTCGTCTTTGGTGCCCGTCCGGGAGATGTGTGGGAACGTTGTCTTGACAAGCCGTCGGTCGGGGCTCGTCGCCGTCCCGCCCCGGTGACGATGGCCCAGTCGCCGGCGTGGGAGGTGGGCAGATCTTTGCCTTCTCTGTCGAAGCCCTGGTGCATGCCCGCAGCAGCACCATCGCGTTGCAGGCATGCGACGTCGGGAACACGGTGACCGGCGAGACTCCTCAGAGAGTTCATCTGCCGCCTCGCATGCTTGCGAGCAAGGTCGGTAGCCAGGCGGAGAGGAGCATTGACCTCGACACCTGTTTGCCACGATTGCCATCGTCAAACATGGGCCGCGGGGGACACTCACCGGGCGTTGAGGCTTCCTCAATTGTTCATTGGCGTGAGGGCTCTACCCGCCTGTGAATGAGGACGTCGCGTTCCCGTCACGCTGCTCGTGACCAGCACGAACGCGAATTGGAACAAGGTCGGAGAGAGCTGGCCAAGTCTTGGTGACTCTGAGTGGATGCGAGTCACGAGTCGTGATAATATCCTGGTCAGTTAGGGCGGGATGACTGGCGGAGCGGATTGAAGGCAAGTATCTCTTTGTATTGCCGTCTGTGCTCGCCTGGGAAGCCAGGCGGCGTCGATCGAATCTGCTCGCAAAACGTTAGGACTTTGAGTGGGAATAAATCACGGGTCGTGGTAAAGTCCTGCCCAGGCGGGGTGGGAGAGCGGGCAACCTAGCGAAAATTGGGGGGCAAATATGCCTTCCCACGTGTGCACGGTTTGCACACCGAATTGACGAAAACAGAAGACAGAAGAAGGTGTTAGGACGAACCGGTCAGCCAACTGAGCAGCCCTTTCTCGACGGCGGGGCCACGGAAAAGGAAGACAGAAGAAGGTAGGGCATGACCATCCGCACCGACGACCAGTCGACGCGCTCCGACGTACGAGGCCAGTCCCAGGCTTTCGGTCCGTCGGCCGCGCCGACGACGACGCGTCGGTCGGCGGACGAGATCCTCTCCCCGGGGCTCCACCCCGTCGTCGGATCGGATCCGGCGGGGCGCCGGTCCTTCCGCCGGGCGTGGCCCATCGTCGTGGTCGACCTGGTCTCGCTGGTCGCCAGCCTCGTCCTGGCGCTGCTCATCCTGGCCGTGATCTCGCACATCTCGGGGAACTCGTTGAACCGGTTCTGGCGCAACGTCGTGCAGGACATCGACTTCCCCTTCGTCGCGCTGGCGATGCTGGGGGTCTACGGGCTCTACCGGCAGCGTTACCGCCGGTTGCGGCACGGGTCGTTCGGGGACCTCGGGAGCCTCGTCAACGCCATGGCGGTCGGCGGCATCATCACGCTGGGGATCAGCTCGCTCCAACACCGGCTGATCGGGTCGGCCGAGATCTCTCCCGCCCCCCTCTTCATGATGGCGCTGTGTGCCGTCGCCACCGTTCCCGCCGGGCGGGCCCTGTGGTGGTGGCTGCGGACCGGCCGTGCCCGCGACGGCAAGCGGCGGGGGAGCCGGGTCCTCGTCGTCGGCAGCGGCATGATGGTCGAGCGCATCCGCAACTACTTCGCCGACGACTCGGGAATCCAACTAGTGGGCTCGGTCGACGACAACCCGGTGCCGGGCTCCTCGTCGATCGGTTCGATCGCGGACGTGTCTCGTCTGTGCGTGGAGCTCGACATCGACCGGGTGCTGATCGGCTTCTCCCAGACCCATCCCTCTGAGACCCTCGAGCAGTTGCGGACCCTTCAGGGCAGCGTGGCCATCTCCATCGTGCCCCGGTACTTCGAGCTGCTGTCGTGGCGATCCCAGGTCGACGACATCTGCGGGCTGCCCGTCATCGACGTGGCGCCGGCCCAGTTGAGCCCGGCGGCGGCGTTCATCAAGCGGGCCCTCGACGTGGTGGGAGCCCTGGTGGGCCTGGTCCTGCTGGCGCCGGTGGCCGCGATCATCGCCATCGGCATCAAGCTCAGCTCGCCGGGGCCTCTGCTCTTCCGCCAACAGCGGGTCGGTCGGGACGGGCGCGGGTTCACCATGTACAAGTTCCGGACCATGAAGGTCGGTGCCGAGAGCGAGCGCGACAGCCTGACCGTCTTCAACGAGGTCGACGGCCCCACCTTCAAGATGCGTCGGGATCCCCGGATCTTCCCCTTCGGCGGGTTCCTACGCCGCACCAGCCTCGACGAGATCCCTCAGCTCTTCAACGTGCTGCGCGGTGACATGGCCCTCGTCGGCCCGAGGCCGTTCATCGAGTCGGAATCCGAGCACATCTACGGGTGGGCGGCCCGCAGGTTCGAGGTCCGCCCCGGGCTCACGGGCCTGTGGCAGATCTCGGGCCGCAACCACCTCAGCTTCGACGAGCTCCGCCAGCTCGACTACCTCTACGTCGCGTCGTGGTCGATGTGGTGGGACCTCAGGATCCTCTGGCACACACCGGCGTCGGTCCTGAGGAGTCGCGGAGCCTATTGACTTTGCCTGCGAGGCGGCTTCGGGACCTCGTCGACGTGCGCTTCGGTGGAATTCCTCAGGAATATGCACCCATCCGTACCGTTAGAAGCAGCGCCTTTGGCAGAATTGACCGAAGAAAGCAGTTGCTGAGCCGATCGCACGGGAGACTTGGGCGGTGAGGTGGTCGCGCTCATAAGGGCACGACGTGCTCGGGTACCGAGCACCAGGACCGAGTCGACGGCAGGGAACGGAGCGAGACCATGGAGATCGACGACTCGATTCGCAGCGTGTTGGCCGAGTTCGCCAAGCTCGCGGTCGACGTCTCGACGCTCAGCGACGACGACGACATCTTCGATGCCGGCATGACGTCGCACGCCAGTGTCAACGTGGTCCTCGGCCTCGAAGAGGCCTTCGACATCGAGTTCCCCCAACGCATGCTCCGCCGGAGCACCTTCGAATCCGTCTCCGCGATCAGGGGCGCGGTCA
The DNA here is from genome assembly GCA_963838775.1 of uncultured Acidimicrobiales bacterium. Classification (GTDB taxonomy): domain Bacteria; phylum Actinomycetota; class Acidimicrobiia; order Acidimicrobiales; family UBA8190; genus Chersky-840. Next base: position 3,534 of record CAWISP010000015.1, read on the forward strand.
TGGAGCTCGTCGGGTCGCCTGCCCCCTGACGTGGCATCCGGTCCTGAAGTCGCAGCCGAGCTTGCTCGCAAGGCGCAGCGCATCGGCGTAGAGGTTGCGGGTCCCGCTGCCGACGACGTCGACCGGCTGGCCCGCTTCCCGTCCGAGGCGGTCGATGCACTTCGCGCCGAAGGCTTCATGGACGCGCTCGTGCCGACCGAGCTCGGGGGGAAGGGCGCGTCGGTCGATGCCGTGGCCGGCGCCGTGTCGGCTCTGGGCCGGCACTGCGCCTCGACGGCGATGATCTACGCCATGCACTTGATGCAGCTGGCCTGCCTGGTGCGCCACGGCCGCTCGGCGGCGCACCGTGACTATCTCCACGAGCTCAGTGCCGGGCAGCTCCTCCTGGCGTCGGCCACCACCGAGATCGGTGTCGGTGGGGACATCAGGACGAGCCTGTGCGCGGTGGAGCGCAGTGACGGGCACTTCCGTCTCGAGAAGCAGGCCCCGGTGATCTCCTACGGGGAGCAGGCCGACGCCGTGCTCGTCACTGCCCGCCGGAACCCCGACAGCGCCCCCAACGATCAGGTCCTGGTGCTGTGTCGGCGTGAAGACCTCAAGCTGGAGCCCGTCAGCGGGTGGGACACGCTCGGGTTCCGGGGCACCTGCAGCCTTGGGTTCCGCCTGACCGCCGAGGGCGAGGAGTCCGCCGTCCTCGACGATCCGTTCGCCCAGATCTCGTCGCGGACCATGCTGCCTATCTCGCACGTGCTGTGGAGCTCGGTGTGGCTGGGGATCGCCGCCGCCGCGATCGAGAAGGCCGGGCGCTTCGTGCGGGGCGAGGCCCGCAAGCAGCCGGGCACGGCGCCGCCATCGGCACTGCGCCTGGCCGAGCTCATGCTCGAGCACCAGCAGCTCAAGGACCTGGTGGCCGCGGGGGTGCGTGAGTACGAGGCTCGCTACGACAATCCCGAGGCGCTCATGGCCATGAACTTCGCGGTGAGGATGAACTCCCTCAAGGTCTCCGCGTCGCGGCTCGTCGTCGACATCGTCACGGGCGCCCTCACCATCTGCGGGATGGCCGGATACCGCCACGACTCGCCTTTGAGCCTCGGCCGTCTGCTGCGCGACGCCCACGGCGCCGCACTCATGGTCAACAATGACCGCATCCTGGCGAACAACGCCCAGATGCTCCTCGTGCCCTGGGACGACGTATGACCGACACCGATCCCTACCAGTCGTTTCGCTCCGAGCTCTTTGACGCCGGTCTCCTCGTCGACACCGGCGTCGACGGGGTCTATGGGCGGTCGTCGCGCTACGAGTCCATCGTGGCCGGCATCGACCGGCTCGTCACGGGCTCGATGGTGGACCGCCCTGTCGAGGCGGTGTTCTTCCCTCCCGTGATGGCCCGTTGGGTCTTCGACAAGACCGATTATCTGAAGTCGTTCCCCGACCTCATGGGCTCGGTGCACACCTTCCGGGGCACCGATCGCGACCATGCCAAGCTCATCGGGTTGGTGGACGACGGCGGAGACTGGGCCCAGGCGCTCGTCCCGGCCGAGGTGGTGCTGTGCTCGGCCACCTGTCATCCCGTGTACCCGATGTGCTCGGGCCGCCTTCCCGACGGGGGGCGGCGATTCGAGGTCAACGGGTACTGCTTCCGCTGTGAGCCGAGTATCGACCCGACCCGGATGCAGGCCTTCCGCATGCACGAGTACGTCTACGTGGGCGACGCCGACGAGGCGCAGCGCCACCGCGACCGCGGTCTGGAACGGGGGCTCGAGGTGCTGGCCGGCCTGGGCCTCAAGGTCGAGGCGATCCCGGCCAACGACCCCTTCTTCGGGCGGCTCGGCGGCATGCTGGCCGCCAACCAGCTCGACGAGGCCCTGAAGATGGAGATCGTGACCCCGGTGTGCTCGACCGAGCACCCGACCGCCATCATGTCGGCCAACTGCCACCGGGACCACTTCGCCACCCCCTTCGACATCGTGACCGCCGACGGAGACCCTGCCCACAGCGCGTGCGTCGCCTTCGGGGTCGACCGCGTCACGCTGGCGCTGCTGCACGACCACGGTCTCGATCCCGACCGCTGGGCTCCCACCGTGCGGAGTCAGCTCTGGCCATGAGGATCGAAGTGCTGGGGATCGACGCGGCGACGTATGTGCCGCACCCCCTGCACACCGACAAGAGGGAATGGTCCGAGACCAACTGTTACGTGGACCTGTGGATCGAGGTGCTCAATGCGCTGCACCTCGATCCCGTTGCCGCCGCCGCCTTCAGCCTCAGCAGCGACTTCGAGGGTGACCAGTGGGCGATGTTCAAGTACCCCACGTCAGACCTTCGCCTCTTGTTCGGACTCGAGGTGGCCGAGCTCAACGTGTGGAGACCGCTGGTCGACCACGTGGCCGAGCAGCTCGGATTCGGCCGTCTCCTGACCGTGGATGTCGACGCCTGGTTCCTGCCCGACACCGAGGGCGTCACCTACCGGGACGGGCACCAGAAGACGACCATCGCCCCCCAGATGCTGGACGTGGAACAACGGCGCCTCGGGTACTTCCACAACGCCGGCTATTTCGAGCTCGAGGGGGACGATTTCGACGGGATCCTGCGCGTGGGCGACTACGAGGACCCGCCCTCGGTGCTCCCCCCATATGTCGAGGTCGTGAAGCTCGAACAAGTGGGGCACGACGGCGACGAGCTCCTCGGCCCGGTCCGCATCCTCACCCGGGAGCACGTGGCGCGGCGGCCGACGACCAACCCCCTGCTGCGCATGAAGAAACGGCTCTCCGACGACCTGCCGTGGTTGGGGGCCCAGGACTTCGACACCTTCCACCGCTACGCCTTCGGCACGTGCCGCCAGTGCGGCTCCAACGCCGAGTTGGCGGCGACGTTCGTCGACTGGCTCGACGCGCACGACGGCGGTGGTCTGAACCCGATAGCGGAACGGTTCCGTGCCATCTCCTCGGCGGCCAAGGGCCTGCAGATCGGACTGGCCCGCGCCGCGCGCGGGCGGCGTTTCGACCTCGACGAATGCCTCGACCCGATGGCGGCGGACTGGGACGAGGCCATGGCGGGCCTGGCCGAGCGCTATGGAGGGTGATCTCCTCGCCTCGGCGCCGTGGCACGTGTGTGCCACGGCGCCGGGAGACGTCGAGGACCCCGCCCCGCTCGCCTCCCACGCCGCCACGTGGTGGCCGGCAACGGTGCCGGGGACGGCGGCAGGAGCGCTGCGGGCGGCCGGTGCCGACGACGCCGACCGACGCGACTACGACGGTTCGGACTGGTGGTACCGGTGCACCTTTCACCGAGATCCCGGCGACGGGCCGTGGTCGCTCCATCTGGGTGGCCTCGCCACGCTGGCCGATGTGTGGCTCAACGGGCAGCACCTTCTGCACAGCGAGAACATGTTCCGATCGCACGCGGTCGAGATAAGCCACCTCGACGACGAGAACGAGCTCGTGGTGCGCTTCGCATCGCTCGGCGCTGCGTTGCAGCAACGGCGACCCCGGCCGCGCTGGAAGACGTCGCTCTTCGACCAACAGAACCTGCGCTGGTTCCGGACCGTGCTCTTGGGGCGACTGTCGGGTTGGGCCGCCACCCCGGCTCCGGTCGGGCCGTGGCGCCCCGTGACGCTGACGGGCAAACCCACGCTCTCGATCACCTCTCGCCGGCTGGTCGCCACCTGCGACGGCGACGACGGGTTGGTCGAGCTCGACCTGAGCATCGAGGGGGCCGGCGGCGCCGACGCCGTGCTCCGGGTGGGCGAGGAGACGGCGCCGCTCCACGCCCACGTGCAGGATGACACGACGGTCCTGCACGGCACGGTGCGTATCGCCGGGGTGCAGCGGTGGTGGCCCCACACCCACGGAGCCCAGCCCCTGTACGGCGTGACCGTCGAGGTCGGGGGCACGGTGCTCGACCTCGGCAAGGTGGGGTTCCGCACCATCGAGGTGCAGCGGGAAGGCGGAGCCTTCGAGGTGGTCGTGAACGGCCTCCCCGTGTTCTGCCGGGGCGCGGTCTGGATGCCCGTCGACCCCGTGTCGCTGACACCCGAGGCAGGTGCCGTCGGTGACACGCTCGATCTGGCACGCCGCGCCCACCTCAACATGGTGCGGCTCCCCGGCACCGGTGTGTACCAGGACGACGCCTTCTGGGACCGGTGCGACGAGCTCGGCCTGCTCGTCTGGCAGGACTGCATGCTCGCCTTCGGCGACCCCCCCGACACCCCCGAGTTCCTGGCCGAGATGGAGCACGAGCTCACCGAGGTCTTCTCGTCGCTGGGGGGCCGGCCGGCATTGGCCGTCGTGTGCGGTGGCCAGGAGATCGAGGAGCAGGCATCGATGTTGTCGGTCCCCCGGGCCCGGTGGGGTTGCCCCGTGCTCGAGGATCTCATCCCCGGCCTTGTGCAGCGGCTGCTTCCCGGCGTGCCCTATGTGACGTCGAACCCGACCGGGGGCTATGAGCCCAGTCGGATGGACACCGGGGTGAGCCACTACTTCGGCATCGGCGGATACCTGCGGCCCGTCGAGGACGCCCGGCGCGCCGGTGTCCGTTTCGCCGCCGAGTGCTTGGCGTTCGCGACCCCACCGGAGCGAAGCACCATCGACGACGCGTGCGGGGGACCGACGCGCGCCGGCCACGATCCGGCGTGGAAGCTCGCCGTGCACCACGACGCCGGACGGTCCTGGGACCTCGAGGACATGCAGGGCATCTACCTCCGTGAGCTGTTCGAGACGGATCCCGTGCTCCTGCGCTACCGCGACGCGGAGCGCGCCCTCGACCTCGGACGGGCCACGGTCGTCACGCTCATGGAGCGGGTGCTGTCGGAATGGCGCCGGCCCGGGTCCACGTGTGCGGGTGCGCTCGTCCTGGCGCTACGCGACCTCCGGCCCGGGGCCGGATGGGGCGTCATCGACGCGCTCGGCCGTCCCAAGGCGCCGTGGTTCGCGTTGCGCCGCGTCATGCGTCCCGTGGCGGCCCTGCTCACCGACGAAGGTCTCAACGGCCTGCGCGTCCACCTCGTCAACGACACCGATACCGAGATCGACGGGGTCTTGCGCATCGAGCTCTTCGTCCGGGGAGAATTGCGTGTCGAGACGGGGGAGCGCCCGGTCGTGGTGCCGGCCCGGGGCGGACTGGCCGTCGACGCGGCCACCCTCTTCGATGCCTTTCACGACTTGAACTGGGCCTACCGCTTCACCCCTCCCGCCCATGACGTGGTGGCCATCACGCTCGTCGGCCCCGACGGCGCGGCGCTGGCCGAGGCGGTGCATCTTCCCGGGGGGGTCAGTCGAAGCCTGGAGCCCGACATCGGGCTTGAGACCCGGTTGAGCGCCGGCCCCGGTGACCAGTGGCAGCTCGAGATCTCGACGCGGCGATTCGCCCAGTGGGTGGTGGTGGAGGTCCCCGGCTACCGGCCCGACGACTCGTGGTTCCACCTGGCACCGGGTGCCCGTCGCCTCGTGGTCCTCGAGCGCACCGACGCCACGGACTCACCCCGGGGTGAGGTGAGGGCGTTCAACGCCGTGTCGAGGGCTCGCGTCAAGGCGGAGTAGGGGTCCTCGCTCGCTCGCTCAGGAGCGGGAGGTGCTTCGCCGCATGGACTGCACGGCGGCGGCGAGCCCCGGTCTGTTCAGGCTGTCGACCGCGATCATGACGGCGGGAACGAGGAGGAGCGCCGCCACGGCGTCGCTCGGGTAGTGCTGGCGCGAGGCGATGACGGCAAGCACGATCAGACCGGCGCCGCACGCGGCGACGGTACCGGTAAGCCATCGCCACTTCCTCGGCGTCACCAGGACGAGGTCGGCCAGCGTCGCCGCCGCGGTCGTGACGTGGCCCGACGGGTAGCTGTAGATCCCCCCGAGCTGTCGTCCCACGAGCGGCTTGATGACGAGCTCGCACAGCGCCACCGACAACAAGGGGACGATCACGCAGGTGACGGCCTGGTGCCGGTCACGGCGCCACACCCAGACGACGGCGACGAGGGCGCCCACCACCGCCACGATCGGATCGCCCAGCACCGACGCATGTTGCCAGAAGGGCTGGTCCCACTGGTCCGGGATCACCGCGTAGCCGAATCGATCGAGGATGTTCTCGGTGGGGCCGAAGGCGATGGAGATCCCGCCCAGGATCACGACGCCGAGCAGTGCACCCGCCACGACGAGCCGGCGTCGGACGGGCCGGAGAAAGCCGGCCACCGACGACGAAGACCCCCGGGTGCCGGGGTGGGTCGGCGTCTCGGTCATCGGAGCAGGGCCTGTTCCGATGACCCCTCCACGACGGGTGTGAACCGCTCGACGATGTGACCGGTGAGCATGTCCGAGACCAGGTCACGGTGATCAGCTCGCAATAGGCCGTGATCGAGCCCGGGGATGAACTCGAAGCGGAATCGGCCCGTCTCGGCGAGCCGGCGAAGCGTCCTCGCCGAGGCCCCCTGGTGGATCGGGCGCGCCTCGCGGTCGCCGCACACGAGCAACAGGTCCACGTTGGACGCCACCAATTCCTTGAGCCACACCGCGGGCCGCCGTCTCGGGGCCATGAGGGTCCGGAGCCGCCATCCGAGGTTGGGAAAACGGCGTCGCAGGGGCGAGAGGGGCCCCTCGTGGTGGAAGGCCTGCACCACGGTGGACCGAGGCAGCGCCACGCGTCGGCGCTCATCCAGCGGGCCCCCGGCCAGCACCTCGGGAGGCTGGAACGACAGCACGGGATTGATGGCCACCACACCCCGGGGACGAAGCGCGAGGGCACTGTCGAGAGCCTGGTAGGCGGCGGAGCACAAGCCCACCAGCACGATGTCGGACGGATCATCCGGTGAGAGCGCCTCGGCCACGTCGACGACGTCGTCAAAGGCCAGGGGTGTCCGGGACACGAATTCCGGTTGCCCGGGGCGCACCGGGCTATCGCCCAAACCGCTCAGGTCGACGCGCACGGTGCGCAGTCCGTGGAGGGCGAGGCGCCGTGCCAATTCCACCCACAAGCGGTTGGGGCCGATGTGGTGCTCGTTGGCGACACTCAAGAAGACGATGGTCGGCCGTCCCGACGGCGCCGGTGTCGGCGCTTCGGTCACGAACCCGAACAGGCCGAGCGGTCCCAGGAACACGGGCCGTTCCACGACCTCAGTGCCGGGAGTGCCCATCGTCACCGGCCCACCTTCGTCGGGGGCCGAGATCGTCGTGGCGTCGGGGCCGGCGTGCCGTGCCAGCCAGGCGGCGATCCGATCGATGGCGACGTCGGGGAGCACCTGGTGCGGGGACTCGGCGTCGATGAGCGCTTCTTGCCCGGTGGCCTGGGCCCACTCGACATGCGCGGAGCCGAGCGAGTTGTTGAGGCGGGCATCGACCTCCCCGGTCCTCGTCAGGACCAGGATCTCGGAGGCGAGCGGGCGCGCCGAGCCGTCGATACGCAAGGTGCGCAACCCGGCCACGGTGTCGGCTTCGAGCACCAGCCCGGGGATCTCGACCGAACCGTCCTGACGTTCCTCGGCGGCGCCGACCCAGAGAGCGGCGAGGATCCGCTGCTCGCTCAGAAAGGCACGGCCCGAGACGGTGGGGTCCCACAACACGAGCTCGTCGACGCCGCCGTCTCGGCGCGCCGCTTCGGCCGCCAGGGTGGCGCCGATGCGCATTCCGACCAGCGCGACGTGCGACACCCCGGACTCCCGCACGACACCGATGGCCGCCGTCACGCTCCCTACCCACGCTTCGACGCGACCGGGATCGGTGCTGGCACCGGCCGAGTCCCCGGTGCCGTCGTATTCGAAGCGCACCACGCACAGCCCCATTGCCTGCAGACCGACGGCGAGGCGACGCATGGCGTAGTGGGACTGGAGATGATCGCGACCGACCGGCGGGCATAACACCACGCCGCCCGTGGCGCGGCCGTCATCGGGTTGGTGGAACCACCCGAACAAGGGACGGTCGGCAGGGCCGAACCACACTGGCGTCGCCGGCATCCCGTCATCCCCCCCCGTGCTCGAGCGTGACATCACTGCGTCGGCGTGCCATGGCGTGAGGACCGGTCGAACGATTCGGGCCCTCGGCATCGTATCCTGGGCACAACCTGCCGCTCGACGGAGAGCCTCGCTCCAGCCGTGTCATCGTGACAGCAGCGCGCCGAATTGAGAGTCATGTCCGAGCCGTCTCCACCACTGCCCGCCCCCTACCGACGGAGCCGAGCGGCCCGGGCCATTCTGCCGTTGGCCCGCAAGGTGCGCGCCGCGCGCCGACGCGGACCCCGGCTGACCCGCTACGAACCGACGTGCATGCTGAGGAGAAGTGAGCATCCCACGCCGGCGGCGAGCATCCCTGTCATCGACGTCCACACCCATCTGGGGCGATGGCTGACCGCCGACGGGTCCTGGATGGCACCGGACGTGGGCGCGCTCCTCGCCACCATGGACGAGTGCAACCTCGCCATGCTGGTCAACCTCGATGGCCGGTGGGGCGACGAGCTGGAATCCAATCTGGCGCGCTACGACCGGGCCCACCCGGGCCGGTTCCTGACGTTCTGCCACCTCGACTGGGCCGTGCTCGACGGTGGTGGTGGCGTGTCCGAGCTCGTTCGTTCGCTCGAGCATTCGGTGCACCTGGGCGCGCGCGGCGTCAAGGTGTGGAGGGATCTCGGGCTCACGGTGCGGGTGGGGGGTCGTCTCCTCATGCCCGACGACCCGATGCTGTCCCCCGTATGGGAAACCGCCGGAGCGCTGGGTGTGCCCGTTCTCATCCACGTCGCCGACCCCGTGGCGTTCTTCGAGCCCGTGGACCGTCACAACGAACGGCTCGAGGAGATCCTCCGCCACCCGTCGATCTCGTGGGCGCAGCACGGCATCTCCACCTTCAACCAGCTCGTCCAAGCGCTCGAGAACCTCGTTTCCGCCCACCCGGGAACGAACTTCATCGGAGCTCACGTCGGCTGCTACGCCGAGAACCTGGCGTGGGTGTCGGGAATGCTCGACCGCTACCCGAACTTCTGGATCGACATCGCGGCGCGTGCCGAGCTCGGACGTCAACCCCGGGCCGCCGCCCGGCTCGTCGCCACGCACCGCGACCGGGTGCTCTTCGGGGCCGACGTCTTCCCCGTCGACGCGCGGGAGTACGCCCGTTACTTCCAGATGCTCGAGTCCGACGACGAGTACTTCCCGTACTCGGGGGCACCGGACGCGGTGGCGCCGACGGGCCGCTGGGCGATCTCGGGACTGGGGCTCGAGCCGGCCCTGCTCGAGCACGTCTACCGCGCCAACGCCTGCTGCCTGCTCGGCTGCGATGTCCCCACCCGATAGCCGGCCCATCACGTCGCCCGCTGGGCATGGGGCTGATCCGTCTTGTTCACCGTGCGTACCCACACCGTCTCTCTCTGCCCGCCCATGTATTCAATCGTGGCCGCTCAGGGTGATCAATTCCGTTCTTTGTGTGCTATTTTGAAGAATTTATAGCCTCCTGACCTCGGAGAACGTTTCGTGAGATTCCCGCTAGTTGACCTCGGTTGTGGACGCTGGCGCCCGAGGGTCGGGACCGACGTCCGCCTTTCTCCGTGACACGCACCTCGGCGGGGCGCCACGTCCTGATCATCGTCCAGAACCTGCCCGTCCCCTTCGACCGACGGGTCTGGCTCGAGTGTGGGGCGCTCACCGACGAGGGCTTCGAAGTGTCGGTGGTCTGTCCCAAGGGACCGGGAGACCCCAACGAGGAAGTGCTCGACGGCGTGCACCTCTATAAGTACCGTCCCTACCCGGGGGGCGCCGGGATGGTCGGCTTCCTCCTCGAGTACGTGTACTCCTTTCTGGCCACGGCGTGGTTGGTCGCCAAGGTGCAACGCCGACGCCGCATCACCGTGCTCCAGGCGTGCAACCCCCCCGACATCTTCTGGCCGCTCGGATTGTTCCTCGCGCGCCGTGAGCGGGACGCGGTTCGTCTTCGACCATCACGACCTGTGTCCCGAGCTCTACGAGTCGCGCTTCCCCGAGGCCAACCGCCTCCCGTACCGGGGACTGCGACTCCTCGAGCTGGCCACGCATCGCAGCGCCGACCGCGTGATCTCCACCAACGAGTCCTATCGGCGTATCGCCATCGAACGCAGTGGCAAGGACCCGGCCCAGGTGGTCGTGGTCCGTACCGGCCCCGACCCGCAACGACTCCGGCGTGGCGACGCCGATCCGTCGCTCCGGCGCGGCCGGAGGTTCCTCGTCGCCTATCTGGGCGTGATGGGGCCCCAAGACGGCGTCGACATCGTGGTCAGAGCGGCGCACACCATCGTGCACACCTGGAAGCGCGACGACATCGCCTTCACCTTGATCGGATCCGGTGACTGCTTCGACGAGCTGGTGGCGCTGCGCGACGAGCTCGGATTGGGTGATGCCGTCGAGTTCACCGGACGGGCGCCCGACGAGCTGGTGGGGTCCATCCTGTCGACCGCCGACCTCGGTCTGTCGCCGGACCCCAAGAACCCGCTCAACGACGTGTCGACGATGAACAAGACCATGGAGTACATGGCGTTCGGCATCCCGGTGGTGGCCTTCGACCTCGTCGAGACGCGGGTGTCGGCCGGCGACGCCGCGGTCTACGCCGAGCCCAACGGGGTGGAGGGCTTCGCCCGGGCTGTCGTGGACCTCCTCGACGACGAGAAGCGTCGCGCCGAGATGGGGGTGCTGGCTCGGGCCCGTGTCGAGGACGAGCTCGCCTGGAGCCATTCGCGTCGGGCCTATGTCGGGGTCTATCGCGACCTCGTGGCCGACGGGTCGCGAGCCCCCGACGCCGTCGTGGCCCGCGGGCCCGAGGCCTGAGGCCCGTGTGCGGTATCGCGGGCTGCTACCAGCAGCCCGACGGCGAGGCGCTGGCGCGGGTCATGAGCGACCGCATCGCTCACCGCGGCCCCGACGCCGAGGGCTTGTACCGCTTCGCGCCGGGACAGATCACGGTGGAGCTCGCCCATCGTCGCTTGTCGATCATCGACCTCAGTGCCGCCGCCGACCAGCCGTTCTCCAAGGACGGCCTCGTCCTCACCTACAACGGTGAGCTCTACAACTACCGGGAGCTTCGTGCCGAGCTGATGGCGGCCGGGGTGACGTTCGTCACCGCGTCGGACACCGAGGTCGTGCTCGAGGCGTGGCGCCGTTGGGGCCCCGACGCGCTGGCACGCTTTCGGGGCATGTTCGCTTTCGCCCTGTTCGACGAACGCAGTGCCCGCCTGGTCCTGGCGCGCGACCAGATGGGCATCAAGCCCCTGTACTACTTGCGCCGGGGGGCGGGGCTCGTGTTCGCCTCCGAGCTCAAGGCCGTCGTCGCTGCGGTGGGCAAGGAACTCGAGGTCGACCGGGCGTCGATGGTGGCGTCCATCCTCTACTACTGGGTGCCCGACCAACGTTGCTCGATCAAAGGCGTCGAGAAGCTCCCCCCGGGACCTGGGCCGAGGTGCGGCCCGGGGGAGACGTGGTGGTCCATCGCTACTGGCGTCTGGCCGAGGTCGCCGCCGAGGCAGCGGCGTCGGGGCCGATCGCCCTCGGGCCCGTCGTCGAACAGTCGGTCGCCGCCCATCTCGTGGCCGATGTGCCGGTGTCGAGCTTCCTGAGCGGCGGCCTCGACTCGAGCATCGTCACGGTCCTGGCCAAACGGGACAATCCGCGACATCGACGCCTACACGATCAGGTTCCGGGCCGAGGACCAGCGTCTCGAGGCCATGCCCGACGACGCCGTGTACGCCCGCAAGGTGGCCACACAGTTCGGGATCACGCTGCACGAGATCGAGATCGCCCCGCAGATCGTCGACCTCCTGCCCCGAATCGTCGACATCCTCGACGAGCCCATCGGCGATCCCGCCGCCATCAACACCCTGCTCATGTGTGAGGCGGCGCGCCAGGCTGGGGTGAAGGTGCTGCTGTCGGGCATGGGGGCCGACGAGCTTTTCGGCGGGTACCGCAAGCACCTCGCCTGTGTCATGGCGGGCCGGTACCAACGGCTCCCCGGCCCCGTGACCGCCACGGTCCGCCACACCGTCGGACGGCTGCCGGTGACCGCAGGGGGGCGCGGGCTGCGCTACGCCCGTTGGGCCAAGCGGTTCCTCACCTTCGCGGCCCTGCCCGAGGAGGCCGCCTTCCGCCGCAGCTACACGCTCTATGACCGGGACGAACTGGCCGGCCTCGTGAGCAGCGACTGCGAGGATGACGTCGATGCCATCGTCGAGGAGCACCGCCAGGTCTACGAGGACAACGCCATGCCCGATCACGTGAACCGCATGTGCCTGGCCGACGCGCGCCTGTTTCTCCCCGGGCTCAACCTGACCTACACCGACCGCGCCAGCATGGCCGCCTCCACCGAGGTACGCGTCCCCTTTGTCGACCCCGAGGTCGTGCGGGCCGCCTTTTCGCTCCCGGGGTCGGCCAAGGTGCACGGGCGCAAGGGCAAGGTGGCCTTGAAGGAGGCGGCCGAGGCATGGCTCCCCAAGGAGATTGTGCATCGGCCCAAGGCGTCGTTCAGCGCACCTCTGCGCGCCTGGATGGCCCACGACCTGCGCGAGGTGGTGGATGATCTGGTTGTCTCGGGCGAGATGGTGAACTCGGGGTTTCTCCGCCGCGACGCCGTGCGCCGGCTCGTCGACGACGAGCGGGCCGGTCGCGAGGACAGGTCCAAGCAGATCTGGCAGTTGCTCACCATGGAATTATGGCTTCGCAATGCCGAGGACCAGGGAGTAGCGAGTTGAGCGGAGCGCGATGAAACAGGTTGCCCAGAACTACAAGTCCGGCGAGCTGACGGTGCTCGACGTGCCGCCGCCGGTGTGCCGCGCCAAGGGTGTGCTCGTGCGGTCGCTGTACTCGCTCATCTCGACCGGCACCGAGGTGATGAAGGTCCAGGAGGCCAAACTGTCGCTCGCCGGCAAAGCCCGGGCCCGGCCCGAGCAAGTACGCCAGGTCCTCGACACCGTGGCCCAGCAAGGACCCGTCGCCACCTACAAGAAGGTCATGAACCGGCTCGACTCCTACACCCCGCTCGGGTACTCGCTGTGCGGCGTGGTCATCGACGTGGGAGCCGGCGCCGAGGAGTTCACCGTGGGACAGGTGGTGGCGTGTGCCGGCAACGAGCACGCCCTGCATGCCGAGGTCAACTGGGTCCCGGTCAACCTCTGTGTCGCGGTCCCCGAGGGCGTGGCCCCTCAAGAGGCGGCGTTCGCCACCGTGGGCGCCATCGCCATGCACGGGGTGCGGCGCGCCGAGGTGCAGCTGGGTGAGGCAGCGTGTGTGGTCGGGCTCGGTCTGGTCGGCCAGCTCGTGGTCCAGCTCCTGGTGGCGTCGGGTGTGGTGGTGGTGGGTCTCGACGGCGTGGAGGAGCGCTGCCGGCTGGCGGAGCAGGCGGGGGCGCTCGCCTGTGACGCTCCGAGCGCCGAGGGGCTCGACCGCATCGAGCGGGTGCTGCGGGGGGTCTCGGGGGGGACGGGCGCAGACCACATCCTGCTGGCGGCAGGCGGGTCGTCCAACGGGCCCGTCGAAGCCGCGGCGCGCCTGGCCCGGGACCGGGCTCGGGTCGTCGACATCGGCAAGCTCCGCCTGGACCTGCCCTGGAACGCCTATTACGACAAGGAGCTCGACGTCCGGTTCTCCCGGTCCTACGGCCCTGGGCGCTACGACGACCGCTACGAGCTCGAGGGCGTCGACTACCCCATGGGATATGTCCGCTGGACCGAACGCCGCAACCTGGCGTGCTTCGTCGACCTGGTGGCGCGCGGGTCGCTCAACATCGGGGCACTCGTGTCGGGCACCTTCGCCGTCGAGGAGGCCGTGTCGGTCTACGACCGGCTGAGCTCCGGGTCGCTGCCCGGGGTCGGCTTCCTCTTCGAGTACCCCCATGCCGCCGACGTCCCGGTGGCGACACCGCCGACAGCGCAGGCACCGCCGCCACCGCAGACGGTGTCGGACGACACCGGCGCCTCTGTCGCCACGGCGCGGCGGGTCCCATCACCGGCGGGTCGCCCCGCCCCCGGCGCCAAGGTGCGCCTGGGCTTCGTGGGTGCGGGCAACTACGCGTCCTCGTCGCTGCTCCCGCACCTCGCCGCCGACGAGGCCATCGAGCTGCGTCACGTCGCCACGACCCGGTCTCTCACCGCCGTGAATGCCCAGCGCCGATTCGGATTCACCACGATGAGCACCGATGCCGAAGCCGTCTTCGACGACGACACGGTGGACGCCGTGTTCGTCGTGACCCGTCATCACTCCCACGCCGACCTGACGTGTCGGGCCCTAGCGGCGGGGAAGGCGGTGTTCGTGGAGAAGCCTTTGGCGTTGTCGTCCGACGAGCTGGCCCGGGTGATCGACGTCGTGCGCGAAACGGGGAACGACCGCCTCATGGTGGGGTTCAATCGCCGCTTCGCGCCCCTCCTCGTCGATCTCCGCCAGCGCTTCGGTGCCCCGGGTGGGGGGGCGATGCTCCGGTACTCGGTCAACGCCGGCGAGCTCGGCGGACGGAGCTGGTACGCCGACGAGAAGCTCGAGGGTTCGCGCTTCACGGGCGAGGGAGGCCACTTCATCGACACGGTGAGCTGGTGGCTCGATGCCCGCCCCACCGAGGTGTCGGCCATGGCCGGGCGCGACCCCTCGGACCTCCAGGTCACCATCCGGTTCGACGACGCGTCGCTCGCCACCATCTCGTACGTGACCGTGGGCAACTCCCGGTATCCGAAGGAGATCTTCGACGTGGCCTCGGGGGGGCGCAGCGCCCGGTTGGACAACTTCCGGCAGACGTCGTTGTGGAGCGGGCGACGCCGGCAGGTGCGCCGGGCGCGAGGAGCGATCGACAAGGGGCAGAGCCACCAAATCGGCGCCTTCCTGACGGCCGTGCGCACGGGGGGTCCCATGCCCATCGCCTTCGCCTCGCTCCTCGACACGACCAACGCCACCTTGGCGGTCACGCGCAGCGTTTCGAACGGCCGACCCGAAACGTTGTGAACCTCGCACGACCGCGGTGGTACGTGCGCCGCCTGCGCGCCATGTCTCTTCATGAGGTGGCCTGGCGCGTGCACGACAAGGCCCTGCACTGGGGATGGGCCCGTCGCCAGGTGCGCCCCGGGGAGTCGTTCGAGGGCGCGGCGCGCCGCGTGGGCCCGGGCTTCGTGGGCGTGCTGCCCGCGGGGACGGCCCAGGCCATTCCCGCTCCGGTCTCCCGGGCCCTGGTCGAGGCGGCCGACCAGTTGGTACAGGGACGGGGGGAGATCCTGGGGGTGATGCGTTCCGACCTGGCCGCGCCGGACTGGTTCGCCGATCCCGTCACGGGTCGGCGCGCCCCGCACGACCGCTACGCCTTCCGTATCGATCATCGCTCCACCACCGAGACCGGGAACGTGAAGCAACTGTGGGAGCTGTCGCGGCTCCAGCACGTCACAGTGTTGGCAGGAGCCTATTTCGTCACCGGCGACGACACCTACGCCGAGGCCGCCGCCGCGCAGCTCGAGTCGTGGTGGCGGGAGAACCCGTTCCTGTCCGGAGTCCACTGGACGAGCGGGATCGAGGTGGGGCTACGACTCATCACGTGGGTCTGGGCCCGGCGCCTGCTCGAGGGATGGCCGGGGGCGGCCGCCCTGTTCGAGGACAACCCCGTGGCCGTGGCCCAGGTCTCGTGGCACCAGCGGTATCTCGGCTCGTTGCGCAGCCGTGGATCGTCGGCCAACAACCACGTGATCGCCGAAGCAGCGGGCCAGCTGGTGGCGAGTTGTGCGTTCCCCTGGTTCTCCGAGAGCCCGCGTTGGCGCGGTCGTGCCGCGGCGCTGCTCGAGGACGAGCTCGAGCGCAATACGTTCCCGAGCGGCCTCAACCGCGAGCAGGCGTCGGACTATCACGGGTTCGTCGCCGACCTCGGCCTCCTCGGCGCCACCGAAGCCGCTGCGTCGGGGCATCCCCTCAGTGGGCGGTGCGTGGCGACACTGACCACGATGGTCGACGCCGCCGCGTCGGTTCTCGACGAGACCGGCCGCGCGCCGCGCCAGGGAGACAGCGACGAAGGCCGCGCCGTGGTGCTCGACCCCCCTGGGGCGGACCGGTGGGAGACGTTGCTCGCCACCGGTGCTGCGCTCTTCGGGCCGCAGCGGTGGTGGCCGCCATGTCCATCTGGCGTCACGAGCACGTTGGTGGGCGCCTTGGTCGGCAACAGGCCGCTGGCCGCGCCGGGCGCCGGGGTAGGGCGACGCCCGGCGCTCCGCGTCTCACATTTCGCTGATGCGGGTCTCACCATTCTGCGGACCGGGGCCGGCGTCGAGCCCGAGATCTGGTGCCGGTGCGATGGCGGCCCCCACGGCTATCTCTCGATCGCGGGTCACGCCCATGCCGATGCGCTGTCGATCGAGGTTCGCCACGGCGGCGTCGACATCCTCGCCGACCCCGGGACGTACTGCTACCACGGGGAGCCGATGTGGCGGCACTATTTCCGCTCGACCTTGGGCCACAACACGGTGGAACTGGCACGACAGGACCAGTCGCAGTCCGGTGGCCCGTTCCTCTGGACCCGCCACGCCCACGGCGTCGACGCCGAGGTGATCCCGGGCCCGGGCGCAGAGCTCGAGAGTTGGTCAGCCGAACACCACGGGTACGAGGCCCTCGACCCGTCGGCGGTCCATCGCCGCCGCGTCGACCTCGATCACCGGGCGAAGCGCATCGAGGTCACCGACCGCATCACGACCGAGGGATCCCATCCTCTTCGCATGGCGTGGCATCTGGGCCCCGCCGTCCAGGCCGACCTCGATGGACGGGTGGCCCGGCTCCGGTGGCCCACGCCGGACGGTGAGCGCGGCGCCCTGCTGTTGCTGGCCGAGGACCTCGTGTGGGAGGCGCATCGGGGCCAGTCCGATCCGGTCATGGGCTGGTATTCGGCCTCGTTCGGGATCAAGGAGCCGACGACGACGCTCTTGGGCGTCGGCCGCTGTGGGCCGGGCACGCGGGACCTGCACACGTCGCTGGCCTTCGACCTGGTTCCCCCCGGAGCCTGACCCCGGAGCGTGACCCCGGCGGCGACCTCACATCCGGCGACCCCTCCGGCCCGTCCGGCCCGAAAACAGCAGGAATAAGGTACGGAGTGCCCTCCAATTTAGGGCAAGTGGAGTGGTAGCGTGACTACTGGCAGCGCGAACTTGCGGCACGGATGCGTGTCGGCGCGCCATGTCCAGGTGAACGGGTGTCTCGGGGGGCAGGACCGACCGGCATGAGGGCGGGTCTTCCTCGAGGTGCCCGAAATCGAGTGCCAACGCCCCAGCAGCGGTCGTTGGTTCGAAGGAGATGGGGTGGAGGAGCAGGTTCTCAACGCGCGAGAGTGGTTCAACGCGCTTCTCCGTCACAGGGCTGTCATCGTCGGGTTTGCCGTGCTCGGCCTTTGCATCGGTCTCGCCTACACCTTGGCGTCCCCGGGCCTCTACACCTCGAAGTCCCTCGTCCTGCTGCCCCCGTCGTCGCTCAGCTCCAGCGGCCAACCGACGCGCGACATCGGGACACAAGCGCAGATCGCCATGAGCCCAGGGATCCTCGATCGTGCCGGGGGACACTTGAAGCCGCCGCTCGGGTACTCGACGCTGCAGCACCAGGTCGTGGTCACGAGCCTCACTTCCGACATCCTCCAGATCACCGCCAAGGGCTCCAACGGGGCACAGGCGCAGCAGGTTGCCAACGGCGTGGCGGACGCGTTCATCGCGTATACGACAAGAGCCGCCGCCTCGATCCCCAGTGTCACCACCGCGCTCCAGAACGAATCGCAGCAAATCCAACGCCAGATCTCCGACCTCCAGAAGGAGGTCGATAGTACGACCGCAGCCATCCAGAGCGAGGGCTCCTCTTCGAGCCAGGCGCAGAGTCAGCTCTCGTTGTTGACGACCCTCGAGCAGCAGCAGCAGAACGCGGCGCTCCAACTCGACAGCGTCAACAGCCAGATCGCGCAGACGAAGTCGAGCGCATTCGCCGGCGGGACCGGCACCACCCTTCTCGACGGGGCGACGCCCGGCGTGCCCCCCTCACATCTCCGTCCGGTGACCTACGGGATCCTCGGCATCTTGGTCGGCCTCCTGATCGGGTCGCTCGGAGCCCTGCGCGCCATTCGTCGCGACCGGCGCCTTCGCCGGCGGGACGACATCGTCGACGTCGTCGGGGCTCCGGTCCTGGCATCGGTGACACTCGAACAGCGACGCCAGAGCGCGGAGTGGATCGAGCTCTTCGTCCGGTGGGAGCCGAGCGTCGAGGACACCTGGACAACGCGCAAGTTGTTGCGCCGGCGAGGTGACGGCCCGATTGTGTCCAACGTCACGGTCATCGCCTTGGCCGGCGACCCCGCCGCCTTGGCGCTGGGCCCGTACCTGGCGGCGAATGCCGTGGCGCTCGGGATCCCCACCACGTTCGTGGACGACACCGAGCACGAGTGCGCCTTGGCCTTGCGTCGCGCCGCGGCCGTGTTGTCGTCGGGGTCAGGGCCCAGCCGCGCCGGCCTTCAGGTCCGCGCCGCTGGCCAAGCGTCCGAACCGCCCCCGATGGGCCTCGTCCTGAACGCGGTTGTGCTCGACCAGCACGATCCCCTGTGGCCAGGAACCCGCCTGTCGAGCACCACGTGGCTGGCGATCTCGCCCGGGTGTGCGACGGCCGACGAATTGGCGCGGGTCTCGGCGGCGGCAGCTGACAGTGCCCAGCCCATCTCCGGGATCGTGATCGTGAACGCCGACCCGGGTGATCCGACCACCGGCCGCTTCCCGGCCCAGTTCATCGACGTGGCTCCTTCGACGAATGGACATGCCAAGGCCACGGTCAAGCGGGTCGCGCCATGAGCGCCGAGCCCACCTACCCAACGCCCGACGCCACTGCGTTGGTGACCGACGCCGATGAGCAGACCGCGGAAGAGCCCCTGGGCCAGTTCATCAGCTTGCGGGTGCTGTACGCGGCGGTGCGTCGGGGTAGGCGATTGTGGTTGACGACCATGGCGATCGGACTCGTGGCGGGTCTTCTCGCGTCGTACTTCCTGCCGACCAATTACTCGGCCACGACACAACTCATCTTGGGGCACAGTGGGGCCGTCGATGTGGCAGACGCCATGGCCACGGACCTGGCACTGCTGCAGACCCAGGGGGTGGCGCAGCGAGTCGTGAGCAGGCTGCACCTGCACGAGTCGGCCGAGAGCCTGCTGGGCCAGTACAGCGGGATCACCCCGAGCAACCAGGTGATGACGATCACGGTTACGGCCCCGACCGCGTCCGAGGCTACGGCTCGGGCCAACGCGGTGGCGGCTGCCTTCCTCAGCTTCAGGGCCCAGGAATACCGGCGTCAGAATCAGGTCGCGGTCTCGGCCCTCGATGCCCAGCAGAACGGCCTTGCGGCGGAAGTCACGCAGCTCGGCTCACTCATCCGTGGCCTGCCATCGGGCCCGAACACAGCCGGTTCATCGGTGGCGGGCACGATCACGGCCCTTCAGTCCGAGCAGACCCAGGACATCAACCAAGAGGCGCAGATCCAGCAGACGGTTCAATCCGACAATCTCAACGTCGAAACAGAGATCGGATCGAGCAGCGTCTTGGCTCCCGCGGTCTCGAGTCATCACTCGCATCTGAAGAGAATCGTCACCGACGGCCTCGTGGGTCTCCTCGTCGGCGCCGTGGTGGGTATGGGCGCCGCCGTGCTGGCGGCGGCGGTCTCCGATCGCGTCCGGAGGCGCGAGGAGGTCGCCTGGAACCTGAACGCACCGGTGGAGCTGAATCTCGGCCCGTTCCATCGCCCGCGTTGGCACGCGGCGCTGCGACTCCGTCACCAGATGGAACAGCCGCAGCCCGACACCGTGCGCCTGGCCCAGCACCTGCGGGCCAAGACAGCTGGAGGCCAGTCGAGCTTGGCCGTCGTTTCGATCGACAGCGACGAAGCAACCGCGCTCGCCGTGGCGTGTTGTGCCAAGGAGCTCATCCGCGATGGCCGAGAGGTCCTCGTGATGGACTTCACCGACGACGGTGTCCTTTCGAAACTGTTCGGCTTGGCACCGCCCGGCACAGCGGCAAGTACCGAGAGCCACGGCTCGGCCTCGACAAACGGGACCGGCCGGGGCCGGCCGCCAATGGCGCCGTCGCACAAAGCGGCAATGGCGAGACCGATAGCCGCGACGGCAACGAGGTGAAGGTTTACGGTCCCAGTGCGAACGGGTGGGTCGAAGCTCCTGTGCCTGTCGGGAAGTGCGTGCTCGTCCTGGCCACCTTGTCGCCCCTTCTCGGTGCTGAGCACCTGCTCCCCTGGGCCCAAGAAGCAGTGGCCGTCGTGACCGCAGGCCGCCCCGACCGCGAAAAGGTCCGGGCCAATGCGGAGCTGCTGCAAGCAGCCGGTGTGCGGCTCGACTCGGTGGTCCTCATCGGTGCCGACCGCAACGACTACAGCTTGGGACGCCGCAGCTGGACGTCGCCCATGGCTGAGCGTCTGCGCAGCGTCCCCCGCGAGCCGGTGAAAACGTCGCATCAGCCGTGAGCACGTTGGAGCTCTCACCGCACCTGGGTGTCGGGAGCAGGGAGGTAGACGCGAAGGCTCAGCGGCGGGTCTTATGGATCTGGGCGCTTCTGTTCCTCAATGTCTTGTCGTACGGCAAGTCGCCCTTGCTGATCACGATCCCGACGCTCGCAGGGCAGGCCATCACCCAGGGGGCGTTGGTGCTTGCGTTCATCCTCGCCCTGTCGCTGAATCGACGCGGTGCGATCCGGCCCAACGCCTTTCTGATCCTGGCGACGTTGCTGGGGGTGATGTCGTTCGTCGTCAGTGTGAAGACCCTTCATCTCGGCACCGCGTACCGCGGCATGAGGCTGATGGGTTTCCTCGGCACGCTGTGGTTGCTCACGCCCTGGTTCGGACGCCGCGACATGCTCATGCTCCGGTGTCATCTGCGCTGCCTGGTCGGGGTGGTCGTGATCACGCTGGCAGGGATGGTCATCGCGCCGGGCAAGGCTTTCCAGTCGGGGCGGCTCTCGGGTGTCGTCTGGCCGATCCCCACCACCCAGCTGGCCCACTACGCCGCGGTCGCGGCCGGCATCGGCATCATCTTGTGGATGTCCGGTGCCTTGCGCCGAAACGCCGCGATCGCACTTGTGAGCTTCGGGGTCCTCGTTCTTCTGTTGACCCACACGAGAACAGCGGTTGTCGCGCTGGTCGCCGCCGTCGTCATCGGGGGCGCGACCCTTTTCCTGGTGCGACGCCGGGTGCGCAAGGTCTTCGCCATCGCCCTCATCGTGGTGGCCGTGGGCGGCGGCTTGTTCTTCCCGGTGGCGTCGCACTGGTTCTTGCGGGGCGAGACGAAGAACTCGTTCACCGACCTGACCGGACGGACGGTGGTGTGGGACAAGTTGATGAACGCACCCCGGGGCAAGGCCCAGGAGCTGTTCGGCCTCGGGCTCTCCAACAAGTCCTTCCAAGGGGTGTCCATCGACAGCAGCTGGCTCGCCGCCTACCAGGATCAGGGCTTGGTCGGTGACGTCCTGATCGGCTTGTTCCTCTTGGCGCTGCTCGTGACCGCCGCGTTGCGGCGCCGCGGTCCGGCGCGAGCTGTGGCGGTCTTCCTCGTCGTCTACTGCATCATCGCGTCGTACACCGAGACCGGCTTGGGTGACGTGTCGACGTACATCCTCGACTTGTCCTTGGCCTCGTCACTGCTGATGCTTCCGGCGATGCGCCGGACGAGCAGGCCCGCCCTCTCCTCGTGAGGGTTCTCGTCGTCCACAACCGGTACCGCTCTGCCGCGCCGAGTGGTGAGAACCGGGTGGTCGACCAGGAGACACAAGCCCTCGAGGTCGCCGGCCACACGGTGGACCACTTCGAACGGCTGAGCGACGACATCGAGCACTGGTCAGTCTCCAAGCGCGCACTGCTTCCGGCCCGGGTGGTTCACAACGGTGAGGTCCGGAGGACATTGTCGGAGTCCATCCGCCACACCCGTCCCGATGTCGTGCACATCCACAACACGTTCCCCGTCATGAGCCCTTCGGTGCTGCATGCCTGTCGGGACGAGGGTGTGCCCGCCGTCGTCACGATCCACAACTACAAGCTGTTGTGCGCGTCGGGTGACCTGTATCGCGACGGGAACGTGTGCCATGACTGCGTGGGTCGATCGGTGGCGCTGCCCGCGCTGGCGCACCGGTGCTACCGGGGGTCATTCGCCGCGACGATCCCCGTCGCCGTCGGGTTGGCCGTCAATCGTCGGGCCTGGCAGAGCCTCGTGTCGGCGTATGTCTTCATATCCGAGTCCCAGCGCCGCATCTGCGCATCGCTCGATCTCCCGCAGGCCCGCACCTTCGTCAAGGCCAACCTGGTGCCGGCGATCGCTGCACCGGTGCCCGCACCGGAGCGTGAGCACCTGGTCGCCTACCTCGGCCGTTTGGACGAGGCCAAGGGAATCCCGCTGTTGATGAAGGCCTGGCAGCGCTTCGCGGCCGGCGCTCCGTCCGGTGGGCTTCGCCTCGTGATCGCCGGCCACGGTCCGCTCGCCGACACGGTGAAGGCCTGGTCGGCCGGGCGCGACGAGGTCGATGTCGTCGGAACCCTCGACGTCGCCGGGTGCGCCGCCCTGCTGAGCCGGGCGCGCGCCGTGATCCTCCCCTCACAGTGGGAGGAGACCTTCGGCCTCGTAGCCGTCGAGGCCATGGCGGCGGGTGTGGCGCCGGTGGCCGCCGCCCACGGCTCGTTCCCCGAGCTCATCGGCGAAGGCACCGGGGTGCTCTTCACGCCCGGGGACGCGGCTGCACTGGCACATGTGCTCGGTGACGTCGACGCGGATCCGGGTCGGTTCGCCGCGTACGGGGCGGCCGCCCGGCGCGCCTATCTCACGCGGTTCGATCCCGGCGCGAACCTGGAGCAGCTCCTCGAGGTGTACCGGTTCGCGATCGACCATCCGGTGCGACGAGACCACGGCCAACGGTCTCGACCTGAGTGGTCGCACCGCCCGACCGTAGGGATGGTCGAGCCCGAGTAACAGGTGTCGGGGAGACCCGAACCAGGCGTCGGGAGCGTATTCCACAGGGGATACCGGGCTATGGCGAACCAGCCGGAACGAGGGGAACGCTGCCGATTGCGGCCCTAGTCATCGTTGGGCTCACCTGAACCCACCACTGGCACACGGCTCGTGTCGTCAGCGCGCCGAGATCCGTCCGGCTTCGAGTACCAGGCCTTGAGCACCCCGGGGATCCGGTCCGCCCGCAAGGTGTCGTCAGGTACCCCGCGTCCCGACAGTCCCTCGAGGCGTGCACCGATGCGTTGGGGCAACGTCGCCGCGGGCTCGATGGTGACGACATGCGCGTTGCGGCCCGCCTGGAGCGCGGGCCCGCCGGTGTCGAGGCACACGACGGGGCAACCCATCGAGGTGGCCTCTCCGACAGCCCACGGGCCCGAGTCGTGGAAGCTCGGAAACAGCAGTGCGTCGGCGGTTGCGAAGGCGGCGAGCACCTTGCCCCGGGGAACCTCGCCTCGGAACAAGAGGCGGTCCTCGACGCCGATTCGGGTCGCCAACTCCATGGCGCGCGACCGTTCCGGGCCGTCTCCCAAGACGACGAGCTTCCAGTTCGGGGCGTGTTGCAGGCTCTGTACCGCGAGGACAAGCCCCTTGAGCGGGACCAAGCGGCCCACGAAGAGCGCAACGCGATGATCGCTGGCGTTTGACGGCGCCGGTGCCTGTGCCGCCTGCACCTCGTCGCTCTCGAGTGCCATGTTGGATGCGACGATTACCGGCGTCGGTCCCGAGCGGTAGCGCGCCTCGACATCCTGGTTGAGCGCCACCACGAGCGTGGCGTGCCGTGCCAGCCACGTTCCCCACGTGGCGCGGATGATGCCGTTCATGATGCCCCGGACGATCTCGTTGAGCTTTCCCCGCGGGGTCAAGTACCGGTAGAGGCCCCGCGCCGTGCGCGTGACGCCGCCGACGGGCCCCCACACCCGGACCGGTGCATGCGAGGCGAGCAAGGCCGAAGGCAGTGAGTCCGACGCCCATGTGAGATGGTGGACCGCGTCGACGACGTGGTCGCGCTCGTAGCGCCGGATGGCCCGTCCGGCCAGGGCCTGCCACACGCAGTACTGCAGCGTGCCGAGCACCTTGCCCTTGAACAACGGGATGAGCCACAACGGGGGATCGACGAAACAGGGCGTGATGGAGAGCCCGAGCGTGGCGACGGTCGTCTCGATCTCGGACCGGAAGCGGTTCGAGTGGGTGAGGAGGATGACGTCGGCGAATTCCGAAGCCGCTTTGGCCCACGTCCACCCGACTCCGGATTCCGATCCCTCTCCCGGGACACACGAATAGGCGATGAGCATCACCACGGGACGGCGAGGAGCCTCGGGAGCGTCGCGACCGGGGCCCTGCGAGTGGGCGCGCGGCGCCGCGCCTTCTTCGGTCACGAGGCCGGGACCTCGCCCAGCTCGGGTGTGTCGATCACGGGAACAGACAGGTTCGGGCCGAGGGATCGCCGGGCACCGCGGACGTAGAGCAGGAGGGCGGCGAGTCCCGCCGCGTTCGAGAACAGGGCGGCCGCGGCGGCACCGGTCACGCCGTAGGTGACGGCCAGCACCGCCACGGCGGGAATCGACACCGCCAAGGTGATCGCCTGGATGTGGAAGAGTGCATGCGTCCGCTTCATGGCTTTCAACGTGAGGATGGGCCCGAGCCCGAACGCACTGATCACGAAAGCCACGGCCATCAGCCTGGCGGCGGGCTCGTACCGCACGAACGAAGCTCCGTAGAAGAGCCGCAGGAGTGGGGCGCCGTCGATGATGACGACGAGGCCGAAGACTCCCACGCTGAGCAGCCCTGCGCCTGAGATCCACCACGACACTCGGCGCAGCGCGTTCCATCCCTTTTCGGCCAGGGCGCGGCTCGCCTCGGGCAGCCCGAAGCTACCCCCGGCGTGGATCACGATCGACGATGGGCCGGTCACCAGAGCCTGGGCCGCCTTGAGCCCCCCGAGAGCCGCAGCCCCGAGGATCCCACCCGCGACGATCAGGTAGAGCTGCCCCGCCCCCCACGCGGTGACCTGCGTTCCTGCCAGCCACTTGCTCAGGTGCCAGCGAGAGCGCAGCAGGGCGTAGCCACCTCGGAGGCCGGGGCGGACCGAGAATTGCCAGAGGCCGTACAGCGCGCCGGCCACCGCGCCGGCACCCCAGGCCGAGACCACCGCGAAGACCGAACGCACGCCGGTTACGTAGACGATGACGAAGGCTCCGGTCTGCGCGATGGCGAACACGATGTCGTTGACGAGGGCCTTGCTCGGCTTGCCCTGCATGAACCCGATCCAGCGCCAGTAGTCCTGCAGGTCGAGGAAGACCAGCCACGGCGCCACGGCCAACATGCCGTCTCCGAAGGTCTTTTGTCCCGACACGATCAGGACGACGCCGATGAGCACGAACACCGCGGTCGCGAGGAGCCCGAGGAAGACCTCGGCTCCGAATCCCCGGCGGAGCGTGTCGGTGTCCTTCCCGTGGTGCACGTCCCGGGAGATGGCCATGGGGTCGGTGATCAGTGCGCGATGGAGGTTGTTGAGCAGGACCCACGCGGCATACGCCAGCGCGAAGGCCCCGAGCCCGGCGGGCCCGGCGAGACGAGCCACGACGACACCCACGATGAAGTTGGTGCCCGAGGCGAAGCACTGGTCGGTCATCGTCACCGACGCCCGTCTGGCCGCCTCCGGGCTCATGCCGAGCCGGGCGCCCACTTTGGTGACGCGCGACCAGCGAGCGTTCCCGGCTGATCGGTCTTCGGGGCTCACTCGCGGTGCTCTTTGCTCGGTGTCGTCGACCGGTCACCTGTGGCGTCCGAGGAGTCGGTCATGAGGAACCGCTCGATGACAGGTCCGACCACGGTGCTGTCGAAGTCCCGGTGGAAGCGCTCTCGCGCCGCTTTCGACATCGACGCCAATCGCGCACTGTCCTCCAACAGCCCGATAAGGATCTGCGTTGCGGTCTCTGGGTCTTCGAGGCCCCAGACGTAGCCTTCTACACCGGGCTTGAACAGCTCCATGATCCCGTTGGTGGGTGACGCCACGATGGGTAGGCCAGCTCCCATGGCTTCGATGATGGCGATGCAGAGGCTCTCTCGGGTCGACGCATGCACATACACACGGTGACGCGGCAGGAGATGTTGCACGTCGTCGCGCCGACCGAGGAACCGCACCTGGTCTTCCACGCCCAGCGACCGCGCCAGGTCCACCAGGGAGCTCGCCATGGGCCCGTCACCGATGATGTCGAGGGTGTAGCGCCGTCCGAGCCGGTTGGCGTGGGCGAGAACCTCGAGGAGGAACTTGTGGTTCTTGATCCGGAGGAGTCCACCTACATTTACGAGGTCGGCCGACAGCTCGGTGTCGGACGAGCTTTCCTTGTCCCGGTGCAACGAGATGAAGTTGGGGATCACCGCGGCCGGCACGGCCGCGACGGCGGGGACATAGTGCTCGAGCTCGAGCTTCGAGGCCGACGAAACGTAGACGATGCGTTCGACCTTCGGGAGCACACGCTTCTCGGTCTCCCGGATGGCGCGGTAGACGAGCCCGCCGCGACGGATCTTTCCCGCGTCCACCCATTCGTCGGCCTGGGAGCTCCCGAAGTGCACCGCCGCGACGACCTGCTGAGAGGGCCGGCGGGTTTCCAGCGCGGCCCGGGCCGACAACGGGCACTGGGCGTAGATGACCGCATCCTCGGCGAGACCGGGAAGCTTCTTGCGAAGGGCGCGACGCAGGAAACGGAAATGCCAGAAGCGGTACCAGACCACCCCGGCGGTGCCGCTGATCTGATCGAGGACCAGCCTCGGGGCGAAGGCCGGCACCGCGAGTGGCCCACCCCACGACATCGGCGTCACCACCTGCGGCTCGTTGCCCCGAGTGGCAAAGTACGACGTCACCTCTCGAACGTGGGTCTGGACCCCGGTCGCCCCTGCCGCCCGCAACATCGTGGCGATGATGAGCGGGCGACGGCGTTGTCCCGACCGCGACGCCTGGTCCCCCAAGAATTCGCTGGCCATATTCCCGGTGGTCACATCGATCGGTCGGAGTCGCGCCTCGGGGGCAAAAGGCGCGGCAGTCTCGTAGTTCTCGGTCCCGCCCAACAAACCAAACACCCAGGATACCACCGCCACAACCCGTACAGCGATGGCACCACTGCTCCTCGTGGGGGTCGGACACCCCTCGGAACCCACCCGGTCCCTCCCGGTAGAGGCCTCAGCTGGCCCGCAGGGTGCTGCCGGCGTCCTGGTGGAACGGAGCGCCCTGCCACTGGGCGAAGCTCAGCGTGGCGTCGCCCACCTCCGGGGCCTGGAAGCTCCAGGGGCCGATGTAGGTGTTGTCGGAGAAGACGTTGTTCTCGTGGAACGCCACGGCGTTCTCGATGTCGGTCCCGACATAGGGGTTCCCGGTGCAGCTGCCCGAGGTGGGCGAGCAGGTCGAGCCCGATGCGAACTCCGACACCGTGGACACGAATCCGCACTCGCCCCCGTCGGTGCCATTCGCGAACCCCGACTCTCCGGAGTACATCGTGTTGTGGGGCGATCCCGCCTGACACCCCGGGACATTGGCCGGGGTCAAGCTGAAGACGTTGTCCTTCACGAGGACGTTCTTCGCGTTGTAGCGACAGTCCCAGTACAGCCCCGCCGCGCTGGAGTAGCTGGGCGAGTACGTGGCCGGGTTGCTCGCGTTGGGCGTGAAGATGTAGCCGGGCTTCACACACGCGGTCTCCGAAGCGTTCGGCCCCAAGGTGCAGACGTTGGCGTCGCCACCTCCGGTCGGACCGCAGAACCGGTTGGCATCGTTCCAGACGATGACCCCACCCCAGTTGTCGGTGAAGGCGTTGCCCGAGATGGTGAGGGTGGAGATGCCTTGGCTCCCACCGGCGATCCGACTGTCACCGCCGGAGTCCGCCACGTACACGCCACCGGCTTCGGGGAAACTGCCACCCCCCTGGGAGATGTTCTGGGCTCCCCGGGCCCAGCCGTTGTCGATGACGGTGTTGTTCTCGATCAACGCGTTGTAGCTGGCCTCGTACATGATGCCGCTGTCGCCATTGTGCGAGATGTAGTTGCCCGAGATGACGACGCCGGCGTTGTTGGTGTCACCCCAGATGCCCGGGATCCCGGCATTGTCATGGACGTAGTTGTCGGTGATGGACGAGTTCTCGAGGAAGAAGAACTTCCCGCCACCGGCGCTGCAGCCGCAGAAGTTGTTGAGCGAGATCCCGTTGCCGATGACGCTGGCGATGTTGCCGGCAAAGCTCATCTCGTTGTGGGTGATGGTGACATCGGACCCGAAGCTCCCGTTCACCCCGGTGGGCCGCCCGGCGTTGAAGCCTCCTTGGCCGTTGTGGGTCAGGCAGCTGTACTGCAGCACGTCACCGGTGGTGAGCCCCGTCGCATACCCACCCCCGGGGCTGTCCACGGTCCCGTCACCGCTCAGGACCGAAAGCCTCCCGTTGTTCTGGATGGTGTCGTACTCGATGGTCCAGTTCTGACCGAGGTCGTCGTTGACCGCGTCGTCGTCTTCGGCGCTGCTGCCCGCCCCCATCAGATAATTCTGGATGGTCAGGTACTCGATGGTGACTCCCGAGCTCTGTCCACCGAAGGCCGAGGTGAACCCGGCGTCTGTCCCGTCGAGCACCGCACCGGTGGCACCCTCGTAGACACTGTTGTCGGCCGCGTTGATCTTGCCCGTGAAGTAGTGCGCGGCCGCGAACCAGTAGGTCGTGTTGGCCGCCTCCACAGTGGCGGGGTCCTGGGGGACCAGTGACGCCGCGATCACCACTGCGCCCGCCGGTGGCGTCGTGCTCGGATTGTGCAGGACCGAGGTGCCACACACCGCCAGTGCCGCAGCCGAGCTCGGCGGCCCCGTGCCCGAACCCCCAGTCGTGGTGGTCGTGGTGGGTGTCGTCGTGGTGGGGCCGCGCGACCCAGGTCGAGGCGTCGATGCGCGTGCGTTGGCGATATCGGACAGGGAGGTGGAAGAGGTGGGCGAGTGGTCGGTCGTGCTCGTGGAAGTGCCGACGTCACTGGCTACCTGGTTCGTGCGCACCCCGGTCGTCGCGACATCGTCGAGGTAGATCCGACCGGTTGTCGTAGCGCTGTGCGGTGCGTTGTCCATGCCGACAGAGAAAACGGTCGCCCCGCCGGTGCCGAGGTCCACAGCGGTGGCCGTGGCGGCCTTTGCTCGGTCAAGCGAGACGGCAAGAGCACCGGAGCTTCCGACGGTCTCGTCGAGCTCGATGCGGTGGAATGAACCGCGGGTGAGCGCCTGGGTACTCGTGACCGTGTAGCGAGCACCGCTGTGGTCTCGATAGCGCAGTTGCAGAGTCCTGTCGGCCAGCACGGAAAGCGACACCGAGTCGATGCTCGACGCGGTGGAATCCTCGACCTCGGCAAAGGAAAGCTGCCCTCCTTTGGGGAGGGAGAAGTCCCTTCCAAGCTCGAGCTCGAGCACGAGGTTGTGGGTCTTGTATCCGACTCCCGCCGGGTACTGCTTCTCCAGGTAGGCCTGTCCTCCGCCCGCGGCTGAGACGCTCAGCGCATTGGGCGCGCTCACCGACACGCTCGAGGTGACCGAGAGCCGCTGTGCATCGACAGCTGTCGTGAACCGGTTCGCGGCGGAACCGAGGAGCGTCGTGCCGCTCGTCACCGCTCCGACGGGTTGCGCATCGAAGTCCTGGCTGAACAGCGCCCGGACCGACGGTGACAGCGCCTGGGTCGAAGAAGATCGCGTCACGAGGATCGTGGTGAGGGCAAGGGCGCTGGCCAAAGCGGCCGCGACCTTGAGCCGGCTCCCCTTGCTCCCGAACACGTCTAGTCATCGTCAACCACATTGCGTGGCTTAAGAAAACGGGGCCCCAACTCGAAATCCCAGCTCAGCTGGAGTTTGTGGCCGGACGCCACCGACTCCCAGTGGTGGGGGTCGGACACCCCTCGGAACCCACCCGGTCCCTCCCGGTAGAGGCCTCAGCTGGCCCGCAGGGTGCTGCCGGCGTCCTGGTGGAACGGAGCGCCCTGCCACTGGGCGAAGCTCAGCGTGGCGTCGCCCACCTCCGGGGCCTGGAAGCTCCAGGGGCCGATGTAGGTGTTGTCGGAGAAGACGTTGTTCTCGTGGAACGCCACGGCGTTCTCGATGTCGGTCCCGACATAGGGGTTCCCGGTGCAGCTGCCCGAGGTGGGCGAGCAGGTCGAGCCCGATGCGAACTCCGACACCGTGGACACGAATCCGCACTCGCCCCCGTCGGTGCCATTCGCGAACCCCGACTCTCCGGAGTACATCGTGTTGTGGGGCGATCCCGCCTGACACCCCGGAACATTGGCCGGGGTCAAGCTGAAGACGTTGTCCTTCACGAGGACGTTCTTCGCGTTGTAGCGACAGTCCCAGTACAGCCCCGCCGCGCTGGAGTAGCTGGGCGAGTACGTGGCCGGGTTGCTCGCGTTGGGCGTGAAGATGTCGCCGGGCTTCACACACGCGGTCTCCGAAGCGTTCGGCCCCAAGGTGCAGACGTTGGCGTCGCCACCTCCGGTCGGACCGCAGAACCGGTTGGCATCGTTCCAGACGATGACCCCACCCCAGTTGTCGGTGAAGGCGTTGCCCGAGATGGTGAGGGTGGAGATGCCTTGGCTCCCACCGGCGATCCGACTGTCACCGCCGGAGTCCGCCACGTACACGCCACCGGCTTCGGGGAAACTGCCACCCCCCTGGGAGATGTTCTGGGCTCCCCGGGCCCAGCCGTTGTCGATGACGGTGTTGTTCTCGATCAACGCGTTGTAGCTGGCCTCGTACATGATGCCGCTGTCGCCATTGTGCGAGATGTAGTTGCCCGAGATGACGACGCCGGCGTTGTTGGTGTCACCCCAGATGCCCGGGATCCCGGCATTGTCATGGACGTAGTTGTCGGTGATGGACGAGTTCTCGAGGAAGAAGAACTTCCCGCCACCGGCGCTGCAGCCGCAGAAGTTGTTGAGCGAGATCCCGTTGCCGATGACGCTGGCGATGTTGCCGGCAAAGCTCATCTCGTTGTGGGTGATGGTGACATCGGACCCGAAGCTCCCGTTCACCCCGGTGGGCCGTCCGGCGTTGAAGCCTCCTTGGCCGTTGTGGGTCAGGCAGCTGTACTGCAGCACGTCACCGGTGGTGAGCCCCGTCGCATACCCACCCCCGGGGCTGTCCACGGTCCCGTCACCGCTCAGGACCGAAAGCCTCCCGTTGTTCTGGATGGTGTCGTACTCGATGGTCCAGTTCTGACCGAGGTCGTCGTTGACCGCGTCGTCGTCTTCGGCGCTGCTGCCCGCCCCCATCAGATAATTCTGGATGGTCAGGTACTCGATGGTGACTCCCGAGCTCTGTCCACCGAAGGCCGAGGTGAACCCGGCGTCTGTCCCGTCGAGCACCGCACCGGTGGCACCCTCGTAGACACTGTTGTCGGCCGCGTTGATCTTGCCCGTGAAGTAGTGCGCGCCGGCCGCGAACCAGTAGGTCGTGTTGGCCGCCTCCACAGTGGCGGGGTCCTGGGGGACCAGTGACGCCGCGATCACCACTGCGCCCGCCGGTGGCGTCGTGCTCGGATTGTGCAGGACCGAGGTGCCACACACCGCCAGTGCCGCAGCCGAGCTCGGCGGCCCCGTGCCCGAACCCCCAGTCGTGGTGGTCGTGGTGGGGCCGCCCGGTGTGGTCGGTGTCGTCGTGGTCGACCCGGAGCCCGGCGCGGAGCCGGGTGTGGGCGTCGGGTCACTGGGGCAACCGCTCGCTATGTCGGTGCTGCCGGCGTCCTGGGTGAACGACGTCCCGTCGAACTGGTACCCGGTGACCTGTTGCCAGGCATTGAAGCTCGTCGTGACGTCGGCTTCGTTGGCCTCCGGGTACTCCCAACTCCACGCGCCGCACCATGCGTTCGACGAGAAACTGTTCCCCTGGTGATACGCGACGGCCTGCTCGATGACGCCACCGGCGTACGCCGTCGACGCGCCCGAGACCGACGCGCCCCACTCCGAGAACGTGCCGCTCGTGCCGCACTGGGTCCCCGCTATCGCAACGTAACTGCCGGAGGGGAAGGCGTTGGTCGCCGTCGTCGGCACGACGGGCACGGTCGAGGTGGTGCCGCTCGAGAACGGACCGCTCACGATGAAGTCCTGGGTCTCGCCTGTGGCGGCGTTCTTCAGGGTGACCAGGGTGCCCACGCCGTAGCCGGTGACCGTGCCGCTCGATGCCACCGTGATGGACGTGACGGTGGTTCCGCTGGTGATGCCAGGTCCCGTCGCCACGGTCTCGGACGTGGAGCTGTCGAGACCGCCTTGATACGAGTTGTTGCCGGGGCTCCCGGCCCCGCACAGCGCCACACCACCATACGCGGCGGGGGTGATGTCCGAGGGCGTCAGGTTCAGGCTGTTGTCGGACACCGTGACGTCTTGGGTTCGGAATCGACAGTTCCAGAACAGGTTGTCGGTCGAGTAAGTCGACTCGTTGGACGGATCGGGAGAGAAGTTCTCCGCGCCAAGAGCACTCTGGCTACAGCTGTCACTGCTCAACGGCGTGCCACACGGACCGGTCTGGCCGCAGGTTTGGCCGTCGGTTTGCAGATATGCCGGCGCGGCACTCTGCCCCGCCTCGGCGCCCAGCGGGCAGGCCGACATGCCCGACGAGCCGCAGTACAGGTTGGCATCCTCCCACTCGACGACGCCGCCCCAGTTGTCGTACAGCGCGTTTCCTGAGACCGACAGGGTCGTGATGGGACTGCCGCCCTGGACGTCCTCGGTGGCGAGGCGGGGGTCCCCACCACTGTTCGAGATGTAGATCGCTCCCTCGGGGAAGCCCGCTCCTGCAGGCCCGGCGACCCACCCGTTGTCCATGAGGAGGTTGTTCTCGATCAGGGCGTTGCTGCTGTCCTCGTACACGATGGCATGGTCCCCGTTGCCGGCGATGTAGTTGCCTTCGATGGTGAGCCCGGCGTTGTTCGTATTGCCCCAGATGCCGCTCGTACCGTTGTCGTGGACGTAGTTGTTCGTGATCGACGAGTCGACGGTGTAGAGCAACCTGCCGCCGCCGTCGCATCCACACGCCTGGTTCTGCGCTTGACTGCCGTTGAAGCTGATCTCGTCGTGGTCGATCTTCAGGCCTGCATCGCCCGTGGCGGAGAACGCGTCGAACCCGCTCTGGGCGTTGTTGGTTATGCAGTTGAACGTGAGTGTGGCCCCGGTCCCCAACTGCACGGCCTCGCCGCCGTTCCCACTCTGTCCTCCACCGATGTCCTGGATCGTGTCGTGGCTGATCGTCCAGTTGGCTCCCGGTCCCTGGCCGACTGCGGCGGTGTTCTCCGGCGGCACGAAGTTCTGGATCGTCAGGAACTGCACAGTGACCGAAGCGGCCGGCCCGCTCATGAATTGCGAGAGGGTGCCCTGCCCATCGATGGTCGCCTCACCGGAGGTCGGCGAGTACCCACCTTCGAACGTCGAGTTGGACGCCGGGGTGATAGGGCCACGGAGCTCGTGCATGCCCGGAGCGAACCAGTAGGTGCCCGATTGGCTGAAATCGAACAGGCTGTCATTGCCGGCCGGCACGTCGATCGCGCCGGTCGGAGGCGCCGTGAGCCCCGACAGCAGCGTCTGATTCCCACAGATCTGGGCGGGGGAGACGTCGGTGGCGCGGTGGCCGACACGGGCCCTATGCACGTCAGGGTCACGGTCGTCGGAGTCGTGCTGTTGGCGGTGAGCGAATCGCCCCCGCACGTCACGGTCAGAGAGGAGTTGACCGGCATCGCCTGATTGACGTCCGTTGTCGCACCCCCCGGGGGCTCCTCCAAGCTGGTGGCAGGTCGCAACGCCACAGTCGCCGCGGCCGAAGCGCCGTTGGGGAGCGTCCACGAGCCGGCGTCGGTCGCTCCGGTGCCCCTCGCCGTCTCGGTGGCGGTGGCCGCGGCGACTTGGGAGAAGGCGAGGTTATTGACCGTCGCATCGAGCTGCGACCCGGCGGGGGCGTTGGGGACCGACGACCCTTCGGCCGAGCCCTCACCCAGTACGAGCAAGGCATCGGGGGTGAAGGTGGTGACGCTCGGGGAGACGAGGCCCGGGGCGCCGGCCGACGCGTAGACGGGGTCGTTGGGGTCGACGCCCGAGAATGCCATGGTCACCATGGAGACCTCGGAGGCCGGTGCTATGACGGCTGCGGGTGGGCCCTGGTTCCCGTCCACCGCAGTGACGCACGCCACGAGCTGCGCCCACACCGAGTCGGAGACGTCGAACACCTGGGTCCATCCCGGCGCGCAGGTCACCGAGACGGATCCGAAGGTCTCGATGTAGCTGACGAGAACGTCACCCTCGGTCACGCCCACGGGCAACGGAGTCGTCGGGCTGGCGCTGCTCGACGAGGAGAATGTGGTGGCCTGTCCGACCGGTCGGATGGCTTGGGGCGCGACGTTGCTGCAGAAGAGGCTCACGATCGTCGGGGACAGCTTGTCCGCGGTCAGGCTGCCGCCGGCACAGCTCTCGCCCCACGTCGCCCCCGAGGGCATCGTCTGATCGGCCGCGCCCGCCGACGATCTCGGCAGTGTGACCACAAGCGCCGCGAGCATCGTGCAGACGGCGACCAGGACTACGAGTGCAGCGCGGCGTTGCATCCGCAGCGTCCGGCCCCCCAGGTGCAGTAACCGGCTACGAAGAGTGACGGTCGTCCTATCGCTCTGCGTGGGATTCATGGAAGGCACGGGCGGCGGGTGTCTCCTCTGAGTTGGTGTTCATACACGACCATTCTTGGAGCACTTGTAGATAACGTACGTCTACCTTCCGCGCGCCACAATTGCGATGACAGTTCGGACATCTTTTCGTTACCGTTGCGCGCGCGTTCGCCGGCCGTGGCGGATGCCCGCGTCGTGCGAGTGAATGGCATGGTTCTGTGTTACCGTTTGCGCAACTTACTCTCCGTAAACGGGCTGTCGGGGCGTGAGAGGTGTTCACAGTGACCGCCATGCGTACAACATGTGGCGCTATATACAACAGGTGAAACTCGTGCAACATTTGCATTCTGGGAATGCGGCTGAGCCGCATTAGGAACGTGCTTCTTGTGACTCCGCCATGCACACAACGTTGAAGCGTTCGGCTCCACCCGGGTCCCTGCAGTGGAACCGGGAGAAGTGGGGTGGGCGCGCCCCATGGGACCAGTGCGGCGACAATTGGACGTTTCATGCGGAGTCCTGTGGCCAGCCTTATGCCCTCTGGAAGCAAGCCGTGGTCGACGCATTTGTGAGCCCGTACATCGGACCGGATGTCGACGTGCTCGAGATCGGGCCGGGTCAAGGAAGGTGGAGCGAGTTCATTGTCGGTCGCGCCAAGTCGGTGACCCTGGTCGATCTCAACGCCACGTGCATCGATGTGTGTCGCGATCGCTTCGGACGTCATGACGAGGTCGCGTTTATCGTCAACGACGGGCATTCGCTCCCGGTGGACGACGCGTCGATCGATGTGATCTGGTCGTTCGGGAGCTTCGTCCATTTCGATCAGCGCGATGTCGACGCGTATCTGGGCGAATTCCGACGCGTCCTGCGTCCCGGCGGGCGTTTCCTGATTCACCACGCCGGTTGGCCAGAATGGAGCCTCCATATTGTTCCGGTGACGCGACACTCCGGAAGACCCGGACGTGTGTTGCAACACCGCCTCGCTCAAGGGCGGTGGCGGCCCGGTGGGGATCGAATGGCAATGTCGCCCAAGCGCTTCGCCTCGCGCGCACACACCCATGGCTTGCTCGTCGACGAGCAGGTCCGGAGGTGGGGGGCTGATCACGAGTTCGGGCTGGCCTTCAATGACATCATCAGCATCGGCTCACGGCAGACAGAAACGTCAGCATGGGGCCCATGAGGAGCCTGCGACGGGACCTGCTGGACGACTCGGGCTCGGTCCGGCCCCGGCCCGAGCCGAGGAGCGGCGTGGGGGCGGGCGGCACACTTTCCGTCGATGGAACGCGGCGTCGGCCCCGTCCCAGAGTGATTGGGCTCGATCCGACGGTTCTATATAGTGTTGAATCCAGCATTGGCGGGCGCGGGGGAGAAGCACCAGGGTGAGTGACCTCGTACGAGGGCCGGGATGGTGGCTTGCCTCAGATGGCAAGTGGTACCCACCGGAGGCGGCCCCAACTCGATGTGCCGACGCGGAGGGCCGCTGGCTCGGACGCGACGTCGAAGAACCCGGTAAATGTGAACCATTGTGGGCGCGCACGTCACTCACGTCGCAGGGTGTTGCTCCCGCCGGTTGGTACGACGACCCGCTGGGCTCGGGCCAGCGGTTCTGGGACGGCTCGGCGTGGACCACTTCTGTCCAACCGACGGTCCAACCGACAGTCCAACCGACAGTCCAACCGACAGGCGAACCAACGGCTATTGGTCCGGAGTCGGAACAGCAACCCATGACGCGCAACGGCGCGAACCGCACAGGGCTGACGCCGTCGGTCTCAATGGACAACGGCCACGACGTGTCGGCGTCGGCAGACAACGGCCACGACGCGCCGGCCGAGGAGTCGGGAGACGATGCGGCGCTCGCATTTCACGACCAGCTTCAAGCGCGCCGCCGTCGGTTCGAGGTGCCGGCGTGGGCTCGGTCGTCGACCGATCTGGACGACAGGCCGTTCATCGGGGTCATGGCCCGTTCCCTCACCGAGTATCGGTCGTAAAGCCCGGGCCCGATTCAGCCGCACTGAGGCCCCAAGACAATCCTGGGAATGACCTGAGAATTGGGCGGATTCTCGTGGCTTCCGGGTGTCGCGGCTCGGCTGAGGTGTGACGTTCGACGCCAAGCGACGTCTAGGTGCGACGCCACCGGGGGCGCTGTGTCCGAGGTCGGGCGTGTGCGTCGCCGAGATATGCGCCAGGCGATACGTCATACGGCGCGCGGAAAGGTTCGTTTAGCTGAAGCTGTCTTCGCCGACGCCGGTGACCCGAAATCGGCTGTCGTCAGGCTCAAATGCGCAGGTAGAATATCCAGGTGGCCCGGGACTTGAGTGGAGAGTTGGCTGCGGTGACGTCTCTTGGGATCCCGGAGCGTGGGCCACGGCGGATCGAATGCGATCTCTCGTGAACCCGGACGGTAGTTCGTCTCGGCTGGCGCAATGACCAAACCGGCTGTGCTGGGTTCGGTCGAGTGGAATCGGGCCAAGTGGGGCAGTCCCGAGGACTGGGAGCGCAACGGCAACAACTGGTCCTTTCATTCGGACTTCTGTTCCCAGCCCTATGACAAGTGGCAGCGGTCGGTCGTCAAGGCTTTTGTCGAGCCGTTCCTGAGCCCGGGTCTCGACGTCCTCGAGATCGCGCCCGGCCAGGGGCGCTGGACCGAGTACCTCGTGGGGAAGTGCGCGTCGTTGACGCTGGTCGACCTGAACAAGAGCTGTATCGACGTCTGCCGCGACCGTTTCGGGTCTCACCCCGAGATCGAGTTCTTGACCAACGACGGGCGCACGCTGCCCGTCGGGGACGCGTCGGTCGACCTCATCTGGTCCTTCGGGAGCTTCGTGCACTTCGACCCCAGGGAGGTCGATGCCTACCTCGGGGAATTCCGCCGCGTGCTTCGGCCGGGGGGCCGCTTCGTCATCCATCACACCGGTTGGCCCGATGAGACGCTCCGGTTCACCGGCCTGACCCG
Source organism: uncultured Acidimicrobiales bacterium (assembly GCA_963838775.1). GTDB lineage: Bacteria > Actinomycetota > Acidimicrobiia > Acidimicrobiales > UBA8190 > Chersky-840. Next base: position 41,069 of record CAWISP010000015.1, read on the forward strand.
ACACTTGGGTAAGCCCGGCCGGGTCCTCCAGCACCGATTGGCCCAGGGCCGCTGGCGACCGGGGGGGGATCGGGTCGAGATGTCGGCCCAACGGTTCGCCGCGATGGCCGAGGGCCGGGGCCTCGTGGTCGAGAGCCAGACCCGGACCTGGGGTGACGACCGCGAGTTTGGGCTCGCCTTCAATGACGTGATCTCCGTGGGGTCTCTCCCTGACCACCGACGACCGCAAGGGCGCGCGAGATCGAGCTCGCTCCGGGGCCGGATCATCGATGTGGCGAAGATCTCTCGCGCCGACGAGGAGGCGTGGCGGGACCTGGGCCAGAGGGCACTCGAGCCCAATCCCTTCTATGAGCCCGACTGCCTCATACCCGCGGCGCGGCACCAGACCTTCGGACAAGAGATACAGCTCATCGTGGCCGAGGACGACGACGGTTTCTATGGGTGCATTCCGGTACGTCATGTGTCGCGGTGGCACAAGATGCCCTATCAGATCGTGACCACCCAGGTCCGCCGCATGATCTATCTGGGCACACCGCTCGTCGATGTGCAGCGCGGGACCGAAGCGGCTACCGCCTTGCTGCGTGCCCTGGTGAACGAGCGGCGGGTCGGGAGGTCCCGGGTCCTCGCTCTGCAGGAGCTCACCGACGGGCCGATTGCAACGTACTTCCGGAGCGCGGCTTCGGCCCTGGGCCTTCCGCTGTTCGTGTTCGAGTCCTTCGAGCGCGGCCTGGTGCGCCGCGCCGAGCCCTCTGGCTATGAACGGGCCCACAGCCCTCGGACGTTCCGCAACCTCCGGCGTAAGCAGCGCAACCTGGGGAAGGCCATGGGCGCACCGGTCGAGGTCGTCGATCGCGGCGACGATCCCGAGGCCATCGATGACTACATCAACCTCGAGGCGTCGGGGTACAAGGCGGACGCCGGCGTTGCAATGGTCACGGTCTCGGGGGAGCCCGAGTTCTTCCGGGAGATGTGCGAGCGCTTCGCCGCGGCGGGGCGACTCCACCTTCCTTCTCTGACCGACGGCAAGCACACAGTGGCTATGATCGCCTGGGTCAGGGGGGGCGACACCCTGTTCCAATTCAAATGGAGCTTCGACGAGGACTATGCCCGGTTCTCACCGGGGCTGATCCTGCACACCGAGGTCATGCGGGTGTTCCAGGAGGAGACCGACGCCACCCTTCTCGACTCCTGTACCTGGGCCGGAAACGAGATGATCAACCACCTGTACCCTGACCGCCGGCGCATCACGTCGTTTTTCATCATCCTGGGATCGAGCTGGCGAGACCAGTTGGTCATCAGGTCGTTCCTGACCCTTCGCCCGGCCCACCGCTGGGCCTACGAGTGGCTGTACGAGCGCACGCATCGCGACGACGCACGCCGAGGGAGAAGGGCCCCTGGTGACGGCGGTGTTGAGCGCCGGTAACTTCGGGTGAGTGACGGTGCGGATCGCCCTGGGCTAACAGGACGATCCATCACCCCCTCTGGAACGGGGCGTGCCGCGTGTGCGCTCAAATCAACCGAGCAAGAACCGACGGTAGTGACCTGCATTCAGTCTGAGGTGGAACCCCGGTGCCCCAATACTCACTGGTATCGCTCGGCGGTGGTGATCCCGGGCGGGTCACCCTGTGGCTGGGCCACCCGAATCCGGTGCAACCTGTCTGATGCAGAGAGAGACACGGGGGGCGTATAGCCCACGAGTGCCGTGCCCCTCAAGCCCCGTCGCCAGAGCGATATCCGACCCGTCGGGATCGAAGCCTCTTTCTGTCAAGAGGGGCATTTTGGGCACGCTGAAGCACCGGCCGCCGGCCGGGCGTATCGGGATCCACCAGAGCGCCAGGCCGACACACCCCGCCGTCGGGGTATCGGGCAACGAGGAGGGCATCAGAGACTCTCCGGCCGTGGTGGTGGCGGCTCGCGGCTCGAACGTCAGGGTGGTGAACAAAGCAGCCGTTCTCTGACCGAACGAGATCCGGACGCCGGAACCCTGCAACTCTCGCGATTTCCGACGTATTTGCTGCCGCAATCAAACTGAGAAATCCATGGATGAGTTCCTCGACACCTACAGGGATTGCTCAGCAGTCTCGTAGTCCGAGCGCAGCACAGCGTTCTCGGAAACAATCCTCAGCGCGCTGGTACTACCACTCACGGTGATGTCACCTACATCACGTGACGGATACTTAACAAGGGGACAACTGCGTGCCGAAGTGACGAAACATTGGCGTGGGTGCCACCACTCATTGTGCACGTTGGTCACGGATTGTCTACATTGGCCCATTCGGTGCCGCTTTCATCCGGTCACTGTGGGCTTTTCCAATTTGCTTTCAAAGGCGGGAGTGAATCGCAATGTCTGTTTCGACGGCTCCGTTGTTGCAACACCCAGCCGAGGGTCTAGGCCGAATGAGTCTTCCAACGGTTGCCCCCACGGTCAGTGTGGTCATTCCCGTGATGAATGAAGCAAAGAACTTGCCGTGGTTGTTCGGGCGCATGCCGATGGGAGTGTCTCAGGTCGTCATCGTTGATGGAGGAAGCATCGACGGAAGCGTTGACGTGGCCAAGACGCTGTGGCCCGATGCCACGATCCTCCAACAGACTCGTCGTGGAAAAGGGAATGCGTTGGCATGTGGAATCGCTGCTGCCACCGGCGACATCGTGGTGACACTGGACGCAGACGGATCCGCTCACCCGAGCGAGATCGTGCGTTTCGTAAGTACGTTGATGGCGGGTGCCGAATTCGCAAAGGGCTCACGATTCCTGCCTGGAGGTGGGAGCTCCGACATCACCAGACTTCGTCGCTTCGGGAACCTCCTTCTGTCGGGGCTCGTAAACTCCTTTTACAAGACCAATTTCAGCGACCTGTGCTATGGGTACAACGCCTTCCGGCGCGAGTGTGTCCCCTTCTTTCTCCTGCCGGCCACGGACGGTGACGAGGCGCAGGTCGGTGACGGCTTCGAGATCGAGACCATGATCAATCTTCGAGCCGCCCGGTCTGCGCTATTGGTCACAGAGGTCCCAAGCTACGAATCGAATCGCCTGCACGGTGTTAGTAATCTCAACGCCATCAGTGACGGTTTACGCATCTTGCATGTGGTACTCCGCGAGCGCTTTGGGTTGGGCCCGGCTACGTCGATCCGTCCCCAGCAGCGCTCGGTCACGCCGCCGCCTCCTGCGCCTTGCGCCGATGGGATCAACGGGCACACGCATGTTGATCTGGGGACGATGACCACCAAGGACCTCTTTGAGTTGCCTCCGACGCGGCCACACGCGCTCGACCCCGTCCATTCGAGCAGCCACATTGCCCGGGTATCGACGACCACGTCCGAAGCTCCGAATTGACGACACCAACCCGTTCAGGTCGCGTGCATACATCGGCGTCGCCGACGCCGCGTACACTGACGCGTAAGGCCAAGCGGGCAACAATCGATGGGCAAAGAGCTCGCGTCGGGACCGCCAGAACGGATCTGCATCGTCGGCTCGGGGTGGCGTTTCTTAAGCGGCATCAGCTACTACACGTGTCGCCTGTCCAATTCGCTCGTCGAGACAGACTACGAGGTGTCGGCGATCCTCATGCGACGATTGCTCCCAAGGCGGTTCTATCCCGGCAGTGCAAGGGTAGGTTCGCCGCTGGCCGACCTCAGGTACTCCGACCGCGTCCGCGTTCTGGACGGCGTCGACTACTTCTGGTGGCCGAGCCTGTTTCGTGCGCTCCGTCTCTTGAAAAGGGAGCGCCCCGAGGTCGTGGTCTTTCAGTGGTGGACAGCGACAGTCCTTCACACGTATCTGGTCCTGGCCATCTTCGCCCGCCTTCTTGGTGCACGAGTCATCGTGGAGTTCCACGAGACACTCGACACGGCTGAAGCGACCATGCTGCTTCCGCGGCTCTACGCTAAAATATTTGTTCGCCCCATGCTCCGGATGGCGGCGGGATTCGCCGTGCATTCGGGATTCGATCGTGATGCAATTGCGAAGCGGTACCCGCTCGGTACCAAACCCGTCGCTGTGGTACCCCACGGACCCTACGACCACGGTGTGACCACGTCCGAGCGCCGGCGGGTAGGAGTCAGCGAACCCCTGCGCCTGCTCTTCTTCGGGACGATCCGTCCCTACAAGGGCCTCGAGCATCTCGTCGAGGCGTTCGACGGTCTCTCCGAAGCCGAGGCCGAGCGGTACGCCCTTACCGTCGTCGGGGAGACGTGGGAGGGGTGGGACATCCCGAAGCACCTGATCGACGGCTGCCGTCATCGCCAGCGGATTGAATTCGTGAACCGGTATGTGAGCGATGCGGAGGCGGCGACATTCTTCAGTGACGCTGATGCCGTTGTCCTTCCGTACCTGCGCTCGTCGGCCAGTGGACCGCTTCACATGGCCATGAGCCACGGGCTGCCTGTCATTGTGACGCCAGTGGGTGGCCTGTCCGAGGCTGCCGCCCTCTATGAAGGAACGGTCTTCGTGCCGCCTGCAGACACAGACAGCCTGCGGGAGGCGATACGAGAAATCGGTCGAGTCGTGGGGACCCGTTATGCGGACCCCTACTCCTGGACCGAAAGCACCCGGCGGCTCGCCTCGCTGTTCGTCGGGCACTCTGGTCATGCGCCTGGTAACGAGCCGACAGCGAGCGATTTCTGACGAATGCCAGGGGTGGAGCGTGACAAACGCTAATCCTGCCCGGGGGGGTGCTGGGTTGTGAGGGCAAGTGGTCTGCTGTTTGATGACTTGTAAGGATCAAGTGACACCGCCCTCGGACCGGCCGGGGCTCTGTCCTGCCACGACGCAGAGTCGGCGACGCATCGCCGGAGCCCTCACCTCCATGCCCCATCGGGGCGCTATGCCGGCCGCCCGTGGCAAGGTCAGACTATGAGTGTGACGACGGAGTCTCGGTCCAGGGCTTTGCTCCTCATTGATCATCCCAACACGACGCCTGACCCGAGCGCGATCCCTCGGTCCGTGACGAGTGTCTTCGCCGGGATCGGTGCGTGTGTAGGCGTGTTCTCGGTGGCGGAAGCCGATATCAGGTCGCGGGCCTCGGCCTCCGGCAGCTATGCACTGTTCTGGCTAGGCATCGCCTTGATCTTTGTGCCCATCGCCTGGCAGCTCTGTCGGCGGACCACGACCCGGAACGAGCGACTGATCCTGGTCCTCGTGTTCGGACTGGCGCTCTATCTCGTCAAGTGCCTCTATAGCCCGACGTCCTTCGTCTTCACCGACGAGTTCGCCCACGTCCGGACGGTCATCAATCTGCGCAACTCGGGACACCTGTTCGGATGGAATCCCGAGATCCGGGCGGCGGCCGATTACCCCGGCCTTGCCTTGGTCACTCTGAGCCTCGTCAAAGTCAGTGGCCTGTCAATCGTGACCAGTGGCATGGTGGTCATCGGCGTGGGTCGACTCCTCCTCATGTTGTCGGTCTTCTTGCTCCTTGAACGCCTCACGGGCTCATCCCGAGCGGCCGGAGTGGGATGTCTCATCTACGCCGGCAATGCCAACTTTCTCTATTGGTCGGCACAGTTTGCCTACGAATCCCTGGCACTCCCTCTGGCGCTGGCGGCTGCCTACTTGATACTCCGTCGCAGTGACGGAGCCAAGCGGGAGGTTGTACCGGCCCTCCTAATCGCAGCCATGGTGGTCATCACCCATCACCTGACGGCCTATGCACTGTTCGGTCTTCTCGTGGCATGGTCGGTCGTCGCCCTGATCAGTCGACGACACGGGCACCCCCGTCAGTATGCCCCCATCGCCCCCGCCCTTCTCGTCGGCGTAGGCGCCGCCCTTTGGCTGGGCCTGGCCGCGCGTCAGACACTCGGGTATCTCCTCCCGGTATTCGATGTGATCGTCGTTCAGGGCGTCAATCTGCTTCTGCACCACAAGTCGAGCAAGGCGCTCTTCGCCAACTCGGGTGGCCCCGTCGAACCGCTGTGGGAACGGGTAGTCGCCTTCGCTTCGGTACTTCTGATTGTGGCGTTCGTCCTGATTGGGCTCGTTCGGCGGTGGCGCCGGAGTGCCCACCCGCTGACCAGTGTGTTGATGTGGACGTCGCTTCTCTACGTTCTGATGTTGCCGCTGGCCATCACGGGCGAGGGTCAAGAGGCGTTAGTCCGTTCCGGTGAGTTCCTCTTCGTTGGTGTCGCCATCCTTTTGGCCACGACATTGGTGGCAAGGAAAGCGGGAGCAAGCCATGCTCGATCACGATGGTTCGGCGACGGCCTAGGTCGGGCTTGGCGTCGAGTGCGCGCCGCGAGAACGACGACTGCATTCGTCGTCTGTCTGGTCATCTTCACCGGGGGGATTTCCCTCTCGTGGAGCTATGCAAAGAGACTGTCGCCTCCACCCCAGGTCAATGGGCCACCCGCAATCGTGACGCCGGACGACATCGCTGCGGCCCGCTGGTTGCTCGGGGAATACGGACCAAACCACCGCATCGCCACCGACTTCACCACGGGTCTCGCCTTTGACACCTATGGAGATCAAAACGTGCTTTCCGGAGCTTCGGACGGGGCTCACGTGTGGCGTATCTTCTTCCCCCTGACGATGACACGCAGTGTGTATCAGGAGCTTTCGGCTTCGAACGTGGAGTTCGTCGTCGTGCAGAAGCAACTCACCGAGGGCGGTCCACCTCCCGCCTATGCCGTGCCGTTCTTTGACGACGGTGAACCGGGCAATGAGGATCACCGACCCGTGTCGGTGATCTCACAAGAGAAGTTCGCCTCGGCCGCCGCCTTCTCGATGGTGTACCGATCCGCCACGATCACCATCTACCGAGTCCACCAAAGTCGAGTGCGAGCGGCAACGGGTTCGGCATGAGGAGGCGAGCGTCTTGGCCGCTTATCGCCAACGGGGTTGCACTGGTCTTCGTGCTGATACCGGGTTCCCCGTTCCTTCGGGTCATCGGCGCTGTGTCTTTGCTCCTGGCCCTACCTGGCTACGCTGTCTCGGTATTGCTCTTCGGCCCGGATAGGGCGGTTGGGGCGGCAGCCGTCGTCGCTCTGGCCGTCAGCGTGGCGCTCACGGGGCTCGGTGGCATCGCCTTGGCCCTGGCAGGAGTGTTCGACAGGCCCGAGATCATCGTCGTGGACGGTGCGTTGGGCCTCGGCGCTGGAAGCATGGCCGCATGGCGCTTTCGCAATGCCCACCCCACCCGGCAATCAGTGAACCGCGTCTGGACCAGGGCACTGGTCGTCACCGGTGGTGGCGTCGGGATCGTGATTGTTGTTGTGGCCCTCGCTCTCGATGCCACAAGCGCGAGCCAGGCACAGAAGCGAACGTCGGTCGCCGTTTCGGCTGTGACTGCCGGAACGTCGCTGAAGATCGAGGTCGCAGCGCCTGAGGACGTCTCATTCTCGGGCACCGTCGAGCTGACAAGAGCCGCACCACCCACTCCGCAACCTCAGACGATCAGCGTCGGCAACAGCAGCTATGTCCTTCTCGGCCAGATCACCGGGCCAGGCGGACAGTACGAGGGCCACAATGTCGGGGGCGGCGCCCCCGTCTACTTCGGGTCAGCTGCCTCCGGGGTGAGCCAGTTGAGCGGCCCGTCCGCCATCGCCACTGAGCCGGTCGGCACGTACGTCTATACACCCACCCAATATGTCAACCTCATCAGCTTGCCCCCTCCGACCGGTGCAACAATTGTGAAGATCTGGACGGTGAAACGGATTCTTCCGGGCGGGCGATGGAGCCCTGCCCACGGCGTGCAGCTCTCCAAGGGTGAGGGTGGCCTGCAACTCATCCTCTCCCATCACGGGTCGCCAGTCCGCGTCGTGCGGATTGCTGCGACCGTCTCTCACGCTGGGAGGTCGAAATGAGGATCGTCTTCGTCACCGGCCACTACCGACCCTTCGCCGGCGGCGTAGAGACCCATGTCGAGCAGATCGCCTCTCGACTCGCGGCGCGCGGCGACGATGTTACGGTCATGACCCAGGCCGACGATCAGTCGGTGCGGTCCGAGGAGATGATCGAAGGAGTCCGAGTACGAAGGTTTCCCGTCCCCGTCCGCAGTCGTCACTTCGCCGTGTCACCGTCGTTGGGACGGGCGCTGGGTGCGCAGCGCGGGGAGTGGGACATCGTCCATGTCCATGGGTATCACAGCGTCGTACCGCTTCTGGCCGCGTTGGCCGGGGCGCGACCTCTGATCTTTACACCGCACTACCACGGAACGGGCCATTCGCCATTCCGTAAACTGTTGCACCTTCCGTACCGACGCCTCGGCGCCTTCATCACTTCAGTGTCCCGACAGGTCATTTGTGTGTCCGAGGCCGAGCGCGCCCTGTTCGTCTCTCATTTTCCGGAAGCCACTGACAAGGCCATCGTGATTCCGAATGGCGTCGATCTCGGCAAGCTCAGGGCGGCCTTGCCCTTCCCGAAGGACAAGAAGACGATTGTCAGTGCTGGTCGCCTCGAAACGTACAAGAATGTCGGGGACACCTTACGAGCGATGGCAGAGCTCGGCGACGATTACCAGTTGATTGTGACCGGTGATGGTCCTGATCGCGCCAGGCTCGAGATGACCAGTCGGAGACTCGGGTTGGCGGACAACGTGCAGTTTCTTGGCCAGATCGGAGCCGACGAACTGTACCGCTGGTACCGGGCCGCCGACGTCTATGTGAGCATGTCGAGTAACGAAGCCATGGGAATCGCCATCCTCGAGCTATCGGCTTGTGGAGCCAGGGTCGTGGCCTCGGACATTGCGGCCCATCGGGAGGTGAACGAGCTGGTGGGTGGAATGCTCACCCTTGTTCCGCTCGAAGCGCATCCTCAGGATTTGGCGACAGCGATCGAGATCGCCGCCAAGGCACCTCCGGTTGAAGATGCCCGGATCCCCACATGGGACGAGGTGACCGACGCGACGCGGGCGGTCTACGACGAGGTGCTCAGTCGTGCCTAATCCCCGTCCTCGGGTGATCTACTGGTTCAACCAGCCGACTCCCTATGTGGTGAACCGGTTCAATGCCGTCGCTGACCACGGCGCCGTCGACCTCGAGGCGTGGTTTAGTGAAGTCCGCCAACCGGACCGAAGCTGGGACGTCGACGAACGCGAATGGCGGTTCCCGGCCCGCTACATCCCGAACCGTCGCTTTCTCGGGATTCGACTGCGCATCCCGCTTCCCGAACTGGCCCAAACGCGTCCCGATGTCTTCGTCTTGGAATACGACAGGCTGAACCAAGCCATCGGGGCCGTGGCCGGTCGAGCCATCGCTCGTCGAGTGGCCTTCCGGGTGCTCCAGAACTTTGACGCCTGGAGCAAGCGCACATGGTGGAGAGAGGTGGCCAAGCACCTGCTGTTCCGGGCAGTCGACGCCGTCAAGGTGCCCGGCCCTGACGGACGGGCACTCGCCGTTCGCTACGGGACTGAGCCCGATCGAGCTTCTGTCGTCCGACAGTCCATCGATCTCGCTCGGTATGGCGCTGCCCGGGAGGTGCCGGCATCAGAGCGGGAAGAGCGGCGTCGGTCGCTCGGTTTGACCGGCTGTGTCTTCGTCTATGTGGGTCGGCTGTGGCAAGGGAAAGGTCTCGATGAGATCTTCACCGCCTACAGCAATCTCGATGCCCAGCTCGGCGAGAAGGTCTCCTTGCTCATCGTCGGCGATGGCGTCGACGAATCGCACTACCGTCGGCTCTTTGCGTCGCTGCCCCGGGTCGTGATGCCTGGCTTCATCCAGCCCGCAGAGTTACCGCTCTGGTATGCCTTGGCCGACTGCCTGGTCTTCCCGACCCACGGGGACCCGAACGGTCTTGTGGTCGAGGAAGCACTCGCAGCCGGACTCCCTGTCATTGTGAGTGACGCCGCCGGTGATATTCGACGCCGTGTCCCAGAGGGCGTGGTGGGACACGTCTTCCCGGTCGGCTCGGTGAGCGACCTGCAGGAGCAGATGGGTGGGGTGGCTCTGGACCCTGCGGTTCGCTCCGCCATGGCCCACCGCGCCCCGGAAGTCGTCGCCAGCAAGTCGGACGCTGGCTATGCCGCCGATTTTGAGGCTTTTGTGACCGATGTCTTGGGACGTCCCCAGAGGTCGGGCCTGGCGGCTGGGGTATGTCGTGTGCTCGGCCATCTGGCCATGCTCGTGGCCCGACTCCAACGTTGGCGGCCTGCACCGTACGTCCGCGCTGGTCGACCGGAGAGAAAGCCGTGAAAGCGCGAGCGCTGCCACGGGCGCCGCATCGGATCGGCTCTCCTGGCCGGTTACCGACGCAACCACCTGGCTCGGAACAGTGGCTGGGTGATCGTTGCCACGGGGATGAACGGCCTCCTCGGCTTGGTCTTCTGGGCCGAAACGACTCATGCGTTGTCGGTGTCCACCGTCGGATCGGCAAGCGCGGTCTTGGCCGCCATGACGTTCGCGTCGACGATGGCCATGATGGGCCTAGGGACCACGGCATTGCAGATCCTGCCTCGCGCCGACGACGAGACATGGTCGACCGCGGTGAACTCCCTGGTGATCGGAGGAGCCACCATCGGCTTGGTCGCGGGTCTGATCGCGGCGGTCGTGTTACCCCACGTGTCCTCGCGCCTTTCGTTTGCCGGACAACCACAGGTGGCCATCTGCGTGGCCCTGGGTACGTCGGTGCTCACGGTCGCGACGTTGCTCGACTATGTGTTCACGGCCGAGCGACGGGCCCACTACGTCGTGATCAGAGGGGCCACCTTCGGCCTTCTGAAGGTAGCGCTTCTGAGCGTGCTGCTCTTGCTGGGCGTGCGGAGCGGGACGTGGCTCATCGCCGCTTGGGTCATCAGCTCGGCGCTCACATCAGGAAGCACCCTGCTCTTGCAGGTGCGCCGACTCGGACGACCTCATCGCTATGGCGTCAAAGGCGTGCCGAGGTATATCCGGAAGTGGTCCAGGATTCTCATCCTTCATCACATGACGTCGCTGGCCGACGTCATGATCCCGAGTCTGATGCCCGTTCTCGTGGTAACTCGATTGTCGACGGTCGCCAGTGCCCAGTTCTACGTTGCATGGCTCCTTTCCAGCGTCCTGCTCGCCGTGTCAGCGGCGGTGGCGGGCAACCTCCTGGCCGAGCTGTCGTACAACGAAGAAGCGATGGCTCGGACGCTGCGCAAGGCGGCCCGACTGATCGCCAGCCTGCTCCTCCCTCCGGTCATTGTGTTGGCCGTTTTCGGCCGGTCGATCTTGGGGATCTTTGGGTCAACCTACGCCACCCACAGCTACGGCATTCTTCTGCTCTTTGCTATCGTGGCCGTTCCCGACGCGGTGACCAACATCTACGTCTCTGTCCTGCGGGTGAAAGGCGAGCCCCACAAAGCTGCGGGCATGAACCTCGTGATGGCCGCTGTGGCGTTGACAGCAGCGTGGTTCCTGATGGGGCCCTTCGGGGTGGCGGGTGCCGCTTGGGCGTGGGCGCTGGCACAGGCCGTCGGTTGCGGATATGTCGCCATCGATTCCCACCGAGCGAAAAGAAATGGGCCTGTAGCTCCGCTCTCGATTGGAGCGACCAGGTGGGTACGCGATGGCTGGCCACCGAAGGGTGGTGAGCAACAGAGTGCCAGACCGACAGTGACGGTAGCCGATGCCCATCGGGGACCGACGGTCGGCCTCGTCCCGACCTCGACACCGGTGTCAGGGAAGAGATGACTCTTCAACCCGTGACTTGGGTTGCCGAACGGCAGCTGACGTGGGATGCATTTGCTGCGCTCCCGCTCTCGGTGCGGCGCCAGCTCCTCTTCGTTGCCTATCACCACCGCATTGCCAATCTTCGCCACCCCAGGACGTTCAGTGAAAAGGTCAACTGGCGAATTGTTCATGATCGTCGCGACATGCTGGCGTGGACATGTGACAAGCTGCGCACCAAGGCGCTGGCCGAGGCACGCGACATCAGTGTCATACCGACCCTGTGGGCCGGCACCGACATCAACGAGCTACGTTCCGTCGACTTGCCCGATGATTGGGTGTTGAAACCGAACAATCGCACCGGTCTCGTGTTCTTCGGCCAGTCTTCGTGCGTGGAACTCGAGACTCTCCACAAGCTGACCGAGACGTGGAGGTCCGACGCCAGGGTTCTTGCCAAGGGCGAGTGGGCCTACACGCAGGCGGCTCCTGGCTTCCTCGTCGAAGAGCGCATCGGCCCGGTCCCGGGGGCCCCCACCGACTTCAAGGTGTTCATGTTCGACGGGACGCCGTACATGATCCTGGTCGATGTGGACCGCTTCGGCCATCATCTGAGCCGCTTCTACTCACCAGATTGGCGGCCTATGCCCTTTCGGGACCGAATACCGGTATCGAACGAGCTCGCCCGGCCCGATTGTCTCAGTGAGATGCTCGAAGCCGCCACCGTCATCGCCGCCGGATTCGACTTCCTCCGGGTGGATCTCTATGTGGAACACGGACAGGTGTACCTAGGCGAAGTGACCCCGTATCCTGGGAGTGGCCTCGAGCCATTCGAGCCGCGTAGCGCGGATCTCGATCTCGGTCAGGCCTGGTGCCTGCCGCGACTGGACAGCTGTTGATCTGACCAACAGCCTCCGAACCGCCAGGTCGCCCCACCCAGGCGATCGAGCGCAAGGCGCGTCGGGATGACCATCGTGCCATTCCGTCGCACCGCGACGGCATATGCCCGGTTCACGTCGAGGGTCGAAGCAACCCGATTCCCTGTGCCGTAGCGGCCCAATTGCCCCCCAATTGACGCCCGTTGGACTCAGGCGTCGCGGTCCGACTGTCGATCGAGTAACGGTCATGGACTCCTCGATTGATAGGTCGCTCCCGGTGAGTCGACGGTCCGGGATGCGGATTCCCTATGGCCTGGCCGTCTTTCTCATTGTCCAGGTGTTGGGTATCGCCATCACCACCACCAGTATCGGACTCCTGACCCCGCAGAAGGTGTGGGCCCAGAGGACCTCAGTACAATCCGCGGCTGGCGCAGATGTGGGTCAGCCGCCCTCTCAGCTGTCACCCCCGTCGTCGGCCATTGGCAACGTTCAGGTCGCGACGCCGACTTCTGCGACGAGCGTGAACGCGAGCACTGCCAATGTGACACGCCATGTGTCAGCGCCAGAACGTACAACGTCGCCAAGACATGCGACAACGACGACTACCGTGTCTTCAGCGAAGAACAATCACGGCCTTGCTCTGGGATTTGCCGTGTTTCAACCGACCGGCCAGTTTCAGAACTACCAGTCTGCGGTGGGCAAGTTGCCGAACTTCCTCGAGTGGTACCAGTCTTGGCCCACCGGTAGCACAAGCGCGCCGTTGTACTGGGGTAGCCAGGAACAACTTGTTCAAGAGAACAACCTGACACCTCTCATCTCCTGGAGCACGGACGATATCCCACTCGCCACCGTCGTCAACGGCGCTACAGACGGAGAAGATGTGGCCGTCCTGGCTCCCGCCGCGGCCTTGGCCAAGAGCTATCCGGGCTCGCTCTACATCCGTCTGGACTGGGAGATGAACGGGTCGTGGTCGGCCTGGAACCCGAGTAACGCCGCTCAGGCCGGTCTGGGTGAGACGCCGGCGACGTTCATCGCCATGTGGCAGCACGTGGTGAACTACTTCCGGGACGCCGGTGTCACCAATGTGAAGTGGGTGTGGTCACCCAACGTCGACGGTGGAACAAACACGATGGCGGCGTACTATCCCGGTGACAACTACGTGGATGACGTCGCCCTCGACGGGTACAACTACGCCTACACGCAAGGGGCGTCTTGGCTGACGCCGCAACAGGTCTTCGGGGCGAGCTACGCCGAGCTCGAGGGCATCACGCACAAGCCGGTGATCATTGCCGAGACCTCCTCGGTGGAGGCGAACAGCACAGAAGCGGCGCAAGGATTGAGCAAGGCGCTGTGGATGCAGCAGTTGAGCACCTACCTACCGACGCTCGGCAACGTCATTGCCGTCTGCTGGTTCGACCAACCCGCCTTGGTCAGTGGATACGGGACGGTGGACTTCTCGGTCACACCGGGAATCACGCTTTCGGACAGTTCGGCGGATTTCTCGTGGACTGCGGTGAGCGGCGCCACCGAGTATTTCTTGACCGTCGGCACAACTCCGGGCGGCTCGGATATCTTCTCCAATACCACGGCTGGGACATCGCTAACCGTAGGTTCCATCCCCTGCGCTGACACGGTAGGGGGAACCATCTACGTGCAGTTGGCCGCCGACGTAGACGGCTACCAGCCGCCGACGGCCTACACCTATAAGTGCAAATCCGGTCTCGGCGATTTCAACGGCGATGGGTACCAGGATTTGGTGTGGCAGGACAACAGTACCGGGCAGGTGAACGTGAACTATTATGGCGGCACCGGCGGGGCAAAGCTAACCGGCTGGGCGCTGTTGAACAGCGGTGCGGGGACCAGTGGTTGGAAGGTGGTAGGCGCTGCTGACTTTGACGGCAACGGGGTGCCGGACCTGGTGTGGCAGAATCAAAGCACCGGGCAGGTGAACGTGAACTATTATGGCGGCACCGGCGGGAAACAATGCAACCGAACCAGTAGACGACATACA
>CAWISP010000016.1:0-11225 GCA_963838775.1 uncultured Acidimicrobiales bacterium
CAGGTACTCGGCGGCGTGGCGGCCGGGCTCACGACGCGGTGACCGACGTCGCGCCTCGCACCCGAGCACCGCGCCACCAACGGGTCCGCGCTCAGCGGCGACGGGGCCGCGTTCGTGGTGCCGGCGCTCGTGGCCGGGGTGGGGTTGGCGCTCTCCCTTCCCCCTGGGGCCTTTGGATCCTGGCGTTCCCGTCAGCCGCCTTGCTGTGGTGGCGACTGGGCGAGCTCGGCCTCCGGGCCCGGCTGCTCGCCGGGTGGGCCATGGGAATCGGGCTCTTCGTCCCCGGGCTGTGGTGGGCCACGACCTTCAACACCTACGGGGGGCTCGTGCTCATGGCCGCCGAGTCCCTGGCGCCCGGACTGGCGTGTGCCGTGGTCCCGAGCCGGGCCCGGGGGCGCACGGCCGCGCTGACCGGCGCCATGGTGCTCGGCGAAGCGTTGCGCTCGAGGTGGCCCTTCGGCGGCCTCCCCATGGGTGGGGTCGCCTTGGGCCAGGCATCGGGGCCGCTGGCCGGTGCGGCTCGACTCGGTGGTCCCCTGTTGCTCATGGCGCTCGTCTGGCTCGGAGGGGGAGGCCTGGCCATCCTGACCACCGCCGTCGTGCGGACGATGGCGTCGCGTGGAAACGGCGCCCAGGCGCCGGCGCCGTGGGCCGTGCTGCATGGCGCGATCACCGGGGTGGGTGTCCTCGTCGTGGTGGTGGGCATGGCGACGTGGGGAGCCCTGGCGCCGGACGGGGGTGGGGGCACCCACACCCTCCGGGTGGCGTCGATCCAGGGCGGGGGGGTGCGGGGCCTGCGCAAGTCCGAGGTCGACCCTGCCACCGTCACCGCCGCCCAGTTCGCCGCCACCGCTGACATCGCGGCCCACGACAGGGGCCTGGCCCCGTCGTTGGTGGTGTGGCCCGAGGACGTCGTGTCGCTCAACACGCTCATCGACGGGACCCAGATCGAGAAGCAGCTGAGCGCACTGGCGAAAACTCTGCACAGCACGCTCGTGGTGGGGGTCACCGAAACGGTGTCGGCCACGCGCTTTCGCAACGAGATCGTGGCGTTCTCTCCGGCCGGGAAGCTGGTGGCGCGCTTCGAGAAGGTCCACCGTGTGCCTTTCGGCGAGTACATCCCCTACCGGGGGTTCTTCAAGCATCTCGCCAACCTCTCGAGCGTTCCGCTCGACGCCATCCCGGGCCATGGCAACGGCGTGCTGCACACACCGTTGGGACCGCTCGGGACGCTCGTGTCCTACGAGGTCTTCTATGCCGAGCGCGGCCGCATCGCGACCCGCGCCGGCGCCCGGCTGCTCGTCGATCCGACCAACACGTCGTCGTACCTCACCAGCCAGGTGCCGACCCAGGAGATCGCGGCGGCTCGCCTCCAGGCCATCGAAGAAGGGCGCGACGTGGTGCAGGCCGCGCCCACCGGCTTCAGCGCGGTGATCGACCACCGGGGTCGGCTCGTGGCACGCTCGGAGCTCGGTGGGCGCGCTGTCATCGTCCGCAACGTCGAGCTGCGGACGGGCCGGACCATCTACGAACGGTTCGGCGACCTGCCCGTCCTGTTGGCGTCGGGCCTCATTGTGGTGACGGGATGGCTCAGCGCGCTCGTCGCCGACACCGATCCCGACCGCACGACCCGGGCGCGCCGAGAACGACAGGCCTTCCTCGCACGACGTGCACAGCGTGAGCGGGCGAACCGCGACGGGCCACTGGTGACCTCGTCAAAGGGACTTCAGTCCCGCAACAGCTCGCCGTGACGGGCCGCCACCATCTGTCGCATCCCGTCCTTCCAGTCGACGGCGGTCGGTCCGGCGACTTCGTGCATGCGCGTCAGGTCGAGCTGCACGCTGTCGATGGTGTGCTCGGTCGGCTCGAAGCGGGCCTCGATCCCGGTGAGCTCGCCGAGATACGTACACCACTCCTCGATGCTCACCGCCGTGCTCCCACCCCAATTGACGACAGTGGCGGGCACCGACGCCGCCTCCAGGAACGCCGGCAGCATGCGGAGGATGTCGCGCTCGTGTAAGGGGTGGTAGACGCTCGGCGCATCGACGTGAACCGGGATCGCCGACCCATTGCTCATCATGTGCAGATGCACCGACGGCCAGCCGCCCCGGTCTCCGTACGGCACGGACAGTCGGGTGATGACCGTGGGGAGTTCGAAGCGCTCCGCCGCCCACCGGGCGGTCGTCTCGGCCGCGATCTTGCAGATGCTGTAGGTCCGTAGGAACGGCCACACCCCGTGGTTGTCACCGAGGGGACCCGTCTCGTCGAACACGTGGTGTCCCATGGGCTTGTAGACCGCGGTCGACGAGCAGTGCAAAAAGGCGCGGGCGTTGCGATGGTGCTCCATCAACCATGCCAGCCCACCGCTGTTCGCTCGCAGGTCGACGTCCCAGTCATTGGTCTTGGTGACGGCAAAGTTGAGCACGTAGTCGGCATCGGCGGGGAGGGCGCTCGGGGATCGGTCGAGCAGGTCGACGACGACGCACCGGACGCCGGCGTCCTCGAGACGGCGACGGGCCTGCGCGTCGTTGAAGCGGGCCGCCCCGAACACCTCGTTGTCACGTGCCAGCGCGCACGCCAGGGGCTCGGCCACCTGGCCCGTGACACCGGTCACGACGATCTTCGCCCCCCGCAGCGGTGCGACGTCCATGGCCTCCCCCTTGCACATCCTCGTTGTCCGAGCCACGAGACTACGGGTCGGCGGGAGGTGCGGCGCCAATCACCGATGGCCCGTCGCCGCCAATGCGCGGTTGGTAAGTTGCCGCTGGCGTCACCACCTCGGCGATACGCCCGGCGGCGCAAGGTCGGAGGTCGGTCACGTGGGTCAGATGCCGTGGTGGCGACAGAAGCGGTCGATCACGCTCCTCGGGGTCCTGCTGTGGGGGACGACCCTGGCGGCGTGCAGCTCAGGGACGGGCTCGGCGGGAACGGGGACGACCGGCTCGGGGCACGTCCTGCTCGTCGGCACGTTCGACGGTCATGCCGGTAAATACCGGACCATCCAAGCCGCCGTCAACGCGGCCCGCCCGGGCGATTGGATCCTCGTGGCGCCCGGCGACTACCACGAGACCGAGGACGAGACGAACCCTCCGACGAACCCTGGCCACGGGGACTTCGGAGGTGTCCTCATCACGACGTCGGACATCCACCTGCGGGGGATGGACCGGAGCACAGTCTTCGTCGACGGGACCAAGGCGGGCTCGACCACTCCGTGCAGCTCGACCCCCGGCCAACAGAATTTCGGGGCGGTCGGCCCCGACGGCAAGGCCGATGGACGCAACGGCATCGTGGTGTGGAAAGCGAACGGCGTCAGCGTCGAGAACCTGACGGCGTGCAACTTCCTCAGTGGTGCCGGCGACGCCGGCAACGAGATCTGGTGGAACGGCGGGGACGGCTCGGGGCTCATCGGGCTTCAGGGGTACACCGGTCGCTATCTCACGGCCACGTCGACCTACTACGCGGGCGAGGACAGCGCCGCGCAGTACGGCATCTTTTCGTCCAACGCCCAGGGTCCGGGATCATGGGACCAGCTCTACGCCAGCAACTTCAACGACTCCGGGATGTACGTGGGGGCCTGCCACCAGGTGTGCAGCGTCACCATCGACCACGCCTGGATGGAATACAGCGCACTCGGGTATTCGGGGACGAATTCCGGAGGGGCTGTCGTGATCGAGAATTCCCAGTTCGACAACAACAAGGATGGCGTCGACACCAACACGCAGATCGACGGCGACCCTCCCGCGCCCCAGAACGGGGACTGCCCGGGCCACGCCACCAGCCCGATCACCCACACACGCTCGTGTTGGGTGTTCATCCACAATTCGGTCCACGACAACAACAACCCCGACGTGCCCGAGGCCGGTAGTGCCAGTGCCGGGCCCACGGGGACGGGCATGACCGTGTCAGGTGGCACCAACGACACCGTGATGGACAACACCTTCACCCACAACGGCGCCTGGGGAGTCCTGTTCGTGCCCTACCCCGACAGCAGCCCTGCCGTACTGGGCCAGACGTGCGCCGGGACGGGCGGAGCCACGTTGGCAGGGTTCGGGTGCGTCTATGACCCCAAAGGTGACGCCCTGCTCGACAACACCTTCACGGGGGACGCCTTCTTCGGGAACCCGGCCAATGCGGACTTCGGCCAGATCGTGATCAACGGGAACGGGGCGCGCAATTGCTTTGCGGGCAACATCGCGCCGACCGGCAGCGCCCCCACCGGCCTCGAGCAGAGCCAACCCACCTGCGACGGGACGGCCGCGGTGACCAATACCGGCGGGGCGCTCCTGGCCCAGGTCCTGTGCGACACGGGCGTCAGCGCCGGAAGCTGCCCGGCGGGCTCGCACTACCCCCAGGTCACCGACGTCACCATGCACCCGCTCCCCGGTGATCTGCCGTCGATGCCCAATCCCTGTCAGGGGGTGCCGGACAACGCGTGGTGTCCGAACGGCCGGCCGGCATGAGCCCGGATCGGCCGTGCTCGACTGGTCGGCCTCACCCCCGGATCGGCCGCGCTCGGCAGGTCGGCCTCACCACCGGGGTCTCCCGGTCGCCGGGTTTCAGTTCGCCGTGGCGTTCGCCTGTTTGATCTCGAGCACCAGGTCGTCGAGCACGCCGTAGGCAGCGCGCAGATCGTCGGCGCCCGCGGCTTGTATCAGTTCCCGCGCCGCCTCGTGGACCTCGATGACCATATCGGCAGGTGGAATCCCGCCCTCACCCTCGGTCGCCAGCGTCCATGCCAGCCAGAATCGTCCCGCCGCCGCGATCACCGCTTCGATGTCATACATGGGCCGCTGCCCGGGCGGACGGCGCTCTCGATGTGGACGCGGCCTCCCTCTCGCACTCGGGGCAGCCACGGAAGAAGGTAAGCCCACAGGAGCGGAAGATCCGGTGCCTCTCGTAGCTCAGGCCGCCGCCACAGAACCGGCCGGCCAGCTCCTCGGAGCAGAACACGGGAGTTCCGTCCTTGTGCACGACGAGGCTGCCCTTGCAGAAGCTCACGGCACCACCCGGCCTTTCTCCGCCCCGTCCACGCCCTGGAGGGAGCGAGGGCCGGTGGGGCATGGGCAGCGCCACGTCGAAGACACTGCCCATGCCCCCCGTACCCAATGGTGCGGGGTACTCCACGCGCCATGCTCCAGACACGACGGCGAGGCGCAGGGAGCTACCGCGCCTGCCGCGTCTTGCGTCGCGACCCTGACAGGAGGGCGATGCGGGGTTCCCTCCCGGGTCGCGGAAAAAACGCTACGCCGAGCGCTGTCCCGTGCCTAGCGGGGTACCACCTGGGCGCGACCCCGGGAATCCACCTAGGTGGTGCCGGTCGACTCGAGCGGGAACGGCCCGAGCGCTAACGCCCGCGCCCGATCCACGACGTGCGGTGTCAGGCGGGGTGTTCGCTCGAGGATGCGGGAGAGATCAGACCCTGGGTCAGCACGTGGCGAACGAGCTCGGTCCGTGACTCCACACCGAGCTTGGTGAAGACGTGGTTGAGGTGGCCCTCGACAGTCCGCACGCTCACACCGAGGCGCGCCGCGATGGCCTTGTTGGACAGCCCCTCGGCCACCAGCTCCACGGCCTCCCGCTCGCGCCAGGTGAGGCGCGGCCCGGTGCTCGGGCCAAACGAACTGTGCGCTCCGGCCAGTCGCGGCGACAAGATGGGGTCGAGAACCGTGGTTCCCTGCGCAGCGGCGCGCACCGCGGCGACGAGCTCGTCACGCGCCATGGTCTTCAACAGGTATCCAGTCGCTCCGGCTTCGAGCGCAGCGCGCACGAATTCGTCGTCGTCGTACGCAGAGAGGATCACAACCCGAACGCCGGGGTGCGTGAGGGTCAGATGGCGAGTGACGTCGATGCCACTGCGGTCCGGCAGTCGGATGTCGATAAGGACGACGTTGGGCATGAGGTCATCGATCATGGCCAGCGCAGCGTTGCCGTCGTCGGCTTCGCCAACGACCACGATGTCCTCGGATGCTTCGAGAACTTGGCGGGTCCCCGTGCGCAAGACCTCGTGATCGTCGACGATCAGGATTCGAAGAACCCCGTCGTCCCTACCAGCATCTGCCCCCACGACGCCGTCACCCACCGGCGTAATCATAGTCGTGAGGTCGAAGACGGCCCCGATGCGAAGTGGTGGTCACAGTGGAAGGCGGGGTCGCCACCACTGAACCGGGTCGAAAAATAAGGCGCGATCGTCCGACTCGAACCTGAGATTTCGCTGAGGGCCTGTCCCTCACCGTGCGGGCCCGAGGGCGGCCTCAACGGCTCGGAGAAGCTTCTGGGGAGAGACCGGCTTGTGCAGGTAGTCCACCACCCTGGAGCCCAGACGCTCGCGGTCGCCGACGTCGAGTGAGTAGGCGGAGTGCACGATAACCGGGGGCACGTCCCCGAGCGCCTCGATGAGCGACACCCCGTCACGCTTCGGCATCCGCAGGTCGAGAAGGATCATCCGATACGTCCCCGTCCTCAACAGGTCGAGCGCGATCTCTCCGTCCTCTGCCTCGGCCACGCTGTAGCCCGCCGACCGCAGGATCTCCGCCACCGTCCATCGGACGTCGGCGTCGTCATCGACCACGAGCACATCGGCGTTCGCTTGCAACGTCTCGCCCGTCACCGTGTCTTCGATGGCACGAGTGTCTTTGATGGCACCCGACTGGTCTCGGGGACCGGCGTCGTCACCGGTGTCTGACCACCCCGGGATGCCGACCGGCGACGATGACGCGACCTTTGCTCCACCCGCTGCGGCGCCGCCCTGCTTCTCAGACCTCGTGGCCAGCCGCGTCGGAATGTAGGCCGCGAACCTGCGGAGCTCGGTGTCTAGCGCCATGCCAACTCTCGACTCGGCTCGAGGGGGAGACGGACGGTGACGAGGGCACCGCCCGAGGGGACGTTCTCGATGGAGATCTGCCCGCCGTGGCCCTCGATCAGGCGTCGGACGATGGCGAGACCGAGGCCGGTTCCTTCGGATCTCGTCGTGAAGAAGGGCTCGAAGAAACGCTCGACGAGGTCGGGGTCGACTCCTTCGCCGCTGTCTTGCACGGTGATGACCGCGGTGCTGCCGTCAGCGCGTGCTGCGATGCGCACCACCCCCCCGTCGGGCATGGCCTGATAGGCGTTGTCGACCAGGTTCGTGAGGATCTGCGCGATCTGCTTGGCATCGGCGTTGAGCTCGATGGTGCCGACGTCGTCGACAACCTCGACGTTGGAGGGCTTGGGTGTCGCCTCGAGCACGTCACTGAGCACCTCATGCAAGCCCATGGGCGCGAGCTCGGGCTCCCGCTCGCGCATGTAGGCGGTGAGATCCTGAGCGAGATTGACGGCGCGCGCCGTTTGTCTCTCCGCTACGACCAGATGCGGTTCGGCCGCCTCAGGATTGTCGAGCGAACGCCGCAGCATGTAGAGGGCGTTCATGACCGCACCCAGGGGGTTCCGCAATTCGTGACCTACCACTGTGGTCATCTGACCGACCGCGGACAGGCGCTCGCTGCGCACGAGGGCCTCTTGAGAAGCCAACAGCTCGGCGGTGCGTTGGTCGACGAGTGCACTGGCATAGCGCTGTCGTCGCACCACGACTTCGATCACGCTGCCCACGGCGAGCGCGAGAAGCAAGACGAATACGAGGACGACGTACGGTGCCGCATTGGGGAAACGGCCCGCCAGGGGGCTCTTGGCGGCCGAGAGCAGCCACCAAGAACCCGAGCCCACCGGGACACGCGCTTCGACCGTCGATCCTGTCGGGGGCAAGACGCGGGTGTTCGCCAGGACCAGCTGACTCGTCGCCGGCGTGCGCGTCGCGTACACCGCCGCGTTGAGCACGTGGAACGGTGCCGCCTGGGTGGCGGTGGTGGCCACAAACGGATCGAGCGAGACTTGCTCGTAGAGGGCGAAACCCTTGGGGACGAGTGGCGGTCCGAGGCTCAATCCGAACGTCGAAGTCTTCCCGTTGTAGCGCACGGGACCGGGCGCCACGGTCGAGCCCGCTTTGTCCAGCGTGGCCGAGAGCTCGGGGTCGAGGACCTGGCCCGCTTGGAACCCGGTTCCCACCACCGAGGCGGCGTCGAACTGGGTCCCCACCTTCCGGGCTAGAAGCAAGGTGAAGGGGCCTAAGGCGAGTGGTCTGGCTTGGGCTTCGAAGGCCGCTGGTGAGCCGTTCGTCGACGCCACACCAGGGGCCAGCGCGTCGAGGGTGGAGCTGAGCGTCGAGGCCAAGGAGGAGATGTACCCGGCGGCCTGGGTGGCGTCGTCTTTCAGCAACGCCTGGTTCTGGCTCTCGACACTGTGTTTGGCCAGGAAGAATCCGAGAATTGCCGCCGCCGCGATGACCAGCGCACTGACCACGGCCAGCGGCGACGCCCGCCAGGTGCCATTCCTCATCGCGCCTCCCCGCAGGATCAAGGGTGCTCCAGGCCCAGGCCCGGATTGTAGCTGTCAAGGGGTCGAATCCGCTGGGCGCGGTCGGTCCAGCGCGTGATCGAGTCTTTGATCGCCGATGCCAGCGGAGGGACGGGCGGCCCCGGGGAATCACCGACGTATCCAGGTGTAACCACTGATGACAGGTCGAGAGGCACTGTGAGACAACAGATCGATACCACCTCCGTGACCGGGGGCGGCCGCCTCCACAGGCGATGCACTGGCATACGAGAAGAGGTTTCGCACACTCATAACCCGAGAGGGGCACCCGCCACGCCTCTCCAACACAACGAGCGGGGCCCTCGGGCCCCGCTCGTTGTGTCTGGCCCCTCCGGTTCCGGGCGCCACCGGAGCTCTGTCTCGAGTCCCAGGTTTCGGCGCCCCCGGAACCGGTCAAGATCCTCACGAGCCACCGTGGGGAGGATCGTCGATGGGGCTCGAACCTGGCGACGTCGTGTTGTCGGTCACATGGCACCCCGTGGGACTGGGGGGTCGCACCGGCCTCGCCCGGGTGTCGCACCTCGACGGTCGCGACGACCGGCGTCAGATGGACAGGCGCCAAGCGCTCACCCTGGCCATCTCGATCTTCGGAAACAACCGGATCGAGCACGAACTTCCGGGCCCAGGCATCGAGTGGACCGCAGGCCCGGGTTGACCACGGCTCGTCATCCCTCGTTGTACAAGTGGAATTACTCGGAGGCAACCGGGTGATCACCCGCTTCTCCCGAGTCCGAGGCTGGTCAACACTGACACAGGTTCCACGTGCCGAGGCCGCTGCGATGGCGGCACGGACCACGGTGGGCCTGGGGGTGGGGGAAGATGCTGGGAGGTCGGGTCCTGCGGGTGACAGCGCGCGTGCTGCCACTGGCGCTGGGCGCCGGTGAGCAGTTCACCGCCACGGGCACCTACTCCGACCTGAGCACCCAGGACCTGACCGACTTCGTGACGTGGTCCTCCTCGTTGGCCGGCACGGCCACGGTGTCGAACAGTCCGGGCTCGCAGGGGCTTGCCACCAGGATCGCGGCGGGGGCGACCACGATCACCGCTACCGATCCCGCCTCCTTGCTCTCCAGTGCCGCCGCCCTCACCATCTCGCCCGTGGCACTTCCGGTGTCCCCGGCGCCTTCGATCCCGCAGTTGGCGTTGACGCCGTCTTCAGGCACGAGGAAGGGGCCCGTCATCGCCCAGGGCTCAGGGTTCACACCCGGGAACGCAGTGACGGTGATGTACCTGAGCGGGCTGAGCGGGGTGAGGGCGCGCAAGCGGGCCGGCACGGTGCTGCGTCATACCGTGGCCGCCTCCAACGGGGCCTTCAGCTGCCACGGCGCCATCCCCCGTCGGGGCCGGTCCGGGAAGCTGGGAATCCACACCATCCAAGCCACCGCCACCGCCACCGGTGCGACGAGTACTTCCAAATTCACCCTGGTGCGCAAATGAACCGCCCGGGCAGAGCCTTCTTTCAACCACGTCTCGGAAGGAGCCAGACCATGGATGCACAAAACGGCAGTGTGATGGGACCACGTGGGCCTCGGGAGGTTGCAGATCGTACGCGGGGCAGAAGGCGACACGGGGCCATGCGCGTGCTGGTGGCGTCGTGCATCGCCCTCGTGACGTGTGCCGTGGTGGTGGCGGGCGGCGCAGGCTCGCGCGGGTCCGTAGCCGAGGCCGCCGCGGCGCCCTCGTGCGCAGTCAAGGGGGCCTTCTTCGGGCTGCTGGTCACCAATGCCACCGGCGGGGGTTCGGTCAACATCGATTGCAAGAATTTTCCCGCCAACCACCCCTACCTGCTCGTGGAGGCGAGTCTCCTCGTGGCGATCGACCCCGCCGCCGAACCGCTCCTCACCGGGCAGGCCACATCGGTGCCGGGGCTCCTGGCGATCATCGCGGCGACTCCCGAGTTGAACGCGCTGTCGGTGGCATTCCCCACGTCGAACTCGAGTGGGGTTCTGGACACCAACTACACGATCCCGACGACGTCACCTCTCGATCCCAATGCCAGCTGCCCACCCACGACCGAAGAGATCAACTCGGGTCTGATCGGGTGCGCCGTGGCCATGATCGACCTCGAAAGCTTCAAGCCGGTGGTGGCGGGAACCTTCGTGCTCGAATGGAAGGGGGACCCGCTCCTGCCGCC
Source organism: uncultured Acidimicrobiales bacterium (assembly GCA_963838775.1). GTDB lineage: Bacteria > Actinomycetota > Acidimicrobiia > Acidimicrobiales > UBA8190 > Chersky-840. The sequence continues at coordinate 10,538 of CAWISP010000016.1, forward strand.
TGATCCGACCTTGAGCCTCTCCCCCACTATCACCACGACGGGCCAGCACGTGTCGGTGCGTGACGTCCCGGGCGCCAAGACCTACTGGTGGCTGGCGACGTTGGAATCGATCGAGGCCGGACTGGGGGGAGGCGGCGGGAGCAGCGGACCGGTTCCCGTCATCATCAAGAACAGGAACAAGAAGCTGGTCTCGAAGGCGGTGGTGACCCCGGCCTCCTACAACGGCACCACGTTCACTCCGCCGGTGTTGTCCGGGTATTTCCTCGCCCCGGCCAGAGGCAAGCACACCATCAAGGCCACGCTCACCGCCAACCTCCTCGGGATCCCCTTCTCGGTAGACGCAGCAGCAAAATTGAAGGTGATCCCGTAACAGGGCCGGCGCACACGTAACAGGGGCCCGGCGCGGATCAGGTGCCGGCCAGGCGAGCGACGACAGGAGCGAGCGACTCCCAGAGGTCGGCCTCGACAGAGAAGTACGAGATCCCGTACTCCTGTCGTCGCCACTGCAGCTCCTCGACCATCTCGTCGAGGGTGCCGATGAGCGTCACCGGCACGTGCAGGGCATCGGCGGGATCGATGCCGAACGTGGGCCCCATGGCCTGAGCGATGCTGGGTGCGTCGTCGGTGATCATGACGAAGCCGATCAGGCAGTTGAGTTCGATGTCGTCGAACCGGGGCCCGGCGGCCT
>CAWISP010000017.1:0-27015 GCA_963838775.1 uncultured Acidimicrobiales bacterium
AGGAACGCCATGCGACTGACCGGGGCCCAGGCCCTCATCAAGAGCCTCGAGATGCAGCACGTGGAGGTCATCTTCGGCCTCCCCGGCGGGGCCATCCTGCCCGTGTACGACCCCATCCTCGACTCGTCGATCCGCCACGTCCTGGTGCGCCACGAGCAGGGGGCGGGGCACATGGCCGAGGGCTACGCGCACGTGACGGGACGGCCGGGCGTGGCCATGGTCACGAGCGGGCCCGGCGCCACCAACATCGTGACGCCGCTCGCCGACGCCATGATGGACTCGATCCCGATCGTCGTGATCACGGGCCAGGTGGCCACCACCGCCATCGGCACCGACGCCTTCCAGGAGTGCCCCATCACCGGCGTGACGATGGACATCACCAAGCACAACTGGCTCGTCACCGACGCCCAGGACCTGCCGAGAGTGGTCGCCGAGGCCTTCCACGTCGCCACCACCGGTCGCCCCGGCCCGGTGCTCGTCGACGTCCCCAAGGACGTCTCCAACGCCATGATGGACTGGTACTGGCCGGCCGGGCTCGACGAGCTCGACCTCCCCGGCTACAAGCCCCAGACCGAGGGCGACCCGGCCGCCATCGCCAAGGCGGCCGAGCTGATCCTCGCCGCCGAGCGCCCCGTGATCTACGCCGGCGGCGGGATCTTGAAGGCCCGCGCCGCCGAGGCGCTGCGGGAGCTGGCCGAGCGCACCGGCATCCCCGTCGTCACCACGCTCATGGCCCGCGGGTCGTTCCCCGACCGCCATCCGCTGTGCCTGGGCATGCCGGGCATGCACGGCAACTACACCGCGGTGACGGCCATGCAGCGCGCCGACCTGCTCATCGCCCTCGGGAGCCGCTTCGACGACCGCGTCACCGGCAAGATCAGCGCCTTCGCCCCCGACGCCAAGGTGATCCACGTCGACATCGACGCCGCGGAGCTCGGCAAGGTCCGGCGCCCGGACGTGGCCGTGGCCGGGGACTGTCGTGTCGTCATCGAGGAGATGCTTCGGGCTCTGGAGGCTCTGGGACTGGGCTCTGTCGCCGGCTCGTCGGTGAGTGGTGACCAGTCGGTGGGTCGTGGCGGCTCGGCTCCGGGTGGCACCGTGGCGCCCGGCTCGGTGGCGGCGCGCCGGCCCGACCTCTCCCCGTGGATCACGCAGGTGCGGAGGTGGCAGGAGGAGTTCCCTCTCGCCTATGACCAGGAGGACGGGGGCGCGTTGAAGCCCCAGTTCGTGGTCGAGACGCTGCGCGACGCCACCCCCGACGACACCATCGTGGTGGCCGGCGTGGGCCAGCACCAGATGTGGGCGTCGCAGTACTGGAAGTTCGACAACCCCTACACGTGGGTCAACTCCGGAGGTGCGGGCACCATGGGCTTCGCCGTGCCCGCCGCGGTCGGGGCCAAGGTGGGCCGCCCCGACAAGATGGTGTGGGCCATCGACGGGGACGGGTGCTTCCAGATGACGGCCCAGGAGCTCGTGACCGCCTCGGCCGAGCGCATCCCCATCAAGGTGGCCATCTTGAACAACGCCTACCTGGGCATGGTGCGCCAGTGGCAGGAGCTGTTCTACGAGGAGCGGTACTCCGAGGTGTACCTGTCGCCCGACCTCCCCGACTACGTGAAGTGGGCCGAGGCCATGGGCTGCGTCGGGCTCAAGGTGGAGTCCGCCGAGGAGGTGGCGCCCGCCATCGAGAAGGCGAACGGGATCGACGACCGTCCCGTGGTCATCGACTTCCGGACCGACGCCTTCGAGAAGGTGTACCCCATGGTCCCCGCCGGTGCCTCCAACGACGAGATCATCGTGGGCCCGTCGGCCGGCGAGGGGGGACGGTGAGCCCGGTGAGCCCCCCGCCGCAGGCCACGTTCCCGGGGCGCATCCGGGCGGGGCGGTGCCGCGCCACCACATCGTCACGGCCATGGTCGAGAACAAGGCCGGTGTCCTCGCCCGCGTCGCCTCGCTGTTCAGCCGGCGGGGGTTCAACATCTTCTCGCTGGCCGTCGCCCCCACCGACGACGAGCGCTTCAGCCGCATCACCATCGTGGTGGACGTGGAGTCGGCCCCCTTGGAGCAGATCATGAAGCAGCTCGACAAGTTGGTGAACGTGGTGACGATCACCGAGCTCGCCCCCGAGGAGGCGATCGAGCGCGAGATGCTCCTGGTCACCGTCGGTGCCGGGGCCTCGGCGGCCGAGCGGGCCGACCTCGTGGCGCTGGTGGGCGAGTTCGGGGGCTCGATCGTCGACGACGGCCCGGATCAGGAGCGTGGTGGTCGGGTGACGGTCATGTTGGCCGGCACCCCCAGCCGGATCGACGACTTCGAGGACATGGTCAGGCCCTTCGGCATCACCGAGCTCCAGCGGACGGGCCTGGTGGCCCTGCCTAAGCTGTCGCCCGACACCGCCCCGTTGCAGCACACGCGCCTAGCACCACACCGCCTAGCACCACACCGTCTAGTTGCACGCACCACACCGTCTAGTTGCAGCACCACACCGCCCCGTTGCACAGCGTCACCGGGGATTTCCAGGGAGAGGCAGGCTGAGATGGCCAAGCTGTACTACGAGTCCGACGCCGACGCGAGCCTGATCCAGGGCCGCAAGGTTGCCGTCATCGGTTACGGGTCCCAGGGCCACGCCCACACGCTCAACCTGGCCGAGTCCGGCGTGGACGTGCGCGTCGGGCTGCGGGACGGGTCGAAGTCCAAGACCAAGGCCGAGGAGGCCGGGCTGCGGGTCCTGCCCGTGGCCGAGGCCGCGGCGGAGGCCGACCTCATCATGATGCTCCTGCCCGACACCGAACAGGCGTCGGTCTACGAGGCCGACATCGCACCGTCGCTGCGCGAGGGCGACGCGCTGTTCTTCGCCCACGGCTTCAACATCCGCTTCGAGCAGATCGTCCCGCCGCCGGGTGTCGACGTCGCCATGGTGGCCCCCAAGGGCCCCGGGCACCTGGTGCGCCGCACCTACACCGAGGGTGGGGGCGTCCCCTCTCTCGTGGCCGTGGCCCAGGACGCCTCGGGCAAGGCGCATGACCTGGCGCTGTCATACGCCTACGCGCTCGGCGCCACCCGGGCCGGGGTGCTCGACACCACCTTCGAGGAGGAGACCGAGACCGACCTCTTCGGCGAGCAGGTGGTGCTGTGCGGCGGGCTGACGGCCCTGGTGCAGGCGGGCTACGAAACCCTGGTCGGAGCCGGGTACCAGCCCGAGTCGGCGTACTTCGAGTGCCTCCACGAGCTCAAGCTCATCGTCGACCTCATGTACGAAGAGGGCATCGCCGGGATGCGCTACTCCATCTCCGACACCGCCGAGTACGGCGACCTCACCCGTGGTCCGCGCATCATCGACGACCACGTGCGCGCCGCGATGGCCCAGATCCTGGCCGACATCAAGTCCGGCGCCTTCGCCGAGGAGTGGATCGCCGAGAACCGCGCCGGGCGCAAACGCTTCGAGGAGCTGCGCGCCGCCGGCGCCAACCATCCCATCGAGAAGGTGGGGGCCGAGCTGCGCGCCATGATGCCGTTCATCAGTGCGGGCAAGAAGCGCGTCCAGGACGTGTCGGGCGGCTGAGGTCTCGGCCGTGATGTCCCGGGACGACGTTCCGGCCGGTTCGTCGGGCTCGCGGTTTCTTCGAGTTCGTCGGGTCCGTGGCTCTTCGGGCTCGGGGAGTTCTTCGGCGCGTCGGTTCGGGCCTGGAGGGCCTGCCGCTCGAAGAGGTTCGGTCGGCGGCGCTCGAGCGGGCCGCCGCGCTCGGGTGCAGCCACGCCGAGGTCAGGGTGGAACGGATCCGGTCGCAGTTCGTGGCCCTGCGCGACGGGCACGTGGAGACCACCGTCGACGACACCGAGATCGGGATCGGGCTCCACGTCGTGCGCGACGGGTCCTTCGGGTTCGCGGCCACGGTCGAGATCAACGCCGACGCCGCCGCCCGGCTCGCCGACGATGCCGCCGGCCTGGCCCGAGAGACGTCGCCGGCAGTCGGCACCCGCGTCGAGGTGGCCGAGGAGCCCGCCCACGGCGAGGTGCGGTGGACGTCGCCCTACGAGGTGGACCCCACGACGGTGACACTGGCGGACAAGGTGGCGCTCCTCGAGGACTGGAGCAGCCGCCTCATGGTGTCGGGGACCGTGGACCACGTGTCGGCCCGCGTCCTGGCGGTGGTGGAGGACAAGCACTACGCCGATCTGTCGGGCACGGTCACCACCCAACGGCGTGTGCGGATCTACCCCGTCGTCGAGGCGGTGGCCGTCGACGCCGAGTCGGGGTCGTTCGAGTCGATGCGGACCCTGGCCCCGCCGGCCGGGCGCGGCTGGGAGTACACCACCGGCCAGGGTTGGGACTTCCCCGCCGAGCTGGACACCATGCCGGCGCTCCTGGCCGAGAAGGTGGCGGCGCCGTCGGTGGAGGCGGGGACCTACGACCTCGTCATCGATCCCTCCAACCTGTGGCTCACCATCCACGAGTCGGTGGGCCATGCCACCGAGCTCGACCGGGCCCTCGGCTACGAGGCCGCCTACGCCGGCACGTCGTTCGCCACCTTCGACAAGCTCGGCACGCTGCGGTACGGGTCACCGGTCATGCACGTCATCGGGGACCGCACCACGCCCCACGGCCTCGCCTCGGTCGGCTACGACGACGAAGGGGTCGAGGCCCAGAGCTTCGACATCGTTCGGGACGGCGTGCTCGTGGGGTACCAGCTCGACCGGCGCATGGCGGCGGAGAACGGGTTCGCACGGTCCAACGGGTGTGCCTTCGCCGACTCGCCGCTGCACGTGCCCATCCAGCGCATGGCGAACGTCTCGCTGCAGCCCGCGCCGGGCCCGGGCCGGGCCCGAGCACCGAGGAGCTGTGCTCGGGGGTGGAGCGGGGGATCTACGTGGTGGGCGACAAGAGCTGGTCCATCGACATGCAGCGCTACAACTTCCAGTTCACGGGGCAGCGCTTCTACCGGATCGAGCACGGCCGGCTGGCGGGGCAGCTCAAGGACGTCGCCTACCAGGCCCAGACCACCGAGTTCTGGGGAGCGCTCGAAGCCGTCGGGGGCCGCTCCACCTACGTGCTGGGAGGTGCCTTCAACTGCGGCAAGGGCCAGCCCGGCCAGGTCGCCCCGGTGAGCCACGGCTGTCCCAGCGCGCTGTTCCGGGGGATCAACGTCCTGAACGCACGCGCCGAGGCGTCGCGGTGAGCGGCCAGCGGGCCCGACTGCGCCATCCGGCCAACCGGGGAGGCCGCTCGTGAGCTCGGGCGGTGGGCTCTTGACCTCCCCCCAGGAGGTCGTCGAGCGGGCCCTGGCGGCGAGCAACGCCGAGGGCTGCGCCGTGATCGTGGAAGAGGTGAGCCAGGCCGAGGTCCGCTTCGCCAACAACACCACCACCACCAACGGCGTCCGTCGCGACCGCCGGGTGGCCGTGGTGAGCTTCAAGGCCGTCGGGAGCGACGGGAGCGCCGGCTTCGCCCGGCTGGCGGTGGGCGTAGCCAGTGGGAGCGGCGAGGTCGAGGTCACCGAGCTGGTCCGGGCCAGCGAGGCCGAGGCGGGCGAATCCCCCCCGGCCGACGACGCCGCCCCCCTGGTCGAGCCGGGTGAGTCGGGCGAGCCGGGCGACGTGAACGGACGGGACTTCGACGAGCCGCCGACGTCCACGTCACCGGCCGTGCTGGGCGGGGTCATCTCGGACCTGGGGGAGGCCTTTGCCCGGGCCCGCTCGGCCGGCAACCGCCTGGCGGGCTTCGCCACCCACGGGGTCGAGACCGTCTACCTCGGCACGAGCACCGGGATCAGGCTCCGCCACGTGCAACCGGCCGGCACCATGGAGCTCGTCGCCCGCAGCGCCGACGGAACCCGCTCGGTGTGGTCGGGCGCCGGCACCGCCTCCTTCGGCGACATCGACGTGCACGCCTTCGAAGCGCGCCTCGACCGCCGCCTGGCCTGGGCGCAACGCCGTATCGAGCTCCCCGCCGGCCGCTACGAGGTGCTCCTTCCCCCCGCCGCCGCCGCCGACCTCGTGGTGGCCATGTCCCAGGCCATGTCGGGTCGGGACGCGGAGGAGGGCCGCAGTCCTTTCTCGGCTCCGGGGGGAGGCACCAGGATCGGGGAACGGCTGTGCCCGCTGCCCTTCGAGCTGCGGGGCGACCCGGGCGAGCCCGGCCTGGAGTCGTGCCCCTTCCTCGTGACGAGCGCCTCGGGGACCGACGTGTCGGTGTTCGACAACGGGTTCCCGGTCGGCCGCACGGACTGGATCGCCGAGGGCCGGCTACGCCACCTGCAGTATCACCGCGCCGCCGCGGCGCGCTCGGGGCTCGAGCCGTCACCGCCGGTTGGCAACCTCGTGCTCTCCCTGCCCGACGCCACCGCCTCGCTCGACGACATGATCGCCGGCACGGAACGGGGCCTGCTCCTCACGTGCCTGTGGTACATCCGGGAGGTCGACCCGGTGACGCTCCTACTCACCGGACTGACCCGCGACGGCGTTTACCTCGTCGAGCACGGTGAGGTCGTCGGTGCGGTGAACAACTTCCGTTTCAACGAGAGCCCCCTCGACGTCCTCGCCCGCGTCACCGAGTCGGGGGCCACGGAGCGGGCCCTGTCACGCGAATGGGGCGAGTGGATGAACCGCACCGCCATGCCGCCGCTGCGGGTGGCGGACTTCAACATGAGCTCGGTGAGCCCCGCCACCTGACGCACCGCCACGGGTTCCGGTTCCGGTTCCGGTCCCGGTCCCGGCTCCGTGGTCCCGGCTCCGTGGTCCCGGCTCCGTGGTCCCGGCCTAACGGCCCGGCGCCGAGGTTTCGGGCTCCGTGGTCCCGGCGCTGCGGCCCGGACTCGGCGCACCAAGAGGGCGTCTGCCTCGACAACCACGGCGTGGTCGTCCCATCGGCGCCCGGGTGTCAAGAGGCGAGGGCCCCCACCACGTGGTTGATACACGCGCACAGCGCGGCGACGTCTTCGGGATCGATGGCCGGGAACATGGCGATGCGCAGCTGGTTGCGGCCGAGCTTGCGGTAGGGCTCAGTGTCGACGATGCCGTTGGCCCGCAGCACCTTGGCGACGGCCGCCGCATCCACGGCGTCCACGAAGTCCACGGTCCCAACGACGTGGCTGCGCTCGGACGGCTTGCCCACGAACGGCATGGCGAAGTCCGACTGCTCGGCCCAGGTGTAGAGGATCTCGGCGGAACGGTCACAGCGACCGGCGGCCCAATCGAGGCCACCGCCGGCGAGCATCCACTCGACCTGCTCGACGAACAGCAGCACCGTCGCCAGCGCCGGGGTGTTGTAGGTCTGGTCCTTGGTGGAGTTGTCGATGGCGACGGAGAGGTCGAGGAAGGCCGGGACCCAGCGCCCCCCGCCGCCGCTCCCGCTTTCACCGCCGGCGATGTGGGCCACCCGGTCGAGTGCCGCCGGCGAGAGCAGGGCCACCCACAGGCCGCCATCGGAGGCGAAGCACTTCTGGGGGGCGAAGTAGTAGGCGTCGAACTGCGTGGGATCCACCCGCAGGCCCCCCGCCGCCGAGGTCCCGTCCACCGCCACGAGCTGGCCGGGAGTGGCGGGCCGGGCGCCGGATCTCCATGGCGACGCCGGTCGAGGTCTCGTTGTGGGTGAGCGCGTAGAGGTCGACGTCCTCGACGGCGACGGCCTCGGGATGCGTCCCCGGCGCGGACTCGATGACCTGGGGGTCTTCGAGATGTGGGGCCGCCTTGGCCGCCGCCGCGAACTTCGACGAGAACTCCCCGAACGACAGGTGCTGGCTCCGGCGTTCGATGAGGCAGAAGGTGGCCACGTCCCAGAAGCACGTGGTCCCGCCGTTGCCGAGCACCACCTCGTAGCCGTCGGGGAGCGAGAACAGCTCGCGCAACCCGCTGCGCAGGCGGCCCACCACCGACTTGACCGTGCTCTGGCGGTGGCTGGTGCCGAGATAGGTCGACGCCACCGCCGCCAGCCCCGCCACCTGCTCGGGGCGGACCTTCGACGGGCCGCTCCCGAAGCGCCCGTCCGACGGCTTCAACGCGTCGGGGATGCGGATGTCAGGGGTGCTCGGTGGGCCGGCGGGGGAGGTGGCAGCGGTGTTCGTCACGTGTGCAAGCATTGCAGCATGGCGTCCCCCCGAGAAACCGCCACCGTTGCGGCCGCTTCGGCTGCTGCCGGCGCTTCCGCTACCGGCGCTTCCGCTACCGGCGGTGCCGCCGCCCGCGGTGCTGCTGCTGCCGGCGGTGCGCACGCCCGTCCTCGCATCTCCGCCCGGGTGGCGGCGGTGTCGCCGTCGGCCACGCTCGCCGTCGACGCCAAGGCGAAGGCCCTCGTTGCGGCGGGCGCCGATGTCATCGGGTTCGGGGCCGGGGAGCCAGACTTCCCCACTCCGGCGCACATCGTGGAGGCGGCCGTCGCGGCCTGCTACGACCCCGTCAACCACCACTACACACCCACGGCCGGGATCGCCCCCCTGCGCGAGGCCATCGCCACCAAGACAGCGCGTGACTCGGGCTACGAGGTCGCCGCGTCCCAGGTGCTCGTCACCAACGGCGCCAAACAAGCGGTCTACGAGGCGTTCGCGACGGTGCTCGACCCGGGCGACGAAGTTCTCGTGCCGGCCCCGTACTGGACCACGTACCCCGAAGTCATCGCCCTCGCCGGCGGTGTACCCGTCACCGTCCCGACCACCGAGTCCACCGGCTTCCACCTGAGCGTCGAGGCGCTCGAGGCGGCGGTGACGCCTGCCACCAAGGTCCTGTTGTTCGTGTCGCCCAACAACCCCACCGGCGCGGTCAGCACACCCGACGAGGTGGCCCGTATCGGGGAGTGGGCCGCGGCTCGCGGCCTGTGGGTGGTCACCGACGAGATCTACGAGCATCTCGTCTATGGCACCAACACCTTCCGCTCCATGCCGGTGGCGGTGCCCGAGCTCACCGACCGCTGCATCGTGATCAACGGCGTGGCCAAGACCTACGCCATGACCGGATGGCGCGTCGGTTGGTTGATCGGCCCCCCCGACGTGGTGGCGGCCGCCTCCAACCTGCAGTCGCACGCCACCTCGAACGTGTCCAACGTGTCCCAGTGCGCCGCCCAGGCCGCCCTCGAGGGCGACCTCGTGGCGGTGGGGGAGATGCGCGCCGCCTTCGACCGTCGGCGCCAGATCATCCACCAGATGCTCAACGACTGTTTCGGTGTCACGTGTGTCGAGCCCGAGGGCGCGTTCTACGCCTTCCCGTCCGTCCAGGGACTGCTCGGCCGCCGACTTGCGGATCGCCTCGTGTCGTCCTCGGCCGACGTGGCGGCCGTGGCGATCGAGGAAACGCAAGTGGCCGTGGTGCCCGGCGAGGCCTTCGGTGCCGATGGATACCTGCGCCTGTCCTACGCACTGGGCGACGACGCCATTGTGGAGGGGGTCACGCGCCTCGGCAAGCTCTTCGCCACCGCCGAGTAGCAGGGAAGCCGGGACGCCGGGAAGCCGGGAAGCCGGGAAGAGCCGAGTTAGGACGACGAGCCATATGGCACGGGTACTCATCACAGAAAAACTCGCCGAGCGTGGGCTCAAGGCGTTGGTCGACGCCGGCCACCAGGCCGATGTCCAGCTCGACCTCGATCCGGAAGGGCTTCTCGGCGCCATCGTCGGCGCCGATGCGCTGATCGTCCGCTCCGCCACCCAGGTCACCGCCGACGTGCTCGAAGCGGGAACCGATCTCGCCGTGGTGGGACGAGCCGGCATCGGGCTCGACAACGTGGACGTCGAGGCGGCCACGCGTCGCGGCGTGATGGTGGTGAACGCCCCCGAGTCGAACGTGCTCTCGGCGGCCGAACACGCCATGGCCCTGCTGCTGGCGCAGGCACGCAACGTCCCCCAGGCCCACGCCGCGTTGATGGCGGGAAAGTGGGAGCGCTCGAAGTGGGAGGGCGTCGAGCTGCACGGCAAGACGCTCGGTGTCGTCGGGCTCGGCCGCATCGGCGCGCTCGTGGCCCAACGGGCCCTCGCCTTCGGGATGCGCCTGTGCGCCTACGACCCCTACGTCTCGCCCGACCGGGCGCGTCACATGGGGGTCGAGATGCTGTCGCTCGACGAGCTCGTGGCCGAGTCCGACTTCCTCACCATCCATCTCCCCAAGACGGCGGAGACGACGGGGCTCATCGGCGCTGAGCTCCTCGCCAAGGCGAAGCCCGGCATCCGCATCGTGAACGCGGCACGGGGTGGGATCGTCGACGAGGAGGCCCTCGCCGACGCGCTGCGCTCGGGTCGGGTCGAGGGCGCGGCGTTCGACGTCTTCGCCACCGAGCCGTGCACCGACTCACCGTTGTTCGAGTTCTCCACGGTGGTGGCGACCCCCCACCTGGGCGCGTCGACGGCCGAGGCGCAGGACAAAGCGGGCGTGACCATCGCCGAGCAGGTCAACCTGGCGCTGGCCGGGGACTTCGTGCCCTTCGCCGTGAACGTCGCCGCCTCCGAGGTGTCAGAGACCGTCCGCCCCTATCTCCGTTTGGCCGAACAATTGGGCCGGTGCTTCGCGTGCCTCAACGACGGCCTCCCGGAACGCCTCGAGGTGGAGTACCAAGGCGGACTGGCTGGTTCCAACACCTCGATCCTGACGCTGGCTGTGCTGAAAGGCATCTTCTCGGCTGGCACCGAGGAGCCCGTGTCGTATGTGAACGCGCCCCAGTTGGCCGAGGAACGGGGGCTCGAAGTGCGTGAGGCGTCGACCGCCACGGCCCGCGACTACGTCAACCTGATCACCCTGCGCTCGCCCGAGCACTCCATCGCCGGGACACTGACCGGCCCACGGTCCGAGGCCCGCATCGTGCTCGTCGACGACCACACGGTCGAGGTTCCCCCCGCCGAGTACATGCTCATCGTGCGCAACGACGACCGTCCCGGCATGATCGGGGTCGTCGGCGTGGCCCTCGGGGAGGCGGGAGTGTCGATCTCGTCCATGGACGTCGACCCCTCTCGCACCGAGGGCACGGCGCTCATGGTCCTGTCCACCGACCGCGCCATCCCCGACGATGCCTTCACCACCTTGCAGGCAACCGACGGCATCCTGGCCATCCACCGCATCACCTGCGTCTGACCCGTCTGAGCGTCCCCGCTGACGCGCCAGAGCAGCTGGAGGTCGATGTTCGGGCAGGGCGGGATAGCCTTTTCCGCATCGACGACCACCGCGACCAGGCCCGGGATGTCGACCGGGACGTTCTCGACGCGGCGCGCGCGGGAGATGGCGACGCTCTCGAGACCCTGGTCACAGCGCACTATGACCGTGTGCACGCCTTGTGCCGGCGGATGCTCGGCAACGATGCCGATGCTGTCGACGCCACCCAGGACACGCTCGTCGCCGCGCTGAGAGCCCTCGGCAGGTTCGACGGGCGCAGCTCGTTCGGCACATGGATCTATCGGATCGCCACCAACACCTGTATCGACGAGATGCGCCGACGCCGACGCCGCCCCGTGACCGGCGTGGCCGCGGACTTCGCCGATCTGTCCGAAGACATCTCGTTCGGCGCGCCAGGCCTGTTCGTCGAGTCGGCGTCACCGGGAAACGACCCAGCCGACATCGTGGCCGCTCGGATCGACATCGACGTCGCCCTCGCCTCGCTCCCCGTGGAGTTCCGCACCGCCGTCGTCCTGCGCGACGTCTGCGATCTGCCCTACGACGACATCGCCGAGATCCTGGGCGTGCCGGTGGGCACGGTGCGTTCGCGCATCGCCCGAGCCCGATCGGCGTTGGCAGCCACCTGGCAGGCCCAAGACACGGCCCAAGACACGGCCCAAGACACGGCCCAAGACACGGCCCAAGACACGGCCCAAGACACGGCCCAAGACACCGGCACGAGACGCGCTGTCCACGGCACCGGCGCGACGCGTTCCCGGGAACCGTTCCGATCTCCGGGACGTCAGAACAACTGATGAGCCGCGTGGTTCGGATCCGTTCACAGAGAGATCTCAGGAGGAAGAGCGCACCCAATGACCGAAGGGCACTTGACCGACGAGCAGTTGTCGTCGCATCTCGACGAGGACTCGGGACCCGGCGTCGACGAGACGGCGGCGTCGTCGACCCGCGACCATCTCGTCGGCTGTGGCTCGTGCCGTCGGCGCTTGGCGGCTTTCGAGGCGGTGCGTGCCCGCCTGCGGACCCCGGTACCACCCGTGACCCCCCGCCTTCGGGGCGCCTCGATCGCGTCGGTCTTGCGCACGGCGGGCGAGGGGGATCCGGACTCGCCCACCGGTGCCGCCGGAGCCGCAACCGCGGCCGCAGGAGTCGTAGCCGCTGACCCCGTACGCATCCACTCCCGACGACGTCCACGGGTGCTGGTGGGAGTGGCGGCGGCCGTCCTCGTCCTAGCGGCACTGGTGAGTGTTCCCCTCGCCCTTTCGGGGCAGAACACCTCCGCCCCCTCGAGCGCCACGGCCAAGTCGGCCACCGCTTCGACGGCAATGTCGAAGGCCGGACAGGCTCAATCTGGCCACCAGGCCGGTGCATCGGCGGCAGAGGGTTACTCGGCCAGTGGGGCGATAACCGAGAGCTTGGGAGAGACGAGTTCCCTCGAAGGATTGCGGTCGCGGGTGGCGGCCGCTCTCGCCGTCAGGTCCGCCACAGCGAACGCCCCCGAAGCAGGAGCCTTCCCGAGTTCGACACCGGGCCCGACCGGAACGCCGAGCCAATTCGAGCGTTGCCTGCCATCAGCGATGCATGATGCCGGGCCCTCCAGGGTCTTGCGGCTTCTCGGTGCCGTCACCTTCAAACGCACTCCGGCGCTCGTCTATGTCTTCGGACCGAGCTCCCGTGGGTCATCGACGGGCAACGCGGCGCGATCGGCGGTGGTGGTGGTGGCGCGCGACGGCTGCAGGGCCCTCGGCATCACCTACCTGTGACCCGGTGCCTGGAATCCGGTGCCTGAATCCGGTGCCTGGCGGTGCGAAGCCGGTGCCGAGCCGGGCGGACCGGCGGAGCGGTGGTTCGTGCTAACGACGGTTCATACCGGATTGATCGCATGTCGACGGCGCCGAATGATCCGTGAGCCCGCCAGCCCGATCAATGCGAACAGCACCAGGACGGGGAGAGCCCAACCTCCGCCGACGGCGAGGCCGTCCAGTACGGCCAAAGAATTGTGACGGAGATACCGCCACGCAACCGTTGCGGCGTTGGCGTTGGCTCGAACCGGAGAGGGCGTCACCAGGGGAGCACCGGGGGCCGAAAGGTTCGTCGTAATGGTGGCGAGGGCGGCAGAGTTCTCCAGCACGGTCTGCTGGTTCTGCAATTGTTGGAGCTGCTCCTCCACCGGGAAGAGCTGGTTCTGGATCTGGAGAAACGTGTTGATGTCGGTGGCCTGGCCGAGCTTGCCCTGGAGCAAGTTGACTTCGTCCTGGAGTATCGCAATGGTCGCGTCGTTGGTGGAGACCTGGTTCGTGACGTCTTTACCCTGGACCGACTGATTCGTCACCTTGCCGTATCCCGACAATGTGGCCATGGCCTGGCTGAAGTCCGAGTCCAGGACATGGATGACGACACTGCCCGTAACAGGAGCGGTGCGCGCCGTTCCCCCTCCCATCGACGAGCTCTCGACGTATCCCCCGTCGGCGGCAGCCAACGTGGCGATGTTGGTCAAAGCCGAGCTGAGCGTGTTCTTCCCGACCCGGAGGTCGATGGTGGCCGTCCGCACGATCTGTGGCGCGATGGCGAAGACCGGGACACGCGGGAGCGCGCCGCCGCTGGTCGAACCTGATGAGGGGGCCGTGCCGGCGATGGAAGGCGAGCCGGGGGCGGCGGCGGCCTGTGTCCCTTGGCTGATCGTCGAGCTCGGCGAGGCCCCAAAAGCCGTTTTCGAACCGACTTCGGACTGTGCGTGCGTGGACGCAGAGATCGAGCTGGCGGCGGTGGCACCCCCGAGCAGGTGGCGACCGAGCACGGCGCCGCCGACCAGGGCGACGACGGCGACGGCGGTGACGATGACCTTCCTGTGTACCTGGACCACGACGGCCTCCTCGAACGACGACCCGAGCGCGTCAGGTCGGCAGACCGGCCCCTTGAGCCGGTGCATGTTTGACGACGCGTTCGTCGTTCGAGTTCCCAGGGAGCGGGCCAGGTGGAGGGGGCGAGGTGGGGTCGGCGGGCGAGGGGGCGAGGTGGAGCGGGCGAGGTGGGGGTTCAGCTCCTGCTCGGAACGTGCGAGCCGTTCGGCGCCAACCGGCCCGGGGCAAGTGGCACCGTCGGCCACGTGTCAAAGCTCCCGCGTCGAGGACCAGGAGCGCCCGCCTCGCCGGCGAGCTTTCCGAAGACCGCCCGCCCCACGGTAACCAGGCCCGCCACCAGCGCCACCAGCGCCGCCACGACGATCGACCAGACCAGCCCTCGCGTCACGCCTCTCACATGGTGGAGCGTAGATCCTCGCCGAGGCGGGTGTCCTTGACCTGAGGGTCCCGCTTTGTCAGCATGGGGGCTGTCATGCGTCACAACTCCATCGTCACCCCCCTGCTTCTTACCTGACGGCGAGCGCCACATCGCGCTCGCCGAATCCGCCCCCTGTGCCCGATGGCCAGGGGGTTTCTTCTTGGGCGCGGAGCCACACGGGGCACGTCACGAAGTCCGGCGGCACGGCACGTGAGCAACGACAACGGGGACAAGAGACAGCACAACGGACCAACACAAAAGACAGCACCACGGAAGAGCACCACGGAAGAGCACCACGGAACAAAGAGCAACCCGAACACGAGAGCGAGGACATCCGATGAGCGAGAAGCCCAGCGCCAAACGATCCCAGGAGCCCACGAGCGACCCTGCCCAGGGGCTGCTCTCCGGCGCCCTCCCGGACGGTCGTGGTGACAGCGGGCACCTCGTCGTCTTCGACACCACGCTGCGCGACGGTGAGCAATCGCCGGGGATCTCGCTCGACGTCGCCGAGAAGCTCGAGATCGCAGAACAACTGGCCCGGGCCGGCGTCGACTACATCGAGGCCGGCTTCCCCGTCGCCAGCCAAGGGGACTTCGAAGCCGTCCAGGCCATCGCCCGGTCGGTCGGCAACGGGCCGCAGGCCCCGGCCATCTGCGGCCTGTCGCGCACGCAGCTCTCCGACGTCGACCGGTGCTGGGAGGCGGTGCGCGACGCGGCACGGGCCCGCATCCACGTGTTCATCTCGACGAGCCCCCAGCACATGGAGCACATGCTCAAGATGAACGAGGCCCAGGTGCTGGCCGAGACACGCGCCGGGGTGGCGCGCGCTCGGGAGCACACCGACGACGTGGAGTTCAGTCCCCAGGATGCGACCCGCACGCCTCTCGACTTCATGCTGGAGGTGCTGAGGGCCTCGGTCGACGCCGGTGCCACGACGCTGAACATCCCTGACACCGTCGGATACGGCATCCCGTGGGACTTCGGGGCGCTGCTCCAGCACATCCGCAAAGAGGTCCCCGGTGACTACGTGTTGTCGACGCACTGCCACAACGACCTCGGTCTCGCCACGGCGAACACCCTCGCCGGGGTCCAGGCCGGGGCGCGCCAGGTCGAGGTGTGCGTCAACGGGCTCGGCGAGCGCGCCGGGAACGCGGCCCTGGAAGAGGTCGTCATGGCGCTGCGGATCCGTCCCGACCAGTTCCCCGGCGTCACCACCACGGTGCGCACCGAGGAGCTGGCACGGGCGTCGAGGCTGGTTGCCCGACTCACCGGCTACCCGGTCCAGTACAACAAGGCCGTCGTGGGGCGCAATGCCTTCGCCCACGAGTCCGGGATCCACCAGCACGGGGTCCTCGCCGACCGCTCGACCTACGAGATCATCGACGCCGCCAGTGTGGGACAGATCGGTCGTCAGATCGTCATGGGCAAGCACTCGGGTCGCCACGCCTTCGCCAGCACGCTCGAGAAGATGGGGATCCGCGTCCAGGGCGACGGCCTCAACCAGGCGTTCGCTCGGTTCAAGGAGCTCGCCGACCGCAAGGTCGAGATCACCGAGGCGGACCTCGAGGCGATCGTGGCCGAAGAGCTCGGCCAGGACCTGGTGGAGGGCTTCCATCTCGAGGCTCTCGAGGTGGCGGGTGGCACCGTCGGCATGCCCCGGGCCCGTGTCGTGGTCAGCCGGTCCGGCGACAAGGTGGAGGCGTCGGCCGAGGGGAACGGCATGATCGATGCGGCCTGCACCGCCATTCGTTCTGCCACGAAGGTGGAATCGCGCCTCATCGGTTTCAACGTGTCGTCGGTGACGGGCGGCGTCGACGCCCTCGGTGACGTCGTCGTCCAGCTCGAGGACCAGGGGCTCAAGGTGTCGGGACGAGGTGTCTCCACCGACGTGGTCGAGGCGTCGGCCCGTGCCTATCTCGCCGCGGTCAACCGCCTGGTCCGGATCCGGGCGCGCAACGAACAGCGCGAGACCGAGATCGGACCGTAGGGCTCACCCCCGACCCGCGCCCCGTCGGGTGCCGGAACGGGCCCCAGATGCGAGAGCCCGGGTGCGAGAGCGGGGCGAGGCGGGGTGCGAGAGGCGGGGTGCGAGAGGCGGGGCGTTCGGGCCCGGGCCCGGGCGCTACGCGGCGGGCTGGACCTCCGCCGTGCAGAACGCGCAGCGGCTGGCCCGGTCGGGGATCTCGCTCAGGCACTCGGGGCAGTCGCGCGTCCCCGGCTCTGCTTCTTGGCCCCGCTTCCGACGCTCGGCCAAGGCGTTGATGGGCTTGATGACGAAGAAGAACACCGCCGCCGCCAGGAGCACGAAGGCGACGAGGGCGTTCAGAAACTTTCCGTAGGCGAAGACGCTGTGGTTCACCGTGAAACTGAGGTTTCCGAACGTCGCCTTCCCTGGAATGGACATCAGCGGCGTGAGCAAGTAGGTCACGAAAGCGGTCACGACGGCACCGAAAGCGGCTCCGATGACCACCGCCACGGCCAGGTCGACCACGTTGCCGCGCAAGATGAATGCCTTGAAGTCCTTCAGCATGGTGCCTCCTCGGGCTCGGTGTCTGTCTCGCACCGCTGTGCGATCGGTTCTGGGGCGTCCACCATGGACGCCGCGGGCCCTGACGCTATGCGAAGCGCGTCCTCAAGGCTCCGGATGCCGGTGTACCCGCGGGAACGGCCCCGGGGAAAGGCTCGTGGAAAGGTCCGGGGAAAGGCGCGGCGGCCCGTGGGAAGGGGCCGTGGAAAGGCCCGTGGGAAAGGCCCGTGGAAAGGCCCGTGGGAAAGGCCCGTGGGAAGGGGCCGTGGAAAGGCCCGGGGAAAGGCCCGTGGAAAGGCCCGTGGGAAAGGCCCGTGGGAAGGGGCCGTGGGAAGGCCCGTGGGAAGGCCCGAAACATGGCTCGTGGTCCATGCCCAGCGCCCGCAGGGGCGCGCCGAAAGCTGGCAACCACAGACCTAGGCGGAGGACGGAGAGCGGGCCGTGGGACCCGAGGGACTCAGCCGACCCCCGTGGCGGTGGGCATCCACGGTGAGCGGCTGCGCTCGTAGGCCGAGATGTCGTCGCCGTGGCGGAGGGTGAGCCCGATGTCGTCCCAACCGTTGAGCAGGCGCTCGCGGGTGAATTCATCGAGAGGGAACGACCCCGCCAGCCCGGCAGCCGGCGCCTCCACCGTGCCGCGGGCTACGTCGATGGTCAGCTCGAGCGACGGGTCGGCCACCACCGCGTCGAGAAGCGACCGGCCCAGCGCGGGCTCGACCTCGACGGGGAGCAGTCCCTGCTTCGTGCAGTTGTTGCGGAAGATGTCGGCGAAGCGCGGCGACACGACCGCCTCGAACCCGTAGTCGAGCAGCGCCCATACGGCGTGCTCCCGAGAAGAGCCCGTGCCGAAGTTCGGGCCCGCCACGAGGATGGTGGCCCCTGCGTACTCGGGTTGGTTCAGGACGAAGGCCCGGTCGTCGCGCCACTCCGAGAAGAGTCCCGCACCGAACCCGGTGCGCTCGACGCGCTTGAGCCAATCCGACGGGATGATCTGGTCGGTGTCGACGTCGGAGCGGTCGAGGGGGACGGCGTGGCCGGTGACGACGGTGACGGGCTTCACGGTCTCTCCGGCTTCACGGCTCTGCCCACTTTCACGGTTCTGTCTCGTTTCACGGCAGGTCCCCGGGGTTGGCGAAATGTCCCGCCACCGCGGTGGCGGCGGCGACGGCGGGCGAGACGAGATGCGTGCGGCCGCCGCGGCCCTGGCGTCCTTCGAAGTTCCGGTTCGACGTCGACGCGCAACGCTCGCCGACGGCGAGCTTGTCGGGGTTCATGGCGAGGCACATCGAACAACCCGGCTCGCGCCACTCGAAGCCGGCGGCGACGAAGACCTTGTCGAGACCCTCGGCTTCGGCCTGGGCCTTGACCGGATGCGAGCCGGGCACGACGAGAGCCCGCAGCCCCGACCGCACCTGGCGTCCGCCGTCGAGGACGGCGGCGGCGGCCCGCAGGTCCTCGATTCGCGAGTTCGTGCACGACCCGATGAAGACGGTGTCCACCGCCACGTCGCGCATGGCGGTCCCGGCCGTGAGGCCCATGTACTGCAGGGCGCGGGCGGCAGCTTCGCGCTCGCCGGGGTCGGCGAAGCTCGACGGGTCGGGGACCTCGCCGTCGATCGGCACGACCTGGGCGGGGTTCGTGCCCCATGTGACGTGGGGCCGGATGGCGGTGGCATCGATGGTGACGGTCTTGTCGAAGACCGCACCCTCGTCGCTGGCGAGGCCCCGCCAGTCGTCGAGGGCGCGCTCCCACAGTGCGCCGCTCGGCGCGTGGGGACGGCCGTGGAGGTACTCGAAGGTGGTGTCGTCGGGCGCGATCATCCCGGCCCTTGCGCCGGCTTCGATGGACATGTTGCACATCGTCATCCGGCCCTCCATCGAAAGCGCTCGGATGGCCCGACCTCGGTACTCGATGACATGGCCCATGCCGCCGCTCGTGCCGATGCGACCGATGATCGCCAGCACGATGTCCTTGGCGGTGACCCCGGCGGGCGCGTCGCCTTCGACCTCGACGGCCATGGTGGAGAGCCGCATCTGGGGGAGGGTCTGCGTGGCGAGCACGTGCTCGACCTCGGAGGTGCCGATTCCGAACGCCAGTGCGCCGAAGGCACCATGGGTGGACGTGTGGCTGTCACCGCACACGATGGTCATGCCGGGCTGGCTCAGGCCCAGCTCGGGCCCGATGACGTGGACGATGCCCTGGTTGGCATGACCCATCGGGTAGCACGTGATCCCGAACTCGGCGCAGTTGGCGGTGAGCACCTCGAGCTGTCGAGCGGACACCGGGTCGGCGACGGGCTTGTCGATGTCGGTGGTCGGCACGTTGTGGTCGGCGGTGGCCACGGTGAGCTCAGGGTGCCGCACCGGCCGGCCCGCCAGCCGGAGCCCGTCGAAGGCCTGAGGCGACGTCACCTCGTGGACCAGGTGCAGGTCGATGAACAGGAGATCGGGCTCACCGTCGGCTTGATGGACGAGATGCCGCTCCCACACCTTGTCACTGAGTGTGCGGGGCCTCAGTGTGCTCATCGGATCAGCTTCCGATCTGGACGATCTCGACGCGCAGGGTTCCCCCCGGCGCCTCGTACTCGACCACGTCCCCCGAGGCCTTGCCGAGCAGGGCCTGGCCGAGAGGGGATCCGGGGGACACCACGTTGAGCTCGTCGTGGCGTTCCTCGATCGACCCGACCAGGAACCGCTCGATCTCGTCGTCACCCTCGTAGCGGATGGCGACGACCGACCCGGCCTCCACCGTCTCGGAGCTCCCGACGGCCGCGTCGTCGACGATGACGGCATGGCCCAGGGTGTGCTGGAGCCTGCGGATCCGGGACTCCATCTTCCCTTGGGTGTCCTTGGCGGCGTGGTAGTCGCCGTTCTCCGAGAGGTCACCGAGTGCCCGGGCCGACTCGATGGCACGCGCGATCTCGACCCGTCCTCGGGTCGTCAGATCCTCGAGCTCGGCCTGAAGACGGTCGTAGGTGGCCCGGGTGAGGCTGGTGGATTCGTCGTCACTCACGCCCCAAGGGTACCGGGTCGGTCGGCCCGGTCCGATGGCCCGTCGCTGTCCGGGGAGGTGCCGGGAGACCGCGGCGGGGTGATCACCTGCCGAGGTGCGGAGGCGGTGTGGCGACGGTCCGGTGGCGGCGCGGCGACAAGGTGCCGGGAGCGTGGGCGGCGGTGCGGCGGAGCGTGGGCGGCGGTGCGGGGGAGCGTGGGCGATGGTGTGGCGGCGGGCACGCCGCCGGGTGTGGTTGACGGGCACGGCCCACCGCGGGAGACTGGTCGTCCGATGGGAAACCCGAGCGCACCCGTAATCGTCATCGAATAGGCGCACACCCGATTGGTGTGTGCGCCTCCCCGACCGTCCACATTGTGGGCGGTTTTTCATTTTCCGGGACAGGCCCACCCCCCGACGAGCCGATAGGCACTCCAGAACGATGAGCACTCCCCAGACCCACTCAGTGGCCGTGATCGGCGGCGACGGCATCGGCCCCGAGGTGCTGACCGAGGCCCTCAAGGTGGTGGCCGCGGCCGGCGTCACCCTGGACACCACCGACTTCGAGCTCGGTGCCGCCCACTACCTCCGCACGGGCGAGGTGCTCCCCGACGCCACCCTCGAAGAGCTGCGGACCTTCGACGCCATCCTTCTCGGGGCGGTGGGGCCGCCGGTGGGGTCGACCGAGGTCCCCTCGGGTCTCTTGGAGCGCGGCCTCCTGCTGCGGCTGCGGTTCGAGCTGGACCTGTACGTGAACCTCCGCCCCTTCGTCGGGCTGGCCGGAGCGCCCGCGCCCGACTGCGACTTCGTGGTCGTCCGCGAGAACACGGAAGGGACCTACGCCGGCGAAGGCGGGTTCCTCCGCCGCAACACCCCGTACGAAGTGGCGACCCAGGGCTCGGTGAACACCCGCATGGGCGTCGAGCGGTGCGTCCGCTTCGCCTTCGAGCTCGCCTCACGGCGTGAAGGTCATCACCTCACTCTGGTGCACAAGACGAACGTCCTCACATTCTCGGGAGACCTGTGGCAACGGGTCGTCGACGCGGTCGCCCCCGAGTACCCGGGTGTCACGCGCGACTACAATCACGTCGACGCGGCGTGCATCTACCTCGTCGAGCGGCCCGACCGCTACGACGTCATCGTCACCGACAACCTGTTCGGCGACATCCTTACCGACCTCGCCGGCGCGGTGGCGGGGGGGATCGGGTTCGCGGCGTCGGCCAACCTGAACCCGGCGCGCACGGGGCCGTCGCTGTTCGAGCCCGTCCACGGTGCCGCCCATGACATCGCCGGCACGGGCACGGCCAATCCCGTCGCCGCAGTGCGCTCCGCCGCCCTCATGCTCGAACACCTCGGCGAGGTCGACGCCGCCGAGCGCGTCACCAAAGCGGTCACCGCCTACCTGGCCGAACAACCGCCGGTGTCGTCCGGCTCTCACGCTTCGTCCACCGTGGCCGTGGGCGACGCCATTGCAGAAAGGCTCTGAGCCCGTGCCCATCACCCCGACCGAGAAGATCTGGCTCGACGGCGAGCTCGTCGACTGGGACAAGGCCCGCATCCACGTGCTCACGCACTCGCTGCACTACGGGTCGGGTGTGTTCGAGGGCATCCGTGCCTACCCGACGAGCCGGGGCGTGGCCGTGTTCCGGCTCACCGACCACATCAACCGGCTGTTCACCTCCGCCAAGGTGTTCATGATCGACATGCCCTATACCCCCGACGAGCTCATCGCCGCCAGCAAGGAGGTGGTGCGGGTCAACGGCCTCGACGACGGGTGCTACCTCCGTCCCATCGTCTATCTCGGCTACGGCGAGATGGGCCTCAACCCCCTGCCGTGTCCCGTCAGCGTGGCCATCGCCGCCTGGCCCTGGGGCACCTACCTCGGCGACGAGGGGGTGGCCAACGGCATCCGCCTCAAGGTGTCGACCTGGCAGCGCCACGATCCCAACGCCGTGCCCACGGCGGCCAAGGGGACGGGCATGTACGTGAACTCCTCGCTGGCCAAGGTCGAGGCCCTGAAGGCTGGCTACGACGAGGCGGTCCTGCTCGCGCCCGACGGCCGCGTGTCGGAGTGCACGGGCGAGAACATCTTCGTGGTGCGGGGCCGGACCGTGGTCACCCCCCCGACGTCGGAGTCGGGAGCGCTGGCGGGCATCACCCAGGACTCGGTGCGGACCATCGCCACCGACCTCGGCTACGAGTTCGTCTCCGAGACGCTGATCCGCACGGACCTCTACACCGCCGACGAGGCCTTCCTCACCGGCACGGCAGCCGAGGTGGTCCCCATCCGCGAGGTCGACGACCGCACGGTGGGCACCGGCTCGCCCGGCCCGGTGACCAAGCACATCCAGGACACCTACTTCGCCACGGTCCGGGGCGAGGTCGACCGCTACAAGGACTGGCTCGAACATGTCGAGTGACGCCCAGGTTCACAGCCAGGGTTCGGGGCGAAGCCAGGGTTCGGGGCGAAGCCAGGGTTCGGGGCGAAGCAAGGTCGTGCAACGCCGCCAGGGCCCCGGCGGTGGTGGGCATACTCATACCTCCACCAGCCACGGCTTCGACCTGCCGGTGCTGCCCGAGGCCGTCGACATCTTCGACACGACGCTGCGGGACGGGTCCCAGCAGGAGGGCCTGTCGCTCACCGTCGACGACAAGCTGCGGGTAGCCGAGCAGCTCGACCATCTCGGCGTCGCCTTCATCGAGGGCGGTTGGCCCGGCGCCAATCACAAGGACGAGGAGTTCTTCGCCCGCGCCCCCGCCGAGCTCCGACTGTCGACGGCCACGCTCGTGGCCTTCGGGTCCACGCGCCGGGCCGGCGTACGCGCCGAGGACGACGAGGTGCTGCGCCAACTCGTGAAGGCGAACACCGAGGCTGTCTGCATCGTGGCCAAGGCGTCGAAGCTGCACGTCACCGAGGCGCTGCGCACGACGCTCGACGAGGCGGTCGCGATGGCGGCCGACTCGGTGAACTTCCTCCGGGAGCACGACCTCCGGGTGTTCTTCGACGCCGAGCACTTCTTCGACGGGTTTCGCGACGACCCCGAGTTCACGCTGCGGGTCGTACGGGCCGCCGAGGAGGCCGGGGCCGAGGCCATCGTGCTGTGCGACACCAATGGCGGCACCCTCCCCCATGACGTCGAGCGCATCGTGGCCGGCGTGGTGTCGGACTTCGAGTGCCAGGTCGGCGTGCACTTCCACAACGACTCGGGCTGTGCGGTAGCCAACTCCATCGCCGGGGTCCGCGCCGGCGCCACCCACGTGCAGGGTTGTGTCAACGGCTACGGGGAACGGACGGGGAACGCGGATCTGTCCGCGGCCATCCCCAACCTTTCGCTCAAGCTCAACGTGCGCACCATCCCGGCCGACCGCCTGGAGCGGATCACGCCGGTGTCGCACCACATCGCCGAGCTCGTGAACGTCGCCCCCAACCCCCAGCAGCCCTATGTGGGCTCGGCCGCCTTCGCGCACAAGGCCGGCCTGCACACGAGCGCCATCGCCCGCCGCCGTGACGCCTACGAGCACGTCCCACCCGACTCGGTCGGCAACGGGACGCGCTTCGTCGTGTCGGAGTTGGCCGGCAAGTCGACGCTGGCGCTCAAGGCGCAGGAGCTCGGGCTCGACCTGGATTCCGACGCGCTGTCGCAGGTGCTCGACACCCTGAAGGAGCTCGAGTACCGCGGGTACCACTTCGAGGTGGCCGACGGGTCGCTCGAGCTCCTGCTGCGCAAGGCGACGGGTTGGGAGCCCCGCTTCTTCGAGGTGGAGTCGTTCCGCGTCATCAACGACCACGCCGATACCGGCACCGATACCACGGGTGACACGATGTATCGGGACGGAGCCCGTCACTCGGTTCACACCGGTCGCCACACCACCGAGGCGACGGTCAGGATCCGGGTCGGCGACACGCGGGTGGTGGCCACCGCCGAGGGGAACGGGCCCATCAACGCCCTGGACTCGGCCTTGCGCGAGGCCATCGGTGCGCACTTCCCGAAGCTGTCGGCTGTCCATCTCGTCGACTACCGGGTGCGGGTGCTCGACACGGGCAAGGGCACCGGCGCCGTGACGAGGGTCCTGATCGACACCAGCGACGGCGACCGGGTCTGGACCACGATCGGAGTCTCGGAGAACATCATCGAGGCGTCCTGGCAGGCCCTTTTCGACTCGATCGTCTACGGTCTCGTCCACACCGAGCCGAGTGCCACCAAATAAATAGAACCGGGACGGGGACACAACCGGGACGGGGACACAGCCGGACCGGGGACACAGCCGGACCGGGGACACAGCCGGACCGAGCACAACCAGCCGAGCGCAGGAGCAGCACACTCTCAGATGACCCAGCCGAATTTCGTGCCGATCGTCGAGACCGACCAGGTCCGACCCTCGTACCGCCTACGCACCCCGCGCGACTGGCGCTCTGTTCGGGTCGCCGACCTCAAGGGTCCCGAGGGGACCCGTGGCCCGGAGTTCGGGGTACCCGGGCCCGACCAGGGCTACGCCCTGCTGCTCGCCCACAGCCTGTTCGAGGACCGTCTCGAGCTCACCGTCGGGATCACCGCCGAGGACGCCCTGGTGGGTTGCGCAGCGGTGGCTAGCCGGCGCGCCGCGCTGTTCGGCCGGGCCCCGGTGGCCAAGGACATCGAGCTGGGCCTCGTGCTCTTCGGCTTCCTGGGTGACGCCCCCGAGGATCTCGTGGCGTGGCGGGCACCGCTCTTCCAGGCGGCCGCGCATCGCTACCGCCAACAGCGCGCCATCGCCGGGGCGGTCTCCGAAGACGCCTTGCGCCTGATGCCGGCCGAGGTGCGGGGCCGGCTGTCGTCGTGGCGCTCGATGATGGCGACCCCGGCTCCCGCCGCCTGAGCCCCGGCCTCCGAGCCCCGGCCTCCGAGCCCCCGTCCGAGCCGCGCCCCCACCGGTCCCGGGAGCCGAAGAGTTGCACGATCTCGAGGTCTCGGCCCGGGGGCTCGTGTTCGACGCGGTCGAGGTCGGGCCCGGTGACGGTCGTCCCGTGCTCTTCCTGCACGGCTTTCCCCAGACGTCGTTCTCCTGGCACCACCAGCTCGAGGCGTTGGGAGCGGAGGGTTACCGTGCCCTCGCCTTCGACCAGCGGGGCTACTCGTCCCGGGCGCGGCCCCCCGCCGTCGAGGACTACCGCATCGCCGAGCTCGTGGCCGACGTGCTCGCCGTGGCGAACCAATGGGGCCTGGAGCGTTTCGACCTCGTCGGTCACGACTGGGGTGCCATGGTGGCCTGGGTGGTGGCGAGCCGCCATCCCGACCGGGTGCGCACGCTCACGGCGGTATCGGTGCCCCATCCCCGCGCCTTTGCCGCCGCGTTCGGCGCCGGCTCGGGCTCCGGCTCCGGCTCCGGGTCCGTGTCCAGGTCCGGTGCAGGTGATGCAGACGGCGCGTCTGGCCAAACGACAGGCACCGGGTCTCCCGAAGACGAGGCCGGTGACGCAGACCAGCGCCAGCGGTCGTCGTACATCGCGGTGTTCCGGGCCGAGGGCGGGGTGGCCGAGCGCGCCCTGCTCGGAGAGGACGGCTCGGGCTCGGGGTTGCGGGCGATGTTCGACGCCAGCGGCCTCGCCTCGGACACCGACGAGGTCCGCCGATTCGTCGCCTCGATGCTCGAGCCCGGGGCCCTGACCGCCGCGCTCAATTGGTACAGAGCCACCGAGCCTCTTTCACTCACCGACGTCGGCGCGATCACGGTCCCCACCCTCTATGTGTGGTCGGACAACGACATCGCCCTCGGACGCACCGCCGCAGAAGCGACGGTGGACTGGGTCTCGGGCCCCTACCGCTTCGAGGTCCTCGAAGGCGTCAGCCACTGGATCCCCGAGACGGCACCGCTCGAGCTCAACCGACTCCTGCTCGAACACCTCGCCGCGCACCGGTAGCACCGGCCCCCGGGCCGTCACGCCCGGGCGCTTCGCGCTGCGAAGCACCCGGCACCGGGTCCCGGGTTCCGGGTCCCGGGTTCCGGGTCCGGGAATGCGAGACTGGAGGGATGGACCAACCCCCCGCCTACGCGCTCGCCGACACGCACAAGCAGTTCCGGAGCGCGGTCCGCCAGATGTGCGAAGAACGCATCGCCCCGCACGCCGCCCAGGTCGACCAGGACGCCGCCTTCCCGTGGGACGGCTTCAAGGCCTCGGTGGAGATGGAGCTGCCCACCCTCGGGTTGCCGGTGAAGTACGGCGGGGCCGGAGCCGATCACGTGACCCAGGCGATCATGGTCGAGGAGCTGGCCCGCGTGTGCGCCTCGACGAGCGTGACCATGCTCATCTCCAAGCTCGGGATGATGCCCATCTTCAACTGGGGCTCGGATTACCTGAAGGAGAAGTACATCCCGCTCGTGGCGTCAGGAGAGGCCCAGGCCAGCTACTGCCTGTCGGAGGCGGACGCCGGCAGTGACGTGGCGGCCATGCGGTGCCGGGCCGTGCGCGACGGCGATCACTACGTGCTCTCGGGCACCAAATACTGGATCACCAATGCCGGCGTGTCGGACACCTACACCGTGTTCGCCAAGACCGACCCCGACGCGGGCCACCGGGGCATCAGCTGCTTCGTGGTCGAGGCCGACTGGGGCGTGCGCATCGCCAAGCTCGAGCACAAGATGGGGTTGCGGGGCAGCCCGACCGGCGAAGTCGTCCTCGACGACGTCCGGGTCCCCGTCGAGAACCGGGTCGGCGAAGAGGGCCAGGGCTTCACCATCGCCATGCACACCCTCGACCGCAGCCGCCCCACCATCGGTGCCCAGGCCGTGGGCATCGCCCAGGGGGCCATCGACTACGCGGCCCAGTACATGACGCAACGCAGAGCCTTCGGTCAACCCATCGCCGAATTCCAGGGACTGCGGTTCATGCTCGCTGATATGGCGATGCGGACAGAGGCCGCCCGCACTCTGGTGTATCGCGCCTGCTCGGTGATCGACGGGGGAGACCCCGACAACGAGCTGTCGATGATCGGAGCCATGGCGAAGTGCTTCGCGTCGGACACCGCCATGGCCGTGACGACCGACGCCGTGCAGTTGTTGGGTGGATATGGCTACACCACCGAGTTCCCCGCCGAGCGCTTCATGCGCGACGCCAAGATCACGCAGATCTACGAGGGTACCAACCAGATCCAGCGCGTCGT
>CAWISP010000018.1:0-15518 GCA_963838775.1 uncultured Acidimicrobiales bacterium
CCCGGTGAGCTTCGTCAGGACCCGGTGAGATGGACGACGTCGCCCCCGGCGTAGTGCAGGTCCGGGAATCGACGCACCCCCGACCGACCCGCCACCGTCAATGTGGCGGCGCCGACCGACTCCGGTGGCGGGACTTGCAAGGCGGCGTGCCCGCTGGAGTCGGCGGTGGCGTGTACGCCACCATGCCCGGTCTGGAGCGTGAGGTGTGATCCCGGGGCGACCCCGGTCACGGTCACGGGCGTGGCGTCGGTGACCCAGAAGTCCTTGAAATTCGACGACGTACGAGATGCCGCGCCCCTGCACCTCGAGGTAGGCCTGAAACGGGGGCGGGTCGTGCATGTGGAGGTGGTGGCTCGAGTACACGAGCCGGTCGCCGAACCACACGCTCAGACTGTGGTGACCGTCGGTCCGGATGGTCACGGGTTCGACCCCGGGCGCATCGGCCCGGCGCGGCTCCTGCCACAGGCGATCGGTCACGGCGTCGGCGACGAACCCATGGGCCGAGCCGATCTGCCACGTGCTCTTCCCCCCCGACGCCAGGGCCGAGACGACGACGTAGTTGATCGAGCTGTTGCGTTGCGTGGAGGCCGACTGCACGGCGAGCACCGCTTCTCCCACACCGGACCCGACCGGCGTGGAGGGTCGGGCCATCAGCGTGTGCCACACGACGTCGGGCCCGGCGGCGCGTAGCGTGACCGCGAACCATCCGGCCCAGTCGCGGTGTGAGCGGATCCCGACGTCGAGCCCTCCCGAGGTGGCGCTGACCCACCCCACGCCGGGCGCGGCGGAGCCGTTGAACACGTAGTGGTCGAGGAGCTGACGGTCGGGCGTCGAGGTCGAGAACGGATCGGCCATGGCGAGCCCCGAGCGCGTCAGCGTGAGGCCGGCCGGCATGGGCCGAGCCGGTGATGCGGCAGGCCACACCGTGAGGATCACGGTGACGATGACGAGGGCCAGCGCGCCCGCGGTGACCTCGACGCGCCACAGGTTGGCGCGGGCCCGGGCGCCGCGACGGGGGCGGAGGCGTCGGTCGTGGCCCTGCCCGGTGCGCTGGTAGGCCGGGGGCGAGACTGGAGAGAGTTGGACGACCATGGTCGGTGCTCCCGCCCTCACAGCGTCCGGTAGTAGGTCAGATCGGCGCGCGCGAAGGCGCGGTGGGCGACTCCCACGGCGACACACGCGTAAACACCGGCGCCCGCCACCAGCCCGGCGACGGCCGACACCGTCGGACCGGCCCAGGCCGCTCCGGCCGACGCCGCGGCCAGCGCGCCGAGACCCGCCCAGGCCGCCGCGAGCGGAGGCATGGGCGCCGACAGCGAGAAGAGCAATTGGCTGCAGAAGAGCCCGACACCGAGGAAGAGGTACCCGACGGTGCACGCCGACAACAGGCCCGGATGTCGAGCGAGGTCCTCGAGGATGGGGAAGGTGGCGCCGAGGCGCGGCGCACCCACGATGACCGCCCCTCCGGCCAGCACCGCCAACCCACCCAGCACCATCAGCTGCTCGCGCCAGTACCGCAGCACCTTCTGTCGGAACTCGTCGGTCTGGGCCACGGTGAATCGCGACAGCCACGCCGGGAATTGCCGCGCCAGCAGGTGCTCGGTGGCGGCGACGGTCTGGGCCAGCAACGGCACCAGGACGACGATGGCGACGCCGCTGGTCATGGCGAACGGGGCGTTGAAGGAGTAGCGGCCCTCGAGCAAACCCCCACTCACGAGCTGGGGGAGGACGACGATGGCGAAGAAGGCGAGACCGTAGAGCCCGTACGGTGCCACCGCTCTGAGCAGCGCCGACCCCGAGGGGCGCCACAGCTCCGCCGGGGCTGACGAGTCCACCCGCAACAGCCACCATGCGCTCGCCACCCAGCACATCGCGGCCATCACCGCCACCAACCGGATCTGCCACACGATGAGCACGGTGGGGTCGGTGTAGGTGCCGGTGTGGCTCACGAACCACATGAGGACGGCCGCACCTCCCCCCACGATGACACCGATGGACAGAAAGGCGCGCCGCACGTAGAAGGCCGCCAGTCCGAGTTGCAGGGCGGCGATCGAGATGGCGGCCGCCAGTCCGAGCCGGGCCGTGGCGGGGGTCCCGGCGTGGAGCACGCCGTTGCGCAGCAGGTAGAGCGCCACACCCGCCATCGCCGTGGCGACCAGGCCGAGCTCGAGTGTCCAACGCGTGATCCGTACCAACATGCCCTGGTCCCCCAGGCCGATGTAGAACGACGCTCGTCGTCCGAAGGCCTGGATGAAAGGACCCGTCACGAGCAACGCCACGGCCGTCGCCAGTGTCACGGCGTCGGCGATCGACGGGATCGCGATATTCGACGACCAGAAGGAGACACCGGAGATGAGCAAGGTCGCCAGGCTCACGAGCCACGGTGAGGAATAGGCGAGACCCCGGGCCAGGTCCAGGGGTCCGGGTGGCCGGGACCGGAGGGCGACCGGTGCCAGCGCGTGGCGCGACGATGCCGACGAGTACAGGGGCACGAGCGCGAAGAACGCGTTCGGCCAGGGCGTTGAGCCCGTCGGACCCGAGCGCCCGCGCCCGTTTGGCGGTGTAGCCACAGGTCTCGAGGACGACGGCGACCTCGACCGCGTTCAACGGCGCCGGGCAGCGCCCTACGACGGTACGAGCGGCGATATGAAGCCCGAGCTCACCGGCCTCGGTGTTCTGCATCGTGCCGGCGGTCATGACGCCGCATGCGCCATGGCCCTGTCCGAGACAGGCGAGAGGTCTGTCGCCGACGAGTGGGTCGCGTCGCCGGAACCGGGAGCTTCCGAGGTTCTGGCGTCGAAGAGCCCCCGGTAGACGTCGTCGTAGCCGTCGAACATCCGTTGGGCGGTGAACAGCATCAGGGCGCGGTTGCGCAGCCACGCGCCCAGATGTCCGCGTTCGACCGCCGACGCGCCCAGGACGGCGAGCAGGGCTTCGGCCATGGCGCCCGGGTCACCGGGCTCGACGACCATCTCCGTCCCCCGGCACTGAGCGGGGCCCAGGGCCTCGGCGACACCACCCACCCCGGTGGCCACGATGGGGCGCGCCGCCAACATCGCCTCGACGGCGGTGTAGGGGAAGGCTTCGGAGATCGACGACAACCCGATCACGTGCGACGCGCCGTAGGCGGCGGCGATGTCGTTGGTCGGGCCCTCGAAGGTGACGGCGTCGGTGAGCCCGAGCTCGCGCACGGCGATCTGGCACTGTGTGAGGTAGCTCGGGGACGTCGGCGGACCCCAGAGGCGGAGGCGGGCGTCACGGATCACCCGTCGCACCCGCGCGAACGCCTGGATCAGGGTCAGGATGTCCTTCAACGGGTCGATGCGACCGACGAAGCCGACGGTGGGTGGGCCTACCGGTTCCGGCCAGACGTCGACCCGCGCCGGGTCAACACCGTTGTGGATCACCCGGATCCGTTGGGGGTCGACCCCGAGGGCCTCTTCCCAGCCCGCGTTGTAGCCGCACACGGGGGTTAGGACGTCAGCCTCCCGGTAGGTGAGCTCGACGACGGCACGGTAGAAGTTGGCGAAGAGCACCTTGGTCCCGAAGGGTTCGGTCGACATGGCCAGCAGGCGCTCGCGCAGGTAGATGCCGTGCTCGGTGAGCACCAACGGCGTCCCGTAGCGGTACTTGGCCACGATGGCCGGGAGTGCGCACGGGGCCGCTGCCGAGCTGTGGACGACGTCGCAGACCGGCGTGGGTGCCGTCAGGGGGAGCAGATAGCGGTACATGGTGCGGGCGAAGTCCATGGCCGGGGCGAGTCCCGTGCGGGCGTGGATCGGGTTGGCCTGGAGCCGATCGAGCAACAGGGCCCAGGCGGCGGCGTCACCGAGGGCGCGCCGGAGGTCGTAGCGCTCCGCGAAGTGGGTGAGGGCGGACAAGCTGTCGCCGAGGGCCCGCGGATCGGCTTCGGGCGCGGCCAGACACTCGACGAGATGCTCCCAGGCCGGCAGGAAGTGGTCACGGACGACCGGGGACGACGTTCGCAATGCCCGGCGCCAGCCGTGGCGGCGGGGCAGGTACTCCTCGGCCAGTTCGAGTCCCCACAGCGGGATGGGCTGCAGGGTGACGTTGGGCGGGGGTCGGTACTGGATGCGGTGATGAGGGTTGTCGACGAGGGCCCCGATCTCGAAGTCGTGCTGGGGCAGGCCGTGGACGAGCATGTCGACCCACGTCGACACGCCGCCGAGCACGAACGGGTAGGTCCCCTCGGTCGAGAGATAGATCTTCACGCCGACTCCGTGTACCCGAGGGTCTCGCCGATGGCGATGGCCTTGGACAGGCACTTGTGGGCGAGGGGGAGGTTGCCGGCTTCGAGGAAGCTCCGGGCGCTCTCCCGGTACGCCATGAACACGCCCTGGGGAAGGGTCTCGGACTTCTCGGCGATCTCGAGGTAGGACTTACCGGCGAGCCGCTGCAAGCGGTTGGCGTGATCGCCGCGGCCCGCGGCCAAGGCGGCCGCCGCAGCCGCCCGGTAGGCGATGGCCGCCCGTTGGGGCGCACCCGCCTCGGCGGCCTCGGTCGCTTCGGCCTCGAACGCCGTCAGTGCCTGGGCGTGATCGGCATCGCGCGACGCGACGAGCCCCCGGACCCACCCGTCGGCCCCCGCACCCTCCCCGGGCGCCGACCCGATGTTGCCCGCGCCGGCGGACAGGTCCTCGTCCACCGAGAACTGCGCCTGGCTGACGTCGGAGCCGTAGCGCAGGTGCCAGCGCTCGCAATCCGCCTGGATCGGCGCCCCTTCAGGAGCCCCCATCTCCTTGAACAGCTCGCGCAGCAGGGTATGGCTGGCGGCGATCGCCCCCAGGAACGATGGGGCCAGGTCCGAGGCGTAGCGCTCGGGGCTGACCCGGCCGTTGTGGAAGTAGGTCGAGCCGATGGCGAGGACCACGCGCTCCTCCTCAGAGGCCGCGTCGACGGGCGCAGCGTCGACGGGCGTGGGCGCGGAGGCGGAGGAGGAGTCTGTGGATCCGGTGCCCAGTGGTTGGGCGTCTTGTGGTCCGGGGACGACGAGGTCCAGCGGCACCGGGGCGGCATCGGCCCGGCGGGTGCGGGCGAGCCGGGCGGGTTTGCGCAGCTTCTGGGGGGTCGGCTCCTGGTCCGGGGCGGCCATGGTCACGTGCCTTAATCGGCGGGGACCCGTCGCTCCTTGACAATCGCGTGACATCGATCAGACCTGGCCACAGTCGGTGGGCGCCGATGGCTCAAGGCCAGGGCGATCGGCGCCGAAACACACCCAGTGGTGCTGAAAGACGCGCCCCATCGAGCGTCAACGAGTTGCCAACCAACGTGAAGAGCCGAGGTGCGGTCGTGGCAGCACCATGGGACACCCGAGAGACAGGCCAGTCGTGACGTCCCCCGTCGGCGCGCCGCGCACACGGGGTTGCCCCGGATGAGCGCGGCTCTGGTGGGAGGCATCGGGATCCTCGACCCGACCGTGGACGCCGCTGTCGTCGGCCTCGCCGTCGGTTTGGCGGTCGCCTACGGCCTCGCCGCGAACCGGGCGCTGCACCGGGGTCCCTGGCGCTCAGCGTGGCAGTTCCTCGGGGCCGGGCTGATCGGCATCGTGATCGGCAACCTTCTCCAAGCCGTGCACGCCGGGGGCCCCTCGACGCAGGTCGGCGCTCCGATGATCATGAGCACCGCTGGCGACATCCTCGCCATCGTGGGGCTCGTCTCGTTGATCCATCAGCGCCTGCCCGAGCGCTCCGCCGATTCCGTGGCCGAAGCATTGCTCTCGACCCTGGCCCTGGGCTTCGTGATCCTGGCGCTCGTGGTCGTCCCCTCCCAGGGATGGCGGCCGGGATTCCAGGTGCCGGCCATCGTGGCGCCGCTGCTCGACATGATCCTTCTGTGGCTCGTGTGCAGCCTCGTCTCGCTCACCGAGCGGCATCCGGTCATCTACCGCTATCTCATCGCCGGCTTTGTCTGTCTCTTCGTCGCCGACTCCAGTTATGCGGGGCTGGCCCTTTCGGGTAGCTCTGAGTCGTCGGCGCTCGTGGAGTCGGTCGCCCTCGTGGGAACGTGCCTGTGGGGGGTCGCCTTCCTGCACCGTTCCCGCAATGTCGCCTTCGACCCCGTGCCGCTGCGATCGGTCCGGCCCCGTGGGGTGCGGGTGGCCATGCTGGTGGCGGTGGGGCTCGTGGTCCCGGCCGTCCTGAGCGCCGAGTCCGTGCTCGGGATCCGCGACCGTCAACCCGCGCTGCTCATCGGCTCGACCCTTCTGCCGTCGCTGCTGGTGCTGTATCTCCTCCATCAGGTCTTTACGCATGCGGCCGCTGAGTACCGAGCTCAGCACGACTCCCTGACCGGCGTCTGCAACCGCCTCCTCTTCGAGGACCGGCTCCAGCGGGCGCTGGTGCAGGCCGACCGGACCAACAGCGCCGTCTCGGTCATGTTCCTCGACCTCGACCGGTTCAAGGACATCAACGACAGCCTGGGGCACGCTGTCGGCAACGATCTGTTGAAGGCGGTGGTGAAGCGGCTCCAGGGATGCCTCCGCGAGCACGACACGCTGGCGCGGTTCGGCGGAGACGAGTTCACCTTCCTCATTCCCGACAGCGGACGCAAGGACGGACACGTCGTCGACTTCGCCGAGCGCCTGCTCGACCGGTTCGAGGATCCTTTCAGCGTCGGCGGGCGGCAGTTGACCGTCAAGGCCAGCATCGGTGTGGCGGTGTCGCCGTGGGACGGCGCTGACGCCGATACCCTGCTCAAGCACGCCGACACCGCCATGTACCAGGCGAAAGCGGCGGGCAGGAACACCTACCAGGTCTTCGATTCGGCCATGAGCGCCCGGGCCCGACTGCGCTTCGCCTTGGAGGACAGCCTGCGTGCCGCGGTGGAGTCGGGCCGGCTCGCCGTGCACTACCAGCCCAAGCTCGACATGGCGACGGGGGACATCGTCGGCGTCGAGGCGTTGGCGCGCTGGCGCCACCCGAGCCTGGGATTCATCCCACCGTGGGCGTTCATCCCCCTGGCAGAGGAGACGAGCCTGGTGGCGACCCTGGGTGAGTGGGTGCTCGACATCGCCTGCAAACAAGCGCAGGGATGGCAGGAACAGGGCCTCCCGGCCATACCGGTGGCGGTCAACCTGTCCCCGCGACAGTTCGCCCACCAGCCGGTCGTCGAGATGGTGACGCGGGTCCTCAAGCAGACCGGGCTCAACCCCACGCTGTTGGAGCTCGAGGTGACCGAGAGCGTCCTGATGGAACGTGTGGACGAGGTGGTGGCGAGCCTCAACGAGCTACGCGCCCTCGGGGTCCGCTGTTCGATCGACGACTTCGGGACGGGCTACAGCGCCCTGACGTATCTCGCCGAGATGCCCATCGATGCCATCAAGATTGACCGCTCGTTCATCCAGCGCATCGACGGAGAGGCCAGTGGCGCCTCGATCGTGGGGGCCGTCATCGCGCTGGCCCACAGCCTCGACCTCGTCGTGGTGGCCGAGGGCGTCGAAACCGATGAACAGCTCCAATTCCTCGATGCCCACGGATGTGACCAGGTCCAGGGTTTCCGGTTCAGCCCTCCCGTCGCCGCCGCGGAGATCGTCGAGCTCATGCGGACGCCCGCCAAGGTCTTCACCGACTGGGGGACCGAGGTCGTGGCGCTGCCGTTGCCCATTTCCGGCATCTCCCCCGCTCGGCTGGAAGCCCTGTTGGAATCGATCATGCTGGAGCGGCACTGGCCGTCCGAGCTCGACAGCGAAGCCATCGAGGCCGTCCTCACCGCCCTGCAGGCCGACGAGGTGACGAAAGTGAAGCCGGCCCGGACAGGCCGGACGCGCTCCGCGAAGGTGGCCGTCAGCACCTTGGCGAGCATCGCGTCGGTATCGGGCGGCGTCACCGCGGCGGGCGCGTTGGCGGGAACCGCCGAGAGCGTCGGCACCAGGATCCTCGACGGGGGCGCGGTGGCCGTCGCGGCCGGCGCGTTGGCCGAGGAAACGCACGGTGCTTCGGGGGTGGCGTCTTCGGACCACGATGAGGGCGGTTCGGTTCCCGACGACGTCGTCGGCGGTCCGGTCAGCTCGTCGTAGCGGGTGGGACGGCCCGCCACCCTCTATCTTCGGGCGCGGTGCAAAGCGGATCGGGTGGCGAGGGGCCCCCGCGCCGGGTTCTGAGTCGTCGTCAGGTACTGGGCGGCGGTCTGGCGGGCACCGCCGGCCTGGTGGTGGGGGGCGTGGGCGTCACCGCCTGGGGCCGCGACAGCGCTGCCGCCTCGGGCACCGCGGCGGCGTCGGGAGCGCGTCCGGACCACAGCCCCCTGGTACTCACCGTCGACGGCCTGGCGGCTCCCATCGGCCTCGGGCTCGACGACATCTACTTCGGATGGCACCTCGGCGACGACCGGCCCGGTGCGGTCCAGAGCGCCTATCGCCTGGTGGTGTCGCGCCCGGCGCTCACGGGGCCGGGCCGCTCGGGATCGAGCGCCCCGGTGGTGTGGGACAGCGGACAGGTGGCGTCGGCGGAGCAGGCGTTCGTGGCCTACCGGGGTCCTGCGCTCGCTCCCGCCACCGTGTACCGATGGACGGTCCGGTCGTGGCCGGCGACGGGCGCCCCGAGCCCGTTCGCGTCACACGCCACCTTCGAGACGGGATTGGCGGACCACGATTGGAAGGCCAAGTGGATCAGTCGTGCGTTTCCCCAGGGGCCGGGCCCTGACGACTACACCTACGCCCGTCACGAATTCGCCCTGGCGAGCTCGTCCATCGTGCGCGCCCGCGCCTATGTGTCGGGCGATCAGCAATACGAGTTGTACGTGAACGGCACCCGCGCCGGGAAGGGGCAGGCGTACTCCTTCCCGGACTCGCAGTACTACGAGACGCTGGACGTGTCGTCGTTGCTCCGGGCGGGTGCTCCCAACACGGTGGGGATCGTCTCGAGCTGGCAGGGGCCGACCAAGGGCCACCCCGCCGGCAAGCCGGGCGTGATCGCGCAGATCTCGGTCCTGCACCGCGACGGTCGCCACGAGCTCGTCGTGACCGATGGTTCGTGGAGGGTTCTCAAGGGAGCGTGGCTCGCCGGTACCCAACGCGACCTCGAGGGTGACCTGGTCGACTTCACCGAGAACATCGACGGGCCCGCCGAGCCCGAAGGTTGGCAGGAGCCGGGTTTCGACGACAGGCTGTGGGCGCGGGCGACGGTGCTCGGTGAGGTGGGGGTGTCGCCGTGGCGGCACCTGGTGTCGGTGCGCACGCGCGTCGTCGAAGAGCCCGTGGCGGCCCAGACCCTGACCCGACTGGCCTCGGGAGCCGTCGTCGCCGACTTCGGCAAGGTCTACGCGGCGGTCCCGATAGTGAGCTTTCGCAACGGCCGGGCCGGGCGGCTCGTGACCATGCGCGCCGGGTACCTGCTCGACGAGCCCGTCCCCGGCCAACCCTTCACCGGCGTGCCGGGGCAGGTGTCGACCACCCACGGCACCCAGCACACCGACATGAGCTACAGCTACGTCCAGCGCGGTGGCGTCGAGGAGTTCCATCCTTTCGACTACCTCGGGTTCCGCTACTTCCAGATCGACGATCCCGGTGAGACCCTGACGCCCGCCGACGTCGTGGCCCTGACCCGGCACGCGGCGGTGCCCGACGAGCACGCCGCCACGTTCGCATCGTCGTCGCCCGTGATCGACGCCGTGTTCGAGCTCGGCCGGCACTCCGCCCTGTTCGGCGCACAGGAGCAGTGGATCGACACCCCGACCCGCGAGAAGGGCCCTTGGTTGTGGGACGGGTTCAATGAATCGCAGACCGCCATGGTGGCGTTCGGCGAACAGAACGTCACCCGGAAGTCGCTGCTCGAGTTCGCGGCGTCCAGAGACGCTTCTGGGCCAAGAGCGGGTCGATCAACAAGATCTATCCCACCGGTCTCGGCGCCGAGGACATCAACGAGTACACCGAGATCTACCCGGAGTGGGTGTGGCAGTACTGGATGCGTACCGGGGACCGCGCTCTGCTCGACGCGGTGTATCCGGTGCTCGTCAACATCGGCGGCTACGTGGACACTTACATCGATCCTGCCACCGGGGTCGTCGACGACCTGCTGGCGACGAGCGTCTACTACGACTACCCGATCGTCACGAGGATCAACGTGCTCGGTGTGAATGTGTTCCGTCGCACGGCGGACGTGGCGGAAGTCCTGGGAAGGCCCGCCCGTGAGGTGAGAGGGCAACGGAGCAAGCAGGCGCAGCTCACCACAGCCATCAACCGGCACCTCAGGCGCGGCGACGGGATATACGTCGACGGCATCGACAACAACGGCGCCAAGTTGACGAGCGCCTCGCAGTACGCCAATGCGTGCACGCTGGCGTATGGCGTGGTTCCCTCCAACCGGACGTCCACCGTGGCGGCCTACGTAGCCGGCCTCGGGATGGGTGTGCCCGTGAGCAGTGCCACCGAGGTGCTGAAGGGCCTGGCGGCCACGGGCAGGATCGACGACATGGTCGGGATCCTCACCGACCCCGTCCACGACGGGTGGGCCAACATCCTGGCCCGCGGGGGCACCTTCACCTGGGAGGTGTGGGAACCGTCCGACGCCGACGGCGACAGCATGTCCCACGGATGGGGGTCCAACGTGCTCGTCGAGATCCAGGAGACGTTGCTCGGGGTGCGGCCCTCGAGCCCGGGTTA
This sequence comes from uncultured Acidimicrobiales bacterium, assembly GCA_963838775.1. Classification (GTDB taxonomy): domain Bacteria; phylum Actinomycetota; class Acidimicrobiia; order Acidimicrobiales; family UBA8190; genus Chersky-840. Next base: position 10,619 of record CAWISP010000018.1, read on the forward strand.
CGCCACGTTCGACGTCGTGCCCCCGAGTTCGGGCCTCGAATGGGCGGGGGGGGCGGTGCCCACGCCGAGAGGGACCATCGACGTCGCCTGGCGTCGACCCGCCACGACGAGCGGCGAGTTCGTGCTCGACGTCACGGTTCCACCCAACGCGTCCGCCACCGTGCATCTCCCCGCCGCCAACGCGCACGACGTCACCGAGGGAGGGCGCTCGTTGGGCGCCGTGGCGGGCGTCCGGCTGTTGAGCTCGAGTGGGGGGCGGGTCCTCGTCCGGGCCGGCGCCGGGCGCTACGAATTCCGCGTGGGAACGGGCGCTTGATCACCGCGACCATTCGGCAGGCGCGCTCGCGGAAGGCCCGCTTGCCGTAGGCCGTTTCCGACGGACGGCCTCCGACGGGCCGACGGAGTCGTTCCGACAGGACGGGGAGAGCAGGATGGGGAGATGAGCCCCGCCTCCGACGCCCCCGACGATCAGGACCTCATCAGGCTCGAGCCCTACACGGGGCCGTGGGCTGACGACGATCCCGACGCCAACTTCAAAGCCGACGTAGCGCTGTACTCGCCGGTCGACCCCATGATCACGATCCGCACGCTGAGCGAGAATGTCGGCGTACCGGTGGGGGCCCTGGTGCGCTATGTGTTGGCCAAGTACGCCACCGGCGGCAGCGGTGGCCTCCTGGAACTCGGCCCCACCATGGTCAGGCGCCTGTGGGAGCCGATCGAGCGCGCCGAGCGCCACGGATCGAACGAGGCCCGCCTCGGTGCCTACGACCAACTCCGCCAGATGATCCAGTGGTTGCGACTCCCCCTCGAGGACCCGTCGATCTACCCCGAGCCACGCTGAGCACCGCGACGTGGCCGTGGCACCGACCGCGTCGGTGAGCGTTAGCGTGGGAGGTGCAGCACCCCATGTGGCACGGAGGATCCGCCATGACCGAGATGCATGATCCCGAGACCCCGCACTGGCGGGGGATCAACCACCTGGCCCTGATCACCGATGACATGGACGCCACGGTGCGCTTCTACCACGGTGTGCTCGGCGCCCGGCTGGTGGCGACCATCGGGACCCCACAGTTTCGCCACTACTTCTTCGAATTCGGGGCGCAGAACACCGTGGCCTTCTTCGAGTACGCGGGCCTGCCCGTGGCTCGGTTCGCCAAGCCGGCGGGCGTGCCCGACCCCCGGGCCGTGCAGTTCGACCACCTGTCGTTCAACCTGCCCGACGAGGACGCGCTGCTGGCCGTGCGGGACCGCCTCAAGTCGGCGGGATGCGAGGTGACCGATGTGGTCGATCACGGCTTCATCCGCTCGATCTATTTCACCGATCCCAACGGCATCGCCCTGGAGGCTTCGTGGTGGGCGCTCGACGCTACGGGCCGCCCTGCCGACTACGGCGACGACCGGTTGTTCTCGGACCCCAGTCCTGTTCCGCCGTGAGCGAGATCCGCGACCGGGGACATGTGAGCTCGGTCCCCCACACCCGCCTGTCCTGATCGGGCGGCGACCCCGCCGGCCGCTGGGCCCACCGGAGCCGGTGGGCGTTCGCGTCAGCTCGCGTTCGTCGTTCAGCCCGGGTGGAGTTGAAATTGAGCGTGAAGGGCACCGTCGTGGGCTTGAACAACCACTTCGGCACGGTCTTCCCGTTGATCCGGACCTGGACCGTCACGAGCGACGCGCTCATGCTCAGGGTGAGCTGGCCGTTGGCCGGGTTGAACCCTTGATCTATATATGTCATATCTATGCCCTTCCTGGTGAGGGTTGTAGTTGTCGTGGGCAATGGTCGGTATGTGTCCATCAGTTGACCTCATTTCAGTATCTTTCATCTGTCGATCCGATAGGGCGATTTCGGGGGGTTGTTACACCCCTCTGGTAGTCGGTCGCTAGTTGTGACTTGTCGGCTGGAGGTCATCAGATGGGTGGGAGGCTCGATGGGAGGTGCACGAAAGCGGGACAGTGCTCGGGTTCCTCCTGAGGTGCGAGAGGTGCAGGCGACGTTTCCGGGTCGCTGTCCTGCGTGTCGTGAGCGGATCAAACCCGGGGAGAAGTTGGCCCGTCATCTTCTGTCGAACAAGTGGGTCCATCGACGGTGCCGGGAGCGGTTCTAGGTCTGTCCATCGGTTGAGAGTCGATCCTGTCGGCCTGACGTGAGGCGTGTCACCGGCCGGAGCGTGGCCCAGAAGGTGATGGGAACCCGACAGGCTCAGCCGGTGCGGCGAAGGGGTCGCCTCGGGGCAAAGGCGCAACGGCGTCGAGCCCCGGGGCGGTTCCTCTCACCGTCTGCGTCTGCTGGGTCATTTCCCGCTTGGGTCGCAGCCGCTGTGTGCTCGCCTACGGCTCTGGGAATCGTTGTCAGGTGTCGGTGGTGCCGAGAGCGACCTGGGGTTTCTCAGCGTCGTGAGGGGGCTCTCGTCAGTCAGCCGAGGCGGCACCATCGCCTCGGCCTGACGCAAGGTGGCGGTGCGCCCCCGGGTCCGTGTCAAGGCCGCCCGCAGGGCGGCGCAGCGAAGGCTTGACACGGGTGGGGCGTGCCGCAGGCTTGACGAGAGCCCCCGTCAGTCGAGGACGGCGCCGGCTCGGTCGATGACGTCGGTGTCGATTGGGTCGAGATAGCTGCGCATCGTCGTCGCTGGGTCGCTGTGCCCGAGGACCTTTTGGATGTCGAGGAGGTCGAAGAGATGTCCACCGTGTTGCGTGGTTGCGTGGTGCAGGAGTCCAGCTGCCGTGCGGCGCAGGTCGTGGGGGGCAACGTGACCGAGGCCCGCGAGCTTCGCCCTGCTGTTGACGATCCGAGGGACGTTGTTAGCGCCTGCGATGCTGCCGAAGTTGAGTCGGTGCGTCGTGTAGTCGCCAGGCAGTATTGGTGGGACGATGTAGTGATGGGGCTCGGGGTGATGTCCGGTGCGTCTGGTCCATGTGTCTCGCCAGCTGCGGAGTGCTTCAACGAGGTTTGGCCCCGGGGCGACGTGTCGAGGGCGGTTCCCTTTGCCGGTCCATGCGATTGACGGGACTGCACAGTCCAGCGATAGGCAGGACCATGTGAGGGTGCGTATCGGCGGAACGCATCCCCGACAGGCCGAGTCGGATCACGAGCTCGTCCCGGTGCCCGATGTCTGTCCCACTTCCGCATGCTGCAACGAGGTCGCCGAACGCTTGTTGGTCGGTGAGCCATCTCGCTGGATTGGAGGCTTGGACTTTCCCTGTAGGTCCTGGGGTAGCTCTTGGTTAGGTGGTCGAGGGCTGCTGCCGGGTTGTTTTCTGTGAGTCCCGTTCGGACGCACCACTTGTAGAACGTGCGGGCGGTGCTGAGGCGGTTGCGGACGGTGTTGTTAGCTGGGCAGCCGCTAGTGATCCACTCTTGCAGGCCGTTCTCGGTGACGGCGGCCGGGTGGTCTGCGCCCAGGTAGGCGAACAGTCCTCGCAGCCTGCATCCGACCCCGGTCCGGCTGTGCCGGTTGCTATAGCGACCGAGGAATCGCTCGAGGATCTCGGGGAGTCTTGGTGTGCTTTGGTCGTCGACGAGGGTTAGCCGCCGGCTGAGTTGAAGTTGAGGGTGAAGGGCACGCTGGTCGGTTTCGAACACCCACTTCGGCACGGTCTTGCCGTTGATCCGGACCTGAACCGTCACCAGTGAGGCGCTCATGCTGAGTGAGAGTTGGCCGTCGGCTGGGGTGAATACCTTGACCTCTCCCGCCGGAAGCGTGGCCGCGAAGACGGCCGAGAAGCTCTGGGGGGTGTGCACCTCGATCCAACACGGTGCCCACGCGGCGACCACCACGCTGTAATTCGAGGACTGCACCGAGACCGTGGCGCTTCCGACCCCGGCGTCGGCCAATGACACGACCGACGAGTGGGCCGGGGTGCTCGGGATGCTCGCCGGGGCGGACCCCGAGCCCGGTGCCGTGGGAGTGGTCGTGTGCGGGTGGTGCACGAGGTGGATGTCCGCCGAAGCTGGGGGTCGTAGTGCTCGACGCCCAGGCCGGCGAGGGCCACGGCCAGGAGCACGACCGTACCCAGATGGCGCCCCGCAGGATGACCGGGACGGCGCGGGCGCGCAGCGCGCGGGCACGGCCGGGAACGACCCCGTGTCGGTGAAGGACCCGTTGGTGTTGTGGCCGCTGCCGGCAGGGCGCTCGGAGCGCCGGACGCCGGGCACCTCGTCGGTCTGGGTGAAGGGCGCGCAGGTGTGTCCCGTCACCGGGATAGCGGCTCAGGTGGCTGGTCGGCACCGATTGCGTGAGGTAGGGGGTGGGGGCGCCGTTGGCGGCGGGGCTGGGCGATCCTCCCCCGGCGAATCCAGCCGCGGCCGTCCCCCAGCGGCTCTCCACCATCGCCGAGAGGCCCTCGACGTCCGCCTGGACCAGGTCGCCGAAGCGGCGGACGGCCGTGAGGGCGGAACGTCGGTCGGGGAACCGGGAGAGGTCGCCGGCCTCGAGCGCTTCGAGGTGGGGGAGCGGGACACCGGTGCGGTCCTGGATCTCGACCAGGTCCACGCCCGCCGCTGCTTCGCGTGCCTCGCGGAGAGTGGTCCCGACGGCGGCGGGCTCCGAGCCCGCTTGCCGGCGTCGTCCCCCGCGGCGCCGCATCCTTTTGTCGCTGGCTGCGGTAACCACGTCTGCCCTCCTATGGCCCCCCAATCGTAGTGCGAAGTCTTCAGCCCAGGTCTTCGGATGTCATCGGCGCGTTGGACGGGATCCTGGACCGCGACGACACGGCTGGGGCCCGGACCAGGTGTGGGGATCCCGCCGGCCCGGTGGGGCGATCCGGTGCTCGGCGGCGCTCGTGCTGAGCTGCCGATGCGTTTTGCCGGGGACACGTTCCTACCACCTCCCCGTCGCCATCATGGCGACCCACCGCGTCGCATCGGCGCCGAATGCCGGTCGGTGCCGGTTGTGTTCCCCTCGTT
>CAWISP010000019.1:0-17861 GCA_963838775.1 uncultured Acidimicrobiales bacterium
CACAGCCTCCATCCGCATCTCCAGGCGCTCCAGTGCAGCGGGACCGGCGGATCCGAAGGCCAGGCGACCGAGGTCGTCGGCCAGGGCGGGGAGGCCGAACACACAGGGACCGCACTGCCCGGCACTTTCACCGGCCATGTAGCGCGCCAGACGAGCGGTCTCGGCGACACCACACGAGCGCCGGGTGAGGACCACGAGCACCCCCGGCCCGACGACGCCGCCGACGGCGGCGAGCGGGCGTGGCGCATAGGGAGTGCCCAGCGCGGCCCCCGACACCCAGCTGCCGCCGAAGCCGCCGGTCAACACGGCCGCGACCTCGTCGACCGGGCCCGTGCGTTCGATGACCGCGCCCAGCGGCGTCCCCATGGCGATCTCGTACACGCCGGGATGCTCGACTGCGCCCGACACCGTCACGAGCGCTGTTCCCGCTGCATCGGCCCCTCCGGCGGCACGGAAGGACGTCGGGCCGTACCTGGCGATGAGCGCCATGTGCGCGAGCGTCTCGGTGTTGTGCACGAGGGCGGCACTGCGTCCGATCGTGAGTGGAGTGCTCTTGTCGGGCCGCCACTGGGGCGCTCCGGGACCACCGTTGCACCACGACACCAGGGCCGACTCCTCTCCGGCGACATACCGGCCCGGAGGGCACCGCACCTCGATCGGCACCGGGGCCAACGCCGTGCCCGTCCGCTCGGCGACGGCGCGTACGACACGGTCGAACGTGTCGCGCTGATCGCCGGCGACACAGACCACGATCCGGGTGGCCCCGAGGGCGCACGCGGCCAGCTCGGCCCCGTCGAGTACCAGGTGGGGGACACACGACAGGAGGACCCTGTCCTTGGCGCTGGCCGGCTCGCTCTCCATGGCGTTGACGACAAGGGTCGCGTGCGTTTTCGCCGATGCGACGAGCCTGAGCTTGGTCGAGGACGGGAACGATGCCCCGCCGCGCCCGGTGAGCCCGGAGACCTCCACCGTCGCCGCGAAGCGCTCGGGCCAGGAGGTGTCTCCGGGTCGCGGCAGCGGTGGTACCCCGTGGTGGGCGAGGTGAGAGGGAAGATCGGGGTTGCGACGCGCTCGCCACGCGCCGAGGAGCGTGGCGGCTTCGGCGCCGCCGGGACTTTGCGAGTCGGCCGTGGCGGCGGTGGTAGGGGCGGTGGCTGTGTTTGTAGGGGCGGTGGCTGTGGTGGGGGGCATCAGGTCGTCCTCGGGGGTCAGGCGGAGAGGTGTTTGACAGGGACGGCGGGAGGACGGCGGTGGACCGGGACGAGGGCCAGCGCGCGGCGCATGCGCGTGCCGGCCAACACGACCCGCCAGATTCCGGCGGCCACGACGACGGCGATACAGGTCACGGTCAGGGCGATCACCCATTCCTGGCCCATGTCGGTCCCCATCCCGAACGTGTGGGAGAGCGCCACCGGCCAGCTCAGGTAGGCGAGCCAGTGCACCGCCCTCCAGGTCCCGGCACGCATCTTGTGGCGGAGGTGACTGGTCACTGCCACCGCCAGCAACATGTCGAAGCCGACCGAGCCCAACGACACCCACAACGGCTTGTAGGACGAGGCGAAGGGCACCACGATCGCCGCCCACCCGATGTGCACGTAGGCGTCGAGCACGCTCGTGACGATGTGGCACGCGAGGAATCCCATGGTGATGACCGAGAGCCGGCGGTGCAGGTCCTGAACCGAAAACCCGGGCCAGCGCACCGTGGCGGCCCGGTTGGCGGTGAGGATGCCGAGCAGCGTCGTGGCGGTGAGAAGGACCAATGCCACCAGGCCGGTCGCCCGCGTCGCGTACCAGAGTACGGGGGAGCTCATGATCGCGGCCCGGTCATCGGCCCGTGAACGGACCGTACACGGTGTCGCATGGCCAACCGTTGAGTGCGATGACCTGTCCGTCGTGGCGCACGAGACGCGTCGGTTGCCCGAGCGCGACGAGTTTCGCCCGGGCGTGTGGACCCCAGACGACCGCAGCCGTGCTCGCGGCGTTGGCGTCGACGCAGCTGTCGCCCGAGGCGGAGACGAGACGCCAGTACGGTGCCGCACAGTCCCCCGTGGAGGGGTCGACGATGTGGTGCATCTGTCTCCCGCCTCGCCGCCAGGTCCGAACCGACGTGCTCGACGACGCGATGGCGCCGGCCTTGATCGAGACCACCTGGTCGACGCCGTCCGCCGGGGTCGAGGAGTCGGTGGCGATCCCGACGGCCCAACCGTCGGAGGGGGCGGTCCCGGCGGTGGCCACGTCACCGCCGATGCTCACGAGCACCCCCGTGTGCACGCCGTGGGCGATCCGAGTGGCGGCGCGGTCAGCAACGAGGGCCTTGGCCGAGGACCCGAGGTCGAGGTGGGTGCCGGGGGGCACCCGCACCGTTCGACCGCGGCTGTCGAGCTCGATCCGCCACCAACCGGGGGCCGGCCGCGGGGTGCCGGCGTGCTCGGTGCCCCCTGTGTCGAGCTCGTCGTAGTCGCGGTCGTAGCCCAGCACCTCCATGGCGAGCCCCACGGTGGGGTCCACGGCCCCGTCGGTGCGCCGCGCCACGTCGTAAGCGACGGCGATGGCCTCGAAGAGCAGGGCGCTGACCGTGACGCGGGCACCGTTGGCCCGGTTTAGGGCCGACAGTTCCGAATCTGACCGGAAACGGCTGCATGCTTCGTCGATAGCGACGAGCTCGTCGCGCAGGATCCTCGCCGCGGTGTCGACGGCGGCGGGTTCGGTCACGGCCACGAGCGCGGTGGTGCCGATGGCGCATATCGATCGGATCGCAGGCTGCTCGGAGCGCGGGGGCTGAGCACCCTCCTCGACGGTGGGGTGAAGGGCCGGCATCTCAGCGCCCGGTCCCACCCGAGACCACCGTGGCCGACTTCGTCGTCGAGCTCGGGGTCGTGGTCATCGTCGCTGCGGTCGTGGGGGTCGACGTGGTCGACGAGGTGCCGGTTCCTGACGCTGACGACGTTGTCGAGCTCACCGAGGTGTGGGCGGAGGCGGTGGTACCCGGGATCTCCTTGGAGACCATCAGCCCGAGCGCCGCTGCGCTGCCCGCGGCCAGGATGGCAACGGCTGTCGACGTGCGGCGGACCCTCGTGTGGGCGACGTCGCGCCGCTGCGAGGGAATTCTGGGGGAGGTTCTCACGACAGGCATGTCACCATGCCAACCTCGCATCACTCGCACAGTCGGCTAAGAGTCAGCTGTGAATGTGCGACCAGCGCGGTCACCCTCACCAGCCCCGGACCGGGGGTTCTCCGCGTCGGGGTCCTCGGAAGGGGGAGCCCCCGTCAGGGGCAGGCGTACCGTGAAGACCGTGCCGCCACCCGTGCGTGCTGCCGCGGTGACGGTGCCCCCGTGGGCGCGCGTAATCGATGCCACGATGGAAAGGCCCAGACCCGATCCCCCGAAGCGGCGCGAGCGCGACGCATCGGATCGGAAGAACCGTTCGAAGACCCGGGCGACGTCCTCGGGACCAAGGCCCGGGCCGTCGTCCTCGACGCTGATCACCGCGTCAGCACCCTCCTGATCGACGGTGACGACGCAGGTCGTTCCTTCGGGACAGTGGGTGCGCACGTTGGCGAGGAGGTTGTCGAGCACCTGGCGAATCCGCATGCGGTCGCCGATGATCTCCACCGGCTGGCGGGCGACGAGGCGAACCGGCCAGGACGGGCCCACCGTCGAGGCCGTCTGCACCGCTTCGGCGGCCACGCCTACGACCTCGACCTCCTCGCGCTCGAGGGGTCGGCCCTCGTCCAACCGGGCCAGCAGGAGGAGATCCTCGACGAGGCTCCCCATGCGGGCCGTTTCGCTGCGGATGCCGTGCATCACCCGCTCGAGATCATCGGCGCGCGCCGCCGCGCCCTGTTCGAACAGCTCGGCATAGGCGGAGACAGCGGTCAGGGGGGTGCGCAGCTCGTGCGAGGCATCGGCGACGAACTGCCGCATCCGAGCCTCCGAGGCCCGCAACTCCTGCTCGGTGGCATCACGCTGGGCGAACGCCTTTTCGATGCGCCCGAGCATCACATTGAGCGCCCGAGCCAGACGTCCCACCTCGGTGCGGGCCTCCTCGCCCGGGACCCGCTCGGCGAGCTCGCCCCGAGCGATGGCGTCGGCCGTGCTCTCGACGGCCCGCAGGGGCTGGAAGCTCACCCGCACGAGCCACCACCCCAGCAACAGGGCCGCCACCAGGGCGGCACCGGTCACCGCCAGCTCGACGCCGACCAGCCGGTCGAGCGTCGACACCGTCGTGCCCAGGGGGAGGCCGATCACCAGCTCTCCACCCGAATAGGGGCCGCCGTTGAGGATCGACGCGCGGAGCTGGTACTGGCCGTCCTCGCTGGTGAAATACGTCGTCGGCTCGCGAAAGTCAGCGGCATCGGACTCGAACCCCGTGATGCGAGCCGGAAGCGTGGGATCCTCGGCTGCCGTCGTCGATCCCAACGGCGCGGGCTGGATCGACCGGCACAGAATGGTGTTGGAGGCGCTCCGGACCTCGACGAAGGTGCCGGGTTGGAGCTCGTGCAACAAGTCGTTGCTGAGGCCCGCGAAGCCGTCACAGCTGGGTGGATCGGTCGACGTCGTCGTCGATCCCGGTGTCGTCGTGGTCGACGTGGTCTGCGACCCCGGCGGGGATTGGGGTGGAAATCCCCCCGCCCCGTTCCCCGACGGGGTGCCCGACTCCGGGAACGAGCCGCCGCCGGGGACGTGGCCGCCCTGGCTGCCGAGGGCACCTTCGAGGGCGATGTGCGACTGCTCGAGCGACTGATCGATGCGGTTGAAGAGAAAGGACCGCAGTTCCTGGTAGGTGACGATGTCCGCGATAGCGAGGGCCGTCAGCGCCACCACGCCGACGGCCAGGAGCAGCCGGAGCCGCAGCGACACCTACTGAGCCTCGGACTCGCGCAAGGTGTAACCGACCAGACGGATGGTGTGGATGAGCGGCGGTCCGTGGCGTTCGAGCTTCTTGCGCAAGTAGCTCACATACGTCTCCACCACGTTGGCTTCCCCGCCGAAGTCGTAGTGCCACACGTTGTCGAGGATCTGAGCCTTGGACAACACCTGGCGGGGATTGCGAAGGAAGAAGCGCAACAGATTGAACTCTGTGGCCGTCAGCTGGATGAGAGCGCCGCCGCGCCGCACCTCGTGGGCACCTTCATCCATCTCGAGGTCGGAGAATTGCAAGATGCCTTCATCAGCCGTATCCACCCCGGCCCGGCGCAGCAAGGCCCGGGCGCGGGCGATGATCTCGGCGAGGGCGAAGGGTTTCGTGACGTAGTCGTCGCCGCCCACCGTCAACCCCGCGATCTTGTCCTCGAGCGAGTCCCGAGCGGTGAGGAAGAGGACCGGCGCCCGGATCCCGTCGGTGCGCAGCCGGCGGGTGACCTCCAATCCGTCGAGGTCAGGCAGCATCACGTCGAGGACGATGAGATCGGGGGGTCGCTCTTGAGCGGCGCTGAGCGCAGCTCGCCCCGTCATGGCCTCTTCGACCTCGAATCCCTCGTAGCGCAACGAGGTGGCGACGGCATCGACGATCGAAGGCTCGTCGTCGACCACGAGCACTCGGTTCCGCTTCGTATCCATTGGATGATGTCCCTCCTGTGTCGAGGATGGACGGCGCTCTTGCGCAGCTCCTGTGGGTCACCTGTGTGTCCCCTGTGAATCGATACCCCCTGGCGGCCGCTCCGTCCACGAACGGCCGGCCACCAGGCCGGATTGGTCGTCATGGCTGGTCCCAGGCACGAACGCGTGATCAGGGCAGAACCGAGGCAGAGGAATCATGGGTGGGGACCCGTCATCACTAAAGGCCTCAGGAGCAGGGGCCGATCGACAATGGAGCCACCGACAACGCTGGATCGCTCGGACGGAGACCTGTGATGGACGCTACCTACGAGGGCTGGGCACCCGACCCGTTCGACGCGCACGAGGTTCGCTACTTCGTCGATGGCTTCCCCACCAAACTTGTTCGTGACGGATCCGTGGAAGAATTCGACGATCTGCCACCGCGTTGGACCTGGCCGGCGCATCTGCAGACCCCGCGACTGACCGAGGCGACAGCCGAGCAACCGGCGGAGCCCGCAGTTCCCGACGACACGACGGTTCCTGATGAGCCGGTGATGGAGCAACCGGTCGAGCCCGCGGTTCCCGATGAACCGGTGATGGAGCAACCGGTCGAGTCCGCAGTTCCTGATGAGCCGGTGATGGAGGAACCGGTCGAGCCCGCGATTCCTGATGAGCCGGTGATGGAGGAACCGGTCGAGCTCGCAGTTCCTGATGAGCCGGTGATGGAGGAACCGGTCGAGCTCGCAGTTCCTGATGAGCCGGTGATGAAGGAACCGGTCGAGCCGGCGGCGGCGATGATGATGCAATCGCCTTTGCCTCCTCCTCCACCCCCTTTGCCGCCCGGTGCTTCGTTTTGGACGCCACCGCCGGCGCCGGGCGTCGTCAGTCCCCAGCCCGACGTCACCGGTGCCGGCGACACCTTCTGGGGCCAGGGGCCCGGTGAACCACCGGGGTTCGGGCCCGCTCACGACGACACCTTCGTGGGCGGCGTCGAGCCGTCTCAGGCCCGACGCCCGAGGAAGCGCTTGGTCGCCGGTCTGGCCGCGCTCGTCGTGGTGGCCGCCGTGGCCGGCGTCCTCGTCGTTGTCAGCGGCGGAAAGAGCGCCGAAGCCGCGGTCATCGATTCGGTCAACAGCACCTTGGCGGACCGAACAGCCCACGTCGGCATGGAAGTGACCGTGCACTCGCCGTCGTCCAACGTCACCGAGTCGGGAACAGGTGGTATCGACTTCAGTCAGAACGCCCTGCAACTGCAATTCAACGTCGACGAGGCCGGACAGAAGATTCCGCTCACGGCCCTGTACATCGGCGGGTCCGTGTACGAGAGCATCGCAGGGCTGGACCAGTTGGTTCCGGGGAAGTCGTGGATCTCGATCGACCTCGGCTCCCTGGCGACGTCCAGCCAGAGCTCGAGCGCGTTCGGCACCGGCAACAACCCCACGGCGATGTTGCGGCTTCTCGCCGAGCAGGGCAACACCGTCGTGCCCCTGGGACCCTCGTCGATCGACGGTACCGCCGTGCAGGGGTACTCGGTGACGCTCAACGTGCAGCGCATCAAGTCCCAGCTGGCCCACGCCAACCTTCCGTCGTGGATGACCTCAGCGCTGAGTCAGGTCGACATCGAAAGTGTCACCAACACCGTCTACGTCGACGGCAACGGCCTCCTCCGTCGTTACAGCGTCTCGCTGACTGAGAACGTGACATCGACAGGCAAGATCACGCTCGACGAGAGCCTCGACTTCTCGGACTACGGCGCAGCGGTCACCGTGAGCGCGCCACCGGCCGCCCAGGTCATGACTTTCGAGCAATTCCTGCAGGCCGCCGAGGCGGCGGGGACGAACTCGCCGTCCTGAGCGTCGAGGCGGTCAGTCGGGGACGCTTCCGGGACCGTCGCGCAGCTCCAGCCGGATGACTTCGTACTCGGTGCGGGCGGCGCCGGTTCCCGCCACGCGTTGCACCTCGCGTCGGAACTCGGAGGCGATCTCCTCGGAGTCCTCGAGCTCCCCGTCCCACAGCGAGATCCCGGCGACTTCGATGCGCGATCCGCGCGTCGACTGCAGGACCACCGCGCCTACGAAATGAGAGAACTCCCGGAAGCGCGGTAACACGTCCTCGTCGATGGCACGCAGAACTTCGGGAAGCGCTTCCGGTTCGATGAAGAAATTGACGGTCCGGCCCTTCATGGTGGCGCTCCGATCCACTGGCCAACTCGCGCCCAGGCTACGACGCACGGTGCTCTCGCACACGGGACACCGGCCCGCTGCCTGCGCGGAGGCTCAGGCTCACGTCATGAGAGCCCCTCACCAGACGATCGCACAGAGCACCGAGGTCCCCCATCCACATCCGGAGCGGTAAGCGCCACACCGTCGTGCAACCGGCGACCACCGGAGCGCGGCCGTTAGCCTTCGAGCTCCTTGGCGATGCGGGCCCCTAGGCCGGGCTCGACATGACGCCAGTACTCCTTCACGCGCGAGAGCACGGCTCGACCACACCGGCCCGCACGTGGCCGACGACGGTGGCGGTCAGCCGGTCCCGAGCGCCGTCGTCGAGCACCTCACGCACCAAGGTCCCAGCCTGCCCGAAGTCGTCGTCCTCGCGATGCAGCTCGTAGGCGGCGCGGACGAACTCTCCGTCGGCGTACCACGAGGGGTCGGTGCCGAAACGCTCCGGCTGCGCGTTGGGGCCCCCGTAGGAGTTCGGTGCGTACACCGGGTCCGGTGGGTTCTGGTACCGCATGTGCCCGTCGCGGTTGTAAGAGTGCACCGGCGATCGGGGCCGGTTGACCGGGAGCTCCTGGGCATTGGGGCCGACCCGGTGGAGGTGGGTGTCGTGGTAGCTGAACAGCCGACCGAGGAGCATCTTGTCGGGCGACGGGCCGATGCCCGGCACCATGTTGGACGGTTCGAACGTGGCCTGCTCGATCTCGGCGAAGTAGTTGGTCGGATTGCGGTCGAGCACCATGCGTCCCACCCGGATCAGGGGATAGTCGGCGTGCGGCCAAACCTTGGTGAGGTCGAAGGGATTGAACCGGTACCCCGCCGCCTCGTCGAACGGCATGATCTGCATGGACAGCGTCCACGAGGGGTGGTCGCCGCGTCCGATCGTGTCGTACAGATCGCGGATGTGCGCGTCGGGGTCAGCCGCGGCGACGGCGGCCGCCTCGTCATTGGTGAGGAATTCGTTGCCCTGATCGGTCTTGAAGTGGTACTTCACCCAGAACCGCTCCCCGCCAGCATTGATCCACATATAGGTGTGACTCGAGAATCCGTCCATGTGCCGCCACGTGCGCGGGATGCCGCGGTCGCTCATGAGCACGGTCACCTGATGGGCCGACTCCGGAGAGAGGGTCCAGAAGTCCCACTGCATGTTGTTGTCCCGCAGGTGGTTGTCGGCCCGGCGCTTCTGGGAATGGATGAAGTCCTGGAACTTCTGGGGGTCCCGGACGAAGAAGACCGGTGTGTTGTTGCCGACCATGTCGTAGTTGCCCTGCTCCGTGTAGAACTTGATGGCGAACCCGCGCGGGTCACGGGCGGTGTCGGGCGAGCCCATCTCGCCGGCCACTGTGGAGAACCGCACCAGCAGGTCGGTCCGTACGCCCGGTTGGAACAGGTCGGCCCTGGTAAAGGCCGAGACGTCGTCAGTGGTCTCGAAGAACCCGTGGGCACCACCCCCCTTGGCGTGGACGACGCGTTCGGGCACACGCTCGCGGTTGAATTGCTGCATCTTCTGGACCAGGTAGGCGTCCTGGAGCAGGATCGGCCCGTCGGGTCCCACCGTCAGGGAGTGCTCATCGCTGGTCGCCGGGATCCCGGCATCCGTCGTCGTGTACGGGCGTGTGTCGCTCATGGCGTGACCTCCATCTGCTTCTCAGGAATCTGCTGCTTCTCAGGCATCTGCTGCGGCGGCTTCTTCACCGCTGTCGCGCGTGTTTGTGTCGGTGACCCGGTCTGGCAGTCGGGGCACAACCCCCAGAACGTGACCTCGGCCTCATCAAGGAGATACCCCGCTGTCTCGGACGGCGTGAGACAGGGACGCCGGCCCACGGCGCAATCGACGTCGATGGTGGCGCCGCAGGCTCGGCACACGATGTGGTGGTGGTTGTCGCCCACCCGCATCTCGTAGCGCGCCATGCTCCCGGCGGGCTCGATGCGCCGGACGAGCCCGACCCCGACCAACGCCGCCAGCACGTTGTAGACGGCCTGGGCGGATACCGCCCCCAGGTCCTCGCGCACAATGCGGATGACGGTGTCGGTATCGGCGTGGGGTCGGGCCCGCAGCGCCTGCATGACCCCGAGCCGGGGTGCGGTCACCCGGAGCCCGGACGCGCGCAGCGCCTCGGCGAGGGCCGTGTGCGCACCGTCCACGCCGGTCGAAGGCATGGCCTTACTTTAGAATTGATCCTTTACTGGAGTCAATCCAGAAAAGTCCCCGACGACATCGGACGGCCGGTCTCAGGACATCGGATGGGCGGCGAAGAACGCCCACAGGATGGCGTTGGCATCCACGGCATTCGACTGGGGTCCGAGCGCGGCGGTGAGGGATTTCGGCAGGTGGGGCCCACCGGGCCACTCGTGACCCTCCCCGCTGATGGTGTACAGCTCGACGGTGGCACCCCCGGCACACCCCGAGTACCGGGTCAGGGTGACGCCGGCGGCGGGTTGCGACGACGTCGCCGTCGAGGAGCAGCCGTCCTGGGCCGCCCAGTCCTGCGCCGCCTGGGGAACTGAGTACGTCCAGTAGGCCTCACCATGACCGTTGTAAGGATCGACGGGATCGGCGGTGCCGTGGAAGGTGAGGACGGGCACCGGCCTCGTCGTCGGGCACGGAAGGGGGCGTCGCAGTCCGCTCACGGGGGCGATCGCCGCGAAGGTGCCCGACGCGTCGCACGCGAGCTGGCTCGTGATGCGCGACCCTCCCGAGAATCCCGCCGCGTAGACGCGGGTGCTGTCGATGCAGTAGCGCTGCTCCAGGATGTGGACGAGCGTCGTGAGGAACGTGACGTCATCGGCCGAACCGGCCGGGACGGCCTTGCCACCGACGAGAGGCACGCCCGGTACGTTCCAGTCGTATCCCGAGCCCTCGGGGATCAGCCCTTGCGGGTAGGCGACGATGAACCCGTCGCTGTCGGCGGTGCTGTCCATCCCGGTGAAGGCCTCTTGATCCGCGGCCGTGGTCCCGCTTCCGTGCATGTTGAGCACGAGCGGCACCTTGCTCGAGCCGGAGTAGCCGGTCGGCACGTGCACGATCACCGTCCGATCCCGCCCGGCCACGGTTGCCGACAGGCTGCTCGACCCTGAGCTCACGGCGGTGCCGCAACCGCTACCGCCCTGCTGACCCGATGGCGGCGACGTGGAGGTGCTCGACGCGGCCGCCTGCGTCGTGGGGGAGGCGGCGCCCCCGCTGCCGCACGCGCTCAGGCCGATGACCGCCGCGCTCCCGAGCAGCAGCCATGTCGCCGGCGCCGGCCGACCCCGGTCGCCCCGCTGAGGTCGACGCCCGATCCCCGCTCTGAGCCGTTGCACGGAGTCGGAGCTTACGGCAAACTTGGTAAGACCGTCAAGGACCTTGACTATCAAAGTACTTGAGGATAGGATCGGTCGGGCATGGACGAGCCCGGCCCCGTCGAATTAGCCACTCCCACCCTGATGCGCGCCGCCCGAGGGGCTTACGCCCGTTCCATCCGGGCCGAGCTGCACGCCATGGGCATCGACGACATGCCGAGAAACGGCATGTTCATCCTGGCGGGGATCGACGCCACGGGAGGACCCCGACAAGACCTGCCCGCCGGTCTCGGGGTCACCAAGCAGGCCGTGAGCCAGCTGATCGACGCCCTCGTGAACCGCGGCTACCTGGTTCGGGGCCCCGATCCCGGCGACCGCCGCCGGATCGTCCTCGCGCTGACCGAACGGGGCCGGGCCGCCGTCGAGGCGGCGGCGCGGGCCGTTGACGCCGTCGATCGCCAACTGCTCGAGCGGGTCTCGCCCGAACAGGTCGACGCCATGCGGACCGCACTCCTCGCCCTGGGTGAGATCAAGAGCGCGGCGATGGCATCGGGATCCGGGAGGCCTCGGCCCGTCCGCCAGTTGCAACGCTTCAGCCCGATCTTCCCGGTGCGCGATCTCGCCGCCGCCCTGGCCCACTACTCGGCGCTCGGCTTCCAGACCTTGCCCTACGCCGGAGGCGATGACTACGGCTTCGCTAATCGCGACGGCGTCGGGCTGCACCTTGCCGCGAACCGCGACCACGACCCTGCCCACGCCGCCTCGACGTATCTCTACGTGCGCGACGCCGATGCGCTGTACGAACAGTGGAGTCGACCCGGCATCGGCGGCCACACCCTCCCTGTCGGCCCGACGCCGTACAAGCTCCGCGAGGGGTCGCACATCGACCCGGACGGGAACCTGATCCGTTTCGGCTCACCCATGGAGGAGTGAGGCCGACTCCGGGTGCGCCGGCCTACAGGCTGACCATGTCGCCGATGAGGACGGGCTCGAGGTGGCGGGACCGGATCATCTGCACCAGGGCCGGGAAGGCTTGCACCGTTCCGGCGTGACCGGTGTGGAGGCTCACGATGGATCCGGGTTGAAGAGCTTCGGAAACGCGGGCCACGATGACCGATGAGCCCGGGTCTTCGTAGTCGAGAGGGTCGATGTCGTAGCCGACCGACACCGGATAGCCGGCGAGCCCGGTTTGATCGAGGATCAGCGGAGTGGGAACGACGATGCCCGACGGTCGGAACCAGTGCCCGTTGCTCCCTTCGAGATGTTCGAGCACCTGCGCACACCGCCCGATCTCGTCGGCGACGGCAGCGGCGTCGAGGCTGCCGAGGTCCGGGTGCGTGTAGGTGTGGTTCCCGAGCGTGTGTCCCTGGGCCAGGATTTCGTTCGCCAGGGAGGGATTGGCCTCCATCCACGTGCCCACACCGAACACCGTGATCGGTGCGGACAGCTGGTGGGCGGACTGCAGGAGCTCTTGGGTCAGGGTCACGTCGCCCGACCCGTGAAAGGTCAGGGCGACCGCGGTCCCAGTGCGAGAGCCGTGGGCGACGTAGCTGGCCGGGCCGGTCGGCGCCGGCGTGGTCGTGGTCGGCGCCGCCGTGGTCGTGGTCGTGGACCGTGCAGCCGGGCGCGCTCGAGAAGTCGGCCTGGCCGGTCGCTGCGCTTGGGTGACTCCGCATCCCGCCAACACGGCGGCTCCAGCGGTGGCCAGCGCGGCCCGGCGTGAGAGTGTCGTGGGGGGCGTCTCGTCGCCGATGGGGTGGCCCGTCCCATCCTTCATCGCAGGATCCCTGTGTGGCCGAGCGAGTAACGACCGGGCTGTGGCCACACACACACGCCGTGGGGGCCGTCGCCGACCGGGACGCGGGCCAGCTGCTTTCCGGTCGTCGTGTCGATGGCGTAGACGTCGGAGTCATAGCGACCCGACAGCCACAGCACCGTGCCGTCGGCCGACACGCCGCCCATGTCGGGGCTGGCGACGTCGCTGGCGCGCCCGGGGTGGTCGCCGGTCTCGGGAGGCAGAGACCAGGTGGCGACCACCTGCTGCTTCGCGAAGGAGATCACCGAAACCGTGCCCGAACCACGATTCGAGACGTAGAGATCCTGGGCGTCCCGGCTGACGTAGAGGCCGTGGGCCCCCTTGCCGGTCGGAACGAATCCCAGCGTCTTGAAGGTGTCGCCGTCCACCTCCCACACACCGTTGGCCGTGAGGTCGGCCACATAGAAGATCTTTCCGTCCGGCGACAGCTTGACGTCCTGGGGCTCAGCTCCGGCTCCGAGCGACAGCGTCCCCACCACGGACTGCGTGGCGACATCGACCTTGAGGAGCTTGCCCGAGAATTCGCACGACGCGATCAGGTAGGTGCCGTTCGCCGAGAAGTCCATGTGGTCCACGCCGCGACAGGGGACGGGCAGTGAATGGACGAGCGCCATGGTGTGGGGGTCGCGGAAATCGAGGCGCTGCAACGCTTCTGCGACCACGATGGCGTAGCGGCCGTCGGGCGTGAAGTACATGTTGTAGGGATCTTCGACGTGGACCGGAGTTCCGGGAATGCCGGTTACGGGATCGATGGGAGTCAGGCTGTCGCCCTGGTCGTTGGTCACCCACAACGTCTTGAGGTCCCACGACGGCACGATGTGCTGGGGAAGGGCGCCGACGGCGAATTGGCGCACCACCTGGTAGGTGGTGGGGTCGATCTCGTCGACGGAGTCATTGAGACTGTTGGGGACATAGATCAGCGGCCGTGCCGTCCGAGCCACCGCACTCAGGTCCCCGGCGCCGTCGGCGGCGTAGATGTTGCACGGGTCGGTCACCGGGGGCATGCCCGGGAGTGGATCGTTGATGGCGGGACAGCCTTCCGTTTGGCCTTCTGCCGTCTGGTCTGCCTTGTGGCTTTCCGAGCGGATCCGCACCGACAGTGGGGGGGTGGCACGACGGTGGGGGGTGGTCGGCTTCGAGGTGCCGACCAGGTCGACGATCACGATCACCAGAATGGCCAACCCGATGATGAGGGCGCTCCACCGGCGCACCAGCGTGGCCGTCGAGGGGCGGCCTTCCCGCCGCGCCGAGGTGGGCATCGCTCAGCTACCGGCGTCGAAGGTGGCGAGGAAACGGCGATCCGGCAAGCCGCCATTGTTCCATGGCCGGACGCGACGCGTTCCTCGACCCGACAGGTCCGCTTGTCAGCCATCCCTACCCGGGAACGACCCGGTACTGCCGACGCCGGGAATGACCTGGAGGTCTTCGACGGCTCGCGACATCTGTCTCGGCGCCCTCCGATGGGACGTGCCGCGCCGCAGCGGCCGCGGCGCCGTCAGTCGTTTCGGGCGACCTCGGGTCCCGTCATCCGGTTGAGGAGCGGGAATGTCGAGGCGATGATCGTCAGCGACGCCGCCAGCCCGCCGAGCACGGTCGCCCAGTACGCGATCCCGGGGGTTCGAAACGCGATGCCGACCTGGGAGTGGAGGTACAGGGCAGCCGACACGAGGCCGACCACGATCGACACGGCGGCGACGACGAGGAGCGGCAGCGCACTCTCCAGCGCGACCACACGATGCAGGAGCGCGGTGGGGACACCGGTGAGCCTGAGCAAGCTGAAGGGGCGCTTGCGCTCGCCCAACCCGGCGGCGATGTTCACGGCGAGACTGCAGGCGGCGATGATGAGGCTCGCCACGATGATGACGTCGGTCATGTCCTGGATCATTGCCAGAAGGCGAGCTGTCGACGGATCGAGCGCATCGACTGCGACCCCACCGCCCTGGAAGGGAAAGGCCTGTTCGAGCAAGGTCCGCGCCCGCTCGAACGAGCCGGTCGATCCGTCCGTGGCGACGACCACCGCGTCGACGGGAAGCCGCTCGGCCTTTTCCGCCGACAGCTGCGCCGAGGGCCAGACTGTCGACGACGCGTGCGATTTGTGCCCAAGGATGTTCGAAAGGAAGTAGCCGACGCTCGCCACGGTCTCCCCCGGCGCGCACTTGCCGATCGCGGGCGTCTTCGCCAGCTGGTCGCACGCCACGACCCCGAACGATTTTCCCAGTCCAACTTGGGATGGGCTCTGGTGGACCACCGTCACAGCTCGCACCCCGGGTGTCGTGCGGAGCTCGGCAAGCACGTGGCCCGGGACCGAAGGAACTTGGGCGGAAACGGGACAGGTCGACATCGAGAAGCTGCAGAACAGGTCGGCGAGGGTGTCTTTCCCCGCGCTTCCTCCGACGGAGCTGGTGGTGGCGGCGATCGAGCTGAGCGCCCCGATCAGAGCGCTCGTGACGAAGAGGGCGATCACGAGCCCACTGATGAACCGGAAGGCCGCCTTGGGATTGTCGAGGAGACGGCGGCCGGCGATGAGCGTGGCGGGGCGACCGGCCCGCTTCACCATGAGTCGAGAGCCCGCCGTCGTGAACCACGGTCCGGCGAGAACCAGCCCGACGATAAGGAGCACGAAGCCCACGAGCAGCTCGAGAAGTTGGCCGCCGATGGCGCCCGGCTTGCCGGCGGCGTCGAAGTACGCCAGCAGGGCGATGCCGGCGAGGAGCGGGATGATCCGCACGATCCGCGGTGAGCGGGATGTCGCTCGCCGGTGCACGCCGAGCGGCGCGATCTGGACCCGGCGAAGCGCGAGGCGCGCCGAGACGACAGCGGCGAGCGGGACGCCGACCACGGCGAGCGCGACATCGATCCAATGAAGCGAGAGGTCGCTCGCCGCGAGGGGCGCTCCGGTGAACGGCACGTGGTAGAGCAGCGGTCGGAAGACGAAGAAGAGTGCGAAACCGACTGCGACACCGGCGACCGCCGCGACCACTGCCTCCACCGCGGAGACCACCGCGATCTGACGTGGTGTGGCGCCGACGAGCCGCATGGCGGCGAAGCGCTCCTCCCGCCGCGCCGCCGACAACCGGCTCGCGGTCGCGATCAAGATCAACACGGGTAGCAAGAGCGCCACGGCTCCGCCGGCCAGTATGAACTGCAGAACGGGTCCGCTCCCGTTGGCGTTCTGGCAGGCGTAGCAGCTGGCCGGCGTGCCTTGAATGGCCCCGACCTCGACCGCACCGGGTGCGTGCGAGAGCTGGCGCGCGCTGTGGCCGATGACGATGATCAGCGAGTTCGGGGACGGCAGTGCCGCTGCGCCGATGATCCCGATCTGTCGCCCCGGATACCGGTCGCGCAGCTCGTTCGCCGGTTCGGCCTTGAGGAGCGTCGTTAGGGCCGGCGAGGCGTCGTACTCACCGGGTCCCGGCAGGTGGGCAATCCCCGGCGGGACCGGAGCCCTCGGTCCGGCAGCGGCAAGATCGACTCGATCGATCGCCTGGTTGTCGAACTGGTCGGTGCCAGACAGCCACCACAGCCCTTCGGATGTCGAGGTCGATGGTGGCGCCTGCGCCGAGGTGTCGAGCCACGCACCACGATCGGTCTGGGCGTGCAGTCCGTTGAATCCGGCCAGCGAGGCCAGTAGAAGGCCGACGCCGAGGGCGACGGCCGCCGCGGTGACGAGGACGCGCAGTGCGGCTTCACGTCCGCTTCCGAGCGTCAGGCGCAGGCCGAGCCGAATCATCCGGCTACGGCCGCGGTGGTGGTCACCCTTCCGTCGCGCACGATGACCTCGCGGTCCGCGTAGGCGGCGACACGGGGCTCGTGGGTGACGAGGATCACCGTCGACCCCTGATCACGGGCGGCGCGCGTCAACAGGTCCATCACCAGCTCCCCGCTCAGCGAGTCGAGTGACCCGGTCGGTTCGTCCGCGAAGAGCACGTCGGGATTTGCGACGAGGCCACGCGCCAACGCGACGCGCTGGGACTGACCGCCCGACATCTCGCCGGCGCGGTGGCGTTCCATACCCTCGAGGTCCAGTCGTTCGAACCATCTCCGCGCTTCCCGGAGGGCCTCTGCACGGCGCATGCCACCGAGCAACAGCGGTAGTGCCACGTTCTCCTCGGCCGTCAGCTCTGGCACGAGCTGGCCGAACTGGAATACGAATCCGAAGCGATCACGCCGCAGCCTGGAGCGCTCCGCCTCCCGCATGGTGTCGAGTCGTATGCCGTCGAAGTGGACCTCGCCTGAATCCGGGACGAGGATGCCGGCGAGGCAGTGGAGCAGCGTCGACTTGCCCGAGCCGCTCGGCCCCATCACGGCGACGACCTCACCCCTCTTCACGGAAACACTCGCCCCGCGGAGGGCTGGGGTTTCGCCGAAGGAGAGCACGAGGTCGCGCGCGTCGAGGATCGTGCCTCCGGCGACGACCACCGAGGACCCTTTCGCCGGATTCATGCCGTCACCTCTTCCGCCAGCACGGCGAGCCGGGCGGCAGTGAGGTCGATCCAGCGCAGATCAGCTTCCAGGTGGAAGAGCCCGTGGTCGGCAAGGAGGGCGTCGACCACCCCGCCCTTGTGCTTGAGGTCGGTGAGCTCGCGGATTCGAGCCAGGTGCGCAGCGCGCTGGACATCGAGGTACTCCTCTGCCGGGCGACCGAGCATGAGCGAGAGCACGACCTTCACGAAGAGGTCGGTCTGGAGGTGGGGCTCGGGCGGGATCGGCTCGGCGAGCCACACCTCGACCACGCTCCTCCCGGTCTCGGTGATCGTGTAGCGCTTGCGATCAGGGCCGGCTCCGGCTTCAGCCTCCCCGACCATCGCCTTTCCGTCCCTCGCGAGGCGGGCGAGGGTCGCGTACACCTGGCCGAACGGCAGCGGCCGGCCGCGGCCGAAGTAGGTGTCGTAGTCGCGCTTCAGGTCGTAGCCGTGGCTCGGTTCGCGATCGAGGAGCCCGAGAAGGGCCATGGGGACGCTCATACCCGCGAGCATACGCTTGGTGTATACTTGCAGTCAATAGA
>CAWISP010000020.1:0-10493 GCA_963838775.1 uncultured Acidimicrobiales bacterium
CGGCGGCAACGGTCCAGCCCAGCGCGACGCCCGGGGTCTGGAGTCCCGAAGCTAGGACGAACTGACAAGAACGCCTTTATCTCGAACGTTTCGCTGTCGGCGTGTGGCGACCGGCGATGACCAGGTGCAGTTCGGCCGGTGCCAGCGAATGGTCGATGATGGCGCGGGCCACATCGCTCAACTGCTGCCGATTGCTGCGGGCGTAGCTCCGCAACAAGGCGAAGGCCTCGTCCATGACAACTTGTCGCCTCTCGGCAACGATGCCCTTGGCCTGTTCGATGACGATGCGGGAGTTGAGTGCCCCTTGGAGCTGCCCGGCTAGATCAGAGCCGTGCTTGACTGCCCGCTCCTGAAGGATCCCGATGGTCGCCACGTCGGCGAGGGCCTGAGTCAGGTTCACGTCTTCAGGAGCGAGATCGCGAGTCTCGGGACTGAAGATGTTCATGGCCCCGATCACTTCGGTGCGTAGCCGCAGTGGCAGGGCATGCACCATTTGGAACCCCGCTTCGAGCGCCTGAGGAGCGAACCTGGGCCAGCGGTCTGCGGCCTCATCGAGGTGGGAATTGAGTACCTGTTCGCCGGACAACATGCAGTCGCGGCATGGGCCTTCGTCGTTCTGGAACTCGATCAACTCAAGGGCGCGCATGCGCTCCGTCGAGGACGCCATGACCCTCAGCTCGCCGCGGATTGCGGCCAGGGCCAGGCCGACCTCGGCCGAGTCCAACAACTCCGCACACCGCTCGACGACAATCGACATGAAGTCGACGAGGTCGAAGTCGGCCACAAGCGTGTCGGCCAACTCGACGAACGTTCGGGCGAGCCACTCTTCTCGATTGTCCATGATCACTCCCCGAGTTTCGAGCACTCGGCGGATTCCCGGTGGTCCTTGCCTCGGACCACCCAGGGAATCTCCCCAAGCCTGCCATGGATCGCAATGTCAGAAAACTCCATCTGACCCTGCCCTCCTGTCCCCCTGGCCGTCACGGCTCGTCGAACCGCAGGTCACCGGTGACCACTTCCCCTGCCACCAGGTCAATGGGCTGCTCCCGGGCAAAGGCGCGTCCCCGCAGCCGGACCAGGGCTTCGCTCATCGGACAATCAAGCTGCGCGGAGATCATCCCCGTGGCCTGATGGACCACGGCGCGGTAGTCGTCGACCTCGAGACCCCAGGCCAGAGCCTCCGACAGCGCCCCGGCCTGCATGTCAAGGACTTGGTTCGTGACCAGGTCAGCGAGCAACCGGGCGGCCAGGAGATCCTCGCCCTCCAGCAAACCCGGCTCGTCGCGGTAGAGCACGAGGACACCCAACTTGATGGCCCCCAACTGGAGAGGAAACGCATACACGCTGTGGATTCCCGCTTCACTGATCGCACGGGAGAACTGGGGCCAACGGCTGCCGAGCAGCGCGATCTCACCCACCAGGACGGGTTTGCCCTGGGCGAACGCATCGCAAGCCGGCCCTTCGCCCAGGGTGAACTCGAGATCCTGCACGGTCACCGATACGCCGTACGCGCTCGCCACGCTCGGGAAGGTGTCTTGGCCCATCAACACCACCGACGCACCGCTCATCCCCAACAGCTGGGTCGCGGTCCGACACACCGTGGTGAGCGACGTCGACTCTCCATCGGATCCGCTGATGAGCGCAGCCAGGAACTTCTCCGCGTCTTCCTCTCTCACCGCTGTCCCCCCAATCCCCTCGTCCGCTCGTGCGGGTGCCGTGATCAACCGGAAAACCGAGCCCCGTCCCGCCGCCACAAATGCCCTGCGAAACGCGGCCTGTGCGTTCTCGGTGCGCGGTGTCTTCGGCCGGAACGCAGTGGTCGGTGATCGGGCTCGTGCAGAACTCGGATCGCATCGTCCAATTCGTCGATGACACCCAGGATCCTGTCGAGCACGACCGCCTTGTGGCTCTGACAGAACAGGCGTCGGCTAATGCCTGAGCTGCCTCGATCGCCGACAGCGACGCCTCTTTGAGTTTCAGGTTGACCGCAACGGTGCGGTCGGCGTGAGACCGGCCGCCTGGCACGGTCCTGTCACGAGCCTCACGCGCCACGTCGTCGGCTCGCGCCAGGAGTCCCAGAACCAGGGTGAAACGTCGATCACCTTCGGGGGGATCACCTGCACATGGCAAAGGCACGGTCAATGACCATGGCGTTGCGGAGGCCACAATCACGGCGACATCGAGTTCACCACCGGGCATCCCCGGTCGGACAGACCCGGCACCTTCAACCTCGACCAGGTCAGAGCGGCCCGTTAGCTGAGGTGCCTGGCCAAACTGCCGGAAACAATCGTCAGTGGTCTCAATGATCTTGAAGCCGGTGAAAGCGACACGATCGGTTTCGGGTACCTCGTTGCGATCGTCTCCGGGCGACCGCAGTCGATCCATGGATTCGCCCCTCTCCCCTCCGGCGCTCAGAAGAACGAGCCGTCAAGGTCTTGGACGACGTGAGCGAGATCCGATCGGTCTCCCAGCGAGCCTCGCGGTTACCGCGGAGCATATGCCGCCGACTCGCGGCATTCCATCATGATCCACCCAAGCAGCCGGGATCCGGAGACTTGAGGCCTTGCCACAAGCGGCGGGCAGGTCCCCACGCAACGATGTAAGAGCCGTTAGGGCCGACGGACGATCGCTGCCTTCCGGGCGGCAGCCAATTTGGTCCGCTGGTGGGCCAGTTGGCGGTGCAGAGAGGTGACTCTGGCCGCTGCGATCAGTCGGAGCTCGAGCGCAGCGGCGTTGAGCGGCTTGACCAGGTAATCGTCCGCGCCGGCGCTCATCCCTTCGAACATCTGGTCCCGGGAGTCCTGGCCGGTGACCATTATGAGATACGTGTACCGGGCCGGGTGGGCACGAATCATCCGGCACAGCTCGAGTCCGGTGAGACCGGGTATGAGCCAGTCCGAGATAACCACGTCAGGGTGGCGCTTCTGAAAGACCTGCCAGGCCCGGGTGCCATCAGTGGCGGAGAGACAATGGTGCCCGAGGTTGCGCAGCGCCGTCTCGACGCTGAGCAGGGAGGTGGGGTCGTCGTCGGCGACGAGGATCAACATGGAGCAGGCACGGGTGATGCGAAGGCGGTGCGAACACGGCCGAGTTTCTGTTCGATCGCGTAGCGCAAAGTGTCGCCGCCCATTAGGTTGCCCTCGCTCGTAACGGCATCGATGAGCTGGATGCGCTGGAGACATCGATGAGAAAGGAATGCCGCCAGAAACCTCTTGCACATCTCGGGACCGAAATCATGCTTGAGCGTCCCGGTCGACTCGTCGAGTGACGGGCTGCTCTGGTACTCCACGTCTTTATATCGGTTCGCGAAGACGGAACCTGAATCGATTGTTGCAAGAGGCCCTTGAGCCCCGGGGTCATCGCTGTCCATCCCTCGGCCAGACGCCGCTCCTGGTCCTCGCGACGAGCTCCGGCGGTCGTTGCGATGGCGGGTGCGTCCGAGAGGGGGCGCCTGGTTAAGACAGGGGGCCGGACTCCGGCTCCCGTCGCCGATGCTCGACGTGTCCTCTCCCCATCCAAAGGAAGAGGCAAGTCCATGGTTTCACGCCGAGCAGTCCCGTCCTCTGTCGGTAGGGGCACCCGCCCCCGCCACCTCTGCACCTGGCTGGTACCTCGTGACGGTCATCCTCGCCGGCGTCGCCGTCCTCGCCCCGGCTGTCAGTGCCGACGCCGCGCAGACACCGGTTGGCCTCGGCACGGTGGGCAGTTTCGCCGTCATCGCCGGCAGCGGCATCACGAACACGGGCCCGACGACGGTCAACGGCGACATCGGAACGTTCCCGGAGCGGGACCGCCTCGATGACGATCACCGGCACCAATCACGACGCCGACGCGGTCACCCAGGGAGCCAAGAACGACCTCGTGAGGGCGTACAACACCCCCTTGGGCGAAGGCCCGACGACCACGGCCCCGCCGACCTTGGCGGACAGACCCTGAGCCCGGGCACCTACCTCCCTGTTTCCTCGATGGGGCTCACCGGAACGGTGACGCTCAACGGTGGCGGGAACCCCAACGCACACTTCGTCTTCCAGGCCGGCTCCACGCTCATCAAGGCCTCGACGAGCAACGCGAATCTGATCAACCGGGCCCCGGCGAGCAGCGTCTTCCGGCAAGTCGGGAGCTCGCCCACATTGGGCACGGGATCCACCTTCCGCGGCACCATCCCGATCCTCGGTGGTTCGATGGTCGCATTCGGCCTCCTCCCGCTGGGACTGTCGAGCGCACGCCGGCGGCGCACGAGCGCCAGACCCTCGGCATGTGAGCTTCTGCTCGCGCGCCCAGACAGACCAAGGATCACCACCGGCTGAGGCGGGACGACGTTCCACCTCAGTCGGCGCGACGGTCGCGACCCAGTCAGTGGTGACGCGTTCGGGTCAGTGAGCCCCCGACGCCACAGCCTGTCCCCAGGTGTAGATGTAGAACGCCGGGCTGCGGGTGACCACGGCGAAGAGCTCGGTATCGCTCATCCACGGCTTCGCCGCCGCCGGGGCGGCCTCGCCGGCGCCCATGACGAGGATCCCACCCGACGCGGCCAGCTGGGAGGCACTGAAGCCCAGGATGTTGTCGCGATGTCCCCAACATCCGCTCCCGCCGCCGCCGCAGGCGAGGTTCCCCGAACCCGGCCCGTCGTCGTACATCCAGTTGTAATTCGACCCGAGTGCTCCGGCGTTCTCGCTCCAGTTCGACGCCCACCGCAAGATGCTCACGCCCGGAGGGACGATCGCCGGCGTGGGATCGGCATCGGCCGCGGCCGCGGCCAGCGCGTCCTGGTCGAGCTCGTTGACGAGCCCCACGGCGGGCGGGAGCCCTCGGTCGACGCGTTCGGTGTCGGCCAGCACGAAAAGCTGCTCGGCCGCGGTGAGCGTCGAGTAATCGCCCGGCAGGGTCATGGGCGCGAGGCCTTCGCGGGCGCGGGCACTGTCGGTGGCCTGCAACGTGGCCTCCACACACGGCGCTGACAGGGGACCCGCCGCCAGACAGGCGGTCTCGAACAACGGGGTGGGGGCGATGCTCGCCGGCGGGTTGGCGGGAGGCACGATCCCGTGGCTGACGGCGGGGGCCGGCGGGTGCACCACGGGGGCGGGGTGCACCACCACCGGGGCGGGGTGGACGACGGGCGCGGCATGCACCACGGTCGTGGGTGGCGGCGCCACCGTCCGGGGGGCGGGCGCAGGAGGAGGAGGCGCCGCGGCCACGGCCGCCAACGGAGGGGACGGGGCGGTCGTGCTCGGCGGCGGCTGTGTCGCCGGGGGTGAGGGCTTCGCCTTGGCGAGTGTGCCAGTGGACTTCTCGTTCTCGAGAATCTTGCGCATCGCCACCAGCGGGGACTCCTTGCGGAGCTGACGCGGCACGGCGGGCCCGTGGGGCGAGTGCCGGGTCCCCGCCGACGCGACCGCACTGGGCCCTGTCGCCGCCAGCACCGCCGCTCCCGGCAGCGACACCATCAGGCCGAGACGCGCGATCGTGCGGCCGGCGGGGCGACGGGCGTTCTGTCGCCGCACCGCACGGTTGGGGTGAATGGGGGGAAGTGGTTCGCGGCTCATGGTCGTTCGGGGCGAGCTGTCCGTGTCGCTGCAGTCGGTTGCTCTACGACACGACGTCGCGGCGCGCGAACGATGGCGCTGTCCGTCTCCTCCGCTTGCTCCGCCGGCAGGGCACCCGGAGCGACCGTAGTGAACACGGGGGAAGCGTGCCAATCGCTCTGCGCGGGCGTCCGCACCACACCCAGACATATGATTTGCGTCGGCAACGAGCAGCCGCCTCACTTGGGAATACGACGCCATGTGGTGTTGCGAACACACAGCCTCTCTAGGTGAGAACACCCGGATTTTTCCCGTCCGGTCCTACAGAATCCGGTCCCACGCGGGCACTAGACGGTGAGGCGACCGTGCCGAAGGTGAGTGCGGGGCTCCTCCTGTACCGCGTGAGCGCGGCCGGAGCCATCGAGGTGCTTCTCGTGCATCCCGGCGGCCCGTTCTGGGCGCGCAAGGACGCCGGCGCGTGGTCGATCCCCAAAGGCGAGTACGACGAGGGCGACGATCCCGCCGCGCGCGCCGAGACGGAGTTCGCCGAAGAGCTCGGCCTACGCGCCCCGTCGGGACCGCGTCACGACCTCGGTGAGGTTCGACAGGCGGGAGGAAAGCGGGTCCGGGCCTGGGCGGTACTCGGCGACCTCGACGCCCGTGCCACTACGAGCAACGTGTTCGAAATGGAGTGGCCGCCCCGCTCTGGAGAACAACGCACCTTCCCCGAGGTCGACAAAGCGGCGTGGTTCTCCCTCGACGAGGCCCGCACGAAGCTCCTGACCGGTCAGCTCCCCCTTCTTGACCGCCTCGAATCGATCACAGGACCAGGTTGACTGACCCACGAGACTCCGCCTCCACGGGGCCACCGATATCGATCGATGGCAACCGTTGGACAGCGATGGACAGCGATGGACAGCGATCAGGGAATGCCACCGTCCACGCGCAGGAGCTGTCCGGTGGTGAAGCTCGAGGCGTCACTGGCGAAATAGAGCGCGGTGCCGACCACCTCGTCGGGATCGCCGAACCGCTTCAGGGCATGGCGTTGCGCGCCGGTCGCCAAGACCTCTTCGTCCCAGGCCTTGGTCACGTCGGTGAGGAACGGCCCCGCCATGATGCAGTTGACGCGCACCGTCGGCCCTAGCGCATGCGCGAATCCCACCGTCAACGAATTCACCCCGGCCTTGGCGGCCGCATAGGGCAGGATGGCCGCGTTGGGCCGGATCGACCCCACACTGGACACGTTGATCACCGATCCTCCCCCGTCGCGCACCATGCGGCTGCCGACGAGCGCGGTGAGCCGGAACACGCCCTTCAGGTTCAGGTTCACGACCTTGTCCCACATGGCCTCGGTGACCTCGGTCACGTCCCCGTAGAGCAGGGACATCCCGGCGTTGTTGACGAGCACGTCGACGCGACCGAACGTGTCGTAGGCGGCGTCGGCCAGCGGCTCGAGCTCGTCCCAGTTCGACACGTTGCATGACCAGGGGAGCGCCCGGTGGCCCATCGCCTCCACCTCGCCGGCCACGGCCCGACAGGCATCGAGCTTGCGGCTGGCCACCACGACATCGGCGCCGGCGGCGGCGAATCCGAGCACCATGGAGCGTCCCAACCCCCGGCTGCCGCCGGTCACGAGCGCCACCTTGCCGGTGAGGTCGAAGCGGTCCCTGTCCACCGACGTGCGTACCCTCAGTGAAGAGACGTGGTCGACGCGAGGTCCGCCGCCCTCTCGGCCAGGTTCAGCACGACGTCGCCGAACGCCTCCATCTTGGGATTGTCGGCCGTTCCCTGCACCACGCGCGCGTAGCCGGCCTCGAGGACGACGGCCAGCTTGAAGCGGGCCAGGATGACGTAGTAGTCGATCTCGTCGGTGTCGCGACCGCTCTCGCGCGAGTAGTAGTCGAGGAGCTCGTGGCGCGACGGCATGCCCGTGTAATCCACGTAACTACCCGTGGTGCGTTCCTCGTCCTCGTCGAGCCAGCCCTGGATCACCCACCCGAGGTCGAGGAGCGGGTCACCCACCGTCGCCATCTCCCAGTCGACGATCGCAGCGAGGCGGGCGGGGGTGCCGTGGCGGAACATCACGTTGGCGAACTGGTAGTCACCGTGCATGATCCCCGGCTCGTAGTTCCGAGGTTGATGGCCCCGCAACCACGCTGCGGCGGTGTCGAGCCCCGGGATGTCGCGGAACTGCACGGCGGCGAGATGGCTCATCCACCGGTCGACCTGGCGTTCGTGGAAGCCGTCGGGACGGCCGAAGCCCTCGAGGCCGCGGGCCCGCCAGTCGACGCGGGCCAACTTGGCGATGCCGTCGACGAGCTGGAACCCCAGGCCGCGGCGGGCCTCGAGGTCGGTGTCGAAGGGGGCGGGCCAGCCCCCACCACCCATGGGGGACCATCCGTCGACGTACTCCATCAGATAGAAGCAGCCCCCCATGAGGGCAGGGTCGTCGCACACCGCCAGAACCCGGGCGTGGGGCACGTCGGTGTCGGCCAACGCGGCGAGCAAGCGGTACTCGCGCAACATGGTCTCGTTGCGACCCGCCGGCACGACGCGGGGGGACGGCGCAGCGCCATGCGGTGCCCGCCGCGCCGGATCTCGAACAGCTCGTTGGAAGCGCCCCCGGTGATGAAGGTGGCTTCGACCGGCTCGCCCGCACCGGGCAGGCCGTGCTCGTCGAAGAACGCCCGCAGCCGCTCCGAATCGACGAGACCGCGCGTGCGAACCTCGTCGTCGACAACCGGGTCGTCGGTGGCGTCGGCGAGCGAGTCGGTCATTGGTTGGCGACCTCGTGCTCGAGGTGTTCGGCGAACTTGGCACGCGCCGCGGCGAGCTTCTCGGGTAGGTGCTCGGTGGGCCATGCGCCGGGCGCAGCCTGATACCGCTTCAGGATCTGGCGGGCCACCGTGACGCGGTGCACCTCGCTGGGCCCGTCGACGAGCCCCATGATCGGAACCATCATCCAGTAGCCACCGAGGGGAAGCTCGTTCGAGACACCGAGGGCGCCGTGCACCTGGATGGAGCGCTGCACGATGTCGTGCAGGACCTGCGCGGTAAGCACCTTGACCGCGGCGATGTCGTGGCGGACCTTGCGGTAGTCCTGGTACCGGTCAATCTCCCACGCCACGTACAACACGAAGAGCCGGAACTGCATGAGCTGCGCGTAGGAGTCGGCGATGTAGTTCTGGACCGTCTGCTTGTCGGCCAGGATGCTGCCCTGGGTGTGGCGCGAAAGGGCCCGCTCGCACATCATGTCGAGAGCCTTCTGGCACACCCCCACGGTCCGCATGGCGTGGTGGATGCGCCCGCCACCGAGACGGGTCTGGGCGATGGCGAAGGCCTGGCCCTCGCCGCCGAGCAGGCTCTGGGCCGGCACGCGCACCTCGTTGTAGTGGATGAGGGCGTGCATCCCCTCGTGGCCGTCGCCGAAGTGCTCGCCCATGAGGCCGATGTTGCGCACGATGTCCACCCCGGGCGTGTCGGTGGGCACGAGGAACATCGACATCCCCTGGTACGCGCTCACGTCAGGATCGGTCACCGCCATAACGATGAGAAACGCCGACGTCCTGGCGTTCGACGAGAAGAACTTCCATCCGTCGATGACCCATTCGTCCCCGTCACGCCGGGCCCGCGTCTCGAAGCGGGTGGGGTCGGACCCTCCTTGAGGCTCGGTCATCGAGTACGACGAGAAGATCTCACCGTCGAGCAACGGTCGCAGGTAGCGCTCCTTCTGCTCGTCGGTGCCGTAGTGGGCGATGATCTCGGCGTTGCCCGTGTCCGGCGCCTGGCACCCGAAGATGATCGGGGCCCACCGGCTCCGGCCCAGGATCTCGTTCATGAGCGACAGCTTCACCTGGCCGTACCCCTCGCCCCCGAGCTCGGGACCGAGATGGCACGCCCACAGTTTCTGCTCCCGGACGCGTTGCTTCAGAGGGTCGACGATCTTGCGGAGCTTGTCGTCGAGGGGATGAAAGGTTCGATCACCCCACAACAGGTCGAGCGGCTCGACCTCCTCGCGGACGAAGGTGTCGGTCCAATCGAGCTTGGCCTGGAACTCCGGATCGGTGGAGAACTCCCAACCCAACGACGTGCCTCAGCTTTCGCCCGTGCCGTACTGTGCCTGCGGCAGGGGTCCGGTCGAAGCCGTGGGAGGGGCCGGAGCCGGGGGGGCCGCGGTCGGGGTCGACGTCGCCGTCGGGATCGAGGACGCCGTCGGGATCGTGCCGCCGGGGTCGACGACGCCGGTCGTCTCGGCCACCGCGGCGTTGGCGGAGGTCACCTGCACCGGCCCGTGCTCGGCCTCGAACGCCTGGACGAGGCCGATGATCTCGGTCGCCCGGACCTCGGCGCCGGCATCGGCGCGCCCCACGCGCTGGGTGTAGGTGATGCCCCCCAACTCGAGCAGCAGCGCATCGCCCTTGCGCTTGGCCTGGATGTCGGCGAGCTTCGCCTGTCCCGCCTGTCCCGCCTGTTGGGCCTTGTCGGCGAGCTGTGTCGCCTGGGCCTTGACCTTGTCCATGAGTCCCATGAGCGTCCTCCTTCTCCGAGCCCACAGTAGGCCCCCGACCCCGGAGGGAGAAAGCGGACAACGGGGTCTCGGGCGTTCGTGACCAGGCGATGGAGCCCGGGGACGCGGTCACGACGCGGTCAGGACTCGGTTCAGACGCGGTCAGGACTCGGTCCAGGCGAGGCTGCGCTCCCACAACTCGGCGGCGAGCTCGGGGCTGGCCCGCTCCGACGGAGCGCGCTCCGTGCCTTCGTCGTAGTAGCGACCCGTGACACCCGACAGCGCGGGATCGGTGGCGCAGTACACCGACGCAGGCGCGCCCTCCTCGGGAGACTTCAAGATGCGTTTGAGGAGGGGCTCGAGGGGCCACGGCAGCCGGCGCCAGATGTCGGAGCCGATCACCCCGGGGTGAAGCGCATAGGTGGTGACGGGATCTGACCCGGCGATGGCATTCGTCTCGGCAC
>CAWISP010000021.1:0-39813 GCA_963838775.1 uncultured Acidimicrobiales bacterium
TACCGAAGATGTTGGGACGACCGACCGTCACCGTGCCGCCGACGCCCATGATCGAGCTCGACTGGAAGAACACGTTGTCCATGAGCACGGCGAAGGCGAGGGTGGCGAGCGCGAGGTACAGGCCCCGAAGGCGCAACACCGGCAGTGCCAGCACGGCGCCGACCGCGGCGCAGACGCCGATGGCGGCCAACAGTCCGAGCACCGAGCTGCCGCCGTCGACGGCGTGCATCGTCACAGCCCCGATGCCCAGGAACGTGAACTGGCACAACGACACCTGACCGGCGTATCCCGACAGGGGCACGAGGCTCAGCGCCAGCAGCGAAAGGGCCAGGGCGTTCCCCATCGTAAAGAGGTTGTTGCCGGTCAGGACCGTACTGAGCACGACGACCACCAGACCACGGCCGCCGCCCCGAGGAGCGTCGTCCGGGCGCTGGCGACGCGCGGAGGCCGCACCCGGACGACCCGACCGATGGCCAGGCGCACCTCGGGGATGAGGAGCAGCGCCAGGAACAGCAGCGCCATGGGCAGAGCCGCGTCCACGTCGTTGACGATGCCCTGGGGCGCATAGCCGATGGCCATCGAGTTGGCGATGCCGAGGATCATCGCACCGAGGAACGTCATGGGCAGGCTGCGCAGTCGGCCGACCACCGCGGCGGCGTAGCCGTAGATCACGAGCTGGGTGAGTGTTTCGATGTTCATCCCCTGCACGCTCGGGGGCGAGCAGCATGCCGCCGAGGGCGGCGAACATGACGCCGATCATCCAGGCGTAGGCGGCGATGCGCCCCGAAGGCGCCCCGGCCAATGACGCCAGGCTGGGGTCGTCCACCACGGCACGCATGGCGACGCCGGTGCGGGTGCGCCGGAAGAACACCCGCAAGAAGATCGCCACCCCGATGGCGACCGCCATGGTGATGAGCTGCTCCCAGGAGAGGGTGATGCCCGCCACGGAGATCGGGTTGCCGTTCACGAGATCGGGCGTGTTGTAGGTGTTGGCCGTCGGGCTCCAGATGGCCCCGGCGGCAGCGACGAGGACGAGGAGCAAGCCGAGGGTGACCGCCAACCGGATGCTCGTGGCCGCCCCGTACAGAGGGCGCATGACGACACGCTCGACGACGACGCCGAGCAGCGGGGCCGCCACGAACAACACGATGGCGAGCGACACCAGCTCGGGGAGCCCCCACCCCTGCCACAGCTGCCAGAACAGGTAGGCCATCACCATGCCCATGGCGCCGTGGGCGAAGTTGAAGATGCCCGTCGTGTTGTAGGTGACCACCAGACCGCTGGCGCTCACCGCATAGATCGCCCCGAAGGTGATGCCGGCGATCAGGAGGCTCAGAAACTCGGTCACCGAACGAGGTGCTCCTGCGGACCAATGCCCGAAACGAGGGCGTTCCGACGATCGTCCACCGAGGCTCCTACGACGTCGGCCGTATCATCGCGGTGTAGCCGGGTTCCTTCAGGAAGCGGTTCGCGCCGCAGTAGAACCCGGCCGAGGGCGTGGGCGCCACCCGCTTGATGACGCCGTTCTGCACCTGGGCCATCAAGAAGCAGCCCGACGGAACGGCCTGGGCCGGGTCGCTGGGCGGGACGAGCCCGGCGGCGTCGAAGAACGTGATCTTGTTCAGCGCCGTGATCAGGCCGGCCCGCGTGGGCGGGTTCCCGGCGGTCTCGAGGGCCTCCGCGAACATCTCCGCCGAGGCCCAGCCGTAGACGGCCTCGATCTCGAAGTTGGGGTTGGAGTCGACCTTCTTCATCCACTTGTCGAACAATGCCACGGCGGGCACGGTCTTGGCGTCCTGCCCCAGATACAAGGCGTACCCCTGCTCGATGTACATGTTGTTGGCGGCGCTACCCGCTAGCTTCGGCAATTGGCTCGAGTACGCCGCACCCTCGATGTTCATCGCCTTGAAGTTCTGCTGCTGGAACTGCTTGGCGAGGGTGGCCGCATAGTTGTCGGGCAGCTCGGTCGAGAAGAACATCTTCACGCCCTTGTTCTTCATGGAGATGATGTCGGGCAGGAAGTTGGTGTCGAAGGGCCCCACACCGTGGTCGTAGACGATCTTGAAGCCCGATGCCTTCATGGCCGCCTCGACGGCGTTCTCGGCGGCGGTCGTCGACGCGGTGGCGTTCTCCCAGATGATCCCCACCTTCTTGATGTCCTGCGGATACTTCTGCTTCAGGTACAGAAAGAGGTTCAGGGGGTAGTAGTTCTCAGGGTTGGGGAGAGGGCTGTACAGATAGGGGTCCGAGGAGAGGCCGGGGCTCAACGAGAACCCGACGTCGGGCACGCGGGACAGGTCGATCAGGGGCTTCTCGGCCGAGTCGAGCAGCGAGAACCCACCGACGAGGGCGAATTCGGTCCGGATCTGATTGCCGGTCACGGTGGCCACCTGGCCACCCTGGAACGTGCTGTCCTGGGCGTCGAGGATCAGTTTCCGCCCGTTCACGCCACCCAAGCTGTTGATGTAGGCGAAGTATGCCTTGGTGCCGTCCTCGGCCCCCTTGAACAACCCGGGGATGGGTGAGGACAGGTCGTCGACCTGGCCGACGGTGACCGACGTAGCGGTCACCCCCGGGGAGGTGCCCGAGGTGCCCGACGATCCCGACCCCCCGGTCGGAGTCGAAGACGAAGTCGATGTCGACGACGCGTTCGGCGTCTTGGACGAGCAGGCGACCAGGACCACAGCGCACACGGAGAGTAAGACGACGAGCCCGGTGCGTGGCACAAATGGACGCGCCAAGCGTCCCCGGCGCGCTCGCTCCCGCACCTTCTCTCGGTTCGCGTTCACCAGGCCCCCCTCTGTGTCCCGATCCTCACACGTGTGGCACTTCCCCAGAGCCACACCCAAGTTTGCCACGCCACCCCGACCGACCTCGGCGCGCCCGCGCATTCCGCGCCAACCGGGGTCGGGCTCCGACCCGACAGCACCCATGCCGACGCGGGAACGCGTCTAGTAATTAATGCTACGTCAGATGCCGTGCCTATGGGTAGTGGTCGATCGGGAAGCCCGACGGTGCCGTCACCGTCAATCCGGCCGCGCCACCCACCGTCGCGACGCAGCCGCCGCGGGCGGCACCCTCAGAATGGCGCCGAGATCCCGGTCTGCTCCAAGGACGGCCCGCCCTTCCGGCGGAAGCGAACTCCCTCGAGGAACCTCACCACGGCGGCCACCGCATGGGCGCTGCGCACCGACGGAAGGACGTCGAAGGCGTGCTGGGCGAAGGGAAGCTCCGCGTACAGCACGAGCGACTTCGACACGGCGCGCAGCGCGGCCACGAAGGCACGGGCGTCGGCCACCGGGACGAGGGTGTCGTTGGTCCCGTGGACCACGAAGAACGGCGGTGCGTCGGGGTTGACCCGATGTAGGGGGGAGGCGGCTTCGAACACGGCGGGATCGTCGGCGAGCCGGCGTTTGAACACCCGGCGTTCGAGCAGGGCCAGCAGGCCGGCGTCGTCGCGCGGCCCCCCTCGCCCCGCGGTCATGTCGTAGACACCGTAAAAAGGTATGCAGGCGTCGACAGCGGCATCGGCCCCCTCGAATCCCGGTTGGAAATCGCCGTCGCCGGGGGTGAGCGCCAACAGGGACGAAAGGTGGCCCCCTGCCGACCCGCCCGACACGGCGATGAACCCGGGGTCGCCGCCGTACTCCGCGATGTGCTCGCGTACCCAGACCACGGCCCGTTTGCAATCCACGATGTGGTCGGGCCACGTGGCCCGCGGGCTCAGGCGGTAGTTGATAGTGACCGTCACCCAGCCCCGTCGGGCCAGCTCGTGCAGGAGAGGGAGGCCCTGTTCGCGCTTGTCGCCGATCACCCACGCCCCCCCGTGGATGTACACGAGCACCGGTGCACCGTCGG
This sequence comes from uncultured Acidimicrobiales bacterium, assembly GCA_963838775.1. Taxonomy (GTDB): domain Bacteria; phylum Actinomycetota; class Acidimicrobiia; order Acidimicrobiales; family UBA8190; genus Chersky-840. Next base: position 3,859 of record CAWISP010000021.1, read on the forward strand.
GCGGGTCGACGCGTCGCCGGATGATGTCGAGGCGATGCGCTCGGAGGCCGTCGCCCACGTAGTCGACGTTGCGGACGACCTTCACCGAGCGGGCCGGGCGCGGGAGCGGGTACAGCAGACGACGGAAGCGCCACATCGTCTCGCCGCCATGGACGGGGAGGCCCTCGACGTCCGCGGCGGGGATGGGCATCTCTTCTTCGGCCCGGAGAAAGACGTGGTGCGCACCGGCCGAAACCCGGGCGTGGACCACGAGACCGGCCCACGAGGCGGCGTTGACACCGAGGGCGACCCAACCGGGCCACGACCCGAGTGCACCTTCGAGACCGAACGCCACCGTAGCGGCGGCCTGCCAGGCGATGTGCCAGACGGGCATCTCGCCGATGTACCAACCGGCGAAGAAGCTCGGCACCACGAGGAGCTGGTGTCGAGCGGGTCGGAAGGCATTCACCACGAACAGGGCGCCCACCAGGCTGACAGCCAGGTACACCCATGCCCACGCCATGGCACCATCCTCGCTCATGGTGGAAAGATGGCGCACGCCGAAAGGGCGGGCGACCGAGGGGCGCCGGGGGGCGCGACCGACCAACGAGGGCGACACGACGATGGAACAGCTCACCGGGCTCGATGCGACGTTCCTGTATCTCGAGACGCCCAGCCTCCACATGCACGTCTCGATGGCGGCGATGTTCGACCCCTCCACCGTCCCGGGCGGCTACTCCTTTGACAAGCTGCGAGACCTCGTGAGCTCCCGGCTCGAGCTGGCCCCGATCTTCCGGCGGCGACTGGTAGAGGTTCCCTTCCGCCTGGGCCACCCCTACTGGGTCGACGACCCGACGTTCGACATCGAGTACCACATCCGCCGCGGCGCGGTGCCCGGTCCGGGTGGTGTCGAGGAGCTGGCCCAATTCGTGGGAGACGTCTGCAGTCGCCAACTGGACCGGAGCAAACCCCTGTGGGAGATGTACATCGTCGAAGGGCTGCGCGGCGGCCAGATCGCCGTGGTCACCAAGATCCATCACTGCACCATCGACGGGGTCTCCGGCGCCGAGCTGCTCTCCCAGCTCTTCGACCTCGAACCCGAGCCGCCCGCTCGAGCTGCGTCGACGGTGCCACTCTCGGTGGACGAGCACCTGCCATCGGACCTGCAGCTCCTGGCGCAGTCGCTCGGGACCCGCCTGACGCGGTCCGTAGGGCTGACCAAGCTGGCGTGGCGCACCGGGCGGGGGCTGCTCGATGTCCGGCGGGTGCGGGCGAAGGGACCGGGACGCGCCGCGTTGCCCCTGACCACGCCGCGCACCTCCCTCAACGCCTCGATCACGCCGCACCGGCGCGTGGCCTTCTCGTCGATCTCCCTCGAGGACGCCAAGCGCATCAGGCGGGCGTGTGACACCACCCTCAACGACGTGGTGCTGGCAGTCTGTACCGGTGCCCTGCGCCGGTACCTCATCGACGGCGACGAGCTGCCCGACGAATCACTCGTGGCGACGGTCCCGGTGTCGACGGCGCCGACGGCCGGCAACCGGCGCGGCGCCAACAAGGTGTCGGCGATGTTCGTGGCGTTGCCCTGTCAGATCGAGGACCCCGTGGAGAGGCTCCGTTCGATCCGGGAGGGCACCAAAGGAGCCAAGGAGGAGCACAACGCGCTGGGCGCCGACGTGCTGCTCAATTGGGCTGAGCACGCCACGCCGAACGTGTTCTCCACCGCGGCCCGGGCCTACACACGCCTGAAGCTCGCCGAACGCCACCGCCCGATCCACAGCCTGGTGATCTCGAATGTCCCGGGGCCGGACTTTCCGCTGTACCTGGCGGGGTCCGAGCTCGTCGCCGGCTTCCCCCTGGGCCCGGTCATGGACGGTGCGGGCTTGAACATCACCGTCATGAGCTACCGGGGTGTCCTCAACTGGGGTCTCATGGCCTGTGCCGAAACCGTGCCGCGCCTCACCGAACTGGCGCGCTACATCCCCGATGCGCTCGACGAGCTGGCGACGGCTGCCGGCGTCGGGCCCGTGGTCCCCGTCGGTGTGGCGCCCGGCCGGCGGCCGAGCGAGACGATCGAACCCCACGAGCGCACCCCCCAGCCCGCGCACTGAGGTCCCGGCGACCCGGTAGATGGAGACACGGCGTGCCTGAAGGCCGACAACCGGTACGGGTCGGACTCGTCGGCTGCGGCATGATCGGACAGATCCACGCCGACGGACTGCGCAAGATGGCCGAGGACGGCGAGATCGTGAACGTAGGAGCGGCCGACCCCTCGGAGTCGTCCAGAGCTTCGGTACAGCGCAACTGTCGGTTCCGATACCTGACGGACGATCCACGGCGGGTCATCGAGGACCCCGCAATCGACGCCGTCATGATCACCTCACCCACGTCGACCCATCGTGACCTCGTGCAGGCGACCTTGGGCTCGGGAAAGGCCCTCTTCTGCGAAAAGCCCCTGGCGCCGAACCTCGATGACGTACGGGAGCTCTGTGGCGCGGTGGCGGCGTCGGCGCACCCCTCCCAGGTCGGCTTCCACTCCCGCTTCCATCCCATCGTCAACCGCATCCGCGAGCTCGTCGCATCGGCCGAACTCGGCGCCCCGATGGCATACACACTGCGCGACGACCAGTACTGGCCCACGGATGCGGTGGTACCGGGACACAGCTCGTGGCGCTCTGATCGAGCGCAGGCCGGCGGCGGCGCGCTTCTCGAGCACTCGATCCACGCCGCTGACATCTTGTGCTGGCTGTTCGGCCCCGCCGTGCGTGTCTCGGCCAGGACCAGGGCCGTGTTCGGCTACGACGTCGAAGACGTCGCGGCGGTCATGGTCGAGCACGCCTCGGGCGTCGTCGGAACCATCCTCAGTGTCTTCAACGGCGTCCGAGGTCGCGAAGAGCGTCGCTTCGAGGTCTTCTTCGAGGGCGCCGCCGTCGAGGCCACCACCGACTTCATCGTGGGAGCCACCGAGGACAGCTTTCTGGTGCAGCGCCCCGACACCGCCCCGGAGCGGCCCGACCTCGACGTGATGCGAGAGCAACACTTCGCCGCCCTCGGGCTCCCCCGCCGTGACTTCGTCTTCTACACGTACCCCGCCGACAGACATTGGGTGCGTTGCATCCAGGACGGCGAACCGGCGTCACCGGGCTTCGGCGACGCGCTGTGTGCCCACGAGCTCGTCGACGGCGCCTATCGCTCCGCGAGCACCGGAGCCGCCGTGACCCTGTGAGGTCCGGCGCATCGCGCCAGGCCCGGGCGGCATGATGCTGGGATGACCGATCTCCCTGCGGAGCCAGCGCACCACCGTTCTCGTCCCGGGATCGGGACCGTTGCGGCGGCGATCTCGAAATGGGTCGAGCCCGAGGACAATCCCGCCGGGGTTATCTACGGGACGATCGCGGTCGGAGCCGTGCTGGCGGCCGAGAGCACCCGCCGCGAGACCTTCGCCGACACCATCGAAGCCACCCTGCTCATTCTCGGCCTGTACTGGCTCGCCCACACCTACGCCACCGTGGTCGGCGACCGCCTCAAGACCCGAGACACCCTTTCTCCGGGACGGCTCTGGCGTGCGTTGCTGCACGAGGGGGCCATCGTCAAAGGAGCAGCCATCCCCATCGCCGTGCTGGGCGTGTCGTGGGCAGCCGGGGTCTCACTGCAAGCGGGGGTCACCGCTGCGCTGTGGAGCAGCGCGCTGGCTCTGGCCGCGTTCGAGACCATCGCCACGGTACGGAGCCGGGTCACCGGAGCTCAGCGGCTCATGCAGATCGTCCTGGGCGCACTGCTCGGTGCCGGGGTGCTCCTCGTCCGGGTCGTGTTGCACTGAGGGTCCGGCGTCCGGCGCGTCAGACCTCGGAGGTGGCGGTGGCCGTGGTGGACGCCAGTGAGCCCGAAACGCTCCGCACCACGGCGCGACCCGAGATGACCACCTCGTCCGACGTCGCGGGTTGTGGCGAGCGGGCACGGGCGGGCCGCAGGGCGCAGCAGGCCAGACCGGACAGGACCGCCATCGACGCCGCGTACCACCACAGGTGCCGGAAGTTGTCCAGAGCGGCGACGGCGCTGTGCGGGGCGCCCAGGATCACGACGAGCAACGCGACGCCGAAGGCGCCTCCGACCTGCCGGGCGGTCTGATTGACGGCACTGCCGACGGCGAAGCGCTCGGGGTGCAGACTCGACACGGCGGCTGCGCTCAGTACCGGGAAGGTGAGGCCGATCCCGAGCCCGGTGATGAGCGTCGCCGGCAACCATCGCGTCACGTAGGCCGGATGCAGACCGATCCCCGTCCCGTACCAGACGAGCCCGCCCGCGAAGCAGGCCGTCCCGATCAACAGGACGCGGCGGAACCCGAAGCGTGAGGCCATGCGACCCGCCGGTCCCGAGACGACAGCCACTACCAAGGGTCCGGGCGTGACGGCGAGTCCAGCCCGGAGAATGGTGTAGTGCCACACCGATGTGAGGAAGAGGATGTTGCCGAGGAGCATGGCGAAGAATCCCATGGCGTAGAGCAGCGTGGCCGCGTTGGCCACGCTGAAGGATCGAGCCGAGAAGAGCGTCAGGTCCAGGACGGGCGCGGCGTGATGTGCCGAGCGGTACAGAAACGCCGCCCCGAGGACAACCGCCACCACGAAGGCGGTCGCCACCGTTGCGCTCGACCAACCCCAACTCGGGCCCCTCCGAGATGGCCAGGACCAACGCTGCCAGAGAGGCGCTCACGAGGACCACGCCCAGGTAATCGGGCCGGGCCCGCACCTCGTCGGATCGGGACTCGGCGAGGACCCGCCGCCCGACGAGCCAGGCGATGGCGCCGATCGGAAGGTTCACATAGAAAGCCCAACGCCACCCGCCGGCCGAGATCAGGAGGGCGCCGAGCGAAGGACCGGTGGCGACCGCGAGCGCCCCCACCCCTCCCCACATGGCGACGACCTGGGAGCGCCGCTCTGTCGGGAAGGCGCCGAGGAGAAGCCCCAACGAAGCCGGCAACATCGCCGCCGCGCCGCATCCCTGGATCAGGCGTCCTGCCACCAGCAGGCTGACCGAAGGCGCCAGCCCGCACAGCGCTGATCCCAGGCTGAACACCGCCAGCCCGGCGAAGAACACTCGTTTTCGGCCGATCCGATCGGCGCTGCGGCCGGCAGTCACGAGCAGGGACCCGAACACGATGCTGTAACCGGTGATCACCCACGCCAGGGCGGCCCGCGAATCGTGGGGAAACGATCGCTCGAGAGCCGGAAAGGCGACGTTCACGATCGAGAGGTCAAGCGACGCCATGAAGGCACCCAAGGCGGTGACCACGAAGAGGACGGAGCTACGCGCCTTGACCTCGAGACCCGGTCCCGCCGAGCCCGTCGCCGCCACCAGCGAGGATTCTCTCATGCAACGGGCTCTAGGAGATTGCATTCCATTATGCAACTCACTACTGTGGGTGTGTGGAACGGAAGAGCTTCGCCGACATGGACTGCTCGGTCGCCCAGTGCCTCGAGGTGGTGGGCGAGTGGTGGAGCATGCTCATCGTCAGAGACGTCTTCCTGGGCGTGAGCCGATTCGACGACTTTCAGCGCCGCCTCGGGATCTCGCGCAACATCCTCCAGCAGCGCCTGGCTCGCCTCGTCGACGCCGGAGTCCTGGCCCGGGTGCCCTACTCCGAGCACCCGCCGCGCCATGACTACCGGCTCACCGACAAAGGACGCGACCTCTGGCCCGTGCTCACGGCCATGAGGCAGTGGGGAGACCGCTACGCCGCTCCTTCGGGGCCGCCCTTGGAGGTCTCGCACAAGGCGTGCGGGTCCGCGGCGGAAGCGCTCCTGGTCTGCGGCTCGTGCGGTGAGCCCATCGGGCCGAGGGACGTCGACGCGAAGTACCGTCGGGGCCACCGGGACACGGGTGTCATGCCGCGTCGAACCCGCCAGCGGGCCTGACGAGCGGGTCAGAAGGGCACATTCGCCTCGCCGATTACGGGGTGGTCGCGGTGCCGTTGCGGTGCGATCTTCGTGCCTGCGAACGAGCTGATCTGGTCCTGATGCCACGTCAAGTGATCGACCGCATCGTCGGGATCACCGTTGGTCAACACCAATGCCCCGGTGGCAACGGGTAATCCCGTCGTGTAGTCACGGCATCCCCTCGCTTCACACCGCGAGGGGATCGGGTGGCGCGGGGCGCACCTCAAGAAGAAGCGCCCCAACGCCGATGAACTCTGACGGCGATCCCAGGTGTCGTGGGCTCGGGTGGCTCGAAGCGGGGCCGTCGAGCCCTCCATGCGATGGGGTGTGGAGGTCGTTGCGTGAGCGACGTTTGGCAAGGTCCCGGATACTGGCTTGCCTCGGACGGCAAGTGGTACGCCCCCGACCTGCACCCCGACTGGTCCAAGGCTGGACCGCACATGCCGGAGCCGGGCCCGACCGACTGGCGCGACCAGGCGCCCGGTCGCGGCGCCTGGGAAGGTCTGTCGCACCTTTCGTACTCGCCGCAGAAGGCCGAGTCGAGTTGGGGTGCTCACGGGGCTGCGACGCTCCAGCCGCCATCAGGACCGTCCGGGACCGGTGCCGACACGTTCGCGATGGGCCCGAACTCCTCGGGTCGGCGCGGCCGCATCAATCCCCGCGCTCTGCGTTGGGGCTCGGTGGTGGCGGTGGCGTTGATCGTGGGTGTCGCGCTCCTGACGACAGTCTCCGGACCAAGCACGAAATGGGATCCCCGCGTCCTCGGGATTGTTCGCTTCGACGAGCAACACCGCGGCCTCACATTCAAACAACCCGTCAAAGTCGAGTTCCTCGGTAGCGCCCAGTTCAACAAAGAGGTCAGCGTTCCCCAGCCGACATCGAAGGCAGACCGCGCCGCCGAGAGTCTCGCCGTCCGTGAACTGCGAGCACTCGGCCTCGTCCACGGCAACGTCAACCTGGCTGCGTCGGAGAACACGCTGAACCAGTCCGACGTGGTCGGGCTGTACGTCGACTCCAAGAAGACGGTCTTCGTACGCGGCACTGCGCTCACGCCCTATGTCCGGGTCACCCTCGCGCACGAACTAACCCACGCCCTCCAGGACCAGTACTTCGATCTCACAAAGCTGAGAAGCGGAGCACAAGACGGGGACGACACCGCCGTCACCGCCCTCATCGAGGGGGACGCCGTTCGGGACCAGAACCTCTACGAGGCGAGTCTCTCCACCGCGGACCAGCAGACATACCAGAAGGAACAGGACCAACTGCAAGGCGGCGCCGGCCAGAGCGCGAACGTGCCCGAGATCCTGAGCGACATGCAGGAATTCCCCTACGCCTTCGGGCCAACCTACGTCGACGCCCTCGTCGCCAAGGGTGGCACCGCGGCGATCGATCGCGCCTTTCGCGATCCGCCGGTCTCAGAAGCCCAGATCGCAGATCCCGACGAATACCCGATCGGATGGAAGCCGGCCCACGTGGCGACCCCCGCGCTCGGTGCTGGCGAGCGCCGTCTCGACAAGCCGAGCCCCTTCGGTCAGGTGTCTCTGTTCGAGGTCCTGGGAAGCCGCCTCGGCTACGACCAGGCGTGGACTGCCGTCCAGGGATGGCAGGGGGACAACTCGGTGCCCTACAACGACCACGGCCGGACATGCGTGGCGATCGACGTGGCCATGGTCGGCACGACGCCGGCCGCGAACCTCGCAGATGCCGTCCACGCCTGGGCGCAGTCCATCCCTGGCGCGACCGTGGTCCAAGACGGCAAGGCCGTCGACATGCGTGCCTGTGACCCCGGGGCCAGGGCACCGGGGCCGCCGACGATCACACCATCGGCCTTCGACGTCCTGTCGGCCCGTTCGGGCATCATCGATGACCTCATGACCGGGAACAAGGTCGACTTCGCCATGGGCAAATGCATCGCCGACAAGGTGCTGGTGGGGGTCGGGCCCTCTGGATACGGCGACCTGTTGGCGAGCAACCTTTCGGCCACCCAAGAGGCCCAACTGCAACAGCTCGGGGCTGAGGCGGTTGGCAGCTGCCAGGCCGAAGGCGTCACCTAGGCCAACATCGGGATTGAACGTCACGTCACGTGGTCGCACCGTGGGGTGCGGTGCCGAGGCGGCTCGCACGGCCTTCCAGCTCTACGCCGCGCACGGTGGAGGCGCAGCCATTGAGCGCTTCAGCGTCACCCCCAGCATCACGAGTGCGAGTGCGTGGACAGCCGCCCTCATCCTGATGGCCCTTTCGGAGGCGTTGTTCCGCACCGGCATCCTGGCCTGGCGGGCCAATGTCGTCCGCCAACGGGCGAGTATGTGGGCCGACCTCCCGACCGCGGCGTCCCCTCGACCCTTCGCGGGCGTCACGAGGTCCATGATGGAGATCGGTGAGCACCCCTACTGATCTGGAACTGGTTCCGACCCGGTGGTCGGGACTGTCCAACAGCCTCAGCCTGTTCGGGCTGGGGCTGTTGGTCTGGGGGGTCTCCGCTCAGGTCGCTCGCCTGGACCCCGGCGTTGGGCGTCCGGTGGCCTTCGTGCTCATGGCCGTGGCGGGCGCGTCGTGGATCGTGGCTCTCGTCCTCAAGCGGGACGACACCCCGGCATCGGGCGCCGCCATCGGCCTCATGGCCCTGGCGGGCGGGGCGCTCGTCGCCTTCGCTCCTCTTTCCATGGTCTTTCCGGCCGTTGCCGTGCTCAGCGCGGCAGTCCGATGGCGGATACCGGCCGGCGCCGTGGTCGCCGTGGTCGCCGTGGTCGCCGTGGCCGGATGGCCGGCCATGTTCGTGGCGGAGGTGGGCGTCGGACTCTCGCCCGGAGTGATCCTCGGCTGCCTGGCGGCGATCCTGGGTGGGGCCCTGGCCGGCATCGCCCGACGGCAGGCCGTGGAACGAACCGAGCAGGCCGCCCGCACCGAGGTCGAGACGATCCGCACCGAGGTGGAGCGGGAGCGAGCCAACTTTCTCTCGGAACGCAACCATCTGGCCCGCGAGATCCACGACGTGCTCGCCCACACCTTGGCCGCCCTGTCGTTGCAGCTCGAGGCGTTCGGCACCGTCGTCGAGGCCGAGCCGGGAACGAGCCCCGCCATTCGTGAACAGCTCGACCGGACGCGCCGCCTCGTCCACGAGGGTCTCGACGAGGCGCGCGGGGCGGTACAGGCCCTGCGGGGCGACGCGGCGCAGCTCGATGACCAACTGCGGAGACTGTGCGCGCAGCAGCACGCCGAGTTCATCACGTCGAGGCGACCCCAACCGCTCTCGGCCCCGATGGTCGTGGGGCTCTACCGGGCGGACCAGGAGGCCCTGACCAACGTCATGAAGCATGCGATCGGCGCGCCGACCTCCGTGTGCCTCTCGTACGGGTTCGACAGCGTGTCGGTGACCGTCGAAGACGCATGGACGCAGCCTTCGTCGGCGTTACAAGGCAGCAGCGGCGGCTACGGCCTGCGAGGCATCGCCAAACGTCTCGCCTCCTCGGAGGCTCCATGGAGGCCGGCACGACTCCAGGGGGCTGGCGGATGACGGCAGTCGCCCCCCTCCTCGTGGCCGCCGACACCCGGCAGAGCTCGAAGGCGCCGTGAGAGTACTGATCGCCGACGACCAGCGGGTCGTCCGGGAGGGCCTCGCCACCATCGTGGCGGGCTTCACCGACGCCGAGGTCGTCGGGCTCGCAGCCGACGGCGTCGAAGCGGTCGCACTTGTTTCGAAGTGTCACCCCGACGTGGTGCTCATGGACCTGCGCATGCCCCGGAAGGACGGCGTGGACGCCACACGGGATATCCGCGCCCAGCACCCGTCGATCCCGGTCGTGGTCCTCACCACCTACGCCGACGACGAATCCATCCTGGCCGCCCTTTCTGCCGGCGCGGCGGGATACCTCACCAAGGACGCCGCCCGCGACGACATCCGCCGGGCCCTCGAGGCGGCCGTCGCCGGGCAGGCCGTACTCGACCCCGCCGTTCAGGCCGCACTGCTCAAGGCGGCACAGCAGGTACCGCCCAGGCCGACAACCTTGCCCGACGGGCTTACCGACCGCGAGGCCGAGGTGCTCAGCTTGATCGCCGCGGGGCTGTCCAACACCGAGATCGCGGAACGGCTGTTCGTGGCCGAGGCGACGGTCAAGACCCACGTGAACCGCGTCTTTGCCAAGACCGGCAGCCGGGACCGGGCCCAAGCGGCGGTCTACGCGCATCGCCATGGCCTGACGGATGTCGACGGCGAGGGGCGCCCGTAGCAGACGGGGCCGGGCGGGCATCCTGTCTTCATTTCAGATCCGGTGACATCCCGCGAAACTGCTGGATCGCCCGCCTTGTCCGGTGTCGCTGTCGATGTTCCCCGACCACCATCGACGAACGTTGGTGATAGCGGCGAATACATCCTTGAGCGCGAACAATGCCCTCCGCTGCCGCCGCATGACCGGGGCTTCTTCCCTGCGCCACGAGGGACGGCGACCATTTCGGGTTCGTAGGAAGGCTGACTGACACACAAACTGCGGGTGTCGGCCGGGACCCCTCCGGGCACAATGAGATGAAACAGAATGCACAACGGCTGAGGGAGGTGGGGCCAAATGAACGTCCAGGTTCGTAACGAGCGTCGCCCCGATCGTGCGAGACCCTGACGCAGCTCGATCGTTCTACCGAGAAGCCTTGGGCTTGTCCTTTGAAGGCGAAGAGGGCGACTACCTGTTCACCCAGAAGCTCGAAGGGACGAAACACTTCGGCCTGTGGCCCCTTTCGGAAGCGGCAAGTGCATGTTTTCGGCACCACCGAATGGCCCGACGACATCCCAGTCCCACAAGCCAGCATCGAGTTCGAGGTCCCCGATGTCGCGGCGGCAGCGGCCGAACTCAGAGACAAGGGCTATCGCCTCATCCACGACGCCCGCACGGAGCCATGGACCCAGATCACCGCCAGGCTGTTGAGCCCAGAAGGCTTATTGGTCGCCGTCTGCTACACCCCGTCGTTCCACGACACTCAGGACGGCTGAACCACACGGCGTTCATACCGTGAATACCTCGTCGCGGACAACCAGTCGCTATGGCTGGTGTCCATCACGTGTCTGAGCACGCACCGATCCGGGCAATGGCCTCGTCTGCTTCGGTCATCAGCGCGCTCACCAGCTCAGCCGCCGAAGACAGTTCGGTGATCAAGTCGATTCCCTCTCCGGCCCAGATCGGCACGACGGCGGGGTCGCCACTGGCGACCGCCAGACCGTACGCGTCCAGAGCCGCATCGTCCTCTCTCAGCTCGTCCTCCTTGTCCCGCCAACGATCGAGGAAGTCGTTGCGCATGGTGCGGGCCGTGTAGCGGTGCGGCCATGAAGAGCGCCGGGCGATGTCGAGCACCCGGCTGCGCTCGGTGTCGCCGCCACCGCCCTCCAGGATGGCCTTGGTGACCGACGCCGGAACGAGGGCTTCGGGACTGGCCTCGAACCGGGTGCCGATCAGTGCTCCGGCCGCCCCGAGCATCAAGACGGCGGCCAAGCCGCGGCCGTCGGCAATGCCGCCTGCGGCCAGAACCGGCGTCGGTCTGACGAGGTCGACGACAGCCGGCACGAATGGCAGCGTGGCGCGCCGACCACCGTGGCCACCGGCTTCGGAACCCTGGGCGACAATCACGTCGGCCCCAACATCGAGGGCCGTGCGGGCCTCATCCAGATCCGTCACCTGGACGATCAGCTTGGTACCCGAGGCGCGGACCGTGTCGGCGAATGGGCTGGGATCGCCGAACGACAACATGATCGCTTTCGGTCCGTGTCCCAGGGTCCATCCGAGCGTCTCGACGTCAAGAGCCCAGCTCAGGAATCCGATTCCCCAGGGGTAGTCGGTGGTTTCCACGACGATCGCCAGCTCACGCTCCAACCAACCTCGATCGCCGCGTCCACCGCCGACCAGGCCGAGACCCCCACCGTTGGACACCGCCGCCGCTAGCGCGCCCCCAGCGACGTCGCCCATCGGCGCCAAGGCGACAGGGTGCCTCACCGAGAAGAGCTCCGTGATCGCAGTCCTCAATGTCATGCGTACATCATCGCTCAGTTCGATCTGCTCGCCGCCCGCCAGAAGCTCCTCGAGGAGGAACGCCATGCGGAACGCGTCCTCACACTCCGACGGGTGGCGCCACGCCGTCCCGGGGTTAACACGGCAACCTCGCATGACGTCGCTCAGCCTTCCCACATCTGAGCCCACCCCCGACAAAGACCTCCCTTGCCGCCAGATCCCGACGCCAGGTTTGCACGAGGGTCCTCTCCGACCGCTCGGTACGCTGAACTCGTGCGGCGAGCGATCAGCGGCTACCACTCGGACAACGAGGGCGACTGGGTGGCGGAACTGTCGTGCGGGCATGATCAGCACATTCGCCACCGCCCGCCGTTCCAGCTGCGAGCGTGGGTATTGAACGCCGAGAGCCGTGATGCCCGGCTGGGATCGGCGCTCGACTGTCCACTCTGCGATCGGGCCGAACCACCCGACGGTCTCCGGCTGGTTCGAACGAGCCGGCATTGGGACGAGCACACGATGCCTGCCGGTCTCCAACGATCGCATCGGATCGCAGCAGGCACTTGGGGTCGGATCGTCGTGCACGAGGGGCAGTTGCGTTTCGCCGCGGCGACTTCGCCCGGGCTCAATGTCACTGTGCGCGCCGGCACGAAACAGGCGATACCTCCCGAGGTCGAACACCACGTAGAGGCGCTCGGCCGGGTCTGCTTCTCGATCGACTTCCTCTCGGTCCCTGAGAAGCGTTCGGGGTCCAGCGATGTGACCGTGCAGGAATCTTCCGATCAAGGAGGAGAGGCAGCATGCTGGGCTCATCTGCTCAGCCCCGAATGTGGAGCCGTTCTCGACGGTGAAGCCCACGTGGACGGCTGCGGTTCAGCCGACAGCAACTGAACCCGGCGTCTCCAATTCGATCGGTCGCAGTACTGCTTGGCGGGAGTACTCAGCGGTCACACCACACCATTGCACCGCGCTTGATGGCAGACGGGAGGGACGAGTCTAAACAGATGAGAGACGGCGTCTCACAGTGTCCGCGAGGACTTCGGTCAGGTCCCGACGTAGGCGGCGAGGTATTTGCCGGTGAGCGTGGAGCGGGCGGCGACGAGGTCGGCGGGTGGACCTTCGAAGACGATCCTGCCGCCGTCGTGGCCGGCGCCGGGCCCGAGGTCGATGATCCAGTCGGCGTGCGCCATGACCGCTTGGTGGTGCTCGATGACGATGACCGACTTGCCGGAGTCGACGAGCCCGTCGAGCAGGCCGAGCAGGTGTTCGACGTCGGCGAGGTGGAGGCCGGTGGTCGGCTCGTCGAGGACGTAGACACCGCCCTTGTCGGCCATGTGAGTGGCCAGCTTGAGCCGCTGTCGCTCGCCGCCTGAAAGGGTAGTGAGCGGCTGACCAAGGCTGAGGTAGCCGAGCCCGACGGCGGCGAGCCGGTCAAGGATGGCGTGCGCGGCCGGGGTGTGCGCCTCGCCGACGCCGAAGAACTCCTCGGCCTCGTTCACCGACATCGCCAGCACCTCGCTGATGTCGCGGCCGCCGAGGTGGTGATCCAGCACTGATGTCTGGAAGCGCTTCCCCTCGCACTCCTCGCAGGTGGTGATGACGCCGGCCATCATCGCCAGGTCGGTATAGATGACGCCGGCGCCGTTGCAATTGGGGCAGGCACCCTCGGAGTTAGCGCTGAACAGCGCCGGCTTTACGCCGTTGGCCTTCGCGAACGCCTTGCGGATCGGGTCGAGCAGTCCGGTGTACGTCGCCGGGTTGCTCCGTCGCGAGCCGCGGATCACGCCCTGGCCGATCGCCACCACACCGGCGCCGGCGGGGATCGACCCGTGGACGAGCGAGCTCTTGCCGGAGCCGGCGACGCCGGTGACGACGACAAGCACCCCGAGCGGGATGTCGACGTCGACGTCGCGCAGGTTGTGTGCCGTCGCGCCGCGGATCTCCAGCGTACCGGTGGGCATCCGCACCGTCTCCTTGAGGGCGGCCCTGTCGTCGAGATGGCGGCCGGTGAGAGTGCCGCTGGTCCGCAGCCCCTCGACAGTGCCCTCGAAGCACACGGTGCCGCCGGCTGCACCGGCGCCGGGGCCGAGGTCGACGACGTGGTCGGCGATGGCCATCGTCTCCGGCTCGTGCTCAACGACGAGCACCGTGTTGCCCCTGTCCCGCAGTCGCAGCAGCAGGTCGTTCATCCGCTGGATGTCGTGGGGATGCAGGCCCGTGGTGGGCTCGTCGAAGACGTAGGTGACGTCGGTGAGCGAAGAGCCGACGTGGAGAATCTTGACGCGCTGCGCCTCTCCGCCCGACAGCGTCCCGGTCGGCCGGTCGAGCGAGAGGTAGCCCAACCCGATCTCCACGAACGAGTCGAGCGTCCGTTGCAGCGCCGCCAGCAGCGGGGCCACCGATGGCTCGTCGACGGCGCGGACCCATTCGCCCAGGTCGCTGATCTGCATGGCGCACGCGTCGGCGATGTTGATCCTGCCGATCCGCGACGACCGGGATGCCTCGCTGAGCCGGGTGCCGTCGCACTCGGGGCAGGTGGCGAAGGTGACTGCCCGGTCGACGAACGCCCGGATGTGCGGCTGCAACGCCTCGCGGTCCTTGGCGAGAATCGACCGCTGGATCTTGAGGATCAGCCCCTCATAGGTGACGTTGACGCCGTTGACCTTCACCTTGATCGGCTCGTGGTGGAGGAAGTCGTGCAGCTCCTTCTTGGTGTACTTGCGGATCGGCTTATCCGGGTCGAGGATGCCCGACTCGATATAGGGTCGGACCGCAAAGAAATTGTCGACGGTGTAGCCGGGGATGATGATCGCCCCGTCGGCGAGCGACTTGGAGTCGTCGAAGAGCTGCGCGAGATCCATGGCGGAGATCGCACCCCGACCTTCGCAACGCGGACACATGCCGCCGAGGATGCTGAAGCTTCGTCGCTCCTTGATCGTACGGCCACCGCGCTCGATGTTGACCGCGCCGGCTCCCGAGATCGAGGCGACGTTGAAAGAGAACGCCTGCGGTGAGCCGATGTGCGGCTTCCCGAGCCGGCTGAACAGGATGCGTAGCATTGCATTGGCGTCGGTGGCGGTGCCGACCGTGGAGCGGGGGTCGGCGCCCATCCGCTTCTGGTCGACGACGATCGCGGTGGTCAACCCTTCGAGGACGTCGACGTCCGGCCGCGCCAGCGTCGGCATGAAGCCCTGCACGAAGGCGCTGTACGTCTCGTTGATCAGCCGCTGCGACTCCGCGGCGATGGTGCCGAACACCAGCGAGCTCTTGCCCGAGCCGGAGACGCCGGTGAACACCGTCAACCGGCGCTTCGGGATCTCGACGCTGATGTCCTTGAGGTTGTTCTCGCGCGCGCCATGCACGCGAACCGATTCGTGGCTGTCGGCATCGTGGAACGCAGTCGACTGCGTGTCCGTCCTCGTCGACCTGCTCATCATGGCTTGATCTGTCAGGCGGGGCCGCCGTCGCGGTCCCGACGCAGGTGCACGAGGTCGACCAAATCCGGCGTCATACCGACGACGGTACATGACCGTGTGCCTCTCGTCGGCGCCGTGGCACCGACGCCATTTAGGCAGGCGTGGTTGGCTTCCACGTAGCACAGGGAGGACATCGACAGGCGCCGGCTGGGGATCGCCGGGGTCGGGTGCCTTGCCCCGACCGCCCAGGAGATGTGAACGACACGCTCCGATGACCGGCTCGGCGGGCCATCTCGTCGGTGACAGTGAAAACCTCCGGACCCCGTCACGGCTGACGGTGCGATCAATTGGGCGGCCCTGCGATGCCGAGGTCGTCAGAGCGCCCCGCTTCGAGTCGAGACCACTGGGCGATGGGGCGTCCGCCCGGCCACACTGACACCGGGGGCCAAGCCGGCGAGCCACCGTCGGTCCGCGTGATCGAGCACTGTTGGGGCCAGCCGGAGGGCGAATCCTCCCACGACTCCTGGCGTCCGTACACGGTGAGGTCCATGAGCGCGTAGCTGTAGTCCATTGCCTCGACGCCGCGGACGGTGGTCCAGTAGGTCTCGAAGACGCGCTCGCCGTCGCGGACGTAGCACACGAGGTGCATCCTGCCGACCTGGCGCCCGATGAGGAGCGCGTCGAGGGAGGCCTGAGCGGAGTACCACGGGATGTCCCAGCCCATGAAGTCGTGGTAGCGGATGCTCTCGTCGTAGGGACCCTGACAGACGACCGCGTAGGTGATGTCTCGAGAATGAAGGTAGGACAGCTCCGCCACCTGGGTGGTGACCCACGTGCAACCTTCGCACTGCTCGGCGGCGGGATGGCCGGTGTGCCACATGAAGTAGTAGGCGACGAGCTGTCGGCGCCCTTCGAACGCTTCGAGCAGCGTGAGCGGCCCGTGGGGTCCGATCAGCGCGAGGTCGGCCGCTACTTCGACCATGGGTAGGCGCCGTCGGGCCGCCGCGATCGCGTCGCCTTCCCGGGTGTGCGCCTTCTCCCGAACCCGCAGCCTGTCCAGTTCGGCCTGGAAGGTGTCCCGATCGGCGGCCGGGGGCAGGCTCGCCGCGTTGGTGGCGCCGGCCGCAGGGCCGCTCAGATTTGCTGCTCCATCCTTCATGACCATCTCCTCTTCTGGTGGAATGATCGGTCTGACGGCTTCTCCGAAGAGCGCAATCATGGGTCGCCACGAATGGCGTTCGGCGCGGACCCATCGAGGTCGCGACGCCCTGAGTCGCCGCTCTGTTGATCTTCAAGGTTGTGTCGTGAGTGCGGCGAGGGCTTCCACGGCCCCCGTGGTCGGTGCGATCGCGACGAGCCCCTGGTAGAGCCGGATGATGGCGGCGCGATCCAGGGTCCCGGTCCGGGCCCGGTCGCAGTGCGCAGACTGGATCGCCGCTTCGATCTGGAACCTTCCGAGGGGCGCGCCGAACGCTTGTGCGCGCCGCAGTAGCGCCTCGCCTTCGATGATGAGCGCACGATCCCACAGTGCGGTGTCCTGCTCGTCGAGGGAGGGCCACGGCGTGCTCGTGCGCGCTGGTGCCCGTGACTGCGCGAGCGTGAGCAGCGCAGCAAGCCCCCATGCTTCGGGTTCGGTGCCGAGCAGACTCGCGGTGAGCACGGCGAGCCACCGTGCCTCGTCGGAGACTGATTCGCGTATGTGTCCGTGGTCGAGCCAGTCGATCGTGTAGGCGCCGTAGATCGCCTCGAGGACGGCGGGCAACCGCGCTGGCATCTCCGCGCGAGTCGGCACGCGGAACGGGATGCCGGCGTCGCGAATACGGCGCTTTGCCCGGACCAGTCGCTGCGCCATCGCGGCGGGCTGCACCATGAAAACGGAGGCGATGCGGATGGCATCGAAGCCGAGCACGACCTGGAGCATGAGCGGAGTGCGCACCTCGGGGTCAATCGCGGGGTGCGCGCACGCGAACAGCAACTCTAGCCGCTTGTCGGGGATCGCGTCCGGGTCCGGGTCCGGCTCCGTAAGAACGCCCCCGAGATCGTCGTCAAGCGGCGTAGAGGTGCGGGCCGCTGCCGAGGCAAGCAGGTCGCGGATCCGGTTGCGGGCCACGGTGACGAGCCACCCTTCGGGATTGTGGGGAATGCCGGCCGTAGGCCAGGTGAGCATTGCCCGTTCGAAGGCGTCGCCGATCGCGTCCTCGGCGAGCGCGAGATCGTGGGTCCACGTCGCCAGCAGCGCCACGAGCCGGCCGTAGGAGGCCCGCGCTGTGCGCTCCGCGGCCGTGAAGGCGTCGCGCTCGGTCATGTCACCGGTTGCGCGCCCTGCCACGCGCCGTCCACGTAACGGGTCGCGACCGGACGGATCTCGACATGGCCCCACGACACCGACGGCGCCTTGGCTGCCCACGCGATCGCGGCGTCGAGGTCAGGGACGTTGATCACGAACGTGCCGCCGAGCTGCTCCTTCGTGTCGGCGAACGGCCCATCTTGGACGATCAGCTCGCCGCCTGCGAGCGTCACCGTGGTGGTCGCCTCTGATTGCTGCAGTACCTCGGCGCTCCCGAGTACGCCCGCGTCTTCCAGCGCCTTCGCGTACGCCTGGAACGCGCGCATCCCCTCGGCGAGTGCGTCGGGACCAAGCTCATCAGCCGTCGGCTCGGGGTAGTGGAGCAGGAGGGTGTACCGCATAGTCGTCATCCTTCCGAGTAGTGGGATCCTGTCACTGAAGTGACGAATGAACTGCGGACAAATCGACACGGAACTCCTTGGCAGAGCCAAGCGAGGCTATGGCGCACCGACTCGGCACGGCGACCTCGACCGAGGGCTCGACCGCAAAACCGCAGCTCACGGGCCGCGTGCCGCGCCGCCACCGTGCATAGGGCAGCGTACGCAAAGGGCGAGTAGGTTCCGTTACTAGCCTCGAGAAACCCGGGCTTCGGACTCCGGCCCAATTGAAAAGCCGCTGGTCAGACGTCCGTGCCTATCCATGAGACGCGCTCACTCTTCGGCTGCGGACTCCCGCGCCCGCATGGCTTTATCGATCGACGTGACAACCGACAGGTCGAGCAGGGTCGTGACATCACCAAGCTGGCGTTTCTCGACGACATCGCGGACCAGACGCCGCATAATCTTGCCGCTACGGGTCTTCGGCAGTTCGGGTGTAAGGAAAATCTGGCGTGGCTTGGCAATCGGGCCGATGGTCGCCGCCACCGTCTCGCCGAGCTCCTTCACCAATGCCTCGCTGTCCTCTTCGGTAGACGGACCTTCCCCTCTTGCCGTTACGAAGGCGACGATCGCCTGACCGGTCGTAGGATCGGAAGCGCCGACGACCGCCGCCTCTGCCACACGTGGGTCTCCGACAAGCGCGTGCTCCACCTCGGTGGTAGAGATCCGGTGCCCCGAGATGTTCATCACGTCATCGATGCGCCCCAGCAACCAAAGGTCGTCGTCGTCGCGCTTTGCGTCGTCCCCGGCGAAATACCGACCCGGGAACCGGGACCAGTAGGTCTTTCGATACCGCTCCTCGTCGCCCCATATGCCGCGGAGCATGCCAGGCCAAGGTTCGGTGATGACCAAGAAGCCACCTTGACCGTTGCCGACCGAGCGACCGTCATTGTCGACGACGTCGGACATCAGGGTCGGAGATCGAACAACCCACGAACACAAACGATCTTCCCGTCGCCGGACCTTGTACCAGCCGGTGGTCGGTGGCGCGGCAGCGCTCCGCGCCAGAGCGCGACTCCCCACTCACGCCTCTTGGAGCAGACCGAGGACATTCCCGTCAAGATCGGTGAACGTAGCCACCAGGCGGCCACCACCGACGTCGCGCGGCGGCTCCTCCACGGTGCCACCCGCGGCGGTCACCTCGGCCAGCTTCGCCTCGATGTCCGCCACGTGCCAGTAGGTCACCGGGGACGTCATGGCCTTCGGTCCACCGCCCGGCACCAGCCCGATGTGCTGTCCGGCGGCATCGAAGCCGACGTAGTAGGCGGCATCCGCCTGGGGCTCCAAGCCGAGCAACGCGGCGTACACCGCCTTGCTCTTGACCACATCGGACACGGGAACCAGGACGGTCTTGATTCCCTCGGTGGAAGCGCCGCTCATAATTCGCTCCTCAAGTCGTGGGTCAGGTCGACCCGGTGGGTCTGTCACGAGTATGACGCCGCCGAACATGAAAATGTGACGTGGGCGAGCCGAACCGCACCCCCGTCGGTTCTCGGGGAGATCAGCTCCCTTCCGCCCTTGAGCGGGGCACCTGGCCGGGCATGTCCTGTGCAGACCTCGAGCGACGGCCCTGTTCGGCCCTGAGAGCCGTGAACCGCTGGTCAGCAGAGGCGTGCTCGCATACATAGCGCGGCATACGCCGCCAGTGGACCCGTACTGACCTTCGGGTTCGTGTTTCCCGGAGGTCGACTGCAAGAGGGCCACTCAATCGTGCCAGGGGCGTCTTCGAGACCACCCCGCCCTTTCCGCCTCCCGGCGGTCCCTCGCCTCGCACCGACCCAGTTGGCCGGCTGCCGTCTTACGCGTGAGGACATGACGATCCAGCGGATGGACAACGTCGGCGTCGTTGTCGACGACCTTGAGGCTGCTGTTGCGTTCTTTCTCGAACTCGGCTTGGAGCTGGCGGGCGAGGCGGCAGTCGAAGGACGTTGGGTAGACCCGCGTCGTCGGGCTCGACGATGCGCATCATGTTCGCCGTCGAAGACATCGAGGACGTCCTTGCCCGTCTGCACGCTCAAGGCGCCGAACTGGTTGGCGAGATACAGCAGTACGAGGACAGCTATCGCCTCTGCTACGTCCGCGGCCTCGAGCGCATCATCGTGGCGCTGGCCGAGCAGCTCAGCTGAAACGTTCGAGGCAGGTCACGACCCCGATCCATGCCCCAACGCGACAACGCTGGCCAGGCGTCAATGCCTATGCACGAGACGCGCCGACCCGCGTTTCATACGACTTTCCGGGTAATTCGAAGCACGCCGGGGCCAACCTCGAATTGCTCCGCAAGCCCCTAGGGCAGGATCTCGACGTACCCGTCCGTTCCATGCACGCGGATCCGCTGCCCATCGCGGATCAGCTGGGTGGCATGCTCCACCCCCACGACGGCTGGCAAGCCGTACTCCCGTGCGATCACCGCTCCATGGGCCATGAGGCCACCCACCTCCGTCACCAGGCCCGTGATCGCGACGAGTACAGGCGTCCAGCTGGGGTCCGTGTAGGCGGTGACCAGGATGTCGCCCACTTCGAGATCGGCCTCGGCCATGTCCAGGACGACGCGGGCCCGCCCCTCGACGGTCCCGGCGGAAACTGGTAAGCCGACCAGCGCACCGGTGGGCACGTCGTGGCGTCGGTAGGTCCCGGCGACGACCTCGCCATCCGACGTGAACACCCGGGGGGGCGTGAGGGCTTGATGCGACCTGAAGCTCTCCTTGCGCTGGGAGATGAGCTGATCATCCGCGTGGTTCGTGCGCACAACGTCGTGAAGCTCTTGGAACGTGAGGTAGAAGATGTCCTCCTTCTCACGAAGCACACGGGCCTGCACCAGGCGCCCGGCCTCTTCCAGCAAGGCCTGCTTGTAAACGAAGTAGCGGCTGACCATGCCGTACTTCGGATACTCCCTGTACCCGATGAAGGTCCGGACCCGATCGATCATGCGCTTGGTGTCATCGGCCTTGCGCTCTCCGTCCGGCAAGTCCCGCACGCGCGCCAGAAGTTCCTGTTCCTTCTCCCAGGCCTCCTGCCAGCCTTGCTCGAAGCGCCGCTCTCCGGCACCAGGCTCGAAGTTCTTGACGTTTCCGAGGATCAGGGGCACGAGCGTCGCGGGGCGTTCGCTCCAACGCGGCCTCGTGATGTCGATCTCACCCGCGCAGCGCATCCCGTACTCGTCAAGAAAGGCCTGAAAGGCGTCTCGGGCTTCGAGCCCGCCTTCGAGCGTGGGCAGCTCTTCCAGGAAGCCCTCGTCCTCGACGTGTTGCAGAAAAGCCACCACTTCCGAGTACGGGCGGATCGCGTCCGCGACGTCGAGGAGCGCCAGCCCCATCTCCGACGTGACGTTGTGGGGGACGGACTGCGTGAGCGTGTCGGCCGGGTTCTTCTCTTCCAGCCACGCCTGCAGCTGCTCGTTCAGCCACCACGTGGCCTCCATCGCCGAC
Source organism: uncultured Acidimicrobiales bacterium (assembly GCA_963838775.1). GTDB lineage: Bacteria > Actinomycetota > Acidimicrobiia > Acidimicrobiales > UBA8190 > Chersky-840. Next base: position 25,320 of record CAWISP010000021.1, read on the forward strand.
ACGAACACTTGATGGCTCTGCGGATCGAACAGGATCCGCTTCAGCTCCTGGATGTCCGCCAAGATGAAGTCGAGCAACGCCAATCCGGACTTCGTCCGGATGTCACGCTTCAAGGTGGCGATGGAGGCCTCGCTCCGCTCGATCAGCTCGGTGACGATGGCGGGATCGGTCTCGATCGCGGCGGGGGCGCCCCCAGCCGGCGTCCCCCCGAGACCCTCGTCCGGGAGGGTCGGAATGAAGTCGCCCCGTTCGAGGATGGTCTGCAGCGCGTCCCCGATCAGGGGATCGGATTTCCCAATGACCTCCAAGAGACGGGCGCGGGTCGCTGGCGACGTCAAGTCCGAGGCGACATCGACGAACAGCCTCCCACCGGCCACGTACATCGGCCGAGGTGTGGTCAGCTGCCAAAAGGACAGCCCCAGGGGCTTCATAGCGTCGGTCATCATCTGCGCGTGACCGACGGAGATGTAGACGTGGTTCTCTTGGTCGCCGGCCGCGGGAATGGGGAACAGGGTGGTGATCGGCCGGCTCTGGACGATCTGGAACTCGTCGTCGACCAGGCACCATTCGATGTCCTGGGGGAGGCCGAAGTGCGCTTCGATCCGCCGGCCCAGCTGCGCAAGCCGCACGACCTGCGCGTCCGTCAGTGCTGGCTGCTCCTGCCGCGCCCGGTCGATCGCCTGTTCCTGCGTCCCGCCAGCCGGCAGGGCGTGGATGGCAAGCTGCTTAGTGGCGACCACCTTGGCGACGACCTCGCCGTCCCGCACCTTGTAGGTGTCCGCGTTCACCCGGCCTGAGACCAGGGCCTCGCCGAGGCCGAAGGTGGCCTCCGCGCAGGCGACCTTCCGGTTGGACGTGACAGGGTCGGCCGTGAAGAGGACGCCGGCAGCCTCCGGGAAGATCATCTGCTGCACGACCACGGCCATGTGGACCTTCTGGTGGTCGAAGCCGTTCCGCAGGCGGTAGGTCACGGCCCGCTCGGTGAAGAGCGAAGCCCAGCACCGGCTGATGCACTGGAGGATCGCCGCCACCCCTACGACGTTCAGGTAAGTGTCTTGCTGGCCTGCGAAGGAGGCCGTCGGCAAGTCCTCCGCCGTCGCGCTCGATCGAACGGCGTAGGCGACTTGCTCGCCGAGCCGGACGAGCGCGCTGGTGATCGCCACCGCCAGATCGTCGGGGATGGCGGTCCCTTCGAGGGTCCGGCGGATTTCCGCGCTGAGCGTGCGAATCGCCTCCCCGTCATCCGGGTCCAGGCGCGACAGCCGATCGAGCCGGTCGTCGATCGACGGCGAGTCCGCCGTGATCCACCGGAACGCGTCCGTCGTCACGCAGAAGCCAGGCGGCACGCGGATGCCTTCGATCCGCGAGAGCTCCCCCAGGTGCGCGCCCTTGCCGCCTACGACCGCGACCTGCGTCTGGTCGATCTCCGGGAAACCCCGCACAAAGCTGCCCATCCGTCCACCTTCTCTTCAACCCCTTCGGGCCTCGTTCATTCGTACTATCGGGCGCGGCGAACGCCAGTGTGTCGGCTTGTGGAGTGCAGTGTCAGCACACCAGAGGCACTTGCAGCAAGACCCCCACCCTCGTATACGCTGGGTAGTAGCGGGAAGAGTGCTGCGATGTTCCCCTACGCCACTCACCTGACCCGAGCGATGGACTGTTACGGGCAGGCGTCGACGGACGTCATCGTTCCGCACGCAAGCGGGTGATCCCGCGGGTGGCAGCCCAAGGGACCCGGCGGCGAGGCCGACCCGGACCCGGCAGATGCGCTAGCCGCGACTCAATCTGGTCCGCGCCCGCAAGCACAGATTCGCCCCATGGACCGGCCTACTGGGTGCGTAGGAGATGCCCGGCAGTCTTCGATCGCGCCGCCGCCAGAGCCGGCGCAATGGCCAACAGGTTTGCCACCACGAGTACGCCCGCTCCCAGTGCCGCGATCACCCATACCGGCACGGTGGAAACGGGCACGGCGCCCAGGTTGGTGGCAAATGCCCGCCATACTGCTTGCCCGACGGCAACGCCCAAGGGGGTGCCGGGCAAGCCCAGGGCGGCCAATGTGGGGCACTCCTCGCTCTCGACGGCGCTCTGGCGACCGAGAGCCTGGCCTATGACCGCGAGCCCTGCCAGACCGGCCAGCAGGGCCAACACCCACCACCCCACGGCTTGGGGGTGGATCGATGCCGTCACCGCCGTGGCGATTGGCTCTTCGTATTCGGAGCTAAACGCATGAGTGGCGGTCACTTCGGCGCTGAATCGGGCGAGGTCCGTTGCGCCGTAGCGCAGGTGCACGAGGTATTCCGTTCCAAGAGCCGCCCGCTGTCCAACCGTGCGGGCGAAGGCCTGCGTGGCGTAAAGGTCATAGGTGGGTGACTGTCCTGATGGGAATTCCGATTCGGCCGCCTCGATCCCTACGACGTGCGACGCAACCGTCGGTCCCGCAGGGGTCAGGTTGGCGCCGCCGATGACCGCCTGCACCTGAGACGACGTATAGAACGGAGTGTGGATGACCGTCCCGATGTGTACGCCGTAGTCCTGTTGGAGGTTGAAAGAGGCCAGCACGTCGTCGGACGACGACTGGGTCGGCATCTGGCCTGCGACCAGCTTGACCACCCTCTGCAGGGCAGTCGGGGACAGGTCGACGATCGAGAGATTCGACGAGTTGATCCCAGGCTTGCATACGCAAGTCACGTTGCCGTTAAGGGCCTCGCCGGCCATTGTGACGGAAGCAACTTCGGACAGTTTGGCCAGCCCCGGCAGCGGTTGAAGGTTGAAGATGTCGAAGTCGTATCCATGGGCAGCAACGAAGCGGGGGAAGGCGCTAGCCGTCCGGCGCCCGGCAGCGGCGGCCGCCAACACCAATCCGCCCACGAGGACGATCAAGACGACCAAGATCAACCACGCGCGCCACCGGCGGCGGAACTCAGTGCAGAACACCAGCCAGACCGCACCCGCGGTGACCTCCTCGTCCCAGTGTTACCCATTGAGACGGATCATCCAATGAGGGCAGTCGGTCTTCCGGGGCCCGTGGTAGCACGAGGTTCGCACTCATTGGGGCCATGGACCGGCCGCCCAGTCCTCGATTCGTGATCGATGGCGCATCAAGAGGGCGACGCCGACCGGGTCGAGTGCGACGTGTCGCGAGCGGTCGGTCTTGGTCGACTTCTCAGCCGTGCCACCCGGCACAGCAACGACCGAACGCGAAACTTCGATGTCTCCGCAAATCGACCTCGGACCACAACAACGCGCACAACTCACCCCGATACATGCCCTTGAGCGCTGCCAGCATCACCATGGTGGTGAGGCGAGGATCATGGAGCTCTGCCGCTTCGACGATGTTCCAGACATCCTCGACTGATGGTGCCTTCACCCGCTTGGGTGTCAACCGTGGTGGCTTCGCCAGTTCGGCGACGTTGTCTCGCATCCACCCCCACCGCACACTCTGATGGAGCGCTGACGACGGTCAAGCCGAGACCATCTGGCCGGGAGGGAGCCTGGCGATCGAGCAGGTCCCGGAGAGTGGCGTCTGCCACCTTGGCGCTGCCGTAGACGGTCTTCGACAGCTGTCGGGGCTTCCCGATCAGCGGGTCCCGACCGACGTATGCCCGGATCTCCCATACGCCGTCGCGCCGTCTCCGCTTTGTACCTCGCACGGGACCACGTACCCACCGGGTGTGACGAAAAAGGAGTAGGGATGGCGGTAGGGACGGCCTCCCGAAACAGAAGAGCCCTCCCGAAAGGGAGGGCTCTGATCTGGGATTTCGTTGGTGGCGGGGGGAGGATTTGAACCTCCGACCTTCGGGTTATGAGCCCGACGAGCTACCAGACTGCTCCACCCCGCGTCGTTGTCCCCAGATTAGCACCCGGCTCGCAGCCCGGTTCCGACCACTGCCGCGCTACTTGCCCCGGTTGAGCTGCCGGAGGGCCACCCCGTTGGGCGCGGTGGTACTCGTGGAGGTGGTCGACGACGTCGTCGATGACTTCGGTGTCGAGGTCTTGGAGCTCGAACTGCTCGCCGTGGCCTGCTGGAGCTGCTGGAGCACGCCCTGGAGGTTGGTGATGTCGGTGCCGTAGGCGGCGAAGTTGCCGCTCTTCAGGTCGGTTTGGGCCTGTTGGAAGTCCGTGTTGGCCTGGGCGATCAGGCTCTGGACATGCTGGTTCACCGTGGCCGGCCCGGTAGGCGCGGTGGTGGACCCGGTCCCCGGGGTGGGCAACGACACCGAGAACAGGTCCTGGAGCGCCAGCGGGAGCGTCGTGTCGAAGGCGACCTGGCTCTGGCCCGTCGGGCCGCTGTAGACGACGATGAAGTAGTCGAGCTTCGGGAACGGGTTGCGCGACGATTCCACGTAGAAGGGCCGGAAGTACAACATCGAGTCCCCGACGGGCACGACCTGCAGGTTGCCGAGCTGGACGCTCGAGCCCTCCTGGTTGAGCAGGCTGATCTGGGACGAGATCTTCCCGATGGCCGAGATGTCGGCGTCCACCAGCGCGGGGCCGTCGATGGGCGGGGTCGCGAACACCGTGAGCTTTCCGTACTGGCCCGGATCCGATCCCGCTGTAATGAACCCGGACATGGTCTGGATCTGATCACCTTTGGACACGGGCACGAACGCGTCGACCAGGTTGAACGACTGCGTCGTCTGCCCCGGCACCTGGAACAACTCGTAGATCGGTGACATCCGCTGCACCTGGCCGGTGGAAACGATGTTCCCCTGTGCATTGGTCGTCAGTGTTGCGGGCAGGGCCTGGTCCGGCGACCCCGACCCCGCACTCTGGGAGACGTTCCATGCGTTCGTGGCGTTGTAGAAGGCGAGCGGCTGGGTCAGGTGGTACCGGCCGTACGTCGCTGCTTGCACCGAGAGGAGGTCCTCGGGGTAGCGGAGATGCGCCTCGAGTGACTTGGGCATCTTCGACACGGGGGTGAACATGCCGGGGAAGACCTTCTCCCATGTCTGGAGAATGGGATCCTTCGAATGGGTGAGCCCGGTCACGTCGTAGAACGTCATCTCACCCGTGTACGCGTTGACGACCACCTTGACCGAGTTCCGCACGTAGTTGAGGTTCTGGTTCAGGCCGCTGTTCGAAGGCAGTGACGACGTGTCGACGTTCTGCGAGTAGGGGTAGTTGTCACTGGTGGTGTAGGCGTCGAGCACCCAGTAGATCTGACCTCCCGACAGGACCGGGTAGGGGTCCGAGTCATAGCTCAGGAACGGTGCCGCCTTCTGCGCCATCTGGGTGATGTCGCGTACGAACATGAGCCGGGAATGCGATGTCACGAGGTCGGAGACGAGCAGGTTGAAGTCCCCGAAGCGCACCGCGAAGGCAGCCTTGACGAGAAAGTTGTTGAGCTGCACTCCGCCGGTGCTCTTGTAGGTGCTCTGCACCGGGTTGCCCGAGGTGGAAGAGGCCGGGTAGTCGATCTCGGGCTGGCGGGTGTCCCCCAGGACGTAGTCGACGTCGCCACCGTTGGGGTTGTTCAGTCCGAAGTACACGCGGGGCTGGCTGACCTGGGGTGCGCCGGGCGACGAGACGGGGGGGACCTGGGAGATCGAAAAGGCGGGCTGGCCACCGTTCTGCTGGTTGGAGGGGGCCAGGATCATGGCGTAGCCGTGGGTGTATTGCAGGTGCGTGTTCACCCACCCCTGCGAGGGCAGGTCGTTGTCGTTGACCTGGCGGACACCGACCACCATGGGCACCAGGCCGTTGTTCACCTTGTAGCGATCGACGGAGAGCGTGTTGAACGAGTAGTAGGACTTCGTCGCCTGGAGCTTGGTGTAGGTCTGGCTGGTCTGCGTCGGGTCCCACAGCTGCACGTTGTTGAGGGTGGTGCTGTTGGCCTGGACCTGGGCCGGCGTGAGCGTCTGGGTCCCCGCGAACGTCGACCGCCTCACGTTGTTGATGCCGATTGCGGTTCGGGTGGCCGCGATGTTGCGGGCAATGTAGGGCTGCTCGAGGGAGTTCTGCGCAGGCGTGACCTTCACGGCCTGGACGATGGCTGGGTAGATGGCGCCCACCACCACCGCCACGAACGCCCACAACCCCACTCCCAGCACGGGAAGGGCCCAGCCCCGCCGGCGGATGTTGATGAGCAGGATCACCGCGGCGAGCAACGAGATCCAGATGAGCAGCTCCAGGGCGGGCAGGCGCGCGTGGACGTCGGTGTAGCCCGCTCCCTGCACGTAGCCGTTCTGGGACAGGTCGAGGTTGTAGCGCGCCAGGACGTACCCGACCGCCTTCACCAATGCCATGCAGGCCAGGATCACCGAGATGTGCGCCTTGACCTGAGGAGCCACGCTGGGTGTCCCCGACTGCACCCTGATCCCGCCGTTGAGGTAGTGGGCGATGATCGTGAAGACCGCGATCACGACGAGCGTGACGAAGGCCCAACTCACCATGAACGACAGGAAGGGAAGCTTGAAGACGAAGAAGCCGACGTTCTTGTGGAACTGGGGATCAGTGGCGTCGAACGACCCGCCGTTGGTGAAGAGCAGGTAGTTGCGCCACTGCCCGAGGGCGCCGGTGGCCGCGATCAGCGCGATCACGATCGACACGATGGTGCGGACGAGCACGGCACGAGGAGCCACCCGCTGCTGGTAGCGGCGGACCAGTTCGTCCTCGGGCCCGAGGGCCAGCTCGCTCGGCGCCAAGCGGTCCACCACGGCGAGGTTGATCCACATGAGCACGAAGAAGATCGCCGCGAAGCCGAAGAACAATTCGGCCTTCACCTCGAACAGTCGTCTCCACACCGCACTGAGATGGACGGATCCGAACCAGAGGTAGTCGGTGTAGAAGGTGGCCAACGTCCGCAGGGACGCCAGGACCACGATCAGGACGATGATGGCGACGACCAGCCACAATCTCCCCCGTCGTACGGCGCGACGCGTTCGACGCGGCAGGTCCTGCGGGGTTCGCACGGCGCGGCAGCTTAGGCGTTCGCAGGCACGAGCAAGCAGCGGCAGCCGGCGTGCGCCGGCGGGTGTGCGTGCCCGGTGGGGAAGTCCTCACGCGACGGGACCGGTCCCGCCAATGCGTTGTCGTCGCAGTCGGGGCACTCGGCCACATCGTCGTCGACGACCCAGCGCAACATCGTGCCCGGCGGCACCGCCGCCAGCGCGGCCCGAGCGAAGGCGAAGACCGTCTGGTCCCCGGCGAGGCGCTCGGTGCGCGCCCCTTTCCACTCGCGAAAGGCGGCGCCGACGAGCTCCACCAGTGCGGACTCGTCGCCTTCGTCCACCGACGGTCCCGCCCGCTCGAGGCGCCGACGCAACGGAGCCACGATCTCCGAGGCCATCGAGGCGGCAACGTCCTCGACACCGGGGGCCTCGTCGGCCTTCCCCCCGGCAAACGTGGCCCCGGCACGAGCCGCTTCCATCAGCTGGTCGGCGACGGCTTTCACATAGCGCCGGGCGTGGTCGTCCTCGGACAGCAGGACGCCCGGTGCCCAACCGCCTTTGGCCCGCAGGCGGTCCAGGATGTCGTTCTGGTCATCCTGCAAGGCTCGCTTCAGCCGGCGGGCCAGCGTCGCCACCAGGGGATCGAGCACCTCGTCACGCTGGGCCACGAGCGGGTCGACGACCGGCTCGACGTCATCGTCCGCACCCGCCGAGGCGCCCCCTCCGGCGTCGGAGCCGCCCGACCTGGCCGCGCCGTGGACATCGGATGGGGCCTTGCCGTCCCGCCTCGGGGGCTCGGCGGGACGGCTCGGTGCCGCCAACGTCTGTCCCCTTCCCCCGTTGTCGGGTGCCGCCTTGGCGCGAGGCGGCGCCGGCGCCGCGGGCAGGATGCGAACGCTTTCGAGCGGCTCGTCGGAGACCGGGACCACCGAGGCCGGTAGCTCGGAGCTCGGAGCGTCGGAGGTCGCTGCGTCGGAGGTCGCTGCGTCGGAGGTCGCTGCGTCGGAGGTCGCTGCGTCGGAGGTCGCTGCGTCGGAGGCGGGCCCCCCGGAGACGTGCCCCCCGGAGACGTGCCCGCTACCGATGGCCGCCGTGGCGTCGAAGGTGGACCCGGCCGCCGTCTCGGCCCGAAGCCGGGCGAACAATTCCTCCACCGTCTGTCTGGTGTCGGAATCGCCGGGTATCGCCGTGGCACCAGCAGCACCGGCGTCGGAGTCGGCCTCTGGGGTGCCGTCGGGGAGCTCCCCCTGCGCGGCCTGGCGTCCGGCCGCTTCTGCCGCCAGACGCGCCTGGTCCTCGGCCTGGAAGAGCTCGTCGGTGATCTGATCGACGGCACTGCGGACGTCGCCGATCGTCTCGGCCAGTCGCTCGCGCCCGGCGCGGAATTGTTCGATCTGACTGTGCAACACCCGACGGCGCCGTCCCAGGTCGGCAAGAACGCGCGCCCGCAGCTCCTGGGCCTCTTGCACCATGGCCCGGCACTCGGCCCGGGTCTGGGTGACAAGGGCCTCGGCTTCGAGCTTGGCGCCCTCGACACGCGAGGTCGCCTCCTCCTGGGCGCGCCGCCGAAGCTCGGTGGCTACCGCCTCGGCTTCGGCCGTGCGGTCGTGCGCGCTCTGTTCGGTGTGGCGCTGGAGCTGCTCGGCCTCTTCCTGTGCCTGGGCGCGCATGCGGGCCGCGTCGTTCTCGGCCCGCCCCACCAGTTCGGCGGCCGCCTCGTGCGCCGAGCGCAGGACTCGAGCGGTCTCGAGCCCCAGCGCGGCGGTGAGCGTGGACTCGTCGAGCACGGGATTGGCGGCGCGGTTCTCGGCCTCGGACAGGGCCCGGCGTAGCTCCTGTTCCCGATCGGCGCTGGCCACCAGCTCGCGTGCCACGTGCTCGAGGAAGGAGCGGACCTCGGCGGGGTCGAATCCCCGCCGTTGCGTGCCGAAGGTGTGGCGGGCGACCTCGTCGGGATGGACACGGGCGGAGGACGAGATCGTGAGCCGCTCGTCTGGCATGAGCGAGAGCCTACGACGCTGCGTACGGCGGGTGTGCAAAAGCCGCGCCGCGACAGCGACCGGTCAGCTCCAGGGTGAGTATTGCCAGTCGGTGGGCACGCTGTGGCCGTCGGGGCCCGAAGGCGGGCCCTGGGCGGCCGGGCCGAGCTTCCCTCCCAGGTGCTGGAGGTCGGCCAGGGCCTGGGCGAGCGTCTGGACGGCGAAGACCTTCAGGTGCGGTCCCGCCATCGACTTCGCCACCGTGAGCTCGGGCTCGGGCACCAGGAAGACGGTGGCCCCCGCTCTGTCGACGGCGACGGTCTTCTGCTGGACGCCGCCGACGTCGCCGACGGTCCCGTCGGGACGGATCGTCCCCGTGGCGGCCACGATGCGGCCGCCGGTGAGGTTCCCGCCCGACAGCGTGTTCAGGATCCCGAGTGTCCACGCCAACCCGGCCGAGGGGCCGCCGATGCCGTCGCTGTTGATGCTCACCGGGAAGGGGAAGTCGTACTCGGGCTGGGTTCCCATGCCTGCGACCGGGACGTCGGGGTCGCCGATCCCCAGGAACGCGACCTTCTTGTGGTCCGACGTGATGGAACCGAGGCGGACCGAGACGTCGTGGCCGGGAGTCGGGTGCGCGATGGATCCCACCCGGATCGTCACCGTGTCGCCAGGTTGATGGGCGCGCACGGCGTTCTGCAACGCCCGAGGACTGGTGGTCGGTACCCCGTCGATGGAGGTCACGACGTTTCCCACCTGCAAGGTGTTCCACGCCGGCGAGGACGGATCGATGACGTAGATCGTCACGCCGACGTCGTGCATGGGCACCCGATACCCCAGCTGTCGCAGCGCCACGGACTGCGCCGTCAACTGCGATTCGGCCATGTCCACGGTGCCCTGGGCGTCGAACTCGCTCCCCGGGAGGTTGTAGGTCACTTCGCCCGTGGGCACGACGGTGTTGTTCGGGTCCGAGAAGATCGACTCCCAGTAGTACTCGAGGTATTTGAGGGACTGCACCCCGACGTCGGTGAGAAGGACCTGTCCCTTGAGCGGGTGGGCGAGCCCGTGGGGCACCGTGATCAGGCTGGACACGGGCTGAGCATCGCCGGGGACGAGCTCGGTGTACGGCGCCGAGATGAGCGCGGTGCCGATGACGAACCCGGCCACCAGGACCAGGAAGGCGACGAGGACCACCGGCCAACGCCGACGGCGCCCGGGGATGGGATCGGTGGCCGGCGGTAACGTGGATTGGGAGGTCGACATGGGGAAGGGTGCTTCGGGAGATCAACAGCCTGCCACGGTTCGCTCCTCATCCTTAGGCGCCCCCGTGCGCGATGCGGTCGTGGCGGGCCACACCGGGGACCTCGAGACGGCCCTTCGGCTCGTCCGCGACGACAACCCGGCCGTGCGCTGCGCCGCGCTGGGTGCGCTCGACCGGATCGGCGCCCTCGGGGGCGGACAGCTCGTCGACGCTCTGGCCGACCCCGATCCGGCGGTGCGTCGCCGTGCCTGTGCGCTGGCCGGTCGGGGACTCGCCGCCGGCGATACGAGGGTGGCACCCGACGTGCTCCTGGAGGCGCTTACGTCGGACCGCGACGCGTCGGTGGTGGAGGGCGCGGCATGGGCGTTGGGCGAGGCCGGCTCGACGTGTCGGCGCCCGGAGGTCGATGCCCTCGAGCGCGTGGTGCGGACCCATGCCGACCCCCTGTGCCGGGAGGCGGCGGTCGCCGCCCTCGGTGCCGTGGGCGAAGCCGGTGCCCTGGACACCGTCCTGTTCGCCCTGGCCGACAAGCCCGCCGTCCGGCGCCGCGCCTCCATCGCGCTCGCCGCCTTCGACGACCCCCGCGTCGATGTCGCCCTGCGCGCCTGCCTGGAGGACCGGGACTGGCAAGTACGCCAGGCCGCCGAGGACCTGCTCGGCCGGCCCTGACCCCGGGTCGGACGCGCTCAGGCGTCGGCGGCGACGAAGAGCTGGCGCAGCTTGTCGAACGATTCGAGGCACTGCCCCGCACCCAGGGCTACGCACTCGAGGGGCGTGTCGACGAGATGCACGGGCACGGCCGTCTCGTTGGCGAGGCGCCGCGCCATGCCACGCAGCAGCGCCCCGCCCCCGACGAGATGGATGCCTTGGAAGATGATGTCCTGAGCAAGCTCGGGAGGTGCGCCGCCGAGACAGTTCACCGCCGCGGTGATGATCTGGCGCACCTGGTCCTCGACCGCGCCCCGCAGCTCCCCCGGTGACAACACCACCGTCTTCGGCATGCCCGTCATCAACTCGCGGCCCCGCACCTCGGCCTTCACCTCGCCGCTGTACGGCGCCGCCGAGCCGATGGCCAGCTTGATCTCCTCGGCGGTGCGCTCGCCGATGGCGACGCCGTGTTCGCGCCGGACATAGGTCTGGATGGCGGCGTCGATGTCGAACCCGCCACAGCGGATCGCCTCGGACGCCACCACTCCGCCGAGCGAGATGACGGCCGTCTCGGAAGTGCCCCCGCCCACGTCGACCACCATGTTGCCGATGGGCTCGTGGATGGAGAGCCCGGCGCCGATGGCGGCCGCCATCGGCTGCTCGATGAGGTAGGCCGCCGACGCACCGGCGCGGTGCGTCGCCTCTTTCACGGCCCGTCGTTCCACACTCGTGATCGCCGAGGGGACGCAGATGAGCACGCGTGGACGGTTGAGGCGCGACACCCCGCACCGCTGCAGCAAGAGACGGATCATCCGTTCGGTGATGTCGAAGTCGGTGATGGCACCTTGTCGGAGGGGCCGCACCGCCACGATGTAGCCGGGGGTACGGCCGATCATCTGCCAGGCCTCCTGCCCCATGGCTAGGACTTCATGGGTGCGCGTGTTGAGCGCGATCACCGTCGGCTCGTTGAGCACGATGCCCTTGCCCCTCGCGTAGACGAGGGTGTTGGCGGTGCCGAGATCGATGGCGAGGTCCCTAGCCACGTCGCCCCGCTCGCACAGAACCATGCTACGGGTAACCACTCAGACACGCTTCGGGCGTGCCCGGTGGCGGCACCGCGACGTCCCTGGCGAGGAACCCGACAGTAACCTCGGGACCCGATGGAACGTGGGGGGCCGGTCGCCGGCGGCGAAAATCCTGAGGATCCTGACGGCTTCGGCGACGATGCGGGTGGTGCTCGAGCGCGGCTGGTTGTCGCCCGAAGATCGGCTGTGGCGCCACCCCTCGGAGGTATCGGGCCTGGGCCTGCCCCGGTCAACCTCCTCGTACTTCGGCCCTGGTGTGGACCGGGGCCACCATCGCCGGCCCCGGGGGGCGGCACTGGCCGCGGGCGTCGTCGGCGCGGCGGCCCTCGCCACCACCCTTGCCGTCGTCCTCACTTTCATCGACTCCAAGGGAACGACCACGGCGTCGACGGTCGAGGGCGGGGCCGGACTGAGCACCATCTCGGCTTCGACGACGTCGCTCACGTCCATGCCCGTCGTCGGCCACGACGTCATGCAGCTCGTCGCCTCGGTCCGGCCGTCGCTGGTCGGGCTCGAGCCCGTGAACGCCAGCGGGCCGACGCGCATGACCGGCGTCGTGCTCCCCGGAGGCGAGCTCATCGTGACCGCCGCATCGGCGGTGGCCGGCGCGTCGCAGCTCGATGTGGTCACCGCCTCGGGGAGAAAGATGCGGGGACAGGTGGTGGGTTCGGACGCACACTCCGGCGTCGCCGTGATCAGTACCGACGGCGGGCTCGCGCCGGCCACTTTCGCCGACGAGGACGTCCAACCCGACGACCTCGACATCGTCGCCTGTCTGTGCACCGCGTCGGTGCCCTCGTCCTCGTCAGCGGCACCCGCCGCCGCCGCCATCGGCATGGTCGAAGATGTCGGCACCGGGATGGCGCTCGACGGCGGCGTCGACCTCGTCAACGCCATCGAGGCCGAGATGCCGCTCGGCCCCACGTCGTGGGGCGGCGTACTCCTCGACAGCCACGGGCGCGTCCTCGGCATCCTCGACGGGCAGATGAACCTCGGCAACGACACGATCGGGTTGTTCGTACCGGCCCCGCTGGCCGAAGGTGTCGCCTTGGAGCTCGCCAAGACGCACCGCGTGGACCACGGTTGGCTCGGCGTTCAGTGCACCGATCCGGTGACGTCGGGCGTCGGGCAGCCGACCCAGGGTGCCGAGGTGACGACCATCCTGCCCGGAAGCCCGGCATCGAAAGCCGGCCTCGAGCCCGGTGACGTGGTGGTCGACGTCGACGCCCATCGCGTGGGTTCGGTGGCCGATCTCCAAGAGCGCCTCTACACCGTCCCCCCCGGCACGACGGTGCGGCTCCAGGTGGAGCGCGGCACCGGTCGAGCGCGTCGTCCCGGTGACGTTGGCCGACTCCCCCGGAGGCTGACCCCGCCGGGTGCGGCGCGGACCGGACGGCGCGGTCCCCCGCCTACGATGCCAGGAGTGGCATTCCCCGGCCCGGGCGCGGGCGGCAACTTCCTGGAGCAGATCCTCGGTGACCTGCTCCAGCTCATGGGTGGATCGTCGCCGGGTGGCGCCCGTGTCGACCTGGCGCGGACGCTGGCGCAGGGGGTGGCCAGCGGCGGTGAACCCGAGGGCAACGTCGACCCCGCCGACCGGATGCGGTTCGAGGAGCTGGCCCACGTCGCCGAGCTGCACGTGGCCGAGCTCACCGGCCTTCCCCTGACCGCCACAGGGGCGGCCATCGAGGTCGCGGCCGTGGCGCCCGGGGCGTGGGCGTGGCAGACGGTCGAGGACTGGCGTTTTCTTCTCGAGGCCATGGGTGAGGCCCCCCCACCCCCCGATGCCGGGGGCGCCGGGCGCGCCCCGGACACCGCCACCGGCGACGACGGAGCCACCCCCTCCAAGGGCACCCTCGGCTATGTCGACACCTCCGGCGTCACGGGCTCGTCGCTCGACTTCGATCCCGACGTCGTCCCGGGACCCGACGCCGGGCCGGCCGACCTGCTGGCGCGTTGGATGGCGACGATGGGCCCGATGCTCGCCGCCATGCAGCTCGGCTCGGCGGTCGGCCACCTGGCGCGCTCCACCTTGGGCCCCTACGAGCTCCCCATCCCCCGCGGCGCCCCCCGCCTCCTGGTCGTGCCGGCCAATGTGACGCGCTTCGCCGACGACTGGAGCCTCGATCCCGACGAGGTGCGGTTATGGGTGTGCCTGCGCGAGGTGACGGCGCACGCCGTGCTGTCGCGACCGCACGTGGCGGCGCGCATGCGCGAGCTCCTGGTGCGCGTGGTCCAGGGGATGGCCGAGGACACCGCCGGCCTCGTTGACAACATCCAGGGCATCGACCTCACCCAACCCGAGGCGTTGCAGAGCCTGCTCGGCGACCCGACCGCGTTGATGAACCTCGAGCCTTCCCCGGCGCGGCGGCGGGCGGCCGAGGACCTCCTCGCCGTCGTGGCCGCCCTGCTCGGCTACGTCGAACACGTCCTCGACCTGGCCGCCGTCCGACTGCTCGGAGGTCGGGGGGCGATCGCCGAGGCGTGGCGCCGGCGGCAGGTGGACCGGGAGAGCTCGGAGCGCGCCGCCGAGCTCATGCTCGGCCTCGACCTGGGGCCGACCCAGATCGATCGGGGTGCGAGCTTCGTCCGGGGCGTGTTCGAGCGGGCCGGCGACGAAGGCCTGGCCCG
>CAWISP010000022.1:0-15661 GCA_963838775.1 uncultured Acidimicrobiales bacterium
CGGCCGATTCATGGGGGGTCCTGACTCCTCCCTTCTAAGACCTTCTGACTGTCCACCGAACAGCGGGATACCTCAATCAACCAATTTCTGGTCTTACGTTGGTTGGTATGACCGAATTCCTTGGGTCAATACCGATTCGCGAAACCGGCTACCGACCCCCGGGCACCGCCCATGTGGTGCGGGGAGGGGCCTGGAGCCGAGCGACCTTGTTAAATCGGCAGAGACATGCCTGACGCTGTATCAGGTCCTTGGGCTGACGATCTGGGTGGCCGAAGTACCTCGGCTGGAGGATCTCGTGGCCCAGACGGGGACCCTGATTAGCCGTTATGGACAGATCGGGGTTTGTTCGCTTGCCGTCTTGGGCGATTACGTGGTCGCTCCCACTGGGCAGGCCCCCCACTACACGCTGGTCCTGCCGTCAACCTCGGAGGACGACCTAGAGAGGTTCCGAAGCTGCTTCCTGATAATGCCAAATCCCCTGGTCAGCTAGTATTTCCGCCGACGAACCCAAGGGCAACACTTGTTGCATTACCCTAGATGTATGGCTACTCGGCGAGCGAGAAAGCGTGATCTATGGATCGACTTCAACGATGTCGGTCCAGACTCCCACGTCCTCACGCTTCTGCGGTATGCCTCCCCAGGGGCTGATGTACGAGTGGGCGCTCAGGTGGTGGTTGGGGACGATGAAGGCAACCGGTGCGATGCCCAGGTGCTCGGAGTCAAGGGTGAGGTCGTCAGGCTAGCGATAGACGGCAACTCGTTCCGTCGTCCTCGGCGCGTCCACCGGCCAGCAGGAGTACCCGTCTAGGCCTCTTGGCGTTCTTCATCCGTACGCTTCCAAGGTGCGGTCAGGGCAGGCAGTAGTACCACTCTCCGTTCAATCGAAGGCCTTTCGGGTCACGCATCCCACTGGCACCGATAGACCCATCGGGAAGGCGGTAGCAGTGGCATTCAGCCATCATCAGGCCGGTACTGTCGTAAGCCCGTCGAATTTGGCTCGATGTCCCTGGGGGTTGGTTGGCATGGACCGAAGGCGCCCCCTCGGTGTGAACTCGTTCACGGAAGACGCCTCTGTCGATCAGTTCTTCCACTCTGAGCCCGTTGAACCAGTCCTGTAGGAACTGCGAGTTGACTACGTGCGGTGGCATGGTCCAGACCCTCGCGCCGTGCTAGATTTGGTCCGCGAACTGTGGTCATTGGACCACATAGAGTGAAAGGAGGGACCCATGGACCGGTCAGTATTTCTTGCAACGCTGTATGACTTTGCGGATGGAAACGTGGACTTCCCTAGCTTTCGTGATTGGTTTGCAGAGGTTCTTCCCGAATGCGATGAATCAGATGATCGCTTTGTGGCCGCCATCACGGCGCGCCTGCGCCTTTTGTTTGCAGAGTACGGCCGAGGCCACCGCGAGATCTCGGAAATGCGGACCGAGGTTCGCTCCTTACTGCCCGCACGTTCCCCAGCCACCCCTGTCGTGGACGCCGTGACTGTCTTGCGGGGAAATCTGGCGGTCTCAACTGAGTCAGGGCTGACGGTTGTCGGCGGCCCCAGTTTTCAGAGCGATGATTCTGTCCACGTCGAGGCCGCCGGATTGTCGCTAGTTAGCTAGTAGCGAACGCATTTCTGCGCCACCAGCGATACCGACCATTTGGAATGTGCATTTGGAAAATGTGCAGTCCTTGACAACGACGCCACCGACAATCTGTGTTCTCTCCGGCGGTATTTCCCAGAAGATTGCATCGACTCCTGGCGCATCCCAGCTGCAATGAGCAATCTGCACGCCCCCCTGGGGAATGAGAACAGCGGGACCGACGATCCGACAGTTCTGGAAGGTGAGTCCTTCAAGGATGAAGCTCGTCACGGTCAGTTCGGCAATCCGGATTACATCATCCCGAAATTCCCGATTGCCCGTTGGGGGCGGCATCGCCATGGTTATTTGGGCTCCTTCATCGGAGGGTTCCTCAGGAGGCTTGACCTCCAGGAGCGCCCGAAGGGTTTCTCCCGGGTCCGCGCCCTCCCTGTAAAGGCTGATCGGCTCGTCTCTGCGGCTTTTCGGCTTCCCAGGCACACCCGAAAGCCTAGGCGCTCTTGCCCCGCAGCTCATCGTATGTCAGGCGCTTTCCGCCGACCTGCCCGACGAGGGTTTGGAGCCTCTTGGAGTCTGAGGACTTGCGGGTGCTGTACCGGAAGTCATATTCCGCCAGGTAGCGCCCTACGTGCTTATTGGTGACCCTGTGGTGCGTTCCGGTGATCGACCGACGAACCTGGCCGAAGAATCCCTCGACGGTGTTTGTCGTCCACTCGCCACGCGCCCACTCCTTAGCGCCATGGTTCACGGTTTCATGCTTCGCTACATGGTGGTGAAGGTCCGTGTAGAGCGTGGACTGGTCGGTCACTACTGCCGTCCCAGGCTCTACGGAATTCGCAACGATCATGCTCGCCTGAATCTGCTTTGCAGTGACGACAGACTTGGCACGGCCACCACGCTCGACAACGGTGACGACTGCGACCTTGTCGACCATGCCAGACCCTTTGCCCTTCTGACGACGCCCGACGTACATCTCGTCGGCCTCGACAACGCCTGAGAACAGACTGGCGAGAGGGTCGGCCTTCATGGCCTCGCGAATGCGGCAGGTCATGTGCCAGGCCGTCCGAGGGGTGACTTGGTATTTGCGCTCAATTTCGCGAGCGGCCACGCCGTTTTTGCTGGCGACCATTTCCAAGAGGACGAAAACCCAGGTCCGAATCGGCACTTTCGTTCCGTGCATGACCGTGTTCGTGATGACGCTGAATTGCTTCCGACACGCCTGGCACTTCCACAACCGCCGCTCGGTCTGAGCGCCCGTTCTGGTGGCCCTAGCGGTCCCGTTCTTGGGGGTCAGGAAGTAGGCGCCGGTGGCTCCGCAGTGAGCGCAGACGGGCGTTCCTTGCCACCTCAGATCCTCCAGGAACCGGTAGGCGTCGGCCTCGGTCTGAAGGTTTTGGGCCAGCGAGGGAATCGAAAACGTCTCCATAACCGCACTATGACAGGAGGGTGTGTCAGTGACTCAACACCCTCCGACCAGGGACGACGCGCCCAGCGGGGTGCCCTAGCGGCAGCATGTCCATCACACGCTGGGGGTTTTCCTCATGGGACGAGTTTGTTGCAAGCGTTAGACCAGAGGTTTGGATCCCAGAGGTTCCAGCGCGCCCTAACGTGCCGCTCATGACCCTGCTCGCGGGCATTGTGACTGAGGATTCGGTTCTGTTCGGAGCCGACGGAGGCGCTGTCAGCGTCCGCGTTCCGGGGGACGATCCCCGCGATGACGCCGTGCCTACCTTTCCCGTAGTGAAGGCATTCTCGACAGGTGATCCGGGGCTGATGTGGGGATTTGTAGGAACCGGTGGAATCGGACTCCGATTTCGAGATTGGATCATCGAGCGCACCTTCGGGAGCTGGCCAGACTGCTTAGACCAGTCCGCAGACGCTTTCTCCGGGATTGTTCAGCGGTACCGGGCCAACATTGCGAGTAGTGGGACACCAGATCCGAGTCGAGACGCTGCTATTGCTGCCACAAGGGTCATGATCGCCGGATACGTGGCGGGAGAGCCGCGAGTGCTTCAGCTTTTGGCGAACGGCGAATCGGAGCCGTGGTCGAATCCGGGGCAGCCACTTTTTCTAGGGCTTTTCGATCGATCGGCTCGGCTGGCCTGGGAGGTTGCGCTGGCGATGCACTCCCAAGAGATGACAGCCCAATATCTGGGCAGGTTCCTGAGAGCCTTTGTTCAACATGCAGCGGTTCTCGATGAACCCATTGCCGTGTGGGAACTTCACCCTGGCGAGGGGCACCCAGCACTTTCGGCCGACTAGGGCCTCTCCGAATATCCATTTCCCGCTCAGTCGGGGCGGCAATCCTCGGGACGCACCGTAAACACCTGGACCTGCCACCCAGCCTCTTCGTTACCGACGCTCGGGTCGGGATCAACCGCCACGGTCAAGCGTCCGTCCGGGTCGATGGTTTTGATCAACGCCCGGACTTCGCGCCCGGTTTGGGGGTCCGTCGTAACGACTGGCTGTAGCGGGTGGAATGCGGGGGCCATGGCCCCTCCTTTGTTTGGCCGAATCCCAATTCCGAGGGGAAGGGTGTAACAGTGACTAAGAATGCTTTGACTAGGGGAAATGCCCAAGACTCTGCTGCCCGTTGGGCGGCATGGCTTCGGAACCGAGAACTAGGCCGGGATCGCCAGTTCGTCAATGCGCTTGGCGAGATGTTCAAGGACGCCCTGGAGGTGCCCCAGGGCAACGCCTAATAGGGCTTCGGTGTTCTCGCCCCTGCTGATCATCTCCTGGACCTGGCTGTCCATCTTGGCAAAGGACTCGGTAACGAACTGCTGGTACGTGTAGGGGGTCATGGTGCCGGAGCCTAGGTCGACCCCAACACCTTGTGTTGGGTGTGTCATCGGACACATATCCCATAGGTGGGATATGGGCGCGGACACGCCGGCCACTCGGCGGCGAATGGGCGTAGCGTCACACGGCATGATCGACGAAAGCATCACCAAGGGCGCACAGTTCGTAGACCAGGAGATCAACGCCCGCCACTGCCCCTTCTGCGGGGCTGAGCATTGGATCCTCATGACTGATGTCGGTGCGTTCACGGGAGGTTCACCGGTCGCAGGGACTGTCACCGAATCCCGTGCGGAAGCGGGCACCGAACCACCGCTCACCCACCACCCGGCCATCTCGTACTACTGCCGACAGTGCGGATTCGTCAGGACTCATATCCTCCCCGATTGAGTCCTCGCTCCCCCGCGCCAGGTGGCCTCACGTGAAGGGTCAATCCCGGGGCCCGAGAGCCGGGCACCATCGGACCGACTCCCTATGGCCCCCGGTCCCGCCCGAGGACAGCCCCGGAACGCTGGGAGTGTCTCCGAGCCGGTCGATTGGCAAGTCCGGACCAGGTTCGTCGAGGGGTAAACCATCGATTCGCAGGAGATCGAGGGCGCGTCGGACGGCGGTTCAGAGTGCCTCCTCGTAGAATCCCGTTCCATGGACTGGCCCTTGCGATTCGGCATCTTCCTCGCCCCGTTCCACCCCGTGGGACAGAACCCCACCCTCGCGCTCGAACGTGACCTCGAGCTCGTGGTGCGTCTCGACGAGATGGGCTACGACGAAGCATGGTTCGGCGAGCACCATTCGGCCGGCTACGAGATCATTGCATCGCCCGAGGTGTTCATCGGCGTGCTGTCGCAACGGACCCGGAACATCCGACTGGGGACGGGCGTCAGCTCACTCCCCTACCACCATCCCTTCATCCTCGCCGACCGGATGGTGTTGCTCGACCACCTCACCCGCGGCCGGGTGATGTTCGGCGTGGGGCCGGGCGCGCTGCCATCGGACGCCTTCATGATGGGCATCGATCCGATGAAGCAGCGCGACATGATGGAAGAGTCGCTCGAAGCCATCCTGGCGCTGCTCGAGGGCGCCGAGCCGGTGACGCGTGAGGCGTCGTGGTTCACGTTGCACAATGCCCGTCTCCAGCTACGGCCCTACACCCACCCCCGGTTCGAGGTGGCGGTGGCGGCACAGATCTCTCCGGCTGGTCCCCGCGCCGCGGGGCGGTTCGGGTTGTCGCTGCTGTCCATCGGCGCCACCTCGGCGGGCGGCTTCGACGTCCTCGGGTCGCACTGGCAGGTCATGGAAGAACGGGCCGTCGAGTTCGGCAGCGCGGTCGATCGCCGCAAGTGGCGGCTCGTGGGCCCCATGCACATCGCCGAGACCGAGGAGCAGGCGCGTGCCGAGGTGAAATTCGGACTGGCCCAGTGGGTGGACTACTTCGAGCGCGTCGCCGCCCTGCCGCTGGCGCCAGGGACGCTCGACCCCGACAAGATGGTGGACGCTCTCATGGAGACCGGATTCGCCGTCGTCGGGACGCCGGCAATGGCGATCGCCCAGATCGAGCGGCTCGCGGAGCAGTCGGGTGGTTTCGGCACGTACCTGCTCATGGCGCACGAGTGGGCCGATCGCGAGGCGACGTTGCGGTCCCATGAGCTTTTCGCCCGTGAGGTCGTGCCGCACTTCAAAGGGACCTTGACCTCCCTCGAGGGATCCCGCGACTGGGCCGCACAGAATCGTCCCGAATTCATCGGGGCGGTCGGGGGCGCCATCATGCAGGCCATCACGGACCATCACGCCGAGCGCGACGCGAAGCAGGTGGAGGCCAAGACGACCGAGTCGTGACCGGCGACGGGTGAGGCGCCCGCGCCGGGATCGCCGTTGGGGCGAGACGACGCCGAGGTCCTAGGAGGGTCGGGCGTCGTAGGTGGGCACGAGATGGCGCGCGGCGCGCGCCTCGTCGACGCGCCGGACCGGCGTCAGGTGCGGAGCCTCGGTGGCGGCGCGCGCCCCTTCCGGCGTCGCCGCCTCGGCCACGATCCGCTCCAGGGCGCTCGCCAGGGCCTCGAGGGTTTGCAAGCTCTCGGTCTCGGTCGGTTCGATCATGAGCGCTTCGTCGACGATGAGCGGGAAATAGACGGTCGGCGAGTGGAACCCCTCTTCCAGCAGCCGTTTGGCGACGTCGAGCGCCTTGACGCCGGTGGACCGCTTGAGCGACGACGCGGACAGGACGCACTCGTGCATGCACGGGCGGTCGTAGGGAGCGTCGAAGGTCTGCGACAGGCGCTTTCTGAGCCAGTTGGCATTGAGCACGGCCAGACGCGCCACGTCCCGGAGCCCGTCGTTGCCGTGGACGAGCACATACGTCAGGGCCCGGGCGAGGACGAGGGCGTTGCCGTGCCACGAATGCACGCGGCCGATGGACTGTTCGGGCGTGGTCCAGCCGAAATGGCGAGACGACGCCTCGCCGAACAGGGTGGCACGGGGCCCGGGGAGGAAAGGCGCCAAGCGCTCGGACACCGCCACGGGGCCGGCGCCGGGTCCCCCACCACCGTGGGGGGTGGCGAAGGTCTTGTGCAGATTCAGGTGAACGATGTCGAAGCCCATGTCGCCGGGCCGCACCACGCCGAGGATGGCGTTGAGATTGGCACCGTCGTAGTAGAGGAGGCCACCCACACCGTGGACGGCGTCGGCGATGGACCGGATGTCCTCTTCGAAGAGCCCCAACGTGTTCGGGTTCGTCAACATGATCCCGGCGACGTCTTCGTCGAGCACGGCACGCAACGCGTCGACGTCCACGCAGCCACGCCGGTCGCTCGGCACCGTGACCACCTCGAAGCCCCCCAGCGTCACCGACGCCGGATTGGTTCCATGTGCTGAGTCGGGGATGATCACCTTGTGCCGGGTCTCCCCCTTGGCCGCGAACCAGGCGCGCATGAGGAGCAGCCCGGTGAGCTCGCCCGCGGCGCCGGCGGCGGGCTGCAAGGTGGCGGCGGCCATCCCGGTGATCTCGCACAACGCCACCTCGAGCTCGACGAGGAGCTCGAGCCATCCCTGGACGCAATTGCTGGGTGCCGCGGGATGGACATCGGCCAGTCCAGGGAGCAGGGCCACCGCGTCGCAGATCTTGGGGTTGTACTTCATGGTGCACGAGCCCAACGGGTACGCGCCGAGATCGACGGAGAACTGGCGGTGGCTCAGGCGCGTGAAGTGCCCGACGAGATCGCGTTCGGACACCTCGGCCAGGTCGACGGGACTGGCGCGGCGATGAGCATCGGGGACGAGCTCGTCGACAGTGAGCTCGGGGACTCCCGTCGTGCGCAGTTGCCAGGCGTGACGTCCTGGTTCGGAGAGCTCGAACAGGGTGGGCTCGGTGTCCCGACCCAGCAGGGGTGCACTGGCGGCCCGGCCGCCCGCGGGCGGAGCGGGGACGAGATCGTCGACCATCATCGCACCGCCTTTTCGAATGTCGACACGAAGGCGTCGATCTCGGCCCGGGTACGACGTTCGGTCACCGCCACCAGAAGCCCGTCGGTCCGGCCTCCGGCGTAACTGGGATCGAGGGCAACACCAGCGAGGAATCCTTCGTCGGCCAGTCGCTCGACCACCATGGCGGCGTCCATTGGGAGGCGAAGCCCGAACTCGCGCAGCACCGGAGCGGTCGTCAGTGGCTCGACACCGGGAACGGTCAGCAGCCCGTCACGGCAATAACGCGCTCCGCGCGCCGAGCGCAGCGCCACTTCGGCCATCCCCGAAGTCCCGAGCCAGCCCAATTGGATGGCGGCGGTCACCGCCATCAGGGTCTGGTTCGTGCACACGTTCGAGGTCGCCTTCTCACGCCGGATGTCCTGTTCGCGGGCGCGCAGCGTGGTGACGTAGGCGCGCCGTCCCTCGGCGTCGACCGTTTCGCCCACCAGGCGTCCCGGCAGGCGGCGGACGTGGTCCAGCGAGCACGCGAACAGCCCCAGGTAGGGGCCCCCGAAACCCAAGGGCATGCCCAGGGCCTGGCCCTCGCCCACCACGACGTCAGCGCCCCAATCACCGGGCGAACGCAGGATCCCGGCGCAGATCGGGTCGAACGCCACGATGAGCAAGGCACCTTGTCGGTCGCACCGGGCCCGGGCCTCGCCCAGGTCCTCGAGACAGCCCAGGTAGTTGGGGTATGCCACCACGATGGCGCCGGGCTCGTCGTAGTCGTCGAACGCTGTCGACGCCCAGTCCGTGGACCCGCCCACCAGAGGGATGTCACGGACCACGTGGCCGGTCCCAGCCGCGAACGTCGTGAGGACCTCGCGCCACGACGGGTTGACGCCGTGCGAGACCCAGACGTCCCGACGGCCCGTGGTCGCCACGGCGAGGTTGACCGCCTCGACGAGCGACGCCGCCCCGTCGTAGAGCGAGGCGTTGGAGACCGCCAGGCCCGACAGACGGGCGACGAGGGTCTGGAACTCGAAGACGGCCTGGAGCACGCCCTGGGCGACCTCGGGCTGGTAGGGGGTGTAGGACGTCACGAACTCCGAGCGCGACGCCAAGGCGCGGGTCACCGGCGGGACCTCGTGGTCGTAGGCGCCGGCACCGGCGAAGCACACGAGGTTACGTCCGCAGGGCCGGTTGGCGGCGGCGAGGGCCTCCATGTGGGCGAAGACGTCGGGCTCGGGCCGTCCCGCCGCGAGGTCCAGCCCGCCCGCCAGGCGCAGGGCTTCGGGGACGACCGAGAACAGCTCGTCGAGTGAGGCGAGTCCGAGAAAGTCGAGCATCGACGCCACGTCCGCGTCGGTGTGCGGCGTATACCCGCTCATGAGGTCCCCCCCGTCGTGCCGTTCGCCTGTCCAGCCCGCACAAAGGGCAGTGCGACCACCTCGGCCTCGAGGTGACGGCCCCGTAACTCGATGACGAGCGCTTGGCCGACCTCCACGTTGGCGATGGTGTCGAGCAGGGCCATGGCGATGCCACGGCCCAACACCGGTGAGAAATTCCCACTCGTCACGGTGCCGATGGGCATGGATCCCCCGAGCACGAGGGCGCCGTCGCGGGGGGGTTGGCGGCTTTCAGAAACGAGCCCACGCAACGTGCGACGGGGCCCGTCCTCGCGTTCACGCTCGAGGGCGGCGCGCCCCCGGAAGTCCCCCTTGTCCCACCCCACCACCCACCCCAGTCCGGCTTGGAGGGGTGTGATGCCCGGGCCCAGCTCGTGGCCGTGGAGGGGAAACCCGGCCTCGAGACGGAGTGTGTCGCGAGCGCCGAGACCGGCCGGCACCACGCCGGTGTCGAGGACGGCCTGCCAAAAGCTCGGTGCCGCGTCCCGGGGCACGGCGCACTCGACGCCGTCCTCCCCGGTGTAGCCCGTTCCTGCTGCCACGCAGTCGACGCCGTGCCACGAAAAGCGCGTCACCGCGAACCGGGGGACCGCGGCGGCATCGGGGGCGACCGATCCCAGCCGGCGCCGGGCCTGGGGTCCCTGCACTGCAATCACGGCGCGGGTAGGCGTGGTGTCGTCACCGCCGATGGCGTCGCGCACCCGAAACGTGTTCGACGCGTTGGGCATCACGTCGAACACGTCATCGGCCAGCCACCACACGATGATGTCGTCGACCACCGACCCGTCGGTCTCGTCGAGCAGGTGGGTGTACTGGGCGCGACCCGGCTTCACCTTGCGCAGGTCGTTGCTCAATTCCCGCTGCAGGCGGTCCGTGCTCCCACCTCCCTCGACGCGGACGGTGCCGAGGTGGCTGACGTCGAAGGCCACGGCGTCGTTGCGACAGGCCATGTGCTCGGCAAGTGTGCCGGTCGGGTAGGCGAGCGGCATGAGCCAGCCGCCGAACTCCACGAGCTTGGCGCCGAGCGCGCCGTGCGCGCCCTCGAGGGGCGAATGGCGCAGCGCCGGCCCCGGTGTGCGAGCAGGGTCGTGGCGCGCCTCGGTGGAGGTCGGAGCCGGTTCAGGGGGAACCACGCCGCCAGGTTAGGCGGCGGGCGATGAGGAACGAGTAAAGCCGTACTTGGCCAGGAGCGCCTGGTAGTCGCGCTGGTACAGGAGTTTCACTTCGACGCCGCGGTGCAACTCGCGCAGCCGGCGCACCTTGGCGTTCTTACGCGTTACGAGCTTCTGGCTGAGAGTGGTGAGCTCGATGAAGCACCCGTGGTCGGGAAGGTAGAAGTCGGGCCGGAAGGCGAGACGGGGAGTCCCGTCCGGGTGCCATTCCAGGACGAATTCGACCGGCTCGTACTCCCAGCGCACACCGTAGAAATCGAGGAGCTCGGCGAAGTGCATCTCCGAGTCGTGGGCGAAGAGAACCTTCCTCGACGCCGGGGCCACCTCGGGGGCCTCCACCGTCAGCCCCGGGCCTCCCGGACGGCCCCATTGAGATGGACCGGCGGTTGTAGCCCGGACGCACTGGTGCGTGCGCCTTTCCGTTCGATCTGCAAGATGGCGGCATCGAGTTCTTCGAGCACGCCCGAGAGCGGGACGATGTTCAAGACCCCTTGTCCGCCCTTGAGCAGATCGACGACTTCACCATCGCTGTGCGCGAGCACCGAGTCGGTCCCGACGAGCACGAGGTTCGACGACGCCAGATCGCCACCGAGACCGTCGCGTAGACACTCGACGGCGCGACGTGCCCGCTGGAGCGAGATCCCCGCGTCGAGGAGCTGCTTGATGACTTTGAGCTCGACCACGTCGGTGTACGAGTACAGACGCTGCGTCCCGCTGCCCCGCGCGTCGGCGATCGACGGTCGCAACAGACCGGTGCGGGCCCAGTAGTCGAGTTGGCGATAGGTGATGCCGATGAGCGCGCAGACTTGGGGGCCACGAAACCCTTTGGTGTCCGGTACCGGTTCCGACATACCCGGCAGTTGCGCGGCGTTCGACGGACTGTCGACCATCGGGGTTCCTCCTCCACCTCAGGTGCAGGTTCAATCCTACCCCGTCGTGTCACAACAGGGTAGTTACGGTTCTGTCACCGATGGTGGACCGGGATCGGCCCCCAGCTTCCGCGCCGTGCGGAGCCCGATCCGCTCGGGCTCGACCACCAGAAGTCACTTCTGCCACAAGGTAAAACGACACCCCTGGGCCGGAGGATCGGGTCGACGCGCTGGCGAGCGAAGGTGCTCGGTGCCCGGGGGCGCGTGAAGCGGGGTCAGGGCGTCCAATCCTCACACTCACCCTCAACTGGAGGGTGAGTGTTTATGTGGTTCAATCCAGACGCCGCAGGTCAGCGTGGTAGCGCTGGCCGTTCTTGACGTATTCGGCGGCCGCGATGGTGATGGCGTCGAGACGGGCGGCGCCGAGCTTGATCACGGCCGGCACGCCCAGGGCCAGGGCACCGGGGGGGACGACGGTTCGACCCGGCACGACCGATCCGGCTCCGACAATGGCGCCCGAGCTGATGAAGGCGTGGTGGAGCACGACGGCGCCCGATCCCACCAGGCACTCGTCTTCGAGCGTGCATCCTTCGAGGTGGACGAGATGGCCCACCACGCAGCCGCTGCCCACCACGGTGGGGAATCTCGGTCCGGCATGGATGACGGTCCCGTCCTGGATCGAGGTGCGCTCCCCCACCGTGATGGCCCCGTAGTCACCGCGGAGCACCGCGCTGGGCCACACCGTCGTGTCGGGGCCCAGGGTGACGTCGCCGATCACGACGGCGTCGGGGTGGACGTAGGCGCGAGGGTCGATATTCGGCACCACGTCGCCCAGTGCGTAGATGGCCATGGCCGGCGACCCTACCGGCCCGGGCTCGACCGTCGACGGGTACGGCACCCATCGGCACCGAAGCCATCCGACGACAGGCAATTGCAGGACCACGCCGATTCGGGACCAAAGTCCCTGTCGCAGGGCCGGGGGAACGTCGATACCCATGGGGAAGGCTCGCGGTGCGGTCCGGACATGAACGGCCGCGGGCTCCTGCGACACGAGGCGTTGGTGATGGAGAAGATCCGAGGGCGCAGGCCGGTCAAGCTGTGGCAGCTGGCCGCCATCGCCATCCTCGCGTTCGGGACCACCGCCGTGATCCTGGGGTCGGCGGCCTGGTACGCCAACAACAAGACGCATGAACGCGCTGCGCTCGAGGCCGACGCGGCCCAGATCGCGGTGACGACGAAGAAGACCCTCGACGGCTACGACGACCAGATCGCCAGCGCCGTCGCGTTGTTCAGCCAGCCTGGCCTCATCGATAGGAATGCGTTCCACTCCTATGTGGTCAACCTCGACCTCTACAGCCGGTACAAGGGGATCTACGGCCTCGGGATGATCTCGTGGGTCCCTGCGTCGGGCCTGGCTGCCTTCGCCAACGATTGGCGCACCGACGGCGCCCCGGGCTTCACGGTGTTGCCCGCCGGGAACCGTCCCGCGTACTGCTTGGTGAGTCGCTTCGAAGAGAGCAACGTGAGAACGGCCGTTCCCATCGTGGGCTATGACATGTGCACGGTCAAAGCGATGTCAGCGGTGCTCGCTGCCGCCACGGCCACCGGGAACACGCAGGCGGCGGTGGAGTCCACCCTGGCGGCAGGGCCCGCCTACGCCGGGAACTTCCTGCTCGTGGCTCCCGTCTATAGCGCAGATCCCACCACGGTGGCCCAACGGAGCTCGGATCGGATCGGGTGGGTGGCAACCCTGGTCGACGGGACGCAGTTCCTCGAGGCGGCGCTCGGCCCGACCTGGGCCCACCTCGGTGTCGGGCTCTACACCGGGCCCGCTGTCGCCGCCAAGCAGCTCGTGGTGTCGTCGCCGAGCGGGTTCAAGGCCGACGCACCGGGGTCGGTGATCGAGCACATCGACGTGGCCGGAACATGGACCATGAGCATCCGCTCCCTCCGGGGGCACCCGGGCCGGCCAATCCCCTCCTGGGGCCAGCGGCGCTCTTCGTGATGGGCACCCTCCTCAATCTGGCCCTGGCCGGCTTCGTGTGGGATCTGGGGCGCGGGCGCTTGCGCGCCACCCGCTCGTTCGTGACGAGCGAACGGCGATTCCAGTCCATGGCCTCGTCCACACCAGTGGGCATCCTCGAGATGGACGCAGAGGGGACGACGCAATACTTCAACCCCCGTCTCAACGAGATCGCAGGGGTCGACGACCACTTCTGGCGTGACCACAGCTGGCTCGACTGCATCCATCCCGACGACCGCTCCAGCGCGGTCGCCATCGCCCTGTCGGCCAGGACGAGCAGGGACGACACCGGAGCGAGCCTCCGGCTCTTGCGCCCCACCGGAGAGGTCCGGGATGTGCGGGTGTTGGCGAGCCCGGTCTCCGGAGTCGGGGGGAGGCCGACGACCTTCGTGGCGACGGTGCAGGACGTGACCGAGGAGGTGGCCGCCACCGAAGCGCTCGCCTTCCAGGCCATGCACGACTCGCTCACAGGGCTGCCCAACCGGGCGCTGTTCCTCGATCGGCTGAGCGTTGAGCTCTCGCATGCGGCTCGTTCGGGAAGCGCCCTGGCAGTGATGTTCCTCGACCTCGACCGTTTCAAGGTGGTCAATGACGGGCTCGGGCACCATGCGGGCGACGAGCTGCTGAAGGCAGTCGGTGTCCGCCTGCTCGACGTCGTCCGGGCCGGGGAGACCGTGGCGAGGCTCGGGGGCGACGAGTTCACCTTCATCTTCCACGACGTGGAGGGCGTCACGCAGGCCGCTGTGGTCGCCCAGCGAATCCTCGACACCCTGCAACAGCCGATCACGATCGAGGGCGGCGAGGTCGTCGTCACCGGGAGCATCGGCATCGTCCTGCCCGGCCCCGGCGCCGAGGCTGCCACGGTGCTGCGGGACGCGGACGCCGGGATGTACCGGGCCAAGGAGATGGGGCGCGCCCGCTTCGAGATCTTCGACGAGGAGCAGCGCCGGGCCGTCGTGGAGAGGCTTGCCATCGAGAACGATCTTCGGCACGGGATCGAGCGTGGCGAGTTGCGCCTCTATTACCAGCCACTCGTGTCGACGTCGACCGCGTCCCCGCTCGGAGTCGAGGCACTGGTGCGTTGGGAGCACCCCACTCGCGGGCTGCTGTTCCCCGACGAGTTCGTGTCCGTCGCCGAAGAAACCGGCCTCATCGTGGCGCTGGGCGAATGGGTGTTCCGGACGGCCGCGGCGGATTGCGCCCGGTGGGACCGCGACCCGCACGGCCCCCATCTCGAGATCGTGGCCGTCAACGTGTCCGCCCGACAGCTGGCGAGCTCCACGTTGTGCCCGATGGTCCACAAGGCACTGCGCACCGAAGGTGTCGATCCCGGCCGGATCAGTGTCGAGATCACCGAGTCAGTGATCATGAGTGACGACCACGTGACCCGGAGATCGCTCGCCGATCTCCGCACTCTGGGGGTCTCCATGGCCATCGACGATTTCGGGACCGGGTATTCGTCGCTGGCGTCTCTCTCCAAGCTGCCCGTCAACGTCGTGAAGATCGACAAGTCGTTCGTCGACGGTCTCCGTGGCGAGTCAGAGGGTGGTCCCTTGGTCGTGGCCATCGTCGAAATGGCCCACGCCCTCGGCCTGCGCACCATCGCCGAGGGCGTGGAGAACGAGTCGCAGCGACAGTTCCTCGCTCGGTGCGGTTGCGACATGGCGCAGGGGTACCTCTGGTCCCCCGCTCTCCCCGCCGACGAATTCGCTCGGTGGTGGCAGGCGACGGTTGCATCTCCGGACAGGCACGACAAAGCCCTGGTGCCCTCACGCAGTTCTTCGCTCTGATCGCCGCTCGATCTGCCCATAACGTTGCGCTGAGGAGGTGCGGAGGGGCTCGAACCTGCGACGCGCCCTGTAGCCCCGTTGTCGTGTCGCGGGCGCCCTCGGCGCGGGGCCGGGGCGCGGACGTGGCTGTCGGGCGACCATGGGTCCCCTCGGACCGCCGACCACGGGTCCCCTCGGACCGCGTGCTGTGGCGAACGCAGCGCCGGCGTGCGGGGCTCTGTCCGTCGCAATGCTCGTTCGGGACGTCTGGCTTCGCGTCCACAGAGGCCGACGCGCCCGTCTCGCCGAGGATCGGGCGAGGCGTCGGGCGCGTCTCAGACTGAGGGCGATGGCCGCCGCGGAAGCGATGATCAGATATGCGAACCACGACGCCGGGACGTTCGAGAGCCAGAGCACGATCGCCAGGACGGGGGCGAAGATCAGCCAGAGCTTGACGAAGAGGAAGGATCGCGATCGCCGGCGGGTGGCGGGCACGGCCATAGCATGCCACGAAGCCGCCATCAGCGGCGCTTCTTCTCCGGGCTGGCCGGCAGGGTGGATGGACTGCCTACTGATGAAGCCCGCATTCGGTCTTGTCCGTTCCGGGCCAGCGCCCTGCCCGCCGGTCCTCGAGA
>CAWISP010000023.1:0-10457 GCA_963838775.1 uncultured Acidimicrobiales bacterium
GGCCGGCGCACGCTCCCGCACCAGTTGTTCGGGCGCGACGACGTGGCTGGCTATCTCGCCAACGTCGAGCACGCCCTCGACACCACCATCGACGAACTGGGCTCGGCCGGTGTTTTCGACGTCTTCGACCTCACCCGGCGCATCGGGCACAGGGTCGGGCTGGCGTCATGGGGCGGGCCGGGCTGCGCCGGCGGCGAGCGCTTCGATCGGCTGGCGGCGGCGTTCGACGTGCTCGACGGTTCCGAGTCCTTCGTCCACCCTGACGCCATGGCGGCGGTGGCGGCCACCGGGAAGTCGGCGGAGCGGGCCGCGCTCGCCATCGTCGTCGAGGAACTCGGCCTGGCTCTGGAGGAGCTTTCCGGCGCCGAGGCTGACCATGCGCTGTTCGCCCGCGTGGCGGCGGCGTGGTCGGACTCCTCCGCCGCGGACCGCCGGGTGGGGGTGGCGTCGGATGTGGCGCTGATCCACGTGGCCTCGATGTCCAATCTCTTCGCCGCGCTGGGGTGGATGCTCGTCGACCTCCTCGCCCATCCCGACGAGCTGGCCCGGGTGCAGGCCGGGGATCGCGCCCGGGCCGAGGTGTGCGCGCTCGAGTCGACACGACTCGCCCAGCGCTCGATCATGGCCCGGTATGTCGTCAAGCCGGTGACGATGGACGTCGGCAACGCCGTCTACGAGGTCGGCCCCGGTGCGACTGTCGCCACCCTCCTCCCCCTCACCAACACGAGCGCCGCTCCCGGGTTCGGGTCGTGGGATCCCGGTCGATGGAACCGGCGGCGCCTGGCCGATCCTTCGGTGTTGGCCGCGGTGGAATTGGTCACCGTCTTCGGCCATGGTCGCCACACGTGTCCTGCCCAGCCCTTTTCGCTGTCGACGATGACGTTGGCGGCCACCCGACTCTCGGCCGCCTTCGACATGGAGCCGGGATGGGCTCGTCATCCCCACCCGGTGCGCAATCAGATCGGCGGTGTGGCCCGGGCTGCCGACGCGTGTCCGGTGCGTTATCGCCGTCGTTGACCCTTCCGGACACCGTCGGCCGGGGTCAGTGGTGGAAGCCGACGTCGGTCGGGCGGGCCAGGTGGGGACTGCGTAGGCGCTCGTCGACCCGTTGCAGGTCGTCGATCAACATGGCGGCCAGGTCACGGCTGAAGCCGTTGCGCACCACGATGCGGAGCACGGCGATGTGGTCGAGGGCCGGGGGCATGGTGTAGGCGGGGACGAGCCAACCGCGCACCCGCAACGTGTCGGAGACGTCGTAGACCGTGTAGGGCGCATCCTTGATGCGGAAGGCGAAGGCCGGGATCCCGTCGCCCTTCGACACCAGCTCGTAGGGCGCCAGTCCCGAGATCTCCTGGGCGAGCCACTGGGCGGTGTCCCGGCTCGCCTGCTGCACCTGGCAGTAGCCGTCGGTCCCGAGGCGCAGGAAGTTGTAGTACTGGGCGACGACCTGCGCGCCCGGTCGGGAGAAATTGAGGGCGAAGGTCGGCATGTTGCCGCCGAGGTAGTTCACGTTGAAGACGAGCTCGTCGGGCAGCGCGCTGTGCTGGCGCCAGATGACCCATCCGACCCCGGGGTACACGAGGCCGTACTTGTGCCCCGAGGTGTTGATGGAATGGACGCGCGCCAGACGGAAATCCCACTCGAGCTCGGGATCGAGGAAGGGGGCGATGAACCCGCCCGAGGCGGCGTCGACGTGGATGGGCACGTCCACGCCGCTGGAGGAGGCGAGCTTGTCGAGGGCGGCCGCGATGGCGGCGACGGGTTCGTAGAGGCCGTCGTAGGTCGACCCCAGGACCGCGACCACGCCGATGGTGTTCTCGTCGCAGTGCGAGACCGCACCCTCGGGGGTGAGGCAGGTTGCCTCGGGCCCGACAGGGACGAGACGGGCTTCGACATCCCAATACCGGCAGAACTTCTCCCAGCACACCTGCACGTTGGCGCCCATCACGAGGTTGGGTCGGTCGACGAGCTTCCCCTCCGCCTGGCGGCGTTGGCGCCAGCGCCACTTGAGCGCCAGGCCACCGAGCATGCACGCCTCACTCGATCCGGTCGTCGAGCATCCGGTGGCCCCACCTTCTTCGGGGGCGTGCCACAGCGCCGCCAGGATGTTGACGCAGCGTCGCTCGAGCTCGGCGGTCTGCGGGTACTCGTCCTTGTCGATCATGTTCTTGGCCGAGCACTCCGCCATCAGCCGCTCGGCGTGACCCTCCATCCAGGTGGTGACGAAGGTGGCCAGGTTGAGCCGGGCATTGCCGTCCAACAGCAGCTCGTCGTGGACGATCTCATAGGCGGTGCCCTCGGGCATCCCTCTCGGGGCCAACCGGAGTTTGGGAACCTCGTCGATCTCGCCCAATTGGGCGAACTGAGGGCGGACCTGCAGCTGCTCGGCCGCACCGGCTGTCTCGTGCTCGTGGAGGGGCATGCCCGGACCGTAGTTCGGACCCTACGGCGCTTTTTGGTCGTGGGGCGCTCCGTCCACGAGGACGCACCGGGTGCCGCTGTAGATGGTGGGCATGCATTTGTTGCAGTGGATGCACAACGATGCGCGCGACGTCCCGGCGCTCATCTTCGAGACGAGGTCGGGCTCACGGAGCAACGCCCTCGCCATGGCGACGAAGGAGAACCCCTCCGACAGCGCCTGCTCGACGGTGGCGAGCTCGTTGATCCCACCCAGCAGGACCAGCGGCATGTCGAGCGCGGCGCGGAACTGTCGGGCGTAGGGCAGGAAGAACGCTTCTTCGAAGGGGTAATCGGGCATGAACCGCCGGCCCATCACCTTGAACCCGAGGCGAAGGGCACGGGGGAGGGTGGCGGCGAACTCTGCACGTGGGGCTTCGCCCCGGAACAGGTACATGGGGTTGGCCAATGAGCTGCCCCCGGTGAGCGTGAGCGCGTCCAGGGCGCCGTCGGCCTCGAGCAGCCGGGCGACCTCGACGCTGTCTTCGAGCCAGAGACCCCCCGCCACGCCGTCCGCCATGTTCAGCTTGGCCGTCACCGCGGCGCGGCCCCCCACGGCCTCGCGCACGGCGCCGACGACCTGGCGGGCGAAACGGGCACGGTTCTCGACGCTGCCGCCCCACTGGTCGTGGCGACGGTTGAGCTTCGGGCTCAAGAACGCGCTCAGCAGGTAGTTGTGGCCCAGGTGGATCTCGATGCTGTCGAAACCGGCGCCGACCACCTGGCGGGCCGCGTCGCCGTAGGCGGCCGTGATGCGGGCGATGTCCGTCGCGGTGATCTCCCGGCTGAACGTCCCCAGCGGGCTCATGTAGCGGGACGGGGCCAGGGACGGAGCCCGGTTGGACCGGGCATTGGCCACCGGCCCGGCGTGGCCGAGTTGGGCGGCGACGGCCGCACCCGTGTCGTGCACGGCGTCGGTGAGCCGCCGCAGGTCGGGCAGCACGTCATCATGGACGTAGATGCAGTGCCGGTCGGTGCGTCCCTCGGGAGACACCGCCAGATAGGCCACCGTGGTCATGGCGGCACCGCCCGCGCCTACGCCGCGGTGGAACTCGACGAGGGCGTCGGTGACCTGACCCTTCGGTGACGACCCTTCGAATGTCGCCGCCTTGATGAACCGGTTCCGAAGTGTGACCGGGCCGAGTCGGGCCGACTCGAATGGCGCGGGACCGGGCGTCGGCGCCGCGGGCCGCCCGTCGGCGATCACGCGTCGGGGGGGATCTCGAATCGGTACCCCACACCTCGCACCGTCGTGATGATGGCGGGCGAGGAGGGGTCGGCCTCGACATGGGTACGGAGGCGCTTGATGTGGACGTCGAGGGTCTTCGTGTCACCCACGTAGTCGGCGCCCCACACGCGGTCGATGAGCGTGTCCCTGGTGAGGACGCGCCCCGAGTTCTCGACGAGCAGCACGAGCAGCTCGAACTCCTTGCGTCGTAGGTGGACCTCCTGCTCCCGCACGAAGACCCGGTGCCGGTCGGGGTCGACCCGGACCCCTCCCACCTCGAGGACGGCCCCGCGCTCGGTGGCCTCGTCGGCGTGGGGCGAGCCGGGCGCGGCCAGAGGAGAGCGGCGCAACACGGCGCGCATCCGGGCCACGAGCTCACGGAGGCGATACGGCTTCGTGACGTAGTCGTCGGCACCCACCTCGAGGCCGACAACGGTGTCGATCTCGGTCCCCTTGGCGGTCACCATGATGATGGGGACGTGGGAGCGGGCCCGGATGGCGCGACAGACATCGACGCCTGACATCTTGGGGAGCATGATGTCGAGCAGGACGAGGTCGGGGTCGATGGCGTCGAACAGGGCCAGGGCCTCGGGGCCGTCGCGGGCCACCGAGACGTCGAAGCCCTCGCGCCCCAGCCCGATCACAAGGGCGTCGACGAAGGACTCCTCGTCCTCGGCGACGAGGACCGTCACGGCCCGGGCACCGTCGCGGCCGCGCTCGGACGCTTCCCCCGATCGCTCGCCCTTCCCGCCGCGTTGCGACGAGCGCGGCGCGTGGGTGGAGTGAGCGCCCGCGGTGTTGCTCACGTCTCGGGCCCCGGAGAGCCCTGGGTGCTGCTCACGATTCAGACGACCTCGGAATGTGTCGGGAGGATCAGGCGGAATGTCGACCCCTCACCTTCGCGCGAATCGACCTCGACGTGCCCCTGGTGGTTGGCGGCCACATGGCGGACGATAGACAAGCCGAGACCGGTCCCCCCGCTGTTGCGACTCCGACCCTGGTCGACCCGGTAGAAGCGTTCGAAGATCCGGTCGAGATCGCGGGCGGGGATGCCCACGCCCTGGTCCTCGATGTCGAGACGTACCTGGCCGTCGGCGGCCCGGCCGACGAAGCGCACGGCGGTCCCGTCATAGGAGAACTTCACCGCATTCTCGAGGAGGTTGTAGAGCGCGGACACGAGCTGGCGCCGGTCGCCGAGCACGGTCACGGGAGGGGAGGGCTCCTCGAGGTCGATCTTCACGTCGCGTTGGTCGGCGGCGGCGCGCATGCGCTCGACGGCCTCGGCCATGATCAGGTTGACGAGCACGGGCTCGCGCGGGGGTGCTTCTTCGGCCTCGATACGGGACAGGTCGAGCAGGTCATCGATGATCCTGCTGATCCTGAAGGCCTCGGTGTGGATGCGGCTGGCCAGGCGCTGGGCCACGGTGGGGTCCTTCTCGGCCGCCAGCGTCTCCGCCAGCAGCCCGATGGCACCCATCGGCGTCTTGAGCTCGTGGCTCACGTTGGCGACGAAGTCACGCCGAATCTCTTCGAGGCGCCGCCGCTCGGACACGTCGTCGATCGCCGCGATCACCCCCAAGGTGCGACGCCCGTCGTCGATCAGCTGCGTGGAGACGGCCAAGGTACGCCGAGGCGGCCCGTAGAGGTCGAGGGTCTTGTGCGCCGAGCCCTGCTTCCATGCATCGGCCAGCAGGTCGACGACGGCTTGTGCGGCGAGGGCGTCACCGTGTCGTCCACCCATGAGGCCCACGGCGCGTGCGTTTCTGAACACGACGGTGCCGTTCTCGTCGCAGACGATGACGCCCTGGGGAAGCGTGTCGAGCGCGCGCCGCAGCCGGATGGCGTCCGAAGAGGACTCGGCCACCGCCTCGGCGGCGCGATCGGTGACGAGCTCGAGGTGGTGCAGGGCCGGCTCGATCCCCATGCCGTGGTCTTCGGCGGGCGCGTCGACCCCGAGTCGCGACGCCAACGCCGACAAGCGCTGCTCGAGTGACCGACGGCCCGACCGTCGTCCCAGGACCGTCGCAACGATGATGCCGATGATCGCTACCGCGCCGAGTGCGGTGAACCCGGCGACGACGATATTCGACGAAACGCTGGAGGTGCCGAGCACGCTCAACAGCATGACAGGCGAGCAGTGGTGGGACCGCTTCTTGGCGGGCCGGTTCCTCCCGACCGGCGGTGGGGCGGGAAAGATATAAAAAACCATGAAATAGCTTGAAACGCTGTATAGGTGGACCTACCCTCGAGGGATACCGCCAGACCGGCATCGGACGCCGGCGGGCACGACAGCGGGGAAGGTTCGTCATGGTGCTGTGGGCAGTGCGTGAGGCGGTGTCGACCGTGACCCTCGACCCCAATGCCGGCAACCTCCCCGGCGGCGCTCTGCTCCAGCAACTCACCGACGGGCTCGGAGGATGGGCGCTCATCATGGCGCTGGTCGGCCTCGTCATCGGTGCCGCCGCCTGGGCGCTGGGGGCACATTCCCAGAACTACCACCAGTCCTTCAACGGGAAGAAGACCGTCCTCGTCTCGGCGCTGGCTGCGCTGCTGATCGGGGCCGCACCGGCGATCGTCAACTTCTTCTTTCACGCCGGGCAGGGGGTGCACTGACGTGCTCGACGCGTTCCCCTTGTGTCCCGGATCACTTCCCGCTGTGGGCACGGTCTGCACCTCGGTGTCAGGTGCGGCCGGAAGCGTCGGGGGGTCCATTGCCAGCGCCGGCATCGGCGCCATCTTCTCCGAGGCGGGACGGTGGGTGGCGTCGGGCGCGGTGTGGCTGATCGCCCAGGTGGGCAGCGCCATGTCGGGCACGACATCGATCGACCTGAACGCGCCGTGGTTCGGCGCCCACGAGGCCGTGATGGCGAGCCTGGCGGCGGCGGTCGTGCTCCCCATGGCGTGCTGCGCGGCGATCCAGGCCGTGTACCGCCAGAGCGCGTCGACGCTCCTGCGCACCTTTCTGGTGCATCTCCCGCTGTCCCTGTTGCTCACGGGTGTGGCCGTGACGCTCGTGCGGATGGCACTGGCCTTGACCGACGCCATGTCGGCGGCGGTGCTGTCGAGCGCCGGGGTCGACACGACCAACCTGTTGAGCGGGTTGTTCAAGTTCCTGATCCCTGCCGCCACGGTGTCGCCCGTCCCCGGCTTCGTCGTCTTCCTCGGCGGTCTCGTCGTGGCCGCCACCGCGCTCGTGCTGTGGCTGGAGCTGGTGGTCCGCGCCGCGGCGGTGTCGGTGGCCGTGCTCTTTCTCCCCTTGGCATTGGCGGCCCTCGTGTGGCCGTCGGTGGCGCACTGGTGTCGGCGGCTCGCCGACACGCTCGTCGCCCTGGTGCTGTCGAAGTTCGTCGTGGCGGCGGTGCTTGCGCTGGCCGCCGGTGCGACCGCCGGCGGTCTAGGAGCGTCGTCGAGCGGGAACGGTGGAGGTTTCGCGGCCGTGGTGACGGGGATCGCCCTGCTCATGATCGCCATCCTCTCGCCGTTCACCCTGCTGCGGCTGGTCCCGGCCGTCGAGGCAGGTGCTGTCGCCCACCTTGAAGCGACACGACATCGACTCAAGAGCGCGACCGTTTCCCCTCTCGCAAGCGGCAGGAACCTTGCGCTCGACCTGGCGAAGAATCCCGGGACGGCATCGGAAGGAGACGAAGCCGGGACCGTCGGGACGGTGGCCACGGTCGGTTCCGGAGGGGGGAGTGCGGTCGGCGCCGGAAGTGCGGTCGGCGCCGGAAGTGCGGCGGAGCCG
Organism: uncultured Acidimicrobiales bacterium; assembly: GCA_963838775.1. Taxonomy (GTDB): domain Bacteria; phylum Actinomycetota; class Acidimicrobiia; order Acidimicrobiales; family UBA8190; genus Chersky-840. The sequence goes on from CAWISP010000023.1 coordinate 7,428, forward strand.
GAGCGGCAGTCGTAGGCGGCGCAGGGATGGATAGCGGATCGGCGGGCGGCCCCACCCATCGCCATGGTGGCCGGAGATCCCGATGCAGCATCGGCGCTGCGGGGCAGGCGCGCCGCTCGTCGTCCCCCCGCGGCCGGGGCAGACACCGTGCCGGGAGCGACGGCCACACCTGGTTTCCCGGGAGCCGAGGCACCCGACGTGGAGCGCGCCGATGTCCCTGGAGCAAAGGGTCAGGTGGCGCGAACGACGGACGGCGCTCTTGCTCGTTCCGACGACGACGGAACCACGGGTCGTGCCGGTGCATGACGGGTCACCGCCCCGGTACCGGTTCGGGCCACTCGAGCGCCGTGGTCTCGTGGCGGGGTGGCGGGGAGGACAGATCGGTGCCGTGGCCGTCGCGCTGGTGGTCGGGGTCGGGGTGCTGCGAGCGTCGGCCTCACCGGTCGGGGTGGTGGTGGCCGTGGCGATCCTGGCCATCGGGGTCGGTGTCGCCACCTGGCCGATCGGCGGACGAACGCCCGAGGAGTGGGCGCCCGATGCCTTGCGTCATGCCGTCGCGCTCGGACGGCGGTCCCGAAGTGGGCCGGGCCCGTTTGCCGGAGTGCGACTCATCGCCGTGGACCCGAATGGGCGGGGGCAGGACGAGTCCATCGTCTCGGGCGCAACGGGAATCGGGGTCCTGCACGATCGCTCGCGCCGGACGTACACGGCGGTGCTCGGCGCCTCGGCGTCGGGCTTCGTGCTCCTGAGCGAGGCCGACAAGGTGCGCCGTGTCGGTGCGTGGTCGGGAGTCCTGGCTTCGTTGGCCCGCGACGGATCGGCCCCCCACCGACTGCAGTGGGTGGAGCGCGTCGTGCCCGCGGGCGTCGTTCGTCGGCCTGTCCGAGCCGACACCGAGGCCGGGTTCGACGGAGAAACCGATGGAGACACCGACGCCCGTCGGAGTGAGACGGGGCTCGACGCCGCCCGTGCCTCGTACGCGGCGCTCGTGGACGCCTCGGCCGAGGCGTTGCGCCACGAGGTGCTCCTGGCGGTGACCATCCATGCCGGGCGTTCGGCGCGGGCCGTGAAGAGCGCCGGTGGTGGGGAGACAGGGGCGTGCGTCGTGCTCCTGCGTGAGGCGGCCGCTCTGCGTCGGCGACTGGCGGACGCCTCGATCGACGTGGAGGCAGTGTTGTCGCCCCCGATGCTCACGGCCGCGCTCCGCGGGGCCTACGGCGCCGGCGCCACGCACCAGCCCGGGGGGCAGATCCCCCTACGACGAACGGTGGAATCCCCATCGACCGAGGAGCCTTGGCCGTGGCCCATGGGTGTGGCCTCGGAATGGAGCCGGCTCCGCGCCGACGGCACGTGGCACACCACGTACTGGGTGTCGGAGTGGCCGCGCACCGACGTCGGGCCCGACTTCCTCGGGCCTCTCCTGTTGCCGTCGGAGATCCGACGGGCCGTGTCGCTCGTCATGGAACCGCTGGGACCGATCGAGGCGTCGCGAAAGGTGGAGCAGGCGCGCACCGCGGACATCGCCGATGCCGAGCTCCGCCGACGGGGGGGATTCCTGGCCACGGCGAGACGACGACGCGAAGAGGAGATCCTCGTCCACCGCGAGGTCGAGCTCGCCGACGGTCACGCGCAGTATCGCTTCTCGGGCTACGTGACGGTGAGCGCGGCGGACCCCGATGCACTCGAAGAGGCATGTGGTCGGGTCGAGCAGGCCGCCGGACAGGCCGGGCTCGAGCTCCGCCGGTGCTACGGGGACCAGGCCAACACCTTCATGTGCACGCTTCCCCTCGGTCGCGGCCTGGTCTGAGCGTTCCCGGGGCACGCGAACCACTTCTCGCCCCGATGCAGCTAGACCTCGACCTCCACTGCGCAGACCGTGCTGCTGATGACCGGGGGGCCACCGACGGGTGTCAGCGCAGTGACAGCTGATCGGGCGCTGTCCTCGGAGTCGAACACGACCACGCAGGTGCCGGTCCCTTGATCGTCGTTCATCCACATCCCCTTCCGGAAACCCGGCAGAGCTCTCACCTCCGGAATCACGAAGTCGTTCAGGATCGCGTGTCGGTGTCCGACGTCCGAGTTCGGGTCGAGCTTCACTTGGACCACGACCGCATGTGTCATTGCTATTCGCCTCCGTGAAGACGGGTCTCACACCAATCTACGTTCACCCAGCGCACGCTCCATGACCGAGCCCCGCTGTCGTGGGGCCTGAGGCTGCGATGAGAGGTCCACGGCCAGGAACGCGGCAAGGTGACCCGCTCAAGGTTGGTCGGTGGGCGTTCCCGCACACGAGGCCACCACCCGGCACCTCGGCGCTGCGTATCCGTTCGCGTCCGAAGCGGGACTCGGTGTGCGTGGTGTCCTGATCGGACGCGACCTGCTCGGGGGCGCCTTCGCCTACGACCCCTTCGAGCTCTACCGGAGCGGGCATCTCACCAACCCCAACATGGTGGTGATCGGCCAGATCGGCCGGGGCAAGAGCGCGTTCGTGAAGACCTACCTGTGGCGTCTGGCCGTATGGGGGCGTCGGGCCTGGGTTGTCGACCCCAAAGGTGAGTACGGCGCCCTGGCGCGCGCCTGGGGGGTCGAGCCCGTGGCCCTGCGCCCCGGAGGCTCGATCAGACTGAACCCTCTCGACGCCGTGCCGTCGGCGTCAGCGGTCGGGACCGACGACGAGGACGTGGCCAGGCAGCGCTGCGAGTTGCTGGCGTCGCTGGCGACGGCGAGCCTGGGGCGCGCCCTGCTCCCCACCGAGCGCAGTGCACTCGACGTGGCCGTGGGCGAAGCATCGTCACTCGCTCCGGCATCGACCCCAAGCGACGGGGGAACGCCAACCGGTCCCACCCTGCCGATGGTCGTGGACGCGCTCTTGTATCCCGAGGAGCACTCCGCGCGGGCACTGGGCACAGACGTCGCCGGCTTGGCCGCCGACGGTCGGAACGTCGCGGTCGAGCTCCGCCGGCTGGTGGCCGGTGACCTGCGCGGCATGTTCGACGGCGTCACTTCGCCAGGGATGAGGCTCGACGCGCC